>NZ_JAKKOC010000002.1:0-52990 GCF_026226815.1 Avibacterium sp. 21-594 | reverse complement strand
AATGTGATTTTTTCATTGTTTTCTCCTATGTAGGTAACTTAAAAAATAAAAGCCAATGGGTGTTATTGGCTTTACCTGATTTGTGACCGATTAAAGGTTGATGGCCAATAGTT
This sequence comes from Avibacterium sp. 21-594, assembly GCF_026226815.1. NCBI lineage: Bacteria > Pseudomonadati > Pseudomonadota > Gammaproteobacteria > Pasteurellales > Pasteurellaceae > Avibacterium > Avibacterium sp. 21-594. Next base: position 52,877 of record NZ_JAKKOC010000002.1, on the reverse strand, counting down.
TTAATGATTTCGCTAACAGGGATTTGCGTTTCGTTCCATTTAAAAACAAGCGTGCCGTTGTCGTCTAATACGCGCATACATTCATCAAAGCCTTTTTTGAGTTGGGTTTGCCAATCCTGATCAAGTCGCCCATACTTTTTTATTAGCCACGCATTATCACCGCCAACTTTCAAATGTGGTGGATCAAAGACGACAAGTTTGAAAGATTTATCGGGGTAGGGCATCTTGGTAAAATCGTGGATAACGTCAGGCTTTATCTCAAGTTTACGGAGTTTATCCCTATCTTTCATTGTGGTTTCAAGTCGTCTATTATCGGCAAACAACACATTCGGATTTTGCTTGTCAAACCAAAACATACGGCTACCACAACAGGCATCTAAAATAGGTTTCTGCATAATTTATTCCAAATAAAAAGCCTAACTTGCTAGGTTAGGCAGGTAAGTCATCTTCTTTAATAAATACGCCATCGATCATCTTTCCTTTTCGATCTTTTATTTGCTCGTAGGCATACTGTAGGCATTCGTTAAAATCTAAATAAAATTTAGTAGAGAGTAAAAATAACGTTCCGATAGTTAAGGCAAGATTATCAATGATGCTTTCCGCTTCTAACATTCCGATAGAGTGAGATAAATTCCCGATATTCTTAGAGATTAATAAGAGCGTTGAATCTTTTTCTTCATCAGATATTTCACCATCACTTAAACCTACGCTGACTACGTTAAGCAAACTCGGGATATTAATCGCATTACTGAGTTGTCGATTCATAATAATCATTACTACCATACAATCACCAATGCTATCTTTAATGATTTCAGGCTTATTTTTTGACACTCCGCCACATAATTCGCCAAATTCTTCAAGTAGTTTTAGCATTTGTTTGTGTGTTGTTGAGCCTGTAATTAAATTTCGCTCTTCAGCCCATTGTTCTATTTTTTGAATAATGTCTTCCATTTTATTTCCTTGTGATAATAAAAAAGCCACTTGTTACAGTGGCTTGTTAGTCTTCAGGTGGACTTGGTAATGGTTGCCAAAATTCTGTCGTAGCAATACCTAAAATTAAATTTAATTTTTACATTCTTTAATCTCCCAATTTAGTGTCAAAATAATGTTTAATTAATTTCTTTATACCACGTTGCCTATATTTGCTATTTGAATAGAACCATAAACCAGTGGAAGGGTAATAATTAATTACCCCTTTCTTAGTATTAATTTGTAGATGAGTATCGCTACAAGATTTAAAGGGGATACCGTTTACAGTTAATAATACTTTACCATTAATCTTGTTTTTAAAGCATTTCTCTTGTCTAGCAGAGCGTAGCTCTCTAAACATTTCACCCATATCACTCATTTTTATATTCCACTTTATAATTTAGAAGCGCTTTAGCCATTGTTTGGGCTTCTTCTTTTTTCATAAACACTAGCCTACGGTTCAATAAGTTATTCATTCCTTTTCTCCAATAAAAAACCGCTATTTAGCGGTTTTATTATCTTCTGCAACAAGTTCTAATTCTTCCCATTTGACAAGATAACCACCGTGGCGGCTAGAATTTCCCTCTTGCTCCCATCGCTTATTCTGTGCCACTTGCTCTTCAGTCAATACGCAAATTTTGCCCAATGGCATATAGCAATTTTCTTTATCGGCTTGAACTTCGCCGATTTGCCCACGCCATCTTACCTGTGAGCCAACAGGGAACGGCAATGTGTAGCCGTTTTGTGTTATCCATTCTGCTTGCATTTTTTCCTCGTGCCTGCGTGCATCATATTCTAGTGATTTGTTGACAAATTCTTGCGCTTCTTGAAAGCTCCAGCTGTCGTATCTAATGAATCGTTCTGCAGCATCTTCATCATCACCACCTTGCCAATGCTTAAGGATGCTTTGATATAAGCAAAATTCTGTAATATCTAGCGTGTCATCATAATATTTCGTCTCCTCCTCTACTGCCTCTGCAAATTCTTCGGCATAATTTTTCTTAACCCACTCTTGCAAAAATAGTTCAAAGGCATTTCCTTCAAGAGTTGGTCTTGGGACTTCAGGTATCCATTTATTATTGGTTAGCATTTTTTCTCCTGTTTTTATATAATCCACAACTGGCACACTTACCGCTTGCTGTGGCTCAAACTGCTTACCAAGTGCAAGGCTCGCGTAGCCAATAATGTCTTCCCAGTGGTCACTAAAGTTTTCATCACCGTTATAAATTCGGGTGAGCTTGGCGGCAATCATTGTGGCGGCGTAGGCTTTGACTTTGTTGCGTTCAAAAAGCTGACTATTAATAATTGGTTTAATCAGGTGATAAAAGGTTTCTGCACCGCTGACAAAATCGCCGTGCGTTTTTTCTCGTTCGTTGAGTAGTTCGTTTGTGTTCATTTTTTACCTCGTAAAAAAAGCCCTCAACTGAGGGCATTTGTCTAAAAAATTGTCTAGATTTCGTCTAGGATTGTCTAAGCTAGACAAGTTAAATTAGGATTATTTCAACGCATCTTTCAACGCATTCAGCGCATTATCAAGCTCTGTTGAGGTATCAAGGAGTTCATTTAAGAGTCTTTCATATTTTCCTTTAGTTTGTACCGCATTAAGGATTAATGGATCGAGAATTGCCCTTAAATTATGCTTCTCTACAGCTTCTTGTTTTTTGGCTTTTGCTAGCTCCGCTGCTTGTTTTGCTAAATTTTCTAACATTTCAGGCGATAATTTTTCTAATTGTTGCATATTTTTTTCCTTTGTTTTTGGTGTAATTGGGGATGTTGGACGTAATTCTTTTTTTAGGTCGAGTTTTGCAATCCAAAGTTTCGGCCCGTATTTGTTACTTGTGATTCTAATCAATCCAAATTCTTGCAGATCGTTGAGAATTAACTTTGTTTCGTCATCAGTTAAGTGGATAGAACCACATTTCCTGTTCTTAAATGATTTTTCCGCGTCAATAATGCGTCCCTGCCGAGTTCTATTGCTCCATAGGACTTCCAGAAATACTGTGGCAACATTCGCTAATCTAATCCCGAGTTTGTTTGCCTTAATATATTCATCAATCACCTTTTTCATATTTTTCACTGTATAATCTCCATAAATTAATCCCGCACTTTGGTTAGTAATACAATCATTGCCTAATAGCTCCACCCGTTTTTTATCAATGAATAACGCTGCAGAAATAGCGTCATTGAAAGAGGGAAAAAAGACAGTAGAACCATTAAGTGAGATTTGAGGCGTAAAATTATTATTTTGAGTTTTTATTACGCCAATAAACCCTGATTTGCTCTTAAAAGCTCCGCGTAATAAATAGGAATACCATTTGTCTGATGTGTAAAAGAGGCTCATACCACCCTCCTAACTATTAATTTTCGGCTTTCAACGCCTTAAGTGCGGTCAAAAATTCGGGAATATGGTAATCAAACGCTTCCATCAATGCTTGATTTCGTTCTACCGTGAATAAATAAAGCGGCTGCTTTTGATATTCGGGGCAGTAGCTGACAAAATCCCACGTTTCATAGCCTGTTACCCACAGATTCGCTTGCACTTGGATAATATATTCAAGCGGTATGCCCCCTTCAATAATGTAAGTAATGTGTGTACTCATTTTCGGGCATTTAATTTCTAACCCTTTTTTCAGTTCGGGAATGAGTCCATCAGGGCTAACCATTACTTCTCGTTTCTCATCAAGGTACACGCCGCCGACTTGCTGTACTTTGTTGCCAGTCAAGAACTCATAAGCACCGCGTGCAAGCGGTTCAAGCTGGTTGCCACGCTCCATATAATCAGATTTATAACGGCTGTCAGGTAAACCTAAAATGCTTTCTTCGACCAACTCGGCAAGGTATTTTATATAGGTAGCGGATCTATCGCCGCTTATTCGCACGATATTTTTGAACCCCGTACCGGTGGGAATGCCTAGCCGTGCGGCTAGCCATTCTTCCGAGCCTTGTTCACAATCAAGGGTGATCAAACCGTCTATCATAGTGGGATTTCCTCACTTGTTTTGTTATCAGCATTTTGTGCAGATTCATCTAATCGCCCGTTAAGGGTTTTGATAAAGTGTTCTGCTTTCGCTTTTGACAACTGCTCAATGCTTTGCACACCGTAGTAGGCAAAGGCTTTTTCAGTGTCGGTGTTCGTGAGCTGAATAAGCTGATTGAGGGTGTCGATTTGTTCAGATGTGGCTAATTCGACTGCTTGCCCTTCAATCACATTCGGTTTTGGTGTTACATTTAACGGTTCTTTTTGATTTTCTACAATGCGTTCAGCTTCGTCTTGGTCGTAAATACCTGTAAAGCCAAAAGCTAACCTTGCGCATTGGATCATTGCTTTATGGCGGAGCATTCGTTTTGGGTGTGATTTCCACGGTTGCGTGTTGCGGCTACATTCGCTCATATATTCCGTAACTGTCGTTGGGCGAGTGCGGTCTTTACGGTAGATATTACAGGTGCAACTGTTATCATCATTAAAGGTAAATTCAATACCGTCAAATTGTGGGTGGTCGTTCATAATGCGAGACCAACCATCCACGCCGACAATCGGCACAATGCCACCGTTATTTGGGAAGGCGTAGATTTCATTTGTCCAAGGGTTTAAGCCGTGTTGGTTAGCAACAACCAGTAGGGCGGTCATTTGGTCGGGGCTTACATTTTGCCCACGAAAGGCAGTCGCCATTAGGGTTTGTGGTAGATTTTCGCTACTGCCCATTTCAAAGCGTTCAGCGAGTTTATTTGTTAATGTTTGAAGTGCTGTTGTCATATTATTTTCCTTTGTTTGCTATTAAATCTGTTGTTATTCCGCAATAATGCCCGTCGCAGTCTGAGCCTAAATCTAATTCATATGCACACCACAACAAGCTGACAATCATTAAAATTCTGAACATAATTTCACCTTTTCACTGAATTTAGGTTGAACGAAACCGCCACACGGTTCACGGGGAAGTGCGGTCGGTTTTGGTTGAGTTTTAGAAATCGAGATAATTTCTTGTTGGGGTGATTTTTGGAATCACTCTTTGCCAGTTGAGCTTGGTAGAGCGTTTGAATGGCTCAATCAGGCGTTGCATTGTGGCTTGGCTTTCCTCGTGGTGGCGGTGATATTCGTGAGCGTGGCTGTACACGCTGCCGCTGAAAGTAGAGCCAATGGAATTGAGCGGTTCGTAAAGCTCGGCGAGTAGCGTGTTCATTCGTTTATGACTGAACCAGAGCCACGCGAGCTGTTCGAGTTCGTACTCGGTAAACTCAAACGTATATTTCTTTTCAGGTTCGGGCAAGACAAGTTGTCTTTGCTCTAAACTATATTTCCCTGTTTTTCTAATCTGTGGTAATACTTCTTCAAATACCCAAGCCTCAAATGGCTCTGCTTCAGGTTTGCGTGATTTGATGATTAGGCGGTATAGGTTTGGTTCGTTGATATAAACCATTTCTTGATCACCGCTTGTGGTAGGGGAGTAACGTTTCGTTACCCCCTTAGATTTGCAGTGATCTTTTAATGCTTTACTATCATTTGCATATCCTAAAATATCACAGACATCTTTACCGCAAAACCAGAATTCCTGATTTGGATCAGTAATAACTCGTACTTTAGAAGCTTTGAAATTGAATGATAAGAATTGGATTTGATTTGACATTTTATGCTCCGAATAATTTAGTTTAGTAATCCGATACCTTAGTAGGGTGTCGGGCTTCAACTACCGTATTCGGACGGCGGAACTTATTCCCCAGAGGGTATTGTATTAGGTTCTCTCGACCCGACATAGATTACTATGTAAATTTAGGGCATAAAAAAACCGCTTGCTGTCGGGTGCGGATTACCGCCGAATATTGTAGTGCGGTTATCTTAATCCGAAGTTTGGGCGGTGTCAAATAAAAAATAATTAGTAAATACTAAAGAACTCTTGCTTATTTATGAAGTATAAACTACAATAATCTTGTTTTTGGAATGGTTCTAAAAATGAGAAGCCCGACTGAAATCGGGCATCAAAAAAGGAGTTAGGATATGTATTTGAAGCTCGCAATCCTAATTATCCTGCTAATGGTGGCAATGCCAGCATTCTAGGATAAACCTGCGGGGGATATGTGGAAGTGTCCCCCAATGGCTCCTACTATAAACCGTTAATTCATTAAATGCAAGAGGTTAATATGTCTCGTGGTCGTCCTAAATCAGGTTTAACGCGTCAAGAACAGCAAGAAAAAAGCGATAAAAAACGCGGCGTACGTTTGGCTGGTTTTAAGTTGAAAGAAGAAACCATTTCACGCTTAGCAGAATTAAGCGAACGCACAGGAAAATCAAAAACCGCCCTAATTGAAGAGATGATTTGGAACTATTAAATTTACTGTTGTCTTAATCCGAAGTCGGGCGGTTGTAAAGTCTTATTTTTTCACAATCGTTGCCGTAATCCCCAACGCTTTCACTGGGGCAAAATACGCTCTTAATTGTTCAATGGTGCCGATAAATGGGATTTCTTGGGCTGAGATTTTAAGAATAAATTGCGTTGCCGCAGGTAGCGTTTCTTGCGTTGGTGTTTGCGGTTCAATATGCGCCGTGTTTTCATTGGTTTCTATTTTCTCGTTGGTTTGTGATGCGTTAAGGTTGGCTTCCGCTTCTGCACGTGCTTTTGCTTCTTGCTCTGCTTTCGCTTTTATTTCGGCTTCACGTTTTTCTTCATCGGCAATGCGTGCTTGAATGATAGGTTCAAGTTCGTCATCACCAGTAATCAGATTGAGCCAATCCTTAAAGAGATACTCATAAGAGATTGGAATTAGCTTGCGACGTGCGGAAAGTCGAGCAGCTTCTGTTGCAATTTCTGCCGCAATAAGGGTTTCTTCGGCATTCACAGCTTTCGTGAGAGTGGCAAGGGTGCTACGGCGTTTAGTGGCTTCTTCTAAGCGTTTTTTGATAGTAGCTTTTGGAATAACCTGTTCAAGGGCAATACACACATCGCTTTCAAAACCTGATTTGACCGCTGAAATTCGCTCAAAAGCCCCATTGACAATGTTTGTTTTAATCTCTGCTTCTTTGGTTTTCACTAATTTTTCACGCTCTAAACGAGCTTGGCGGAAGCGTTCGGCAATGTCTTGGGCTTGCTCAAGCAATTTGTTAATATCACCTTGCTGTGCATTTTTAATTGCTTCACGTGTTTTATCTTCTAGCTCCTTTAGTAACTTAACCTCTTCTTTAGCACGACCGAAGTCATCATCCGTTTCAAAGGTTTGTGTGAGCGTTGATAAAAACTGCTCAGCTTGTTTTTCAAAGTCGGTAATATTGCAAGCAAGCACTTTGCTTTCTGTGCTAATAATTAACTCAAATTTTTGGTTTTCCATTTATCCTCTCCCATAACAGTTATTTTTCCAATAATCGCAATCATCATCGCAAGGCTCGAAGTTATCGCTATCATCAGGCTCTATTTCATCTTCGCCTTGTTGACTAAATTGCTCGTAGTAGTCTTGGTCGCTGTCGCATTGCCAAGCACTTAAAAATCTGCGGCGCTTCATTGTGTTGCCTCATAATTTTGTAAAGTTGTCTTCGAAAAAGAGCGTAACCCCTCGCTGTTTACACGTTTTTATTTTCTCTTTAAACTCAGATGTTTCTTTTGCCATTTGGGGCGAATGGCAAACAGGCGTGCGATAAATATTTAAATTTGTTTTGAGATTGGCGATGTAGCCACGAAAGCCACCGTCATTAGCATAAATGCCGACTTCATAAGCGAGGTTAGTATTACTCATTGATTTTCTCCTGCAAAAGTGCGGTTGATTTTTTGAGATATTTTTCAATCTCAGGTGTCAAATTAGGTTGTAAATCACTGTGTTCTTGTTGCCATTCAAGATTTGCTTGGCGTTGCATTTCGGCGATTTGTTCTTGGCTAAATCCAAGGGCAGTGTAGTGTTCTTCTAGGCTTTGGGCGTAGGTTTCGGCAAGCCTTAGCACAAAGATGATGACAAATAAGATAAGTACAGTTTTTAGTGTGTGTTTGAGGAGTTCATTCATTTTTTGTTTCCTTTTCTTATAAAAAAGCCCACCTGTTACAGTGGGCAAACGGAGTATGTCTACACGGGGTTTAACGTCTTTCCGCAAGACGTATGAGTTTCTCCTATTTCTCATTCAAAACCGCACTCAGAGCCACGAGGAAAAGACATTAGGAAAAACAAGGCTAAGAATGCGGTTTTGAATAATGCCTAGATTAAGAGGCTCTAGGCTGCCCGTCGTGAATCAAAGTTGCGGTATGCCAATCCGCTGTTAAGTCAAATGCCTTAGTTTTATATAAGGCTTGTCTTTACTGGCTAGGTAAAGCCGTCATAAGAACCTATCCTAGGGGCTTCGTAGTGGTGTGCTACTGCTTTCTCCTATATAGGCAAAACACTTGCTTTCGGTTATCGCTTGGGCGATTAGTTCGGGTTTTCAATCCGTTCTGTTGAGCGGTGGGTCTAAATTGTCCACGCTTTGACTAACTCTCACCATCAGGTAATTGCTTGCGTGATAACGTGCCACAAGTGTTTGTTTAAATTGTTAAAGAGCAAATTCGGTTAAAGAAACCTTTATTAAAACCCATTAGGGCTTGAATAAAGGCTCTTTTGAGCCTAGGCGGTAACCATATATAAGCTAGTGAAGTAGCGTTTTGTGCAAAGATCTTTATCTCCATTATTCACGCCTAGATTTAAGCAATTCATCGCCGCATAGATTTTATTTTTGGCTTCTGTTTTCATTTCATTTGCAACATCAGCAGGCAAAGTAACGGTTGCTGAAAGCTCCATACGCTCATTGATTTTTGCGACCACTTTCCAGCCTTGCGGTAACACTTTTTTCACTTCTGCCATAATTTCTTTTTTCATTTGTTGGTTGATGTAAGCCATTTTGTTTTTCCTCGTTGTTTCGTTTTGATGGGTGTATTATGTACCATTGGTTCATATCTGTAAAGAACTTTTTGTTCATTTTGTAAAAAGAAAAGTACCAAAAGTACATATATTGTTGATTTTTAAAGAAAAATAATTTTAAAAAATTTGTTTGATTGCTTGTTTTTTATACAAATGGAGAGGTTAAAGGAGCGTTCTTCTGAAATAGCAGGGGGAAATGAACGGATAAAAGTCGGCTGATAGCTATTACAGTTAATAAAATGGTGGCATTCAAGATAATGTTTTAGGTGATTTGTTGTGGTTTCAATGAGTTAGGAACAGAAATTAAGTTTTTTCTAGGTGTTAATTCAAGATAATTGGTGTAGTTTGATACCATTTTCGTGGCGTTACGAAAATGGTTTTAGGGGATTTGGGCAAAAGAAAACCGCCACGAGGGCGGTTTTGTCAGACATTTTTAGCAAAAGCGATAAGATCGCTATCATTATTCCAATCAATATGCTGAATTTTAAACTTGTCAAATGTTCGCCTGATCGCATTTAGTATATTGGTTTTATTTGCTGTATCTGGAGTATCAAGAGCAAATAAAATATTTTCTTTTTTAAGCAACCCCTCATCATCAGCACGATTGATTTTAGCAACCCAACTATCACAATGCTCTATCATACTAGGGCTTTCAATTTGATCAAATGCCAAAGGTTTAACGGCTTTTAATATTTCTTGTTCATCTTTATTTTTTAAAGCTAGAGGTAATGTGAATTTTGCCATTTCTCCTTTTACTGTATGCTGCTTATAGTTCAATAGAAGCTGATTATTTTCTGCTTTGAACAAGGCTTTATAGTGTTTCAATATGGTTTGCTCTTGGCTTTCACTCTTTACTCCCGCATTTTGAATGAATTGCGTATAGAGCTGGTTAAAATACTCCAAGGGGTCATCTACAACACCAAAGGCGGCATTACTGTATTGAACAATACCTTCTTTTACATCAACGTAATGGTGAAAAAAGCGGGCCATTTCTTGAGAGTTAAATGTAAAATGTTGGTTAACAATATAGTCTAATTCTTGATTAATTGTTTCCCTTACGCTTTCAAATAGCTTGCTACGATAAAAGAAATCGGTTACCCGTTTATTATTTTTATTTACAAGACGATAAGTTAGCTTTTTACGTTCAGGCTCGCACATCAATAAGCCAACATTGACGAATTCGCCTGTTTCAAAGTAAGGACGATACCTTACAAAGCTGTATAGGATAGGTTTTTTCATTCTATGTTGTCCCAATAGTGTTCTTCAGTAATACGTGTTAAAAGTTGTTTAATTTTTTGAATCTGATCTTCCATTTTTTGAAAGTCCTCTTCATCAAAAGGAAACCAATCGTCTGGAATTTTCTGGTAAATATCAGCAAAATTTTCCAAGATGTCAATAGCTTTTTCTGTAAAATATTGTTTATCAATCCAATCTAACCGCCAACTTCGATTTTGTGGTGAAAAAATATGTTGAGAAAAATTAGCTTGCTCATCAAAAGCAAGGTTATGATCTATTACTAAAATTTCTTGACTAATTTCATCATACAGAAGGTTGATATTACCCGTTCCCACCATTGAAGCTGTTCTATCAGAATTTAATATCCAACGGTCAAACATGTAGAGCCATTTTTGATCTTGTTCACAAAGCATTTTGGCTTGTGCTGTCTTTGCCATTTTAGCTTTTTCAAAAAAAGGCGATGCAAAGGCTGTACCTAAAGGCAAATCACTTTGCCAACCTGGTGGAGCATATTGATTAGTTATTGATGTTATTTCCACAAAACTGATTTTAGGACAAGGTAATCCGATTCTTTCCGCTAATGTAGAACCAATAAATTCAGCTAATAGTTGAGCTATTGGCATCATTGCTTTTGTTTTAACAACAAACCATTGATCAGTTTCACTTTGACAAATAAAGGGTTTGGTTATCCCCATTTCTGTTCGTTCTCGAATAAAAACAATTTTATCCATTTTTTATTTATCTCTTTCTACGATAAATTTGACGTTCTACCATAGCTACGATCATTCTTATGATAGATTACAAATAGCTCCTATGCTCAACCGCCACGCCAATGATGCGAATTTCTTGTTTCATTGAACTAAGGGTTGGGAAATCTGGGTTAAGCGGAACAAGTTCAAAATGCGGATTACCTGATTCGGAAATTTCGCCTAATTCACGATAGCGTTTTAAGGTTGCTTCACCGTTTCCATTGACAGCGGCTACAAAATCACCGGGGTGAGGGTGTTTTCGAATGTCAATTAACACTAAATCCCCTTCGCTAAATTTAGGCTCCATCGATAAGCCGCTTATCCTCAAAAAGAACGCGTCTTCGCCTGCATCTATCTCTGTGTCAATATAGTTATAACCCATACTATCGTGAAAATCGCACGCTTCTGTCCACGTTCCTGCTTGAATTGAACTAATAAGGGGATAAGAGTGGGATTTTTTAACGTTCGCAGGAACAACATTTTGATCGCCAAATGTTAGCCATTCTGGTGTTACTCCTAAATATTTGGCAAGAGCATAAGTTTTACTCGGTGAGGGGGTTGTTTCTCCGCTAAACCATTTACTGACCGCTTTAGGCGTTACTCCAAGGATTTTAGCAATTTCTGCACCACGCCCCCACTCTGCTAAACCTTTTTCTTTACAAGCAAGATCTAATCGTTTAGCAAAATTCTCTCTGAATTTTTCTTCTGTAATCATTTTTTATCTCCGTACCATTGGTTCAATTATAAATAAATATTGAAGTACTTTCAGTTCTGATTTATTATGTACTTAATGTTCATATTTTTATGAGGGATTATGAAAACACTTACACAAATTATTGACCATATTGGAGCTTCAAATGTTGCTCAATTATGCGGTATTACTTCTCGGGCTGTGTATAAGTGGCGAGCTTCAAATACATTGCCAAGAACAGATTACACGGGAGAAACGCAATATGCAGAGAAACTAGCTAATGCTCTCAATAATAAAATAACGGCTGACGACATTAAGCGACTAGCGAACCCAGCTAATCCCTAATTTACCACCCCCACCCAAAAACAAAACCACAAAATCCACAAGGAATTTATGGCAATGAAGAAAACGATTATTGAAATGATTGAAAAGTGCCAAGGTGGAAAAGCTGCCGTGGCAGGCTTTCTTGGAATGACAGAACAGGCGTTGAATAACCGCCTTTATCAAACCAAAGGGCAACGCTTCACTTGCGAAGAATTGATTGCGATTGAACTTGAATATGGCGTGAGTGATTGGTCTGACGAAATTAACCGCCGTTTAGGCAAGGTGAGTTTTGTCGTACCGAACGAAAACGAAACAGATTTAGTCGAGCTATCGCAGTTACAACTGCAAGAACTTGCAGAGCGTGGAATTTTATTTGCCAAGCTCAACGAATTTTTAAGCGATGGTGTGCTAACACAAGAAGAGCAAGATGTATTGCACAAGTTGTTGCATAAATCACAACAGACTACGGCAAAAGCAATTGAAGTGGCAATTGCTATTCACAAGCAATAAAAAACCACCGTTGGAGCGGTGGCTTAATCTTATTAAGGAATTAGGTATGGATCAATTATCAATAATTTCAGAACAAAATGCAAGCATAAAAATGAGCAGTCGTGAGATTGCAGAATTATGTGAAAAACGCCACGACAATGTAAAAAGAACTATTGATATGTTGGCAGAAAAAGGTGTGATTGCTTTTCCTCAATTTGAGGAAAAGGCGACAAATGGGAGACCTAGCTTAGATTACATCTTTGTAGGAGAAAAAGGTAAGCGAGACACTTATGTTGTCGTAGCACAACTTTCACCTGAATTTACGGCTCGCTTGGTTGATCGCTGGCAAGAACTAGAAAATCAGCAAAAAAACACCGCACTTTTGCCTCAAAACTATTTGCAGGCATTAGAGGCATTGGTTGAGAAAGAACGGCAAAATCAAGCTCTTGCCTTAGAAAACAAGGATCTAAAACCTAAAGCAGCATTTGTTGAGCATTATGTTGAAGTTGGCACAAGCAAATCCCTGCGAGAAACCGCCAAAATCTTAAATATGCCGGAGAAAGCAATGATTATCCGCCTCATTGAAGATAAGGCGTTATACCGTCAATCTGGCAATCTCTTACCTTATGCAGATAAACAGCAACAAGGGTTATTTACGGTGAAAACGGGGACAACCGATCACGATCACAATTACACGCAAACACGAGTAACCGGCAAGGGTATTGAATGGATTGCACAACGTTATGCTTCGGAGTTAATGCTATGAGATTTAGCCAATATTTACGGCAATTAGGACAACCTATTGCGTACTATCCACAATTAGCAAAACCCTTGGGCGGAGTAACATCTGCAATTTTATTTGGACAATTATTCTTTTGGCAGGATAAAACCTCAAATCCATTAGGCGTATATAAAACACAAGCTGAACTCGAGCAAGAAACGGGGCTAACTCGTCGGGAGCAAGAAACAGCACGCAAAAAATTGGTCGAGCTAGGCATTTTAATTGAGACTCACAAACGCTTAGAACACCGTATTTATTTCAAACTGAATTTAGTTAAATTTGATGCGCTAATGGACGACATTCGGGAAGAAGCAAAACCGCCATTACCCAATGTCGCTAATGAACATTCCCCAATGGCGGAAAGCGACATTCGGGAAGAAGCAAAACCGCCATTCGTTAATACAGAGATTACTACAGAGACTACAAACAATAAAAAAACTTCGCAAAAAAAATCGCAAAGTGCGGTGGAAATTTTGGCAAGTTTTGGTATCGAGGGGGAGCTTGCAGAAGATTTTATTCAGCACCGAAAAGCCAAACGCGCAGTCATCACCAACACGGTAATGACACGACTGAAAAAACAAGCGGATTTAGCCAAATTGCCACTCGGGGAGGTAGTGGCGATGATGATTGAACGAGGCTGGCAAGGCTTTCAAGCCGATTGGGATTGGAAAAGTGCGGACAGCAAAAAGCCAAAGTTCAGCGATGATGACGATAGCTGGTGGCGTGGCAAAACCATTGAAATTCGGGGGTATTGATGAACCAAGTTAGTGCAACACAACTGCAAAATGCGATTGGGCGTGAACCAAACTATCACGCACCAGTGAGCAAGCAAGAAATCCCACCACACGTTGCTAAATTCGTCGATCGCTTGTTTGTTCGCCTGAAAGCGATATTCCCTGCTTGGCAAGCCGCATTTGATGGCGAAGAAGGCTACCAAGAAGCCAAGCACTTGTGGCTTGAAGCCTTGGTGAATAACGGGGTAACTACCGCAGCCCAATTCAAGCGTGGTATTGCACAAGCGGAACGTGAAAATAAACCATTTTTCCCAAGTGTGGGGCAGTTTATCACTTGGTGCAAACAAGACCGCTACGAGGCGTTAGGCTTGCCAAGCGAAGAGGAGCTTTACGACCGCCTTAAAAAATTCCAATCCTACGGAATGTTGGAAATCCACGAATTTAAATTTGAAAGCGATGCGGAATATTGGCTGCTTACCGATTTGTATTGTAACAATCGAGAAGCCTCAGAAGAAAAACTGAGAAAAGCCGTGAGCAAAGCATTGAAAGCAATGGCAGCACGCTTGGAAGCGGGGGAAACTTTACCTAAACCACAAATCACCTTGCCAAAGAAACCGAGTTTTATTACACCTGAAAAACAGCGTGAAATTAATTTGAAAGGGGCAGCAGCCTGTAAACAGATTTTAAACGGAGCAAGACAATGACAGAACAATTTGACCGTGATACTTGGCGCACGCCGAAATACGTTTTTGATTGGCTCTTACAGCGTTTTAACTGGTTTGATATTGACGGTTGTGCAAGTTATGAAAATGCCTTGACTTATCGCTATATCGGCAAACCTGCACCTGAAGATTATGATTATGCGGGTGGATTGGATAAAACGTGCGTAGCAACAGATTTTCTCGGTGAGGATTTATTCGAGCGATTGCTTGATGAAGTCGTGGAAACCTGCAATTTTCCTTTACGCATTTTCGTCAATCCGCCTTACTCCAACGTTACGCCGTTTTTAAAACGAGCAAAGGAACTACGAGACGCTGGGCATTTAGTCGTAATGTTACTCAATAACGATAAATCCACACAGTGGTATCAAAACCATATCCACAATGTGGCAAATGAAGTGATTGATATTATCGGCGGTCGTATTAATTTTCTCAACCCTATTACGGGCGAAGAAATCAAAGGTAACAGCAAGGGGCAAATGGTTGTCGTGTTTGACCCAGCGATGGAAGATTTTGTGCAACGTTCGGTGAGTTTGGATTTTATTAAAAAGTGCGGTGGGTATGGAAACTAAACAACGCTTTTTCTTGCGTAATGCGCGCATACAGCAAAATGCGATTGGGGCAATACATTCCCTTACCTTAGATGAACAAAGCCCTGTGGTGGTGGAAATAAAGCCCTTAACACGTACATTGGCACAGAATGCAAAACTGCACGCAATGCTAACGGATATTGCTAAGCAATGCACCTTTAACGGCAAGAAGCAAACGTTGGGCACGTGGAAAATGCTTTTTGTGAGCGGACATAACATTGCCACTGGTGAGCAAGCAGAGATGGCAATTGGGTTTGAAGGGGAAGTGGTGAATTTACGTGAAAGTACTGCAGAAATGGGCGTGAAGCGGTCAGCAAGTTTGATTGAGTATATTCAGGCTTGGGGCGTGAGTAACGGCGTAAGATTTAGCGATAGACAAGGGTTTTATGGGTATTAAAAACCGCACCGAAGTGCGGTTGGATTTTGGGGCGTTTTTAGAAATCAAGCAGTTTTCTTGTTGGGTTGATTTTAGGAATAACCCGTTGCCAATTGAGTTTTTTCGATTGAACAAATGGCTGAATTAAACGCTGTAGTGTGGCTTGGGTTTCTTCATAATGGCGTTTGTACTCGTGAGCGTGGCTATACACTGTTCCACTAAATGTTGAACCAATAGCATTAAGTGGGGAATAAAGTTCAGTAAGTAGGGTGTTCATTCTCTTTTGGCTGAACCATAGCCAAGCAAGTTGTTCAAGTTCGTACTCAGTGAATTCAAAGGTGTATTTTTTCTCAGGCTCAGGTAAAGCAAGTTGTTGGGGATTTTGCAAGCTGTATTTACCTGTTTTGCGGATTTGTGGGAGAACTTCTTCAAATACCCAGTTTTGGAATGATTTTGCGATTGGTTTTTCACTACGAAAAATGATCCGATATAAATTAGGTTCATTGATGAAGGCAGTTTTACGTTGTTTTTCATCTTTTGCCAACGTGTACGCTAGACGTACACCTTGAGGATCTAGCATTTGGCTTTGAACTCTACGGGAATTTTGGATTTGAAAAATTCTGCAAACATCAAGTAAACAGAAAAACGGTTGATTATCGAAAACTTCAACACGAACAGGGCTTGAATTAAAGTTGAAAAGTTGGTTTGACATACTGTATTTCCTTTTGAATAGGTTGGGCGGATAGGGTGTTCAAAACCGCTACAGTGACGGCGTGGGTATTGGTTATTTCCTCACCACCCTATCCATAGATTGAGTTTATTGTTTGTATTGAATTTGGTTGAGAAAAGGAGAAACACCAAATTTCAGATACAAAAAAATCACATTGACGCAGTGAGTAGCGACTGTAGTTATTTTTAAAGGCGTTTTGAAGCACCTTTGAAATAAATCTTACTCGGGAATAATGATACTGTCAAGATTAGAGGAAATAATGATGTTTAATTTTGAGAGAAATCCCTAACTTCTTAGGGCGTTCGACAGCTCAAAACTAGCAAACAGACTAGCGGAGTTATTCCCTTGCGGTGTTGTATTCCTCGCACTGTCGATCATTGATATTAATTGTTGTTTTTGTATCAGGTATGAGAAATAGGAGGAACCCAGATACAAAAAAATCACGCTAACGGGGTGAATTACCGCTGTTTGTAAGGCTTTTGAGACCTGTGGTAAATCCTACGCTTGACCGAGGAGAATGTCAAGCGTAAGGGGATTATTCTCGTAGCTCTTTTTGTGAAGCAATGGCTAAAAAATGACTACGATCTTTGTAAATTGGGTTGCTTGCTACACGGCTATCAATGCGTTTGATGAGATATTCGGGCAAGCTGATATTAATACGGTGGCGTTTGCCTTGATAAGCGGAAATATCCACATCAAGCAGTAACCAAGTATCGCAGTAGTTAAAGTCTTCTAAGGTCTGGTAGTGCTTATAGCCTTTATCTTGAAGCTCACTGATATTTGCGCCGTCTTCAAACATCATTTCTAAGATGGAATGAATGGCGTCTGTAGCTTGAATAGGGATTTCTTCAAGGGTATCTGCTGCACTAATGCAAGCGTATTTATCTGTAAATAATACTGGCACGGCAATGCCGTAAGCTTCATTTTCGTTATCAGGGGTTTCAATGCCGATAGTAAATAACATAGTCGCTCCTTATGGATTAGCTCGGCAGAGCTATAAAAGCCCTGCCGATTTTTTAATGGATCTTAATGTGCCGATTGGAAGGTGTTGCTTGGGGTGTGGTACGGGGAATGTTTTCCCAGTTATCGGCGATTGCCAAATTTGGTGATCGCCTTTACCGTGTCGAACAAACGTGCAACCTGCATCTTTAAGTTCCTTGATTAAGTCGCGTGAGTGCATGCTTCCTCCTTGTCGTCTTAATCGTGAATAATTATACACAAGAATACACACAAAATAAAGGGGTTAGTTGTCAATGCGAAAAAAATTCAAGCTAAAATGTAAAATCTGTGGTGAATGTTTTGAAACCTACGATAGTTTTCGCCAATGGTGTAGCCCTGAATGTGGGGTTACACCATTGGCAAAGCAGAAGCAAGCAAAGCAACGTGAAAAAGCGGAGCGTGAAAAAGTGCGGGCGGAAAAAGCGAAAATTCGGACGGTGAAAGAAAGATTAAAAACCCGTTCGCAATGGTTGAAAGAGGCTCAAGCAGAGTTTAATCGTTATATTCGGTTGCGTGATAAAGATTTGCCCTGTATTAGCTGTGGGCGTTTTCATTCTGGCAAATATGATGCGGGGCATTATCGTTCCGTTGGGTCAGCACCGGAATTGCGGTTTCACGAGGATAATTGCCATAAGCAGTGTGTGCCGTGCAACCGGCATAAAAGCGGCAATGCTATTGATTATAGGATTAATTTAATTGGGAGAATTGGTGTGGTTCGCGTGGAGTTTTTAGAGCGTAAAGATCATCCGCCAGCTAAATGGTCTGTTGATGAGATTAAAGAGATTATCAAAACTTATAAAGAAAAAATCAACGTGTTAAAAGCAAGGGGCAACTGATGGAGTTAGTGTTCAATGATATTAAAAAAGTTTGCACACAATGGGGCTATTGGGCTACACCACGATTAGGCACAGAATATCCTTGCCTTTCGGTGAGCATACCGGTGCCGATTGATGAGAGCAAAAGACGTGCCGATCCAATCAGTGAGCCATTGGCGGAAGAAATTGAACGTTGTGTGTTAGTGATGCGGAAAACCACACCTGAGCTTTACGATTTATTTATGGCAACTTATGCTTACCGCTTGCCACTTTATAATGAGTACGATCGCAATCGTGCATTAGTAAGAATGGGGATTTTGGAAAGGTTTGGGATTGGGCGCCGCACTTATTTTGAGCGCTTAAAAATAGCAGAAATATCACTGATGTTAATGTTAAGCCAGAATAACTGCATTTTTATTGCGTAAGCATATTTTTTGTGAAAACACTTGACTAGTGCGCACTAAAACACTAACATTCTGTCTATAGTGCGGTTTTGCACGTTTAAAACGCACGAATGAATTTTTAACAGCCCTGATCGGAAACGGTCGGGGCTTTTTATTTAGAAAGAACCCGCCATAATCGGCGGGTTTAAGGTTGTTAGTATGGATTCAACTATCACTATTGATATGAGTGCAATAAAAAGAGAATTGTCAAATCTTGAACAGCTTGTTACTTTTGAAGGCATCCCTGATCATCTTATCAAGCTCTTTTTTAACAACTTGCATCGGATAATCTCCATTGATTTTGTTTCCACACTTAATGCAAGTGGCACCGTTGAGGTCCTTGGAAGAGTTAATTTTACTACGAGTCTTGAAAGTTGTATTGCCGCACTTAGGGCAGGAAAGAGTGAATTTATCTCTCATATAGCATCCTTTTCGTAAAGCAATTTTGCATAAAGAGCTTTAAATAGGTTGCAAAAGGGATAAAAAACCGTAATAATGAATACGGTTTCGAAGCCCCTTAGAAACGAAATAAGCCCTCGAAAATGTGCTTGTTAAGTTTATTCCTAGCCCTCAATAGCGCCAACTATTGAGGGTTTCCTATATCTAGTATATGTTAAATATAACAATGCACTAGATGTAGTGATTATATGGAAAGATCTTTTTTTAAGCAACGATCTTTTTATATATAAATACAGTATTCATTGGATATATAAACAGATTTATTTACAAAGCTCAGTCTTAACGGACTGGGCTTTTTTATTGCCTCGAAAAAGCGGGGTGAGGTATGGAAAGAATGAAAGAAACATTGAAAAGCATTCCCCTTGAGTCGCAAGTTTACGGCTGGCTCACCTCTTTTTTTGGAATGCTGACATTAAGTGAATGGGCAATCTTGATTGGTATTATCGTAACCGTATGCGGTTATTGGCGAGAAAGTCGATTTAAGAAACGTATGCTTGAGCTGGAAGAAATCAGGGTAGGCGTACGAGATAAAAGCGGCAAGGTGATTAAATGAAACACATTAAGAAAATTGCGGGCTGTTCTGTTGTAGCAATTATTGGCTTAGTAATGCTTAATCACTCCGATGAAATCCGTACCACACAAACAGGCTTAGCATTAATTGGCAATGCAGAAAGCTGTATGCGTGAGCCGTATAAATGCCCTGCGGATGTATGGACGGTTGGAATTGGGTCAACGGGTGATATTACTTTCGGCAAGGTGTACTCAGATAAAGAGATTGCCGACCGTTGGGCCAAAGATATTCAAACAGCAGAACAGTGCGTCAACCGTTATGCCAACGGCAAAGCGTTACCACAAGGCGCATTTGAGGCATTAACCTCTCTAACATTTAATGTGGGCTGCGGTAAATTGAAAACCTCTACGATTTACCGTTATGCAAAACAAGGCGATATTCGGGCTGTGTGTGAGCAGTTCCCACGTTGGAAATATTCAGGCGGAAAAGTGTTGAAAGGTTTGGTAACCCGCCGCGAAAAAGAGAAAGCATTATGTTTAACAAGTTTAAAACGTGGTTAAATCTCACCGCACTTTGTTTGATTTTGGGCTTGTGTGGTTGGGTTTGGTATCAGTCGCAGATGATAAGTAGCTTAAAAGCCAAAAATCAAACGCAAGCCCAAACCATACAGCAACTTAATCATAATCTGACAGAGAAAACAAAACAGCTGGAAGATGAGCGCAAAGCAACTGAAAAACAGACCGCACTTGAACAAGCACAGCGAGAGAAAGCCGATGAAGACATTCAAGTTATTTACAAAACAATCAAAGTGCAAGATTGTAGTCGTCAGCGTTTGCCTGATGATGTTATTAAGCGGTTGCAGCACAAAAATTAAAACAGAGTATCGCCTGCCACCGAGCATTTACTTAATCCCTTGCCAACAAACCGCCTTCAGTGGCTCAACCTATGGTGAGGCGATTATTTATTTGCGTCGGGTGCAGAAAGAGCGTGAGATTTGTGCTGGGCGGTTAGATGGGATTATTGAATGGAGTAAATCAAATGGGAATGCTTTATAAGTCTAAGAAGAAATTGATTGAAGAGGGCTTCACGCATTACGGGCGACTTTGGGATATTCCTGTTTATGTCAAAGACATTCACAGTGAAGCTCCAGAAATTATTGCAGCTAATTTTATTCCTGAATGGGTTTTAACTATTGCCGATCAAATAGGATTTTTTATTGAGGGATTGATCAATATTAACAATCCTGAGTACGAGCCGATGTTTAAAATCCGTATTACAGGTGAAATTAAATAAGGATTGATTTACTATGTTAATGGAGGATATATGACAGAACAGGAACAATCAACACCAACTTTTACACGTGGTGAGAAATTAGTTGGCATTACTTTTAACGTTGGTGCAAGACAAGATGTACACGACTGCAAGCAGAGATTTGCTTTTGCTATCGATCAGCTTGAGGCGCATAAACAAGATGCCTTTGCACAAGGTACACTAAACTCAACAAAAGAAATGCTTATTGAAGAAGCACAAAAACGCATTCTTGATGCGCAGATGTGGGCGGTGAAAGCGTTAACATTTGGATTATAATTTAAGGATTAACCTATGCTAAAGAAAGACGGGGTTAAGTCCACGTCTAAGGGGCGTGGGTTGACCGACAAACAGAAACGATTTGTAGAAGAATATCTTATTGATTTAAACGCAACTCAAGCAGCTATTCGGGCTGGATATAGCGAAAAGACAGCTTATTCAATTGGGCAAGAGAACCTGACAAAACCTGAGATCCAAGGTGCGATCCAAACTGCCCAAAACAAACGCGCTGAGCGTGTTCAGATAACGCAAGATGACGTATTAAGAGATCTGCAAGAGTTGCGTGATATTTGTATGGGGCGTAAATCCATTGTAGTTACCGACACGGTTAAAGACAATCAAAAAGGGACGGTTAATTCCGTTGACAATCCTGTTTTTTGCTTTGAGCCTACGGCGGCAAATAAAGCCCTTGAATTGCTCGGTAAGCATTTGGGAATGTTTAAAGATAAGCTCGATGTGAGTTCTTCAGATGGTTCTCTTTCCCCCACAGTCATTCAACTTATTGCACCGGAGTTTGACAATGCAGAAAGTGCAGATACAAATTCCACCTAAGTTAATTCCTGTTTTTTCTGATAGCTATCGTTATCGCTGTGCTCACGGCGGGCGAGGCTCCGGTAAAACAAGGACATTTGCAAAAATGTCGGCGGTACGTGGCTATATGTTTGCAAAATCGGGCGTATCTGGTGTGATTCTTTGTGGACGTGAGTTTATGAACTCGCTAGAAGAATCATCATTGGAAGAAGTTAAACAGGCGATTCGCGAAACTCCGTTTTTAAATGCGTTTTATGAAGTTGGTGAAAAGTATATTCGTTCAAAGTGCGGGCGAATTGCTTATGTATTTAGTGGACTAAGGCACAATTTAGATAGTATCAAGTCTAAAGCAAGAATTTTAATTGCGTGGATAGATGAAGCTGAAACAGTAAGTGAGACAGCTTGGCGTAAGCTAACGCCAACAGTCCGCGAAGACGGTTCTGAAATTTGGGTAACGTGGAACCCAGAAAAAAAAGGGTCAGCAACTGACATAAGATTCAGGCAAAACCCGCCTGAAAATGCCATTGTCGTTGAGATGAACTATAACGATAATCCTTGGTTTCCTGATGTGTTGGAGCAAGAGCGCCTGAGTGATCAGCGACGCCTTGATGACGCGACATATCGCTGGATCTGGGAGGGAGATTATTTAGAGCAAAGCGATGCCCAAGTCTTTAAAGGTAAATTCAAGCAATTTGAGTTTGTTGCACAACCTGATTTCATTGGTCCTTATCACGGGCTTGATTTTGGTTTTGCGAAAGATCCAACGGCTGCGGTGCGTTGTTGGGTGTTTAATGGGGATTTGTACATTGATTATTGTGCGGGGAAAGTAGAGCTAGAACTGGACGATACAGCATTATTTCTAAGTTCTCAAATTCCTAATATTAACCAATATATTATTCGTGCAGATAGTGCAAGACCAGAATCAATCAGCTATTTAAAACGAAATGGACTGCCGCGAATTGAAGGCGTAAATAAGTGGAAAGGTAGCGTGGAAGATGGCATTGCGCATTTAAAATCTTATGGACAGATTTATATTCACCCACGTTGTGCTGCTGTACTTGATGAGTTCCGCCAATATAGCTACAAGACCGATCGTTTAACGAGTGATGTGTTGCCCGTCATTATTGATGCCAATAACCACTATATTGATGCAATTCGTTATGCTTTGTCGCCATTAATTCAATCTCGTGGCACGTTAAACCAACAATCACTAGAGATTTACTAAGGATTTTTTATGAGTGTATCTGATATTAGTACTCCTTTTGTCAAATTACATAGTCAAGTAAAGATTATTGATGATTTGCTTGGTGGTACTGCCGCAATGAGAAATGCTGGGACAGCTTACTTGCATCAAATGTCGCTTGAGAGCAAGGAGCGATACCAAAAGCGCTTAGAACGGTCAACGCTTTATCCAGCATTAAGTGAGACTTTATCACAAATGACAGGACGGGTATTTTTTAAACCAATTGATGTACAAGATGTCAATCAGGTGATCACAGATCGCTTTTTGCTAGACGTGGATATGCTTGGTAATAATCTTGATGTGTTTGCAGCAAGATGGTTTTATGCATCGTTGGCTTATGGCGTGAGTTATGTGTTGGTGGATTATACAAAAATTAATGACGTGCGAACACTTGCTGATGAGATAAAAGTAGGCGCAAGACCCTATCTTGTGCATATTAAGCCACAATCCGTTTTAGGCTTTAAAACTGCAATGCACAATGGTCGACAAGTATTAACGCAGTTCCGTTACACTGAAAATGTGGTTGTAGACAAAGACGAATTCACCACAGAAACTATGGAGCAGATCAATGTTTATGAGATTGGTCGTGTGCGTAAATATCAGAAGCGTGGTGAAGATTTTGAACTCGTTGATGATGTTGAATTGAAAATTGCCGGGAAACGATTGGATTTTATCCCTATTGTTGCTTTCGCAACAAAAAACAGCGGTGAATTTATGCTAGGTGAACCGCCATTAATGGAGTTGGCTTATCTCAATATTAAACACTGGCAGTCACAATCTGATCAGGACAATATCCTCAACACAGCAAGAGTACCGTTATTAGCTCGTTTTGGTGTAAATCAAGATCCAACATCGCCTAATACAATGCAAATTGGTGGCAGTTTGATTGATTTGCCAGAAAACGGTGATTTGCGTTATATCGAACACTCCGGTAATGCAATTGGCGCAGGGCAAGAATCATTGAAAATGCTCGAAAGTCAAATTCAAATGGCAGGTGCAAGCCTGTTAGTTAAAAGCGAAATCGCAATGACTGACAGCCAAACGAAAGAAGAACACGACAAACTTATTTCTAAATTGCGTTTATATGCAAATCGCTTTGAAGACGTGTTAGATCTCACCTTGGAATATGTTGGGAAATGGCTAGGTGTAGAAAAGGCAGGGAATGTAGAGATTACGGGCAACATAGATAGTGATATTGATGCGAATAGTTCTATCGAAAGCATTATTAAATTGCAAGCAGCCGGTATTATTTCCGCACAAACTGCATTCTCTGAAGCAAAACGTCGGGGGCTAATTAGCGATAACGTTGAATGGAAAGATGAGCAAGCACGCTTAGAAAATGGTGAACTCAATGGCTTTGACAGTTGATGAACAAATTGAAATTGGTCTGGCAGATAATAAAATTTTGCTTTTCCGTTTCGATGCGCATTTACGAAAAGAAGTGTATGAGCGCTTAAATGCAATGCAAAAACGTCTATTAAGTCGTATTTCTGCTGTTGGTATTGAAAGCGTCAGTCAAAAGGCATTAAAGCAGCTCTTAAAAGAGATTAGCGAACTCGTTGATGAAACCTATCAAGATATTCACCAGGTTACTGCGAAAGATTTAAAAGCCTTGCTTCCACTACAAGCCGAAGCATTGACTAAAATTTATAATCAGGCGGTGAAGTTTGATCTGTTTAATCAAGTGCCAGACTATCGCATTAAGGCAATACGTAATGCAGAAATTATCGCAGGTGCGCCATTGGAAGATTGGTGGAGAAAACAGGGAGATAATCTCACATTCGATTTTGAGCGAACAATTCGATCAGGAATGATAGAGGGCGCAAGCTATAATGACCTTGTAAAAAGCGTAAAAGAAATCACAGGACGTTCTCGCCGTGGTGCAGAAACGCTAGTGAGAACAGCAGTGATGAAGGTGAATGATGCGGCCCACGAAGCCTTACGCGATGAAAATGAAGACTTGCTCAATGGAGAGCAGCACGTTAGCACTTTGGACACTCGAACATCGGAAATCTGCCGTTTAAGAGATGGGCTTTCGTGGGATATGGAGCAACAGCCTATTGGTGGGCATAAAATCCCTTACAAGCGTCCGCCACTTCACCCAAATTGTCGCAGTGATCTAAAATTACTGATCAAATCTTGGAAAGAGCTAGGCATTAATCTTGAAGAAATTCCAGAAAGCACTAAAGCGAGTCTGGATGGGCAAGTGAAAAGCTCAATGAATTATGAAGATTGGCTAAAAACGAAGTCAGAAGCTGAGCAAGATAAAATCCTAGGCAAAGGGAAAGCCAAGCTATGGCGTGATGGCGTGATCACGTTTAGGGATATGCTGGATCAATCTGGCCGACCATTAACCTTAAAAGAGCTGAGTGAGATTTATGGCAGTAATAAATGGAAAGATTTTATTGAAATGCAACCATTGGAGAATGCCATAAAACACCATCAGAATGTGCAAGGATGGATTGACTTGGGGAAAGGATTGAGTGCAAAACATCAACACTTAATTGATGAAGCGCTTAACAGTAGTAAGCCTCACGAATCTATTTTGCAAATCCTAACTAAAGAGGGAGTTCAGCTTGGCGGAAGTGTAAATGTTATTGGTTCCAAATCGGATAAAATAGGTATTGCTGAATTTACTAAGGCTGTCCAAGTATATCCTAGTGCTTGGATCAAAAAGTCTAACGAAAAAGGAACCGTTTTTATCAGAAATCTGGCTTCAAGAGCTTTTCACCGTTATGTCAACACGGATAATATTCATCAGGATTTCGCTAATTTCAAGAAAAAAGGATTAGTAAAGCAAGGGGACTCTCTCATTATTAGGAATACAAAGCATCCAGAGCTTTGGCGGTTAAAGACACATATTCACGAATATGGTCATCGCTTGCAGAATATTTTCCCCGAAATGGATAGAGTTTTTGAAGAGTTTTGGCGAGCAAGAACAGCTAACGATCAGATTGAAGATTTGCACGATTTATTGCCGCATATCTATACCAAGAGAGGGGAAATAGTTAAAAAGGATCACTTCATTAACCCTTATTTTGGCAAAATTTATTATGAGCCAGGGTTAAGTCCGTACAATGGGTATTATTCGGTTGAAAAGCCGTTAGAAATGCTTACAATGACATTTGAATCAATTTTGGGAGGTGTCCCAGAGCGTTTTAAATTGCTTTATGAAAAAGATCCTGATTTGTTTTATTTAGGATTGGCTTTGCTTGCGAGGTTTAAATAATGAAAATTCAAATAAATATCCCTATGTACAAAGAAGCAACCATTTTCTCTTGGGATGTGGAAGAAGAGGAAAGTGAGATTATTCTAGAAAAGGTAACTTGGGATAGCGATACAGGATCATTAACTGGTAACGAACGAGCAGTAAGGTTTTTGACTTGGGCAATAGATGATAGTATTGGTCAGCAGTATGGCGCGGAACCCAGCCTCTACACCGTTGTTGACCCGCTGACCAATCCCTCTGATATGGCTCACGTTTTGCGTCAAAATGGCATTAATTTGCCTAACGAGCTATTACCCTATGATGTTGTGTGGGGCTTCACGCAACAATATTTTGAACAATGGGAAGAAGAGCAGGAATATCTAGCACGGGGGGAAACGCCGCCGACAGTGTGTTATTAATAACTAACCCCGATAGCAATATTGGGGTTTTTTATTAGTTTTTTAGACCTTGAGTATGAAAAATGCTCAAGGTTTTTTATTGCCTATAATTTATAAAAGGAAATGAATATGCAATTAGCAAACCCAGAAAATTTTAAACAGTTTGTACAAATTAAAGATAACAATGCGATAACTACTTCCGAGCTTGTAGCTAAAGTTTTCAATAGGAGACATTCGGACGTATTACGCGCGATTGAAAAATTACTTTCTAGCAGTCCTGATGATTTTACAAAACGCAATTTTGCGTTTTGCTTTAAAAACAATGCGTTACAAAATGGAAAACCTCAACCTTATGTGGAAATGACAAAAAACGGTTTTGTGCTTTTAGTGATGGGATTTACTGGCAAGAAAGCTGTTGAATTCAAAATTGCTTATATTGAAGCATTTGATTATATGCAAGCAGAGTTAACTAAAGGAACTAAGGGATTACTTGAGCAGTATTACCAACTTTTAGGTGAACATAATGCAGAAAAACAATTTGCCAGTCTTTGCGGTCAGGGATTAAGTCAGTGGAAAGAGAAAAAACCGCTACTTGAGGCAACACTTCGATTATTTGAAGACAAAATGCAAATTGAACTCCCTCTTAAATAATGAAACATTGTAATTTTTACTAAAACCGCCATTTTCGGAAGAATTTGGCGGTTTTTCTTTATCCGCGCGGAAGCGCAAAATCAACTAAACGGAAGGAAATCCACAATGAAATTAAAACTTGATGAAAACGGCCACGTTGTTGTTAATGATGGCAAACCAGTTTATATCCACGATGACGGCAAAGAAGTTGCCTTTGATGTAGCACAAGCAACGGCAAAGATTGCCTCTTTGAATGAAGAATGTAAAACCCATCGAATTGCGAAAGAAAAAGCGGAAGCTGATTTGAAGAAATTTGAGGAGATTACGGACATTGAGGCAGCGAAGAAAGCCTTAGAGACGGTTAAAAATCTTGATGATAAAAAACTTATTGATGCAGGCGAGGCGGAAAAAGTGAAAGCCGAAGTGATTAAGCAATATGAGGAAAAGCTCAAAGCGAAAGATGCCGAAATTGCGACAGCACAACACGCCTTACATCAAGAAGTCATTGGTGGATCGTTTGCCCGCTCTAAGTTTATTGCCGAGAAGCTCAGCATTCCAGTTGATATAGTGCAGGCGTCCTTTGCTAAATATTTTAGCTATGAAAATGGTGGATTGTTGGCAAAAGACGCTAATGGCAACGTGATTTATAGCCGGGAACGACCAGGTGAAACAGCGAACTTTGAAGAAGCCATTGAACAACTTGTAATGGCTTATCCAAATAAAGAACATATCCTTAAACCAAGTGGAAACTCTGGTGGCGGATCTGGTAATCAAGCAGGTTCTGGCGTTGAGTATAATCCATTCTCAAAAGAGCATTGGAATATGACAAAACAAGCAGAATTAATGAAAAATAACCCCGCACTTGCCAAGCAATATGCTGGAAAGTGCGGGATCAAATTAGATTAAAGGAGTAAATGATGGGACAACCAACCCGCATTGCTGATGTGATTGTACCTCAGCTTTTTACTAAATATGCCATTCAAAAAACAGCGGAGAAATCTGCTTTATGGCAATCAGGAATCATCTCAAACCTTGATGAAGCGGCACTTGTTGCTCAGAAAGGCGGATCGTTAATTACAATGCCATTCTGGGAAGACTTGAACGGTGATTCAGAAGTGCTTTCTGAAACTTCACCATTGACGGTGAATAAAATTACCGCCAAATCAGACGTTGCCATTTTACACGCTCGCGGTAAGGCGTGGGGAACGAATGACTTAGCTCGTGCCTTGTCTGGCGATGATCCGTTAGGTGCTGTAACGGAACTTGCCGCGACTTACTGGAGCCGCGAAATGCAACGCATTTTACTTGCCACCCTTGAGGGCGTGTTTGCAGCAACCTCTATGGCAGGCAACAAGCACGATGTATCTGCATTAGGTACGACAAAGCAAGTGATCAATGGTCATTCGTTTATTGATGCGGCCTATAAGCTCGGTGATGAAGTGGACAACTTAACCGCTGTGGCAATGCACTCCGCAACAGCCGCCTATCTTGCTAAAGAGGGGCTGATCGAAACAATTCGTGATGCAGATGGTGTTATCTTATACCAAACCTATATGGGCAAACGCATTATTGTTGATGACACAATGCCACAAAGCGGTGGTGTTTACACAACATATTTGTTTGGTACTGGTGCAATTGGTTATGGTGAGGTAACTCCACCGCACGCTGTAGAGACAGATCGTGATAGCTTACAGGGTGATGATATTCTTATCCACCGTCGCCACTTTATTTTACACCCACGCGGTGTGAAATGGGCAGGAAGTGCGGGGCTTGCACCAGATAATGCAGGGTTAAAAACTGGCACTAACTGGACGCGCGTTTACGATCCAAAACAAATTCGCGTGGTGGCATTTAAACATAAATTAACCACAGACTAACTGATAAAACCGCTCAGAAATGGGCGGTTTTTCTATTTAGGAGAACAAAAATGGGATTAGCTGCTTTTAACGCAATGCGACGCAAAAGAGCGTTGCAACAACAAAAAACAGCATCAACTTCTGAAACTGAGAAAGATAGCTCAACACAAAAAGAAGCAAATGCGACAGAAGATTTCAGCAAGCTGAAAGTTGAAGAACTGAAAGCGAAATTGGCAGAACTTGGCGTGCAATTTAATAGTGGGGCGAAGAAAGAGGAATTGCTCGCAATTTTACAGCAAGCAACAACGCCATTAAGTGAATGAGGCTAATTTATGGCAACGTTAATTATCCCCGATGACAGTTATGTGAGTCTTGAAGATGCTAATCAGTATCACGCAATGCGAACAAGCGCACTTGAGTGGGAAGCATTAGATGATGAAACAAAACAGCGCCGTCTTGTTAGCGCATCAGATTTTTTAGATGCGAATTATCACTTTGCGGGGGAAAAATCTGAGACTGAACAGCTAAGAGCTTTCCCACGAAATGGGAGTGATACAATTCCTAAAGCCGTGAAATTCGCAGTTTGTGAATTGGCATTGCAAGAAAGTCTCAATCAGAACGAAGAAGCTAAAATGGAAAGCGTTTCTGTTGGGCCTGTGAAAGTGGCTTATCAGCAAGGATCGCAAAGTGCAAATAGTTCAATTGATCGTTTTGCTTATGTGAAAGCGTTATTAAATAGCGTATTAGCAAAATCAACAGGGCAAGTAACTTTATTGAGGGGCTGAAATGAGTAAATTTTATCCTCAACTCAAGAAACTTTCCAGCAGACTAATTCGGCAGTTTGGGAAACCTTGCACAGTCATTATTTCAGAAGGTGGAACATATGATCCTGAAACTGGAGGGATGACCCGCCAATATTCAGAAGAGTATGAAGCGTACTGTCTATTCGATAATCTGAACTATGACTTTCCTAGTTTTACGAGTTCAGGCGTAACTAAGGCAAGCTCAGCGATGGTTGAATGGGGTGATGTGTTGATCTATATCACCGCAGAAGGTCATCCTGTTGTTGGTGCCATTATTGACGTTGACGAAACTCAATGGAAGGTGATCGCCTGCCAGCCAATAAATCCTGCGGGAACCGCATTATTGTATCAAGTTCAGGCAAGGAAGGTGGTATAAATGGGAAAGTTTAGTATTGATGTGGGCAAATTTGTCGTAAAAAGCAAAAAGAAAGCAGATCTCATTTATCGTAAATTGGCATTAGAAACCTATCAGCGTGTTAAAGATAAAACCCCAATTGATACAGGTCAGCTAAAGCGGAGCTGGACAGTGGCGGTAAACACCCCAGCCACCAAACATAACGGCACACAAAAAGCCCTTACTCTTGCCGAGTTGACTGATGCTATCTATATCACCACAGATAAACCTTATGCCGAGAAATTGGAATATGGACTATATCCTCAACCCGGTGGCACGAAGACGATTAATGGATTTTCAACGCAGGCACCGCAAGGTATGGTTCGTATCACTGTAAAAGAGATAGCGGATTGGGTAAATTCACAGAGGTGGTAAATGATTACTGAAATCAGGTCGTTATTACAAACACATTTAGCCAAGTTAGATAAATTCAGTACCGCTTGGGAGGGCGTGCAAAACGACGTGAAATTGCCCTATCAGTCAGTTTTTTTGCAACCCGTCACAGCCAATACAACCTCTATTGGTGATGAACCTAAAGCCACAGAAAGCGGCTTTTTACAGGTTACGCTGTTCTTTCCAAGTGGAAAGGGAACGCAACAGATTACTGAACGAGCAGATTTGTTGAGGCAACATTTCTATGGGCAAAATCTCATTAAAAACAATGTACAAGTTGTCATTCATTCACCGCCACAAATTGGCGGTATTTTTTTGAATGATGGCACACTTGCTTTACCCATCACAATTAATTACACCGCTTATCAATTATAGGAGTAAGCAATGGCAACAGCACAAGGCGTTAAACGCAAAATTATTGTGGCCAAAGAAACAACCTTTGGCGTTAAACCTGCAAAAACTGCAGGGAAAATTATTCCCCGCACAGAAAGCTCACTTAATTCTAATTTTGAGAGTTTTTCAAGCGAGGAAATCCGCGCAGATATGCAGCGCGCCCCTTCTACCGTTGGCTTTGAAAAAGCTGAAGGGGATATTAAAGGCGAGCTTGCAGCAGGTCAGTGGGCAATGTTTTTAGCTGCCGCACTTCGTGGGAATTGGACATCCGCCGCCAAAACTCCACTTATTAAGAAAACCAGTGCAGGCACGGGAGAAAAGAATGGAAAAATCCTCTTTGTGCCAACAACGGGGCATACCACAGATTCATTTACGATTGATGATTTTTTTGAAGATATTAATTTGCACCGCATTTACACCGGTTGCCGTGTCTCAAAAATTAGCATTGATATTCAGCCCAATGGCATAGCCTCAATCACTGTAACATTCCTCGGTCAACGTGGTGAAGAAACGCAAACCGGTTATTTCACCTCACCAACAGAAATCGCCCAATCCCCGAAATTGGCAGGGGTAAATGGACAGCTTTTAGTGAATAAACAAAAAGCCGCACTGGTTACAGGATTGAAATTAGACATTGATCTTGGCGCCTCAAGTGAGGCAACACTCGGTACAACTTATGCCCCAGATGTATTTATCGGCGCGATTGCGGTAAGTGGTTCTTTCACAATGTATCTGCAGGATAAAACAATGATTGAGGCGGTACGACGTGGGCAAAATCTTTCCCTTGCTTTACGAATGGATGCAGGTAGTGAAGATAATGCCGACTATATGACGTTAATTTTACCGGGCATTAAAGCTACTTCCGTAGAAATTGATGATGGAGCGAAAAACCTTATTCAAACCTTAAACTTTGACGCATTCCCTGCCGTGTTTGAAGGCGGTAGTGATATTGAGCCAGGGTTATCCGCGGCAACAACATTAATTATCCAAGACACGCTTGCATAAGCATTTTCTTTTACCAACTCATAGGCGACTGTAACAGGTCGCCTTTTTTTATCTCTAAAATAAGGATCTAACAATGGACTTTGCAAAATTATCTGTATCACCAAATACCTTCACCTTTCATTTAATCCACCCAACAGAGGGGACAGAGCTTGAAGCCACAATGACCGTGTATGGTGCATTGAGTGATGTCGTCAAAAAACATCAATCTCAAGTATTACGTCAATTACAGAAACGAGAGTTTGAAAATTCCCGCTCCCGCAAACAAAATTACCGCACATTAACCGAAATGGAACAAGATGCGATTGAAAATGCCATTGTTCGTATTGCAGATTGGCACGGTATCGAATGGGAAGGTAAAGATTTGGAATTTACGACAGAAAACGCCCGTAAATTATTGAATGCCTGCCCTTGGATGCGTGAGCAAATTATTGAACAGTCTGAAAATCTGGGAAACTTCTTAGCGGCTTAATTGAGAATTTACTGGGCTATGCTAAAGCACAGTTTAACCTTGATAAAAAGCCGAAAGACTCTTCCGTATCTATTCGCGATCATTTAATGGCGGTATATGAACAAACAGGGATTATGCCCGCTGAATTGGATATTAAACCGCCTCCCGAACCGCTTGAATATCTCCTTGATTATTTTTATGCACTTTCCCTTTCTCGCCAGTCGGGAATGAGTGTTAACCCTATTCTTTACAGCGAGATTTTGGCTTGGTCGCAACTGACAAAATGCACGTTGGAACAATGGGAATTAGAGGTCATTAAGCAACTGGATATGGTTTGGCTAAGTGCGCAGATAGAAGAAAACTATTAAAAATTCCACCGCACTTTTTATTTGAGGGTTAAATGAAAACATTTAATTTTGAACCTGATTGGGGTGTTAAACGAACAAAGAAACCCCGTGTAAAAGTCATCAGCTTTGGTGATGGCTATGAGCAACGTCAGCAAGACGGCATTCATCACACGCTAAGAAGTTTTGAGCTCACCTTTAGTGGTGATAACAATCGAATTAATGCTATCGACACGTTTTTGAGCGAATGCCGAGGAGTGGAAGCCTTTCAATGGACGCCATACCAAGAATCGGCAGGAAAATTTAAGTGTGAAGAATGGTCAACAACCGTAAAAACAAGCCACTCTACCTTGACGGCGACGTTTCAAGAAGTGATAGCCTAGGAGTAAACAATGACAGATTTTGCCACATTGGGAATTAAAATCACCAGCACAGGCGCTGCCAAAGCCGAAAATGAATTGGGACGCCTTGAACGCCAATCCGTGAAGGTGGATAAATCCATTGAAAGCGTCATCAAAACGATTGATAAACTGCGTAATTATATGACATTGGGCTTTCTAGGAGCAGGAATTAATCAGTTGCTGCAAATGTCAGACAAAATGAAAACCCTCGCTACGCAAGTGCGGTTTGTTACTCAAACAACAGCAGAATATGAGCGTGTACAGCAATCATTGTTTGAAATTTCACAACAAACACGGGCAAGCCTTGAAGCAACCACGACCATTTATACCCGAACATCAAGGGCATTAAAGGATTATGGTTACAGCCAACAACAAGTCTTAACCTTTACCGAAACGCTCAATAAAGCAATGGCTGTTGGTGGCGTTGGTGCGCAAGAACAAGCTACCGCACTTTTCCAGCTATCCCAAGCATTAGGTTCAGGTCGTCTACAAGGTGATGAGTTCAGAACCATTGCAGAGGCAGCACCAATCATCCTTGATGTAGTCGCAGAATATATGGGTAAATCCCGTGCTGAAATTAAAAAGCTGGCAGGGGAAGGTGTCATCACATCTAAAGTTATCTTTGAAGCCATTAGTGGCGCAAATAAAAAAATCTCTCAACAATTTGAGGGAATGCCAATTACCTTTGGGCAAGCAATGCAACAAATGGAAAATTCAGTATTGAAATTTGTTGATGAAATGCTCAACGGTTCGGGAGCCACAAATGGATTGGCTGAGGCGGTTTCATTTTTGGCGAAGAATTTTGACGCTTTGGTTAAGGCTGTAGGTTATGCTACGGCTGCTTATATTGCTTACAACACGGTTTCTTATGCGACAAATTTCAAGCAAGCCCATAATGGGATAGGAATGCTTGCTATGGGATTTGGACATCTTACTCAAATGGTAAGAGGGGCAACAATTGCTTTAATGGCTAATCCGATCGGCGCATTAACAGTGGCTATTGTAGGAGCTGCGTATGTTTTTGATCAATTTATTAGCGATATGCAAGTTGGAGCTTCAACTGTTGAATTAACTTGGGGAGATGTTGCTCACGGTGTATGGGAAGATTTTCAAGATGTAGTTAACGACACTGGGAAATGGTTTGTTGAATATTGGGATAAGTCAATTGCAAGCGCTGGAAGTTCATTTGATAGTTTGTTAGGAACTGTCATTTCTGTTAGCAGTGATATTGTAACTACATTAAAAAGTACGGCCAACCTTATAATTGGTCTATTTATAGGGGCTTATAAATCAAGTGTCATTGCGTGGAATAATTTTCCTGCTGCACTAGAGGCTTTGGCAGTGGTGGCATTTAATGGATTGGTTATATTGGCAGAAAAAGGGATCAATGCATTAATTGAGCTGATTAAAGCACCTATTGAACTAATTAATGCAGCATTGCAAAAATTTGGTGGAGATGGATTTGACACATCTGCATTTCGTGCAAATTTAGATGGCTTTAAGTTGACAGCGAGCGAACAAGCTAAAAACGTGGGAGAAAATATTTCTTCCGCGTTTATGGAAGGGTTAGATAAAGATTATATCGGTGGAGCATTTAAAGATCTTCAAGATTACCTTATTAAAACAGGAATGGCGCACAAAGTTAAGCCTAAAGAAAGTGTAGATCTTAATCAATCTGGCATTTCTAGTATTGTTGATCCAAGTGATACCAAAGGAGGGAGCAAAAAAAGAGAAAAAGCATTGCGTGAATGGCGAGATTATTACAATCAGCTAGAAATAACGAATGGCACAGCTTGGGATAAAATTGTTCAGGAAGAAAATCGGGCATTACTGGAAATGCTTGATAAAGCAAAAAGGGCAAATGTTGGGTATGAAGAAATAGAAAAAGCAAGAAAGCTTATTACAGAGAAGTATCTTAAAGATCGCAAAGATCTTGCAGCAAAATATGCACCAGAATTGAAGTTTGAAGAAGAATTAAAAAATTCTCTTAAAGAGATTGAGCAGTTAAAAAAAGCAGGAATGCTTACTAATGAACAAGCTGGAATGGCTCTGTTATCGTTGGGTGAGAAATACAATCCTGTACTAGCTGCGCAAAGAGAATATATTCAAAATATGAAAGAAATTGAAGTCTTAAAAGGAAAAGGCATTCTCACTGAAAATCAGGCTGATTTCGCTAAACAAGAACAAGAGTTTAAGCGCTGGCTAACTCAAGCAGATCATTCAGACCCATTTAACGGAATGATTTGGGGCATTAAACGATTTGGAGATAAAGCAACCGATGTAATGGGTAATGTTGCTCAGATCACAGAAACTGCGCTTGACGGTATGACCGATCAATTAACTAATTTTGTATTGACGGGGAAAGCCGACTTTAGATCGCTTGCAGTTTCTATTCTATCTGATATTACCAAAATGATCGTTAAAATGATGATTTTCAACGCTATAAAGGCTGGTGCTAGTGCAATGGGGTATTCTATCCCCGGCTTTGATAGTGGTGGATACGTGGAAGGATATTCTTCAGGTGGCTACACCGGCAACGGCGGTAAATACGATCCTGCTGGCGTAGTCCACAAAGGCGAATATGTCCTAACCAAAGAAGCCACAGCAAGGCTTGGGGTTGATTATCTAGATTATCTTAACTATGGCAAATCTAAGCGCGGTTTTGCTACGGGCGGCGGTGTAAATCTACCAACGGTGCATACACAATCTAGCTCACCGAAAATCAGCGTAAAAGTGATTAATAATGGCGAGCCAACGGAAGCCAAAGTTGAGAGCAAGCAAGATGACAAGGGCGGGTTAGAAATCACTGTTGAACTAATGCGCAGTGTTGCCCGAGAAGAAACCAGCAAAATGCTTCAAAGCAATATGCGACCAGGTGGAATGTTTGCGTAAGGAACCAAAATGAAGAAACTTAAATTACCCAAAATGAGAGTACCTTTATTTGAATGCGGGGATATTTACTTCTGTAAAACCAAAGAAGAATGGGAGAAAGCCTTTCAATTTTTGAATCTACAAAGTGAAATCCCCCCAGAGATTGTCGGACGTGCAACATCTTTCAAAAGTAATGCAGGGCATCGTGTTTATCTTATTGGTGTTTTCGATCAGTCTATCTCAACATTAGCTCACGAATCAGCTCATATCGCCTTTGATATTTGCCGCGACGTAGGTGTTAATGTTCTCCCTGAAAATGCAAACGAAACATTCTGCTATTTATTAACGAGGTTAGTGGAATTTGGTGAGCCACATATAAGAAAGCCAGCATAGTTGGCTTTAAATTATTTATTGCTATCAGGCGTTTTATGGATTTGTATCCATTTATGCCCAGGTTCTGTTGTTGGCGGCGCTTTTTGGTTGTCTTTGATCGTCGTGTAATTAGACTTTCTACCACCTCGAGGGCCTATTTCTTGGTAAATACCACCGTCTTTACCCGTATTTTCACCGGGTTTTATTGTTTTAGTCATAAGAATACCTTCTTGGTTATACCGCGTATTACGGCATAATTTACCTGAAGGTAAAATTTTTATTTTCAATACGAAAGGATAAATAAATTTTAATTTTGTGAACTAGATCACGCAGTTTAGTTATTGCCAGCCCGATCGAAAGAGATCGGTTTTTTTATTGCCTGTAAGATAGAAAAGTACACTCGAAAGCGGTGTTTCCTTTCTCCACTCACCGTTTCTTACAGGCTCTTTTTTATGTGGAGAACAAGGAGATAATAATGGAAGCATTAACCGCAGAATTCTTAGGAAAAGAAATTACTTTAGTGGATAACAATGGCATTGCTTATGTGGCAATGCGTGAAATTGTTGAGGGGATTGGCTTAGAGTGGTCAAGGCAACATAAGAAGTTGGTAAATCAATCACAAAAATTCAACTGTGTACATATGACCACAGTTGCTCAAGATGGCAAAAATCGTGAAATGCTATGTATGCCAATCAAAAAATTAAATGGTTGGTTATTTAGCATTAACCCAAATAAAGTGCGAGCAGATTTAAAAACACGTCTTGAAGAATATCAGGAAGAATGCTTCTTGGCATTATGGGATTATTGGACGGAAGGCATTGCTCGCCGTGATGAAGTGAAAAGAAAGCTACTTGATTGGAAAGAAAAAGAGAGTCTTTCTAAATCGAAAGGCAGTGAAGCAGGGCGGTTACTCAATCAACGAAAGCAAGAAAAACACCGATTAGAATTAGAACTTGCCCAAATAAAGCAACTTGATTTATTTGTTGCACTTTAAGCCAGACAATTAAACGTCTGGCTTTTTTATTACCAAAAACAAACCCCGATTGCGGCAAACAGTCGGGGTTTTCCTTTTCAACTCCCACTCGTCTATAGGAGATTATGATTTATTATGCCCAATTTTAACATAGGAAATTTATTAGGCAAGCTATTTACAAGCCTAAAAATAGGAGGAAATATGAGTGAGCAAGGTGCAGATAAAGCAGGGAAAGACATTTCGTTTGGCATTAAATTTTTCTTTTGCTGTATGGGTATCTCATCAATCTTAGCAGTGATCTTATGGCTATTACCTGACTTAATTACGGCTATTCACTAAGTCTTAATTCAAAGAGATAACAACAATTATCACTTCTTTTAGAAGTGGTGGGCGCGGTGATGTGATCCAGATCACTTTAAAACTCGCCTGATTTTGGTATGATTAACGCCTATTTTTCAGTTAGGAGTTAATTTATGAAAAAATTATGTGGAGTTGTTGCAATCAGCTGCATTCTTTCTGCTTGCGCTACAACTCCAGTATTCCTGCAAGATGCTAAACCTGTTCCTGAAAATAGAGTTTTGGCATTTAAAGAATATAATCCAGAGTATGCTAAAGTAACAATTACGCGTGATGCAGGTGCGCTCGGAAGTGGATGTTATTTAGGAGTAATGTATAGACAAACATTACTTGCTAGATTTGATCCTAAAGAAAATGCTACTTTTTATATCCCTGAAGGAGAGTGGAAGTTTGCGGTAACACCAGATCCAATGGGGCGTGGTTTATGTTCAGGGGCTATGGGGTTTAATCCAGCTGTAGAAATCCAGAAAATTGAGAAAAATAAGGAAAATTTATTCCGTATTAGCTCTGGTCCTTACAGACGACCTCGATTACTACCAATGTGATTTGTCCCAAATGAAAAAACTACTATTATTTATTTTAGCTAGTGTTGTCTTATTAAGCGGATGCGGTTCTAGCTCTAAAAACATAAAAGCGGAAAAAGGAGAAAGCTATTTTTCAAGCAAGTCAAAGGATGCCTTAAAACGCTGTATGATAGAGCAATTAGACGAATTTAGACCCGATAGAATGGTTATTAATGACTTTGATAATGTTTCAGAAATCTATATTGGAGCAGTACAATCAGGGTATTTAAGATACTTTTATCTTTTTGAAATAACCAATGGTAAGATCCTTTTTAAAAGAAATGGGGTCTATTATGCACCGTTATCTGTAAACGAGGCAAAGAATAAGATTTTTAATTGTCAATAACTATAAACCCTGTTGACCTCAACAGGGTTTTCTTTTATATTACTCTAATAGGTGTCGTAACCTACAATCAAAGGCGGTAATCCGCACCCGACAGCTTAGCGGTTTTTTTATGCGTAAAATTTGTGTTTCTCCTATTTCTCATCACGAATGGATCGCACATTTCACTCTATGCCGAGAGGGCGGAGAATAAAATACCCGAAAGGGGAATAATCCCAGCCGTTCCTTTGGCGGTTTACGAACCTCTTGGCACCAACCATATTCATTATGAATATAGTTGACATAAAAATGCTTAAACTGTAGTATTTAAAACAAGGTCTCAAAAGCCTTTATGTTCAGCGGTAATTCACCCCGTTAGCGTGATTTTTTTGTATCTGGGTTTCTCCTATTTCTCATACCTGATACAAAAACAACAATTAATATCAATGATCGACAGTGCGAGGAATACAACACCGCAAGGGAATAACTCCGCCAGACTGAACACTGGTTTTGAGCTGTCGATCACCCTAATTAATTAGGGATTTCTCTCAAAAGGAAATGTTCAATGAAAACTCAACTTCAAACCGTAAACTTCCATAACCAAACTCTTTTAACTATTGAGCAAAACAACATTCATTATGTTGCAATGAAACCAATTTGTGAAAATATTGGCTTAGCTTGGAATGCTCAGCTATTGCGAATTAAAAGAGATGAAGTGCTTTCCCAAGGTATGATCGTGATGATCACACCTACAAATGGCGGAGAACAAGAGATGGTCTGCCTCCCAATCCAATACCTCAACGGCTGGCTATTTGGCATTGATGTAAAACGAGTGAAACCTGAAATTAGAGAAACCTTGATTACATACAAAAGAGAATGTTATCAGGCGTTGTTTGATTATTGGAATAAAGGCAAAGCGGAAAGAAAACAAACCACAGTTGATGATCGCACAGGCTTGCGTGATGCCGTCAATGTGTTAGTTGCTAAGCGTAAATTAACCCACAGTGAAGTTTACGGCTTTATTCATCAACGCTTTAACGTTGAAAAAATTGAACAGCTAACCGCTGAACAAATTCTACAGGCGATAGAGTATGTGCAAAAACTCACTATCGGCGTAGAAATCGTTCTCCCCGAACCAGCCAACAAGATTGCATTAAACCTTGATGATTTTTATGTACTGGCTAAAGCAGTTAATTACCTCAATCATTCTATTCCTGAATGGGAGCGTTTAGAGGATTTATTTTCTGACCTAGAGAGCCACAAAAACTACAAAACGGCTTTTAATCTTGGCACAGCGAGCAATAATCTTGCTCAAACTGCTGAACGTATTGTAATGAGGCATACATCATTGCTACAAGAGGGTAGCATTCGTAATGAGATAGAGAATTGGATTTTTAACAGCCCAAGAACAGAGCAACGCCCCACAAAAGCTGTAAGCTACTTACGCTAAAAACGCAACCAAAACCGACCGCACTTTAGTTTAAGTGCGGTTGTAAATTTCTTGCTTTGCTATTGGCTATAGATTAAAATCTATATCAGATGGCAAAAAAGGTAATCGCTGCATGAAACAAGAATGGGTAGTTATTTTACAAGACCCGCTTTTAAGTTGGTTTGATACGTTGGCAGAAGATGATTTATTAAAAGTCTATGCTGCATTGGAATTATTATCAACAGAAGGTCCGCAATTAGGTAGACCGTATGCTGATACACTACAAGGTTCTAAATATACCAATTTAAAAGAATTGAGAGTGCAGTCTAAATTATCCGTATTTCGTTTGTTTTATCTCTTTGATCCAATTCGACAAGCTATTGTGTTATGTGGTGGAGATAAAAAGGGCAAAAAAGAGAAACTCTTTTACAAAGAGATGATCGCACTTGCCGAGAAAACTTACGAGGATTACCTTTCTGAATTTTCAAAGGAGTAAGAAAATGAGCGTAGCATTTAAAGATTTAATGAGTAAACTTCCTGCTGAAAAGCAAGCGAAAGTGAAAGCAATGGCTGATGATATGCGTATGGAGTTACAACTTTACCGCATTCGTGAAGAATTAGAACTTTCACAAAAACAAATGGCGGAAGCGTTAAATATTTCTCAGCCATCTGTTGTTGCACTTGAAAAACGTGGTAATGATATTAAATTATCATCAGTTAAGCGATATATTGAAGCAATGGGCGGTGTTTTAAATTTATCGGTTGAATTACCTACTGGGAAAACCGTCACCTTTAATTTATAAATACGGGGATTTGGTAGATTGAACCTATAAATATCGGAGGTAAACGATGAGTGAATTTAGTACCGCTTTTATAGTAGCAATGATAGGTTTTAATCGAATATTGGCATTTATTCTGCTTGCTGTTGTTGGTTTCATTTATGTCCATTATGGTGTGAAATTGATCGACTTAATCCCATTAAGTGATGAATACTATCGTGGTCTGCTATATGCGCTCATTTTACCGAGTATTCCCTTAATATTATGTATTATTTGAATTATTAAGATTTTAAGTGATCCAACACTAACCAAAGAAGAAAAATAAATCGATTATTTGGTCGATATTGAATAATCCGTTGATTGACACAAGCTCGCAAATGCGAGCTTTTTTATTGGAGAAATAAAATGCCCCAACAAGTCCCAATCCAAATGAAACTTGAGCTAAGTAAGCTCGAGCAGAACGCAATGATCGAACTGTTTGAAGTGGATTTGCGAAACCTGAAAGACAAAGATGGAATGAATGGCGAATTGTTCCGCTTTTATGCCGGCACAAACGAGATGATGCAGCCGATTGTGTGGCAAGGGCATACTTATGAAGCCTTTGGGGTAAAAGCCAGTGGTTTTGCGTTATCTGGTCAAGGTCCAAGTAACCGCCCAGAATTAACTCTTGCCAACATCAACGGTTTTATCACAGGGCTTGTGCAACGCTTTGACCAATGTTTAGGTGGCATTGTCCGCCGTCGCCAAGTTTATATGCAGTATTTAGACGCAGTAAATTTTGCGGACGGCAATAAACAAGCCGACCCAAGCCAAGAAGTGCTGAGTTATTTTGTGATTGAGCAGTTATCTACCCTTAAGCGCGATGTGGCGGTGTTTACGCTGGCGTTACCCACCGAAACAGATAATGCGTTGATTTCTGCACGCACTATCACGGTGCAATGTGGCTGGCTTTATCGTGGTTCGGAATGTGGTTACACAGGTGGCCCAGTAGCCGATGAAAAAGACCAACGCACCCGTGATAAAAATAAAGACAAGTGCAGTGGCTTAATTAGCGGTTGTAAGTTGCGTCACAATCTACGCAACTATGGGGGATTTGTGTCGGTGGATAAGTTAGGTTGATAGTTTGGGCTTCTTTAATGAATAAGTGCTTCTTAATCCATCAATGTGTTCGTTTAACTGGTCAGGAATATTTTGTCTCATAGGGTCTAAAATAAAATCAACGCCTTCACGTCTTGCTAATTTTGCAGCAGGGACAAAATCAGAATCACCTGCAATAAGTACAATTTGATTAACTTGTTGTTTTAATGCAAGCGTGGTGATGTCAATGCCAATTCGCATATCCACGCCTTTTTGACGAGTATTAATGATAACTTCGTCTTCTGTTAATGGT
Organism: Avibacterium sp. 21-594; assembly: GCF_026226815.1. Taxonomy (NCBI): domain Bacteria; kingdom Pseudomonadati; phylum Pseudomonadota; class Gammaproteobacteria; order Pasteurellales; family Pasteurellaceae; genus Avibacterium; species Avibacterium sp. 21-594. The sequence continues at coordinate 10,709 of NZ_JAKKOC010000002.1, read as the reverse complement.
TGTTGAATGAGGTTTCGCCGCCCCTTTAAGATTTGCTGTTCAATATGCGGTTTGATTACCCATTCAGCGGCTTGAGATAAATCCCCTAGGCGTAATGCTACTTTACGCTTTTTTAATAAATGCTGATGTAAAGCTAATCTGAATTTAGCTTCATCTGATTTAGAAAAATCAATGGCTCGTTTATTAATAGGGTTATGCATTTTCTTTTCTAAAGGTGGGCAATCATAAAAAAAGATACGATAAAGTTCTCTTTTCCTATTTTTATCAGATAAATGCAACATTGCACAACGAACAGCAAGATCGGCGATGCGTTGAGCATTGAAATAATTATTAGGTTCAAAATGTCTTATACGTTTAATGAAGTACGCACCATCAATCAAAATAGCAGTGGACATAATTACTCTCAGAATGGTAGATAAAATAAAACCCTGAGGGTCGGCGTAATGTCTGGATAATTGACAAAAGCGTACTGCTACAGGGTTGGATTGCTTGTAAGTATAAGGAAAACATTTTTATTGTCAACGATAAATTTAATAAATTTTATTAATTTCTAATAAGTTATTGTTTGTCAATGTGTTATTAAAAATAATTAAGTGAGGGTATTTAATGGATCTAACACAACAAATCATCACCTACGCCAAAGCCCAAGAACCGCACGAATGTTGCGGTTTTGTTGTTTTAAAGGGTGATGAAACGGTTTTTATTCCTTGCGAAAACCAAGCGGAGGATAAGGAAAACCACTTTGAAATTTCGCCCGAAGATTTTTTGCAAGCGAATTCTCAAGGAAAAATCACCGCACTTGTGCATTCGCACCCGAACGGCGAACCTGTGTTATCGATTTTAGACCGCCAAACCCAACTGGCGGCTGATTTGGATTTTTGGCTGGTGTGCGGTGATGAAATCCATATCTTCCCCAAAATTCCGCCGTTGCTTGGGCGTGAGTTTAATCACGGGGTAATGGATTGCTACACGCTGTTTCGGGATTTTTATTATTTGGCGGGTGCAGATTTTCCTGATTTTGAGCGGGACGATTATTGGTGGGAAGACGGTTTCAATTTGTACCTCGATAATATGGCAGCACACGGCTTTGAACGGTTGGTGGATGAAAGTGCGGTGCAAATTGGCGATGTGATTTTAATGCAAGTGGGCGCAGATGTGCCAAACCACGCTGCGATTTATATTGACGAACAGATGGTATTGCACCACAGCCCACGCCGCTTATCAAAACGGGATTTATATGATGGTTATTGGTTTAAACATACACATAGCATTTGGAGATTTACGCAATGGTCAAGGTTAGATTTTACGGTGCCCTTAAACAGTTTGGCACTGCATTTGAGCTAGACGCAGAAACGCCTGCAGAATGCATTAAGGCACTGACATCACAAATCCCCAAACTGCGAGAGTTTATTCAGCAGGGGCTATTTACTGTGCGTATCGGGCGTGAATATCTTGATAACCGCTATTTAGAAAAAGGCTTGTTTTATAAGCTCAAAGCCGGAATGACGGTGCATATTACACCGGTGCTGAAAGGGTCGAAAAAGGCAGGATTGTTTCAAACTATTTTGGGTGCGGTATTAATCGTTGTGGGGGCTATCACTTACGCCTACGGCGGACAAGCCTTAATTTCAGCTGGGCTTGGGTTAATGATTAGCGGGGTGGCACAAATGCTAACAAAACAACCCTCTATGTCAAATCAAAATGAGGCGGAAAAGAAACAATCCACGGCATTTTCCAACCGCGCCAATATGACTGCACAGGGTCGAATGGTGCCGTTGGCGTACGGTCGCATACTCACAGGCTCAATGGTGATTTCGCAAGGTGTACGCACAGTTGATGTGGATGTGTTTAAGACGCAAGAACGCGAAGTGGGATTTAGAAAAGGTCGATTGTAAGGAGTAGTTATGGGTAAAGGCGGTGGCGGCGGACATACGCCAGTAGAAGCGCCAGAAAGTGGTCGCTCAAAACAGCTAGTGAATATCGTTGAAATTATCTCGGAAGGTGAAATTAAAGGCTTAGTGAACGGTGTGAAATCCGTATTTTTGGATAAAACGCCAATCCAAGCCAGCGATGATAGCTATAACTTTAATAACGTAGATGCCCAAGGACGCATTGGCGTGCAAGACCAAGACATAATGAGCGGGTTTAACACGTCCGAAAAAGAAGTGGCAGTTAGTGCGCAAGTGCGTAAAACGGTAGCAATCACTCGCACTATTACAGATAGCAAAGTTTCTCGCCTGCGCTTAACCCTTGGTGTGCAATCCTTATTTTCGCAAAACGACCAAGGCGACACCAACGGCACGCGCGTGGAATTACGTGTCACCATTGGTAGCAGTATCTATCCTGTGGTCATTGAGGGTAAATATAGCTCACAATATTTGCGTCAATTTGAGTACGGTAATTTGCCACCTGTACCATTTCAGGTGCGAGTTGAGCGTTTAACAGACGATAGCAAAAGCCAACGCCTACAAAATAACACGTTATGGTCGAGCTACACGGAAATTATCGAAACGCGGTTTGCTTATCCTAACACCGCACTTGTCGGCATTCAGTTTGACTCAGAGTATTTTGGGTCAATCCCGAACCGTAACTACGAAATTTACGGCATCAAACTCAAAGTGCCAAGTAATTATAATCCAATCAGCCGCACCTATACTGGGCTTTGGGACGGTACCTTTAAGGTTGCCTGGTCAAATAACCCTGCGTGGGTGCTGTATGACTTGATGACCAATAAACGCTATGGCTTAGGCCAACGATTGGGTGAGTTTAGCGTAGATAAATGGACGCTCTACCAAGTGGCCCAGTATTGCGACCAGCTTGTGCCAGATGGTTTTGGTGGCAAAGAGCCACGTTTTACCTGTAACGCGTGGCTTGTTGAACAACGCAAAGCCTATGATGTGATTAATGATATTTGCTCCATTTTCCGTGCAATGCCCGTGTGGAATGGGCGTGAATTTACCGTGGTGATGGATAGACCCGCCGACCCAGTGTGGACATACACCAATGCGAATGTGGTGAATGGCGAATTTAGCTATCAATATTCCGCGCTCAAAGCCCGCCACAATGAAATCCACGTTGAATATATTGATGCCAGCGACAGCTACGAGAAAAAAGTGGAGGTGGTATCAGATGATGCCTTAATCCGCCGTTATGGGTTAAACATCAAAAAAGTAACTGCTTTTGGTTGTACTTCACGCGGACAAGCACATCGCACGGGTAAATGGATTTTAGAAACCGAACGATTAGAGACCAAAACCGTTACTTTTAGCGTGGGTGCAGAAGGCTTAATGCATATCCCCGGTGATGTTATCCGTGTTGCGGATAGCGATTATGCTGCGACAAATATCGGCGGACGTGTCTTAGCGATTGAGGGGCGTAAAGCCATTTTAGACCGTGAGATTGAAATCAACGGCAAAAGCTACTTAACCTATATCAACGCCGAGGGCAAGCATAAAGATATTCGCATTTTTGGGGTGGCAAATGGTAATCAAGCTGTACTAGAGGCAATGCCAGAAGATTTAACGCCTTATACGGTCTGGTCGCTAACTACGCAACAAATCAATGTGCAGCTGTTTAAATGCCTGACCATTAGTGAAGAAGAAAAAGGCAAATACACCATTGTTGCATTGCAGCACGAACCGCAAAAAGAAGCCATTGTGGATAACGGTGCAGTGTTTGAACCAAGAGAAACCACACTCGCCACAAGCGGCTTGCGCAAAGTGGATAATGTGCAGGTGCAAGCAAATGGTGATGGGATTGAGCTAAGTTTTGATGCCATTGTACAAAATAGTGCGATGGTCAAATACCAAATCAAACTCTATCGTGATGGCAAGTTTTACAAGCTGTATGACAATTTAACCTCGCCAAAAATCACCTTTGTGGATTTACCAGATGGCGAGTACAAAGCCGAAGTGCGAGCAAAAAACGCGCAAGGACAATTGTCCGACCCGGTAACCAAAACATTTACTGTGCGTTTGGCCGTAAGTGAATTAGTCACTGTGTCGAAAATGTTTGCTATCGAACTCAATTGGCGTAACCCGATTTTTGCTAATCCAAAAACGGCGATTGAAATTTGGGTAAGTAGTGATAATCAATTTGTCAAGGCGCGCAAACTGGTTAGCCTCGCTTATCCCACAACGAGTTACACATACTCAGGCCTAACACTTAACGATCGCTTTTGGTTCTGGGTGCGAATGGTTGACGGGGATAATGCGGGGCGATTTACTGATGCGGTAGAGGGACGACCAAGCCAAGATGCCACCGCACTTACTGATTATTTGCACGGTCAAATTACCAAAAGCGAGCTTGGTCAAAGTCTGATTGATAGCTTACAAGCGGATATTGATGATGCCGTTGCCGCTGAAGCAGGATTAAGACAATCGGCAGTTGCGAATGCCGTTGCTCAAATCATCGCAGAATCACAAGCGCGCACGAAAGCAGTCCAAGACGAAGCGAAAGCTCGATCTGCTGCACTCAATACGGAAGTAACCAATCGCACAAAAGCAATCCAATCCGAAAGTGCAAAATTAACCGCCAAAATCCAAGCGGAAGCCAATACTCGGGGTACGGCTATCTCGCAGTTACAAAATACCGATGCTCAACAAGCACAGAAAATTACAGCTTTGACTGCCAAAGCCGAACAGGCATTATCTGGACTGGAAGCAGAAAAATTAGCAAGAGCAAAAGGAGATGAAGCGGAAGCACTGCAACGCACTGCTCTTACATCAAGAGTGGCAAGCGCAGAAAGTGGGTTAACCAATCTACAACGCACAATCAGCACGCAAGCACAAAGCTTGTCGGAAGTAAGCCAAAACCTTAATGCGCGGTTTGATAATCTACAGATTGGTGGGCGGAATTTGTTATTTGATACTGGGAACTTATCTAAGTATCGACAATATCACACAAGAGGGCAAATAACCGAACAATCTGACTACGTCCACCTCGAAGTTAATGAGAGTGGCAATAGTGGCATTTATAACTCAACGAAATCAACTCATAGCTTAAAACAAGATGAAAAAGCCGTGTTAAGTTTTGATTATCGTACGAATATGCCGAACTTAAATTATACCTATGTGCTGTCAGATGATGTTGGCAACTGGGCAATTCGACCAGTGATTACAGTTAGCAGTGATGAGGAATGGCACAAAGCGATTGTCGCATTTACCGCACCGCGAGAATTAACTAATATCAGAGCTTTAATCGGTGGTTATCATGTTGCCACGGGGACATATCTGGATGTTAAAAATGTCAAACTCGAACTTGGCACCATCGCCACCGACTGGACACCTGCCCCCGAAGACCTAGAAAGTGCGGTGGATGCGGTAAGTGCAGATTTGACTAGCTACAAATCTACACAAGCCACTAAAGAGCAAGCAACGGCTCAACAAGTGAGCAACTTGACGGCGAGAATGACAACGGCTGAAAGCGGAATAGCTCGCGTAGAAAAAGCCGTGTCAGATAATCGCACTTCAACCGCCGCACAACTAAATCAGCTTGCAGCGAATTTGAATAAAGCTAATAGCCAAATTACGGAAGAAAAATCAGCTAGAGCCAGTGGTGACAAAGCTAACGCGGATAAAATCACCGCATTAACGAGCCGTGTAAGTAACGCAGAAGCGGGCATTACAAATATCCAATCGACAAAAGCTAACAAAACCGAGGTGGCAAGTCTTGCTCGCACAACGCTACAAAGCGAGTGGCGAAGAGATGCGAAAGCTGAGGTGGATAATATCAAAGTTGGTGGACGGAATTATGCTGATGATGGCGATTTTTCGCGCGGGCGTTGGCACTTCTCCACAGGGAGCCGAGATGACAGAAATCATCAAATAAATGATGGTATTGTTACGGTTACAGGCTCATCTACAACGTGGAAACAATGGCAGCTCTACTCTAAACCTTTTGGCTCTACTAAAGGCTCTAAAAGTCTTGGGAAAATTGAGGTTGGTAATAGTTATACATTGAGTTTTGAAGCTCGTTGTGTGAGTGGTAATCCGCAGATGTGGGTTCGCCTGCGTGAAAATCGTCACAACGGATTGCCGACAGTTGAGCGGATTAGCACCTACATTACCCTAACAGACCAGTGGCAACGCTACTCGGTAACAGGTCTATTGCAAGATGATGGCGAAAATTTTGATTTTTGGCGCATCATCTTAGGCTATAGTCAAATTGGGCAAGTGCAATATCGTAAAGTCAAATTGGAAAAAGGCACTATTGCTACGGACTGGACACCTGCACCGGAAGACTTAGAAAGTGCAGTGGAAGCAGTAAGTGCAAAAGTTGATAGTACGCGAGAGACGCTAACCCGATCCGATCAAGCCCTTGGGCAACGTATTGATACTGTGAACGCATCTGTCAATGATGCTAAAGCGCAAATCTCTACAGTAAGCCGAGCGGTGAGTACAACAGACGGCAAGTTATCTGCTACGCATACTATCAAAACGCAAACCATTGCAGGCGGTCGTAAAGCGATTGCCGGCATTGCTTTGGGTGCGTCAGGAGATAATCGCACGGCAGAAAGCAGTGTAATTGTAATGGCGGATAAGTTTGGTGTGGTTAAAAATGCCAGTGATGGCAATGTTGTGCCGATGTTCTCTGTTGTTAATAATCGAGCTGCTTTCAATGGTGATTTAATCGCTGATGGCACTATTTTAGGTCAACACATTAGAGCCAATCAAACTATCTCTGCACCAGTGATTAATGGGGGACGAATTAGTGCAGCAAGTTTTTCGGGGAATACTTTTACGGGTAATACGATTAATGGCGGTACTATAAATGGCACAACAATCAATGGTGGAGTGGTTAGAGGCACGCGATTTGAAGGTGTGACGGGAAAATTCACAGGAGAATTGGAGGTTACACAATTAGTCGGGGGAAATATTTTTGAGACTTTTACTTATTCGGTAGATTGGACAAAGGATCGCGGAAACCCTCAATTCCGTATTAATGCAAGTACGGCGGACAGAGTTATTTTGTTTGACATCACATTATTCAACTATCTTTCCAGAAGAACTGTTGGACACGGTGATGATGCGTATGAAGAAGGGATTATCAAATCGGGAGTATATAATCTTTTGATAAATAATACCGACATCAAGAACAGTAGAGCTTATTTCTTGCCACGAAATACCGTAGCCAATATATCACTCCGCTATGATACTGACAAAGTTGATAGAGGATCTACATTACTTATTACTTCAGCTCTTGCTACAAGAGCAAAAACTATACAGAAAATCTAATTTGTTTTACTAACCGCCCTCGTGGCGGTTTTCTTTTATCTCAACAAAAAAGGAAACTACTTATGAAATACATCGAAAAACAACTTGAAGATAATCGCACCGGTGCGAGCGTAAATTATCACGAAGTAACAGGATTGCAGGTAGATTACCTAAATCACGCGACTTACATCACAATTGCATCTTATGTATCTAAAGCGACAAAAGATGCTGGTAAGGAATTGTTATCCGTCAATACGTTTACAATCCCAAGCGTGCCTGACTGGTCGCAAATCCCGTACGAATGGGCGTTATCTGAACTAGTCAAAGCGCAACCAGAAGAGTATGTACCGGAAGAATATGAGGGCTACGTTAATCCTTATCTCTTTGCTGGTGGTAAGGTTAAAGCGTGATTTTAATAGATAAGATGACCGCATAAAGTGCGGTCATTTTTTGGGGGATTTATGACTAAAAAACATTATTGCACAGGGTGGAAATCCGCACCTACTGATGTAAATGACTGTTGCCATCAACACGACCGAGATTATGGCGTTAATGGCACGGTATCACGCAAAGAAGCTGACGAACGATTTTTGCAATGTATGTTAAAAAATAAACGCCCGATTTTAGGGCGGATTTTATATGGATTAGTGAGAGTATTTGGGGGGATTTGGTTTAAGAAGAAGTAAATTTAGTTTGACGTAAATTTGACGAAATAGGGGTAAAAAGGTAGGAAATATTGATAATTTGGTGTGATAAAATTATAATGATTAGGCGATTAGGTCATTGATTTTATTAATGATTGTAGTTTATAGGTATTTATAATGGATAGGATTCAAAATCCGCCGCCCTTAAAAGCGTGCCGGTTCGAGTCCGGCCACTGGCACCATTAAGAATTTCGTGTTAAGCTGTAAGTCAAGCCCTTCAAATCAGTAACTTACGGCTTTTTTCTTTTCTGGCAAATTATCCAAAATATCATTTTTAGCATCAAATTTTGTCGTGTCTAAAAGACACTTTGACGTAAGTTTGACGTGATTTGCGTAGCTTAACAGATGGTCTGCATTGAGATGCGCATAGCGTTTGACCATCTCCAGTGTTTCCCAGCCACCAAGTTCTTTCAGTACCATCAGTGGCGTACCGTTTTGGACGTGCCAACTTGCCCAGGTGTGCCGTAAATCGTGAAAGCGAAAATCATTAATGTTGCAACGCTTGGCCGCACGGTTGAAGTCATCACGATCGACTTCTATGATTCGCTTACCTTTACCGCGGTGAAAAACATAGGGTGATAGTTGTTCTTCCCGCCGTTTTGCGATTATGGATAAAGCTTCTTCGCCTAGCAGTAGCGATCTTGCACGCCCTGATTTAGCAATATCACTACTTACAATGGCAATATTGCGAGAAAGATCTACTTTATCCCAAGTAAGCGATAAAATTTCAGTCATTCTTGCCCCGGTGGCAAGAGCAAAAGCACACACATCTCGCATCCAGCTAAGCTGCAATGCGTTAAGAAGTTCAAGGGCTTGTGGCTGAGTGATCCAGCGCACCCTAACTTTAGGCTCTTTATTTTTTGGGATATAAGGGATATTATCTATCCAGCCAGCTTTCTGAGCGAGAGATAACACCCGCATTATTGAGCTACGATAGCGGTTTTGTGTGGATAACGATAACTTTTCTCCCGTACTCGTTTTGTGCGTAGGGAGATTATTGACAATATCATCGGTTGTTAAAGAGCTAAGTGTTCGCCCAGCCAATACAGATCGCCAATATTCCGTGTGGCGGATTTTGGTCTTAAAATCTTTTTGCCCTTGCGAAACTTCGAGAAACCTTATTAGTGCTTCTTCGATCGTTCTTTCGGGCTTTTTATTGAGTCTCTCGACTTGCCAATATTCGTGTTTTAGCTTGTCGTGTAGCTCTTGGGCTAATTTCTTTTCAGTTGTTTGAGCAGAGCGTCTAATTCTCTGGCCGCTCGGTGTGGTAATATCGATTTGCCATACACCGAATTCATTTTTTCTGATCGGCATAATTTCTCCTTATCGCCGACCTGATCGTCTAATCGACAAACATTTTGCGTGTTTTGCCGTTTCTGATCAAGCGTTGTTTTTGTTACTCGCCATACTCGAGATCCTTCCATACGGAAAAATCCCCAATGAAACCGATGAGCATAAACTGCTCCATAGCTCATTTTGAGTTTATTGGCAACTTCTGAAATAGTTAGGGTTTCCTCCATTTAACCTCCCCATACCCATTTGATCACCCAGGTTATTATTGCCACTGGCAAGCCAACAAAAGCAATCAATGCAAATAGATAAAGTACAGCCATCACGAATAAGAGATGCTTATCATCGTTGTTCATATTCCCTCCAATAAAAAGCCCCGACTAACGGGGCGTTGTGATTATTTATCCTGATTTCGATCAACTAATTTATATTGTCGAAAAAATGCTTGTACAGCAAAGGCGACTGCTGCGCCTGCGATCATACCTAATATAAACATTGTTGCTCCTTATTATCCGATTGAAGTCTTTTGATTTGTATCTCAACTTGATCTTGTTGACGCTTAATAAGCTTTCTTGATTCATATAGCATACTGCCTGTTAAGCACATTACGCCAATACCGATTAAATAAAAAATTATCTCAAGCGCATCTACCATTATTGACCCACCTTAATAAATGGTACTGAACTATTTGGTGTCATTGTTGTTGGCAATACGCCATTCCATTTCTCCGCTGCTGTCAGCTCGACTAGCTGGCGATTTTCTTTTAACGCTTCGCCTTTGGCACGAATAGCTGCTGCTTCAGCTTCTCCCGCTAGTCGGACTTTTTCCGCATCCGCTTTGGCTTGAATAACTTCAGCATCAGCTTTAGCTTGAGCGTTCACCTTTACGATTTCCGCTTGCTTTTGCTGAATAATAAGCTCACGTTCTGCCGTCTGAATGGCCACATTTTTTTGTACGCTTTCTTCAACCCGTTTTTCATATTCTTTATTAAATTGGATTACAGTTTGCACAGCGGTAATTTCAAGCGGATAACCTTTTACTGCCTCACGAATTTGCGTAGTAATATCAGTAGTCAGTTTGGCCCGATTCTCTAACGCCCGTTGTGCGGTATAACCACTAAAGACAATTTCTAACGCCTGACGGCTGCGTGGTTCGATCAGCTGATTGATCATATTGGCAGTCGTACGGTAGTTTTTATAGACGAGGATTGGATCGGTTAGCTTGTAGGTAATTACTAGTGCCGTTGTTACGGTCTGTGTATCTCTGGTATAAGCAGAGATACCGCCCGTCAAATCTCCTGAATCATCGAATGAACCGAGCGTGATTTTTTGCTCACGAGTGGAAAATTTGATGTCATCTTCAAGCCAAGAACGCCAATGCAATCCTGCCGTTTTGGTTTCGACAATTTCGCCGTATTTAGTCACTAAACCAATCTCCCCCTCATCCACAGAAAAAGGTGAACAAGCAGAAAGGCTTAGTGCCGCAGTAAGAGCTAAAGCTA
>NZ_JAKKOC010000001.1:1015000-2337010 GCF_026226815.1 Avibacterium sp. 21-594 | reverse complement strand
TCCTTCAATATTTCCGCAATAGCCACAACCGCTATCATCTGCAGAATAACGTTTATTTTTCATTAAATAAGCATTTGCAGTTAATTCGCTCACAAAGCCCAAATTTTTCGCTGTCCATTCAAAATTGGTATTTTGTAGGGTGGTTTCGCGGTAGGCAGGTGCTTGGCGAGCCAAACTTAAGCGCGGGTTTGTTCCCACGGTAAATTCTTCTCTTACCGCTCGCACGCCACGATGTTGATCTTGCAAGTGGCTAAGTACAAAACGGTGGTTATCAAAGGTTGCGCCTAATTTGATTAAATAGCTACGTTTATCTAATCCGCTGTAAGGCACGGTTTTTCCACCATTATAGTTAGTATAACCTTTACCCGGTTGATAATCGTGATCGTTTACTCTGGTATAAGATACTAAGCCATCAAAATGTCCAAATTTACCAAAAAGTGTTGAGCCATAAGTATATCCATCATTGGTTGAATAGCCGGTACTAATTTTAGCCCCAAAATTCCGTTCACTATTCCCTAAAAGATCTAACGCATCAACAGTTTTGGTAATAATCGCCCCATTCGTTGCACCAATCCCTGCACTGGCAGAACCTGCCCCTTTTTGTACAGAAATACTTTTAAGCAATGACGGATCTATAATAAAACGGCCTTGGTGATAAAGTATTTGGCTATCTGAATAAGCATTATCAACCTTGATGTCAACAGAATTTTGCCCCATTCCACGCAAAGTCAAAAATTGTGATGTTCCGTTTCCTGCCCCGATATCAATGGAAGGTTCTTTAGATAACAAAGAACGAATATCCGTTGCGGTGCTTTCATTCATTTCACTCAATGTGACAACATTCGTTTCGATTTTCTTACCTTGGTGTTCAGAGACAAGAATTTCATCTAAAACATCTTCATTTGCCAAGGCTGAGCCAGCTGCAAAAGTATGCGCAATGGCTAAACTAATAAAAGTTAAGGTAAATTTCTTAGACATTGTTATTCCTTCCATTTAGGGTTAATACAGATATGTACGAGAGTAAACTCAAAAGCATAATAATCTAAATGATATTAGTTATCAATACCATTATAAATTATTTTTGTTTGTTTTTGATAGATACCCTGCAATTTGAAAGATCGAGTAAAATAAATTTTATCCACGCCATTTCTAAAAAAGTGCGGTATAAAAAAGTAAACTTTTTGACCAAACCAAAATATTTATCTTTTTATTCTCAAAATAACAGTGTATTAATCTAATTCAAATTCTTGTAAATCGTTTACTTTGGATAAAAATGCTAAAATTTTGTTTGACAGTTTCTTTTTAACGAGTAAGATAAAACTCGTTTTCAAGAAGGATTATGTTTTATGTTTACTCGTGTTTTGCTCTCACTCCACCTGCTTCTCTCACAGTTTTTGTGCGGCTAGCTTGTGGATGAAAAACACCAAAGTAAAAACTTCCCAAATTTGACCCGCACTTTTTAGGCGGGTTTTTTTATATCTTCAAAATGAAAGGACAGATTATGCAAGATCAAGTGATTATCTTTGACACCACCTTACGCGATGGTGAACAAGCGTTGAAAGCCAGTTTGACAGTAAAAGAAAAATTACAAATCGCTTTTGCCCTTGAGCGTCTTGGCGTGGACGTAATGGAAGTGGGTTTTCCTGTGTCTTCCGCGGGGGATTTTGAATCCGTCCGCACTATTGCAGAAAACATTAAAAATAGCCGAGTTTGTGCCTTATCGCGCGCAGTAGATAAAGATATTGATGTGGCGGCAGAAGCATTAAAAGTGGCAGAAGCCTTTCGTATTCATACTTTCATTGCCACTTCCGCCTTGCACGTTGAAGCTAAATTACGCCGCACGTTTGATGATGTGGTAGAAATGGCGATTAACGCCGTAAAACGTGCGCGCCGTTATACCGATGATGTGGAGTTTTCTTGCGAAGATGCAGGGCGTACGGGTATCGATAATATTTGTCGTATTGTGGAAGCTGCAATTCAAGCTGGGGCGACCACAGTGAATATTCCTGATACCGTGGGTTATTGCTTGCCGATGGAATACGGCAATATTATCGCCAATGTAATGAACCGTGTGCCGAATATTGATAAAGCGGTGATTTCTGTGCATTGCCACAATGATTTGGGTATGGCAACGGCAAATTCTTTAACTGCGGTGCAAAATGGCGCGCGACAAATTGAATGTACGGTAAATGGCATCGGTGAGCGTGCGGGTAACACGGCGTTGGAAGAAGTGGTAATGGCGATTAAAACACGTCAAGCCTTGTTTGGCGTGGATACGCGCATTAATACGCAGGAAATTCACCGCGTCAGCCAAATGGTTAGCCAATTATGCAATATGCCAATTCAGCCAAATAAAGCCATTGTCGGCTCGAATGCTTTCGCCCATTCTTCGGGTATTCACCAAGACGGTATGGTGAAAAATAAAAACACCTATGAAATTATGTCGCCAGAAACCATTGGCTTGAAGAAAGAAAAATTGAATTTGACTGCTCGCTCTGGCCGTGCCGCGGTGAAAAATCATATGGATTCAATGGGTTATCAAGAAAATGAATATGATTTGGATAAATTATACGAAGCTTTCTTAAAACTTGCAGATAAAAAAGGTCAAGTGTTCGATTATGACTTAGAAGCCCTTGCTTTTATTGATATGCAGCAAGGCGATGAAGATCGCTTAACCTTAGACGTAATTACTTCACAAATGATCAGCCATTTGCCTGCTTCCGCCTTTGTGCAAGTGGAGCTAGACGGTGATAAATTAAGCCAAGTATCCAGCGGCGGTAATGGCCCTGTGGACGCAGTATTTAATGCTATCTTGAAAATCACCAATATTGATTTAAAAATGTTGAACTATAACTTAACCGCGAAAGGGGAAGGCGCAGAAGCGCTCGGTCAAGTGGATATTGTGGTAGAACATAAAGGACGCCGTTTCCACGGTGTGGGCTTGGCAACGGATATTGTGGAATCTTCAGCGCGTGCGCTTATCCACGCCATTAATGCGATCTACCGCTCGCATAAAGTAGAAAATTTAAAATTAAGCAAAAATGCAATCAATTAAGGAGTGATGTGATGAAAAATTATAATGTTGCCGTATTAAGTGGCGATGGCATTGGCCCAGAAATTATGGCTGAAGCCCTTAAAGTGCTTGATGCTGTACAGCAAAAATACGGTTTTCAACTTAACTTTCGCCATTTTGATGTGGGCGGTATCGCCATTGATAAACACGGCACGCCATTGCCAGCAGAAACTTTAAAAGGCTGCGAAGAAAGCGATGCGATTTTATTTGGTTCAGTGGGAGGGCCTAAATGGGAAAACTTACCACCAAATCAACAACCTGAACGTGGCGCGTTATTACCGTTGCGTAAACACTTTGCTCTATTTTGCAACTTACGCCCTGCAACCCTATACAAAGGCTTAGAAAAATTCTGCCCATTGCGTGCAGATATTGCGGCAAAAGGCTTTGATATGGTAACGGTGCGTGAATTAACCGGCGGGATCTATTTCGGTCAGCCTAAAGGCCGTGAGGGCGAAGGGAAAAACGAAAAAGCCTATGATACGGAAATCTATCACCGCTATGAAATTGAGCGTATCGCCAAAGTGGCCTTTGAAACCGCAATGAAACGCACTAAACACGTTACTTCAGTGGATAAAGCCAACGTGTTGATCAGCTCTACCCTATGGCGTGATGTGGTGGAAGAAGTGGCAAAAGGCTATCCTGAAGTAAGATTGGATCATATCTATATTGATAACGCTACAATGCAATTAATCAAACAACCTGAATTTTTTGATGTGTTGCTCTGCTCAAATATTTTCGGCGACATTATTTCTGATGAGTGTGCAATGATCACGGGATCAATGGGAATGCTTCCTTCCGCCAGTCTAAACGAACAAGGTTTCGGTTTATACGAACCCGCAGGCGGCTCAGCCCCTGACATCGCCGGCAAAGGCATCGCCAACCCAATAGCACAAATTCTTTCAGCTGCGATGATGTTGCGTTATAGCTTTGATCTCAATGACGCCGCCACCGCAATAGAAAGTGCGGTGAAAAAAGTGCTAGAAAATGGCTACCGCACCGCAGATCTTGCAGATGAAAGCGCGCCTGTTTCAACAGAAGAAATGGGGGATCTTATTGTGGCTGAGATTTAAAAATCTCCCCCTAGCCCCCTCTATATATGAGGGGGAGAAATGAGATACTCACTCTCTTTTAATTTAACCAAAATAAGAATAGCGCACCTTCGGGTTCCCTTCTGTTTTGCCCGAGTGTGAATGAATTTTTAGGAACATTTAGTTTGTCTGAGGCACAAAGTGCCGAGTTCTAAATTTTCCGTTAAGAAAATTCATTCTAAGCGAGGAAAAGCAAAACAGCAGGGTGTGCTTTTTTGCCTACTTTTTTGCACAAGCAAAAAAGTAGGTTCACAAAACGAGTAATAAATATGAAAAAAACCCTATACGACAAATTATTCGATGCCCACATCGTTTACGAATCAGCAGGCGAAACGCCGATTTTATACATCAATCGCCATTTAATTCACGAAGTAACCAGCCCGCAAGCCTTTGACGGATTGCGTGTTGCCAATCGCCAAGTGCGTCAAGTGGGTAAAACTTTCGGCACAATGGATCACAGCATTTCAACACAAGTGCGTGATGTGAATAAATTAGAGGGACAAGCCAAAATCCAAGTATTAGAACTTGCCAAAAACTGTGCCAATACAGGAATTGAATTGTTCGATATGAACACCAAGCAACAAGGTATCGTTCACGTTATGGGGCCAGAGCAAGGTTTAACCTTACCAGGAATGACTATCGTCTGTGGGGATTCCCACACTGCAACGCATGGGGCATTTGGCGCATTAGCGTTTGGGATTGGTACATCAGAAGTGGAACACGTTCTTGCTACCCAAACCTTAAAACAAAACCGTGCTAAAAATATGAAAATTGAAGTGCGTGGCAAAGTAGCCCCAGGAATTACGGCAAAAGACATTGTGCTTGCCATTATCGGCAAAACCACAATGGCAGGTGGCACAGGACACGTTGTAGAATTTTGCGGTGAAGCCATTCGTGATCTTTCTATGGAAGGAAGAATGACCGTCTGCAATATGGCCATTGAACTTGGCGCAAAAGCAGGATTAATCGCGCCAGATGAAACGACTTTTGAATACTTGAAAGGCCGCCCTTATGCGCCGAAAGGCAAAGATTGGGACGATGCGGTGGCTTATTGGAAAACCTTGAAAACCGATGAGGGCGCAGAATTTGATACGGTAATCGTATTAGACGCGAAAGATATTTCACCACAGGTAACTTGGGGAACGAACCCGGGGCAAGTAATCGGCATTGATCAAACCGTACCAAATCCCGCTGAAATGAATGATCCAGTGGTACGCGCCTCTGCCGAAAAAGCCTTAGCTTATATTGGGTTAGAAGCTAATGCGGATTTAACTCAAATCCCTGTTGATCAAGTTTTTATCGGCTCTTGCACTAACTCGCGTATTGAAGACTTACGTGCTGCCGCCGCAGTGATGAAAGGGCGTAAAGTTGCCGATAACGTAAAACGCGTGTTGGTTGTTCCAGGATCGGGTCTTGTTAAAGAACAGGCCGAAAAAGAGGGCTTAGATAAAATCTTTATTGAAGCAGGGGCTGAATGGCGTAACCCCGGTTGTTCAATGTGTTTAGGAATGAATGATGACCAATTAGGCGAATGGGAACGTTGTGCTTCCACCAGCAACCGTAACTTTGAGGGGCGTCAAGGGCGTAACGGACGCACACACTTAGTTAGCCCCGCAATGGCGGCGGCGGCGGCAGTGTTCGGCAAATTTGTTGATATTCGTCAAGTGGAATTACTTTAAGGAGAAATTATGGCAGGCTTTAAACAGCATTCAGGCATTGTTGTGCCTTTAGATGTGGCAAATGTAGATACCGATGCCATTATCCCAAAACAATTTTTACAAGCTATCACCCGCGTAGGGTTTGGCAAGCATTTATTCCACGAATGGCGTTATCTCGATGCAGCAGGCACGCAGCCTAATCCTGATTTTGTGCTGAACTACCCGCAATATCAAGGGGCAAGCATTTTATTGGCACGCAAAAATCTTGGCTGCGGCTCATCTCGCGAACACGCCCCTTGGGCATTGGCAGATTATGGTTTCAAAGTGATGATCGCCCCAAGTTTTGCGGATATTTTCTATAACAACAGCTTGAACAACCATATGTTACCCATCCGTTTAAGCGAAGAAGAAATCGAAGAAATCTTCCAATGGGTGTGGGCAAATCAAGGGGCGAGCATTGATGTAGACTTAGAAAAAATGACCGTAACCGTAGGTGAAAAAGTCTACCCCTTTGAACTAGACGAATTCCGCCGCCACTGCCTATTAAATGGCTTAGACAACATCGGACTCACCCTCCAACACGAAAACGCCATTGCAGAATATGAGAAAAATATTCCTGCGTTTTTGAGATAAACTTAAGGCTGACACAACGTCAGCCTAATTTTTACCGCAGCACTAGCAATCTTAACCATTTTCACGCATACTTAAACCCAGAATTTTTCATTTGGGTTATGATTTATGCTTAATAAACGTTATTCTTTTGGTTATTTATTTGTAAACACTGCTGTTTCAATTTATTTTTTATCCATCTTTCTTTTTAAGCGTAGCTATAACATTGCTCCCGCCTTACTCATTTTAGCAGCACTGATTCTTTTTATAACAAGTAAAGAAAGAAAAAATATCTTTAAATTTAATAACGAACAAAAGACATTAGCGTTCAGTTATCTTTTCTACTTTGCAACACTTGCATTTTCTGTATTATTCCATCACGGAAAATTAAACGAATTAGATAATCCTAGTCGCATTTTGCTATTCTTACCAATCATTCCATTATTAGTTAATTACAAACTTAGCTTTCATATTTTAATAAAAGTTATTCCTTTCTCTGCCTTATTAGCTGGAGTTATTGCACTTATTCAGCGTTTTTATCTTGGGTATGAACAAGCATATAGTAATGTTATGCATATTCAAGGTGGTGATATGGCTATGAGCTTAGGTGTTTTTTCAATTTGTATTAGTCTATATTTTTGGACAAATAAAAATAAGAAATTTGCCCTATTCATATTATTCTGCGCATTAATGGGAATGTTAGGAAGCATTTTATCCACAGCTCGTGGTGGCTGGATTGGTGTACCATTTATACTGGCTTTCACCTTATATATTTATCGCAAAAAACTGCCTAAATATTTCTTTCCTATCCTATTTTCTGCAATTTCAACATTTGTTGTTATTGTTTCTCTCACCAACACGGGAGGCATTATTGATCGCATCAATGCGGCTAAAGCAGATATTACGCAATATGTGAGTAGCGAAAACACTTCTACTTCTGTTGGTGCACGTTTCGATATGTGGAAAGCCTCTTGGATTGCGATTCAAGAAAAACCTATTTTAGGTTGGGGCAAACAAGGTATTTACGACAAAAAACAAGAACTTGCAAAAGAAGGCATTATTAGTGAATATGCAGCAAGTTTCGTGCATAACCACAATCAATTTATTGATG
This sequence comes from Avibacterium sp. 21-594, assembly GCF_026226815.1. NCBI lineage: Bacteria > Pseudomonadati > Pseudomonadota > Gammaproteobacteria > Pasteurellales > Pasteurellaceae > Avibacterium > Avibacterium sp. 21-594. Next base: position 2,329,471 of record NZ_JAKKOC010000001.1, on the reverse strand, counting down.
ATACAGTAAAAAAAGGGCTAATTGGACTTATAGCCTTATTATTTGTTTTTATTGTTCCTTTACGCTTTTTTATTAGCAACTTAAAAACAGATAATCCAGAACTATTATGCCTTTCTAGTTTGGGGATCATTCACGTTATATCTACAATGTTTTATAATTTTTCACAAAGTTTCTTTAGCCATAACTCAGGAAATATTTTCTATTTCTTTTTGATTGTGATTTTTTATGCTGCTATTAAAGTGCTAAAGAATAAAAATTAAGACATAAAAATGATGCCCTATTATAAGGGCATTATTTTTAAAGTGCGGTGCTTTTTCTGTTATTTTTCTTGGGCATCGTAGATAAAAATATCTATTTTCCTAATACTGAATCTCTCTCCGCCCTGAGAAAGAATGCCCGAGGGTGTTGCTATCCACGGTTTCTAACTCGCCGCCGACAGGAATACCGTGCGCAATGCGGGTTACTTTAATATTTTGTTGCATACAAAGTTCTGCGATGTAATTGGCGGTTGCTTCACCTTCTACCGTTGGGTTGGTGGCAAGGATCACTTCACGAAAGGCTTCATTTTGTAGGCGTTTGTTTAGTAAATCTAAGCCGATTTCTCTTGGGCCAATGCCGTCTAACGGGGAAAGATGCCCCATTAAGACAAAATAACGTCCTGAAAATTGCCCTGTTTGTTCAATGGCTTGAATGTCGGAAGGCTGCTCTACCACACAAAGCAAGCCTGTGTTTTGACGGCGTGGATTATTGCAAATGGTGCAAACTTCTTCTTCCGTAAAGGTTCGGCACTGTTCGCAATGGCCAATTTGCGACATTGCGGCGGTTAATGCACGGGCGAGATCCATTCCACCACTGCGATCTCGTTGCAATAAATGATACGCCATTCGTTGTGCAGATTTCGGGCCAACACCAGGTAAACAACGTAATGCGTCAATAAGATTTTCTAATAATGGGCTTGTTTGCATTGTTTTGCCTAAAAATAAACAAAAAACACACCGCACTTTGATTTTTAATAAGAAACGAAGTGCGGTGCAAAATTAGGGAAAATTTAGAATGGCATTTTAAAGCCAGGGGGTAATGACATTCCTGCGGTAACAGATGCCATTTTTTCTTTTTGCAATTCTTCTGCACGACGAACCGCATCATTGAATGCCGCCGCGATAAGATCTTCGAGCATTTCTTTATCGTCTTCCATTAGCGAAGGATCGATTTCAATGCGGCGACAATTATGCGCGCCATTCACGGTGATTTTTACCAAGCCTGCGCCTGATTCGCCTGTTACTTCCAACTGTGCAATTTCTTCTTGCATTTTTTGCATACGATCTTGCATTTGTTGAGCTTGTTTCATCAAGCTGCCTAAGCCACCTTTTCCAAACATAATTTTTATCCTCAATGTTAATAAGTGGCGACATTCTAACGAAAAATTAATAAATTGGGAATAATCAAATCTGTGTTAGAATGCCGAACTTTGTTTTAGATGATTGATGTTGTCCCCTATGCGATTATTTATAGCCGAGAAACCTAGCCTTGCCCGCGCCATTGCTGATGTGTTACCCAAACCTCATCAGCGCGGTGATGGTTTTATTCGCTGTGGTGAAAATGATTGTGTCACTTGGTGCGTTGGTCATCTGTTAGAACAAGCCGAACCTGACGCTTACGATCCCAAATTCAAAACTTGGCGCGTGGAAGATTTACCTATCGTGCCGCAAAAATGGCTGCTTATCCCCAAAAAATCAGTGAAAAAACAGCTAGATACGGTAATAAAGCTGATTCATCAAGCCGATCAACTTATCAATGCAGGCGACCCTGATCGTGAAGGGCAATTATTGGTGGACGAAGTGTTTAGCTACGCCAATCTTTCTGCTGAGAAAAAAGCCCAAATTCAACGCTGCTTAATTAGCGATTTAAACCCAAGTGCGGTACAAAAAGCGGTAAAAAAATTACAATCGAATCAAAACTTTATCCCTCTTGCCACCTCTGCGCTGGCGCGCACCAGAGCGGATTGGCTGTATGGTATCAATATGACGCGTTCTTACACTAAGCGTGGACAGAATGTGGGCTATCGTGGCGTGCTTTCGGTAGGACGCGTGCAAACGCCTGTGCTGGGCTTAATCGTTCGCCGTGATCTAGAAATTGAAAATTTCCAGCCGAAAGATTATTTTGAAGTGCAGGCTTTTGTGCAAACCAAGGAAGAAATTCCGCAAAAATTCACCGCACTTTGGCAGCCAAGTAAAGCGTGCGAAGATTATCAAGATGAAGACGGCCGTGTGCTTTCCCGCGCCTTAGCGGAAAATGTGGTGAAGCGCATTACAGGCCAGCCTGCAACGGTAACGGATTATCAAGACAAACGCGAAAAAGAAACCGCGCCCTTGCCTTATTCCCTTTCCGCCTTGCAAATTGATGCGGCAAAACGCTACGGGCTTTCAGCGCAAGAAGTGTTGGATACTTGCCAGCGCTTATATGAAACGCACCGCTTGATTACTTACCCGCGTTCCGATTGCCGTTATTTGCCCGAAGAACATTTCGCTGAACGCCATAAAGTGATGAATGCCATTTCCATTCACGCGCCCGATTATCAGCCGTTACCGACTATTATCAATCCTGAACAGCGAAACCGTTGCTGGAATGATAAAAAGGTGGAAGCGCACCACGCAATTATCCCAACAGCAAAAAATCGGCCTGTCAATCTGACGCAAATGGAACGCAATATTTATCAGCTTATCGCGCGTCAATATCTCGCCCAATTCTGCGCAGATGCGGAATACCGCCGTTGTAAAATCACCTTAAATATTTCAGGGGGGAAATTTGTTGCGGCAGCGAGCAATTTACAAGCGGCAGGCTGGAAAGAACTGTGGGGCAAAGAAAATGATGAGCAAAATAACGCTGAACCCTTGCTGCCTGAAGTAAAAAAAGGGCAAGAATTATTCTGTGAAAAAGGCGAAATTCTGAGTAAAAAAACGCAACCGCCAAAACCCTTTTCAGATGCGACACTGCTTTCCGCTATGACTGGGATCGCGCGTTTTGTACAAGATAAAGCGTTAAAAAAAATCTTACGCGAAACCGATGGTTTAGGTACAGAAGCCACGCGTGCCAGCATTATTGAACTGCTATTTAAGCGTGGTTTTGTTTATAAAAAAGGGCGTCATATTCATAGCACCGAAACAGGACGAATTTTAATTCAAGCCCTGCCTGACATCGCCACACTACCAGATATGACCGCCCACTGGGAAGCACAGCTCAACAGCATTAGCCAAAAAGCGCTGAGTTATCATCAATTTATGCACGAATTGGTGCAATCCCTGCCTGAAATGCTCAGTTATACCAATTTTGATGCATTACGACAGCTCGGCATACTTTCAAGACAAATGGCCACCAAGACAGCTAACAAAGGTTACAAACGCAAAAGTGCGGTAAAAAAATCGTAAATTTTTCGCTGCACTTTTCAGCAAAACAGAAAAATTTGCTTACAATTAAAACAACTAACCATTTTTTGCTGAAAATCCCTTGCGTGTCATTGTAATATTCGCTAATATTCGCGCGTTAAATTTGCTATTCAAGAACAAGAGAAGAAATAATGTATCAAGCACTGTTAATTATCTACTTAGTGGTTTCCGTTGTCCTTATTGGTTTTATTTTAATCCAACAAGGTAAAGGTGCAAATGCAGGCGCATCATTCGGTGGCGGTGCATCGGGTACAGTATTTGGTGCAAGTGGTGCAGGTAATTTTTTAACTAAAACCACCGCTATTTTAGCGATTGTTTTCTTCGTTGTAAGTATTGCTATTGCGAATATTAATTCTCACAGAAATAACGTTGAAACAGGGAAATTTGATAATCTTTCACAAGTTGCTGAAAAAATTCAAGAACAGCAACCAAAAGTAGAAGAAAAACAAAACTCAGATATCCCACAATAATTTAAACCGAATTTTGCTCTGATGGTGGAATTGGTAGACACGCTATCTTGAGGGGGTAGTGTCCATAGGACGTGCGAGTTCAAGTCTCGCTCAGAGCACCAAAACACTTAACTAAGCCTTTCGCAACCACTCGAAAGGCTTTTTTAATGCCTGTAATTTCAAGGGTTTATCGCATTTCACCTATCGCAACTAATCGTAGCTAATTGAGTTAAGGCGCGGATTTTAGTAACAAGTTTAGTAACAAGATGCTACACTTTAAAATATTTCCCAAAAAATCTTGTTACTACAACTACGAGGAATGCTTATGCCACGCATCACGAAGCCACTCACGAACACAGAAATAGATAAGGCTAAAATCAAAAATAAAGAGTATAACTTAACCGACGGTAACGGGCTTATTTTAAGAGTTAAGCCTACTGGCGCTAAGGCTTGGCTATTTAATTATTATCATCCAGTTACGAAAAAGAGAACTACTTTTACGATTGGAGTTTATCCAAGCATTACCCTAGCCCAGGCTCGCGCTAAGCGTGAAGAATTTCGAGCGCTACTTGCTCAAGGTATCGATCCGCAAGAGAAAGCCAAGGAAGAAGAACAGGCTATCAATGATCAAATAGAGAACAGTTTTTTGTCTGTAGCTGAAAAGTGGAAAGAGAAAAAAGCATTAGAAATTGAGCCTATCACCTTGAAGAAGAATTGGCGACGCTTGGAAACTTATGTTTTCCCTTTGCTCGGACATTTGCCCATTGCTGAAGTGCTGCCTAATGTGGTGATTAAATCCCTTGAGCCATTAAGCCACCAAGGCAAAGGCGATACACTAAAGCGCACTATTCGCTTAATAAACGAGATTTTAAATTATGCCGTGAACTATGGCTTATTGCCTTTTAATCCTTGCGCTAACGTTAATGCGGTGTTTAATTTTGGCAAGAATGAGCATAATCCTACTATTCGCCCTGAAGAATTGCCAGAGCTGCTTTATAAGCTACAAAATTCAAAGATGACGCTATTTACTCGCTGCTTAATCAAATTCCAGCTTTTAACAATGACGCGGCCAATTGAAGCCAGTAGCGCAGAATGGGCTGAAATTGATTTGGCTAAATCGTTGTGGGCTATCCCCGCAGAAAAAATGAAAACCAGAAAAGCGCATACAGTGCCACTTTCTACCCAAGCCCAGCAGGTGCTGAATGTAATGCAAGAATTTACTGGCAATGCGCAATATGTTTTTCAAAGTGCAAGAACGCCAAACAAGCCAATGAATAGCCAAACCGTGAATAAAGCCCTTGTTGATTTAGGTTACAAAAATAAACTAACGGGCCACGGATTGCGCTCAATTGGTAGCACTTATCTGAATGAGTATGAGCCGATGATTTCGCCTGATGTCATTGAGGCTTGTCTTTCTCACGGCATTAAAGATCAAGTTAGGCGTGCTTATAACCGTTCTGATTACCTTGAGCAAAGAAAAATAGTTATGCAAATTTGGGGCGATTATGTTGAAGCGTGTGAAAAGAAATTTTAATCGAAGAAAGTTTTTTTTCAAAAGGGTGTTCACCTCGCCATTTTTCCTTTTTTTCTATTATATTTCAATTAGTTAAAGGGTGAACACCCATATTCACCAAGTGTTCACCTATGCACCCAACAAAAAAAGGGCATTTACGCCCTTTAATTGTTTATAAGTATTTATTTTAAATAGGTTTTTATAAATTCCTCTATGTCTTTATGATGTACGTTAGTTTGATAGCCTGATTTTGTTTTTCGCTTTAAATAGTCAAATTGATTGCCGTGTTGTTTCAATCCTTGCTTGAGCGAACTTGAAAAATTATTCAGATTTAATGAATTTATATCTAAAGCGCTCGTAAAACCTAAATAGGCGGGATAAAGGTGCGTTGTTTCTCGTCCAATCATTCTTGCATTGCCAATAAAAAGCCCGTCGCATTTTTCGCTAGTAATGAAATACCCACAAAATTCCGTGATATGATCGGTTTGTGCTTTGATTTCTAGTGCCTCTTGGCTTGTCTGCTGATTATATAAAGCCCGTTTTGCGTCCATTGGGTCTTTAAATCGTTGGATAAGCTGATAAACCACGCCACTAATTTCTTGCTCAATCTTTGATAATAGTTGCGGATCTCTTTGTTCATTAGGCACAACGCGATCAAAGTGATAAATAACACGCCGTCTATCAATCCCCCCGCAACGTTCTGTAAATCGAGTGGCTTCGTTATTGACTATCATCACAATTGCTTGAATAACCGCATCAAAGGGTTTTCTATATTTCGGGTTGATACTAACGGGATCGCCCCCTGTAATGCTCTTTAATCCAGAACCATCACCGCCATAGCGAGATTGTTCAGAGCTGATGATCAGATTTTTATTGATAAAATTCTCTCGCCCCCTTGGGTCGTCCATATCCTCTAAACGTCCTTGGCTAGTGCTATTGTTGCCCACTAGCATTGTAGCGATTTTGGCAAAAACAGATTTACCACTTCCCCCATCGCCTGTTACTTCAAGAAATAGTTGCCAATCGTAGCGGTTAGTTAAAATGGCATAAAGCCCCGCAAGAATATTGGTTTTCTTCTGCTCATTGCCGTTGGCCACAAATTCCAGCCAGTTATCAAAGTGTGGTGTTAGCTCGGGCTTGCCCGTGTAATCGCAATCAAGGTGAGAAATGACAAAATTTTCACGTTTAATATGCTCAAAGGTTAAATCATTGCGGTTTAACGTGCCATTTTTGAAATAAATCAATGTAGAAGCTGGATCAAGCATTTTAGGTAATTGCATTTTTAAGGTGTTGATCAGCCTTAAAACAGTCACATCACTATATAAAAGTTGATTTGCCTCAAAAAATTCTACGGCTTTTTCTTCTAGCGTTTCATCGTCCAATGCTTCCCAAATACTGCCATTATAGGCATAGATTTCACGGCTGCCACGTTGTAAAGCTAAATCCAATCCTAACCACTGCTTGAACGCACGAGATTTTTCGCTCGTTGCTGATTTATCTTTCACTGTTACCGCATCAACTTCGCTTGCCTGTGCGATAATTTTCGCGGTTTCTGCTTCTTCGCCTTGTTCTCGCAGGCGTTGAATATAACCGCTTAAATTTTCATTCAAGGTTAAGGTTACACTATCCACTAATTCTACAATTTCGGCTTTTGTGGTGGTGGCAAGGTGTAAGCAAAGTGCGGTGATTTTTTCTTGAGAAAGTTCTCCGCATTGAATGAGTTTTATTGAACGCTGTTCATCGGTCGCAATATGCCAACTAGTCAACTCGGCTAACTGATTATCCCCTAAAATCACGGGCTTTTGCTCATAGCGGGGGATTTCTCCCCCTGCAGTTTTAAAAGGTGAAATTTGCAAACCATCAGCGATATTACGCCATTCTATGCCTGCTCCTTTGTCCCACGCTTGCCAAGCGCGAGAACCAACCAAAACAAGCAAGTCAAAGGCGTGTTTATTCCACGGCTCTTTTAAGTGCGGTGCATTTTTAATGAATTTTTTCATTTGTTGCCCTCCGCCAATTTCTCGCTTTCCATTCGTTCTATTTCTAGCTTTTCCACGTCCGCCACTACGGTCATTAGAAGCCCAATTAAAAACTTGGTTGAACGCTTAAAGGCTTTATTCTTCGCTTGCTGAGTGGTGTTCAGTTCTTGATTATTAATTAGCTCAAGTAGCAATTCTCGCCCTTGTGCAAGCCCCTCTAGCAGAGCTTGACTTTCCTTTTTCATTTGAATTTTATGGTGGAAATCATCAGGGAAATTCTCAAAGCATTTACGGTTAGCTTGTTTGATTAGCTCGCCTTGGCGTTTCCATTGTGGGAAATGGCTAATTGTTAAGGTTGGCTTACTCATCTCTATACCTCCCCTAAATGCTCTAGACCTTGATCCATTAATACCAATGCACCACGCAAAGCGGTTTGCATATCAGTAATATCCATTTCATTCGCATTACTTGCCATTAAAATAATAGTGTAGGCTTCCCATAAGCGGGATTGTGCTTGCAAATAATGTTGATCTTGTGTGGTTTTGTTTGGTTTAGTCATTACTCACCTCCGCTTTGTTGTCTGTTTGTTCTTGCTCAAGGGTGATCGCTTGATATAAATCCATTAATGCACCTTCTGCCAGTAAATTAAAACCATTCACTAGCGTTAAATCGCTCTGGCTGTATTGGCTTTCTATGTGGCTTTTTAATAAGTAAATCAGGGCTTCCAGTTCAGAAAAGCGCGCTAACATAAATTCTTGTTTGATATTTGGGGTAATAGAGAGATTACGCATTTTTCACCCCCAAGATCACAAAAAATGGGGCAACTTGTGCGGTGGCTTGATCGATACTGTCGGCATTTATGCGTACGGTATAGCGAGGGAAAGAGGAAAGATGTTTTTTGGTATTGCGTAAGTCTGAACGGCTTACGGCTTTGAATAGATAGATCATTGCTGTAACTCCAATGTTAATTATTCTAGAAGTTACCGCTAAAGTTCTCAGGCTTGGGCGGTAACGTGTTACGGGCTGAGAAACTGCGAACATTGGAACACAGCAAAGGGCGAAACCTTTCCCATAACACGCCACCATAGAGAGAAATGCCGTTGTGCAAATTTGCATAACGCTTTCTTTGGGTGTGTTTGTGCTACGCATAAAAAAACACGCATTAATAGGCGTGTTACTATACGCCAATGTTTTATCGTTCGAGTTCTCAGGCTCGGCACTGTTTGAAAGTGCGGTATTAAAATACGATAAATTTATGGCGGTTGTAAAGTTTTTTAATTGTGAATTATTTTCACATTTGATAAAATTATTTTGAATTAAATTCATAGAATATCCTTTGAGTTTAGTTCAGAAAGATATACGGCAGTGAGCTGTATCGAGTTCTTTTCTGTAAAATTGACGTGATGGTTAATGCATTCACTTCTAGGGCGATCCTTGAAGTGGGAAATAACGCCGCTAGGGTGATCCTTGTGGCGTTTTTTCTTGCCTGCGTTTTATTTAATTAGGTGATAACCAAAAGCACAGGCAACCGCTAATAGTGCTAAGCCACCACAACATAAAAAGAATTTAATGCCACTTGATACGGTTTGCTTTGCTCTGTCTGCGCCTTGCGTGCTCATATTTCCCTTTATATTGATCATCGTTATTCAACCAAACCAATTTCGGTTTGGTTGCCAGAACGTGCTGATTTCTGTTCTTCAATCCAGGCATTCACTTCATCTAAGTCCCAGCGGATAAAATTTTGTGAAAAGCGGATCGGCTGTGGGAATTGATTTGCTTTAACTAGCTCATTCAATTTCGTGCGGCCAAAGCCAATAAAGGCAGTAACTTCTTTGCCTGAAATGAGTTTTTTAGATTGGGTTTGTGATTGGTTCATAAAAAAATACCTCTCGTTTGTTGAACTATTTATCGGGTTCGTAACGTTACGAGGGGTATTAGAAGGGATTTTTGAATTTGCTCAAATAACATAAGTTGCTTATGTAATGTTAAAAGTAACTTATATAATGCGATAAGTTACTTTTGTAACCTAAAAGAGATTATATTTTAGGTTTAAGCGGTCTAATCCAGCGTTTAATCGTATCAATGCTTTGAGTAAGATCTAATTTATCTTTTATATCTATTGCCATTTGCTCGATCGTTGTTTTGGGGTGATTTGCCCACACATCCTTAGCCCATTCTTCGGCTTTGATTTGGTCATTTTTCTTGGCTTTTGGTGATTTCCCTTTTATTTTTCTATCTACTTTCGCGTAAACACTTGCTTCTTCTTTTAATTGATTGAACTCCATAATGGCATTCATAGAATATGAAAAAATCTCTCTAATGAATTGCTCATCTGTAATTTTTAGATCGTTATTATTTTTTGAATTGATAAATTCTAAACATTTATCTAGCATTTCTGCCATTAATTCACTAATGCTTCGTTTTTCAAATGGAATAAAAGTATTATTTTCAATCGCTTCCCCCATATAAATTTCGCGCATAAATTTCTTTTCAAAATTTAATTGGTTTTCTAAGACGCGATCAAAAGATATTAAACGCCCATTAGTAGCATATGCTTTTTTACATACGCCAATTAAATATTCAAGCAAGTATTTTTCACCAAGTTCTTCATTTATTTTTGCAAAATCAGTCATAAATGCCCCTTTCGCATTTTCCTTTATGAATGGAAACACGCCAGCAAGCTAAGGGGGCTTGTTTTCGGTGATCAGCCTAGGCGCGTTTGATTGAATGCAATTTATCGCTAAAAGTTGAATGGCGATTGATTGCGGTGAGTTTATTTATTGAGTGGGTATGATATAATAACTTCGTTATTTTTGGAAAGAAATAACGCCCGTAGATTTGCAATGACAAATAGGCAATACGGTATAGGTGTCCCAACCTAAAACGCCCTCAGAATTGAGGGCGTACTCCTATCTAGCGCATAAACTTTTTCATTTCTTCAAAGTATTTATTTTTCGCTGCTTCTAACGCACGCTTTTCACCTAATCTCTTTCCTTGTTCCATAAAGTTTGCCCCTCTCATTTTGCTTGTTCCGCGATCAACAAGAAACCAGTAGAACGGATCTGTTTTATCTCTCGTATTAGCGTGAATGCTTGCCATTTTTCGCCCTTTTGTTCGTCTGATCCTGATGATAGCCTTTCCGCTTTCTTTATCTCTGGCAATCGTTGTTTTATGTCTTAAGTTATTTTTTAAGGTGTTCTTTCTGCGGAAATCCGTGCTTTTACTTAATACGGGAATAATCGGCTTAACAATATCTTTATAAACCTTTGCCCCTGCATTTAATCCTTTCCGCATTGCTTTGCCGTTCTCATTATTTAAGGCATTTTTTGCTTTACGCATAAACTTTTCAATTTCTTTGCTAAAATTTCCCATTCTATTTACTCCAATAATAAAAGAAATAATACATTGCGCCGCTATAAATCAGCAGGTAAATTAATTCATTGTTCATCTATAAATCTATTCCGTTAAATTGTTCTAATGCCTGTTGATGTTCGTTGGATAGTTCAAAAATCACATCACCATATTCAAGTTGATAAGTGCCAAAAGACATCAAGAAGGCGATCGCTGGGTCAATTTTATTGGCTGCCTTTTTCTTATTCGGCTTGATATTGGCGTTTGCGTCGGTTTCCATTACGACGTTAGACAATGCCCAAGCAAGCACTGGGTCGCCGTTGTGTTCTATCACTTGACGATTGATTAAGACTTCCGTTGATTTTGCCACGGGGCTAAAGCGTTGATAGGTTTGTGGGAAGGCTTCAACTTCTAGCCCTGCCGCTTGTAGCTGGGTTCTTAGGTGTGTGGCATTCCAAACATCAAAGCCAATCATTTTGATGTTGAATTGTTCGGCATCTTTTAAAATATCATCACGGATTTTGTCATAATCGATACAATCCCCCTCTGTTACTCTTAGCCAACCTTGGCGCACCCATTGGCGATAGATAGCGCGGTTTTTGTTGGCCACATTGTTAAGCTGATATTCGGGCAGATAATGGCGCGTTATCAACCGCACTTTCTTTTCTTGTGGGAAGGTGTAGCAAATACTGGTTAAATCGTTGGTTGAAGAGAGATCCAAGCCCATATAGCAATCTTGGTGAAGTAAATCTTGTTCGCTGTAATCACGCTTGCACTGCGCCCAACTGCCTTCACTTAGCCACGGTGTTTGTCCTTGGCACCAAACATTAAAGCGTTTAGTGAGCATTTCCACCCATTCGGACGGTATGCCACGGGCTTTTTTAATGGTGTTCTCAAAATCAAGTTGCGGAATGGATTTATTAATATTGGGGTTAGCTTTGATCCAATTTTCGGGCTGGTCAATTTCGCTTTCGTCGTCCAATTCAAAAATCAGAATAAACAAGCTGTCATTCTGTTCATTGCCTGCCAGAATTTGGGCGCAATAGTCATAATGCTGTTTGCACGCTGAAATGGTGTTACTGCCTGCGGTGGTGATGGCAAATAATAGCCCTTCTGGTCTTGCACCTTGCCCAAGATCTAAGGCGCTATAAACGCTGTTATCTGCGTGTAGGTGATATTCATCAACAATAGCAAGGCTTGGGTTAGTTCCTTCAATGGTGCTAGATTTCGCTGCCAGTGGGCGCATTAAGCTATTGTTCTTGGGGTTGATCAGTTTATGCTGTAGAATGCTGATCCGCTTTTTCAATGGTGTAGAAAGCAAGCACATTTGGCGTGCGTCATCAAAAACAATACGCGCCTGATCACGGCTTACGGCCGCAGTGTAAATGTCTTGTTGCCCTTTTTCCATAATCAGAAACCAATTCGACAATACGGCCGCAACGGTAGATTTCGCATTTTTCCTTGCCACTTGTACATAAGCGGAACGGTATTTACGCAAGCCTGTATCTTTGCGTTTAAAGCCCAATAGATTAGCAAAAAGAAAGATTTGCCAATCAGATAATTCTATCGGCTGTCCTCTTAAATGCCCTTTTACGTGTGGGCATAAGCGAGAAAAAGCGAGAAATTTTTGCACCGCACTTTCATCAAAGAAATAATCAGGGTTGCTTAAATCCGCAAAATAACGGGCTACGGCTTGTTTGATTTTCTGGCAAGCGATAATTTCCCCGTTCTGCACTTGCTCAGCATAACGACGCCACGGCATTTACATCACCAAGATTTCATCAATGGCGTCCGTTTCTTCCGTTTCCACTGGATTTTTACGACGACTAACAGGATCGAAACCTAGCAAGGAAGACATTTTAATCATCACTTTTTCCGCATCTGATTTTGCAGAAAGTGCGGGGTTGCGTGATTGCGTGCCTTGAGAATTAACAATAATGAAGCCATTTTTCGCTAAATCTGCCACAGAATGACGCCAAATTGCGTAGTTTTCGCAATAAATTTCAAGGTTGGTTAAATCTTCAGGTTTAATATCGCCACGTTCTGAAAGTTGCTTAATGCGTGCTTTCCATTGTGATTTAGCGATCTCATCTAAAAATTCAGGTGCTTTATAGCTTTTTCGTTTATTCATTGTTTTCCTTATTTTCAAAAAAATCACTGCGCATAAAAATTTGAGGGGGCGGGCGGTTCTACGGCTTTCGGCTTTTCTTTTGAAAACTCCCCCTACCCTGTCTATCTCATTGTTTTTAAAACAAAGCTCAAAATTGAGCTTCGCAAAATCCATTTCTGGATTTCGTCCAATTTAATCAACGAGACCAATTTTGAGCTGGTTTAGTTGTTACCATATGGCAACAACTGAATGAACTGTGGGCATATGCCCACGGTTGAAATAGTTATGGTTATCAGAATGCAGATTTGCATTGTGGTTATATCACCACAACTTACTTCTTCGCCCCAAATCCTCGCTTGTCTATTACTCTTGTCTTGTAGCTATGGCAATCACGGCATAAGGCTTGATGGTTGCTTGCTACCCAGAAGAGCGGATCAGCCTGTCCATTCTCTACGGGCTTGATATGGTCTATCACTGTCGCGGGTGTATGTAGTCCCTTTGCTAAGCACATCACACATAAAGGGTTATGCTTTAAGTATTGCGTGCGGTATTTGCTCCATTTGTGATCGTAGCCTCTTGCGCTACTGCTTGGGCGATTGTCCTTTGGTTTGGTCTGGTGTTCTTCACATCTGCCAGATTTCACGCGATTACGACAACCAGGGAAAGAACAACGCTTTAAAGGTTGATAAGGCATAACATCACCTTAATAGATACAGGGTTCGCGGTACACTTCCCACAGGGATTTGATTGTCATTGGCACAATCGTTTGATTAATATCCGTGGTGATTTCCCTGTTAGTGTAAAGGTGCGCAATATACATCAAGCAGCCCACTTTGATTGTGGGATAAAAAGGGATTGTGGTTGCGCTTTCTTCTTCCGCAAAAGTTTTCCCTATATGACGTTGTGCCACTTCGATTGATACCACGGCATAACGTTCTAACAAGTCATCATCAAGATCAAAATCTTCCATTATGTTCAAGTGTGCTTTGATTTCCTCTAGCGAAATAACAAGATCAACGCTCGCCATAAGCTTCCCCTTCCTTACACATTAACTGTAGTTCTCTGTGTTCGTCCTTGCTGTCGATTACTGAATAAATATCCCAATGTTGATCACCATATTTCACCCGCATTTTTCTTGTTACATTGGGCAAATAACGAATGCGCACGCGGATAATATTTTCACCTAATTGAAATGGTCCACTAAAATATTCGCGCCCTTGCAAGGGTTCAATACTTGCCCGCACCGTTGCCACATCTTCCCAAAATGTTTTATTGCCACCATAAGGATTGAACTGCTTTTCTTTCTCGTGATTGCGCGCTTGCAAGGTGATCACTTTGTTATATTTCCCGGCTCTAATCATTCTCGCCATTGTTACCACCTTTTTTCACTTCTACAGTCTGTTTCCACGCTTGGCTAAATTCATCACCGCCAACATAAGGCGAAAGCCCCTCACGTCTGCGCACTTCATTAGGGTTCATAATGCCGGCTTTAATGGCCGTGTCGTAACTATTGAAGCGATCGTTTTGACTGGTTCGCAATAAATCACTGGTATCAAATTCAATTAAATAACGTTGCTTGCTTTGGCGGCTAACGTCCACCATCAGCGCATCTTTTAACTGTTGTTCAAAGTTAGTCAGCCACGGGCGCAAGGTTTGCGACAAAAATGCACGGCTTGCTTCGCTAAAATTGGAATAGCTACTATTGGAATAATCTTGCAAAAAGATTGGGCTGATATTGTAAATGCGCGCAATATCGGAAATCGTAAACGTACGGCTTGCTAACCATTCCGCATCTTGGTTCGTCATTCCTAACTGCTTATATTCCATTGAGCCTTCAAGCACCGGTGTTTTACCCGCATTTTTTGCCCCTTTGTAACGCTCTAGGGCTTTTAAGGCTTTTTGCCCTTTGGCTTCATCTAGCCATTCTGCCGTTGTGATAAGTCCGCTTGCCATTAAACCGTTTTTCATTACTGCCGCACCGTGTTTCTGTTGCGCAATGCCTAAGCCAACGGTTTCACGACAAATAGCAATAGGAGAACGCCCCATAAAGCCGTCAAGTGAAGAATGGCGTAAATGCAACACTTCATCTTGCAAATAGTTCTTTGTCTTGCCCTCTAAATCGGTGATTTGATAAATATGCTCACCTTTTGGGGTGCGTAAAATATTCACTGCACTAGGCTGATAAGGCGTAAGGCTGACTGGCTCACCCTGCTTATTCCACTCAATCACGGCATAAGCATTCCCATTTAGTAAACAATGGCGCATTAGGGTATATTTGAATTGATACGGCGTTTGATTGCGGTTCGGCATTTCATTCAATAAATAATCAACAGGGTGATCGAAAACACGCTCACGCCCATCTTGCTTTAATTGATACAAATAGCACGGCATTGACGCCACCGCTTCCGCAATCACGGTAACGGCATTCATTACTGCAGGCAAGGCTTCCGCTGTCTGTGGGCTAACAAATTCACCCGCTGACGTATTTGATACGCCCAAATAGGAAATCAACTCATCAATTCCCAAAGGCTGGCTACGTTGTTCTGTCTTGCGTTTAAATGGCCACATCTTATAACCCCGCTAAATCAGCCCAATAAGATAAAAGTGCGGCGCTTTTTTGTTGCATTTTTGCTTTGGCTTGCGCCATTGAACGGCTGGCAATCTGCACATTGCTTTCAGGATAAGCGGGAATGCTGGTTACAGTGATTTCCACTAATTCCGCACTATTGACCGTTCTCAAGCACGGCGTGGCTTCAAAATCCCACGCTTCCGCCTTGGCATAAAAGCCAAAAGACATTCCTGAAATATCGCCACGTTCTACACTAACTAATAAATCACGCCCTAACGTGGTGTCTGGCGGAGTAAGCTCAAAGCGCAATCCAACGGCATCTTCTTCCAGTTTCAACGTGCCGGCACTGGTTCGCCCAAGTAGCTTAGTGTGATCGTGTTCAAATAACGCCCGCACATCTTGGCCACTGGCTAAACTCGCTGCAAAAGCATTCGGTGCGAACTGTTCAACAAAATCCCCCCAGATTAATTCACTTGGGCTATTCCATTGCACCACATAGCCAACCAGCTTTTTATCTTGCGCTTGAATATCAGATGAACGGATTTCAAAATCTTTATTCATAATCTACCTACTGACAAAAAAGGGGCTGAATGCCCCTCTGATTGGTTATGCTGTTGTTTCAATAAACTTGATGGCGTTACTATCCACCACGCCACCGCCCAAATATTTATCCGTGTGAACTTTATAAAAGCCCGGTTCGGTGATATTGTCTGGGCGAGTACGTACGCCTGTTTCGTGATCCACTATATAATAACCTCGTTTAAAATCACCAAAAGCAAGCACTGCCTGATTTGCGCCACCTGTTGGCATTGTTTCCAAATAATAAACAGGGCGACCCAATAAAGTACTTGGTGCATCAACAGTTAAACCATCACGCCAAATAAAATCACCATTTTTATTTTTCAATTTCTGCAATGTGGCCGCAATGCTTGAACTCATTACCCAAACCGCATTTTTACGGTATTTGCTATGCAAGGTGTAGAATAAATCAATTAGCGCATCAGCCGTGATTTTGTCTGCACTGGTTACTTCTAACTTCTGCAACTCGCCAAAAGTGCGGGCTTTATCATTCGCCGTAGAACGGGTATAAGCTAATAGCCCTTTTGCTTTCTTGTCGCCATCACCAGAAGTTAAATCAACTTCTTCCGTCTCGGTGAAGCTCTCACTAATTTCTTCAGTCAGCCAGCCCAACACATCAATAGAAGAAAAATCTAAAATCTCTTGGGTTGTTTTCGGGTAAGCATAGATTGGATTTAATGCGATAGTAACTTCATTTAATTTCGGGGTGTTCGTGCCTGTGCGCGCTTGACCTTCTTCACCGTGGTTCACTACCGCACCGCCAGCAGAAACCAATTTCTTATATTCTTTCGCACCAACAGGCAAACGCACCACATTAGCAATCTGACGCATTACGCTATCATCTGTTAAGCGTTTCATCACTTCTTTGTCTAATTGTGGGATCACGGAATAGCCGCCATCATCATTTGCCGTAGTGGAAAGATTAGAACGCAATTCACCCGTTTTAATGTAATGACGTAATTCATCATTGGTAAATTGGGCTTTATTGCGGGTTTCTACTGGCTCACCTTTTTGACTGCGTTCTTCATCGGCCACCGCTTCATAGCGGGCGATTTCATCAGACATCTGTTTAACTAACTCTTTCAGCTTATCAAACTGACCGATTTCTTCTTCGTTCAGTGAACGATTTTCTTTTTCTGCCTTTTCCAACAAAGCGCGCATTTCTGCCGCGTGTTGTGCTTTTTGTTGGCGAAGTTCTAATAACTTTTTAAACATAGTTTTTATTCCTCAAAATTATTAATTTGTTCAAATTTATATGTAATATCAAAAGCAATAGCTGAAGAAATCCATACATTGCTGGTGGTATCAAAATCATAGTCATAACTACGAGCAAATTTTATTGAAAGATTTTCAAAAGCGTGCTTTAAGATAAGGTTATAAATTTTTTCAGAAAGTGCATCTAGGCCAGCTTCACCGACCTCAAAAGGCAAGTAAGAAACAATATTTAAACCAGCGTGCCATTCCTGATAGCCTATTACACTTTGATCTGCATTCGCATCATCAATAAATACAGCTACCAGAGGCAAATCCGCATCTAAATCCGCAATTCTAGGAACTCCATTAGAATAACGGCTAATCCCCTCTAGATTATTTTCCAAAAGGGAAAGCACCTCTTTCCTAATATCATTATGAATATTCATTTTTTGCCTCAAATTTCTTCTTAATTAAGAAGGCTACAATTAGCCCATATCACAAGATAAACAGATATTTAGGAAAGTAAATAGCTTATTTTTTAGGCGATTAGATACGATAAGTTACGAAAAGTTAATAAAGTTTAAATGATTATTTTTTAACCAAACAAAAGAAGAGAAAACAAGATTTTTAAAGGGTGAACACGGGTGAACACAGGTGAACACCGGTGTTCACCCTAAAAAGATAATATAAGATATTAATATATAAGTATTTTTTCTTTAAAATTTTAAAAGGTGAACACGGTGAACACAGTTATAAAAAAATATATTTGATTTAATAAAAAGTAAGAATAGAATATCTGAAGCAATCAATGAATTTTGTGTGATTTTTGTTTTTAGTAACAAGGATAGTAACAAGAAATCAAACAGACGTAAGAATATCATTATATATCAATAAATTAGACCCTATCCCAAATTCTGTGTAAACACCCATTTCAACTTAACGGTGATCGTCGAGGCGATCACCAAAATCAATCATAAAACGATTCATTGCCTGTTTCCAGTTTTGAATCGGCATTGTCCATTTCTTTGACGCATCTTTCATCGCCAGCCATATTACCTTGAACACCGACTCATCCGTCGGGAATACATTGCGTTTTTTAATGACTCGCCGAATCACGCTATTGAGTGACTCCACCGCATTGGTGGTATAAATCGCTTTGCGAATATCCGACGGATAATCAAAAAATGTCGCGATATTCGCCCAATTCTCCTCCCAACCTCTCGCTACAAGCGGGTATTTTTCCTGCCATTTTTGCGAAAGTGCGGTCAAATTCTCGCGTGCTTGCATCTCCGTCGGGGCTTGATACACCTGTTTTAAATCCGCAGTCACCGCCTTGTAATCTTTCCATGACACATATTTCAAACTATTACGCACCAAATGCACAATGCAAAGCTGAATCTTGGTTTGGGGATAAACGGCATTAATGGCGTCAGGAAAGCCTTTTAAACCGTCCACACACGCAATTAAAATGTCTTTTAAACCGCGATTTTGCAGCTCTGTTAGCACGTTTGCCCAGAACTTCGCGCCTTCGTTTTCGGCAATCCAGAGTCCGAGTAATTCTTTATGCCCCTCCAAATTCACACCCAACGCCACAAAGACGGACTTGTTGATAATCCGCCCGTCTTGACGCACTTTGACCACGATGCAATCCAAATAAACAATCGGATACACCGCATCAAGCGGGCGATTTTGCCATTCCAAGACGCGCTCTTTAACCGAATCTGTCACGCGAGAAATCAAGCTCGTTGACACATCAGCATCATAGAGTTCTTTGAACATTTCGACGATTTCTTGATTGCTTAAGCCTTTGGCATATAAGGCGATAATCTGCTCGTCCATTCCGGTAATTCGGGTTTGGTTTTTCTTGATAAGCTGCGGTTCAAAGGTGCCCTCACGGTCACGAGGGGTATCAATTTCCATTTCACCCTCATCACACATCACAGTTTTGGACGTATAGCCGTTACGCGCATTTTTGCCTTTTCGTGGCTGATGTTTTTCATAACCAAGGTGGTCAGTCAGTTCCGCGTTTAGGGCTGCTTCGACCGTGATTTTTTTGAGCATTCGAGAAAACTGATTAAGGTCTTCCGGCGTTTTGAGGTGTTTGGCAAATTCTGCTGCCAAGGCGTGGAGTTGTTTTTCGTTCATAATAAAATACCTGTATCTAATGTATTATCTCAGAAACAGGCATTTACACAAATTGTGGGAGAGGCTCATAAATTAAAATTAATTTCAAGTCTCGCTCAGGCACCAAAACACTTAACTAAGCCTTTCGTAACCACTCGAAAGGCTTTTTTAATGCCTATAATTTCAAGGGTTTAGCCTATTTTACCTATCGCAACTAATCGTAGCTAATTGAATTAAAGCGCGGATTTTTGTTACACGTTTAGTAACACGCTGCTTAATGTGTTACTATCTGACTAAATAGCATGTTACAAAAACTATGGAGAACCATTAAACCACCAAGGCAACCCATAGATTTATCTAATTAGATTTTATTAGCTATTACATTTTTATATGAATGTTTATGTCTAAATCTTTACTATTACCATCTTTATCGGTAAAGGTTGCTTTTCCTTTAATTACATTTTCAACTTCATTTGCTTTATTTTCTAACTTAGCTAAACGGGCTTGAATAATCGGGCGCTGAATTTCTTTATTTAGGCTCTCGATATATTCATTATAACGCCGTTCTTCTGCACTAAGCGTTTTTGTTTTATTCTCTCTAATTATGCTAATTAGGCCAAAAGCAATCGCCAAGGAAAATACAATGCCAACATTTACCCAGCCTATTGCGTCAAATACAAACCATACAGAAATAGCTATAAATGGAGAAAACATAAACAAAATCAATTTCAACATAATTCCTCCTTATAATGGAAAATAATTGATAGTGACTACAAATCCTTAGCAAAATTCAACCGCTCTTTTCCGGTGTAAATCGTTGCTCTGTTCTCTCTAGCGAAGCCAATTAAGGTAAGTTGACTTTGTTTGGCTTGTTGCACTGCAAGGGCGGTGGCGGCGGAGATGGCAACTAAACATTCAATGCCAGCGCTTACGACTTTCTGTACCATTTCATAGCTCGCTCGGCTAGAAATTAGCACAAAACCTTGTTGCGTTGGTTGTTTGGCGTGCCAGCCCAAGAGTTTATCAAGGGCTACATGGCGGCCAACATCCTCTCGAATAGCAAGCAAGTTTCCTTGTAAATCAAAAAAGGCGGCGGCGTGGGTTGAACCGGTTTGTTGTCCAAGCTGTTGAGCCGAATGTAATTTTTTCAGGCAATCGTCAAGAAGAGAAATATCCAAAACAGAAGTGCGGGGCAAAATAGGCAAGTTTTTGTGGATTTGATCAAGCTGTTCTGTGCCACAAATGCCGCAACCCGTTCTTCCCGCTAAAGTGCGGCGGCGTTCTTTTAGAGCAACAAAACAGCGAGTAGCCATTTCTATCTGTACTTCGATTCCATTGCAGGTTTCTTCCACATCAATACCATAAATATCTGCGGGTTTTTCGATAATGCCTTCGGTTAAAGAAAAGCCAAGGGCAAAATCTTCCAAGTCTTGTGGGGAACACATCATTACAGTGTGGCTAATGCCGTTATAAACTAGGGCTACGGGGGTTTCTACGGCGAGATTATCTTCTCGTTCTTCGAGCAAAAAATCGTTTCCCTTTTGTTGGCTATTTGTTAATTTTTTGAAAAAAATAATTGGCGATTTTGTGATCCAGCTCAAGCCTTTCCCCTTCTTAATCAAGATTATTTATGGATTTTGCCCGTAAAAAGGCGTATCCTTAGCATTGTATGTATTTTGTTAATTGTAATACAATTTGCAATAAACTATACAGTACTGAATTTCATTGATGTATAAAATATAAATTTAGGCAAATTCAGTACCCAAACGAATATCGACAAATTCTACTACTACACAATAACACAACAATTTTGTTGGTTAAGGAGTATCTCTATGCAGGTCACAAGAAGAAAATTCTTTAAGATCTGTGCAGGTGGTATGGCAGGGACGTCTGCGGCGATGTTGGGCTTTGCTCCAGCAACAGCTTTAGCAGCTCCTCGCGAATACAAGTTATTACGCGGTAAAGAAACCCGTAATACCTGCACCTATTGTGCCGTAGGCTGTGGTATGTTGTTATACAGCTTAGGTGATGGCGCAAAAAATAGCGTGGGTAAACTTTATCACATTGAAGGGGACCCCGATCATCCAGTTAGCCGTGGGGCGCTTTGTCCGAAAGGGGCAGGCGCATTGGATTATGTAAATAGCCCACGCCGTGTGAAATACCCTGAAGTGCGTGAAGCAGGTTCAAGCGAGTGGAAACGTATTTCTTGGGAAGAAGCCATTGAGCGTATCGCAAAACATATGAAAGCAGACCGCGATGCCAACTTTGTGTTAAACAATGAAAATGGCACGCCTGTGAATCGTTGGATGACATCAGGTTTCTTAGCAGGCTCTGCTTGTAGTAATGAAACGGGTATCTTAACGCAAAAATTTGTGCGCTCACTCGGTATGATTTATACCGACAACCAAGCGAGTATCTGACACGGACCAACGGTAGCAAGTCTTGCTCCATCATTTGGTCGCGGTGCGATGACCAACCACTGGGTTGATATTAAAAATGCTGATTTAGTAATCGTAATGGGCGGTAACGCAGCGGAAGCTCACCCTGTTGGGTTCCGTTGGGCGATTGAAGCGAAAAAACAAAATGGTGCGAAGTTAATGGTGGTTGATCCACGCTTTAACCGTACGGCTTCAGTTGCAGATATTTATATGCCATTGCGTTCTGGGACAGATATTGCCTTTTTATCTGGCGTTATTCGTTATTTATTAGAAAAAGATCAAATCCAACACGAATACGTTAGACATTATACGAATGCGGCATTCCTCGTTGATGAGAACTTCAAGTTTGAAGACGGCTTGTTCTCAGGTTATGATCCTGAAACACGCAAATATGATCGTTCAACTTGGCGTTATCAGTTTGATGCGGAAGGCCAGCCTATTCGTGATCTGACCTTACAACACCCTCGTTGCGTGATTAATCTGTTAAAAGATCACGTTTCTCGTTATACCCCTGAAATGGTAGAACGTATCACGGGTACACCACAAAAAAGTTTCTTACAATTCTGTGAAGAAATTGCCAAAACCTCTGCACCTGATAAAGCTGCAACCTTTATGTACGCATTAGGTTGGACTCAACATACTGTGGGTTCACAAAATATTCGTACGATGGCGATGATCCAGTTATTACTCGGTAATATCGGGGTTTCTGGCGGTGGTGTAAATGCGTTGCGTGGACACTCAAATGTACAAGGGATTACAGATTTAGGTTTATTCCCACATATGTTGCCGGGTTATATTCCATTGCCAACCGAAGCAGATACCAGTTTAGAAAACTTCCTAAACCGTATTACGCCAAAAACAATGATGAAAGATCAGGTAAACTACTGGCAAAATACGCCGAAATTTATGGTAAGTATGCTGAAAACCTTCTTTGGTGAAAAAGCCACGGCTGAAAATGAGTTCGGCTACCATTATTTACCGAAATTGCCGAAAGGCGGTATGGATCAAATGCGCTACATTGATGAAATGTATCAAGGTCGCGTAAATGGTTATTTCTGCCAAGGAATGAACCCTGTTGCCTCTTATCCAAATTCAGGCAAAATCATCAAAGCCTTAAGTAATTTGAAATACTTGGTGATTATGGATCCGTTAATTACGGATACCTCGGAATTCTGGAAAAACTACGGTGAATTTAATGATGTGAAAACAGAAGAAATTCAAACCGAAGTATTCCGCTTACCAACCACTTGTTTCGTGGAAGAACACGGTTCAATCGCTAACTCTGGTCGTTGGTTACAATGGCACTGGAAAGCCGTTGATGCCCCATTTGAAGCGAAAAGCGATGGTGAAATTCTTTCTGAATTAAGAGCGGCATTAATCGAGCTTTATCATAAAGAAGGTGGCGTATCACTGGATAGCCTTGAAGCGATGAGCTGGAACTATGACAATCCGCTTGAGCCAAAAGCAGAAGAAGTGGCGAAAGAAATGAACGGCTATGCTTTACAAGATCTCCTTGATGCCAACGGCAATGTGATCTTGAAAAAAGGCGAGCTACTTTCAAGTTTCGCACAAATGCGTGCTGATGGTAGCACTTCAGGTGCTTGCTGGATTTATACTGGTCAATGGACACAAAAAGGTAACCAAATGGCGAATCGCGATAACGCTGATCCGTCTAACTTAGGTAACACCTTAGGTTGGGGCTTTGCGTGGCCGATGAACCGCCGTATTATCTATAACCGTGCAAGTGCGGATTTATCTGGTAAACCTTGGAATCCAAAACGCCAGTTAATTAAATGGAATGGCAAAAACTGGAATTATGTGGACGTGGCAGACTTCGGTACAGCGCCACCAAATAGTCCTACCCTACCATTTATTATGCAACCAGAAGGGGTAAGTGGTTTATTCGTGCGTGAACGTATGGCTGATGGCCCGTTCCCAGAGCATTACGAACCAATTGAAACACCAATTGGCACAAACCCACTACACCCAAATGTAGTATCAAACCCTGTAGCGCGTATTTTGGAAAGCGATAAAGCAGACATTGGTACTTCGGAAGAATTCCCTTATGTGGGTACAACTTATCGTCTAACAGAACATTTCCACTTCTGGACGAAAAATGTGTTACTCAATGTGATTGCCCAGCCAGAACAATTTGTTGAAATTGGCGAAGCACTTGCAAAAGAGAAAGGCATCAATAATGGTGATTATGTCAAAGTTACCTCAAAACGTGGTTATATTAAAGCCGTAGCCGTGGTAACTAAACGTATTCGCCCACTCACTGCCGATGGCAAAGCCGTGCATACCGTAGGTATCCCAATTCACTGGGGCTTTGGCGGTATTGGTAAACAAGGTTTCTTTGCCAATAACCTTACCATTCGCGCAGGTGATGCAAATACACAAACACCGGAATCAAAATGTATGTTGGTAAATATTGAGAAAGTGGGGGCATAATATGGGAACTATTCAATCGCAAGATATTATTAAAGCCTCTGCAACATCGGGATTAACACCCCCACCGCAAGCGCGAGATCATCAGCTTGAAGTGGCAAAACTGATTGACGTAACCACTTGTATCGGCTGTAAAGCCTGCCAAGTGGCTTGTTCAGAATGGAATGATATTCGTGCCGAGCCGGAAAAATGTATCGGCTCATACGATAACCCGATTGATCTCAATGCCAAAGCTTGGACGGTGATGAAATTCAATGAAGTTGAAGAAAATGACCGTCTAGAATGGCTGATCCGTAAAGATGGCTGTATGCACTGTAGTGAGCCGGGCTGTTTAAAATCTTGCCCATCACCAGGTGCGATTATTCAGTATGCAAACGGCATCGTTGATTTCCA
This sequence comes from Avibacterium sp. 21-594, assembly GCF_026226815.1. Taxonomy (NCBI): domain Bacteria; kingdom Pseudomonadati; phylum Pseudomonadota; class Gammaproteobacteria; order Pasteurellales; family Pasteurellaceae; genus Avibacterium; species Avibacterium sp. 21-594. The sequence continues at coordinate 2,304,881 of NZ_JAKKOC010000001.1, read as the reverse complement.
ATCGGATAAATGTATCGGTTGTGGTTACTGTATCGCAGGTTGTCCATTCAACATTCCAAGAATGAACCCTGAAGATAACCGAGTGTACAAATGTACGCTTTGTGTTGATCGCGTTACTGTGGGTCAAGAACCCGCTTGTGTGAAAACCTGTCCAACAGGCGCAATTCATTTTGGTACAAAAGAAGAAATGAAACACTATGCGGAAACTCGCATTGCGGATCTCAAATCCCGTGGTTATGAAAATGCTGGGCTTTATGATCCAGAAGGCGTGGGCGGCACACACGTTATGTATGTGTTACATCACGCTGACAAGCCAGAGCTTTACTCAGGCTTACCGAAAGATCCACAAATTGACGTGACCGTGAAATTATGGAAAGACGTATTGAAACCAGTTGCAGCGGTGGCAATGGGAGGCTTAGTGCTTTCTGAAATTGCGCACTATCTTGCAGTTGGGCCAAATACGGAAGATCTAGAAGAACACGAAGAAGTCGTGCCAGAAGACGAACAAGCACATAAAGGAGGCGAAAATGAGTAAAGTTAAGATCAGCAACGATCAACGAGTTGTTCGCCACAAATTGCCTGCGCGTTTAAGTCACTGGTTACTTGTAATCTGTTTCTTCACCACAGGCTTATCAGGGCTTGCATTCTTCTTCCCTGATTTTGCTTGGCTAACGGAAATCTTAGGTAACCCAAGAATTGCCCGTTTTATCCACCCATTCACTGGGATAATAATGTTTATTGCCTTTATCAATCTTTGCTTGATTTACTGGCCTTACAACATTCCTGAGAAAAATGACTGGGTATGGCTAAAAAATATTAAAGAAGTCTTAAAAGGCAACGAACACGCCGTTTCAGACAACGGAAAATATAATTTAGGGCAAAAAATGCTATTCTGGACTTTAATCCTTGCAATGGTTACCCTATTAGCAACAGGAATTATTATGTGGCGACAATATTTCTCCCATAATTTCCCAATTCCTGTTATCCGCATTGCCATTTTGCTGCACTCAGCTAGTGCCTTTATGCTCTTTACTGGTATTATGGTACATATGTATATGGCATTCTGGGTGAAAGGTTCTATTCGTGGAATGGTTGAAGGTTGGGTAACGGTACGCTGGGCGAAAAAACATCACCCACGCTGGTTCCGTGAAGACATTCTGCCAGAACTTGAAAAGGAAGCCGCAGAAAAAGCGAAAGAAAAGCACGCTAAATAATTAGCAATGGTAAAGTGCGGTGGTTTTTTGCAAAATTTTGCAAATTTACACCGCACTTTCTTTATTGATGAACGTTAATGAAAAATTATGAGTATAAAAATCCTACCAAAAGATGAAATTGTACAAGCTGCCAGCTCTTTTCATCACCCTATTCTTTTATTTTCCAACCCGAAAAATCTTTACCAACGCCGCGCCGAACGCCTACGTTCTTTAGCGCAAAATCACCCAATGGCAGATTACCTTAACTTTGCCGCCAATATTGTTGATTGCCAGCTCGCACTACTGAATGAACAACCTGTTACGCAAGAAATTGAAATCAGCACGGAAACCAGCGCTCCCCTTGACATCACAAAATGGCAGCGCGATCCCCAATGGCGAGATTTGCTGCGCGCCTTACTCAATAAAATGAAAAATAACGGCAATGAAAGCGTACAAGCCACCATTGAGAATTTAGAAAAAGCTTCTGACAGCGAGCTTGAGCAATTTGCCGATAAACTGCTTGCGCAACAATTTTCTGAAGTCAGCAGCGACAAAGCCTTATTTATTTGGGCGGCACTTTCCCTTTATTGGATTCAGCTTGCTCAACAATTACCGCAAAATAGTAAAATGGAAAGCGGTGAACACCTTCATCTTTGCCCTGTTTGCAGCGCGCCGCCGACAGCCAGCGTAGTCCATTTTGGCTCAGAACAGGGCTTGCGTTATGTGCATTGCTCTCTTTGCGAAAGTGAATGGAATGTGGTGCGTAGCAAATGTACCAACTGCAATCACACAGGGAAATTGGATTATTGGTCAATCGACAGTGAATCGGCACCTGTGAAAGCCGAAAGCTGCGGCGATTGCCATAGCTATCTGAAAATGATGTATCAAGAAAAAGATCCTTATGTGGAAGCCATTGCCGATGATCTGGCAAGCATCTATCTTGATATTGAAATGGAAGAAAAAGGCCTTGCGCGCAGTGGTTTAAATCCGTTTATGTTTCCAAATGAAGGGGAATAAAGAAAATAAGTGCGGTCTATTTTCCGTGATTTTTTAACTAAAAAACAAGCTGGAATCTTTACCAGCTCGTTTTTATTTTCCCCTTATAAATTGGCTAAGAAAGGATTGCTTTTCTTTTCCTGTCCAATGGTAGTATAAGCACCGTGTCCTGGGATAATCACCATTTCATCGGGAAGTGGATATAATTTCTGTTTAATCGTATCTAATAATGTTTGATGATCGCCACCCGGTAAATCTGTTCTTCCTACTGAATTTTGGAACAATACATCACCAGTAAAGGCTACATTTTTAGTCTTTTCAATAAAACCAATATGGCCTGGGCTATGTCCTGGAAGATGTAACACATCAAAGGTAAAATCACCCACTTCAATCACATCACCTTCATTAAGCCAACGATCAGGTAAAAATGCCTTTAATTCAAATAGCAATCCAAAGCGCTCTGCCTGCTGCGGAAGCCCTTCAAACCAATATTTATCCGCTTCCTGTGCGCCCAAAATCTCAACACCAAAATGATGCTTTAATTTTTCCGCGGCCCCAATATGATCCAAATGTCCGTGGGTAAGTAAAATTAACTTTAAATTTAAGCCTAGCTCTTCAATGCGCTTAATTAATTTCTCTGCTTCACCACCCGGATCAATAATTGCTGCATTTTTCTCATTATCCCAAATTAATGAGCAATTTTGTTGAAAAGGGGTAACAGGGATAATTTCAATATTCATTTTATTTCCTTTTATATATGCTGTTTAAAACAATAAAACCGCAATCACTTGCGGTTTTATGATGATTAGAATAATGATTAGCTACCACGCCAAGTACGCACTGGGCCTGTATCAATATGAATAAAATTACTTCTTGGATAATAACCCACACCACCGTTATTTAAACTTTCAGCAGCACGTTTTACTCTAGCAAGGGGTACGCCATCAATACGGAAATCAATGGCTTGACCACGCATATGGTAGCTGTTACTCGCTACACCACGACTTTTACGATGCATTGCCGCATTGCTTGTCGGGGAGCGGTAACCACAGATAATTTGAATTTCAGTATTGCGTAAACCTAAATTTTTTTGAATTTGATAAAATTTATGGAAAAGTCTTGGATCCATTTTATGCACTTTATTATTACGTTTATCGCGTAATAAATAATCCAACTTCTTTAAGTTGCTGGCCGAAAATCCGCGTGCAATGTTAAATTCGCCACTAAATGTATCGCCAGTGTTAATATTTCTAAAACGCAAAAGACCTGGCTTTGGCGTTGAAAGTGCAGCTAAGACGGCATTCGGTAAAAGTGAAACCCCTAAGGCAATTCCACCTAAAGATAGCCATTTTCTACGATTTTTATCAATTCCAGTCATACACATTACTTACTTTAAATTTATCATCTTTTATTCTGACTAAATAATATTGAATTAGTTCAATAAAATTTAGTCAAAAGATGAAATTCCCCTTACATAATATATTTTCTTACTGCATTCCAGTTTATATAGCTAAGATTTGGCATGGAATCATAGCCATAAATATCAGGCAACGTATAAGTTTTACCGCCATCAATCCAAGCCGTTACATAATATAAATAAACTGGATTACTTGAACGAATATTGGCTGAAGTCGTTTTCTTACTACTTAATACTTTACGTTTTCTGTCTTCTGACCAACCTGCCTCTTTCAATAAAATTGTCGCTAACTGATCAGATTGTTGTACACGAATACAACCAGAACTTAACGCACGATCTTTTTTGCCAAATAAGCTGTGGTTTGGTGTATCGTGCAAATAAATTGCATCACTACTTGGCATATTAAATTTATAATTCCCTAATGCACTATCCCCTGGCGCTTGACGGATACGATAAGGGAATTTACTTCCAATCGCTGCCCAGTTAATGGAATGTGGATCAATCGTGCGTCCTGAACCATCGGTAATGGTATAACCATGACGTGCAACATAGCCTGGATCACGTTTAATTTTCGGCACTAAATCTTCATTAATTAAACGTGTTGTCGGTGTCCAAGGTGGGTTAATTACAACATTACTCAATTTGCTATACATCACAGGGGTTTTACGTGCTTGTTTACCAACAATAACCCTAGAATTTAATACCACCTTGCCATCGCGATAATAATTAAGCTGATAACTTGGGATATTTACGAAAATACCATTAGTAAATTCAGGCAAAATTCTCAATCGCTGTGTATTAATGGCTAATTTATAAATCTGCTTCCGATCAGCATTACCTGATACTATTAACGCTTCTAATTGATGTAAGGTTTGGCGATATAGATGGTTTTTGCCAGAAAGTTGGCTAATAAAAGCAGAATTTTGATTATTTTTCACCGCACTTAACCAAGCTTGGATATCTTGTTCTTTCGGTTCACTTGCTTTATAACTATTTGAGCTATAAAACCAGCGCTGTGCAAAATTTAACGCATTTTTACTGTAAAAAAGGTAATCTAAGAAAGCGTCAGTTAATAAAATATCATGCACTAAAGGATCTTGGTTCTCACTTTTATAAATACGATCTAAATTCTGTGCTGATTGACGTGAAACACCACTTGCCACTAATGCTGCATAATCACGCAAAAACTGCTTTTCTGCCTTTTTATCTTCCCATAATAAAACATAATCATTTTGCGTATAAATTTTCGCTACGGCAGACTTAAACTGTAACGGCTGTGTGCCAATAATATCTGTCAAACGTTGTTCAGAACGCTCTTGTTGCTCTGCGTTAAGACGCTCATCTTCTGCTTTACGCTCAGCAACTAATTTATCCGCAATGGCTTGTTTTTCAAGAAGCAATTGTTCATTGGTTAATTTCACCTTTTTAACGACACTGGATTGTGTCATTGGTGTTGCAGAAACCACTGGCGCTGCTTGTGTTTGTGCCGCAAGCACCGTTCCAACATAAGCATAAGACGTCAATAAAGTTGCTACTTTGGCTAACTTAAATGAAGTCGTTTTTAACATATTTGAGTCCTTAAATTGAAAGTTTATTATTGTAATTAGCTAAACTTATGTGGCAATCATACCACGCTGAATATTAGGCAATAAAATTCAATCCTAACAATAATATAACCGCACTTTTATGCTTAATGACATCAAAGTGCGGTAAAATTTTTTACGGTTTTTCTACCCTTTTTGCCGCGTCACCATTTGCCTTTTCAGCATAGAAAGAAACAAGATCAGCAGCCATATACTCCGCTTCTTTCAAAGCAAAATCAGGTGCTTCGTAATCTTTCGGCAAATCATCTAAATTTTTGATTGGCTTTTTACCTTCACGTTTAAAACGTTCATTGAGATCTTTTAACCGTTTAGCATCATCTTTATCATTTTCTGCTTTTCGCTTTTCATAATTCAATGATAAGAATTTACGCTCACGGCGCTCTTCAAGGGTTTTCAGATTCTCATTTAATACGATGAACTCAGGATCTTTCGCCATTCTAGCAATATGTGCAGGTTCTAGTTTGGCAACCGCTTCCCTTGCTTTTCCTTGCTCAGAATAACTTGCAGGGGGAATTTTATCCCAAGGTAAAGCATTGTCTTCTTTTTCTTCACCATATTCTTTCATATCAATTAAAGAAGGAAAAGTAATATCTGGCTTAACCCCTTTTAACTGAGTGCTTCCGCCATTAATACGATAAAACTTCTGAATAGTATATTGAATCAAGCCAAGCGGATTATCACTGAGATCGTACACAAAATTCAGTGAATTACTACGCTGAACCGTACCTTTACCAAAGCTATTTTGCCCAATCACAATTCCTCGATTGTAATCCTGAACCGCTGCGGCAAAAATTTCAGAAGCAGAAGCACTGAATCGGTCAATCATCACCAATAATGGGCCTTTATAAACTTGTTCCATATCAGGATCTTCGTGGATACGAATGCGCTGATAGGCATCGCGCACTTGAACAACAGGACCATCACTAATAAATAAGCCACTTAGCTCAACAGCCTCGCCTAATGCGCCACCGCCATTTTCACGCAAATCAATAATCACCCCCTGTGCTTTTTTACTTTCCATTTCTTTCAAGAGTTTTCTTACATCATCTGTTAAGCCAATGTAAAAGCTAGGAATTTTGATCACTGCAATTTGTTTGCCGTCCACTTTTTCTACGGTAAGTTTAGCCGCCTGATCTTCTAAGCGAACACGATCTCGAATTAAGGTAACAATGCGATTTTTACCGCCTTTTTCTGGCTCAATTTCTAACCGCACTTTTGTACCTTTTTTGCCTTTGATCTTGTCAATAACGTCATCTAAACGCCAACCGACCACATCAACAATCGGGCCTTTCGCTTGACCAACACCAACGATTTTATCACCCGCTTTAATGCGTTTACTACGATCTGCTGGTGCGCCTTTTACCAAAGACTTAACCACCGTTTCACCAGTTTCTTCTGATTGTAATGTCGCCCCAATGCCTTCTAAGGAAAGGTTCATACTCTCATTGAAACTTTTCGCTGTTCTTGGCGCAAGGTAGCTGGTATGCGGATCAATTTCACGCGCAAGTGCATTAAGATAAGCCTGAGTCACATCTTCTGCTTTAGTTTGAGTTAAGCGGCGAATAGCTAAGTTATAACGCTTAATTAACGTTTTTTTAATTTCTGGCCATTTTTTATCTTTTAACTTCAAACCGATCACATCGTTCTTAACGCGTTGTTCCCACAACTTATTGAGTTCGGCTTCAGTTTTAGGCCAAGGCGCTTTTTCACGGTCAATCTCAATTTGATCATCTTGGCTTAAATTCGGCTCTTTATCTAATAATGAAAGTGCATATTTATAACGTTCATAACGTCTTTTCATCATTTCATCATACATATCAAAAGCAATATCTAACTTGCCTTCATTGAGCTCTTCACCAATTTTACTTGCATACTTTTCGCGCATTTGTGCAACATCTGAAGCCAAAAAGGTATTACGAGAATAATCTAAACTTCTTAGATAACGATCAAAGATTTTTTGCGAAAATTCATTATCCAGTTGAAATTTCTGATAGTGAGAATTAGTTAAACGTGCCGTTACACGCTTAGTCGCTAACTGATGGTTTTCATTGTATGAGGGCAATACAATATCAGCACTTTTCAGTGTCGGCGCAACGGCCAAACTTAGCTGACTAGATAAAAATAAAGCGCCAAGCACTAAGGCTAACTTGCTCTTGCTTTGATAAAATTTCATTCAACTTTCCTAATTAAAGCAAAACTGGCGTGTAAAACTAAACAAATAAACGGTCAGCAGTTACCGCAATGGTTAAACCATTTTCTAACTGAACACGCACATTGTCTTTTACTACTTCAAGCACAACAGCAGTTTTTGCACTATTGCCTGCTTTTACCTTAACTTTTGTTCCAGCTTGTAATGTTGCTAAATCAACAGCAACAAGATTAGGTTTATTTTGTGGTTTTTTCGCTACAAATTTCTTCGCATTTGGACGCGCAGGCTTTTTATTCACTTTCGGGTTTGCCGCACGCTCTGCTGCACGTTTTTCTGCCACTTTCGCTTTGCTTTCAGCTAATTTCTGTGCAGCGTGCTCTGCGTGTTCTTTCTCTAATACGCCTGCTGGATTGCCTTGTAAATCAACGCGCTCAGCCCCTTCTTTACAAGCGTATAAATAACGCCAGCCTGCTGTATATAATCGCAGAGCTTGACGCAATTGGGTTTTACTTACTTTTTCATCATCTGCAAGGGCTTCGGCTAAATCTTGGAAAATCCCGACTTTTAACGGTTTTGCCTCACCCTCAAGGAAAAAACAGCGCGGAAACTTTTCCGCTAAATAAGCGATAATTTCTTTATTATTGGTTAATTTCTGAACTTCTGTCATTGTGTAATCTCACATACCATTAATTTTAAATAGAAAAACGTTGCACATTTTAGCTTAAATTGGCAAGAAATGGCAATTTTTTGATCGGGTTTATACGGGAGTTACTGTTGAGATATGTGAAAATCTGTATAAATCAGCATTCGATAGAATAACTTATAATGAAAAAGCCTGCATCGCAGGCTTTAAAAAATAAAACTTTGTGTTTTGTTAAATTAGTGTTTTGTTAAATAAGTTGCAGTTAAGGCGACAACTAAACCAATTAAGGCAAAAACAACAAGTCCAAATGTCATTTCCATTATTTTTCTCCCTTTGCTTTTTCTCTGAACAAACGCCCACCAACTAAAAAGAGATAGATCGCTCCGCTAAGTAAAAGTGTATTTAGGCATTTTATCGTAATAGCAATGTTGTCAGGTTAATGTCCACCACAAATTTTGTCAATCAAACAAAGTGCGGTACTTTTTGTGATAAATTTTCCGTAAAAAACCACCGCACTTTGAAAAGCACGCAAATCCATATAAAATAGCGCTTTTGAATTTCTTTTAGAGAAAAATTAGCAGAACTTTACGCGATGACAACACCGTTAAAAACGACACATTACGCCAAACAGCATATTGCCCGTTGCACCCATTGCGATGCCACGGTGTCTGTGCCAACGTTGGAGGCGAACCAATACGCGGAATGTCCTCGCTGTGATGAGGTGCTGTGTTCAGGCAGCCGTTGGAGTTTACATCGCTGCGCGATGATAGCCCTATCCATTTTAATTTTGATGCCTTTTGCCTTGAATTATCCTTTATTAAGCATTGACTTATTGGGCACGCGGGTGGACGCTTCGGTTTGGCAAGGGGTGTGGAAAATGGCAACGGAAGGCTATCCTTATACGGCATTTCTCATTTTTCTCTGTGCTGTGTTTATGCCTATTTCCTTTGCAATTTTGGTGATTTTACTCCGTCTTTCACAACTGCTTGGCATTAAACCGCGTAATATCTTGCTCGCGCTGGGGTATATTAAACCTTGGGTAATGTTTGATGTGTATTTGGTCGCACTGGGCGTAACAATGTTTAAGGTGCGAGAATACGCCACCCTTAGCCTTGATGTTTATTTAATTGCCTTTATTTTCACCGCACTTTTAACCACGCTTCTATTTATTAAGCTCAATCTGAATGCGCTGTGGAATGATTTTTATCCACAAGATAGACTTTTGGCTGAAATGCCTGATGAACCGCCTTGTGTCTGTTTGGAGTGCCATTACACGTTTACCGAGCCTTATCAAGACAGCAAACATCGAACGCGTTGTCCACGCTGTTTAACGCTCTTAGAAGTGCGAGTAAACATTAAACTACAACGCACTTGGGCAACCTTGATTGCGGGCATTATTATGCTTTTCCCTGCTAATTTACTACCGATGTCGGTGGTTTATGTCAATGGCGCGCCGAGCGCCGATACCCTGATGTCTGGCGTGATTACCTTTGTTGAAATGGGCAGTTATTTCGTGGCATTTGTGGTATTTACCGCCAGTATTTTTATTCCTATTAGCAAAATTTTTATTTTGCTTTATTTATTAATTTGTGTACATTTCAACCTTCGCCAATCCATAAAATGGCAAATGCGCTTATTCCATATTGTGCATTTTGTCGGTCGTTGGTCGATGTTAGATTTGTTCGTACTCGCATTGATGATGTCCTTGGTTGCACGCGGACAAATCATCAATTTTTCCGTAGGCCCTGCTGCCTTTTATTTTGGGGCTGCAGTGTTCTTAACTATGATTTCAGCTTCGCAATTCGACAGTCGTTTACTTTGGAAAATTTATGACAGACAACAACAAAACGCCGTCCATTCAGGATAATTACAACGCGGTAAAAGCCGCTATTCATAAAAACAAACGGATTTCACCATTTTGGTTGTTACCCTTTGTTGCCTTATGTATTGGTGCGATTTTGTTCTTTCAAATTGTGCAAGAACAAGGCATTAGCATTAAAATCACCTTTGATAATGGTGATGGTTTAGTGGCAGGGAAAACGCAAATTCGTTACCAAGGCTTGCAAATTGGTGTGGTGAAAAAAGTAAATTTCACTGACGACCTGAAAAAAGTGGAAGTGGAAGCCAGTATTTATCCTGAAGCCAAAACCGTGTTGCGTGAAAACACCAAGTTTTGGCTCGTTCGTCCAAGTGCTTCACTAGCAGGGATTTCTGGCATTGATGCGCTGGTTTCGGGCAACTACATCACCCTGCAACCAGGGGATGGTGAGTCGCAAGATGAATTTATTGCAGAAGATGAAGGCCCAATTGCTCAAGTTACTGAAGGTGATTTGCTCATTCATTTACTTGCCGATGATCTAGGTTCGATCTCTATCGGCGCGTCTGTCTATTTCAAAAAAATGCCTGTTGGGAAAATTTATGATTACCGCTTCACCAAAGATCAGAAGAAAATTGAAATTGATGTGGTGATCGATAAGCCTTATACCCAATTCGTAAAAAAAGACAGCCATTTCTGGAACATTAGCGGTATTAACGCCAGTGTTGGGCTTTCTGGTATTAATGTGCAAATGGATAGCCTAAATTCCGTGGTACAAGGCGCTGTGGCATTTGATTCACCGCAAAATAGTCCAAAGGCGGAAAGCAACGAACGCTATCGTTTATATGCTAATTTACAGGCGGCCAAACGCGGTATTGAAATCAATGTTACCGTGCCGAATATTGCGGGATTACGCGCAGGCAAAACTGCGGTGTATTCACAAGATGCACAAATTGGTTTGCTTTCAGAATTAAGTGCGGTAGAAAATAATGAAGAAATTTTGCAAGGCAAATTACTCATTGATCCAAGCGCTGAAAATCTGTTTAAAACCAACACTGAAATCGTGCTACGCAACACAAAATTTAATTTGAGCGAACTGAGCGACACGCAAAAATTATTGCGTGGCGAATATTTTGATGTCATCAGCGGCGCGGGCGAAAAACAAACTGAATTTAGCGTAATTAAAGAAAATGAACTGTTGCTCAAACAGCCTGATACCTTAGTTTTAACCTTAACCGCGCCTGAAACTTATAACATCAGCGAAGGGCAGCAAATTTACTACAATAATTTCCCTATTGGTGAAATTGTAAATCAGCGGATCGAACAAGAATCTGTGCGTTTTAAAGTGGCGATTGCTGGGCAATATCGTCATTTAATTCACCCTGATACACTCTTTATTGCTGCGTCAAACTTTGAAGTGAGCATCGGCACTGACGGCGTGAAAATGCAAGCGGCAAGCCCTGAAAAATGGCTACAAGGTGGCATTCGCATTGTGGCGGGTCATCAATCGGGTAAATTGCCTGAAAGCTTCCCGTTATACAGTGATCTCAGTAATGCTGAAGCAGGGATCGTGAGTAATAATCTCACCCCAACCATCACCTTAACCACTTCACAGCTACCAAGCATTGATAAAGGTTCTCTGGTACTTTATCGCCAATATGAAGTGGGCAAAATTCTGGCTATCCGCCCGAAAAAAGATCATTTTGACGTGGACGTATTTATCTATCCGAAACATCGCGATTTGCTCACCAGCAAAAGTCTGTTCTGGGTGGAAAGTGCCGCACAGGTGGACATCACACCGAAAGGCATTAGCATTCAAGCCGCACCTATTGCTCGCACCTTAAAAGGCGCAATTAGTTTTGATAACAGTGGCTCAGGTAACAAAATTCTTTACCCAAATGAAATGCGAGCCAAATCTGCAGGACAAGTGATTAAGCTCACCGCCGCAGATGCTACCAATTTAAGTAAAGGAATGCCATTGCGTTATATGGGCTTAAATATTGGCGAAGTGGATAGCATTGAACTTTCCGCCGATCGCAAAATTATCGCCACGGCGTTAATTAACCCAAAATATATGGCAATCATTGCCAAAGAAAACAGCAAATTCCGCCTGATTTCACCGCAAATTTCCGCAGGTGGTATTGAGAATTTAGATAGCCTTTTACAACCTTATATTGATGTGGAAGCTGGCAGTGGCAAAGCGCGCAGTCAATTCCGCCTTGCGCAATCTGTGCCAACCACCAACAAATATGGCGATGGTTTCCCACTCATTTTAGAAACCAAAAACGCAATGAATATCACAGTGGGATCACCTGTGTTGTACCGTGGTGTTGAAGTGGGGACAATTCGCAATTTAGAGCTTAACAGCCTTGGCGACCGCGTGTTAGTGCATATTGTGATTGCCAATAAACACAAAGCCCTTGTGCGCCAAAATTCAGAATTCTGGATCTCATCAGGTTATGGAATGGAGCTTGGCTTCACTGGTTTATCCATTAACACAGGATCAATGCAGCAACTGTTAAAAGGCGGCATCGCCTTCTCAACGCCGTCTGGCTCGGTGGTGCAACCGCAAGCAAAAGCCAACCAGCGTTTCTTGTTGCAAGACAAACGCCCTAAAGAAGCCATAAACTGGAATTTAGGCATTTTAGGTAACGAATAAAATTTACAAAAAAACGACCGCACTTTAATTTCACCCACTGGTATTTTATACAGGTCGTTTTTTTGCTACACTTTCGCCAATTTTTGATTTGAAATTAGGTTTTCCCAATGACAACAAATTATTCCGCCAATGAAATTACCGTTTTAAAAGATCTTGAGCCAGTTCAGCTGCGCCCCGGTATGTACACCGATACCACTCGTCCAAACCATTTAGGGCAAGAAGTGATCGATAACAGCGTGGACGAAGCGCTAGCTGGCCACGCCACCAAAATTGAAGTCATTCTGCATAAAGATCAATCCCTTGAAGTGATTGATAACGGACGAGGAATGCCGGTGGATATTCACCCCACCGAGGGCATTTCAGGGGTGGAAGTGATTCTTACCAAATTGCACGCAGGGGGAAAATTCTCCAATAAAAACTATACGTTCTCTGGCGGTTTGCACGGCGTGGGGATTTCTGTGGTGAATGCGCTCTCTGAACGCGTGGATATTCAAATTAAGCGTAACGGACAAGTGTATAAAATCGCCTTTGAAAATGGGGCGAAAGTGCAAGAATTGGAAGTCATCGGCACTTGCGGCCGCCGTACTACTGGCACAACCGTGCATTTCAAACCAAACCCGAAATATTTCGACAGCCCTAATTTTTCCGTCAGCCGTTTACGCCATTTATTGCGTGCCAAAGCGGTGCTGTGTTCAGGCTTAGAAATTCGTTTTATTGATAAAATCAACAGCACAGAAGATGTTTGGCTCTATCAAGACGGCTTATCTGATTACTTAACAGAAAGCGTGGAGGGCTACACCACCTTGCCAGCCTCCCCTTTTGTGGGCAATTTTGAAACCGAAAAAGAAACCGCCAGCTGGGCATTAATTTGGTTGCCTGAAGGGGGCGATTTGCTCGGCGAAAGCTATGTGAATTTAATTCCCACTATCCAAGGGGGAACGCACGTTAATGGCTTACGCCAAGGCTTGCTCGATGCAATGCGTGAGTTTTGCGAATTCCGCAATTTACTACCGCGCGGCGTGAAACTTACCGCCGATGATATTTGGGATCGCTGTGCTTATGTACTTTCGATCAAAATGCAAGATCCACAATTTGCTGGGCAAACCAAAGAGCGTTTATCTTCCCGCCAAAGCGCGGTGTTCGTCAGCGGCGTGGTGAAAGATGCCTTTAGCTTATGGCTCAACCAAAACGTGCAAGAAGCCGAAGAACTGGCGAAAATGGCGATTAGCTCAGCAGAACGCCGTTTGCGTGCGGCGAAAAAAATCGTGCGTAAAAAACAAGTGAGCGGCCCTGCCCTGCCGGGGAAACTTGCCGATTGCAGCTCACAAGATTTAGCACTGACCGAATTATTCTTAGTCGAAGGGGATTCCGCAGGGGGATCGGCCAAACAAGCGCGCGACCGTGAATATCAAGCCATTTTGCCATTGCGCGGAAAAATTCTAAATACTTGGGAAGTGTCCGCCGATCAGGTGCTTGGCTCGCAAGAAGTCCACGACATTGCTGTGGCATTGGGGATCGATCCTGACAATAGCGATCTTTCCCAGTTGCGTTACGGCAAGGTTTGTATTCTTGCTGATGCGGATTCTGACGGTTTGCACATTGCCACCCTACTCTGCGCCCTATTCTTACGCCACTTCCCAAAACTGGTGGCGGAAGGACACGTTTATGTGGCAATGCCGCCGCTTTATCGTATCGACATTGGCAATGAAGTCTATTACGCCCTTGATGAAGGGGAAAAAGAAGGCATTTTAGATCGCCTAAAAAATAAAAAAGGCAAAATCAATGTGCAGCGCTTCAAAGGGTTAGGCGAAATGAACCCAAGCCAGTTGCGTGAAACCACAATGGATCCCAATACGCGCCGTTTGGTGCAGCTCACCTTTGATCAAGAAAATGAACAAAGTGAAACAGAAACCTTTGAATTAATGGATATGCTGTTGGCGAAAAAACGTTCTGAAGATCGCAAAATGTGGTTACAAGCCAAAGGCGACCAAGTGGATTTGAGCGTATAAGCTCACCACCAAATAAGCAAGGAAACACCAATGAAAAAGACCTTTTTAGCCTTAATTTTCACCGCACTTTTAAGCGGCAATGTTATCGCCACAGAACAACATTCAACCAAGTCCAACGCGGTTGAAAATACGAATACGGCGGAAAATACTAATGTAACTGAAAATACCAATTTGTCTGAAAATAAAAGTGCGGTGCAAAATGTGAAAATTTCTGATCTTCCCGTGATTGAAGCAGAACTCACCACCGCGCCAAATGTGCCAGCGCCCATTACGCGCGATTATCCTGCTCGTGTAGTGGTAAAACTGGAAGCGCTGGAAAAAATTATGGAAATTATGCCAAAAGTGCAATTCAAATATTGGACATACAACGGTTCAACCCCTGCGCCGTTTATTCGTGTGCGCGAGGGGGATACGGTGGAAGTGCATTTATCCAACCCAATCAATTCCAAACTGCCGCACAGCATTGATTTCCACTCTTCCGCCGCCCCTGAAGGCACGGCACTGGCGAGCAACACCGCACCAGGGCATACCAGTATCTATCAGTTCAAAGTGCTATCACCGGGGCTTTATCTTTATCACTGCGCCGCAATGCCTGGTGCGCCGACTCACATCGGCAAGGGAATGTTCGGTTTAATGTTGGTTGAGCCAAAAGAAGGCTTACCGCCAGTGGATAAAGAATTTTATATTGTACAGAACGAATTTTATACCCAAGGGGAATTTGGCGAAGCAGGCTTGCAAGTTTTTAGTATGCAAAAAGCGAGCTATGAATTGCCTGACTATGTGGTCTTTAACGGCCATTATGGCTCAATGCTCGGTGATAATTCCTTAAAAGCCAAAGTGGGCGAGAAATTACGTTTTTATGTCGGCAATGCAGGGCCAAATAAGGTGTCCTCTTTCCATTTGATCGGCAAGCCTTTTGATACAGTGTATGTGGAAGGTGGTTCATTGCAAAATCACAATGTACAAACCACTTTAATTCCTGCTGGCGGCGCGATGATGGCTGAAACCACCATTCCTGTACCCGGCCCTTATCCTTTCGTGGATCATTCCATTTTCCGTACCGAAAAAGGCGCGAAAGGCGTGTTAATGGTAAGTGGGGAGGAAAATCCACAGATTTTCAGTGGAAAATTAAAAGATGAGCCTTACACCAAGCGCAATCCTGATGCGGACGTGTCCACAGGGTTTCAACATTAAAAATCGCGTAAAAAACCACCGCACTTTAATTTTAACGAATATAAGAGAAAAACAAATTTATGGCAGAAATTAATTACGAAGGCATTGAGCAAATGCCACTGCAAAACTTCACCGAAAGTGCCTATTTGAATTATTCAATGTATGTGATTATGGATCGTGCATTGCCCTTTATTGGTGATGGATTAAAACCCGTGCAGCGCCGTATCGTCTATGCAATGTCGGAATTAGGGCTCAATGCCACGGCGAAATATAAAAAATCGGCGCGTACCGTGGGGGACGTATTAGGTAAATTCCACCCGCACGGAGATACTGCTTGTTACGAAGCTATGGTGCTAATGGCGCAACCTTTCTCTTATCGTTATCCGCTTATTGATGGACAAGGAAACTGGGGGGCGCCTGATGATCCGAAATCCTTTGCGGCAATGCGTTATACGGAATCGCGTTTAGCCAAAATTTCAGAAATTTTGCTCAGTGAGCTTGGGCAAGGCACGGTGGAATTTCAGCCCAATTTTGACGGCACACTAGAAGAGCCAGAATATTTACCTGCCCGCCTACCGCATATTTTACTTAATGGCACAACGGGGATTGCCGTGGGAATGGCAACAGATATTCCCCCGCACAATCTCAATGAAGTAGCCGATGCGGCGGTAATGCTGTTGGATAACCCAAAAGCCAATTTAGATGATGTAATGAGTGTGCTGCAAGGGCCTGATTATCCAACGGAAGCAGAAATTATTTCGAGCAAAGAAGATATTCGTAAAATTTACGAGCAAGGGCGTGGCTCAATCAAAATGCGTGCGGTATGGAAAAAAGAAGATGGCGAAATCATCATTAGCGCACTGCCCCACCAAGCCTCGCCATCAAAAATCATCAGCCAAATCGCGGAACAAATGAATGCGAAAAAACTGCCGATGGTAGAAGATATTCGTGACGAAGCGGATCACAATAACCCAATCCGTATCGTGCTAGTGCCACGTTCCAACCGCGTGGATACCGATGCCCTAATGGCACATTTATTTGCTACCACGGATTTAGAAAAAAGCTATCGTGTGAATATGAATATGATTGGCTTGGACAACAAGCCAGCGGTAAAAAATCTGCTGCAAATTCTCACCGAATGGCTGACTTTCCGTCGCACCACGGTAACCAGACGCTTACAACATCGCTTAGATAAAGTGCTGAACCGACTGCATATTTTGCAAGGTTTGATGATTGCATTTCTAAATATTGATGAAGTGATCGCCATTATTCGTAACGAAGACAAACCAAAGCAGGAATTAATGGCACGCTTTAATTTAAGTGAGGAACAAGCCGAGGCCATTTTAAACTTGCGCTTACGCCAATTAGCCAAATTGGAAGAGCACGAACTGCAAGCGGAGCAAGATAAATTAGAACAAGAGCGGTTGAATTTAGAGCAAATTTTGGGATCTGAGCGCCGTTTAAATACGCTCATCAAAAAAGAAATTCAGCAAGATGCGAAAACCTTTGCTAGCCCTCGCCTTTCACCAATCGTAGAGCGTGCGGAAGCCAAAGCAATGGCTGAAAACGAAATGATCCCAGCAGAACCTGTTACCGTGATTTTATCGCAAATGGGCTGGGTGCGTTGTGCCAAAGGCCACGACATTGATCCGCAAGGGCTAAGCTACAAAGCAGGTGATGGCTATCTGGCGCACGCCTGCGGAAAAAGCAATCAGCCTGTGGTATTCCTTGATAGCACAGGACGCAGCTATGCGGTAGAACCGCTATCCTTGCCTTCCGCACGCTCACAAGGCGAACCACTCACTGGCAAACTTTCCTTACCAGCAGGGGCTACGGTTTCCCAAGTGTTAATGGAAAATGATGAGCAAAAATTATTAATGGCATCGGACGCAGGCTATGGATTTATTTGCCAATTTAGCGATTTAGTGGCGCGTAACAAAGCAGGTAAGGCCTTGATTTCCCTACCAGAAAACGCCCAAGTCTTGCCACCATTAAGTTTACAAGAAAATAAAAACTTGCTCGTGGCACTCACTTCTGCGGGCAGAATGTTGATTTTCCCAGTGCAAGATTTGCCTGAATTATCCAAAGGAAAAGGCAACAAAATCATTTCGATCCCCGCAGCGAACGCGAAAGATCGCAGCGAATTATTGGTTCGCTTATTGTTGATTTCCGAACAAGCGAACTTGGTATTCCATTCAGGCAAACGCAAAATCACCCTTAAAGCGGAAGATTTACAACGCTTCCGTGCTGAACGTGGACGCAAAGGCAGCCAGCTGCCAAGGGGCTTGCATAGTGGCGCAGAAATTGAAGTGATTGAGCCAAATCAATAAAACCTAAATATGCTTATAGGCGAATCATCAGGTTCGCCTATTTTTTCTCTTTTCTCTCGCTAAATTTTTGATATTGCTCACAAATTTTAACTTTAACGCAAGCTTTTTTATTTTTTCTGCTTTATGATGAAAAAAATGATCTCCGTATTATAGAGAGTAGAGAGGATAAAATGAGCCGTATTGAACAACATATTTCTCACCGTTTACAACACGCCTTAGCCCAATTAGAAAATCAAAATTTGGCACAAGATCTTTGGCATATTTTTGCCGAACAACATTTTCAAGGATTTCTACCGCACTTTGCCGTACAGCATTTATGCCAAAAACATCAATTAGATCCTAAAACCCTTTCTTTATTGTTGTTACCCGTGAGCGCAACCTATGCCAATCCAACCATCTCACAATTTAACGTGGGTGCGGTGGCCATTGGCGAAAGTGGCAATTTCTACTTTGGCGGAAATCAAGAATTCTGCGCCACCAATATTCAACAAACTATTCACGCAGAACAAAGTGCCATTTCTCATGCTTGGATGCGCAAAGAGAAAAAGCTCACCGACATCACGGTGAATTACACCCCGTGCGGCCATTGTCGTCAATTTATGAACGAATTAAATAGTGCAGACAGCTTGCATATTCATCTGCCGCATAGCCAAAACAATCTACTACATAGCTATTTGCCTGATGCTTTTGGCCCTGCAGATTTAGCCATTCCTTATCGTTTATTTGACGAAAAAACCAATGGTTTACAATTAACCACAAAAGATCCATTAATTCACACCGCACTTGAAGCCGCAAACCAATCCCACGCACCTTACACCCAAAGTTTCTGTGGGGTTGCGGTAGAATTACAAGATAAACAAGTTTTCCAAGGCAGCTACGCCGAAAACGCCGCCTTCAACCCAAGCCTCCCCGCCCTACAAGTGGCCATCAATTATCTTCTACTAAGCGGTAACGAAGTAGAAAACATCACCCGCGTAGTGATGGTAGAACACCCAGTAAAACTCTCCTACAAACAAATGGCCGAAGAATTATTAGGCTATTTAGGGGAAGTGAAGTTGGAGTATATTGCGGTTTAAAATAAGGCCATAAATATAGTTTCAATTTGCCTAAAATGTGATCTAAATCACAGCAAGATCGAGCTAACTTCGGTAGGATTGGGCTTCTTACCGATCTTTTATGAATAAAGGAGCAAACAATGAAAGCCTCACTACAAGATATTCTCGATGTGGTTAAAGCAAAAAATCTAACCTATCATCAAAAATTAATGAGCTTAGGCAATATTGCTGAGCGATTATTTAACCCCATTGATTTATTAGGTTACACCGAAGAAGAATGGGAATACATTCAAAATCATATGATTTGTGATTTATGTGAAGGCTATGCCATTTATCGTCCGCGTTATATTTTGCCTGACTATAATGTTTATATTCAAAAAGGCTGTAAATTCCTTGACTTGCCACCACCAAAAGATCTTGATGAAGCGCTAGATGGCTTGCTCATTCTCTATTCCCACGTTCCGTCCATTACCACTTATCCCGTTTATATTGGACGCTTAGATGAATTGCTCGATCCTTTCATTACTGACGAGAAGCAGGATTACATCAAAATTAAACGTTTCTTAAACCATATTGATAAAACCATTGCAGATTCTTTCTGTCACGCCAATATTGGCCCTTATGACACTAAAGCTGGGCGTTTAATTTTACAGGCGGTCATTGAGCTAGAAAACACCACGCCAAATATGACTATTCGCTATGATAAGCAAAAAACCTCGCGTGAATTTGCAGAACTTGCTGCTAAAGCCTGTTTATTGGTGTCAAAACCGTCTTTTGCCAATGATCCTTATTATATTGAAGATCTGGGAGAACAATATGGTATCGCCAGTTGTTACAATGCGCTGCCCGAATGTGGCGGTGCTTATACCCTCACTCGCTTAAGATTAGGTACTATCGGACGTGCTTGCTCAAATGTTGATGAAATGGTGAATGAATTATTGCCTAAAGTGGCAAAACTCGCCCTTTCCACAATGGATAAACGGCATAAATTTTTGATCGAAGAAAGCAATTTCTTTGAAAGCAGTTTCTTAGCGCAAGAAGAATTTATTAAACGTGAAAACTTTACCAGTATGATCGCCATTGTGGGATTAGCCGATGCGGTAAATCATCTTTTACAACAAGAAGGTATTAATGAAACCTTCGGACAAAGTCAACGTGGTGATGAGATCGCCACACTCATTATGGATAAATTGGAAGAAGTCAATAACGCGCACAAAGGGCTTTATGTGGAGCGTACCAATAACCGTTATTTACTACACGCGCAAGTGGGGGCGAGCAACCACGAAGAAGATAAGATGAATACACCAGCACACCGTATTCGCGTAGGTGAAGAACCGACATTATTAGCGCATCTAAAACAATCTGCCCCATTCCATAAATACTTCCCTTCTGGTACAGGGGATCTCTTTGCTTTCGATCAAACCTATACTGATCATTTAGATGCGGTAGTGGATATTATTGACGGCGCTTTTGCACAAGGCTATCGCTACATTACAACTTACCTGAAAAATACCGATCTCATTCGCGTAACAGGCTATTTAGTGAAGAAAAGCGAGGTTGAGCGTTATCGCAAAGGCGAAGCGGTATTACGCGATACCACTTGGTATGGCTCTGGCACAGACGATTGCGCCAATGTCTTTGATCGCCAATTGCGCGATGAAGAAAACGTAAGCGCCAATTCATAATGACTAAGCCAGCTCCGCTTTCTGAAATTTATGTTCCTCTACATCGGATTATTCCCTTTTCCAATGTAGAGGGACAAGGCAACCGCACCAGCATTTTTCTGCAAGGTTGTAAGCTAAACTGTCTTTATTGCCATAACCCAGAAACTATTCCAAGAAAAAATAGCGAAGCCAAATTGGTCAGCTTGCAATATTTGTATGAGCAGGTAATGAACGCCGTGCCGTTTATTCGCGGCATCACCGTTTCTGGCGGCGAACCCACCATTCATCATAAAAAATTAGTACCACTTTTCACCGCACTTCGTCAGCAGGGTCTAACTTGTTATCTTGATAGCAGCGGATTTTTTGATTATGACAGCACGCAATCCTTAATTGCCGTAACCGATAAATTTCTCTTTGATCTCAAAGGTGATGGCTTAGGCTTACAGACACTCTGTTTTGAACGCCGCAATCAGCAAGGCAAAGTGCCAACTCAAATTATCCCCACAACGCAGCATATCAAAACAGAAAACCTCACCCGAAATTGGCAGAATCTCGCTAAATTATTACCGCACAATAAGATTGAAGAAGTGCGGTTGGTTTTTATCAAAGATTTTTTTGACGCCTATCACTTAGTGGAAAAAGCGGCACAACTGCTACGAGATTATCCCGAGGTGTTATTCAAAATTATTCGAGTGCATAGCAAAGGGGCAAGAGATGAAACGGGTTTAACCCCTTTTATTCCCACTATGGAAGAAACTCAGGCACTGGCAGCATTTGCTAAACAATGCGGAATACAAAAAATTACCACAATTACCTAAATTCATTCATCAAGGAGCGTAACTATGGATCTCATTATCAGTATTGTCGGGGTTTTCGTCCTGCTTGGCATTGGCTTGCTGTTTTCCAACAACCGCAAAGCCATTAATTTCCGAACTATTTTTGGTGCCTTAGCCATTCAAATCGGCTTTGCTGCGCTGATTTTGTATGTACCCGCGGGAAGAAATGCCCTGCTTAGCACCGCTGAAGGCGTAAGCAAAGTGATAAATTATGGTAACGAAGGGATCGCCTTTCTTTTTGGTAACCTTGCCGATCCAAGCAATGTAGGCTTTATTTTTGCTTTCAAAGTCCTACCAATTATCGTCTTTTTCTCAGCCTTAATTTCCGTGCTGTATTACATCGGCGTAATGCAATGGGTAATTAAAATTATCGGCGGAGGCTTGCAAAAAGCACTAGGTACATCAAAGGCAGAATCAATGTCTGCGGCTGCCAATATTTTTGTTGGACAAACCGAAGCACCACTTGTGGTTAAGCCTTTTATTAGCCGAATGACCGAATCTGAATTATTTACTGTAATGGTAGGTGGAACGGCTTCCATCGCAGGTTCTGTATTAGCAGGCTATGCCGGTATGGGTGTGCCACTCACCTACTTAATCGCCGCGTCATTTATGGCGGCTCCCGCAGGCTTATTGTTCGCCAAATTGATGTATCCACAAACAGAAAAATTCAGCGATACCTTAGAAGAAAACGTCAAAACCGAAAAACCAAATAATATCGTTGAAGCGCTCGCCAACGGTGCGGCGTCAGGGGTCACGCTTGCCATCAATGTGGGCGGTATGTTGATCGCCTTTATCGCCTCTATCGCCTTATTAAATGGCTTAATCGGCGGAATCGGTGGCTGGTTTGGCTATGGCGATCTCACCTTACAGAGCCTACTCGGCTATTTATTCCAACCTATCGCGTTCATCATCGGCGTGCCTTGGCAAGATGCTGAAATTGCAGGACAAATGATCGGAATGAAATTAGCCGTAAATGAATTTGTCGGCTATTTAGAGTTCGCCCAATATTTACAACCTGACGCGGCTGTACAACTTAGCGATAAAACCAAAGCCATTATCACTTTTGCTTTATGTGGCTTCGCTAACTTCAGCGCGATTGCCGTACTCATTGGCGGAATTGGCAGTATGGCACCAACCCGCCGCTCCGACATCGCACGCCTCGGCTTAAAAGCCGTCATCGCCGGCACACTCGCCAACCTAATGAGCGCTACTATCGCAGGATTCTTCATTGATCTCAGTGGTGCGGCGTTGAGTTAATCAGTCAAAAATAAAGGCATAGCGGGAATATTCCTGCTATGCCATTGATAAAAAATTGAAAAAAAACACCGCTCTTTAATTTCTTCTCTTTCTTAAGAGGCCCAACTCCCCCACACCAACATCACAAAAAACAGCAAGGATACTGCCATTTCTGCCATTCCGACTTGTTTAACGGAAAGTTTGTATTTCGGGAGTAAGATTGCGCGGATAAATGGGGGGACGAAAGCGAAAGCTAATAAATATTGCTGGCATAAGGCGAAACCGAGAATGCAGAGTAAATGGAATGCGATGGACGCGTGCAGATAGCGTGGATTTTTGCGTTCACGCATTACGGATTTAACATACAGCGTTACGCCGACAAAAAATAAGCTTGGGTAGAGCGCAACCCAGTAGATTTTGTGATCGAATTGTGAATTAGCAAAATAATACGCAGCCATTCCTGCGGTGGCGAAAATGATAATGCCGGCAAAATCGTTCAGCAATGCGCGCTCATCTTTTTGTTTTACATAGTAAATATTCACTGCGACAAAAGGCAACATTGCTAGCAAGAAATATAAAATATGCCAGTTATGCCATAAGGCAGGCAAAGCGAAAAGTAAGCTGGCGGTAGCGTAAATCAGCGTCCATTTGCGATAAAGCTCAAGATTTCTGCCTTTGAATAAATTTAAAAAGGGATAAGTCATCAAATAAAGGGCGAACCACGCCAATAACAGAAATAAATGCTGCGTGATCGGTGTGGAAAGCAACATTCCGTATAAAAACGGCATCAGTGCCATCACGATAGCACCGTGTTGATTGGAAATAAGCAATTTCATAATAACGAATAAGTGCGGTGAAAAATTAACAAGAATTTTAGCTATTTTTGCGCATAATCGCTATAATCCTTGCGAATTATTTTTATTTCATATGAAGGGGAAACAATGACAACAATCCAACGTTTTCACGCCAATGAACGCCTTGCTGAAATGTGCGTTTATAATGGCGTGGCTTATTTGGCGGGACAAGTGCCAGAAAATACACAAGGCAATGCGTATGAGCAAACCAAGGAAGTGCTTGGTTTAATTGATAACTTACTGTCTGAAGCGGGATCAGATAAACGCAAAATCTTAAATGCACAAATTTTCTTGGCCGATATGCAAGATTATGCAGAGATGAACCGCGCTTGGGACGAGTGGGTTGATCGCCACAATCCGCCAAGCCGCGCGACCGTAGAGGCCAAACTTGCCGTGCCTGAGTGGAAAGTGGAGATCGTAATTACCGCTGCGGTGTAGCCAAAGTTAATTCCACCAGTAACGGATTATGATCAGAACTGGTGGTCTGCACCGTACGCGCAGATTTCACGCTAAAACCGCGCACAAATACCCAATCAAGCGGATTATCCAAAAAACGTAGCCTATCATCAGGCTGAAATGATAGGGTTGCCAAACCATAAAGTGCGGTGAGTTTTTTGATTAAATTTATCCGCTCTTTATTCCACGCATTGAAATCGCCCGCCAGAATAATTGGCCCCTGATGCTGTTCAATCAGCTTAAACATCGCTTCTAACTGCTGTTGATAATGACTTGGATTCAGCTCAAAATTCACCAAATGCAAATTAATTGTCAATAGCGATTGCCCATTGCTCAACGGAAACGCCATTGCATTGCCCACTTTAGGAATACGAATCCAAGGCTCAATGGAAGATCCTGCACAATAATATTGTGGTGCAAAACGGCTCATCAGTGCGACGCCTGATTGATTGCCCAAATAGGCAAAACTGCTGGTATAAAGTGCGGTGGAAAATTTGGAAAAATTTTGGGAAGAATGTTGTTCCGCCAACTTTTGCTGACTTGACACTTCTTGTAACAAAAGAAAATCTTGCCCTTGCGACAAGCTCGTTAATTGTTGTTGCCAACCTTGATCTTGCCCTTTGTGCATATTCCATACCAACAGGCGAAAATCCTGCTGTTCAATGGGTTTTACAGATTGTTGTGCATAAAAACAAGCCACGGTGTTGGCTAAAGCTTTACGCTCATAATGTAATGAACTTTCTGTGCGAAATTGAATTTTTGGAACAGGATAAATTTCTAGGCTATACCACAAATAGCCAACGCCCAGTAGAATTAATCCTAGTAGGACAATAAAAAAGGATTTTAGTTTACTCATTTTGATGTATTTTGAAATTTTGTGCTTTCTAAATAATAGCAGTTTACTTATACTACGCCAATTAATTTGGCTTGCGTTCCTTTCCCGTCTAAATCACCAAATGGAGCAAAACCAGCCACATTTCTTAGCAAAATTCTTTATTATTTTGATTAAGGCATTTCAATGAACGTTTATACCTATATTTGCTTTCTCTCAGCCATTTCCATTCTGATCGGCTTTGTTACGCAAAAAATTAACGACAAAATTCAATACACCATCGCCATTACCGCCACTTCAATGGTAGCCTCGCTCGTGTTATTGATAATGGGGCATTTCAATTTATTACACGTTGATTTACTCGCCAAAGGCGTAATGGAACAGATTGATTTTAAAAGTTTCTTGCTCAACGGGATTTTAGGTTTCCTACTTTTTGCCGGCGCGTTGGGGATAAAACTTCCCGTAATGAAAAGCCAAAAATGTGAAATCACCATTCTCGCCTTATTTTCTACCTTCGCTTCTACTTTCCTTATCGGTTCAACTTTTTATCTTTTAACTTATGCCCTAGGCTGGGAAGTAGATTTTATTTATTGTATGCTGTTCGGTGCCTTGATTTCCCCTACCGACCCTATCGCCGTGTTAGCCATCATCAAAAATCTAAAAGCGCCGAAAAAACTTTCGATGAAAGTGGAAGGGGAATCCTTATTTAATGACGGTGTGGGATTAGTGATTTTCACCACTATCTTTGCCGTAGCATTCGGCGGCAAACAGCCTACCTTGGCTGATGTAAGCGAACTTTTCTTGATGGAAGCAGGCGGCGGTTTGCTGTTTGGCTTGATACTCGGCTTAGTGGCGCATTTCCTGATCTCCGCTACCGATGACGGAAGTTTAGAAATTTTGCTCACGCTCACCATTCCAACCGCTGGCTTTATGGTAGCTAATTTGCTCGAAGTTTCAGGCGCATTGGCAATGGTAGTTTCGGGCATTATCATCGGCAACTGGACAAGACACACTGGCTTCTCCAAACAAAGCCAGCACTATTTAGATCATTTTTGGGAGATGATCGACCATTTCCTAAACTCTTTATTATTCCTACTCATCGGCGCGGCAATGTTGCTGGTAAACTTCACCTATCAAGGAATTATTTTAAGCCTACTCGCCATTCCACTTTGCCTAATCTGCCGTTATATCAGCGTGTGGACACCGTTTAAATTCTTAAGTATGAAAACCACTTACAATCCATACACCTTACGCATTCTCACTTGGGGCGGCTTGCGCGGCGGACTTTCACTCGCAATGGCGCTTTCCATTCCCGTAGGCAGCCTGTATATCCCGAAAATCGGTATGAACGTGCGTGATTTACTTTTGGTAATGACCTACGCCGTGGTAATGTTCTCCATTCTTATACAAGGCACCACCATTGAAACGATGGTGAGAAAATCCAAAGAAGCCACCTTGCAAGCAAGAGGATATGTGGGGTTAAAGCCAGAGCAGAAGGAAGAAACATAAACACAAATCAAGCTAAATCTGACCTGTATTTAAATAATAAAAACTGCACTGTTCTCTATGCAGTTTTTTTATTGCTTGAAATAAATTAACACCCTAAATAATTACTACCTTAATTCGATGAAAATGTGAACTATATCTAAAAAACCAAAAAACATTATAAGAAAACCAAATATCTAAATAACCTTTTAGATTTGTTTTTGCTAGATTGATAACAATCATTTAAGCAGTATATTTTCCACTTAATATAAGGAGAATTATTTTATGTCTAATCCAAAAACACATTCTATTTGGGGACACCCTAGAGGTTTATTTACACTATTTCAAACCGAATTATGGGAACGTTTTAGTTATTATGGTATGCGAGCAATCTTATTACTATTCCTTGCAGATTCAATTATTAATCAAGGAATGGGATTAGATATGCAATCGGCTAAAGCAATAGTTGCGACCTATTCTGCATCTGCATTTATGCTATCCATTCTTGGTGGTTGGGCTGCAGATAGACTATGGGGGCCTTTGAGAGCAACATTATACGGTGGATTTATCATTATTTCTGGGCATATAGTTCTTTCAATCCCAATTTCTGAAACTGCTTATCTTGGAATTATTCTTATCGCTATTGGTACAGGAATGTTAAAACCCAATATTGCAACAATGGTAGGCAGTCTATATGAAGATAATGACAAACGGCGTGATGCAGGCTTTTCAATATTTTATATGGGAATTAACATCGGTGCATTACTTGCTCCACTCGTTGTGTCTTATTTCCGTAATGTGGGAGGTTATCACGCAGGATTTATTGTAGCTGCAATAGGTATGGCTATTGCCTTGTACTTTTATCTTAAAGGAAAAGGTGGATTTAGCAAGGAATCAGATAAAGTACCGAATCCAATCACTGCGGCAGAAAGAACCAAGTTACTAAAAAGAATAGGATTATTACTTATTGTACTTATTCTATTTTGGGGAACATTCCGCTATGGTTTTAATAATACCTTAGTGGCATCTATAACAAATACCTTAAATTTACTCTCTTTAATTGTGCCTGTTGGCTACTTCATTATGATGTTTAGATCAACCCAGGTTACAAAAGCTGAACGCTCTCGTTTATTAGCTTTAATACCTATTTTTATGACAACAGCGGCTTATTCTATGCTATTTGAGCAAGGTGGTTCGTCATTAATTGAATTTGCTGTTCATGGTACTCAATTAGATCTTGGTTTTATGCAAATTAGTCCTGAATGGTATAACTCAGTGAATCCACTCGCGATTATTTTATTAACTGGGGCATTTGCTTATTTATGGGTAAAATTGAATGGAAAACCATCTATACCTATGAAATTGGCTATTGGTTTAGGTTTAGTTGTTATTGCTTTTTATTATCTAGGTTTTACAGCTCAATCCTATGCTGAAAAAAATATGTTGGCACCTTGGTGGGTATTATTTGTAGCTTATATTATTATGACAATTGGCGAGCTTTGCTCATCACCAGTAGGTTATTCTGCCGCTACATTGCTTTCACCTAAAGCATTTAAGTCACAAGGTTTAGCGTTATGGTTAATGGCAAGTGCTTTTGGTCAAGCGGTTGCAGGTATTGTATTTGCGAACGTAAAACTCAGTATGGCGAATAACTTTATCTTTTTTGCAAGTGTCGGAGCAATTTTCACTATAATATTACTTGCATTATCTCCATGGACTAATCGTAAAATCAAAGAAGGATTAAATTAATTTGCCCTTCTACTAAATATTTATTTAATTTTTTATAATTTACTTAATCCAATGGTGTCATTATGTCTGAAATCAGCTATATTCAACCAATATCTTTATGGGGATGGTTTGATAAAATTTGTACTATACCTCATCCTTCTTTTCACGAAAATGAAATTGCAGAATTTATTGTCAAGTGGGCAAAAGAAAAGCAACTTTTTGTTGAACGTGATGAGATCGGTAATATTTTAATTCGAAAACCGGCTACTAAAGGTATGGAAAATCGAAAAGGCATCGCTCTTCAAGCTCATCTTGATATGGTGCCTCAATCCAAAGAAGGATATTTTCATAACTTTCAGGAAGATCCGATCCAACCTTATATTGATGGTGAATGGGTTAAAGCTAAAAGAACAACTTTAGGAGCAGATAATGGTATTGGAGTTGCATCTTGCTTAGCGATATTAGACTCTAACGATATTTCTCATCCTGACTTGGAAGTATTACTCACAATGACTGAAGAGTCAGGAATGATAGGTGCGTTAAAATTACGTGAAAATTGGCTAACATCTCAGCTGATGATTAATACAGATGCTGAGGAGAATGGCGAAATCTATATTGGTTGTGCTGGTGGCGAAGATGTTACTTTTGAATTACCCATTTATTTTGAAAATAATCCTTTTGATTGCAGCATAAAAGTTAGCATTCAAGGATTACAAGGTGGACATTCAGGAGGAGACATTCACACCAATAGAGTTAATGCAATTAAGTTACTTGCCCGTTTATTAGCGGAGCTCAACACCAACTTTAATTTTCAACTAAGTCATATTCGTGGCGGTTCAGTCAATAATGCAATTCCTCGTGAAGCTAGTGCAACATTCTCTTTTTACTCTGAAGACAAGACAAATTTGATATCTTGTCTTGAGAAAATTAGCCAGCAGTTAAAAGCAGAGCTATCTCTTTCCGAGCCAGAACTCCATTTTATCTTAGAAAATCAGAGTATTAATAATAAAGTTTTCGATCTCAAAACAACAAAAAAAATAATTCAATGCCTTAATGTTTTGCCTAATGGCGTAATTCGTTATAGTGATGAATTAAAAGATGTCGTAGAAACCTCTCTTAGTACAGGAGTACTGGTTACCGACAATAATCATATTACATTAAATATTCTAATTCGCTCACTCATTGAGAATGGTAAACAAGCAGTGAGAACAATACTACTCTCATTAGCTGAATTAGTAGATGCTAATATTACTTTTTCGGGTAATACACCTGGTTGGGTTCCGTCCCCAAGCTCCTCTTTTACCTCACTAACCAAGCAGATTTATGATGAAATTTTGGGCTTTAAAGCTGAAATTAAAGTCATTCACGCAGGGTTAGAATGTGGTTTAATAAAAAAAGCTTACCCAAATATTGATATTGTTTCTATTGGGCCAACGATCCGTAATGCCCATTCCCCTGATGAAAAAGTACATATTCCAGCAGTGAATATTTATTGGAAATTGCTTACTCAAATTCTTAAACAAGCCCCCCAAAAGGATAATAGCATAAGAAAAAATGAACTTATAGATTAACCTTATTACAAACCTTAAGCCCCCTCAAACAAATCGTTTCAAGGGGCTTATAAATGGTGAATAGCCTATTATCCTACCCGCTCAATCAAAAACTGCGTGAGTAAATTCACAGGGCGTCCGGTTGCGCCTTTGTTGGCACCTTGTAGCCAGGCTGTGCCAGCGATGTCTAAGTGTGCCCAAGTGTAGTTTTTGGTAAAGTTGGATAAAAACTCGCCTGCGGTAATTGCGCCGCCCCAGCGCCCGCCAATGTTAGCAAGATCTGCAAATGGGGATTTAAGTTGTTCTTGGTATTCTTCGCTTAGTGGTAAACGCCAAGCTTTATCCGCGCTTTGTTGTGCAGCATTGAGTAGCTGTTCTGCAAGGCGATCATTTGGCGACATTAAACCGCTGTTGTGTTGTCCGAGTGCCACTACGCAAGCCCCTGTTAGCGTGGCAACATCAATCACTAACTCAGGTTCAAAACGTTCTACATAAGTAAGCGTATCGCACAGCACTAAACGTCCTTCTGCATCGGTGTTAAGCACTTCCACAGTTAAACCGCTCATTGTGGTTAAAATATCTCCCGGGCGATAGGCATTACCGTCTGGCAAGTTTTCACAACCTGCTAGCACGCCAATCACATTTAGCGGTAGTTGTAATTCTGCCAAGGCATTCATTACACCATAAACCGAAGCCGCACCGCCCATATCGTATTTCATTTCGTCCATACTATCTGCTGGTTTTAAGGAAATACCGCCTGCGTCAAAGGTTAAGCCTTTACCCACTAACACGATAGGTTTTGCTTGCGGATTTGGGTGATTACGGTATTCAATAATAGAAAGTTGCGCTTCATTTTGGCTACCTTGTGAAACGGCAAGGTAGGCGTTCATTCCAAGCTCAGTCATTTCTTTTTCACCAAGTACGCTCACTTTAAAGTGCGGTGATTTTTCGGCGAGTTTTTTTGCTTGTTCCGCAAGATAAGCAGGGTTACACACATTTGGCGGGCAATTTGCCACATCCTTAGCTAAGCGTACGCCTAAGGCAACAGCCTGTCCTTGTTGAACCGCTTTTTCTGCTTGCTGTGCTGGCTCAACGACAAACACTATTTCTTGCAAGGCTGAATGCTGGTCTGATTTTTTGCTTTTGAATTGATCGAATTGATAAAGACTTTCTTCAATGCTTTCAACGGCAAATCGCACATTCCAATAAAGATCACGTTCGCTGATTTGCACTTCCGTTAAAAAGTTATGCACTTGCGTAGCATTGGTGGCTTTTACTGCTTGAATCGTGTTTTTGATTAATTGTTTATATTGACGAACACTGAGTTCCCCTTGCTTACCACAACCCACGACAAAAACACGCGTTAAATGTTCGTTTATATTGCGCAAGGTTACCACTTCGCCTTGTTTTCCTTTAATATCACCACTTGCAATAAGTTGACCAAGTGCGCCATTGGTCACTTGATCTAGTGCTTGAGCCGAAGGTGAAAGTTTTCCTTCTTCAAAAACAGCAACAATGACATTGCCCGTTAGTGCTGAAAGTGCGGTGTTTTTTACAGTATATTTCATTTGTTCCTCACTAATTTTACTGCTATATGTTAAAAAATACGGTATTATATGCCATTCCATTTGAAATGACTTTCATAAAAATTGCAAGTAAATAATATAGGCAATGCTGTGATTTTAACCAGATATATAACTAAAGAAGTATTAAAAAGCCAAACGGCGATCCTCTTCATTTTGCTCCTCATCTTTTTTTGCCAACAACTTGTACGAGTGTTAGGTTCCGCAGCAAATGGTAAAGTACCCGCCGATCTTGTATTTTCCTTACTTGGATTAGGAATGCCAACAATGGCGCAATTGATGCTGCCATTATGCTTATTTATTGCCATTCTGCTTACATTTGGACGACTTTATGCTGAAAGTGAAATCACCGTAATGCGTGCTTGTGGTGTGGGGCAACGCTTGCTGGTTAAGGTCGCCTTATTGTTATCCTTCGCTACCGCAGGCTTAGCGGGTTATAATGCTTTAGTGCTTTCCCCTTGGGCATTACAAAAACAAAGCCAAATTGTTAAAGACGCCAAAGCTAATCCTACAATGGGCGCGCTAGCTGCTGGTCAATTTATTTCTGCAAACAGCAGTGATTTAGTGCTGTTTATTGATAAAGTGCAAAATAATACCATTCAAGGCGTCTATGTTTTCCAAATGCAAAATAAAAAAAATGAAAAACCTTCTGTGATTGTGGCGGATTCAGGTGAACTCACCGCTTTGCCAAATGGCGATCAGGTGTTAAATCTTACCCATAGCCAACGCATTGAAGGTAGCGCAATGTTGCCCGATTTTCGGATTACGGATTTTGAGCAATATCAAGCCTATTTAGGTTATAAAGCCACAGAAAATGATAGCGATGATGCGGAAACCCTGCCGTTAAACCAACTGCTAACTAGCACCACGCCAGCGGGAAAAACGGAACTTCATTGGCGCATTACCTTAATTCTCGCCGTGCCAATTATGGCATTAATCGCCGTGCCATTGAGCCGAGCAAATCCGCGTCAAGGAAGATTTGCCAAAATTTTACCCGCACTTTTGCTCTACTTAATTTATTTTTTATTACAAAGTTCGTTCAAATCTGCTGGTGCTGCAGGCAAATTAGATGCGAGCATCTTAATGCCGGCCGTCAATGTTGCCTTTTTAGTATTAGGTATTGTGTTAAACAGCTGGAACAGTGCGTTTATGTATAAAATTCGTTACCACCTTCTCAAAAAACGTGCCTAAGGAATAACAAGAATGATGAATACACTAGACCGTTACATCGGAAAATCCATTTTAGGGGCGATTTTTGCCACTCTGCTCACCTTGGTGGGGCTTTCTGCCATCATTAAATTTGTGGAACAATTTCGCAATGTGGGGCGAGGCACTTATGATGTGTTGCAAGCAGGGATTTTCACC
Source organism: Avibacterium sp. 21-594 (assembly GCF_026226815.1). Classification (NCBI taxonomy): domain Bacteria; kingdom Pseudomonadati; phylum Pseudomonadota; class Gammaproteobacteria; order Pasteurellales; family Pasteurellaceae; genus Avibacterium; species Avibacterium sp. 21-594. The sequence continues at coordinate 2,272,248 of NZ_JAKKOC010000001.1, read as the reverse complement.
GTTTTAACCATTCCTAAAGATGTTGAAACTTTCTTCCCGATGGCGGCTTTATTAGGTGCGCTGATCGCCCTTGGTAACTTAGCCAGCCGTAGCGAATTAGTGGTAATGCAAGCGTCTGGATTTTCACGTTTAAAAATTGGTTTTGCAGTAATGAAAACCGCCATTCCTTTGGTGATTATGACGATGATCATTGGCGAATGGGGCATTCCGCAAACGGAACAATTTGCCCGTGATATGCGTGCTAAAGCCATTTCAGGCGGTGAAATGCTTTCCGTTAAAAATGGCGTGTGGGCAAAAGACGGCAATGATTTTATTTATGTCAGACGTATCACGGATAATGTCAAACTCAATGATATTTATATTTATCATTTCAATGATAAACGTCAGTTAGAGCAAGTCAGCCACGCCAATCAAGCAGAATTTAAAGACGGTAACTGGCAATTAATGCAAGTGAATAAATCACACATTTCAGCGGACAAAATCACCACAGCCAATTATCTCAACGAAGCGTGGCAAACCACCTTAACGCCCGATAAATTAGGCATTGTGTCTTTACGTCCGACTTCACTTTCTATTTCAGGGCTAGCAGATTACATTGCCTTTATGAAAGAAACAGGGCAAGACGCCAAGCGTTTTGAACTCACTTACTGGCGGAAAATCTTTCAACCGATTTCCGTAGGCGTAATGATGTTGCTGGCGCTCTCTTTCATCTTTGGGCCATTGCGTAGCGTAACGATGGGCGCAAGAATGATCACAGGAATTTGCTTTGGCTTTTTATTTTATGTGGTCAATGAGATTTTCGGCCCGCTGAGTTTAGTTTATAATGTGCCGCCCATCGCAGGGGCATTAATGCCGAGCGGATTATTTATTCTCATCACTTGGTGGCTACTGGCGCGCAAACGCTAGCAACTCAAGTGCGGTGTAAAAAAGAGCCATTTTTTATAAATGGCTTTTCTTTTGATTATTTATGACAGGAAATTTTATGACAGAAAACAATTCATTAACCTTGGTAACTCACACCATTACACAATGGAAAGACTGGCTAATTGGCTTTATTCCCAATATCCTCTCTGCCATTATTTTACTTACCCTGTTCTATTTTTTAGCAAAAATCTTAAGTAAGGCAGCATTACGCATTTATCGTCGCCTTTTCCCTGCAAATCCGCGAGCGGCAAAAGGAATAGAAATTGGCGTAAAAATTCTTATTTGGTTCTTTGGAATCATTCTTGCCTTAGAAGTGCTACATCTCGCCTCTTTTCTCACTCATCTTCTCGCCGGTGCGGGGATTGTGGGCATCATCGCTGGCTTTGCCTTTAAAGATATTGCGTCTAATGCCTTTTCTGGCTTATTGATTAAATCAGAACAGCCGTTTGAAATTGGTGATTGGGTCAATATTAATAATTCTATTGGTAAAGTAGTGAATATCGGCTTGGTAACAGTAGAATTAATGACCATTGAAGGCGAAACCGCGCTGATCCCAAATCAAATGATTTATAGCGATGAGTTTTTTAACTACTCCAAGCTGAAAAAACGTCGCGTAATTTTGTCTACGGGCGTTTCTTATGGCGATGACCTTGACAAGGTTCGTCAAGTAACCCTTGACTTAATGCAAGAATGGGATTTCGTGATCGATAAAAATGACATCAACTTCTACTTCACTGATATTGGCAGCTCAACCTTTGATTTTATTATTCGTTTCTGGGTTGATTTTGTTACTTATGAAGATTATTTAGAATCCAAAAGTAAAGCCATTATGGCATTGAAAAAACGCTTTGAACAAGAAAATATCAGCATTGCTTACAATGTAACTACGCTCGATTTCGGCGTAAAAGGCGGTGTGAACTTGTTCGATAAAGCCATTCAAATCAAGGATAATGGCTCAGCAACAAAAACACAATAAGACAAAATAACGCATTAGCCTATCTGTAACGATAGGCTTTTTTATGTCGAGTAAAGGTATTTTTCTTTATTTTCACTTATCAAGTGCGGTGAAAAATCACAAAATTTTTACCGCACTTTAAAATTGACTAAAATTACTTCACTCATCATCAAATTCGTAAATTTTACTTGCAAGCAAAAATCAACTCCGTATAATTCACCACATCGACAACACATTAGGTTGTTTTCTCAAACTCCTTAGCCAGTGTGACGAAATTGGTAGACGTAGCGGATTCAAAATCCGCCGCCCTTAAAAGCGTGCCGGTTCGAGTCCGGCCACTGGCACCATTTAACAAATCGTATAAATTTCCTGTTTTTTCTTAAACTACCCAATTTTTATTGACAATTCTCCTTTTTTGATACCAAAATAATGTAGCTAAGGGAGGCAATATGATTGAATTTGTAACTATCATTCTTTTTATATTTATATTAGCTGGATTTGTTATAGGCATTCCCCTAGCAATTATTTTTTCTAGTATTATCGTCGTAAAAAATAGTTATGATTTCGCCACTAATACAGCAGAAAAAATTAATGCACTATGCTTGCCTCTAACTATGGCCACTCCATTTATTTATTACAATCTCATTAATGATTCTTTATGGCAAGCTGCGCTATCCTTCCTTATCATTCCTACTCTAATTCATATAATTTGGGGTGATAAAGAAATAGATTAAGGTATTTTAATATGATCGGAATCATTCTGGCATTCATTGCCGTCTTATATTTTATTAGCATTACGATCTCTATCATCGTTGCTGTTGGAATTCTTTTGTTGCCATTAATTGTATGGCTTTTGCCTTTTATGCTTAGTGCTACAGTAGTTATTGCTTTATTTTTTTGTAACTACTTTAGTGCTTTGATTGATTTCGGAAAACCTATTAATTTCTTTCTATATTTTTACCGCAATTTTTACATTAATTTGGTTTGTTGGCGATGATACCGAAACAATCAAAAAAAGGCTTGCGAAAGAACGTTCATCAAACATAGACAATAAAGATTAGAATGAGTGAGTAAGAGATATGGAGCTTCTACTTTTCTTAATTGTGGTCCCTACCATTATTGGAATAGCATTAGGGCTAGGATTGGTCACACTTGTAGCCACGGGCTTTATTATTGTTACGATAATAATTTTAGCTATTCGATTTTGGTACCTTCTATTCATAGCAATGTTAATAATGCTATTTCCAGTACTATATTTAGAAGATTGGCTAGTTTGGGTATTAGTGCCTATCATTGCATTCTTGGCATTAATGTGGTTCGTGCCTGTTCCCGATGAGCAAAAAGCAGACTATGAAAAATCCAAAGCTGAATTTAAAGCAAGTTGGAAAGCATTAATCTCAAAAAAGTAACCTACAATTATTCTCTATCGATGATCGAGTAATAAAACTATCAACGGCTATGTTTTATAAAGGATTAATAAAAATAATGTTACTACCAAAATGAGATCTCCAAATTTTGCTTTCAAAATAAACGAATTGATAGAAAATGAATTTTTTTTAGTCAATCAAACACAAAGTAAGAAATTTCTATTTGACTAATCAGTGTAAATCCGTAAAATGCATCTCGTTGTTTAGCGAGACAGAATAGTCAGCTAAATTTGCGGGAATAGCTCAGTTGGTAGAGCACGACCTTGCCAAGGTCGGGGTCGCGAGTTCGAGCCTCGTTTCCCGCTCCAACGCCCGAGTGGTGAAATCGGTAGACACAAGGGATTTAAAATCCCTCGACTTTCGAGTCGTGGCGGTTCAAGTCCGCCCTCGGGCACCATTTGAAAATTCAAATAAATCAATAAGATAGTCGCCAAGAGCGGCTTTTTTTATATCTCATTTTTACCGCACTTTTTCTTTTACTGTCCATTTGGTGACTATTTTTAGCTTATCTCTTCCACAAAAAATTGATAAAAAAACACCGCACTTAGTTATCTATTCAACCCAAGTGCGGTGTAATTTTTGAGAATTTTATTCTTCTAATAAATTATCTTTTGCGGCTTTGAGATATTGTAGCATTGACCAAACGGTTAAAATCGCGGCGATATATAAGAATACGATTCCTGCAATTTCCATTAATACATTATAACGCCATAATAACCCGCCTAAAGCAAGCATTTGGGAAGCGGTTTTTACTTTACCGAGCCAAGATACCGCCACTTTACTGCGGCTACCGATTTCAGCCATCCATTCGCGTAGGGCTGAAACGATAATTTCCCTTGAGATCATCACAATCGCAGGTAAGGTTACCCAAAAACTATGTTGATACTCCACGACTAACACCAATGCGGCCGCAACCATAACTTTATCAGCCACGGGATCTAAAAACGCCCCAAAAGGTGTGCTTTGATTCCATTTTCTGGCTAAATATCCATCAAACCAATCTGTAATCGCGGCGACAAAAAAAATGGCTGTTGTCAAGAAAGGCGCCCAAGAGAATGGTAAATAAAATGCCATAATAAAAAATGGAATTAAAATGACACGGAATAAGGTTAGAATTGTAGGGAAATTTAATTTCATAGGGCGTAACAGTCACAGAAAATAGATAATCGTCAATTATTTTAAAGCATATTTTTCTAATTAGAAAATACTATTTAAAAAATATCCCTCTAAAAAGAGGGATATGATGTAATGAATTAAAGTGCCTCAATCGCCTGATATTGCGCTTGAACTTTTGCAATGGCCTCTTGATAACCTTGCATTTTTTCACGTTCTTTCGCAATGACTTGCTCTGGCGCTTTTGCCACAAAGGCTTCATTGCTCAATTTGTTTTCAATGCGAGCAATTTCACCGTTGAGTTTTTCTAGCTCTTTAGTTAAGCGTGCTAACTCGGTAGCTTTGTCAATAAAGCCTGCCATTGGAATAAGAAGCTCTGTGTTGCCAACCAATTTGGTTACCGAGAATGGCGCTTCTCCCCCATCCTTTAACAGTTCAACGCTATCTAGTTTTGCTATACTTGCTAATAATGCACTGTTATTGGCAAGAATTTGTTGCTGTTCTGGCGTTAAATGACGTAATAATGCGTCTAAGCCTTTACTTGGCGCAATATTGCATTCCGCACGGATATTACGCACTGCGACGATGATCTCTTTCAACCAACTCATTTGTAGCTCTGCTTGCTCATCAATTTGGCTTGCTTCATACTGTGGATAAGGTTGTAGCATAATTGTGTCGCCACTTACGCCCGCAAAACCTTTCACTTTTTGCCAAATTTCTTCGGTGATAAAAGGAATAATTGGGTGCGCTAAACACAATAATCTTTCCAATACACGCACTAAAGTGCGGCTTGCACCACGTTTTTGTGCAGCACTACCTTGTGCAAATACTGGCTTAGTCAGCTCCAAATACCAGTCGCAGAACTGATCCCAAGTGAACTCGTAAATAGCATTCGCCGCCAAGTCAAAACGATATTGTGCGAACGCAGAACGCACCGCTTCCACCGCACGATTAAACTCTGAATTGATCCAGCGATCCGCTAGGCTATACTCCACTTCGCCCTCTGATAGATCCAATTTATCATTGGTCAGCACGAAACGGCTTGCATTCCACAGTTTATTACAGAAATTACGATATCCCTCTAAGCGTTTCATATCCCAGTTAATATCACGCCCATTACTTGCAAGGGCGGCCAAGGTAAAACGCAATGCATCTGTACCGTGTGCAGCGATGCCATTAGCGAACTCTTTGCGGGTCGCTTTCGCAATTTTTTCCGCTAATTGCGGTTGCATCATATTGCCCGTACGTTTCTCGAGTAAATCTTCAAGGCTAATACCGTCAATCATATCGATCGGATCAAGGACATTCCCTTTTGATTTTGACATTTTTTGCCCTTGTTCATCACGAATCAGTCCTGTTACATAGACTGTTTTGAATGGAACTTGCGGTTTACCATTTTCATCTTTGATGAAGTGCATCGTAAACATAATCATTCGTGCCACCCAGAAGAAAATGATGTCAAATCCGGTGATTAACACATCTGTTGGGTGGAACATTTTCAGTTCTTTTGTTTGCTGCGGCCAGCCAAGGGTAGAGAATGTCCATAACGCCGATGAGAACCAAGTGTCTAGCACATCTTCATCTTGTTTGAGTTTCACATCAGAATTTAAGTGATATTTTGACCGCACTTCTTCTTCACTGCGAGCCACATAAATGTTGCCCTCTGCGTCATACCAAGCTGGAATCCGGTGTCCCCACCAAAGTTGGCGAGAAATACACCAGTCTTGAATATCACGCATCCAAGAGAAATAGAGGTTTTCATATTGTTTTGGTACGAATTGAATTTCGCCATCTTCCACCGCTTTGGTCGCCACTTCGGCCAACGGTTTTACGCTCACATACCATTGATCCGTAAGCATTGGCTCAATCGGCACGCCACCACGATCGCCATAAGGCACTTTGAGATCGTGCGGTTTGATTTCTTCCAATAAGCCTAAGGCATCGAAATCCGCCACGATTTGTTTACGTGCGGCAAAACGCTCCATTCCACGATATTTTTCTGGAATTTCCGCCACATAATCCGCTAAGGGTTTGTTGTCCACACCGATGATTTCAGGTTCATCACGAATATCCGCATTTAACGTCATTACATTTACCATTGGTAATTGATGACGTCTACCCACTTCGTAGTCGTTAAAATCGTGTGCTGGAGTGATTTTTACCACACCAGTACCAAATTCACGATCCACATAATCATCAGCAATAATCGGAATTTCACGGTTGGCTAACGGTAAAATCACGGTTTTTCCGATAAGAGATTGATAGCGCTCATCTTCTGGGTGAACTGCCACCGCGGTATCGCCCAACATTGTTTCAGGACGAGTAGTGGCAACCACTAAATAATCTTTGCCGTCTGCCGTTTTTTCGCCATTGGCTAATGGGTAGCGGAAATGCCAAAGCGAGCCTTTGCTCTCTTTATTTTCTACTTCAAGATCGGAAATTGCAGTGTGCAATTTTGGATCCCAGTTCACTAGGCGTTTACCGCGATAAATCAAGCCTTGCTCGTGCAGGCGTACAAACACTTCTTTCACCGCATCAGAAAGCCCATCGTCCATCGTGAAACGCTCACGCTCCCAGTCAATCGAATTACCCAAACGACGCATTTGCTGGCTGATTGTGCCACCTGAATAGGCTTTCCAATCCCAGATTTTTTCGATAAAAGCTTCACGGCCGTAATCGTGGCGAGTTTTGCCCTCTTCCGCTGCAATTTTACGCTCCACCACCATTTGTGTGGCGATCCCCGCGTGGTCTGTCCCCGCCTGCCAAAGGGTGTTATCCCCCTCCATACGGTGGAAACGGATCAGGGTATCCATTAAGGTTTGCTGGAAAGCGTGTCCCATATGCAACGAGCCTGTTACATTCGGCGGTGGAATCGCAATACAATAACTCGGCGCATTCGGGTTTTCATTCGGCTTAAAATAGCCCGCTTCTTCCCAGTGTTTATAAAGTGCTTGTTCTACGGCAGAAGGATCAAAACGATCTGCCATTTCAAATTTTTGTGTCATTGGTTTTTCTCTGTTTCTAACTAAACTAAATTAAAATTTGATTGTAATAATTCTGCTAATAAATTTTCACACCAATTAGGTAATACTTGTTCAAATTACGTAATCATTTTTGATTTATTTTGCATACTCAATCACTTCTTCGCGTCCATCAGGATAATGGCGCACAATATTCCCATTAGGACGCTGGAAGGTGAGAATTTCACGTTTTTTCTTATCTTCCATCCAAGGTTTAAAGCGAATGGCTAATTGCCGTTGTTGTTCGATAATTTCTTCTTTGGTCATCGGTTTCATCTTATCTCCCCAACTCAACGCACCAATTCCATATCCAAATGCGGTATGCCGTCTTCTAAATATTCTGCTGAAGTGGGCTTGAAACCAAAAGTGCGGTAGAAATTTTGCAAATAAGTTTGTGCTTGGATTAGCACAGGTTCAGCCGCCCAATGTTGTTGGCAATAAGCCAATGCTTGTTGCACTAATTCTTTGGCTAAGCCTTTGCCTCGAGCCTGTTGTGCTACTAGCACTCTGCCAATGTGAATACCGTCAGTCTGCGGAATAATGCGACAATAAGCACAAATTTTGCCGTCAAATTCTTGCCAAAAATGCACCGCACTTTGATCCCAATGATCTACTTCTTGATAAGCACATTGTTGCTCCACCACAAACACGGCAGTGCGAACTTGGTAAATGGCGAATAATTCTGCCGTGCTGAGTTCAGCAAAGGTTTTTGCATTCCACGTCATCAGGCTTGTTCCGTGCTAAGTTGCCAGCCTAATTGGCGGTATTGTTTATAACGTTCACGGGCAATGGCTTTTTGTGCTTCATCACTCGGAACAAAATCGATCACTTGGGTAAAACTTGCAACAAAATCAGGCACTTGAGCTTGTAAATTAATTAACAGCTCACGGCGTTGTGCGTTACGTTTTCCTGCCCAGCTAATTTCAATGGGCGTGGCATATTGAGTGATTTCGCCCGATAAATTATGTGGCACAAATTCTTCTGGCTCTCTCGCCCATAGGGCTTCGTCAAGGCGAAAAGCCTGTTCTTCACTTTCGCAACTAATTAACACTTTTTTGCCTAATCGCCAAGCTTGCGCAGCCAAATCACAAGCCAAGGTTTCCATTGCGGACAATGGCGCTTTGGGTTGTGTTTTTTGTAAAATGTAAAACTGTGCTTGCTTTGCCATAAAAGTGCGTCTTTTGCCTATATGAAATCAAATTTTTAAACGCATAATTTTAACGAAAAATCAGCGAAATAGAAAACATTAATTTTTGCGCTATCAAAAAATTCAACAAAATCTTACCGCACTTTATGATCTACATCACAAAACCCAACTTTGCCAACTTTCCTCAGATTCCATTCATACTTCTAAAGTGGTAAACTCAAAACGTTTTCTTATTATTAATTCAATCATTTGAGGTAACTAGAATGGAATTTCGTATTGAAAAAGACACGATGGGCGAAGTGAAAGTACCAGCAGATAAATACTGGGCGGCACAAACAGAACGTTCCCGCAATAACTTCAAAATTGGGCCATCGGCATCAATGCCACAGGAAATTATTGAGGCGTTTGGTTATTTGAAAAAAGCTGCTGCTTACGCAAATAATGAGCTAGGCGTTTTGCCCGTTGAAAAACGTGATTTAATCGCCCAAGCTTGCGATGAAATTTTAGCCCATAAACTTGACGATCAATTCCCATTAGTCATTTGGCAAACCGGTTCAGGTACGCAATCTAATATGAATTTAAATGAAGTGATTGCAAACCGTGCGCACGTTATCAATGGTGGAAAATTAGGTGAAAAATCAATTATTCATCCAAATGATGATGTCAATAAATCACAATCATCGAATGATACTTATCCAACCGCAATGCACATTGCCGCCTATAAAAAAGTGGTGGAAGTAACCATTCCTTGCATTGAACGCTTACAAAAAACCTTCGCAGCAAAAGCAGAAGCCTTTAAAGATGTGGTGAAAATCGGGCGTACTCACTTAATGGACGCCACGCCACTCACTCTTGGACAAGAATTTTCTGCCTATGCCGCACAATTAGATTTCGGTTTGCGTGCATTGAAAAACACCCTGCCACACCTTGCGCAACTGGCTTTAGGTGGAACAGCGGTAGGAACAGGGTTAAATACGCCAAAAGGCTATGATGTGAAAGTGGCTGAATACATCGCGAAATTCACTGGCTTGCCATTTATTACCGCAGAAAACAAATTTGAAGCGCTTGCCACCCACGATGCCATTGTGGAAACCCACGGTGCATTAAAACAGCTTGCAGTATCCTTATTTAAAATTGCTAACGATATTCGCTTATTGGCATCTGGTCCGCGTTCAGGCATTGGTGAAATCCTAATTCCTGAAAACGAACCGGGATCTTCTATTATGCCAGGTAAAGTGAACCCTACGCAGTGCGAAGCGCTCACAATGGTTTGCGCACAAGTGTTAGGTAACGACACCACCATTTCCTTTGCAGGCTCGCAAGGGCATTTCCAGCTTAATGTATTCAAACCTGTAATGGCGTACAACTTCTTACAATCCGCCCAATTATTAGCGGACGCTTGTGTCTCATTTGATGAGCATTGTGCAAGCGGTATTGAACCAAATCACCCACGCATTAAGCAACAACTTGAAAACTCCTTAATGTTGGTAACGGCGTTAAATACGCATATCGGTTATGAAAATGCAGCGAAAATCGCAAAAACTGCGCATAAAAATGGTACAACATTAAGAGAAGAAGCCATTAATCTTGGTTTGGTTACCCCAGAGCAATTTGACGAATGGGTTCGCCCTGAAGATATGGTGGGCAGTTTGAAGTAAAATTTGTCAAAAACTGACCGCTCTTTTCACTAAAAAAATAGCAAGCTCAATATCGAGCTTGCTATTTTATGTTGTCATTATGCTGTGCTTTTATAAATTTAAATTATGCCCAGTGTTTCTTTTTAGAAGTTTTACCAATACCAGGGTTAAAGCTATTGGTCGGATCTAATTTTTGGTAGAAGGCTTTCAATTCTGGTTTCGCTTCATACAAATGCCCTACGTTATGTTCCGCTGGATATTGCGCACCGCGTTTATCAAGCAAAGCTAACATTTCGTGTTCAATTTCTTCCCAATCGTAGCCTTTTTTGACTAAATAATCTTGGTGGAACACATAGCACATAAAATGTCCGTAGTAGAGTTTATGAATTAATTTATTTTCTAACTCGGCAGGCAATTTCTCAAACCAATCTTGATCGTTACGGCGTAAAGCAATATCCAATGCCACAATTTCTTCCACTTCAGGTTCGTGAATGGCACGATAACGAATGGCGGCAGAGGCCACCGCAAAGCGGTGCAACATTGCAGCTTGGGTTTCTTCTGGGCTACATTCAAAATATGCCCCTTTGGATTTATCTGCAAATAGGCTTTGCAAATATTCTCTTGCTTCTTTCACGCCTTCCCCACCCATTTTTAAGATTAAGTGATGTTCATATTGATCACGATAATCTCTTAAACTTTGTGGCAAATGCTGTGGCAATAATTTAGAAACAAATTGCAACGCTTTGTCGCTGAGATGATTTGGTAAAAAAGCGAATTTTTTCATTAGGCGATCGGCTTTGGCTTTGAGTGCAAATAATTTTGGTAAACGGTGTGTACCAAAACGTTTAATCACCCAGAAAGTATCTTTTCCATATTCAGCGGCAATATCAAAAGCATCACGATGAATATATTCACCCGATACAGGCAAACTGCTAAATTCAGCCAAAATATGACGGCGAATGTCAGTTAAAACTTGGGTGTCATTTGTGCCGATATAAAACACCGCACTTTCTTTATCTTGCGGGAAGGTATCCAAACGTACAGCAAATACGCCCAATTTTCCTGCACTGCCTGACGCTTCATAATGACGATTCGGATCTGCATTAAAACGTGCAGGTGTGTCTGCATCAATTTGGCGAACGTGATGACAATAATCGTGATCGTGTCCTTTACCGCAATCAAGATGAATGTCTTTACGCTGATAACGCCCTTCTTGCAAGTTAGTCAGAATTTCTTCAGGGCTATCGCCTAAATCAATACCAAGATTGTTGATTAAGTGCAATTCACCGTTCTCATCTAACTGTGCGTACAATGCCATTTCCGTATAAGCTGGCCCACGTTGCACCAAGGCTCCACCTGAATTGTTACAAATTCCGCCAATCACCGAAGCGCCGATACAAGACGAACCGATAACAGAATGCGGCTCACGTTTATATTCTTTCAGCAATAATTCCAAATCGTTTAAACGCGAACCAGCAAAACATACCACTTGCTCCGCATTATTAATAGGCTGAATACCCGTCATTCGCATTGTATTGATAAGCACAATATCACGTTCATAATCATTTCCCGCTGGGGTTGAACCGCCCGTAAGCCCTGTATTTGCTGCTTGTGAGATCACGATCACATCGGCTGCAACACAAGCTTCTAACACTTGCCAATATTCTAATAATGATCCGGGGCGCACCACGGCTAGCACTTTTCCTTGCCCGAAGCGGTAGCCTGTGGTGTATTCTTCCGCTTTTAGCGGATCGGTAATAAGGTATTTAGGTGTAACAATTTGCGCTAATTGCGTAATTAATTGAGTCGCTGACATTTGATCCCTCTTTATACTGCGTAACAATAATTTAACATTTACTATAAAGGGGATAGGTGAAAATTTCAATCTTTCAATTAAAGAATAAAAGATAAAAAAGCCTGCATTCAATGCAGGCTAAAAAATAAGACAACTGAATTAGAACTTATATCCTAACCCCATAAAGAATACAAATGGGTTAAGTTTAACATCTACTTCGTGATCTGCGCCTAAGGCTTTGAATTTCGCCGTAGTTTTGATTTTTGTGTACCACATTGCAGTATTGAAATAAAGATTGTCCGTAAGCTTAATATCAATCCCTAAATTAACCACTGGTGCAAAAGAATTTTTCTTCACTTGTAAATCAGTTACTGCTGCGTGAGTGGATTTTGCACTGAAAAATCTGGTGTAATTTAAACCTGCACCAATATAAGGACGCGAATTTGCGTTTTTATCTAAGAAATAATATTGCACATACAAACTTGGTGGAAGCTGTTTTAACTTAACCGCATTGCCTAAATCCAAATTTAATGCAGGAACCGCTGCTTTGATTTTATGAGAAAACGGTGTTGCACCAAGTAATTCCACCGCAAGATTATCCGTAAACATATAAGTTGCGGTTAGCCCTAATTGCGCGTTGTCGCCTACTTTCAAATTAACATCTATTGGTGTTTTAGTGTGAGAATCTGAATTTGCACTCACAAACACGCCCCCCGCTCTTAATAGCACATCACCAGCTTGATGCGCATTGGCAGAAGTAGCCACAAAAAGACTTGCTAAACCTAATGCAATCAGTGTTTTTTTCATAAAAATCCCCCTATGGTTAATATCCTTACAAACTATGTGCATTTAGCACGGCGGAAATATACCACTTAATAGTTATTATTTTTGTGATGAAGTTCAAAGTTTTTAAAAAATTGTTAAAAAAATTGAAAAATTTATTTACCGCACTTTTCATTTTGTTTAACAATAGGGCATATTGAATAGCATATATTGAAGCTATGTTTGCGCGAAATGCCATAACATCTCAAAGGATTGAAGATTTGAAGGATTGCGATATAGGATTTTTACAAAGCCAAAAGCAACAAAAACAGAGTTATTGTATAATGTCGCAATGATTTTTAACTGGAAGCAAACTAATGAACATTAATTTTACTCAAATTTTTCAAGATTGTTGGAATTTTATGCGTAATCAAAAAAAGATTACCCAGCAATTTATCTTTTTCTTTTTTATTAGCTCGTTAATCTTCTATTTTCTTTTAAGCTCGGTCGTGCCGATGCCTGAAATCAGCCAAACAAATGGACAAAATTTGCCTTTGCCAAGCAATATCAGCGCAGAATTTTTGGTAATTGGCGTGGCACAACAGTTAGTTAGCCTATTTATTTCTTCTTGGGGGATTCTCACCTTTCACCGCATTAGCACTCAACAACAAAATCCGTTAAATCAAAATCCCTTAAACCAAAGTGCGGTACTAACGTTGCAACGTTTTGCGGGTGTGGTGGCAGTGAGTGTGATTGGATTTATTCCCTTGATGATTGGCGTGGTAGAAAGTCTGTTTGCCATTTTACAAGGACAATCCCCTTCAATTCTCTCTTTGGTGGCGATGTTGCTCGGCTTTTTCATTTTTGTACGCTTAAGCCTCGCTTCTACAGAATATCTGATTCAGCCCGTGGGCATTATGCAAGCGTTGAAAAATAGCTGGCTAAGTGGCGTGAAACGCGCTGCACCGTTGTTTATTTATTGTTTATTAATTTATGTGGTGCTGCCGTTTGTGGTAAGACGCATTTCATCATTGAGTGATAACCTAGTTTTTGATGTGGTAATGTTATTTTTAAGCGCTGCAGTTGGCGTGTTTTCGTTACTTTTCACTTATCGCTTTTACACCTTATTTATGCGCAAGGATCAACAATAATGAAACAAATTTTAGAATTTATACCGCTCTTAGTTTTTTTTGCTGTTTATAAACTGGTTGGTATTCGTGAAGCGGCCATCGCCTTGATTATTGCGACAATCATTCAGCTTGTGGTGCTGAAACTGAAATACGGCAAAATTGAAAAACAACAGCTCATTATGGGAAGTGCGGTGGTTTTTTTTGGCGCTTTATCCGCTTATTTCAACGAATTAGAATTTTTAAAATGGAAAGTAACGGTAGTTTATGCCTTGTTTGCCTTGGCATTAATCATCAGCCAAGTGATTTTTAAGAAACCGCTCATTCAGCAATTATTAGGCAAAGAAATTCAACTGCCTGATGCCGTTTGGAATAAATTAAATCTGGGCTGGGCAGGATTTTTTCTGTTTTGTATGATCCTAAATATCATCATCAGCCAATATTTTTCCGATGATCTTTGGGTAGATTTCAAAACCTTCGGCATTATTGGGCTTAGCCTTGTTGCAACAGTCGCAACAGGCGTTTATATTTATCGTTATCTTCCAAAAACAGAGAATAAAGAACAATAGGAAAACATTATGTCTGCATTTATTGAAACCAAAACGGGCCGCCAATCACAAGGCACATTGTTATTACGCACCCTTGCTATGCCTTCTGATACCAATGCCAACGGCGATATTTTCGGTGGTTGGATTATGTCGCAAATGGATATGGGCGGTGCAATTTTAGCCAAAGAAATTGCGCACGGCCGAGTGGTTACCGTGGCGGTGGATAGTATGACCTTTATCCGCCCGATTTCTGTGGGCGATGTGGTATGTTGCTACGGCCGCTGCGTGAAAGTGGGACGCACTTCATTGCAAATTAAAATTGAAGTGTGGGCGAAAAAAGTATCCAGTGAACCCATTGGTGAACGCTATTGCGTAACCGAAGCCGTATTCAGCTTTGTTGCGGTAGATAGCAACGGACGACCGCGTGCGGTTCCAAGAGAAAATAACCCTGAGCTAGAAAAAGCCCTTGCGTTAATTGATGAAGCCTAAGAAAGGAGAAACTATGTATTACGTTATTTTTGCTCAAGACAAACCCAATACCCTTGCTCAACGCCTTGCGGTGCGTGAACAACATCTTGCACGTTTAAAACAATTACAAGCAGAAAACCGCCTTTTAACCGCAGGCCCAAATCCTGCCATTGATGACGAAAACCCCGGTGAATCTGGATTTACTGGCTCAACAGTAATCGCCCAATTTGACAGCCTTGAAGCAGCACAACAATGGGCAAGCCAAGATCCTTATGTGGAAGCTGGCGTTTATGGCGAGGTGATTATTAAGCCATTTAAGAAAGTTTTCTAAGCAAAAAATCGCAAAAATTCTCTCAAAAAACACCGCACTTTTCTTGTTTAACGCAAGAAAGTGAAAACAAGAAAAGTGCTACCCCTAACGATAAAAGCAATAAGAGGAAACACAATGTCAAACTTTCTACAAAATTACCAAAAACATATTGATGAACGTGCGGCACAAGGTGTTGTACCAAAACCATTAGATGCCGAGCAAACCGCACAGCTTATCGAATTATTAAAAAATCCCCCTGCTGAGCAAGCCGATTATCTCCTTGAGCTTTTTAAAACCCGTGTGCCAGCAGGAGTAGACGAAGCAGCTTATGTCAAAGCGTCCTTCCTTGCTGCAATTGTCAATGGCACGGCCCATTCGCCATTGATTAGCCCAGAAAGTGCGGTGCAAATTTTGGGCACAATGCAAGGCGGTTATAATATTGAACCGTTACTGCAAGCCCTTGATAATGAAGCCCTTGCCCCTTATGCCGTCAGCGCCCTTTCTTCCACCCTTTTAATGTTCGATAATTTTTACGATGTAGAACAACGTGCCAAACAAGGCAATCTTTACGCGCAACAAATTCTTGAATCTTGGGCGAATGCAGACTGGTATTTATCACGTCCAAAATTAGATGAAAAGATCACCGTTACCGTATTTAAAGTGTCGGGCGAAACCAACACAGACGATCTTTCCCCCGCGCAAGATGCGTGGTCGCGCCCTGATATTCCTTTGCACGCCTTAGCAATGCTGAAAAATGAACGAGAAGGTATTCAACCTGATGATGTAGGCAATATTGGGCCAATTCAACAAATTAATGCGTTAAAAGAAAAAGGCTATCCGCTTGCTTATGTAGGCGATGTGGTCGGCACAGGTTCATCACGCAAATCTGCCACTAACTCAGTGCTGTGGTTTATGGGGGAAGATATTCCTTACATTCCGAATAAACGTGCAGGTGGCGTGGTATTAGGCGGAAAAATTGCCCCTATTTTCTTCAACACCTTAGAAGACGCGGGGGCATTGCCAATTGAAGTAGATGTCAGCAAGCTCAATATGGGCGATGTGATTGATATTTACCCATACCAAGGCAAAATCTGTAAACACGATAGCGATGAAGTTTTGGCTGAATTTAGCTTAAAAACCAATGTGTTATTAGATGAAGTACGCGCAGGCGGACGTATTCCATTAATTATCGGACGTGGGCTAACCCATAAAGCGCGTCAATCCCTTGGCTTACCTGATAATGATGTGTTCGCGAAACCACAAGCGGTGGCGGATAACCACAAAGGCTTTACCCTTGCACAAAAAATGGTCGGCCGCGCTTGTGGTGTAGAGGGCATTCGCCCGGGGCAATATTGCGAACCAAGAATGACTTCGGTCGGCTCGCAAGATACCACCGGCCCAATGACCCGTGATGAGCTAAAAGATCTCGCTTGTTTAGGTTTTTCATCAGATTTGGTGATGCAATCTTTCTGTCATACGGCCGCCTATCCAAAACCGGTGGACGTTGTTACTCACCACACCCTGCCAGATTTTATTATGAACCGTGGCGGTGTTTCCCTGCGCCCAGGGGACGGCGTGATCCACTCTTGGCTCAACCGTATGTTATTGCCTGATACCGTAGGCACTGGCGGCGATTCGCACACACGTTTCCCGATTGGTATCTCTTTCCCTGCGGGGTCAGGTTTGGTGGCGTTCGCCGCTGCCACAGGCGTAATGCCGTTGGATATGCCTGAAAGCGTGCTAGTGCGTTTCAAAGGGGAAATGCAACCGGGGATCACCTTGCGTGATTTAGTACACGCTATTCCTTATTATGCGATCCAACAAGGCTTACTCACCGTAGAAAAACAAGGCAAGAAAAATATTTTCTCAGGCCGTATTTTAGAAATTGAAGGTCTAGAACACCTTAAAGTGGAACAAGCCTTTGAGCTTTCTGATGCCTCTGCTGAACGCTCCGCGGCGGCTTGTACTATCAAATTAGATAAAGAACCGATCATTGAATATCTCAATTCCAATATCGTGTTGCTCAAATGGATGATTGCAGAAGGCTATGGCGATGCACGCACCCTTGAACGCCGTATCAAAGCAATGGAAAAATGGTTAGAAAACCCAGAATTGCTCAGCGCTGATCCTGATGCAGAATATGCCGCGGTGATCGAAATCGATCTCAACGAAATCAAAGAACCGATTTTATGCGCGCCAAATGATCCTGATGATGCTCGCCTACTTTCTGAAGTGCAAGGGGATAAAATTGACGAAGTGTTTATCGGCTCTTGTATGACCAACATTGGGCATTTCCGTGCCGCTGGAAAATTATTAGCCAAATTCAAAGACGTGATTCCAACGCGTCTATGGCTTGCGCCTCCAACTAAAATGGACGCCAGCCTATTAACAGAAGAAGGCTATTACAGCATTTACGGTAAAAGTGGCGCGCGTATTGAAATCCCAGGCTGTTCACTTTGTATGGGTAACCAAGCGCGCGTGGCAAACAACGCCACCGTGGTGTCCACTTCCACTCGTAACTTCCCGAACCGCTTAGGACAAGGTGCAAACGTGTATTTGGCTTCCGCAGAACTCGCCGCCGTAGCAGCACTGCTCGGCAAACTGCCAACGCCAGAAGAATACCAAGCCTATGTGGCGGATTTACAGCAAGACAAAGACGACACTTATCGCTATATGAATTTTGATCAACTTAATCAATATACACAAAAAGCCGATCAAGTAATCTTCCAAGCACCAGCTTAATAACGCCTATCACAAAGTGCGGTGAAAAATTCAAAAAATTTCACCGCACTTTCTTTTTTCTCGGTTTATTAAAAATAAAAATGCAGTTACTTTCTTTCCTAAATGAAAAGCAAAGTGCGGTAATTTTTTTCATTATTTTTATTAAATCTTTTCATCATTAATTAATGCCATTTGACCTTTTTCTCATTGACAGCCCTAGCCTGCCCTTTCTATACTAAACGAGAATTAGTCGGGGTGCTTGATGGAATATCCAAACAAGCTGAGATAATACCCGTGAACCTGATTCAGTTAATGCTGACGTAGGAAACTAATTAGATCATATTCTTGCAAACGCCTTTATTTTGCGGAATTTTCTGCTTTACCTTTCTAATTTCTTCCTTGCTCGTCAATATCACTTTTTACTTTTTGTTAATAAGGAAATGACAATGCAATTTAATACTTTTCTTTCATCATTTTGGCAAAAATTAGGTTTTATCCTTTTTGTGCTGTCTAGCTTATCTATACATAACGCCCAAGCACAAGGACGGCTTAATATTTATTGCAGTGTGCAACATTCTGTCTGCGAAAAAATGGCACAAGTTTTTGCCAAGAAATATAACGTGGACACCAAATTTGTGCGTAACAGCACGGGGGCAACCCTTGCCAAAATCAAAGCTGAGCAAGCCTTGCCTCAAGCGGATATTTGGTACGGCGGCACAATTGAACCGCACTTTCAAGCCGCGCAATTAGGCTTACTCGAGCCTTATCGTTCACCATTGCAAGCGGAAACTATGCCACAATTTAAAGCCCTGCTCGACAAACACGGCGATGTTACCTCCATTGGCTACATTATTGTGTTAGGCATTGGCGTAAACACCGAGAAATTCAAACAATTAGGCATTAAAGACTATCCAAAATGCTGGAAAGATTTAACCGATCCAAAATTTAAAGATCAAATCCAAATGCCTGATCCGCGCAATACTGGCACGGGCTACACCTTTATCGCAACGCTAGTACAGTTATTCGGTGAAGAAGAAGCCTTCCGCTACTTGAAAGCCTTAGATAAAAATATTTCTCAATATGCTAAAAGTGGTACAGAGAAATCCAATCTCTCTCGTGGTGATGCGGCGGTAACCATTGGTTTTATTAATGGTTATCAAACCGAGAAAGAAAACGGTGCGCCTGTGGAAGCCATTTTACCTTGCGAAGGCGACAGCTATTCCCTTGGCGGCATCAGCATTTTAAAAGGGGCAAGAAATTTACAAAATGCAAAATTATTTATGGATTGGGCATTAACGCCTGAAGCGCAAGAAATTGCGTGGCGCGAAGAAAAAATGTATCAAATTCCAACCAATATTCACGCCAAAGCCTCACCAAACTCCACTGATCCAAAAACCTTAAAACTCATTGACTTTGATTTTGAACGCTTTGGTTCAGATGAAGAGGGCAAGCGCTTGATTAAGCGTTGGATTGAAGAAATTAAGCTCAATGCGACAAATTAAGCAGACAATAAAAAACCGCCGATAAAATCGGCGGTTAGAAATCTGGTTGCGGGGGCTGGATTTGAACCAACGACCTTCGGGTTATGAGCCCGACGAGCTACCAAGCTGCTCCACCCCGCGTCTGTGGGGGCGTACTATACGCTGTTTTATTTTTAATGCAAGCCTTAATCCTAAAAAAATGATTTAACTGATAGAAAAATCGGCAATTTGCTGAGTTTCAAGGCAAAATGCACAAAATTTCCACCGCACTTTTCTTGATCTAAAAAATAAAAGAACGCAAAAACTGCTATCACTTTGAGCGGTTTTTTGTTATTTTACGCCGTTTAATTGCAAATGATTTTATTAAGGAACTTCAAATGCCGATGTCTGCAAAATTTTTCAAAAATTGCACCGCACTTTTAGCTATCGCGGTGCTTTCTGCTTGCTCTAGTTCAACCCATAAAACAACCAAAAAAGTGAGCGTTAAAAATACCACTACTGATACCAAAATTTTCGGCGCAAAATATGATGGGCGCACCTATCAGCAACAATTCTTAATGCCAGTTTCCCGCGTAGAAAATCGAAGTGCGGTAATAAATCAAGGGGATTTTTTAACCCAGCTTTCTAATGTACGTCAATATTCTTCACGCTTAACCAATAAATTTGCGGTGAGCTACGGCAAAATCACTAACTGGGTTTTATCGGGCGCAAACGTCAATGAATTATCCAATTTCGGGATTCAGCCAATGATTATGAAAGGGCAAGATGGCTATCAAAACGTGTTGATGACGGGCTATTATTCTCCAGTTATCCACGCGCGCCGTACGCCACAAGGCAAATATAATCAACCCATTTATGCAATGCCAAGCCCATCGCAAAAACGCGTGAGCCGTGCGCAAATTTATGCAGGGGCGCTGCGTGGCAAAGGTTTAGAACTAGCTTACAGCGATTCAATGATCGACAATTTCCTACTCGGCGTGCAAGGCAGTGGCTATGTGGATTTTGGTAACGGCGACTTGAACTATTTCGCCTACGCAGGGCAAAACGGTTTAGATTATGTGGCGGTTGGACGTTTATTGGTGGAAGATGGCGAAATTGCCAGAGAAAAAATGTCTATCCAAGCCATTAAAGATTGGGCAAAGGCGAACCCTTCTCGCTTGCAAGCCTTGCTTGAACGCAACCCGTCCTATGTGTATTTCAAAAATGATCCAACGGGCAAAGTGAAAGGCTCGGCAGGCGTGCCGCTCGTGCCAATGGCATCGATTGCTTCCGATCGCTCACTTATCCCTTCTGGCTCGGTGGTGTTAGTGGAAGTGCCACAAATTGACCGTAAAGGTAACTGGACTGGCGAACACAAATTGCATTTGATGATTGCCTTAGATGTGGGCGGTGCGGTAAAAGGCCATCACTTTGATTTATACCGTGGAATTGGTGATGAAGCGGGGCATATTGCTGGCTTATCAAAACATTATGGACGAGTTTGGTTGTTAAAATAATGACAGCGCGTATTGATAATTATGAACAGCGCTTTGGAGGCATTGCGCGTCTATATTCTGCTGAGGGATTAGCAAGGCTACACCAAGCACATATTTGTGTGATTGGCATCGGGGGAGTGGGATCTTGGGCGGTGGAAGCTCTTGCTCGTTCTGGCATTGGTGAGATTACAATGATTGATATGGACGACATTTGCGTAACCAACATCAATCGCCAAATCCACGCCATTTCTGGCAATGTGGGCAAGTTGAAAACGGAAGTGATGGCAGAGCGTATCGCCTTGATCAATCCCGAATGCAAGGTGCATATTATTGATGACTTTCTTTCCAGCGAAAATTTAGCGGATTACCTCAATCGTGGCTATGATTATGTGATTGATGCCATTGATAGTGTCAAAACCAAAGCTGCGCTGATCGCCTATTGCAAACGCAACAAGATAAAGGTTATCACCGTGGGCGGGGCGGGCGGTCAAACCGATCCAAGTCAAATTCAAATTGCCGATTTAAGTCGCACCATTCAAGATCCCTTGGCTGCTAAAGTGCGGTCAATTTTACGCAAAGATTATCATTTTAGCCAAAATCCTAAACGCAAGTTTGGCGTGGATTGTGTGTTCTCAACCCAGCCATTAATTTTCCCACAGCAAGAAGGAAATTGTGCTGTTTCCGCCACAATGAACTGCGCTAATGGCTTTGGCGCGGCAACGATGATTACCGCAACCTTTGGCTTCTTCGCCGTTTCCCGTGTAATCGAAAAATTATTAATGACAACCACCTAGTTTTCTTATTTTTTAATAAAAAAAAAGATAGCAATTTTTTGCAAAACGATCTAAGCTAAGCCGACAATTTCTGAGAATCATTCTTAAAAATGGGAGCGTTTATGACAACCTTAAATCGTTTATTTAAGCACAGTGCTGTCGCGGCAGCGGTGTTTTCTTTTTCTACTTTGGCAAGTGCGAGCGTGGTTAGCTCCATAAAACCCCTTGGTTTTATTGCCTCCTCCATCGCAGACGGGGTTACGGACACGCAAGTGCTTGTGCCAGCGGGGGCTTCGCCACACGACTATAATCTGAAACCTTCCGATGTGCAAAAATTGAAATCGGCGGATTTGGTGTTATGGGTCGGTGAAGACGCGGACGCGTTTCTTGCCTCATCATTACAAAAAAATGTGGACGCGAGCAAAGTGGTTACGATCGCGAAATTGGCTGGCATCACACCTGATATGCTAGCCAAAGGCGAACATCACCACCACGATCACGACCATCACCACCACGATGGTGAAGATCACGACCACGATCACGAGCATCATCACGATCACGGAAAATCAGAGGCTCACGAGCATCAGCACAATCACGGAACAGATGACGCTCACGACCACGATCACGATGAATTAGAAACCAACTGGCACGTTTGGTATTCACCACGCATTAGCCAAGTGGTGGCTGAAGCGGTGGCAGATAAGCTCACTCAACAATTCCCTGCGAAAAAAGCGCTGATTGAAAAAAACTTAGCCGAATTTAACCGCACTTTGAACGCACAAAATGAGAAAATCAAGCAACAGCTCGCTCCAGTGCAGAAAAAAGGCTTCTATGTCTTCCACGATGCCTATACCTATTTCAACGAGGCTTATGGATTAAACCAAGTGGGCGCGTTTACCATTAACCCATTGGTTGCCCCAGGAGCGAAAAAATTGGCTCACATCAAAGAGGAAATTGAGGAACATAAAGTCGGTTGTTTATTTGCCGAGCCACAATTCACCCCAAAAGTGATTGAAACCTTGCATAAATCAACTGGCGTGAAAGTAGGGCGTTTAGACCCAATGGGCGATGCCGTTGCCTTAGGTAAAGATTCTTACGCCAACTTTCTACAATATACCGCGGACAGTTATTATAACTGCTTGAAATAATAGTGTTTTGTGTTTAGAGCGAACATTAACTGTTCGCTCTTTCTTTTGCCTAAAAATCGAATTAAAATCGACCGCACTTTACGGCTCTGTTATAATCCCGCCATTCTTTTTGATGAAGCACAAGAGATGCCAATGAAAAAATTATTTGCCACCACTTCCCGTGGCTTTGAAGAATTATTAAAAACAGAACTTACTGAATTAGGTGCGAAAGAATGCCAAATCTCCCAAGGTGGAGTGCATTTTTTAGCCGATGATGAAACTTTGTATCGCAGTTTGCTTTGGTCAAGGCTCAGTTCACGAATTTTATTGCCATTAGTGCAAAGCAAAATTTATAGCGATTTGGATCTTTACTCTACCGTCATCGGGCAAAATTGGCTGGATATTTTTGATGAACGCTGCCAATTTGTGGTGGATTTTAACGGCACAAACCGTGAAATTCGTCATACCCAATTTGGTGCAATGCGTGTAAAAGACGGCATCGTGGATTATTTTGAACGCCAAGGCAAAGCGCGCCCGAGCGTGGATAAAGACAATCCTGATATTCGCATTCACGCCTATTTAAACCGTGATGATTTCATTCTTTCCCTTGATTTAAGTGGCGATGCTTTGCATTTGCGTGGCTATCGTGAAGACACAGGCGCTGCGCCATTGCGTGAAACCTTGGCGGCGGCCATTGTGCTGCGTTCTGGCTGGCAACAAGGCACACCGTTAGTTGATCCTATGTGTGGTTCAGGCACATTGTTGATTGAAGCGGCACAAATGGAAGCGAGAATCGCACCACAGCTACACCGCTTACATTGGGGATTTGATTTCTGGAAAGGGCATAATCCGCAGGCTTGGGACAAAGTGAAAGAGGAAGCTATCTCCCTCGCAAAACAAGGTTCAGCACAACTTCAAGCCCATTTTTATGGGGTTGATTTAGATCACCGCGTGTTACAAAAAGCCAAACGCAATGCACAAAATGCAGGCGTTGCCCATTTAATCCAATGGAAACAAGGCGATGTGGCAGCGCTGAAAAATCCAACGGAAGAAAAAGGCACGCTAATTTGTAATCCGCCTTATGGTGAACGCTTAGGCACAACACCCGCGTTAATCGCCCTTTATTCTGTGTTGGGGCAACGTTTAAAACAACAATTCGGTGGTTGGAATGCGTCTATTTTCAGTGGTGAACCTGCGTTGTTAGACTGCCTGCGATTGCGTTCGCACCGCCAATTTAAGGCGAAAAATGGGCCGTTAGATTGCGTACAAAAAAATTATCAGATCGCCGAAAACAAGCACGCACAAATTGAAAGTGCGGTGCAAAATTCGCAAATTTCTTCCGCAGAAAATCCGCCCGTTGCGCAAGATTTCGCTAACCGCTTGCAAAAAAATAGTAAAAAAATCGAAAAATGGGCAAAACAGCAAGGCATTAATGCGTACCGCCTCTATGATGCGGATTTGCCTGAATATAACGTGGCGGTGGATCGTTATTTAGATCATATTGTGGTGCAAGAATACGCCGCACCAAAAAATATTGATGAAAACAAAGCCCGTCAGCGTTTGCTTGATGCGGTAACCGCCACCCTTGCCGTAACAGGCGTGGAAACCAATAAATTGGTGCTAAAAGTTCGCCAAAAACAAAAAGGCACAAATCAGTATGAAAAATTGGCCAACAAAGGCGATTATTTCTATGTGGAAGAATATGGCGCGAAACTTTGGGTAAATTTAACCGATTATTTAGACACCGGGATATTTTTGGATCACCGCTTAACCCGCAAAATGTTGGGTGAAATGGCACAAGGCAAAGATTTCCTGAATTTGTTTGCTTACACTGGCTCTGCCACCGTTCACGCTGCGCTAGGTGGCGCGAAATCCACCACCACCGTGGATATGTCAAACACTTATCTCAACTGGGCAGAACAAAATTTAATTTTAAATGACATCGAAGGCAAACAGCACAAATTAATCCAAAGCGATTGCTTACAATGGCTAGAAAAATGTGATCGCCAATTTGATTTAATCTTTGTTGATCCACCTACTTTTTCTAATTCAAAACGAATGGAAAACAGCTGGGATGTGCAACGCGATCATATTCAATTATTCACCCATTTAAAACGCATTTTACGCCCCAACGGCACCATTGTGTTTTCCAACAATAAACAAAAATTCAAAATGGATTTTGACGGCATCGCCAACCTCGGCCTAAGTGCGGTAGAAATTTCCGCCAAAACCTTGCCATTAGATTTTGAACGTAATAAGCATATTCATAATTGCTGGTTGGTGCGGTGGTTGTAGGATTGATTGAAATATTAGACAAACTAAGCATTGCTTTTTAAATCAACTATGTTATCTTGTATCTACGAAAAATAAGATGTATATACAAAAGGAGCGTCAAGATGATGACAAAAGTTTTTAAAAGTGGAAATAGTCAAGCCGTACGGATTCCTTCAAGTTTTCGTTTAGATGTGGATACCGTAGAGATTCTACAAGGTGAAGATGGTGATATTATTTTACGCCCTTTTAAACCTAAAGCGGATCTAAGCTTTCTTGAATTATTTTCAGGCTTTGATGAAAGTTTTATTGAAGCATTAGAAAATCAGGATATTGCACCGCCACAAGAACGAGAAGAATTATGATCTATATGCTCGATACCAACATTCTGATTTATTTAATGAAGAATAAACCGCTTGCCGTAGCGGAACGCGTAGGACAACTTCTTCCGTCCGATCAACTGGTGATGAGTTTTATCACTTATGCCGAGTTACTCAAAGGTGCAAACGGAAGTTTAAACCCACAAAAAGCATTAGAAAAAATCAGCCAAATCACTCAGCGTATTTCTGTGCTTTACCCCACAGAAAGAATCTGTGAATATTATGGTAAGTTGTCGCATAGGCTAAAAAAGCAAGGCACGCCAATTGGTAATAATGATTTATGGATTGCTTGCCACGCTCTGGCTGTAAATGCAGTGCTAGTTACTCATAATGTAAAAGAGTTCCAACGAATTGAAGAGTTGAATTGGCAAGATTGGGTAAATTAAAGGCTAACTGAGTTAGCCTTTTGTGTGAATCTCAAAATAAAATATCATCTAAGTTATTTTTAACTATGAATTTTCATTTTTAATATGATAATCCATCACTTCTTCAATGCCCTGCACAGAAAGTGCGGTGAAAATTTGTTGAGCTTTTTCATTGTGTGCTAACCACCGCCAATCCCATTTATGTTTAAATTTGTCCAATAAATCAATAGACCAAGGTAAGGCTTTATTACTAGAAAGCCTTTCCCAATCCCAACGTGCTTCAAAACGTTCAATTAACTCCATTGACCAAGGTATGGCTTCATTTCCAGAAAGAGCCTTCCAATCCCAACGATCCTCAAAACGCTCAATTAATTCCATTGACCAAGGTAAGGCTTTATTACTAGAAAGCGAACTCCAATCCCAACGATCTTCAAAACGCTCAATTAATTCCATTGACCAGGGCAAGGCTTTATTACCAGAAAGCTTCCACCAAGACCAACGTTCTTCAAAACGCTCAATTAACGCCATTGACCAAGGTAAGCCTTCATTACCAGAAAGCCCACCATACCAAAACTCATCCCAAACCCACCTTTCTTCAAAACGCTCAATTAACTCCATTGACCAAGGTAAGGCTTTATTACTAGAAAGCGAACTCCAATCCCATTTATGCTTAAATTTGTCCAATAAATCGATTGACCAAGGTAAGGCTTCATTACCAGAAAGCCCACCATTCCAAAACTCATACTCATCCTCATCCCAAACCCACCTTTCTTCAAAACGTTCAATTAACTCCATTGACCAAGGTAAGCCTTCATTTCCAGAAAGAGCCTTCCAATCCCAACGATCTTCAAAACGCTCAATTAATTCCATTGACCAAGGTAAAGCTTCATTACTAGAAAGACCATTTTCTCCCCACCTCCAACGAGCTTCAAAATGTTCAATTAACTCTATTGACCAAGGTAAAGCTTTATTATTAGAAAGCCCAAACCTTCCCCAATTCCAACGATCTTCAAAACGCTCAATTAATTCCATTGACCAAAGTAAGGCTTTATTCCAAGAAAGCTTCTCCCAATCCCAATGTTCTTCAAAACGCTCAATTAATTCCATTGACCAAGGTAAAGCTTTATTATTAGAAAGCCCAAACCATCCCCAATTCCAACGATCTTCAAAACGCTCAATTAATTCCATTGACCAAAGTAAGGCTTTATTCCAAGAAAGCCGTTTCCAATCCCAATACTCTGCATATTTTTCAATAAATTCCACTGTCCATTCTATATGCTCTAAACTGCTAATCAAAGTAGCAGCAGAGCTAAAATCAATAGTTTTTAACAGTTCAATTAAACGCTGTTCATCGCTTTGTTGCAATAATGTGAGAAAGGTTTGGCTTTGTTGGGTGGCTTTGACTAATGCCCCTTGTTTGGGATTGCGTAGGATAATGTCATTTTTGCTCATTGTGGCTGTTCCTGTCCGTTATCACTTATCTGTTACTAAATAATGGAATTGTTTATTTGCTTATGCTTCTATTAATTCGGCAAGCAACTCTTCCCAACGTTGGCGTTCATTTTCTAAATGGGGGCGTTGTTGGTTGAGATAGGTTTCCCAATCTGCTTGTTCTGAGCCTATGCGTTGTAACACATTTAACACAGGGTTTTGCTGAAATGCCTGTAATTCCTGCAAAACTTGATCAATTTTGTAACGCATTTCTGCCACGCTGGAACGCAACACATCTAACTGCTTCAAGGTGGACGAGCGCGTTTGGGAAAAATTACCTGCTTTTAGCGCTTGATATAAGCGCGTGAGCTGTTCAATATCATTGTTATCATAAGCATTTTTCACTTCAATAAACATTTGACTGGCTTGCTCTTTTAAGGCTTCTGGCACTTTGTCTGGGTGGCACAAGGCAGAACATTGGCGGAACAGTTTTTTTAAATTTTTCTGTTGTTCTTTGTTGAGCTGTTGCACTTTTGTTTGTTTGGTTTCTTCAAATTCTTCGGAATAGTCTTCATAGGTTTGCTTGGCTTCTTGTGCTTGCTCTTGCGCGCTGGCTAATTCTTCTTCATCATTCATTTCAGGGTGTTCACGCATTTTTCTTGCTTTTTCTTCATAATAACGTTTTTTCAATGCAAGAATTTGTTGGGTGATGTCGCCTAAAATTTCATATTGCATACGATTAAACAACAAAATATTACGCTCTAAATCCGCTTGTTCATTACTTAGGGATTCAAGGCGTAATTCGAGAATTTTTAGCTCAAAACGCAATTCAACGGCTTCGTAATCTTCACTGACTACAAGTGCGGTGAATTTTTTCAGAAAATCATTGATTTCTTCAATCGCCAGTTGGTATTTGCCTTGTTCCAACAAATGAAGAATATTGCTGAGTTGATAGGCCTCAGCAGCGGGTTTAAGGCGTTTGACTTGGCTGCTAATATCTTCAATTTCATCAAGCAAGATAAAATTTTTGATCATTTCTAAACGTCTGCGCACGGTATCAGAAGAAATTTGTAAGGCATCAGGGGAAACATTGGCAGATGTGAGCTTGGCAAATACTTCTAAGAAATCCTCAACCACAGCAGGCGATTCTGTAATGACGGTAATATTTTCATCATTACTGCGCGCCTGCCTTGTCCAGTTATAAGATCCCGTGATCACCACATTTTTATCAATGACACAAAATTTATTGTGCATTCGGGCGTATTTTTTCGGTTCAATAAAAGTAACCGTGCCTTTTAAATTCTGCAATTTGGCAAAATTTAATCGGTTTGTGCCGCAGTTGATTTCATCATTAATCAGCGCCACACTAACTTTTACCCCTTTCATTGCTCTTTCGCATAAGGCATCAAATAACTGGCGATCGGTAAACCACGCCACCGCCACGTTAATTTCTTGGCTCGCTGATTTCACTTGTTGCAAAATCACCTGATGAATATTTTCAAAATATGCTTTTACGCCCACTTTTTTCTCCGTGTTATTCCGTTAAATTGACAATATTATAAGCAAAAAATTACCCATTTTTAACCTGATGTTGTCCTACTCCCCCTTCATCGCCTCAAAAATTTTCTCTGCAAGAGATTGAGAGATTCCAGGAACAGATGCAATTTCATCAAGGGTGGCTTTTTTCACGCCTTGCATTCCACCAAGGTATTTTAATAGAGCTTGGCGGCGTTTAGCCCCCACCCCTTCAATGGTTTCTAATCCGCTTTGGGTGAAGGCTTTTTGGCGTTTTTTGCGGTGGCCGCTGATGGCGTGGTTATGGCTTTCATCACGGATATGCTGGATTAGGTGCAAGGCAAGGCTGTCTGACGGCAAGTTGATTTCGCGATCTTGCTTGCTGATGATGAGCGTTTCCAAGCCTGCACGGCGATCGACGCCTTTTGCTACGCCGATTAAGTGCGGTCGTTTTTTATCCCATTTTACGTTCAGTTGATCGAACACTTGCAAGGCGCGGTTAAGCTGCCCTTTACCGCCGTCAATAAAGATCACATCAGGAATTTTTTCCGCGTCCAGATCTTTATCGTAACGTTTCAATAAGGCTTGCTCCATTGCGGCATAATCATCCCCGCCCGTAATGCCTGTGATATTAAAACGGCGATAATCAGATTTCAGCGGCCCATCTTGATTGAACACGACACAAGACGCAATGGTCTGTTCGCCCATTGTGTGGCTGATGTCAAAACATTCCATTCGTTGGATTTTTTCAATGCCGAGCAACGCTTGCAACGCTTGGTAGCGTTCGTGGATCAGCGTGGATTGTTTCAGTTGCGTAACCAGCGCGGCTTTCGCATTCATTTGTGCGAGCTGTAAATATTTACTTTTATCCCCTTTAGCGCTGTCTTGAATTTGTACTTTACGCCCTGCTTGTTCAGCGAGCAAGGTTTCTAATTGGGCTTTTTCTGCCAATTTATGATCCACAATAATGGTGTTCGGCACGGTTCGCCCTTGGTGGGCTTGCAAATAAAATTGCCCTACAAACGTGGCGGTGAGTTCGGATAAATCCGTATTGGCTGGCACTTTCGGGAAATAACTACGGTTGCCCAAAATCTTGCCTTGTCGAATAAACAGCACCTGCACGCAAGCAATGCCAAGTTGGTAGGCTATGGCGATAATATCAATATTATCAAGGCGATCATTGCTGACAAATTGTTTTTCGATCACCGCACGCACCGCTTGGATTTGATCCCGTATGCGTGCTGCTTCTTCAAAATTCAACGCTTGGCTCGCTTGCTCCATTTTTGCCACAAGATGATCTAGCACTTGCTGATCTTTGCCTTGCAAGAAAAGGCGCGCAAAATTCACTTGTTGATTGTAATCTTCATCGGAAATATAGCCCGGCACACAAGGGGCGGAACAGCGTCCAATTTGATATTGCAAGCAAGGGCGTGAGCGGTTGCGATAAACAGAATTTTCACATTGCCGTACAGGGAATAATTTTTGCAATAAAGAAAGGGTTTCGCGCACTGCTCCTGCGTTAGGATAAGGGCCAAAATATTCGCCTTGAATTTTTTTGCTTCCCCGATAGGCGGTGATTCTCGGGTGGCGTTCTTTGGTAAGCAAAATATAGGGGTACGATTTGTCATCACGCAATAGCACGTTATAGCGTGGCTGGTAGGTTTTAATATAATTATGCTCTAACAGCAAGGCTTCCGTTTCGCTTGATGTGATGGTGGTTTCAATGCGATGAATACTGGCGACTAAGGCTTCCGTTTTTTTACTGGATAAATTCGCCCGAAAATAACTAGATAAGCGTTTTTTTAAATCTTTGGCTTTGCCCACATAAATAATCTGATCTTTATCGTCATACATACGATAAACACCAGGATCGTGGGTTACGTTAGCGAGAAACTTTTTGGCATCAAAGGTCATTTCTAAAATATTAGGATCTGCTGATAAAAAAGAATGGGCGAAAAATCGCCCAAGGAATAAATCGAAAAATTACGCTAAAATCGCCCGCACTTTTTCTAAATCTTCTGGTGTATCCACGCCTACTGCAGGCACTTCTTTGGCTAAATCAATATGAATTTTTTCGCCATACCACAAGACGCGAAGTTGTTCTAAAGATTCGATATGTTCCAACGCGGTAGGCTGCCATTGGGTATATTGTTTGATAAACCCTGCTCGGTAGGCATAGATCCCAATATGGCGTAAATACGGAGTTTGCAAGGTTAGTTGCGTTTTTTTTGCGTCCGATAAGCCCGCAAACTGGTCGCGATTCCAAGGGATCGGCGCACGAGAAAAATATAATACATTGCCCGATTGATCCGCTACCGCTTTCACCACGTTCGGGTTAAACAACTCTTCCGCCTCATTTAATGGCACAGCAAGGGTTGCCATTTTTACCCCATTATTTGCTAGATTATCTGCCACTTGCTGCACGATCACTGGGGGAATTAAGGGCTCATCACCTTGAATATTCACCACAATTTCATCATCGGCAAGAGCTAATTTCTCCACCACTTCCGCCAAGCGCTCCGTGCCTGAATTGTGATGTTCTGACGTCATACAAACTTCGCCGCCAAAGGCTTGCACAGCTTGCGCCACCGCTTGGTTATCCGTTGCCACCACCACGCGGCTTGCGCCTGATTGCTGTGCTTTTTGCCAAACGTGGGCGATCATTGGTTTGCCTGCAATATCCGCCAAAGGCTTACCAGGTAAGCGGCTTGAAGCAAAACGTGCAGGGATAATTACCGTGAATGTTGCCATTATTCTGCTCCTTCTTATTGCGCTTTTTCTTGTTTCTGGTTTTCTGATTGCAAGGAAATTGCACGCTCCGCTAACAACACAGGAATGCCCTGCTCAATGGGATAAGCCAGTTGTTCAAAGGTGCAAATCAGCTGTTCATTTTCTTTGTCATATTTCAAACGCCCTTGACAAATCGGGCAAGCAAGAATATCGAGTAATTTTTCGTTCATTAAAGTTTCTCCACTTCTTTTCAGAAGGCTATGTTTAACCGCTTCATCTGGCGGTGCATAAAACAGATAAATTAAAGTGCGGTGCTTTTTGGTGCAGTTTTTACTTGTTGGATCAACGCAGCAATAAATTGTTCACTTTGTTCATCATTAATTTCTGCTTCAACAGGCACATACCACCAATTGGGTTGGGCAAAATCTTGGCATTTAACCGCATCTTTTTCGGTCATAAAGAGCGGTTGGTTTTTATCAAATTTTTCAAATAGCGCTAGCTCATAAGCTTGATGATCTTGAAAAGCCTGGCTTTCCACTACATTTATCGCCAACTTTTGCAACATTGAGAAAAAACGCTGTGGGTTGCCAATGCCTGCAATAGCGGTGATGTTTTGTTGGGCAAAATCCTGCAAAGGACGCTTTTCCCCCGTTTGCAAATGAATGGCAACCTGCGGTGTTAATGTCATTACCGTTTGGCTAAAAGGTGTTTCTGCGCCGTTATTGATAATCCAATCGACAGATTTTAAACGGCAAATTGGCTCGCGCAGTGGCCCTGCGGGCAACACAAAACCATTACCAAATTGGCGCTGCGCATCAAGCACCACAATTTCTTTATCGCGTTGCAATTTATAATACTGTAAGCCGTCATCGCTAATAATCACTTGGCAAGGAAAATGCGCGAGTAAATGTTCTATCGCCTGCTGACGATTTGGTGAAATACACACAGGGGCATTAGTGCGTTTAGCAATTAATAAGGGTTCATCGCCTGTTTCCACTGGATCATCGTGGCTTGCCACCAAACGGGGATAACTTTTTGCTTTACTACCATAACCGCGCGAAATCACGCCAACCTGAATGCCTCGTTGCTGTAATTGTTGCACTAGCCAGATGACCACAGGGGTTTTGCCATTTCCACCAACGGATAAATTGCCTACGATCACCACTGGCACTGGCGCTTTGTAAGAAGCCAAAATGCCGCGCTGATATAGCCACGCGCGCAGGCGGGTGATGAGTAAAAATAACAGGGCAAAAGGTGATAATAACCACTTCAGCGCCTTTGCTAAAAGGTTGGATTGATACCACAAATTCATTATCACCTCATCAAAATGGATAGATTGGTGTACGCGGAAAATTCGTACACCAACATAGGATTAATGATTAAATTGCATTTGATGTAGCTGTTTGTAAGCACCATTTAATGCAAGCAACTCTTGATGCGTGCCACGTTCTTTAATTTCACCGTGTTCAATCACCAAAATTTCATCGGCTTTTTCAATGGTGGATAAACGATGGGCAATCACTAAAACCGTACGCTCTTTTTGCAATTCTTCAAGCGCTGCTTGAATTGCACGTTCAGATTCTGTATCCAACGCAGAGGTCGCTTCATCTAAAATCAATACAGGGGAATTACGCAACAAGGCACGCGCAATCGCCAAGCGCTGACGTTGTCCGCCTGATAAACTTGCGCCATTTTCGCCAATCACGGTGTCCAAGCCATCTTCTAATTTTTCAATAAATTCCATTGCGTGCGCCGCTTTAGCCGCTTTAATAATATCTTCACGGCTATATTTATCCGCCGCAGCATAGGCAATATTATTGGCAATGGTATCATTAAACAAATGCACTTGCTGTGATACCACCGCGCAGTTTTCACGCAGATTATTCAGCGTATAATCTTGAATATTCACGCCATCAAGGGTGATTTCCCCTTGTTCAATCTCATAAAAACGCGTAACCAAATTGGCAATAGTCGATTTTCCTGAGCCTGAACGCCCAACCAACGCCACGGTTTTGCCTTGCGGAATTTCAAAGGAAATATGATTTAACGCAGGATGATCTTTGCCTGAATAGCTAAAGGTAACGTCTTTGAAAGCAATATTTCCTTTCGCTTTTTCCACTTCATAAGTGCCGTTGTCTTTCTCAGTTGCCATATCCAAAATAGCAAACAGGGTTTGGCATGCTGCCATACCACGCTGGAATTGCGCATTCACATTCGTTAAAGACTTCAATGGTCGCATCATTGCCAACATTGAAGAAAACACCACCGTGAAAGAGCCTGCCGTTAAGTTTTGGCTCATAATTTCTGGCACTGTTGCCAAATACAACACCGCCGACAAGGCGAAAGACGCAATAATTTGCACCACAGGATCAGAAATGGCATCTGCTACCATCACTTTCATTCCCTTACGGCGCATATCATTACTCACTTTATTAAAGCGTTCTTCTTCAATTTTTTGTCCACCAAAAGAAAGTACCACGCGATGCCCTTTCAGCATTTGTTCTGCGGAAGAGGTCAGCTCCCCCATTGAGTTTTGCATATTTTTACCTAACTCACGGAATTTTTTCGATACCATACGAATCAGCACCGCAATAATCGGCCCAATCACGAAAAGCACCAAAGAAAGCTGCCAACTGGTATAAATCATCACACCAAGTAAAGAGATAATATAAGCCCCCTCGCGCACAATGGTCACCAAGGATCCTGATGAAGAATTGGCGACCTGTTCGCTATCGTAAGTAATGCGCGAAAGCAATTTTCCTGTTGAATTTTGATCAAAAAACGGCACCGGCATATACATTAAATGCCTAAATATAAGGCGTCGCATAGCCATTACCACTTTACCTGACACCCAAGCTAAACAATAAGTGGATACAAAGCTTGTTACGCCGCGCATAATGATGACCAATACCACCACAACCGCCATTAAACGTAAAAAACCCACGTCTGCTTTGCCAAAGCCATCATCAAGCAACGGTTTTAGCATTTGTATTAATGTTGCATCTGCTAGTGCATTGAATACTAAGGTAATTGCTGCGGCAATTAAGCCAGCTTTAAAAGGCGCAATAATCGGCCATAAGCGTTTGAAAGTTTGCAGCGTTGTTAAGTCTTTATCTTGCATAATTGATTCATTTCAGTTAAAAAACTTTGCCATTTTACCCTTATTTTGCCGACAAGCCAATTAATCCCCTATACTTAATCCCCGATACCAAGGGGAAAACTCCGATCTTGCGGTATAAATTTTTATCTGTTCGGGGAAAAATAACAGGCTGATCTGCCCAAAATCTGCCGTATTATACACCGCACTTTGTTGCGCCTTTAGGCGTTCCAACACCACGGAATGGGGGAAATGCCAAGGATTACCACGGCTACTCGAAATCAATGCGATCTTAGGCTGCGTTGTTTTAAGCAAATATTCACTGCTAGAGGTTTTGCTGCCGTGATGCCCCACTTGCAATATCTCTATTTTTCCTGCTAAATCAGCAAATTGCCGTTCTGTTTGGCTATCAGCATCACCAGTTAAAAGCACTTTATACTGCCCATCATCAATCAACAACACGCAAGAATCTGGATTTTCTGCACGCTTGCGAATCTTTTGTGGGGAAAGCGCGGTAATGTGCAATCCTTGCCACTGCCACCGTCGCCCCTGAGTACAAAAAATGCGGTGGTTTTTTGTGTGATTTTTTTCTGATGGCGTGATCAATTCTGCCTGTGGGAACGCCTGTAAAATCGCACTAGCGCCCCCTGAATGATCGTTATCATCGTGGCTTAAAATCAGCTTATCTAGCACGATCCCCTGTCGTTGCAGATAAGGCAAAATCTCTAGCTCCGCCATACTTCCCCCAGGCCAGGCTGCGCCCGTATCATATAAAATGCCACGCTGATTTTTCACCAATAATGTTGCCAAACCCTGCCCGACATCTAGGGTTTCCAATCGCCATTTAGGTGCATTTATCTCTTGCCACGCCAAATTCATCAGCATTATTCCAAGCAACCCAGCAAAAATAGGCTTCATTCTTTTTAAAAATAACGGACTAGGCAATTTTTCTGCATTGAGTGAGATTGTCTTTTTCCCCGCTAAGATCGGATTTTTCGCCACTCTTTGCGGCAATTTTTGCGAAGATTTTTGCAAATAAAACACATACCCCAGCCCCAAAATGAGCAACAAAATGACGACCCATTGCGATTGATTTTCTGACAAATCGATCCAATTCCCTTGCCATTGACTGAGCAACGCCGTGATTTTTTCTGCTAAATAATTCGCCCCTTGCCACGAATTAAACGCCCCTTGGCTCAACACCGCAAACAGCACCATTGGCACAAGACATAAACTGAACACTGGCACGGCTAACAGGTTCGTCATCATTCCAGATAAAGACATTCCGTGAAAAAAATAAAGCTGAATCGGGGTAAATAAACATAACAAACCGAGTTGTAGATGAAACAAGGAAAAAATCCAGCGTAGGATTTTTTTCGCCCACTGATTTTTAATGGGATAAATTTGCCATTGGATTAAATCTAACGGCACAAGTTGATACCACAAAATCAGGCTTGCCACCGCCCCTGCAGAAAGCCAAAAACTAACGGAAAGTAACATCAGCGGATCCCATAAAATAAGCAATGCCACCACACATTGAAAATATTGCCAAGGCGTATAATAACAGCGTAGCACTCGGATCAAACATACCAACCCCAAGGCAAGTAACGCCCTTAATGTAGGAATAGAAAACCCAGCCAACTGGGCATAAATTAAAGCAATAAAAGCGCCGCACAATAATGGCAAAATTGCCCCGATTCGATGCGTGGGCAAGAAAAACTGTGTCGCTCTTGTAATAGCAAAGCCAAGCAACATTGCCAAACCAATATGCAATCCAGAAATAGCAATTAAATGTGCTGTGTTGGTTTTCTGATAAATTTGCCAATGCTCAGTATTAAGCCACGCCCGTTCGCCAAAGCCTAATGCCAACAATAAGCCTTGCATTGGTAAGCCTTGAGTCTGCTGAAAACTGGCCTGCAATAATCGCTCTCGCCACGCAAAATCTTGCGAAATTTGCACCGCACTTTTTACTCTGCCATACGCCGTGATGCCTTGTGAAAAATACCATTTTTGCCGATCAAAGCCCCCTTGATTTAAACGGCTTGATAAGGGTTTGAGCAATAATTCTACCTGCCAAACTTGCCCTGTTTTAATTTGCTCTTTCTCCTTATCTACTGTGTTTTTTTGCCATTGCAAATATATTCGCTGGCTAGGTAAATTTTCTGTCAATTTCCCAGTGGCGATCACAGTTTGATAATCTTGCTGATGTAAGATTTTCTCGATCTTAATTGGAATGCTGATCTTGTTTAAACTCGCGCTCTGCTCCGCTTGGCTCAAAATTTGCAGCGCTTGATGATGAAAATACCCTAGACTCAATACAAAAATCACGCCATAAACCAGCCCTTTTGCGATTTTGTAATAGGCGAAAAGATAAGCTATCAAAACAGCTAAGCTCCCAATTCCCACAGTGCAAAGTATTAACTCAACACCAAGCAACAAGGCTTTCGGCACATAAAGCAAGCTCAAGCCTGCGCCAATCACCAGCCATAAAATCACATCTAATTTAAGCGAAAATTTCATTCCTATATAAGATTAAAAATTACCTTTATAAACAAAAATCGTTGTAAATCGTAGGGTGGGCTTCAGCCCACCATTTTGGATTGAATAACCTTGTCCCCAATTCATAAAAAACGGTGGGCTAAAGCCCACCCTACCCTCTATGCCACTCCGATTACACCTTTTATTAACTACCCCAATTCAATGGAAAAAATCCTCTTTCAACATCTCTTCGAAATGAGGAAAACGGCCAATCTTTGGGGGCATTAACATAACCGTGTTTAACAGGATTGAAATAGATATAGTCTAAATGATTGTTCAAATCTCGTTCATCACGGATACGATGCTCCCAAAATCGTCTTTGCCATATTCCGGCTTCTCGCTTTTTTATGCGACTTTGGTTCTCATTGCGATACGCCGTTGGTAATAATTTCGTAAATATCGTTTTAAAAAAAGCAATACGCTTAGAATAATTATCATCATCCTGTGGTAATTGCATTATGAAATGCAGATGATCAGGTAACACACAAATTGCGATGGTTTCAAAGGGATACCTTCTCACTGTTTCTTGATAGGCTTGCCGTAATTTTTCTATATGCTGAGTAAGGTAACATTTTGTACGATCTTGCAATGTTAATGTAAAAAAATAACACGCGCCTTTTGTAAAATCTCTCCGATAATTTGGCATTATTTCTGACTCTCTCATAAGAAACGTAGAAACGTAGGGTGGGCTTTAGCCCACCATTTGGGATTGGATAACTTTGGCATTGACAACCTTGATAAAAATGGTGGGCTAAAGCCCACCCTACACCTACTACGCCTACAATTAAAAATAAAAATATGATGAAAAAAGCACCGCACTTTCGCAATCTTATTAAACAATTTTTGCGATCTTGCTCGCAAAACGAAAAAATACTTTGTGCAAAATGCGGAAATTCTGAGTGGTGAGATTGTGTTTCTGTTTATTTCTTTGTAAAGTAAATTAATTGCTTAGTATATTTTAGATAGATATATTCTCAGCTAATCAAAGTTGTCAAAGTTTTTATATAGAATAGAGATGTATTATGTGTATTGGTCATCGTTTAAAAGAAGAAAGACAGAGAATGGGGTTAACTCAAAGAGCATTTGCAAAATTAGGAGGCGTTAGATCACAAGCTCAGTTCAAATATGAGCATGATCGAATTATGCCTAGAGTCGACTATTTAATAAAGCTAGGATTAGAGGGAGTTGATATTAATTATATACTTTTTGGAGAAAGAGGGATTATAGCAATAAATAATGAAGAGAGGCGTTTATTAGATTTATTACGAAGATCAAAGGATATAAGAAATTTTATCCTACATGGAGTAAATTATTTTTAAATAAGTAGAAAGTTAATTAGAGCTATAACTAAATCACATTTGAAAAGTTACTAAAAAATTTTATATAAGTATCTTCAAGGAGATACAATCAAGAGTTATCAAAAGACTATTAGACTCTTACAGAGAAATTGCGATGTTATAAGCCATTAATAGTCGGGGTGCTGCCTTGTGTAGCTGAGATAATACCCGTTGAACCTGATCCAGTTAGCACTGACGTAGGAAACTTATTATGAAAACGCTTTTTGTAAAAAATCTGTCTATTTTTGACCGCACTTTATTCTTCCCTTTTCTATTTTCAAATCGTCATTCCACAACATCATTCCCTATCACATTGATTTTATAGATGATTTTTTATTATAAAGGCAATGGGACTGGGCTTTTTTTACGCTTGATTTTTATTCATAGGAGAAAAAAATGGACTTTAATTTAATCACGAAAATTCGCCAAACCAATCCTTTAATCCACAACATCACCAACATTGTGGTGGCAAACTATGTAGCGAATGGGTTGTTAGCCTTGGGTGCATCACCAATTATGGCGGATGCCGAAGAAGAAATGGCGGATCTTTCCCAATTTAGTTCAGCCTTGGTAATTAACATTGGTACGCTCGATCCTTTCAAAGTAAAAGCAATGTTGGCGGCTGGCAAAGCAGCGAATAAAGCCGGTATTCCTGTGGTGCTTGATCCTGTGGGCGTGGGGGCAACGCAATACCGCAAGGACGTGGTGGCCGAATTACTGAGCAAGGTAAAATTCACCGCCATTCGTGGCAATGCCGGGGAAATCGCCCAGCTAGCAGGAGTGAATTGGGCGGCGAAAGGCGTGGACGCAGGGCAAGGCGAAGGCGATGTAAAACAAATTGCAAAACTGGCTGCGCAACGTCATCAATGTGTTGTGGCAGTGAGCGGTGCGATAGATTACATCAGTGATGGCGTGCAAGTTGCAGCCATTGATAACGGCACGCCAATGTTTCCTAAAATCACGGGGTCAGGCTGTTTGCTTGGCGCGGTGTTAGGGGCATTTTCAGCGGTCGATCCAAACCAACCTTTTAATGCGGTAGTGCAAGCCAGTACGGCCTATGCGGTGGCAGGGCAACTGGCAGCGAAAGACTTAGGAAGCACAAAATATGGGCAATTTTACACCGCACTTTTAGATCAGCTTGGCGAGCTAAGTGATCAACAAGTGGCACAATTCGCACAGGTTCTCATAGAAAAATAAGGATCAACAATGACTCATATTGCACAAGCCCTGACCATTGCTGGCTCAGACAGCGGCGGCGGTGCGGGTATTCAAGCGGATCTGAAAACCTTTCAAATGCGTAATGTATTTGGAATGAGCGTAATTACCGCCGTTACCGCACAAAACACCTTAGGCGTAACGGATATTCATTTGATTCCCCTTAGCACCATTGAAGCGCAACTCAAGGCAATTGTGGCAGATTTCACGCCCAATGCGGTAAAAATTGGTATGCTCGGCACGGCTGAAATTATCCAAACCGTGGCCGCTTTTTTGCGTCAGCACCCATTTACGAATGTGGTTATCGATCCTGTGATGATCGCCAAAGGGGGCGCGAGTTTATTGGAGCAATCGGCAATTCAAGCGATGCGTGAGCAACTATTGCCTTTAGCCGATGTACTAACGCCAAATCTGCCTGAAGCAGAAGCCTTAACAGGATTGAAAGCTGAAGATCAGCGCAGTATTACGCAAATTGCTGAACGTTTACAACAAATGGGCGCAAAAACCGTGATTATAAAAGGTGGCCATCAGCAAAATAGCAAAAGTGCGGTATGCCAAGATTTTATTTTCACGCCGACAACATCTTTTGTCTTGGAAAGCCCACGTTTTAACACGCCACATACCCACGGCACAGGCTGCACCTTTTCCGCTTGCTTAACCGCTGAACTTGCCAAAGGACAATCATTAGCGCAAGCCTGCAAAACTGCCAAAGCCTTTATTACAAGTGCGATCACTCATCCTTTAAATATCGGACACGGACACGGCCCAACCAATCACTGGGCTTATTCACAGGAGCAAAAAAATGGATAAATCAATTTTACGCTGTTATTTAGTGGCAGGTACGCAAGATTGCCGTCATCTGCCACAATATGATGCAAGCCAGCCACAACAAACTCTGTTAGAGCGTTTAGAACAGGCGTTAAAGGCCGGCATTACTTGTTATCAATTTCGTGAAAAAGGGCAATTTTCCTTGCAAGATCCGCAACAAATTGAGCAACTTGCCCGCCAATGCCAAGATTTATGTAAACAATATAATGTGCCTTTTATTATGAATAATGATGTTCAACTCGCAGAAAAATTGCACGCAGACGGCATTCACGTTGGGCAAAAAGATACGCCTGTAGAACAATTAGCCCAACAAATTGAAGGCAAAATGTTAATTGGCTTATCCGTCAATACCTTGCAACAAGCTCAACGCCATAACGCCTTTCTCGGCGTGAATTACTATGGCTGTGGGCCAATTTTTACCACATTTTCTAAAGAAGATCCGTCCCCTGTTGTGGGCATTCACTTTATTTCCACCTTGCGCCAACAAGGCATCAATAAGCCTTTGGTTGCCATTGGTGGAATAAAAACAGAACAGGTTCCCGCTCTATTACAAGCAGGTGCTGACGGTGTCGCGGTGATTTCCACCATTATGCAAGCAGAAGATGTCGCCGCTACGGTACAAAAAATTTTGGCAAAATAACACCGCACTTTTTACATAAAATAATACTAGATGGGTGCAAATTAGCTAAGATCTAGTGCTTAGGATCTTTCTTTGTTAAAAAAGAAAATTTTGCACCTTGTTTTCGAACAATTTTCTATTTCCTTTGTCTTAAGCTGAACAATGAACAAATTTCTTACGAAAAATAATCAGCAAAAGTGCGCCATTTTCTCTTTAAAAACGAAAATTTGTTCATATCTTAAAATGACAACTTAGTAACGAAATGGAGAAATTAAGTGAAAAGAAAACATTTTTTATTGAGCAGTATTGCATTAGGTTTAAGTGTATTAAGCACGTCAATGGTGGCTCAAGCGAGCTTACCAACACAAGTGGAAGGCCAAGCTGTACCAAGTTTAGCACCAATGTTGCAACGTGTTCTGCCAGCGGTAGTATCTATTGCGGTGGAGGGCAAACAAAAATCACGCTTCCAAAATGATGATATTCCAGAAGAATTTAAATTTTTCTTTGGCCCTGATGTTTTTAGTAATAATTCACCGCGTAACTTTAAAGGTATTGGTTCTGGGGTGATTATTAATGCGGAAAAAGGCTATGTGCTAACCAATAATCACGTTATTGATCAAGCGGATAAAATCACCGTAAAACTTGAAGATGGGCGTGAATTTAAAGCCAAACTTGTGGGTGCAGATGAGCTTTCTGATGTGGCATTATTGGAGTTAGAAAATCCAAAAAATCTCACCGCAGTTAAGATGGCGAACTCTGATCAATTACGCGTAGGTGATTTTACTGTGGCGATTGGAAATCCTTTCGGATTAGGACAAACTGTTACTTCTGGCATTGTTTCAGCGCTTGGGCGTTCCACTGGTTCCGAACGTGGTAGCTATGAAAATTACATTCAGACTGATGCCGCCGTAAACCGTGGTAATTCAGGTGGCCCATTGCTCAACTTAAACGGTGAATTAATTGGTATTAATACTGCAATTATTTCACCAAGTGGTGGTAATGCAGGGATCGCCTTTGCTATTCCAAGTAATATGGCAAATAACTTAGTAAACCAAATTTTGGAATTTGGTGAAGTTCGCCGTGGTTTATTAGGTATTAAAGGCGCGGAATTAAATGCAGATCTGGCAAAAGCCTTAAAACTTAGCACTCAACAAGGGGCATTTGTGAGTGAAGTGTTGCCTGATTCAGCCGCAGAAAAAGCTGGCATTCAAGCGGGCGATGTCATTACCGCAATGAATGGTCAAAAATTAGCAAGTTTTGCAGAATTGCGCGCTAAAATCGCAACCACTGGCGCAGGCAAAGAAATTGAGCTGACTTACTTGCGTGATGGTGATAGCAAAACCGCTAAAGTTACCTTACAAACCGATGAGCAAGCCAAAGCCAGTGCAGACAATGTTCTTCCAGCCTTAGAAGGTGCTGAGCTAAGTAACTACAACGAAAAAGGGCAAAAAGGCGTGGCGATCAGCAAAGTTAAGGATAACTCTCTGGCTCAACGCTTAGGCTTAAAAGACGGTGATGTGATTATCGGCATAAACCGCTCTCCAGTTGAGAGCCTAGACCAACTGCGTAAATCACTCAAAGATAAACCTTCTACTATCGCGTTAAATATTTTGCGTGGCAAAACCAACTTTTATTTGTTGGTGCAATAAAAATTAAGGTAAAACAAAAGGCTTGATGTGAAAATCAAGCCTTTTTTATTATATTAAGTTACAGTATTTTTTCTCGTTTTTATACCGCACTTTTCTTTTTTC
This sequence comes from Avibacterium sp. 21-594, assembly GCF_026226815.1. Lineage (NCBI taxonomy): Bacteria > Pseudomonadati > Pseudomonadota > Gammaproteobacteria > Pasteurellales > Pasteurellaceae > Avibacterium > Avibacterium sp. 21-594. The sequence goes on along the minus strand of NZ_JAKKOC010000001.1, from coordinate 2,229,361 downwards.
TTAGCGAATTAACTGGCTAATTATCCTTGATCTGATAACGCTGCAAGCTGATCAGCTTGGTATTCGGTGATGATTGGTTGGATTAATTCGTCCATTTTGCCGTTCATCACTTCATCTAAGCGATAGATTGTTAGGTTGATGCGGTGATCGGTAACACGGCCTTGTGGATAGTTATAGGTACGGATTTTATCCGAACGATCGCCCGAGCCTAACAAGTTGCGGCGTGTGTCGGCTTGCTCCGCGGCTTGGCGCTCTTGCTCTGCTTGCACAATGCGAGAAGCTAGCACTGACATTGCTTTGGCTTTGTTTTTATGTTGTGAACGCTCTTCTTGACATTCCACTACAATGCCTGTTGGAATATGGGTGATTCGCACCGCTGAATCGGTAGTATTAACGTGCTGACCGCCTGCACCTGATGAACGATAAGTATCAATGCGCAAATCCGCTGGGTTAATTTCTGGCAATTCGCTTTCTGGCAATTCTGGCATGACCGCCACGGTACAAGCGGAAGTATGAATTCGTCCTTGCGATTCCGTTTTTGGCACGCGTTGAACTCGGTGTCCGCCTGATTCAAATTTTAACTGACCATACACATTTTCACCACTGATTTTGACGATCACTTCTTTATAACCGCCCTGCTCGCTTTCATTCGCACTGAGCATTTCCACACGCCAACGCTTACTTTCCGCATAGCGGCTGTACATACGGAATAAATCACCTGCGAAGATCCCTGCTTCATCACCGCCCGTTCCTGCGCGGATTTCTAAATAGCAGTTATATTCGTCATTAGGATCTTTCGGCAGTAATAAAATTTGTAATTGCGCTTCTACTTGCTCAATTTCGGTTTTGCATTCTTCAATTTCTTCTTGTGCCATTTCACGCATACTTGGATCATCGAGCAATAATTCAGCTTCTTCCATATTGCTATTTAACTGTTTCCAGCGTGCAAAGCATTTCACCACATCTTCAAGTTGGGCATATTCTTTTGAATAGGCACGAAATTTTTCTTGATCGCTAATGACTGAGGCATCACCAAGCAAGGCTTCTAGCTCTTCGTGGCGTTCATTTAAACTATCTAATTTACTGATAATAGAGGGTTTCATTGATTACCTTTGTTCTATTTGTTAAATCTGCTGAAAAAAAACCGCACTATTCTAGCACGGTTTACACAAAAATTTATAAATTAATAGGTTACAGTTTGACCATAGCCTTCCAAAATCTGTTTAATATGCTCAAGGGATTCTTTTGTTGGCGGTTTAACATCTTCTAATTCGTATTTTTCGCCCATTGTTTCCCATTTGTGCGCGCCTAAACGGTGGTAAGGAAGCAGCTCAACTTTTTCGATGTTATCCATATGCTGAATAAATTGGCCGAGCAAATGCACATCTTCATCACTGTCCGTCCAACCAGGTACAACAACATAACGAATCCAAACTGGCTTATTGCGTTTTTGTAAATATTTAGCAAATTCAAGCGTACGTTTATTTGGCACGCCGATCAAATTTTGGTGAACGCGATCATTGAGTTCTTTTAGATCGAGCAAAACTAAATCAGTAACATCAAGCAGTTCATCAATAATATGATCATAATGGCGTACAAAGCCATTAGTATCTAAGCAAGTGTGAATTCCTTCTTTTTTACAAGCGCGGAACCAATCACGCACGAACTCTGCTTGCAATACGGCTTCACCACCAGATGCGGTTACGCCACCACCAGTTGCATTCATAAAATGGCGATAAGTTACCACTTCTTTCATTAATTCTTCTACGGAAATTTCTTTGCCACCGTGTAAATCCCAAGTATCACGATTATGGCAATATTTACAACGCATTAAACAGCCTTGTAAAAATAAAATAAAGCGAATACCTGGCCCATCAACGGTGCCACAGGATTCATAAGAATGGTAACGTGCTAAAACCGACATAATATTCCTTTGTTAGAGAAAATGTAAATTCGTTAATTTCTATTTAATGCTCTTGAGCATTTAGCTCGCCCTGCGAGAATTAAATAGAAATTAATCTGCCTATTGGGACATAGGCAGATTGTTCATATTATCGCTTAATCTTGGTGAAAAAATTTATTTTCCATCCCATGCTTTAATTGCGTTGTGGCGGATATTAAGCCGATGCTCAGCGCTTTTATAATAATCTTGTGATAATCCCCCTTCCCAATCACCATAGTTAGGGTTTGGTAGCATAATAAATTTTTTACCAAATAATTGGTTATTTTCTTGCACAAATGTTCTGCGTTCTGCATTGGATTTTTTATAAGTCGCATCACCGAAATCATTGAGATTATCACCCACATAAAGGACGATGTCATAGCCAAGTTTCTCTATTTCTGCAAAGCGAGGGGATTTATTTGATTGGTCTTTTTTCAAATAGAGCGTGTTTTCACTTGCGCCAACAAAACCCAGTGTTTTTAAATCATCAAGTGTAGCCGCTTTCTCTATGGCATCTTTGCGATTAGAAACATAGAAAACTTTACCGTTGTGGCTGTTTACATAGTTATTAAATTCAACTGCGCCCGGTACAGCCGCGGTCTGCCGTGCATTCACCCAACGTGTCCAGTCATCACCATTAAAACTGCGACCTGTTTGCACTTGCCAACCCGCATAAGCACTGTTGTCCATCATTGTTTCATCAAGATCCACTACAACCGCTTTCTTTTTACCTTTGGTAGCTTTCGCTTGGTCAAAGGCAATTTTTGCCATATTAAAGGCTTGATAGGCTAAGGCTTGATATTCACCAGATTGTTGTACCCAGTTTAAGCCTAGCACGGCTTGCTCTTGTAATTGCTGTTCAGCATGTTGTTGATTTGAGGTACAAGCTGTGAGTACAAAAAGAGCGGAAAGCGTCAATACGGCTAATTTGGATTTGGTATGTTTCATAACATCTCCTGTTGAAAAGTGGAATGAGATAAAAAACTTGGTAAAAAACTACCGCACTTATTATATGGCAGATAAATTTAAGGGAACAATAGATTTCCTCTATGTTCCCTTAATTTCTTTTTATGCTACAACATAATTACATTGCTTGCGTGAAAGTACGCGTAATCACGTCTTGTTGTTGCTCTTTAGTTAAAGAGTTGAAACGCACGGCGTAACCAGAAACACGAATGGTTAATTGTGGATATTTTTCTGGATTTTCCATTGCGTCTAACAACATTTCACGGTTCATTACGTTCACGTTTAAATGTTGTCCCCCTTCAACAGTGGCTTCGTGGTGGAAGTAACCATCCATTAAGCCTGCAAGATTACGTTTTTGTGCTTCGTAATCTTTACCTAATGCATTTGGTACGATTGAGAAGGTGTAAGAAATACCATCTTTCGCATAAGCAAATGGAAGTTTCGCCACAGAAGTTAATGACGCTACTGCACCTTTTTGATCGCGTCCGTGCATTGGGTTTGCACCTGGTCCAAATGGCGCACCTGCACGACGACCATCAGGTGTATTACCTGTTTTCTTACCATAAACCACGTTAGACGTAATGGTAAGCACGGATTGTGTTGGAGTTGCATTGCGGTAAGTATGATGCGTTTGAATTTTTTTCATAAAGCGCTCAACAAGATCAACCGCTAAGTCATCAACGCGGCTATCGTTGTTACCGAATTGTGGATATTCGCCTTCAATTTCAAAATCAATCGCCACATTAGAGGCAACCACATTACCGTCTTTATCTTTAATATCCCCACGCACAGGTTTCACTTTAGCATATTTAATCGCGGCTAAAGAGTCTGCGGCAACAGAAAGCCCTGCAATACCACAAGCCATTGTACGGAATACATCACGATCGTGGAACGCCATTAAGGCTGCTTCATAAGCATATTTATCGTGCATAAAGTGAATAATGTTCAATGCGGTAACGTATTGCGTTGCTAACCAATCCATAAAGCTGTCCATACGTTCCATTACGGTATCGAAATCTAACACTTCATCTGTAATTGGTGCTGTTTTAGGGCCAACTTGCATACCTGATTTTTCATCAATACCACCATTGATTGCGTATAATAAGGTTTTTGCAAGGTTTGCACGGGCACCAAAGAATTGCATTTGTTTACCAACGACCATTGGGCTTACACAACAAGCAATCGCATAATCATCACTATTGAAGTCTGGACGCATCAGATCATCATTTTCGTATTGGACAGAAGAAGTATCAATAGACACTTTAGCACAATAGCGTTTGAATGCTTCTGGTAATTGTTCAGACCAAAGAATAGTTAAGTTTGGTTCTGGTGAAGGTCCCATTGTGTAAAGTGTGTGCAAGATACGGAAGCTGTTTTTGGTTACTAATGTACGACCATCTAAGCCCATACCTGCCAATGTTTCGGTTGCCCACATTGGATCGCCAGAGAATAATTGATCGTATTCTGGTGTACGTAAGAAACGCACCATACGTAATTTCATAACAAGATGATCAATTAATTCTTGTGCTTCTTGTTCAGTAATTTTTCCTGCTTTTAGATCACGTTCAATATAAATATCTAAGAAGCTTGATACACGACCGAAAGACATCGCTGCACCATTTTGTGATTTTACTGCAGCAAGGTAGGCAAAATAGGTCCATTGTACGGCTTCTTGTGCATTTGTTGCTGGGTTAGATACATCAAAACCGTAAGACGCCGCCATTTCTTTAATTTTACCTAATGCACGATGTTGTTCTGCAATTTCTTCACGTAATTGAATAGTAGCTTGAATATCTTCACCACGTTCTAATTTTTCTTGTAATGAATTAAATTGTTTAAATTTATCTTTCATCAAGAAATCGGCACCATAAAGTGCTAAGCGACGATAATCCCCGATAATACGACCACGACCATAAGCATCTGGTAATCCAGTGATAACACCTGATTTACGGCAACGTAAAATATCTGGTGTATAAACATCAAATACCCCTTGATTATGGGTTTTACGATATTCCGTAAAGATATGTTCAATTTCAGGTTTTAATTCGCGACGGTAAACTTGGCAAGAGCCTTTTACCATTTTAATTCCGCCATAAGGCATAATGGCACGTTTTAATGGGGCATCTGTTTGTAAACCCACAATTTTTTCTAAATTTTGATCGATATAACCCGGTTTATGTGAAGTAATTGTTGATGGAGTATCTGTATCAATGTCATAAGGTTCGTGAGTTTTGTTCTCAACCTTAATTTTTTCCATTACTTCATTCCATAATTTGGTTGTTGCTTCAGTCGCACCAGCAAGGAATGATTCATCACCTTCATAAGGGGTATAGTTTTTTTGGATAAAGTCACGTACATTGACTTCTGTTTGCCAATCGCCTGGGGTAAATCCTTCCCACGCTTTTTGTTGCGCTTCAGTTAATTGAGTCATTACTATTTTCCTTTAACGTAAATAAAATTTAATTATGTAAAAACGATGAAAAAAACAACCGCTCTTACGCCAAACTAATGTGAATGTGGTTTATTAGTAAACCACTGCATTAATGCAATACATACCCCGCCACCAACAATATTACCAAGCGTAACAGGGATAAGATTTTTTACGACAAAATGATATACATCTAAATCAGCAAATTGCTCAGCATTCAACCCGATAGCTTGCCAAAATTCCGCAGAACTGCAATGCGCTGTAATGATACCAAGTGGAATCATAAACATATTTGCTACACTATGTTCAAAACCAGAAGAAACAAATAAACCAATTGGCAAGATCATAATGAATGCTTTATCAGTCAAGGTCTTTCCAGCATAGCTCATCCAAACTGCAATACATACCATAATGTTACACAAAATACCTAAACTAAAGGCTTCAAACCAACTATGATGAATCTTATGCTGTGCGGTTTTTAGAATGGTTAACCCCCATTGTCCATTCACAGCCATTGTTTGCCCAGCAAACCAAATGAGTCCAGCGATAACGATAGCACCTAAAAAATTACCGGCATAAACGGCAATCCAGTTGCGTAACATTTGAATTGTATTAATGCGTTGCCCTGCACGTGCAACCAGCGTCATTGTTGATGAAGTAAACAATTCCGAGCCACAGACAACCACCATAATCACCCCAACAGAGAAAACTAAACCACCTACAAGCTTGGCTAAGCCCCAAGACACGTTGGAGAGACCGGTTTGTGTTGTTGTATAAAAAACAAAAGCAAGGGCAATAAATGCGCCTGCAGAAATTGCGGAAAGAAAAGAATAGAATTGATTTTTAGTCGCTTTATAGGTCGCGATATTTTCGGCTAATTGCGCCATTTCTGTTGGCGTTGCCATAAAACTCACGGCATTTTCTTTTTTCATTCTACCCCCTAAAAGTTATGTGCTAATTCTAAGGGATATGTCCTGAACTTTAAACTAAAAAAGATTTTATTTTTTATAAAATTTGTTGTAAATCAATTTTTACAACATTGATTTAACATATCGCAACATTATAAAACTTAAATTTAACAAAACTGCAACAAACAAATTCGCTATCTGATTCAACCAATGAAAAATGATAATACATAGATTATTGTTTTGATAATCTAACTATTATAAAATGCTTACAAATTTCTAGGTACTCTAATAAAAATGAAAGAACAGAGAAAATGGACGGTAATTGCAACAGAACAATTCAAATCTTGGTTAAGCAAGCAAGATGAAGAATGCCGTATCGCTGTTTTAACTTCATTAAATAACTTAAGATTTTATGGGCCACAGTTGTCGCGTCCTTATGCTGATACAGTAAAAGGTTCAAAATATGTCAATATGAAAGAACTGCGCGTTCAACATCAAGGCAAACCTATTCGCGCATTTTTTGCTTTTGATCCACTGCGCCAAGCTATTGTTTTATGCGCAGGGGATAAAAGTGGTGACAAACAATTCTACAATCGAATGATCAGATTAGCTGACAATGAATTTTCCGCTTATTTAGCAACCTTGGAGAAAAAAGATGACTAAATATACCACGCTAGATGAGTTAATCTCACAAGAAACCGCAGAGACACAACAAAAAATAAAAGAAATGTCTGATGAGTTAATTTTGGAAACAGGACTTGCAATGTTACGCGAAAAATTGGCACTTTCTCAGCGAGAAATGGCTGAAGCCATCGGCGTTTCTCAATCTGCTATCGCCCAATTAGAGCAACGCGGGAATGATGTTAAACTTTCTACCCTAAAACGCTATGTGGAAAAAATGGGCGGCGAACTCAGCCTAACAGTCAAAATGCCAAGTGGATATAGCCAAATTTTTCCAATTTAAATTCATCTCTTAATACACAAAAGTGCGGTGAAAATTTTATTATTTTCTACCGCACTATTCTGATAAAATAACTTCACTTTTAGTTCTCTAACACAAGGATTTTCCTATGGCAGAAGAAACCATTTTCAGCAAAATTATTCGTAAAGAAATCCCAGCGAATATCGTTTATCAAGATGAATTAGTCACCGCATTTCGTGATATTTCACCACAAGCGGCAACCCATATTTTGATTATTCCGAATAAACTGATCCCAACCGTGAATGAAGTTACCGAACAAGATGAAGTGGCATTAGGGCGTTTATTTACTGTGGCGGCTAAGCTGGCTGAGCAAGAAGGCATTGCACAAGATGGCTATCGCTTAATCGTTAATTGCAACAAACACGGTGGACAAGAGGTGTATCATTTACATATGCACTTACTTGGTGGTGAACCTTTAGGAAAAATGTTGGCAAAATAATGAAAAAACTGTTTTTTCTGTGCGGATTAAGCCTATTGCTTGCGGCTTGTAGTTCCATACCTTCGCAAAATATTGTGAGCGAAAATGAGCCTATTTTAAATGTAGAAGCCAATCTTGCGCCGTTGATTGAAACAAAATTACGCAGCAACAATGTTTGGTTGAAAAACAAAAGTCAGCAGCAGCTTGATGTGGCTTATTATTTCTTTTGGTATAACAAAAATGGCGTAACCCAAGGGGAAGAGCCGAATTTAAAGGCGCCCTCTAGTTTGCTGCTGCAACCAAGCCAACAAACCAACTTAACGCCTGTTCCACCAACAGAACAAAGCGTCAATTACCGTTTATATCTTCGTTTGAATAAATTGCAATAAGGATTTCAATGTCAGCGTTACTTATCGATCTTACTGGACAAGAAGTTAGCCAAGAAGAATTAGAATTGCTTGCGCACCCCTTAGTCGCTGGCGTAATTTTATTTACCCGCAACTTTTATGATCGTGAGCAAATTCAACATCTTGTCGCTACCTTACGGCAGAAAGTAAAGAAACCCTTATTGATTACCGTCGATCAAGAAGGCGGGCGTGTACAACGTTTTCGTGAAGGCTTTACCCAACTGCCCGCAATGCAAAGTTTCGCTAGCCTAATTGCCGATCCGCAACAGCAACAAGCAATGGCATTGCAAGCGGGTTGGCAAATGGCGGCAGAAATGATCGCGCTGGATATTGACTTAAGTTTTGCGCCCGTGCTGGATTTAGGCCATCAATGCCGCGCTATTGGTGATCGCAGTTTTCACGATGAAGCCACACAAACTCTTGATCTCGCACGTCAATTTATTATTGGAATGAAGCAAGCAGGAATGGCCAGCACAGGCAAGCATTTCCCCGGACACGGACAGGTTCTGGCAGATTCTCACCTTGAAACGCCGTATGATGAGCGCTCAAAAGCAGAGATTTTTAATCAGGATATTGTGCCATTTCAACAACTGATTGCGGAAAATTATCTTGATGCCGTAATGCCTGCACACGTGATTTATACCCAATGCGATCCGCAACCTGCTAGCGGCTCCGCTTACTGGTTACAACAAGTACTCCGCCAGCAGCTTGGTTTTAAAGGGGCAATTTTCTCTGATGATTTAGGAATGAAAGGCGCAGGCTTTATGGGGGATTTTGTGGCACGTTGTCAGCAATCACTCAATGCAGGGTGCGATTTACTATTGCTATGTAACGAACGCGAAGGTGTGATCCAAGTATTGGATCATTTCCAACCGCAAGAAACAGCTGAGCAATATGCCCTGCGCCAACAACGTTTGCAAGGTTTGTTTAAGCGTAGCCAATTAGATTGGAAAACTTTAGAAAAATCATCACGTTGGCAAGAAAACCAGCAAAAATTGACCGCACTTCAACAAACTTGGTTAGCGAGTGCCTAAATGTCAGCAATGCCAGTTTGTCCACACTTTATGGCAGGACAATGCCGTTCTTGCCAATGGCTTGAAATGCCTTATACCAAACAGCTTGATGAGAAAAAAGCGCATTTAGTTCAACAACTTAATGGGATTGATCAATCACAGCTTGAATGGTTGCCACCTTATACTTCTGCACAACAAGGTTTTCGTAACAAAGCCAAAATGGTGGTGAGCGGTTCGGTGGAACGTCCGATTTTAGGCATTTTGACCGATCCCAATGATCCGCAAAGTGCGGTGGATTTATCCGATTGTTTACTCTACCCTACGCATTTCACTGAGATTTTTGCCCAATTAAAAACCTTTATCGGGCGCGCGGGCTTAGTGCCTTATAATATCGCGAAACGCAAAGGTGAACTGAAATATATTTTACTCACCGAAAGCCAAAGTAACGGCACATTAATGTTGCGTTTTGTGTTGCGATCTACCGCCAAACTGGCGCTTATTCAACGAGAATTACCACAATTATTAGCAAACTTACCACAAATAAAAGTGGTAAGCCTCAATATTCAACCGAAACACGCAGCGATTTTAGAAGGGGAAGAAGAAATTTTTCTCACGGAACAAAAACAGCTCGCTGAAAGTTTTAACCAAATTCCGTTATTTATTCGCCCACAAGGCTTTTTCCAAACCAATCCAAAGGTGGCAGAAGGCTTATACGGCACGGCACAGCAATGGATTAAAGATCTTCCCATTAGCAAAATCTGGGATCTGTTTTGCGGCGTAGGGGGATTTGGCTTGCATTGTGCAGCGATCTTGCAACAAAAAGGTGTAAACGTGCAATTAACCGGCATTGAAATTTCCCCATCAGCGATTGCTAGTGCCAGCTTGTCAGCAGAAAAATTGGGCTTAGCACAGGTGAAGTTTCAATCCTTAGATGCAGCAAATTTCGCCTTAGCACAAAATGAAAAACCAGATTTGCTCATCGTCAATCCGCCACGCCGTGGCATCGGCAAAGAGTTGGCTCAATTTCTCAATAAATTACAACCGCACTTTATTTTATATTCCAGCTGCAATGCGGTTTCAATGGGCAAAGACTTGCAAGAATTAGCCAACTACCAAGCACAAAAAATCCAACTTTTTGATATGTTTCCTAATACGGCACATTATGAAGTGTTGGTGTTGTTGCATAGAATTCAATAGATCATCTCATCATTCTAAAACAGGCATAAAAAAAGCCCTTCAAAGAAGGGCTGAAAATATTTGGAGTCATACTTTTTAGGGTATGAGTGAATTATACGCTAAAAAATTTGATCTGCAACAATTTTTTAACAATTAATTGCTATTTTTAACAATTATTTTTCATTTGCGTGTGGATTGCGCGTATTGGCGTTCACCAAGTTTCGCATTAGCAAGGCATAATCTAAATCCAAATCTTCTGGTACATCTAAGAAAACAAAATGTCCGTCCCCTAGCGCCGCTTCTACTTCTTCCCCTTTGCGATTTAGCATACGTTCAATTTTGAACACGATATTGCCTTTCGGCGTCATTAATTCCACTTCGTCACCAAGTAAGAATTTATTTTTTACTGCCACTTCGGCTAAGCCATCTTTACGCACGCCGGTAAATTCGCCGACAAATTGCTGACGCTCAGAAATGCTATAGCCATAGTCGTAGTTTTGGTATTCATCGTGCGTATGGCGGCGTAAAAAGCCCTCGGTATAGCCACGGTGTGCAAGGCTTTCAAGGGTATCCATTAAGCTTTCATCAAAAGGTTTGCCTGCGGCAGCATCATCAATGGCCTTACGGTAAACCTGTGCGGTTCTTGCGCAATAATAGAAAGATTTGGTGCGCCCTTCAATTTTTAGTGAATGAACCCCAATTTGTGTGAGTTTTTCAACGTGTTGCACGGCGCGCAGATCTTTTGAGTTCATAATATAAGTGCCGTGTTCGTCTTCAAAGGCAGACATTTTTTCTTCTGGACGCTGGCTTTCTGCAAGTAAGAAGACTTTGTCCGTGGTTTGCCCTTCGCCCAAGGTTGGCGCAACATTTTTCACAGGGATTTCATTGCCAACAATGTTGCCCACTTCGTCTTCCTTGCCTTCTTCTACCGAATATTCCCAACGGCACGCATTGGTGCAAGTGCCTTGGTTTGGATCGCGCTTGTTGATGTAACCTGAAAGCAAGCAACGCCCTGAATAGGCCATACATAATGCACCGTGGACGAAAATTTCAATTTCCATATCTGGCACTTGTTGGCGAATTTCAGCAATTTCATCAATTGAAAGTTCGCGGGATAAAATCACGCGAGTTAGCCCCATTTGTTTCCAGAATTTCACCGTTGCCCAGTTCACTGCATTGGCTTGCACCGAAAGGTGAATGTCAATATCGGGGAAATGTTCACGCACTAGCATAATCAACCCTGGGTCAGACATAATTAAGGCATCGGGCTTCATTTCCACCACAGGCTGAAGATCTTTAATAAAGGTTTTTAATTTGGAATTGTGCGGTGCAATATTCACCACCACATAGAATTTTTTGCCTAGCGCGTGCGCTTCATCAATCCCAATTTTTAGATTGGCGTGGTTAAATTCATTGTTGCGCACACGCAAGCTATAACGTGGCTGCCCTGCATAAACGGCATCAGCGCCATAAGCAAAGGCATAGCGCATATTTTTTAACGAACCTGCGGGTGAAAGCAGTTCTGGTTTAAATGTGGTTGTCATAAATTTCTCTTTGTGTCTGATTACAAGTCAGGCATTCACTCAAGGTAAATGCGTAAAGGCGGTTATTGTAGGGGGATTTTGCGATTTGTAAAGTAAAGAGAGAAAAAGTGCGGTGGAAATTTTGACCCTATCCCAAATTCTGTGTAAACACCCATTTCAACTTAACGGTGATCGTCGAGGCGATCACCAAAATCAATCATAAAACGATTCATTGCCTGTTTCCAGTTTTGAATCGGCATTGTCCATTTCTTTGACGCATCTTTCATCGCCAGCCATATTACCTTGAACACCGACTCATCCGTCGGGAATACATTGCGTTTTTTAATGACTCGCCGAATCACGCTATTGAGTGACTCCACCGCATTGGTGGTATAAATCGCTTTGCGAATAGCCGACGGATAATCAAAAAATGTCGCGATATTCGCCCAATTCTCCTCCCAACCTCTCGCTACAAGCGGGTATTTTTCCTGCCATTTTTGCGAAAGTGCGGTCAAATTCTCGCGTGCTTGCATCTCCGTCGGGGCTTGATACACCTGTTTTAAATCCGCAGTCACCGCCTTGTAATCTTTCCATGACACATATTTCAAACTATTACGCACCAAATGCACAATGCAAAGCTGAATCTTGGTTTGGGGATAAACGGCATTAATGGCGTCAGGAAAGCCTTTTAAACCGTCCACACACGCAATTAAAATGTCTTTTAAACCGCGATTTTGCAGCTCTGTTAGCACGTTTGCCCAGAACTTCGCGCCTTCGTTTTCGGCAATCCAGAGTCCGAGTAATTCTTTATGCCCCTCCAAATTCACACCCAACGCCACAAAGACGGACTTGTTGATAATCCGCCCGTCTTGACGCACTTTGACCACGATGCAATCCAAATAAACAATCGGATACACCGCATCAAGCGGGCGATTTTGCCATTCCAAGACGCGCTCTTTAACCGAATCTGTCACGCGAGAAATCAAGCTCGTTGACACATCAGCATCATAGAGTTCTTTGAACATTTCGACGATTTCTTGATTGCTTAAGCCTTTGGCATATAAGGCGATAATCTGCTCGTCCATTCCGGTAATTCGGGTTTGGTTTTTCTTGATAAGCTGCGGTTCAAAGGTGCCCTCACGGTCACGAGGGGTATCAATTTCCATTTCACCCTCATCACACATCACAGTTTTGGACGTATAGCCGTTACGCGCATTTTTGCCTTTTCGTGGCTGATGTTTTTCATAACCAAGGTGGTCAGTCAGTTCCGCGTTTAGGGCTGCTTCGACCGTGATTTTTTTGAGCATTCGAGAAAACTGATTAAGGTCTTCCGGCGTTTTGAGGTGTTTGGCAAATTCTGCTGCCAAGGCGTGGAGTTGTTTTTCGTTCATAATAAAATACCTGTATCTAATGTATTATCTCAGAAACAGGCATTTACACAAATTGTGGGAGAGGCTCGAAATTTTGTTAATTTTTTCACCGCACTTTAATATTAGTGATTATGGAATTAGCTATTCTAGGTCAGCCCGATTTTTCACTACTCTGCTTTAGGTTGCGAAATTTCTGTACCATTAATCAATAAGGATTCTCCCGTTTTTTGTAAATGGAATTCATAATTTTCTCCATTTTCCACTAAATAGGGACTCAGTTCCCCATCGGGTTTCACGGAATTAATTAATAAAGACCAATCAGCCGATTTTTCTGCATATTCTGGCCAAATTGAATTATCTTTAAATAAACGGTTTCCTAATGATAAATTAATATTGAGATCTGTAAACGCATTTTTTTGTTTCCATAATAATTCTATGGATTCTTTGCTATTTGCTGAACTAAGTTTCTTACTCGATAGATCTAACGAAATATTAAATGGCATTGAATAATCATTAGAAGAAGTTGAAATTATTCCTTGTAAAAGGCCATTATTTATCGTCAAATCTGTTTTAATAACAGCATTTTTTATCCACTTATTTGTAAGATCAGTGGCATCTTTATCTGAATAAATAGCACAAAAAACAGTTTGCGTACATAAATAAACCGGAATTACAGAAGAAACACTCTCTAACTTAATCGGCAACTCAAACTTTAAATTTGTTAATTTAAAATCACCAGATTTGTTTAAATATTCTTCAAGATTTATGCCATAATTACCCTGATAAGAATCATTTTTATCAAATTCGTCCTTCGATTTAATGACTAGATTTTTGAGGTAAACATTATTAAGACCACTAATACTTTGCACCGAGAAATCCGTTTCAGAATTTTGTTGGTAATGATTCGCCAAATATTCTATTTTCTCCATCATCGCCTTTTTATCTAGCGTTTCCCTCCCTTCAATCAAATCAATGATTAATGTGCGAAGTAAGAAAAGTCGAGTGGCCAAATCAAAACCTTGGATAGATTGTTTGAAATGCGTACCTTTCATCTCAAACTCACGATTTTTTTCCTCATTTTTAATCTCACCTACTGCCAATGAAGTTTTAAAACTAGCATTATTTATATCTGCTAAATCGCCATTAAAATCCAAGGCTAACTTATCAATAGTCAATGGTTTTACTGCTTTCTTAAAAGGAATAGTCGTTTTTCCTACGTTAAAATCTAGGGAAATATCTTTATTTTTTGTAAGCAAGTCAATGGCTAAATCAAGTAGTTTCGCATAATCTATTTTTTCATCATTTTGCAATAATGCAAACAGCTGAGAATAACTTATACCCGCAGGAATTTCATTTTGACTTATTGAAAAATCAACATCGTTAAGATTAATGGACTGCTCTTTATTATTCTTATTAAAAATAGAAAACGCATTTGCTTTAATCTTAGTTTTAAGACTATATGCATTGGTTAAAAGAGATTTATTAAAATTGTAATCCAAACCATTTAATTTAATGGTTGTATTTTCACCATTTAGAAGATAAATGGTAGAATCTTTTAGCTTTACACTAAGACTTTCTAAATCATACTTGCTTTCATTCAAAGGAATTAAAGTTGCATTAAGATCAAGTTGTTCTAACTTGGAATTATGATCATAATTAAAGCCACTTAATTGCGTTTGAACTTCCATATATTTATTTTTAGAAATAAAATTCAAATCGATATTTAAGTCTTGTGCTTTATTAGTTAAATCGCGGAATTGAGTATGAATATTGGTTTGCGAATAATCCCCAATCACAGAAAATTTGCTAGTAATGTTATTTTTATCAATCGTAACTTTAAAATTTTTGTTTAATTCCCGAACAAATTCGGCCACCAGTTCAGAATCAGCTAAAACTGCAAAAGGAAGTGCGGTGATTTTTGTGGCAATAATTTGACTTGATTTGGCAGATTTTTCATCGATAAGACTGAAAATCAACTGACGTGTAAAGAAATTTTTATCTTGCTCCGCCACATTTAAGCTGATTTGATCGCTTAATTGGTAGGGAAACTGCTGTAAAAGCTGATCAATTTTATGATTTGTGTAAAACTGCGCCCCCAATGCTAAGGAAGCAGTGATAACAGAAAGAATGCCAATAATTTTTACTTTTTTATTCATAGACTTCTTGTCCTCAGCGATCAATGTTTTGAAAGTATAACCAATTTGCCCTACGACAACAAATAGCTTTAATTATGAATAATATGAATTTACTTCATAAAAACAATGAAATTTTTGAAATTGACACATATTCCTTTTCTCTCTATCTTATAGACGTAAAGCAGTCTAGATAGACAATCATAACAATAAAAAAGGATACAAAATTATGAGCTATGCAAAGGAAATTGATACATTAAACAACCACTTATCAGGCATTAACGGCGACATCAACGTGTCTTTTGAGTTCTTCCCACCAAAAAATGAAAATATGGAAAAAATTCTGTGGGATTCCATTCATCGTTTAAAAGTGCTAAAACCGAAATTCGTTTCCGTCACCTATGGGGCAAATTCAGGGGAACGTGATCGCACTCACAGTGTGGTGAAACATATTAAGCAAGAAACAGGCTTGGAAGCAGCACCGCACTTAACCGGAATTGACGCCACACCAGAAGAGTTGAAAAAAATTGCCCAAGATTATTGGGATAGCGGTATCCGCCGCATTGTGGCATTGCGCGGTGATGAGCCAGCTGGATACGACAAAAAGCCTTTCTATGCGTCAGATTTAGTGGAATTATTGCGTTCCGTGGCTGATTTTGATATTTCCGTGGCGGCATACCCTGAAGTACACCCAGAAGCAAAATCTGCCCAAGCAGATTTGATCAATTTAAAACGCAAAATTGATGCGGGTGCAAATCACGTTATTACTCAATTTTTCTTTGATATTGACAGCTATTTACGCTTCCGCGATCGCTGTGCTTCTATCGGTATTGATGCGGAGATTGTGCCAGGGATCTTGCCTGTTACCAATTTCAAACAGCTACAAAAAATGGCAGCGATCACCAATGTGAAGATTCCTGCGTGGATGGCAAAAATGTATGAAGGATTGGAGAACGACCAAACTACCAGAAACCTTGTTGCGGCGAGCATCGCAATGGATATGGTGCGCGTGCTTTCTCGTGAAGGAGTGAAAGATTTCCATTTCTACACCCTAAACCGCAGCGAATTAACTTATGCCATTTGCCACACACTAGGCGTACGTCCAGAGTAATTCATTAAACATCACAAAAATGGGGGCTTTCCCCATTTTTTGTTATAAAATTTCCTCAAAAAGCACCGCTCTTTTTTATTATTCTTTGCGATTATTTTACAATTGTGTTATTTTTCAACAAATTTTATTTTCATAAAAAAGGAAAACTAATGAAAAAATCAGCTTTATCAATCGGATTAATTGCCATTCTGGGCGGTGCTTGGTGCGGCGGTGCGTGGTACACAGGAAAAATCGCCGAACAAAAATATATCGACTACATTCAATTAAGCAATCAGCAGTTACAACAATCTTTCGCTGATACTGGTTATTCCGTACAAATTAAAGATGCGATTTTAGATCGTGGTTTTTTTAGTTCTGATGTACGTTATCAGCTTGAAATAAAAGGCGAAGAATTAAACGGAACAATTCCTTTTGTGGGGAAAATTCACCACGGCCCTATCACTTTAAATGACTTTTCTTTTGCGCTATTTTCTGCCGATACAGAAGTAGAAAAAACGCAAGATACCCAAGCCTATTTCGCTGACAATGGCAAAAATCCATTAAGAACCGTAACAACAATGAGCTATGGGCAAGAAATTAAAGGAAAAGTTTATTCCGATGTGGCTCATAAGACTGCTGATCAAGTCGAAATGGCTTGGAATTTAGATGGAAAATTTGACCTTGATCAGCAAGGCTATGGTAAGTCTGAAATTGATGTGAGCAAATTTTCTTTAATTATCGATAATAAAGATCGTTTAGACGTAGAAAATTTAAAAGGGAAAAGTGATATTTCACCAACTCCTTGGAAAAATATTTATCAAGGCGATACCGATATTTCAATTGAGAAAATTTCCTTTCATAAAGCCCAAAACAATTTCGATCTTGTGTTAGATAAGCTTGAAATTGAAAATAAAATCAATGAGAAAAATGGCTTTATTGATACGAACTTTGATTATGATGTTAAAAATATCTTACTGGATAATAAACCAATTACAGGATTAAAATTCAAAGGTTCATTAAATCACATTTTAGGCGATGCGGTAAATCGCTTAAATGAACTTGATGAAAGTGATTTCAATAATGATAAGGTTCTTAGCCAAGTACAAAAAGAAATTTTAGCCAACCAACCTGTGTTAGATATTGATAAACTTGAGCTTTTTAATGATAAAGGCAAAGCCTTTGACGCTGAAGTAAAAATTGCTTTAAGCCAAGCGTTTCAGAGCGCATTAGAAAATGAAAAAGTTTTCGATGCCTTTGATAGCTTTAACATTACTGCGGAATCAGAGAAAAAAGCGTTAGTTCAATTTGTTAAAAATATCTTTGCAATAAACCCAAGAACACAACAGGTATCCGAGCAAGAAGTTGAAAATATAGTTGAGCAATATCTTACAGAAATGGGAAGCAATAATTTCCTTATGTTAAAAGGGGATAAAGCTAACGCTAAAATCTTGTTGGATAAAGATAAGCAAAAATTAATTTTTAACAATCAAGAAATGTCAGAAAATGATATGAAAATGGCAATTATGCTATTGATAATGGCTCACTAATTTTATTTTAATTAATCCCCAAGCCACTTAACGAAAATTAAGTGGCTTTTTTTATTTTCAACCAAATCATTCATTTTCCCTTGACAGTATGTTGAAATAACGTTAGAAAAATAACATCTCATTAACAAACGAGGGTTATGTATGCTAACTTTTTCCTTAACCAGTGAACGCTCTCTTCTTTGTTCTTTACCGCCGCCAGCAGAGCTACCAAAGCAACAACGTATTTGGCTTGTTGCAGAGCAAATGCGTCAGCAGCCCAATGTGCAAGAAGTGGTGGTGGGAATGAACAATTTCACCCTGTTTTATCATTTTGACACAAATCCCACCGCACTTGAGCAACAAGTCTTACATTATTGGCAACAAAGCGAACAGCAAACAGAAACACGGCAAAGCCGATTAATTGAAATCCCTGTGCATTATGGCGGTGAATTTGGCGAAGATTTATTTGATGTAGCGAAATTTCATCACACCACGCCCGAAGAAATTATCCGCCGCCACACCGCGCCCACTTACACCGTTTTTATGATGGGCTTTCAACTGGGCTTTCCTTATTTAGGCGGTTTACCTGAAAATTTACACACACCAAGACGAGAACAGCCAAGAACCAAAGTTCCCGCAGGTTCAGTGGGCATTGGTGGCAGCCAAACCGGCGTTTATCCATTCACTTCCCCAGGGGGCTGGCAATTACTTGGCAGAACGGAAATGCCATTATTTGATATTCGCCAAGAGCCGCCAGTGTTGTTAATGGCTGGCGATAACGTAAAATTTGTGGCGGAGAGTATAACCCTATGATTTATATTGAAAATATGTATGGCTTCGCCCATATCCAAGATTTAGGGCGTTTTGGCTTTCGCAATTTTGGTATTGGACACGCAGGCGCAATGGACGCCTTAGCATTACAAGCAGGTAACCTTTTACTGGAAAATGAGCCGAATACCCCTGCCATTGAAGCGACACTAGGCGGTTTTAGCCTAACTTTCGATTGTGATACGCCTTTTTGTTTCACCGGTGCATTATGTGAAGCCTACCTTGATGACCAGCCGATTTATGCTTATTGGCGATACACAGCAAAATCACGCCAACGTTTAACGGTTAAACGGATCACAATGGGAAATTATCTTTATCTTTGTGTAGCAGGCGGTTTTAATGTGCCGAAAGTGCTAGGTTCTTGCAGCACCGATCTCAAAGCTGGATTTGGTGGTTATCAAGGGCGATTATTGCGTGCGGGAGATAACATAGCCACAGGCAAACGCGACACATTCCTTTCTACGATCAGCATTGAACCTATTGATTTTACCAATAAAATTCATCTCGTGCCGTCCTCTGAATTTGACCATTTCACCGCACAAAGTCAGCAAGTTTTTCAAAACCAGCCTTGGCGATTAGAAAAAAATAGCAGTCGAATGGGCTATCGTTTCAGTGGAGAGCAAAAACTCAATCTCACTCAGCCATTGGAAATGCTTTCTTACGCCGCACCAATGGGAACGGTGCAAGTGCCGCCAGACGGAATGCCGATTATTTTAATGGCGGACACACAAACTACGGGCGGTTATCCAAAAATTGCTTGTGTGATTGAAGCAGATCTCGGGCGTTTAGCACAAAATGCGTTAGAAAGTGCGGTGCATTTTTCTGTGATTTCTCATCAGGAAGCACGCGAACGTTATCAACAAAACCAAGATTATTTAGCTCGCATAAGGAGAAAAGTAAATGAAACACGTTGATTTAAATGTGGATTTAGCAGAAGGCTGCGGTAATGATCAACGCTTACTGCAGCTTGTTACTTCAGCGAATGTCGCTTGCGGTTTACACGCAGGGGATTTCAACGAAATGCGAAAAGCCATTCGTTGGGCAAAAGAAAACCAAGTGCAAGTAGGCGCACACCCAAGTTTTCCTGATCGCGAAAATTTCGGTCGTACCAATATGCAGCTGCCTGATGAAGAGCTGAAAGCCTGTCTGCTCTATCAGCTTGGTGCAATCAAAGCCCTTTGTGAAGCGGAAGCTGTGCCACTGGCTTATGTGAAACCGCACGGTGCGTTATATAACCAAGCGGCAAAAGATGAAGCACTTGCCACCCTAATCGTACAAACCTTAAAAGCCTTTGATCCTAAATTGAAATTAATGGGCTTATCGGGCAGTTTAATGTTACAAGTGGCGGAACAACAAGGCTTAGGAGTAATTTCAGAAGTCTTCGCTGATCGTCATTATCTTGCAGACGGCTCATTAGTGCCGCGTACTCGCCCTGATGCAATGGTAGAAAATGATGATGAAGCCATCAGCCAAGTACTGCAAATGGTGCTACAAGGCACTGTGCCAAGCGTTGATGGCGTAAAAGTGCCAATTAAAGCGGATAGCATTTGTTTGCACGGCGATGGTGAACACGCGATTTCTTTTGCTGAAAAAATTCGTCAGGCTTTGACGGAACACAACATTCAACTGAAATCAAATTAAACATAACATCAATTAATAACAAAAAATATACAGGAGTATTTTATGATTAAAAACCGCAGTGCATTACTGGGGGCAGCGTTCTTAATGGCAACCTCAGCCATTGGCCCAGGCTTTTTAACGCAAACCGCCACGTTCACCCAAACCTTATTTGCCAGCTTTGGCTTTGTGATTTTACTTTCTATTTTGTTGGATATTGGTGCACAGCTAAATATTTGGCGAATTGTCGCCGTATCGGAAAAAAAGGCACAAGACATTGCAAATGCGGTTTTACCCGGAGCGGGGTATTTTCTTGCCGTATTGATTGTTATGGGCGGGCTCGCCTTTAATATCGGTAATGTTGGCGGTGCGGGGTTAGGGCTAAATATCCTAACCGGCTTGCCAGCAGAAACGGGGGCGATTATCAGTGGTGCGATTGCTGTTGGTATTTTCTTGTTTAAAGAAGCAGGAAAAATAATGGATCGCTTTGCACAAGTGATGGGCTTTGTGATGATCGCACTAACAATCTATGTTGCGCTTAATGCCCAACCACCAATTGCTGAGGCTGCGGTTCATACCTTTATGCCAGAAAAACTTGATGTGATTGCAATTGTCACTTTAGTTGGGGGAACGGTTGGTGGATATATCACTTTTGCTGGCGCGCATCGTTTACTTGATGCAGGGATAACGGGGAAAGACGCTTTAAAAGAAGTCAGTAAAAGTTCTGTTTCTGCCATTTTGATCGCATCAATTATGCGCGTGGTGTTATTCCTTGCTGTGTTAGGCGTGGTCTCGCAAGGTGTAAAACTTGATCCTGCTAATCCCGCCGCAACGCCTTTTTCTCACGTGGCAGGTAATGTGGGTTTAATTATTTTTGGTATTGTGATTTGGGCAGCATCGATTACTTCTGTCATTGGGGCGGCTTACACCTCCGTTTCTTTCTTAACCACTTTCTCACCATTTATTGCTAAGCATAGAAATTGCTGGATTATTGTCTTTATCGTCATTTCTACCGCCGTGCTTGCAACTATCGGAAAACCGGCACAAGTGCTTGTTTTTGTTGGAACGTTAAATGGTTTAATTCTGCCAATCTCACTCGGATTAATTTTACTCGCAGCACATCGTAGTAAAATTGTCGGAGACTACAAACACCCTGTTTGGATGACTGCGGCGGGAGCATTGGTGGTCATTTTAATGGCGGTGTTAAGCATTATGACTTTATCAAAATATATTGGTAATTTAATGGCTTAATTATTTTTATCCATAGAAAAAGTGCGGTGATTTTTCACCGCACTTTTTTTGTTGTTTTTTCATTTTGAGAATTTCTCTTTCCAATAACCAATCCATTCCTTCAAGGCTTGCATATTAGCTGGCATTGCACTGGCTTGTGGGATAAAGTGCATTAGCGTTAAATCATAACTTTCTGGCGTAACGCCTTTGCCTACATTTGCAGGAAGAACGCTAAACCCTTGTTTTTCAAATAGGAATTTAGCACGTTGCATATGCCATTGGTTGGTGACCAAAATAATACGCTGAATATGTTCTTTTTCCAATAACGCCTTAGTAAATTGAGCATTTTCAATGGTGGTTTTCGCTTTTTCTTCTAACCATCTGGTTGGTGTGTGGAAAAACTCTTGCAGCTCTTTTGCCATTATTTTAGCTTCAGAATTGCCATTAGGTGTTCCGCCTGTAATCAAAATCGGCAACTGAGTTTCTCTATGTAAATAAGCCGCATAACGCAATCGTTCAAGGGGAACGCCAGGAACTGCAAGGCTGCCAAATAATTCATCACTATCGCGCAAACCACCACCTAGCACCACAATCGCCTGCGCAGTTTTATAATCAGCAAGGCTGAGCGGCGTTTGTTTTGTTAGACTATCTTGCAATTTTTGCGAAGTATAAGGAATGCTGAACACATACAAAATGACAATGCCCAAAAGACCGAAAATAAAGCTCAACTTCTTAAAAAAGAATAAAGACAAAATCCATAAAATCAAGACATTAAATGGCGGAAGAATGATCGCTGTAATAAGTTTGGTGAGTAAAAACATAAAATAATCTCGGGCTGAATAACTTGCCGCTTAGCATAAAGGGCTTGTAATCTTTTGTAAAGATGATCAATCCTTTTGGATCTACAAGGCATTCTGTTTTAAAATAGCCCCTTTACGCTGATAAGCAGCTTTATAGGAAAGATGATTAACAATGAACGAAATTTTAGTTTCCCTTAAACAAGATTTAGAGCAAATCCTTGATGTTATCGTGGATAAAAATGATGTGCTGTATTTTGATTATCCGCTCCATTTAAACGTGGGGGATTTACTCATTTATGCGGGAACAGAAGCGTTTTTTCAGGATTATCAAATTAATATTCGATTAAGACGTTGCTTGCAAAGTTTCGATCTTGATGAAGTAAAAAAATATGTTAAACCAAACACCACATTAATATGCCACGGCGGCGGCAATTTTGGTGATCTCTACCCTGCTATTCAAGGAATGCGCGAAGCCTTGGTGCAAGCTTTCCCGAATAATCGCATTATTGTAATGCCACAAACTGCTTATTTTTCTAATCCCGAAGCGAAAGAAAAATCGGCAGCCATTTTTTCCGCCCATAAAGACTGCTATTTATTTGCGCGCGATCAGGCAACTTATCAATTAATGAAAGATCAGTTTTCTGATAAGGTTTTTCTATCGCCTGATATGGCGCATCAACTTTATGGTTCAGCATTATTAAAAAACCAAAGATTCAAAAACCAAAGATTCAAAAACCAAAGTGCGGTGCAAAAATCGGCAGAAAAAACCTTATATTTTTTACGCAAGGACATTGAAGCAAGCCATTTGGAAAAAAATATCCAAGCCACATTACCAGAGAATGCCGAAATAAAAGATTGGGAAGATATTCTCACCACACAAGATAAATATTATGAACGTATTTGTAGTGGATTAGCGAAAGTCGCGAATAAATTTCATCAGCCTTGGTTAAAGAATATAGTAAATAATTTATGGTATCGCCATAGTTTGGCGGTGATTAAACGCTGTAAAGACATTTTCCAACACTATGATTTAGTGATAACAAGCCGATTGCACGGACATATTTTTTCTTGCCTGTTAGAAATCCCAAATGAAGTTTGTGATAACTCCTATGGTAAAAACTTAGGCTATTATCGCCAATGGACACAAGGCCTTGATTTTGTGAAAGTTTATGAAGAATAAATCCTTTGCAAAACTGTTGATTACCACTTTCTTAACCACGGGACTCACAATGGTGAGTTCCTTTTTGCTTGCTCGTTTGCTTGCAGTCGAAGAACGTGGTGCGTTACAACTTTTTATTACGTCCGTAACCTATGTGGTAACCATTGCTACTGGCGGCGTTGGGTTTTCTCTCGCTCTTTGTATGCGAAATAACCAATATCATTATTGGCGTTACTATTTTTCTGCTTTTTTATTATTTTCGGTATTGGTATCCAGCCTTTCGCTTTTATTATTTAATATTACGTCATTTCATTATTTATTTATTTTAAATGTTGTTTTGACGGCTATTTTTACAATTACTTTAGAGAAAAGTAAAATTGATGCTAATTTATCTATTTATCGCCTACTTTCTTTGCAGCAACCGATTTTAGCCGTGGGCTTATATGGTGGCTATTATTTTCTTTTTGGTGAGCAGCATTTAGAAAAAGTGGTTCAGCTCTTAACCATTTTAACTTGCATACAAGCTTTATTTGCACTTTATGCCCTTAGCAAAATAGAAAAAAAGTTTAAGCAGAAAGCAGAAATAAAAAGCATAATACCAAATTATTTCTTCAAAAATTGGCTAAAACAAAACTTGCTACAAACCTTTGGCGCAACAACGGTAAATTTAGATCGTTTTTTAATTGTCGCTTTAATGGGAAATTATACTTTAGGCTTATATACGGTTTGCATTGCCTTTGATGCCTTGCTCACTCGTATAATAAATATGCTAATAGATTATTATTATTCGGGTTTACTCAATAATCTAAATCGTATTCGAGCGGTGCTAGGGCTTATTCTTTTAATGGGAATAAGTGCGGTGATAATTGTGCCATTTTTAGCAGAACCCGTCATTCATTTATTTTTTGGTAATGCTTATATTGAAGTTGCCCCAGTATTATTGTGGTTTATTATTAATTCATTATTAGCAGGGCTTTCTTGGTTATTATCACAAAATATGCTGATTTTAGGTAAGCAAGTATTATTATTTACACGCCAGATTATTTCTATTCTTGTTTTAGTGGGATTATTTTTTGCCTTTAAAAATCAAGGATTGTATGGGGTGGCCTATGCGTTAATAGGGGCAAGTTTAGTGAGGTTAATGATTTCACTCATTTACTATTATAAATTCCCTATAAAGACGAATAACTAATTTAAGTTGGATAAAATGAAAAAATTTCTTATTTCTTTAGATAAAGATCATCAACGCCGAGAGCTCTTTTTTGCTCAGCCAAACACACAAGATTTCACGCTATTTAGTGCAATTAATACGATGCAAGAAACGCCAGAAAATCTCACCGCTCTTTATGATCAAGAAAAGTTTTCTGAGCGTTATGGGCGAAATGTTACCAAAGGCGAAATTGGCTGTACATTAAGCCATTTGGCTGTATATCGTTTAATTGCCAATGATGAAAATATTCAAGACGATGAATATTGTTTAATTTGTGAAGATGATGCGTTGTTTAATCAAGATTTTCAACATCATTTAGATTGTTTACTCAAAGAAAATATTCAAGCGGATATTATTCTTATTGGTCAGTCTAAAATTGATGATTTTAATCATTCTGAATTAGAAATTAACTATCCAACAACCTTTTCATTTTTACGCAATAAGATTGCGGGATCGCCTTTTTGCTACGCCTATCCTTATCGTAACTATTTTGCTGGCACGGTAGCCTATTTAATTAAAAAATCTGCAGTGAAAGCCTTTTTAGCCGAAGAAAAACCTTATTGGCTGGCAGATGATTATATTTTATTTGGAAATAAATTTGCTTTAGATACACAAGTGGTTCGCCCTTTATTGGCTATTGAAAATCCAAAATTAATGAGCAATTTAGAAAATGTGCGTGGCAGCATAACACATCATTTTTGGCAAAAGTTAATTAAATATCCATTAAAAAAACTACTTGCTATAACGCGTAACCTAAAAGGTGGAAAATAATGTCTGCATTAGTCAATTTATTTTATCTTTATGATCCTTGGCTATTCCACTTTTTCCGAATGGCATTTTTTGTTGGGGCTATTTCGCTCATTTGCTTAGCTTATCAAGTAGTAAAAAAACAACGCCCACAAGGTATTTTTATCCCGTTAGATAGCCTAATCGCAATTATCACCCTAATTTCGTTAAGTGCAATTCCAATGTTAGCGTACCACACGCAAGATTATTCTGTATTATTGCAATATAGCAAAACCTTAATTTTATTTATTTTTGCTATTAGCATTTATAATATTTTTTATTTTAATAACAATGGAAAAGCACTGCTTATTCAAGATTTAAAAATTGGTATTATTGTTCAATGGATTGTCGGTGTAACGGCATTAATGGGCATTGGCTTTATGGCAGAACTTGCCCTTTCAACCAATATTGTATTGCCACGTTTTTATGGTTCAGAGCAAGAGTATCGTCTATATAATATTACGTCATCAGCATTCTTCCAATTAAGTGCTTTTTACATTCTTTTATTACACTTTTTATTGGCTTACAACAAAGCACATAATCAATTAAGTGCGGTGTATTTATTCTTAATTTTATGTATTGGATTAATTTCAGGCAGAACGTTTTTACTACTTTCCATTGTTAGTATCGCCATTTATTTTAAATGGAAATACTTACCTGCTTTAGGCTTATTTGGATTACTCTGTTTAGGCTTGGCCATTTATTACCCTAAAAATCCTTATGTCGCCCACGCATTAGAACCATTAATTAATTTGATTAATCTCCAAGGATTAAGTAGTTCATCAACAGACACATTAATGAAGCGCCATTTATTTATCCCAGAACTAAAACAAATTTTATGGGGCGATGGACGATATATTATGCCAAATGGAAAATATTATGGCTTAACCGACAGCGGTTTTTTACGCCAATTACTTTATGGTGGAATCGGTTATTTATCAGTCTGTTTTTTATTTACTGTTTATTTTGTACGTAAAGTAGCATTAAATTGGTTTAATGGAAGTTGGTTATTTACCTTATCCACATTATTTATACTTTCTGTATTAAATATTAAAGCAGATACTTATGCGTTCCCTGGAATAATGCTAGTGTTGCTAATGTTATTATCTTTATTTGGCCAACAGGGGAAAAATCTCTTCTTATTTAGAAAAGAAGGAAAACAAAATGTTTAGTATTATTGTGCCATCTTATAATCGACAAGCAGAAATCCCTGCGTTATTAACGAGTTTAACGCAGC
Organism: Avibacterium sp. 21-594; assembly: GCF_026226815.1. Taxonomy (NCBI): domain Bacteria; kingdom Pseudomonadati; phylum Pseudomonadota; class Gammaproteobacteria; order Pasteurellales; family Pasteurellaceae; genus Avibacterium; species Avibacterium sp. 21-594. The sequence goes on along the minus strand of NZ_JAKKOC010000001.1, from coordinate 2,202,613 downwards.
AAAGTGCGCATAATTTTGAAGTCATCATTGTTGATGATTGCTCGAAAGAAAAAGTAGTGGTAGAAAAAGATTATCCTTTTCGTGTAACCGTTATTCGTAATGAGCAAAACCAAGGTGCGGCGGAAAGCCGTAATATTGGAGCAAGAAATGCAACGCAAGATTGGCTGTTATTTTTAGATGATGATGATCGTTTTGAAAAGTCGAAATGTGAAATTTTAGCGCAGAAAATTACGCAAAATCCTGATGTGAATTTTATTTATCACCCTGCAAAATGTGTAATGGTGAATGAAAATTTTAGCTATTTTACTCACCCTTTTACACAACAAAAAGATCTCACATTGGATAATATTTTATTAGCCAATAAAATTGGTGGAATGCCGATGATTGGGATTAAGAAATCTTTCTTTTTAGCTTTAGGTGGGCTTTCAACGCAATTAAAATCTTTAGAAGATTATGAGTTTGTATTAAAAGTAATTTCATCACCTGAATTAAAACCGCGCTATGTCGATCAGGCTTTAACAGAATGTACTTTTCATACCCAACGTTCCAGTGTTTCAACCAATTTAACCAATACAGAACAAGCAATCGGTTTTATTGAAAAGAATTATGTGAAAACACCAACTCAGCAAAAAAACTTTGCTCTAAATTCACTTTATATGCTTGCCTATCCGTATATTATGAATTTATCACGCAAAGCAGGAATTTATTATTGGAAAATGTTTAAATTAAGCAAAAATATTAAATCGCTGATTATTGCGATCATCATTTTTATTTCACCAAAATTAGCTATTCATTTAAAAAGGTTTATTTAATGAAATTCTCAGTTTTAATGTCCTTATATATTAAGGAAAATCCACAATTCTTGCGTGAATGTTTAGAAAGTTTGCGCTCGCAAACCTTGCCCGCAGATGAAATTGTCTTAGTATTTGACGGAGTCGTTACGCCGGAATTAGAAAGTGCGGTGCAAAATTTTGTAGAATTTTTACCGCTAAAATTAGTGAAGTTGCCGGTAAATCAAGGATTGGGCAAAGCATTAAACGAAGGATTGTTGCATTGTGCCAACGAATGGGTTTTCCGTATGGATACCGATGATATTTGCGATCCGCAACGTTTTGAAAAACAAGTAAATTTCATCAAACAAAATCCTGAAACCATTATTTTTGGCGGACAAATTGCTGAATTTGGCGAGAATATGCAAGACATTGTGAGTTATCGCAATGTACCAACTCAACCTAAAGAAATTGTCGAGTTCACAAAAACGCGCAGCCCTTTCAATCATATGACCGTGGCTTATCAAAAATCTGTCGTACTCGCTGCTGGGGGTTATCAAGATATTCAAGAAGATTATTATTTATGGATAAACTTGGTGGCGAAATATCCGCAAAATGTGGCGAATTTGCCTGATATTTTAGTTTATGCTCGCGTAGGCAATGGAATGGTTTCTCGCCGCCGTGGGTTAGCGCAAGCAAAATGTGAGTGGAATTTATTTAAACTCAAACGCAACGTTAAATTACAATCCACGATTTCAGGATTTATCGTATTTTTATTGCGTGTTTTACCACGTTTATTACCTGTTTCATTATTAAAAATCATCTATAAGTTTTTACGCAAATAAAATTTTATTTATTTTAAGGAAAGCCAATGTTTAACAAAAAATTAATTTTTACTTCATTATTTTCTGCGGTTTTATTATCTGCTTGTTCAAGTAGTCATTCTATTAAAGCGGTGAGTGCAAATACTCAATATAACAAACCTCGTACATTAAATAATTTTGATGATTATGTACAATTTCTAAAAGCTAAAGCCGCTGGACAAGGGGTTTCAAGTGCGGTGCTAAATGCACAACAAAATATTCAATATATTCCTAAAGCAGTGGCATTGGATAAACAACAAGCGGGGAAAATAAAAAAACGTAACCCGAATGAACCAAGAGTATTCAATCCTAATGGGGTAACGAATTATCTTAATCGCGTACTGACCACAAATAAGGTGAATGTTGCGGAACAACGTTATTGGGAACAATTACCGCAATTAGAAAAGGCGAGCAAAAAATTTGGCGTACAAAAAGAATATTTAATGGCGCTATGGGGAATGGAAAGTAGCTTTGGTTATTATCAAGGTTATTATGATGTGCTTTCTGTATTAGCCACCCTTGCCTTTGATGGCCGCCGTGAGCCATTATTTAGTAAAGAATTTATTGCTGCGATGAAAATGTTAGAACGTGATCATATCCAGCGCCATAAAATGAAAGGTTCTTGGGCTGGCGCAATGGGGCAAACGCAATTTATGCCAAGTTCTTACCTGAGCTATGCAGCGGACGGTAATGGTGATGGTGAGAAAGATATTTGGAAAAATCACTATGATGTTTTCGCTTCTATCGCTCGTTATTTGCATACTGTAGGTTGGGACGACAAATTGCCGTGGGGCGTGGAGGTGCGTTTAAATCAGTATATTAGCCCAAGTTTAGCGGGCATTGAAAAGCACAAAGCGCGTTCACTGCAAGATTGGCAAGCTCAGGGCATTGAACTCAAATCCTTCAACTCAGAAAGTACACAAAATTTCACCGCACTTTCCCACGCCAAATTATGGCTTGTGCAACCAGACGGTGAAAATGGTCGCGCTTTCTTAGTGTCAAACAACTTCCGCACCTTGCTTGATTGGAATCGCTCCAATTATTTCGCAGTAAGTATTGGAATGTTTGCTGATCGGATTAAAGCGAGAGTTCAGCAATAAAACCATCAAGGCGATCCCATAGGGTCGCCTTATTTTTTACTATGAATAAAAAGTCTTTTCATTTTTTTCATCTTTATCTCCTAAATAGAAAATGTAGAATAGCTCCCGTAAATAAATGATTTCAACAAATTTAAAATTTAGGAGTGTAACGATGAAAACTTTATATCATTCAGCAGATAGCCGTGGCAACGCAGATCACGGTTGGTTAAAAAGCCGTCATACTTTTAGCTTTGCTAATTATTATGATCCAGCGCGTATCCATTTTGGTGCATTGCGCGTGATCAATGATGATTATGTAGAAGGTGGAATGGGCTTTGGTACGCATCCGCACGATAATATGGAAATTATTTCTATTCCATTAAGTGGTGATTTGGCGCATAAAGACAGTATGGGTAACGGCAGTGTCATTCGCCAAGGCGACATTCAAGTGATGTCAGCGGGAACTGGGGTAAGCCATAGTGAAATGAATCCTAATGCGGATATCCCTGCTCAATTTCTACAAATCTGGGTATTCCCGAATAAACGAGATGTTACACCGCGTTATCAACAAATTAGCATTGCAGATGGCGCAAAACCAAATGATTTCCAACAAATTCTTTCACCGAATGCCGATGATGAAGGCGTATGGATTCACCAAGATGCGTGGTTCTCATTAGCGAAATTTGATAAAGGAACAGAAAAAACCTATAACATTCATAAATCAGGCAACGGCGTGTATGCTTTCGTATTGAAAGGCGAAGCGACAGTTGCAGGGCAAAAACTATCAAGCCGCGATGGTCTAGGTGTTTGGGATACAGAGAATTTTGATATTGTGGCAGATAGCGACACTGAAATTCTGTTAATGGAAGTTCCAATGACTGTTTAATCAGATAAACAAAATCCCCTACTAATTTTAGTAAGGGATTTTTTTATTCATCACTTTTTTCAGCATTATCCGCCAGCCAGTTGGCTAATCTTGCATAATCAGCAATAGACAAATTTTCTGCTCGTGCATTTAAATCAATCCCAAGTGCGGTAAGATTTTCTGCAGAAAATAACGTAGAAAGTGCATTACGCAAGGTTTTACGGCGTTGATTAAAGGCTTGCGTACACACGCGATTAAGCCAATATAAATCCTTCACAGGGTGCGGAAGCGTGCTGTGTGGAATTAAACGCACCACTGCTGAATCCACTTTTGGTGCTGGCTTGAATGCTGTTGGTGGCACTTCCAAGACCGGCATTACTTGGCAGAAATATTGCGCCATAATGGTTAAGCGTCCATAAGCCTTGCTATTCGGCGCAGCACAAAGGCGTTTTACCACTTCTTTTTGTAGCATAAAGTGCATATCTTGAATTTGTTCGCAATAGTTGAACAAATGGAACATTAATGGTGTTGAAATGTTATAAGGAAGATTGCCAAAAATGCGTAATTTCTGATTTTTTTCCGCTAAATGCTGCTCGCGATAGAGCTCGCCAAAATCAAATTGCATAGCATCGGCTTCAATTACCGTTAATTTTTGATGTAAAAATGGATGATGACGTAAGCGTTCTGCCAAGTCGCGATCCAGCTCTACCACGGTAAGATGCTCAACTTGCTCTGCAACAGGCTCAGTTAATGCTCCCAAACCAGGGCCAATTTCCACTAGAAATTGATTTGGCTGAGGATAAATCGCCGCCACAATACTTTGAATAATATTTTGATCAAATAAAAAGTTCTGCCCAAAACGTTTACGCGCAGTATGACCTAAATGTGTTTTTGAATTCATATTTTTTATCACGTTAAAAAAAGACGGGCTATTATAAAACAAAATCCCAGCGTTTGGCTGGGATTTTTTGATTATCTGAAATATTGAATATTCGCTTGTTTACGCAAGGCTACTAGCCAATCTTTCGAATAAGTTTGAATCTGTTCGTTGATCAGCTGCTGATACGCTTTTTGCATATAAGCTTGTTGTGTGCGATCCCCTTGACGGGTATCGGTAACTTCTAAAATATGCCAACCAAATTCTGTTTTAAACGGCGCAGAAATTGTGCCTTTTTTGGTGGTTTGTACGGTTTTCGCAAAAGGTGGCACATAAGCTTCTGGGAAAGCAAAACCTAAATTACCGCCATTCGCCCCTGATAAATAATCTTTAGAATATAACAATGCCGCATCAGCAAAGGTTGTTTTTCCACTTTGAATCTCACTACGCACTTTATTTAATTCTGCTTTTGCTTGTGCATCATTCAATAATGGGTTTAATTTCAATAAGATATGACGAACTTTATATTCCGTTCCCATTACTTTCTTTTCTGTACCTTGCGCACGCGCCTGTTGTAGAAGTTTTTGTCCAAGTTCTTGAACTTCTTCTTGGTTCACGCCAATACTTTCACCAATTACTTTATTACGCACTTCGCCCATTAATAATTGATTAGCAATTTGCTGACGGAACTGAGGATAGCTAATGCCTTGATAGTCAAGGGCATCAAGAAGTTGTCCAAAGGTTAAACCATTTTGCGCTGCAATCCCTTCAATCACACGATCAACCTGCGCACTACTTACTTTTACGCCAGAATTTTGAATAGCCTGTTGCACTAAAATTTCATCAATGATGCTATTAAGCGCTGCTTGACGATTGCCTGATGTATTCGCACGTTTACCTAATGCCCCGCGCACTTGGCTTTCCAAAATTGGCACACCATTTACCGTTGCCACTACACGTTCTTCTGCCTGTGCGGTTACAGCCACGGCAAATAAGGCGATTGCTGAAAGAAATAGGTTCTTAATCTTTAATAGTTTCATCTTTATTCCATTAATTAGAGTTAAAATCTGGTTAATTAGATAATTTTTTTGCTAAAAGGTTCATTTGTTGTTTGCTTGTAATACCACTTCGTAACATTGATCAAATTTCATTGTCCGAACTTGAATCTTCTCGCTTCGACTGGTTGGGATATTCTTCCCGACATAATCCGCGCGAATCGGTAACTCACGATGACCACGATCAACAAAAATAACTAATTCTACTTTTGCTGCGCGTCCAAAATCAATCAGCGCATCTAATGCAGCACGAATTGTACGACCAGTGAATAATACATCATCAATTAAGATAACAATTTTATCCTGTATGCTCAGATAATTTGATGTGCCGCTATATACTGGCGATTGATTTTGCGGCTCAATGTATTCTAAATCATCGCGATAAAAAGTAATATCTAAATCCATTGATGGCAAATCTTTGCCTGTAAGGTCAAGAATTTTTCGCTTAATTAAATCAGCAATTTCCGCGCCACGGCGTTTAATGCCAACGATGGCTAATTGATCCAAATCTTGATGTTTTTCGATGATTTCGTGTGCAATGCGAGAGATGGTTCGCATAAATCGATTTTCATCAATAATAACTTTTTCTGTCATTGTGATCCTGATAGGTTACAAAATTTGCCTTACTATAACAAAAATCCATAAAAAAATGACCGCACTTTTGTTAAAAATCGCTCATATTTCATAAGGATTATCAAAGTGCGGTGCATTTTTATACAATTTTATTCTGTGGCATAGCCATTTTCAGGTAACGCGCACTGATCTAAATAAGCCTTGCCTTCTTTTAACCTTAAACGCTCAGTCACAAACCAATTTATCACTAAAGGATAAATTTGCTGCTCTTGATATTTCACGCGCTGTTCAATATCACTGACTTCATCATCTGGAAAAATTGGCACTTTGGCTTGCAACACAATCGCACCACCGTCCACTTCTTCATTGACAAAATGCACCGTTGTACCGTGTTCTTGATCGCCCGCTTCCAACGCGCGCTGATAAGTGTGTAAGCCCGGATATTTCGGCAACAATGAGGGGTGAATGTTGAGAATTTTGCCTGCAAAGCGTTGGGTAAATTCAGCGGTTAGAATTTTCATATAGCCAGCTAGCACAATTAAATCTGCGCCAAGCTCAGCAATATAATCACCGATAGCCTGATCCATTGCTAGATTATCAGCGTAATCTTTGCGTTCAAAAAGTGCGGTGGGAATTTCAGCCATTTTTGCGCGCTGTAAGCCATAAGCATTTGCTTTATTGGCGATAACAGCACAAATTTGCGCAGGAATATCCCCCACCTTGCAAGCATCAATAATGCTTTGCAAGGTTTGTCCTTCACCAGAAATCAGTACAACGATCTTTTTCATTAACGAATAACAACCTGCTCTTCGCCTTCACTCGCACTTTCAATGCGACCAATCTGCCACGCTTTTTCGCCAGCTTGTTGCAATAACGCCAACGCGATTTCCACTTGATCCTGTGGCAAGGCGATGATCATACCCACCCCGCAGTTAAAGGTGCGATACATTTCATAGCGATCGATATTGCCCTGTTCTTGTAGCCAGTTAAAAATAGCAGGCCATTGCCAGCTTGATTCATCGATCACCGCTTTCACATTATGCGGTAACACGCGTGGGATATTTTCCCAGAAACCACCACCCGTTAAGTGAGAAATGGCGTGAACAGGCACTTGTTTGATTAATTGTAAAATGGATTTAACATAAATTTTGGTTGGTGCTAACACTTGATCGGCGAAAGGCTTGCCGTCTAATTCTGCGCTAGCAGGATCGATACCTGAACGCTCGATCACTTTGCGAATTAAGGAATAACCATTGGAATGTGCGCCACTTGAGCCTAATGCGATCAAGGCATCGCCCACTTTCACTTGGCTGCCGTCAATAATTTCTGATTTTTCGACCACGCCCACGCAGAAACCTGCTAAATCATAATCACCTTGATGATACATTCCCGGCATTTCTGCGGTTTCCCCGCCCACTAAGGCGCAACCTGATTGCTCACAACCATTGGCAATGCCTTTAATCACACTGGCTGCCACATCGACGTCTAATTTGCCTGTGGCATAATAATCTAGGAAAAATAGCGGTTCTGCCCCTTGCACCACTAAATCATTAACACACATTGCCACCAAGTCAATGCCGATGGTATCGTGTTTATTCAAATCAATGGCAAGGCGTAATTTTGTGCCAACCCCGTCTGTACCAGACACCAAAATTGGCTCTTTATACTTGCTCGGCAACGCACAAAGCGCGCCAAATCCGCCCAACCCGCCAATCACTTCGGGACGTGTGGTGCGTTTTACATCGGCTTTAATTTTTTCTACTAAGGCATTACCGGCATTAATATCCACACCCGCATCTTTGTAGCTTAATGATTGTTTGCTCACGATTTTTTCCTATATGGCTTGAGTTACTGAAAATTGCGCGTATTGTAGCACGCCTACGCAATCGTTTGCCATGATTTTGCATAAAACGATGAGAAAAATATACCGCACTTTTTTCCGCTAAACTTTACCTAGAATTTTTAATTTGCTAGAATTCAAAGCTAATTGAAATTAATTCTCAATTACAACTTAGCTAATCTAGCTAATCTTTTGAAGTCAGCGTTAAGGACACTTTCAAATGCCGCAATTATTCGCATTTTTACAACATTATGTTGATTATATTATTTTAGGTTTACTCGGTTTAATGAGCTTTATTATGGTATGGTTCGTGATTGAACGCTTTATCTTTTTAAGCCGTGTGAACGTTTCACACTACACCAATATCCACGAGTTAGACATCGATCTCAACCGTAACCTCACCATTATTTCCACCATTGGCTCAAATGCCCCTTATGTGGGTTTATTGGGTACAGTTATCGGGATTTTATTAACTTTCTATGAATTAGGAAATTCAGGTGGGGACATTGATGCCGCTGCCATTATGCTTAACCTTTCCCTTGCCTTAAAAGCCACAGCGGTGGGGATTTTAGTCGCCATTCCATCAATGGTGTTTTACAACGGCTTGCAACGCAAAGTGGAAGTCAATCGCCTAAAATGGAAAGCCTTAAACGGACAAAAAAATCTAGGGGCATAATGTGAAAAAGTTTGATGAAATCAATATTATCCCTTTCATTGACATTATGTTAGTGTTGCTGGCGATTGTCTTAATCACCGCGTCTTTTATTTCGCAAGGCAAAATTCAAGTGAACGTGCCAAAAGCCAGTAGCACTGTGGCGTTTAAATCGGACGATTTAGCCAAATTATTAACCGTTACGGAAACAGGCGAAATCTTTTTTAACGATAAGCCGACAGATTTAGCGCAAATGGAAAAAGAAGTGGCAAGCTGGGCAAAAGATCAAAAAGTCACCCTGAAAGTGGACGCCAAAGCCACCTTCCAAGATTTTGTTAGCCTAACAGATTTAATGGCGAAAAATAACATCAAAAATGTTGCCATTGTCACAATGAAAGAAAAAGGCAAATAAATGGCAAATAAACATCGTTCTTGGTTCGGCTTCTTCTTTTCTCTCCTATTTCACGCCACCGTGATTGGGGCGATTGTCTATGCAGTAAAAGCCGATAGCAGCGCCAATGGCTATCAAGCAGACGTGATCGATAATAGTATTTCAATGGAAATGCTAATGGGAATGACCGTTGAAGAACCTGAACCTGCACCAGAACCTGTTGCAGAACCTGAACCAGAGCCAGTGGCAAAAGAAATTGTACCCGATCCCATTGTAAAACCTGAACCGCCAAAACCAGAAAAACCAAAAGAAATTAAGAAAGAAAAGCCGAAAGAGCCAAAGAAAGAAAAACCACAAAAAGAGAAACAGAAAAAAGAAAAAGTACAGAAAAAGCCGAAAGAAAAACCATTAGCCAATAAAGATCTAATAAAAGGTGATCGCAACATCAATTCAGACGCCAAAGCCAATTCTGTTGCAACCAGTTTGGGCAAGGCAACGGTGAGCAATCCTAATTTAATCGGCAAAGGCACAAGTTCAAATGAACTCAATGCCTATCGCAATGCGCTACGCCGAGAAATTGAACGCCACAAACGCTATCCACAACGCGCCAAAATGATGCGTAAACAAGGTGTTGTAACCATTAGCTTTTCAATCGCTAATGATGGCGCATTACTCAATGCCAGTGTGCAAAAATCCTCAGGCAATGCGGATTTAGATAACGCTGCACTAAGCGCGGTAAAAAATGCCAAATCAATCGGCCCGAAACCTGCTGGTTTAGCTAGCTCAATGAGCGTACCAATTAATTTTACTATTCGATAATAACTTTCATAATAAAAAAGTGCGGTGAAAAATTAACAAAATTTTCACCGCACTTTTTATTTTTAGGAAATATTTTCTTTAGCAAAAATGCTTAATTAATTTGCTCAACAGTTCGTGAGTGGGTTCGATAAATTCGGCGGAGAGATATTCATCAGGTTGATGGGCTTGTTCGATTGAACCAGGGCCTAGCACCAATGTTGGGCAAAGTTGTTGAATGAAAGGGGCTTCCGTGCAATAATTCACCGCTTCGCATTTTTCGCCAAGCAATTTTTCCACCACTTGGACAACTTGGGCGGAGTGTTCACATTCATAACCTGGAGTGGGTTCGTGTAAGGCTTTGAGTGAAATAAGATCACCCCATTTTTCAAACATTGGACGCAGCTTTTCTTGTAGCATTTCATTGAGATCTTCTAGACGCATTTGTGGCAGCGGACGAATGTCAAAATGCAGTTCGCAGCACGCGCAAATACGATTTACCGCATCGCCGCCGTGGATTGCGCCAAAATTCATTGTCGGATAAGGAATGGCAAAGGCGGAATGATGATATTTTTCCTTTAACTCATTACGCATTTCCATTAAATAACCTGTGGCTTCGTGCATTAATTCAATGGCGTTGATGCCTTTGTCAGGATCACTGGAATGCCCTGTTTTCCCCATAATTCGCACCGCTTGCCCAATATGCCCTTTATGCGCGCGCACGGGTTTTAAGGAAGTTGGCTCGCCGATAATGGCACAATCTGGGCGAATATGGCTGTGCTGGCTGAAGGTGCGTGCACCCAAAAGTGTGGTTTCTTCATCAGCAGTAGCAAGAATGCGTAAGGGTTTGCTTAATTTGCTGAGATCAATATGACGTAAGGTTTCTAACACGAACGCAAAGAAGCCTTTCATATCCGCGGTGCCTAAGCCGTAAAATTTGCCGTCTTTTTCGGAGAGTTTGAAAGGATCGAAATGCCAGCGACCTTCATCAAAAGGCACGGTGTCTGTATGCCCTGCGAGCAATAATCCCCCTTCCCCTTCACCATAAGTGGCTAATAAATTGAATTTATTTCGGCTGCCTTCCACGGGAATAATGTTGGTTGTAAAGCCTAAATCGCCAAGCCAAGTGGCAAGCAATTCAATTAAGGCTTTATTCGATTGATCAAATTCTGCTTCTACGCTACTAATAGTGGGCAATGCGATAAGCTGAGAGTACATTTCAAGGAAAGGCGGCAATTTTTTCATTAAGTTTATCCTGTATTAAATTAAAGGTTGATTTATGATTAATTATGCACAATAATAGCATAATTAATCAAGTGTTATATTTTTATCTACAAGGTGTTCTATGCAAAAAGCCATTATTATTGGGGCAAGTGGTTATACAGGGGCTGAATTGGCTCGTATTCTAACCCTGCACCCTGCATTTCAGCTCAATGGATTATATGTTTCAGCGCAAAGCCAAGATGCGCATAAAGCCATTTCTGATATTTATCCGCAACTGAAGCAGATTGTTGATTTACCGTTGCAACCTTTGGACGAAAATTTAACCGCACTTGCACAACAAAATGATCTGGTCTTTTTAGCCACCGCACACGAAGTTAGCCACGATCTTGCGCCAATTTTCTTGCAAAATCAATGTAAAGTGTTTGATTTATCTGGCGCATTTCGGGTGAATAATGCGGAATTTTATCCACAATATTATGGTTTTGAACATCGTTATCCTGAATTATTAGAAAAAGCGGTTTATGGTTTAGCGGAATGGAATGACAGTGCCATTACGCAAACGGATTTAGTGGCGGTGGCTGGTTGCTATCCAACAGTTTCTCAACTCAGCTTAAAGCCATTAATTGAAAATAATTTATTAGATCTCAATCAGTTACCTATTATTAATGCAGTAAGTGGGGTAAGCGGCGCTGGACGCAAAGCATCGCTCACGAATAGTTTTTGCGAAGTCAGCCTGAATGCTTATGGCGTATTTAACCATCGTCATCAGCCTGAAATTGCCACCCATTTAGGCACAGAAGTGATTTTTACCCCGCACTTAGGCAATTTTAAACGGGGCATTTTAGCTACTATTACCACCAAATTGAAAGACGGCGTGGGCGAACAGCAAATCCGTGAAGCCTATCAGCAATATTATGCGCATCGCCCTCTTGTGCGCGTCTATGAACAAGGCTTGCCGAGCATTAAAGCGGTGGAATTCACCCCTTATTGCGACATTGGTTTTGCGGTTAAAAATGGCTACATTATCATTGTTAGCGCAGAAGATAATCTGCTTAAAGGCGCGGCAGCACAAGCGGTGCAATGTGCCAATATTCGTTACGGTTTTGCGGAAACCTTGGGATTAATTTAGTGGAAGAAAAGAATGAAACCTTTAGTAATTAAATTAGGCGGCGTGCTATTAGATACCCCGCAAGCAATGGAAAATCTGTTTACCGCATTAGCAAATTATCAGCAAAATTTCGACCGCCCTTTGCTTATCGTACACGGTGGCGGTTGCGTGGTGGACGAATTAATGCAGCGCCTTGCATTGCCTGTACAAAAGAAAAATGGCTTAAGAGTAACGCCAGCAGATCAAATTGATATTATCGTCGGTGCGCTGGCAGGCATTGCCAATAAAACTTTGGTGGCACAAGCGGCAAAATTTAATCTCAACCCCGTGGGGCTTTGTTTGGCAGATGGCAAACTCACCAGCGCACAAGCCTTTGATGAAGAACTTGGCCACGTTGCCAATGTGAAGCCAAATAATCCCACCCTTTTGCATACCTTGCTAAGTGAAGCCTTTTTACCCATTATTAGCTCCATTGCGGTGGACGATCAAGGGCGTTTAATGAACGTAAATGCGGATCAAGCAGCAACGGCGATTGCCACATTAATTGGTGGCGATCTGGTGATGCTTTCTGATGTTGATGGCGTTTTAGATGCCAATAAACAGCGCCTGCCACAGCTTAATAGCGAACAAATTCAACAACTTATTCAGCAAGGTGTGATTACAGATGGAATGATCGTGAAGGTCAATGCCGCCTTAGATGCAGCAAAAATGCTTAACACAGGTGTGGATATTGCCAACTGGAAATATCCAGAAAAATTGACCGCACTTTTTGCAGGTGAGATAATCGGCACCAGAATTTTACCGTAAACGTAAAGCAATTTGGTATGGGCGAACATTTGGGTTCGCCTCTACATTTTTTAATCATAAAAATCAAAAAGATAAGGATAAACTATGGCACTTTGGGGTGGACGTTTCACACAAGCAGCAGATAAACGTTTTAAAGATTTCAACGATTCACTACGCTTTGACTATCGCCTTGCAGAACAGGATATTGAAGGCTCAATCGGCTGGTCAAAAGCCTTGGTTAGCGTTGGCGTGTTAAGCGCGCAAGAACAGCAACAATTAGAGCAAGCCTTAAACGAACTGCTGATTGAAGTGCGGTCGAATTTGCAAGGTATTTTGCAAGATGACGCTGAAGACATTCACAGCTGGGTAGAAAGTAAGCTCATCAACAAAGTAGGAAATCTGGGTAAAAAATTGCACACAGGACGTAGCCGTAACGACCAAGTGGCGTTAGACATCAAAATGTGGTGCAAACAGCGTGTAACCGAGTTGCAATATTCCATTCGTGCCTTGCAGACCAAATTGGTGGAAACCGCAGAAAACAATCAACACGCCGTAATGCCGGGTTATACCCACTTGCAACGCGCGCAACCCATCACGTTCGCCCATTGGTGTATGGCTTATGTGGAAATGCTTGAGCGTGATTATTCTCGCCTCACGGACGCTTATCACCGAATGAATACTTGTCCTTTGGGAAGCGGTGCCTTAGCTGGCACGGCGTATGCGATTGATCGTGAGCAATTAGCACAAGATCTCGGCTTTGCAATGGCAACTCGCAATAGCTTAGACAGCGTTTCCGACCGTGATCACATTATCGAATTGCTTTCCACCGCTTCGTTAAGTATGGCTCACCTTTCACGTTTTGCGGAAGATATGATTATCTTCAACAGCGGTGAAGCAGATTTCGTGGAGCTTTCTGACCGCGTTACTTCGGGTTCTTCCTTAATGCCACAGAAGAAAAATCCTGATGCTTGCGAACTCATTCGTGGTAAAGCAGGCCGTGTAATGGGCGCGCTAACTGGAATGTTGATGACCGTAAAAGGCTTGCCACTGGCTTATAACAAAGATATGCAAGAAGACAAAGAAGGCATTTTTGATGCCTTGGATACTTGGCAAGACTGTTTAGATATGACGACTTTCGTGTTAGATGATATTAAAGTGAACGTTGAGCGCACCCGTGAAGCGGCGCTAAAAGGCTACTCAAATGCCACCGAGCTAGCCGATTATTTAGTGGCAAAAGGCGTACCATTCCGCGATTCTCACCATATTGTGGGCGAAACGGTGGTGTATGCCATCAGCGTACACAAAGGCTTAGAAGATCTGAGCTTAGAAGAGTTCCGCCAATTCAGTGATGTGATCAGCGATGATGTGTATGAGATCCTATCGCTACAATCCTGCTTAGACAAACGCTGCGCCAAAGGTGGGGTGTCCCCATTACGCGTGGCAGAAGCCATTGCTGAAGCAAAAGAGCGGTTGAAATAATTTGAGTTTTTAAAATGAAAGGGGCAGATTAAATTTCTGCCCCTTTTCTTTATTTGGATAAACTTAACAGCTTTGTATCGCCTAGCTTTGTGTATTTTTTCTATTTCGCCATAGCTGAATCACGTTAATAATAACAATAAAACCGTCCAACAAAACCACTGGAATTGCGTGGGTATAAATTGCATAAATAGTTACAAAAAATGCGCCAATGGCATTGAATAAACGTAACTTAAAAAGCGAATTGGTCATAAAGGAAAGCACAACAAGTGCCGTACCAAAATAACCAACAATATCCATAAATAAATCCATTCTAAATTTCACTTATTTTTGTTATTAAAAGGGCGCACATATTACTCAATCCATAAGGTTAAGTAAATGATTTTGAAAAAAAGTGCGGTCTTTTTTACCGCACTTTTCTATCACTTTTAACGTTTCTATCACCTTTAACAATGTAACAAGGAAAACTAACCTGTATTACGCATTCCCGCTGCGATACCTGTAATGGTGATCATCAAGGCTTGTTCAACATCAGGATTTGGATTTTCTGGATTTTCACGCAAGCGGCGTAATAATTCCACTTGTAATAAGTTAAGTGGGTCGGTGTAAATATTACGCAGTGCGATAGATTCGGCAATCCAAGGAAGATCAGACATTAATTGATCTTCGTGCGATAAAGACAGAATTGTTTGAATATCTGCTTTTAATTGTTCGCGTAATGATTGCCCTAAGTACCACAATTCAGGTTTCACAAGGTGCTGATCGTAATGCTCTGAAAGCCAAGTGTCGGTTTTGCTGAATACCATTTCCAACATTCCGATACGCGTGGAGAAGAACGGCCATTGTTTACACATTTCTTCGATCACATCACCTTTGCCTTGCTCAATAGCTAAACGCACGGAAGCACCAGCACCAAGCCACGCTGGGAGCATTAAGCGGTTTTGCATCCAAGCGAAAATCCAAGGAATGGCACGCAAACTTTCTACCCCACCATTTGGATTACGTTTTGCAGGGCGTGAACCCAATGGTAATTTTGACAGCTCTTGTTCTGGCGTTGCAGAACGGAAATAAGGCACGAAATCTTTATCGCCACGCACCACACCACGGTAAATTTCGCAAGACGTGGTAGAAAGCTCGTCCATTACTTCTCGCCACGCTGTTTTTGGCTCTGGTGGTGGTAATAAATTGGCTTCTAAAATTGCGCTGGCGTAAAGATCCAAACTGCCCACAGCCACCGCTGATAAGCCCAGTTTAAAGCGGATCATTTCTCCTTGTTCTGTAACACGCAAGCCGTTTTTCAATGAGCGTGGTGGTTGAGAAAGTAGCGCTGCGTGTGCTGGTGCGCCACCACGTCCGATTGTGCCGCCACGTCCGTGGAATAAGGTAAGTTCAATGCCGAGTTCTTCGCACAAATTCACTAGCTGTTCTTGAGCACGATATTGCGCCCAAGAGGCCGCCATCATTCCTGCATCTTTGGCACTGTCGGAATAGCCGATCATCACCATTTGTTTGTTGTCAATCACGCCACGATACCAACCGATATTGAATAATTGACGCATTACTTCTTCAGACGCATCTAAGTCATCAAGGGTTTCAAACAATGGCACAACAGGCAAGTGATAAGGCACGCCCGCTTCTTTCAAGAGTAAATGCACGGCAAGCACGTCAGAAGCCGTACGCGCCATTGAAATAATGTAGCAAGAAATCACGCCCTCTGGCTGTTCTGCGATCACTTTACAGGTATCTAGCACTTCTTGCGTTTCTGCTGAAGGCTGCCAATCACGCGGTAACAATGGGCGGCGTGAGCTTAATTCACGGATTAAGAAGGCTTGTTTGTCATCTTCTGTCCATTGTGAATAATCGCCTAAACCGATATAACGGGTGATTTCTGCAATGGCATCGCTATGACGTGTGCTTTCTTGGCGAATATCAAGACGAGAAAGGGATAAACCAAAGCAACGGATACGGCGTAAGCAATCAAGTAGTGCGCCGTTAGCGATAATGCGCATTCCACATTGATGTAGAGATTGATAGCAATCGTAAAGGGGTTCCCAAAGCTGTTCGTCATCAGTTAGTAATTCTTGCTCAGTTACAACTGGGGTTCTGCCCTCCAATAAATCGCCGTAATACGCCACGGTTTTAATCAATTTGCTACGCAAATCTTTCACCACAAAACGGTAAGGCTCTAGGTGATCGCCATATTTAGCACGGAATTCAGGCGTGCATTCAATCACCGAAAGCTCATCGGCAAGCAATTTAATGTCTTCTAAAAAGAGTTCAGCCGCTTTCCAACGATTCATCAGCAACACTTGCCGCGTGGTTTGCGCGGTAACAAATGGGTTACCATCACGGTCGCCACCCATCCAAGAAGAAAAACGCACTGGAGCAAGATCTACCGGCAGCTGCACCGCAAAGTTTTTCTCTAAATGGAAGTTAAATAAACGGCAGAATTCTGGCACGGCTTTCCATAAACTGTTTTCAATCACCGCCATTCCTGCTTTGGCTTCATCAACGGGCGTTGGACGTTGAGTACGAATTTCATTGGTATGCCAAGCAAGGGCAATCAGCTGCATTAAACGGCGTTTAAGTTTGGTGGTTTCCGCTTCGGTTAAATCATCGTGTTCCAAACGGCTTAAACAGCGGTTGATTTCAACGTGTTTATGTCCGAGTGAACGGCGTGTTACTTCTGTTGGGTGAGCGGTAAGCACCAGCTCAATAATCAATTTCTGTACCGCATCAAGCACTTTTTCTGTTGGCACATTTTGTGCTTTTAAGCGTTGAAAGAGCGCCTCTAAGGTACGGTCGGAAGACTCTTGGTCAATATGCTGACGAGAAATAGTTTGATATTGTTCAGCAATATTGGTGAGGTTTAAGAAGTGGCTGAAAGCACGCGCCACAGGAATGATATTTTCATCGGAAATTGTGGCTAGTATTTCAAGCAATTGTTCACGGGATTTTTCATCACCTGCACGGGAATTTCTTGATAATACGCGAATTTTTTCAATTAAATCAAGAATTTCACTACCTTGCGCATCACTAATGGTTTCCCCTAAGAAATGCCCAAGCATATTGATGTTGTTACGCAACGTTGTGTATTGTTGGATCATAAGCACCTCACAAAAAAGTAAATTCGTTTTCTGAGATAGATATAATCAAAAATAGGGAGAAAGGTCAATTATTTAAAAGATAAAAAATAATATAAATCAAAAGTGCGGTAGTTTTTTCTATAAAATTTTCTAATTTTTTTATATAAAATCTAAATAAGTTACAAATTTGTTAAAAAATAGAAATAAAAATGCCCGCACTTAACGGGCATTGTACTGATCGGATAAATTGGCGTTAATTACATTTTTTCACCGAGCTACGGATCACCAATTCAGGGTGCATTTCAATAATTTCGTGCTGGCCTGATTTCTCACTAATGCGTTGGAACAATAAGTTCACCGCTTGTGCGCCTAAACGAGATTTAGACTGATGTATCGTAGTGAGTGGCGGCGAATAAAAACGTGAGGCGTGGATATTATCATAGCCAATAATGGAAATATCATCAGGCACTTTCAGCCCTTTTTCGCCAATGGCCGAAATTGCGCCTAGTGCCATTACATCATTACAGCAAAACACGGCGGTTGGTAGTTCATCTTGCCTTAAGATTTTATTCATACATTCATAGCCGTCTTCAGGCTCAAAAAAGCCCTCCATCACCCAGTTAGGATTGATGGGTAAATTGGCGTCTTCCATTGCTTTCACAAAGCCTTCATAGCGTGTTTTGGCGGTGGTTTTGATTAATTCTCCCGCGATAATACCAATGGCTTTATGTCCGTTATCAATCAAATATTTGGTTGCCATATAACCGCCCTCAAAGCTGTTATCTTGAATAATATCAGTGTTTTGATTATTCGGCCCCCAATCCATTACCACCATTGGAATATCCGTAAAATTCGCCAATAGATCAAGAGAATCTTGTGTATATTCTGCACACATTACCAATACGCCGTCCACGCGTTTTTTGGCTAGCATTTCTAAGTGATTTTTTATTTTTTCAGGCTCGTTTTGCGTGTTACATAAAAATAAAGAATAGCCTTGGCGATAACAATGCTCTTCCACCGCGTGAATAATTTCCGCAAAATAAGGGGCTTCACTGGTGGTTACGATCATTCCAATAGATTTTGTGGTGTTTACTTTCAAGCTTCTTGCCACTGCGCTCGGTGAATAATTGAGTGCTTGAATGGCCTCGCGTACTTGCTTTTCTGTTTCAGGTGCAACAAAGCGGGTTTTATTGATCACGTGGGATACGGTGGTGGTGGACACGCCCGCCATTTTTGCCACATCTTTAATTGTTGCCATAGTTCCTCCAAAAAATTTTGGCTATTATAAGGGGCGAAATGGAATTGTTAAGGCTTATTGTGAAAAAATTTGCACTTCATCACAGCTTTTTCTCGTTTGTTTAAGAAATTTTCTTTTTTTCGCAATTTTGCTATAATCCCGAGAAATTTTATCAACTTTTAGGAGTAAATTATGGGTACATTTGGCTATGCAATGATGATGGTGGTTCTTTCACTTAGCGTGATCCTTGTTCTTGCATCATCAATTTTTTAATGATTTGATCCAAAGAAAAGCTAAGTTTAATAAAACTTAGCTTTTTTTATTGTGTCTTTTATTATGCAAAAAATAAGCCCTACATAAGTAGGGCTTATTGCGTTCCTAAATAAAATCAAACGAAATAGAAAATTAAAGTTTATCTGCGTTTTGTTTTAAGTATTTTGCAACGCCTTCTGGGCTGCCAGTCATACCTTCTTTACCTTTTTCCCATTGAGCTGGGCAAACTTCACCGTGCTCTTCGTGGAATTGTAACGCATCTACCATACGGATCATTTCATCAATGTTACGACCAAGTGGAAGATCGTTTACAACTTGGTGACGAACAACGCCATCTTTGTCGATTAAGAATGAAGCGCGAAGTGCAACGCCTGCTTCAGGGTGTTCAATACCGTAAGCTTGTGCGATGTCGTGTTTAACGTCTGCAACCATTGCGAATTGAACTTCACCGATACCGCCTGCATCAACAGAGGTTTTACGCCACGCATTGTGAGTGAATTGAGAGTCGATAGACACACCAACTACTTCAACACCGCGGTTTTTGAATTCTTGGTAACGTTTGTCAAATGCGATGATTTCAGATGGACATACGAAAGTGAAGTCTAAAGGCCAGAAGAAGATAACCGCTGGTTTACCTTTGATGTGTTCTTTTAAGTTAAAGTTATCAACGATTTCACCGTTGCCTAATACTGCTGATGCAGTAAAATCTGGTGCTTGACGAGTTACTAATACCATAGTACAAATCTCCTATAAAAAATTGATGATAGATATGCTTAAACAACAATAAGCGTAAATCGGCAAATATTCTAAAGAAAAGCACCGCACTTGAATAGCTGTTTTTATCTATTAAATTGATTATTTTTACCTAAGTTTAATAAAAGTAAGGAAAATTTATGAAAGCAAATACCACATCAAACACCACTTTTGTCCACGCTGGACGCAAAAAGAGAATGACGCAAGGTAGCGTCAATCCTGTGATTCAGCGAGCTTCTTCGCTGGTTTTTGATTGCCTTGCAGATAAAAAAGAAGCAGGCAAAAATCTCACCAAAGGCGCATTATATTACGGCCGCCGCGGCACCCTCACTCACTTTGCTTTGCAAGATTTAATGTGTGAATTAGAAGGGGGCGCAGGTTGTTATCTTTATCCTTGTGGCGCAGCAGCAGTAACCAATGCGATTCTTTCTTTTGTTGCCACAGGGGATCATATTTTGATGACAGGGGCGGCTTATGAGCCAACTCAAGTATTCTGTAATGTCATTTTGCAAAAAATGGGCGTGAGTACCACTTATTATGATCCGCTTATGGGCGCGGAGATCGCCAATTTAATGCAACCTAATACCAAAGTGGTGTTTTTAGAATCACCAAGCTCGCTCACGATGGAAGTGCCTGATATTCCTGCAATTGTCAAAGCCGTGCGTGCGGTGAATCCTGATGTGGTGATTATGATTGATAACACTTGGGCAGCAGGCGTGTTGTTCAAGGCGTTGGAACACGATATTGATATTTCAATCCAAGCTGGCACGAAATATTTAGTGGGCCATTCCGATGCAATGATTGGCACGGCGGTGTCTAACGCCCGTTGTTGGGATAAATTACGCGAACATTCTTATTTAATGGGGCAAATGGTAGATGCGGATACCGCTTATATAACTGCGCGCGGTATTCGTACCTTAGCGGTTCGCCTTAAACAACATCAAGAAAATAGCTTAAAAGTGGCGCAATGGCTGGCTCAACAGCCTGAAGTCAAAGCCGTGTATCACCCTGCTTTGCCAAGCTGCCCAGGACACGAAAACTTTAAGCGAGATTTCACTGGCGCAAGTGGGCTGTTTTCTTTTGAGTTAAACGAAAAATTAACCCAAGAACAATTAGAACGTTTTATGGATCATTTTGAACTCTTCTCAATGGCGTATTCTTGGGGGGGATTTGAATCTTTAATTCTGTATAACCAACCTGAAGAAATTGCCAAAATTCGCCCAAATATTACACGTAAGCTCACAGGAACATTAATTCGTGTGCATATTGGTTTTGAAGAGGTTGAAGATTTAATCGCGGATCTGAAAGCAGGCTTTGAACGATTGAAAGGCTAAGGGCTAAAGGCTAAAAGCACAGACCCCACCTAAAAAGTGGGGTCGTTTTTTGGCTAAAAATTAATTTGGGGCTGTAGTAGATTATCAACAATGCTATACTACAAAAATGAAGATAACATATTGTAAATTAAAGAAATCCATACAGAAAAAACTGCTTGAGTTTTTTGTCGCAGAAGTTACTGCAAGAACAGCAGCAAATTTGCTAGATATTCAACCGAATACAGCCGCTTTGTTCTACCATAAAATCAGGCTTGTGATTGGCTATCATTTATCCCTTGAAGTTAACGAGATTTTTGAGGGGGAAATTGAACTAGACGAAAGCTATTTTGGTGGTCATCGAAAGGGAAAACGAGGACGAGGAGCGGCTGGAAAAGTTGCTGTTTTTGGGTTACTAAAACGACAAGGAAAGGTATTTACTGTTGTGGTTGAAAACACTAAGAGTGAAACATTACTTACTCCCTGTTATTAAAAGAAAAATCAAGCCTGATAGCTGGGTTTATACGGACACTTATCGCAGTTATGATGCGCTTGATGTGAGTGAATTTCACCACGAACGAATCAATCATTCCGAGCTATTTGCGGTGAAACAAAATCATATTAATGGCATTGAAAATTTTTGGAATCAGGCGAAGCGGATACTGCGAAAATATAATGGAATTAACCGAAAAAACTTTCCTTTATTCTTGAAGGAATGTGAATTTCGGTTTAACTTTGGGACACCAAAAGAGCAGTTAAAAATATTGCGAAAATGGTGTGAAATTTAGGGCTAATCTACTACAGCCCCAAAAATAAAATTAAAATAGCCCCCTTAAAGTAAGCTGAAAGAGTCTAAATAATACAAAATCTTTGTATTATTCTGGAATCGGACAGTGATATTTATGGCGAAACCTAGTAAAAATTTACATTAAAGCCATAGACAATCAAGCACCAGATTATTGGCAAATGTCATTAACTGAATGTGGAAGAATATGGACAGGTGCCGTTTTTTAACGTTATCTTGCCTTATGTAAAGGGGCTATATCTCAAAAAATTATTAAGCACAGACAAAATTATAAAAGATATTAAAAAAGCCACATTTTATCATGTGGCTTTTATTTCCTATTTTAATTATTTTTCTACTTTTCTCACACCAGTGATACCAACAACTACACGGCGATCTGGCTGTAGACAAGCAACAAGCGCTTTAGTAGCTTTTTCACCAACACAGTCTTTAGTTACTGGTTGAGTTTCACCAGCACTTGCTGTAGTGATTGGCGCTGTTATACCTTTGTCATTCAGATAAGCTTTTACTGTTTCTGCACGACGTAAGCCAAGATCATAATTATATTTTTCACTACCTAAACGGTCTGTATGTCCAACAAGATCAATTTTATCTACTTGAACATAGCCTGTAGTTAATTTATTAGCTAATTCATCTAAAGTCTCACGACCTTTCGGTAGTAAGTCTTCTTTAGCAGATTTATCAAACTTAAATAAAGCATCAGCTGCTAAACTAATTTGTTCAGTAACCGCTTCAGGTTGACACCATGAGTATTCAGGTTCACTTAGTGAACACCCAGTCAGAGCTAATGTGAAAGTGCTTAATGCTAATAATTTATATGTATTTTTCATAATGATTCCTTTTTTAAATAGGGATACAAAGATGTATCCCTCTGTTTATTACCAAGTATGTTTATAGCCAATAGTTCCGTAGTAACCTTGGCGTTTTGCACCGCTAAAGTTACGTTCATAATGAACGCTTGAGTAAATATAACCATTTTTGCTCACTGGGATTTGACCACCTAAGCCTAAATCAAACCAAGTGCGGTTGAATTTTTCGCTATATTCACCTGTACCAACTTTAGCTGATTTATCTGCACTAAAATCGTGCAATACATTCGCTGTGAAATAGATCGAATCAGTGAAATATCCGTGTCGACTATTATGAGCTAAACGGAAACCTACACGTCCGCGCAAGCCATGAACATCTGCTTGTTGAGCTTGATATGCACCATCAGTGAATTTATTCAAATGCAAGAATTGATAAACCAACTGAGCTTGTGGTTCAATCATCCAATTAGAATGATTAATCACAAATGGGCGACCAGCTTCTACAGAAACAGCAGCAGAGAGACCTTTTTGTTTCGCATTTAACGCAACATCTCTTAATTGATATTTATTATTCAACCATGAAACTTGTGCTACGAAATCCATATAGCCACCATGTTTTGCATAACGAGTATGTGATAAACCAAGGCTATAAGCATCTGTTTTACCTTTTGCAACGAATTTATCATCGCTAATTACACCATTAACCGCACGATAACGATCAAAGAAATCGGTGTTACCTCTCGCATAGCCTAAATATGCACCAGTATGTTGGCGAGAACCATCTTCAGGATTATAACGAATACTGAAATCATGGCCAATTTGGATACCATATTGATCCATATCTAAATCAAAACGATGTTTACCATCTAGCTCAAGCCTTTTTCCGAAAATACGTACCCAAGCTTGATCTGTTGCATTTTTTTGCACACAGCCACAAGAATCCCAAGCCATAGATTGCAATTCACCACGGCGATCATGTAAACCACCCAAAGTGTTATACCCCATTTCCAAATTAGCTCTTGGCATTAAGGTCGTAATTGGTACCAACGGATCCAATATTGGTATTTGTGGCGTTGTAGGTGGTGTCGTCGGCGGTGTTGTAGGTGGCGTCGTCGGCGGTGTTGTAGGTGGCGTCGTCGGCGGTGTTGTAGGTGGCGTCGTCGGCGGTGTTGTAGGTGGCGTCGTCGGCGGTGTTGTAGGTGGCGTCGTCGGCGGTGTTGTAGGTGGCGTCGTCGGCGGTGTTGTAGGTGGCGTCGTCGGCGGTGTTGTAGGTGGCGTCGTCGGCGGTGTTGTAGGTGGCGTTGTATCAGCATACAATGTCCAATAATATTCGCGACCAACTCCAGCTTCACGGCTAATTAATTGTGCATTAGTCCCATCTCCCACACGAGCAGTTCCTATAAAGGTTCCTTCATTGTTTTGCCCGTCCACTTTAACCACAGGTACCGTATTGAAACGAGAACCAGCAACCGTTTTAGCTGTACCACTAATCACATTATTCTCTGAACCACTAATTGGTATTACTTTGGTTACACCCGTAGCTGTACCGGTAATATGTAAGACATCAGAGTATGACTGAGCACCTGCTTCATCGCCATTTTCATCCCAATGAGTGTTCATTAACACCTTCGCATCTGTGCCAGCCACATAATTACCTTCAATTTTTAAGGTATTATTAATAGAGCTATTGCTATCACGTATATCAATAGTCCCATTATTTTCTACTGTTCCACTGGTTAGAGTAGCGGTTTGTACTTGCTTTTTAGTTAAGAAGTTATTCACACCAATGGTCGTTTTGGTTTTTACCGTAGTATCACCGACTAAATTCAAGGTAGCCCCTGATGTTGTGTCTGTTAAGTTCAAGGTATCCCAATTTAGTAGTTGTGATGCTGTTTGCCCACTAGGTAAGTTAGTTGCCCCATTACTTGCTGTGAAGGCATTTAATAAATAACCATCACCTTTTAAGATCAAATCTGATGCACCAGCACCACCATCAATTACCGTCATATTTGATGTGTTGCTGTCTGCTTTTTCAGACAAGGTCAACTTATTCGCTCCTGCCCCAGTAAACAATACTTTACCCACTACTTTACCAGCTACATCAGCAGTAATATTACGGTCATCTTGCTTCAAGATGGCAACTTTGTCTGCAACATTCAATACTTCTGCTGTATTACTTACAGTTAATGTGCCTTCACCAGCTAAATTAATCGCTGCGTGTTTCGTTTCATCAGAAGTTGCATTCGTTAACTCAATTTTACCTTTTACAGTCGCATCAAATGTTGTATTTCCGCTCGCGTCTTTAATTACCACACCATTCGCTTCTGCCCCATTCATTGTAATCGTGGCAGTATTCTCTTGTAGGTAGACTGCTTTTTTACTATCTTCTGGCGCTAACTCTACTGCAGTACCTGCAGTCATCGTACCTTCAATAGCCCCTTTAGCAAAGGTAACAACTGCATTTTCATGATTGGTTTCGGCTGTTCCACCACGGAATGTCTTACTATCTGGTATGGTTGCACCACCAAGTACAGCTTCACCTTTTGTTACCTTGATCCCTGTTGCTTCTCGGCTGTGTAAACCAAGTGTGGTGTCCCCCACTACATTAAGGTTAGCATTACTACCATTAAGAGCAATCAGCGTATTCTTTGCCGTACTTGTTTGATCTCGATTAATTACTTTAACCGAGCCCCCCTTAGAACCAATTGTTTCAAGGTTTACATTTCCCCCCACAGAAACAGCACCATTATCAATCTTCAGTGCGGTTACTTCTTTGGTGTTTTCACTTTTACCTGAATAATTGCCAGCAACTCGTAAATCACCGCCATTGACAAGAACTCCCGTTCCAGTAATCACTTCACGAGGAACCCACTCTTGATTATCTTTAGATTCCGCTTCCCCCTGATTTACGGTTAAGTTCCCTGCAACATCCATCACACTACGGCCATGATTATCCTCTCCGCTCTCATTCAATTTGATACCAATGCTATCATGGCTTAATACTCGAACAGAAACATCAGAACCAGCAAAGATACGACCAGAGTTATCAATTCCCCATTGTGGTCTGTAGCCTCCATTGTAGGTCATATTATTACCTGAAAGAATGCTAATATTTCCCTTGCCATCGAATAAACCACGCACTTTTAAGCCTGTACCATATGGTCGATCAGAAGCGATAGTGGTTGTTCCGCCTACGTTAGCAACACCTTTTAGCATAACATCAACTGCACCCGCTCCATTTGCCCAGCTACGAACATCTACGGCTAGATTTTTCTCTACATTCAGAGTTGAAATGTCTGCTGTTTCTTTATCTGAACCAACCAAAATTCCTCTAGCCCACTTACCTGCTGCTTTTGTATTTCCATTCCCCATAAAAACAGTTAAGTTTTTCGCATTCACATTACCAAATGTATCATCCCCATCCAATTCTTTTGTATAACCAATAGAAAGGGCATGGCTCTGAACTGGTTGCATATTAATTATATAGGTATGCTCGCCTTTAAAGTTAATGGTTCCCCCATCAACGACATATACCTGAGCACGGTGTGCTGTTGGACGTGAAATAAACACCGCACTGTCTTCCACATTTAATGTTGCATGATCCACATAGACATCACGATAAACGCCAGAGTTTTTTCCTGAATCAGCGATACCTAAACTTTCACTACTAGGTAATAACATTTCACGCTTATCATTGGCTTTCCAATCCATCTCGTCCCAGCTACCACCAGAAATCGTGTAAACGTCTTTATTATTAGGACCACCCGCAGTATGATCAACATTTCCTGTATCACGGACTTCCGAATCTCTTAGCTTAATGGCTTCTAAAACATAGTCTTGAAAATATGCTTCTATTTTCTGCTTATCATCAAGGGTACAACTATTCTCCCAATCAGCCCCTGTTGCTTTACAAGAAGCACTGATGGTTGCAAGAAAATCAGGATCGGCACTGGCATTTCTTACTAGCTTATCACCAACTAAACCGGCGTTGTAACCCTCGGCATTAATATGATATTTGGCATTTGCTAGGGTTGGATCTTTGCGAAACTCAGCTAATTTTGCATCAATATCTACATCACTAATACGCCCTGCAAAATGAGAAGGACGATTATTACCAATTCCTGCTTCACCGGCGAATGCAACGCCACTGAATACAGAACTGGCAATTGCTATGGCTATTAGCGCTTTACTCGCTTTTTTACCTGCTGTTTTGCCTAATTCAGACATAACAACACTGCGTCCAAGTATAGGATCATACTTGATTTTATATACTTTGTTCATTTGGACTCCTTTAAGTTAGGGAGAGCAAACAGCTTGCTCTCTTTAAGAAGGTTAAGGTTTACGAATACCCATAATTTCAACACTCACACGACGATCTGGTTGTAAACAAGCAACCAATGCTTTAGTTGCTTTATTACCTACACAGTCTTTAGTAACAGGCTGGCTTTCACCTGCGCTTGCTACATTAATTGGTGCTGAAACACCATGGCTCTGTAAGTAACTACGTACCGTTTCCGCACGTTTTAAGCCTAATTTATAATTCGCTTTTTCTGAACCAAGGAGATCGGTATGACCAGTTAAAGTGATGCTATCAATACGAGCATAACCATTTTAAATTTTTTCTGCTAACTCATCAAGTGAGCTTTTTCCTTTCGCTAACAAATCTTTATTTGCTGATTTTCCGAATTGGAATAAGCATCGGCTGCCAAGTTAACACTATCACGCTGGATTTGCTCAAGTGGCTTCACTTGCTCTGGTGGACATCACTTGTGATCTACATCAGTTAATTTAGTGTTAGAACAAGCAGTGAGTGTTAAAACTGAACTTACCACTAAAAGTGGGGTTAATTTTTTCATTGTTTTATCCTTATATTTTTTAGGCGATGAATGGCGATGCCAACCATACCTTGCGCTTGTTTTATAACAAAAGGCGTGAGGTGATTATCATGGTGAATACCATCAATGGCAATTTTGCTACGAGAGTGTAAAACATAGCCATTATTATACTGACTCGCTTGCGTACCTTTGCTCACATCAATACCATCAATACTGATTACCAATTCATAGGTATTCTGATAACTCGTATTTTCATAAATTAAACGGTAACGATCACCATAAACCACTTGCATTGCACTGCCATCTGCATAATTGATAACCGGTAAACGCTGACCACGCTGATTCTCAAAATAAAGAACAATGTCAGGTGTTAACATTGCGACATCAGAACGAGTCCCTGATATAGCATGAGTGAAATATTGAATGAGTTTCACTTGAACAGGGAAACTCAGATCACGCTCTAAATATACCGCATTAATTTTTTGCTCTGTTGTATTTGTTGTGTTCTCGGGCTGAGGCGTAGAACCACCACAGGCAGATAATAGAACAACACAAAATGTGACCCTATCCCAAATTCTGTGTAAACACCCATTTCAACTTAACGGTGATCGTCGAGGCGATCACCAAAATCAATCATAAAACGATTCATTGCCTGTTTCCAGTTTTGAATCGGCATTGTCCATTTCTTTGACGCATCTTTCATCGCCAGCCATATTACCTTGAACACCGACTCATCCGTCGGGAATACATTGCGTTTTTTAATGACTCGCCGAATCACGCTATTGAGTGACTCCACCGCATTGGTGGTATAAATCGCTTTGCGAATATCCGACGGATAATCAAAAAATGTCGCGATATTCGCCCAATTCTCCTCCCAACCTCTCGCTACAAGCGGGTATTTTTCCTGCCATTTTTGCGAAAGTGCGGTCAAATTCTCGCGTGCTTGCATCTCCGTCGGGGCTTGATACACCTGTTTTAAATCCGCAGTCACCGCCTTGTAATCTTTCCATGACACATATTTCAAACTATTACGCACCAAATGCACAATGCAAAGCTGAATCTTGGTTTGGGGATAAACGGCATTAATGGCGTCAGGAAAGCCTTTTAAACCGTCCACACACGCAATTAAAATGTCTTTTAAACCGCGATTTTGCAGCTCTGTTAGCACGTTTGCCCAGAACTTCGCGCCTTCGTTTTCGGCAATCCAGAGTCCGAGTAATTCTTTATGCCCCTCCAAATTCACACCCAACGCCACAAAGACGGACTTGTTGATAATCCGCCCGTCTTGACGCACTTTGACCACGATGCAATCCAAATAAACAATCGGATACACCGCATCAAGCGGGCGATTTTGCCATTCCAAGACGCGCTCTTTAACCGAATCTGTCACGCGAGAAATCAAGCTCGTTGACACATCAGCATCATAGAGTTCTTTGAACATTTCGACGATTTCTTGATTGCTTAAGCCTTTGGCATATAAGGCGATAATCTGCTCGTCCATTCCGGTAATTCGGGTTTGGTTTTTCTTGATAAGCTGCGGTTCAAAGGTGCCCTCACGGTCACGAGGGGTATCAATTTCCATTTCACCCTCATCACACATCACAGTTTTGGACGTATAGCCGTTACGCGCATTTTTGCCTTTTCGTGGCTGATGTTTTTCATAACCAAGGTGGTCAGTCAGTTCCGCGTTTAGGGCTGCTTCGACCGTGATTTTTTTGAGCATTCGAGAAAACTGATTAAGGTCTTCCGGCGTTTTGAGGTGTTTGGCAAATTCTGCTGCCAAGGCGTGGAGTTGTTTTTCGTTCATAATAAAATACCTGTATCTAATGTATTATCTCAGAAACAGGCATTTACACAAATTGTGGGAGAGGCTCCAAAATGTGATAAGTAATGGCTTCAATGTCATCTTTTTAAGCTTTACTTTATGCCTCGTATCTATATTTCCTATAAATTTTCTTTTTTCAGTTTAATTTCTTGCACCCATTTATTCACTAAACGCTTCCCTTCTTCTGCTGAGCCAAAACGCTCAAAGTCAATATTAATCGGCTTTAAGGTTTTTGGATCAACGGATTTTGGTGAGGCTTCGGCATTCACATTAGTTGGAATTTGATATACTCCCGTTTCACGCCACGGCAGCTCTTGCGCTTCTTTAGATAATGCCCAATCCACAAATAATTTCGCATTATCTAAGTTTCTCGCGCCTTTAATAATGCTCAATCCACCAAGGGAATAACTATCGCCCTCGCAAGGCAAAATGGCTTCCACTGGCGCACCGTTTTCTTTCTCCGTAGCATAACTATGCACAAATCCCACGCTTACCGCACTTTCACCGCGAGATAGATTGCTGGTTACTTGCGCACTTTTCATATATTGCGATACATTCGCATCAAGTTGTTTTAAATATTCAAAGGCTTTTTCTTCCCCTAAAAGCTCAATGAGCGTAACAATAGCCGTATAAGTTGTGCCAGAGAGCTGTGGATCAGGGATTTGAATTTGCCCTTTTAAGCGTGGATCGAGCAAATCTTTCCAGCATTTTGGATACTCTTTAATGCCGAGTTCAGCAAATTTTTCCGTATTCACGCCAAAGCCGAGAACAAGCATATATAAAATAGACGTAAATTCGCCTTTTTTATCCAACAAGGCTTTAAATTGTGGCATTGTTTCCGCTTGTTTTGGTGAGCGATAGGGGCTAAGCAAGCCAAGATCTGCCGCCTGATGATGCAATTCGATTGTGCCGCCATACCACACGTCCGCTTGCGGATTATTTTGTTCCGCTTTTAACTTGGATAAGGTTGCGCCTGTGCTGTTACGCACAAACTGGGTTTGCACATTGTATTTTTTACTAAAGGCTTGCGTGATTTTTTCACAAGTTGAGCTTTGCACACTACAATATACCGTCAGCCTGCCTTCCGCCTGCGCAGGATTGGCAAACAATGCACTCGCCCCCAAGCAAAGTGCGGTGAAAATTTTGCTAAAATTTTTATTTAGAACGTTCATCATCATTCCTACTCTTTTCCTTTCACATCTATGATAAACACTTCCGATTGCGATCCCAATCGCATTGGGATTCCCCAAAAACCATAACCTGAAGTTACGAAAAAATGTCCGTTGCCAATTTTCTCATAACCATAATCTAAACGATATAACACTTTTGTGATCAAACTTGCAGGAAACACTTGCCCTTTGTGCGCGTGGCCTGAAACTTGAATATCGATCGGTAAGGTGGAATGTTCCATAATTTCTGTTGGACGATGATCTAACAGAAAAATCGGTAGCTCCCTTTTTGTTTTATCATTAGTTTTATCAAGTGCGGCTAAAATTTGCTTAGTTTTTGGCCGCGCTTTGAATAAATCATCATTGCGTCCAATCAGCACAAAACGGTTATCCACTTCTAGTGCTTGATCCATCAGAACCGTAATACCCGCCTTGCGGATTTCTTTGGCAATGGCTTGTTGCTGCCCAAAGAAATCGTGGTTGCCTAAGGTGGCATAAACTCCAAGGGGCGCACGCAGTTTCGCAAGATGTGGCTGCATTTTTTCTGCCACATAAGCCTGAATATTATCGTCCATAATATCGCCCGGTAGCAAAATAATATCCACCTTTTGTGTGTTCATTATTTCAGCCAGTTGATCTAACTGCTTGCCACCAAATAAGCGTCCAAGGTGAAAATCACTCGCCATTCCAATGCGTAGTGGCTTGAAAGGCTTGTCTAGCGTGATTTCATAATGAATCACCTGTGGCGTGTAAGCATTATACACACTCAAACCAATCAAACTGGCTAAACCAATGGGATAAAGCCAAGCTAAAGTGCGCTGTAATTCTTGCTTAAATTTTTGGTTTCTAAACACAAAATAAATTGTCGCACAAGCCAAACTGACAAAGCTCGCAAATAACAAAAATGCCAAAATAAAGGCACTGAGTCGAAACATTGGGTAAATTCGAGAAATAGTAAGTAGCACTATCGCATTTGCCACAAGGTAATTTAACAAACGAATAAAACGTGACAATGCGGTGTTTTTAGGTGAAAAATACAACCAAGATAGGGTGCGATTAAAAATAAAAATAAAGAGCTGCAATAAGATAAAACAAATTGCGAAAATGAAATAATGACGCATTTCCAACTTCTACTTTCCTTTAAAACATAAAAAGTGCGGTATTTTTTACCCCACTTTTTGGCTTCAGAGCCAAACAAAAAACTAACAAATTCCTGTTAGCCATAAAATAAGGGGATATGATGCCACATATCCCGTAATAAATTAAACTTTAAAACACGCAACTAAATGCTGTTCATTTCCTTCCAAGCGTGGCTTGCTGAGAGTACATTCTGTGTCTGCAATGGGACAACGAGTACGGAACACGCAGCCTGAAGGCGGATTGATTGGTGATGGAAGATCCCCTTCTAGTAGCTGAATTTTTTTACCCCGTTCCAAATCAGGATCAGGAATTGGCACGGCCGACATCAGGGCTTTGGTGTAAGGGTGTTTGGTTTCGTGATACACCTTATCATAAGTGCCAAGCTCTACCGCATTGCCCAAATACATCACCAATACGCGATCGGAAATGTGTTTAACCACAGCAAGATCATGTGCGATAAAAATCAGCGATAAGCCCATTTCTTTTTGTAAGGATTTTAACAAATTCACTACTTGCGCTTGAATGGATACGTCCAACGCTGAAACGGGTTCATCGCAAATAATTAATTTTGGCTCAATAATCAAGGCGCGTGCAATGCCAATCCGCTGACATTGTCCCCCCGAAAATTCGTGCGGGTAGCGGTTAATTAAATTTGGCAATAAACCCACTTTTAACATCATTGCTTGCACACGATCTTTGACTTCCTGTGCCGATAAATGGGGAAAATAAATTTTCAGTGGTTCAGCAATAATATTTCCAATGGTCATTCGCGGATTGAGTGATGCCAAGGGATCTTGGAAAATCATTTGAATATCTTTGCGTGTGTCGTGCCACTGCTTTTCTGATTGCTGACTAAGATCTTTACCTAGCCATAAAATATTGCCGCCAGCGGATTTCACTAAGCCAATAATCGAACGGGCAAGGGTGGATTTTCCGCAACCAGACTCCCCTACCACGCCTAAGGTTTCCCCTTCATACAATTTAAAGGAAACGTGGTTTACTGCGTGCAAGGTTTGTTTTTTCTTAAATAAAAAGCCTTCGTTGCTTTGCACTTTGAAGTGTACGCTCAGATCTTCAACTTCTAATAATAATTTTTTCATCTTAATTCTCCCTTACCAGCTGGCTTGGCTCAATAAAACAAGCACGCAAGCGGTTTGGTGCAAATTGTTCCAATGGTGGGCTGTTTTGGCATTGTTCCGTTGCAAATTGGCAACGTGGGCTAAATGGACAACCCGTTGGCAAATGCAATAAATTAGGTGGATTGCCGGGAATAGTTAAAAGCTTATCTTCTTCAGAATCCAAACGTGGCACAGCGTTGATCAACCCAATGGAATAAGGGTGGGTTGGCTGATAGAAAATATCTTTCGCTGAGCCATATTCCATCGTTCTTCCCGCATACATCACCAGCACCTGATCGCAGCTCCCAGCTACTACGCCAAGATCGTGCGTAATCATAATAATTGCTGTATTAAACTCGTGTTTTAACTCATTTAATAGGGTCATAATCTGCGCTTGAACGGTTACATCTAAGGCTGTGGTTGGTTCATCAGCAATCAATAATTTTGGACGACATAATAATGCCATTGCAATCATTACACGCTGACGCATACCGCCAGAAAATTCGTGCGGATACATTGCCATTCGCTTACGCGCTTCGGGCATTTTCACCGCATCTAACATTTTCACGGATTCTTCAAAAGCTTGTTTGTAATCATAACCTTTATGTAGCACCAACACTTCTGTGAGTTGTTCACCAATTTTCATATAAGGATTAAGCGACGTCATTGGATCTTGGAAAATCATCGCAATTTGCTCCGCTCTTAAGCGGTTTAATTGTGATGGCGATAAACCTAAAATCTCTTCGCCATTAAAACGAGCTGATCCCGAAGTTCTGCCGTTATCTGCCAATAATCCCATTAAGGCAAACGCGGTTTGCGATTTGCCTGAGCCTGACTCCCCTACAATGCCTAGGGTTTCCCCTGCATTGAGGGTAAAAGTTAAATTATTCACCGCAGTAACCTCGCCGTCAGGCGTTTTAAAGGTTACTCTTAAATCTTGAACATCAAGGAGAGGGTGTTTTTCGTTTTTCATTTTCTCACCTTATCGATCTTTCGGATCAAGCGCATCACGCAAGCCATCACCAATAAAATTAAAACAAAATAGCGTTACCACTAAAAATAATGCTGGAAAAATTAGTAACCAAGGCGCGGCTTCCATTGAGTTTGCCCCATCATTTAGTAATGCGCCCCAACTACTAAGCGGTTCTTGTGTACCTAATCCTAAGAAACTTAAAAAAGATTCAAACAAGATCATTCCCGGCACGAGCAAGGAGGCATAAACCACCACAACACCTAATACGTTCGGCACAATATGTCTCCAAACAATTTGACTTGGTGAAACACCACATACAATCGCCGCTTCAATAAATTCTTTACGCTTAAGGCTTAGGGTTTGGCCACGAACGATACGCGCCATATCTAGCCAAGACACCATGCCAATTGCCACGAAAATCAGCAAAATATTTTGCCCAAAGAACGTGACCAATAGGATCACAAAAAACATAAACGGAAAAGAATATAAGATTTCTAAGATACGCATTAAAATCGCATCGGTTTTGCCGCCCACATAACCTGCGGTTGCGCCATAAAGCGTGCCAACTAAAACGGCAATAAGTGCCCCTGCAATCCCAACTAATAAGGAAATACGCCCGCCAATGGCAATACGAACTAGAAGATCTCGCCCTAAGCCGTCTGTGCCTAAATAGTGCATTGATTCAAAATCTGGCGGTGAAGACATCATTGCCCAATCGGTATCATCATAACTAAAGGGCATCAACATTGGTGTAAAGGTTACAAAAAGCAAAATGAGAAATAACACGAAAAGGCTCACCACCGCCGCTTTATTGCGGAAAAAACGGCGTCTGGCATCTTGCCATAAACTGCGCCCTTCGACTTTGTCTAATTGCTCCCCTAATTTTTCCATTAGTGCTTGATTTTCTTTTGTTTTTATCATTGTCTGCACTCCATTAATAACGAATTTTCGGGTCAATCACGGCATAAAGAATATCTACAATGGCATTGAACACAATGGTTAATGTGCCAACCAAAATAGTTAAACTTAGCACTAAGGAATAATCACGATTTAGCGCACCATTCACGAAAAGCTGCCCGATTCCCGGTAGCACGAAAATGCTTTCAATCACCATTGAGCCGGTAATAATTCCCACAAAAGCAGGCCCCATATAAGAAATGACAGGCAACAGTGCTGGGCGTAACGCGTGTTTCAAAATAATTCGCGACATTGGTAACCCTTTTGCTTTCGCCGTGCGAATAAAATTAGAATGCAAGACTTCGATCATTGAGCTACGCATAATCCGCGCAATACTAGCAATATAAGAAAGGGAAAGGGCAATCATGGGTAAAATCATATTGGTCAGCTGCCCGCCTTCCCAACCGCCTGAAGGCAGCCATTTTAAGGTAATGGAAAAAATCAGCACCAACAACGGGGCGACCACAAAACTGGGGACAACAATTCCAGTCATCGCAAAGGTCATTATCAAATAATCTAGCCACTTATTTTGTTTCAACGCGGCGATAACGCCTGCGGAAATCCCGCATACTAAGGCAATTAAAAAGGCTGAAAACCCTAATTTTAACGATACTGGAAAAGATTGCGCGACAAGCTGGTTTACGCTGTAATCTTTATATTTGAATGAAGGCCCGAAATCACCGTGTGCCAAATCTTTCAAGTAAATGCCATATTGCACCATTAATGGTTCATTCAAATGGTATTTTGCTTCAATATTGGCAATGACTTCTGGTGGGTAATTTTTTTCACTGGAAAATGGACTCCCGGGGGCAAGTCGCATCATAAAAAACGAAACGGTGATTAAAATAAATAAGGTTGGGATCGCCTCTAAAATACGGCGAAAAATTAATTTAAGCATAAAATTATTCCCACAAAAAAATTTAGAAAAAAACACCCGCACTTTCCTTAAAATGCCAAAAGTGCGGGTAAAAAAGATTAATGTTTAATGATATAAACGTCTTTTAAATAATAGTTTTGTGCTGGGTGCGCATAAGCAAAGCCTTTCACCCAAGGTTTAATTAAACGCGGTTGAACATAATGATAAACTGGCACCATTGCGGTATCCGCATCTAACAATCCTTCTGCTTTGGCATACACTTCTGCGCGCTCATCATCGCTTTGCGCTTTGAATGAAGAATCAATCAAGGCATCATAAGCTGGATTTTTATAGAATGCAGTGTTGTTCGCACTATTGGATAAATAATAGTTCAAGAACGTGCTAGCTTCATTATAATCCGCACACCAACCTGCACGCGCCACATCAAAGTTGCCTTGATGACGCGTATCTAAGTAGGTTTTCCATTCTTGATTTTCCAAAGTGATATTGACCACGCCTTGTAAATTTTTCTTCCAAATGGACTGCGCAGCACTCGCCAATTTTTTGTGGTTATCGGAGGTGTTATATAACAATTTGAAATTTAACGGGTGAGATTTATCAAAGCCCGCTTCTTTCAACAATTTAAGCGCTTCTTGATTACGCTGATCTTGCGTCCAATTTGCCCACTCAGGGTTAGTCATTTTCTCAGCTCCATTGATAAATGGTGGGGTGAAAATGTAAGCTGGTTTTTGCCCTTGTTGTAACACTTTATTTGTTAAAATTTCACGTTCTAAGGCTAAAGATAAGGCTTTACGCACTTTTGGATTATCAAACGGTGCTTTTGCCGTATTGATTTCATAAAGATAAGTACAAAGTTGCGGCGCGTGCGTTAGCTCATCGCCTAATTCTTTTTTCACTTTGCCATATAATTCAATTGGAATTTCTTTCCCTGTAATATCTTCATCGCCTGCACGATAACGTGCCACATCAGTAGAAGCAGATTCAATCGGCAATAACACCACTTTATCCAACACGGTGCGCGCGTTGTCCCAATAATTCGGATTACGTTCTAACACGGCTTTTTCGTTTACCACCGCAGATTTCAGCACAAATGCACCGTTACCCACGAGATTGCCCGGTTTCGTCCAGTTATCACCAAATTGCTCTACCACTTTTTTATTTACTGGCGCTAACACATAATGCTCAACCAATTTATCAACATAAGGCACAGATTCCGTTAAATGTAACACTAGGGTATGATCGTCTTTGGCTTCAATACCGAGATCAGTAACAGGAAGTTTGCCTGCGGTAACTTGATCCGCATTTTTCAATTTCACAAATTCTAAGAAGCTTGCATAAGGTGCTGCCGTTTTCGGATCGGCTAAACGCTGCCACGCATAAACAAAATCACCTGCCACAACAGGATCGCCATTTGACCATTTTGCATCAGGGCGAAGGTGGAATGTCCAGGTTTTAAAATCTGGGCTATGCTCCCAAGAGGTCGCCGCCCCCGGAATAATATGCCCTTTCGCATCAGAAGTCACTAAGGTTTCAAACAACTGACGCGCATAATAACCTTCTACATCGCCTTCCATTTTTTGTGGATCAAGGGTGGCAGGGTTAGAGTTAATATTCCAAGTTAATTCTTGCTTTTCTGCTAACTGTGTCCCAGCAGGTACCTCAGCCGCCATTGCCGCCCCCACAGAAAGGGATAGCCCTAAAATGGCAGATAAAAGTGTTTTTTTGAATGACGTGTGCATCTTTTCCTCCTAGATTGTTTTTATAAAATGGCTTTCATTAATAAAGGAATTTTCTGATGTTGTAAATAAGAAATTGCGAAATCATCAGGAATTTTTTCTCTCTTTTCTAATCACAGCATTTGATTTACAAAAAATAGACAAAAAAGCACCGCACTTTTGTTTTAATTGGGCTGAATAATGTCACTAATAGTGCATAAAAAAAGCTGACTTCATACTGAAATCAGCTTTATCGGTTAAATTACAAAAGGATTAATATCCCATCGCTGCGCCATCTGGATTACGCGGATCTGAAGCGCCATAAAATCCGCCTTCGGTTACTTGAACAACTTGTTCACGTCCCATTGTCGCTTTTGTCACGACATCGTAACCTTTTTGTTTAAGCAGTTCTATGGTATCTGGGCTAATGCCTTCTTCAATGCGTAATTGATCTGGCTGCCATTGATGGTGAATACGTGGAACGTTGATGGCTTCCGCAGGATTCATTCCATAATCAATCACATTTGTAATACTTTGTAATACGGTTGTGATAATTCTCGCCCCACCCGGTGTGCCAGTGACCAACCAAGGCTTACCATCTTTTAACAAAATTGTTGGCGTCATTGAAGATAATGGGCGTTTTCCTGCTTGGATAGCATTTGCATCGCCACCAATCAAACCAAACGCATTAGGTACGCCAGGTTTTGCAGAAAAATCGTCCATTTCATTATTTAATAAAATACCTGTTCCTTCCGCCACAATGCCTGAGCCAAAATTAAGATTGAGCGTATAAGTTACAGCTACCGCATTTCCATCTTTATCCATAATTGAATAGTGGGTTGTTTGATCACTTTCATAAGGGATTGGATTGCCTTCTTTAATCTCTGTTGCTGGCGTTGATTTTTCTGGATTAATTTTTTTCACTAACTCATCGGCATAAGCCTTTGATGTAATGCCTGCCACCGGTACTTTAACAAAATCAGGATCACCTAAATAGGTTGCACGATCAGCATAAGCTAATTTCATTGCCTCAGCATAGTGATGAATCGCTTTGGCACTATTAACACCAAATTCTTTCATCGGATAATGAGATAAAATATTTAGCAATTGAACTAAATGAACACCGCCAGAACTTGGGGGTGGCATTGTTACCACTTTATAGCCACGATATTCCCCTTCAATGGGTTTACGAATCACTGCCTTATAATTTTTCAGATCATCAAGGCTAATTAAACCGCCGTGTTTTTCCATTTCTTGCACAATTTTTTGTGCGATCTCACCTTCATAAAACGCTGACTTTCCTTGTTGTGCAATAAGGCGCAAAGAATGTGCTAAATCCTGCTGAACTAAATTATCACCAAAAGTAAGTGGCTGATCTTGCTTGAAAAAGATTGCTTTCGTGCTTTGCCACTTGGCTAAATTCTCTTTTTCAATTTCTAAAGTTGCCGCTAAAGTTGGACTAATCGCAAAACCTTGCTCAGCTAATTTAATTGCCGGCGCAATCACTTGCTCACGAGATAAGGTTCCCCATTTTTCTAATGCTAACAATAAACCCGCAACTGTTCCCGGTACACCCACAGCAGAGTGAGTAAATAAAGATTTACCATCTACTAGCTCACCTTTTTCATCTAAATACATATCTCGATGTGCTTTTTGCGGAGCTATTTCTCTAAAATCAATGGTAATATTTTCGCCAGTTTTGGCATCGTGTAGCACCATAAAGCCACCACCACCGATATTCCCTGCATTTGGTAAGACTACGGCCAAAGCAAATCCCACAGCAACCGCCGCATCAATGGCATTACCACCTTGACGTAAAATATCCAAGCCAACTTGCGTTGCTAAATGTTGCTCTGTTGCTACCATTCCATTTTTGGCATATACAGGGTGGAAAATGTCCTTGCTCTGATCATAACGTTGAGCCGCTAAGATAGATTGTTGCGTTGCCTCAGCGGAATATGCTGGCAAAGAAACCACAGATAAAGAAAAAGGAATCGCTAACAATGCAGCGATAAGAGATTTACGAAAATGCATAATGTGTTACCTTCCTGATAGTTATAATTTATAAAGATAGTTAGATTGCTGAACAACTTTCTGCTCAACAATCCCAATCAAAAAACCAAGCAAATTCTCATCACATAGAAAAATTTCACTCTATTTTTTGACTGCATCTATTTTTTAACAAAAAGATAACAATCCATCAATCATTTAATAATGATATTTAAGATCAAAATTACATAAAAAAGCACCGCACTTTTGTTTTTACGCATAAGAATCCCCATAAAACAGAGTTCCTATAAAACCAAAGTGCGGTGCTTTTTCGCTTAATTTTTTAATTTAGGTTTAGGAGAGTTTTTCTAACTTCGCTAAGGCGGCAATGAGCCATTTTATGCCCTCGCCTTGGAAAGCGATTTGTAGGCGGGTGTTGTTGTCTTCGCCCTCCACGTTAATAATTGTGCCATTACCGAATTTGGCGTGTTTGACTTTTTGTCCCATTCGCCATTCGCTAGCGTTACCTGATTTATGCGTATTGAGCGATCCCACGGCTGCGCGGTTATAGGCACGGGTAACCGTACCGCGTAAGCGCACTTCTTGAATGCAATCTTCTGGCAGTTCCTCAATAAACCGTGAAGGCAAATGGCGCTCTTCTTTACCATATAAGCGGCGGCTTTCTGCATAGCTAATGGTCAGTTTTTGTTTAGCTCGGGTAATCCCCACATAAGCTAAACGGCGTTCTTCTTCTAAACGCCCCGGTTCTTCAAAGGAACGGAAACTCGGGAATAATCCCTCTTCCACGCCCACCATAAAAACACGGGCAAACTCTAGCCCTTTGGCAGAATGCAAGGTCATCATTTGCACGCTGGATTGATGTGGTGATGCCTGCTCTTCCCCTGCTTCTAAAGACGCGTGGGTGAGAAATGCCATTAAATCTGTCATTTCTTCCGCTTCATCTGGTTTAATAAATTCTCGAGTTGCACTTACCAATTCTTCCAAATTTTCGATCCGCACTTCACCTTTTTCACCTTTCTCCTGCTTATACATTTCATACAAGCCCGAGTGTTTAATGACAAAATCAGTTTGGGCAAATAGTGGCATTTCTGCACTATCTTGTTGTAAGGAATTAATTAATTCAGTAAAACGCAATAAAGCAGTTGCTGCCCGTCCTGCTAACATATTTTCCTGAATGGCAACTTGAATGGCTTGCCATAGGGTAATTTGTCGCTCACGGGTTAATTGACGTAACACATCTAAGGTTCGATCGCCAATACCACGCGCAGGCGTGTTAATAACACGTTCAAAGGCGGCATCATCAAAGCGATTGGCGATTAAACGCAAATAGGCTAAGGCATCTTTAATTTCTTGCCGTTCAAAGAAGCGTAATCCACCATAAATGCGATAAGGAATTTGCGCACGAATCAAGGCTTCTTCTATCACGCGCGATTGGCTGTTACTACGATATAAAATGGCACAATCATCTAGCTTTCCACCATCATCAAGCCAGATTTTGATTTGGTTTGCCACAAACTGCGCTTCGTCAATTTCATTAAATGCGGCATAAATTCCCACAGGATCGCCCTGCTCACCCTCTGTCCATAAATCTTTGCCAAGGCGGTTGCTGTTATTGGCGATCAAATGGTTTGCGCTGTTGAGAATATTGGCCGTAGAGCGATAATTTTGCTCAAGGCGAATGGTTTGTGCATTGTGAAAATCTTCTAAAAAATGGTGAATGTTTTCTACTTGCGCGCCACGCCAGCCATAAATAGACTGATCGTCATCACCCACGATCATTATTTTTCCCGTTTCACCTACTAATAATTTGATCCACGCATATTGAATTTTGTTGGTATCCTGAAACTCATCAACTAAAATTTGCGAAAAACGTTGCTGATAACGTTGCAAAATCAACGGTTTTTTCAGCCATAATTCATAAGCGCGTAGCAATAATTCGGAAAAATCCAGCAAGCCTGCGCGATCGCAAGCATCTTGATAAATTTGATAAATTTTAATCCAAGTACGTTCTTGAATATCACCGTCATCATCAAGTTGATGCGGTCGCAAACCTTCTTCTTTTTTGTTGTTGATATACCAGCACGCTTGTTTCGGAGGATAAGCGTTTTCATCAATATTATGCAATTTAATCAAGCGTTTAACTAAGCGTAGCTGATCATCACTGTCTAAAATTTGAAAATCCTGTGGCAGCCCTGCATCGGCATAATGGGCGCGTAATAAGCGGTGAGCAATGCTGTGAAATGTGCCGATCCACATTCCCATTACACGTTGTGATGAATATTTCGCCAAAGTTTCTTCAATTCGATGACGCATTTCTGCTGCGGCTTTATTGGTAAAAGTTACCGCCATTATGCTTCCTTCAGAAATTTGCTCCACAGCAATCAGCCAAGCAATGCGAAAAGTCAGCACTCGCGTTTTACCGCTACCTGCACCTGCTAGCACTAAATAATTGCCTAAGGGCGCGGCCACCGCTTCACGTTGTTTATCGTTTAAACCATCAAGTAATTCAGAAATATCCATTACATCACCACTGTTTTTTTATACAGTTTAAATTATAGGGAGATTTTATTAAAAGGCAAGAAGTGCGGTGAAATTTTTATGATTTTTTCACCGCACTTTAATTAAGGCAATAAATAGAGATAAACAGTGATCTCTTCCCTATCGTGATACAAATGTTTTGCTTTGAGCTTGAATTTAAGTCCTTGTTTATCCAAGGCTTGCTCGATCATTGCTAAACATTCTTTGACTTCCGCATAACGCTTCTTCATCGGCAATTTTAAGTTGAAAATACTGGCGTGACACCAGCCATTGATCAACCATTTTGTGATAAGTTGCGCGATGCGGCTAGGCTGTTCCACCATATCACACACTAGCCAATCAATGCGGCGGCGTTTCGGGGGCTGAAATTTAAAGCCATCTTCCGCGCAATGTTCGATTCGCCCTGTTTCGTGCAGGCTGGCAGCCATTTTTCCGTGATCCACGGCATAAACAAATAAACCACGTTTTACCAGTTGATATGTCCAACCACCGGGGCAAGCACCAAGATCGACCGCATATTGGTTTTCGTTCAGATATTGGCTTTCTTTTTGTTTCGGAATAAAGGTTAAGATAGCTTCTTCTAATTTCAGGGTTGAACGGCTTGGCACATCTGCGGGGAATTTAAGCCGTTGAATGCCCATAAAATATGGCGAATGATTATAGTTGTACGAATACCCTACATAGCACGCTGTTGATTGCAAGAAAAAAACGTGCAATGTTAGGGTATGTTGATGAT
Source organism: Avibacterium sp. 21-594 (assembly GCF_026226815.1). NCBI lineage: Bacteria > Pseudomonadati > Pseudomonadota > Gammaproteobacteria > Pasteurellales > Pasteurellaceae > Avibacterium > Avibacterium sp. 21-594. The sequence continues at coordinate 2,160,093 of NZ_JAKKOC010000001.1, read as the reverse complement.
TGCCTTTGCCCTGTAAAAAGCCTTCTTTTTTCAACGCGTTACGCAGCGGCACAGTAAATTTGCGGCAAAATCCCGAAAGCTCTTTTGCTTCGTTGGTATCGGCGGTTTCCACAAATAATTCCGTGCTATTTTTGAGCTTTTTCGCCAATTCACTTTCGCGATATTGCAATAAAATAGGGCTGATGCGATCTTCAGGGGAAAGATCTTGCAATAAATCAGACACCACGATCATTTGGCGAGCAAAAATCAGTTGATCGAAAGGTAATTCTTGTGCAAGACGATCCGCTTCGCCTGTTTGATAACATTCAAAAATCACATAGCCTGAATTCGGCTCAACACGTGCAAAACCAAACACACCGCGCTCACTGGCTTTATCGGTGATTTCCGCGGCTAATTCTTTTTCAAAACCAATACGGCAATATAAGGCAAGTTTATTCATTATTGTTTCTTATTTCTTTAATTATCCATTGGCGGAATGCCAAAATTTGTTCATCATTAGCTTTATCTAATTGATTTACCACATAAAAAGATTTTGGATCTTTTAGCTGAATAGGTAACACCACTTGCAATGTGCCACTGTCAATTTCTTGCTGAGCCAGCACACGATTAGCCAACACAATGCCTTGTCCGTGTACCGCAGCTTGCAATGCCATAAAAGTATGGCTGAAAATTGGCCCGTGTTGAAGATCTAGCTCTTTTAATTGTAAATAATTTGCCATATTCTGCCAGTTATCACGGGTATGAATATGAATAAGCGTATGTTTTTTCAGATCTTCTGCGGAATGTACAGGTTGTTTAGCCAAGAGTTTTGGCGAGGCAAGCAAGAGCAAATTTTCTTCTGCTAATTTTTCCACTTGCAGATTTTCCCACGCGCCACGTCCATAGTAAATGGCAATATCAATTTCACGATTTAACAAACCCTCATCTTGATCTACTCCCATCAAGCGCACTTCAATATCGGGATAAAGGGCATTAAAATCGCTTAAACGAGGTACAAGCCATTGAATACCAAAGGTTTGTGGTACACTAATCGCAAGACGTTTTTCATTTTTTTGGCTCATTAACTTTTGTGTTACTTCAGATAAATGAGACAAAATTTCGCTAATTTCTTTGAAATAAACTTGTCCCAATTCGGTTAAAACTAACGCTCTATGTTTGCGTTTAAATAAAGTAATGCCTAAAAAATCTTCTAATAATTTAATTTGATGGCTCACCGCTGCTTGGGTAACAAAGAGTTCATCGGCAGCTTTGGTAAAACTTAAATGACGTGCCGCACATTCAAAGGCTTTCAATGAATTTAAGGGAGGCAAACGTTTATTCATAATTTATTCTCAAAGATAAAATCGTCAGTAACAATAATGCCCTAACTTTCCTATTAGTTTTTTTAATGCTAAGGATAAAAAAATATCCTTTGTCCAGTAAAGTGCATCTCTCTACAATGCTACACATACTTAATGATTGGTAATTCCTTATTGGTTAAGAGTTTCGACTTAAGTATGATGTTGTGTTTGCATAGTTCGGGAAACCGAACGGAGTAACTTAGTTACTCATTTCACTTCCTGTATATTTATTAAACCATTTTGGTTAAGCACCGCTCAATTGGGCGGTGTTTTTTTATTTCTAGGGTCTGCTGCTCATTTATTTCCGTAAGATCTTAGCATAATTTACGATTTGCTCGAAATAGATTTACTCAAATCCGCTATTCCAACATTTCTCAAAAAAATTCACACAAAAATTACCGCACTTTTCTCATTGCAAGTTTTTAAGAATGGTGTAAATTAATCCTATTCAGTTGTAACAATATCATAATTAAGGAAACAAAATGGCAATCAAAGATCTTGACTGGCAAAATCTTGGTTTTGGTTATATCAAAACCGATTATCGCTACATCGCATATTGGAAAGATGGAAAATGGTCAAAAGGTGAACTCACCCAAGACAACGTTTTACATATTAGCGAAGGCTCTACTGCATTGCATTATGGTCAGCAATGCTTCGAAGGCTTAAAAGCCTATCGTTGTAAAGACGGTTCAATTAATTTATTCCGTCCAGATCAAAATGCGGAACGCTTGCAAAAAAGCTGCCAACGTTTATTAATGCCAGAAATTCCAACAGAAATGTTTATTGATGCTTGTAAACAAGTGGTGAAAGCAAACCAAGAATGGCTTGCTCCTTATGGCACTGGCGCAACACTTTACTTACGTCCATTTATGATTGGTGTGGGTGATAACGTGGGTGTAACCCCTGCAACAGAATATATTTTCTCAATTTTCTGTTGTCCTGTTGGCGCTTACTTTAAAGGTGGTCTAAAACCAACTAACTTTATTGTGTCAGAATATGACCGCGCTGCGCCGCACGGTACCGGTGCTGCTAAAGTCGGTGGAAACTACGCGGCTAGCCTTTATCCAGGAAAACTAGCTAAACAGCGTAATTTCAGTGATTGTATTTACCTTGATCCAGCCACTCACACCAAAATTGAAGAAGTGGGTGCGGCAAACTTTTTTGGTATCACAAAAGATAACAAATTTGTTACCCCACTTTCACCATCAATTCTGCCAAGTATTACAAAATATTCCCTACTTTATTTGGCCAAAGAACGTCTTGGTTTAGAAGCCATTGAAGGCGATGTTTACATTAACCAACTGGATCAATTCAAAGAAGCGGGCGCTTGTGGTACTGCGGCTGTGATCACCCCAATTGGTGGTATTCAGTATGGTGATGATTTCCACGTTTTCTATTCTGAAACAGAAGTAGGCGAAATCACGCGCAAACTTTATGACGAATTGACAGGAATCCAATTTGGTGATGTTGAAGCACCTGCTGGTTGGATTGTGAAAGTCGAATAATCTTAATCAGGCTACTTCAATGAAGTAGCCTTTTCTCTTACTCAAAAAACCTAACGATGATGATTTTATATTTAATTTATCTCCACGCTTTTTCAGCCTTTGTAAGCTTAGGGCTATTTGTATTACGCGCGCTAATGCAATTTGCACAAAAAGACTGGCGCGCAATAAAATTGCTGAAAATTCTACCGCACTTATCTGATACCTTATTATTAGTCAGTGGTATCATAATTTTAGTTAATTTTGAAATTGGCTTCCCTTGGTGGATTGGTGCAAAAATTGCTTTATTAATTAGCTACATTATTTTCGCCACTCGCTTTTTCAAAGCAAAACAAGCTAGCCTAATACCATTTTTACTCGCATTAATTTCATTTGCTGGTGCAATATTATTGGGTTATTCTCATTAATTAGACATAGGCATAAAAAAACCTTTCCCATTTGGGAAAGGTTTTTATTTTTTCTTATCTAAACTAAAAAAGCATTATGGATAAACTGGCAAGCGCTTACAAATATCTAGCACTTTCGCTTTTGTTGCTGCGATAACTTCTGCTTCGTTTTCTTTACCCACGGCATCAAGCACATCGCACATCCAGCCTGCTAGCTCTTTCACTTCTGCTTCTTTAAAACCACGGCGAGTCACAGAAGGTGTGCCTACACGAATCCCTGAAGTAATAAACGGTTTTTGTGGATCATTTGGTACAGCATTTTTATTCACCGTAATGTTCGCTTTGCCTAATGCGGCATCGGCGGCTTTCCCTGTTAAACCGTGGCTCACTAAATCCACTAAGAATAAATGGTTTTCTGTGCCGTTAGACACCACGTTATAGCCACGCTGTTTAAACACTTCCACCATCGCTTTTGCGTTTTTCACCACTTGTTGCTGATAAGCTTTAAACTCTGGCTCGAGAGCCTCTTTAAAACATACCGCTTTAGCTGCAATAACGTGAACCAATGGACCACCTTGACCCGCTGGGAAAACAGCGCTGTTTAATTTTTTGTAAAGCTCTTCATCACCACCTTTCGCTAAAATCAAGCCGCCACGCGGGCCGCCCAAGGTTTTGTGTGTTGTGGTTGTCACAACGTGCGCGTGCGGTAATGGGTTTGGATAAACACCTGCAGCGATTAAGCCTGCAACGTGTGCCATATCCACGAATAAATAAGCGCCCACTTCGTCAGCAATCTCACGCATTTTCGCCCAATCAACTACTTGAGAATAGGCAGAAAAGCCTCCCACGATCATTTTTGGCTTAACGCGTAACGCTTGTTCACGCAATGCGTCATAATCAATTACGCCCTCATCGGTGATGCCATATTGTTCTGCGTGATAAATTTTGCCTGAAAAGCTCACTGATGCACCGTGAGTTAAATGTCCGCCGTGTGCCAAGCTCATACCTAAAATGGTATCACCCGGATTTAACAATGCCATATACACTGCCGCATTGGCTTGCGAACCAGAATGCGGTTGCACATTGGCATAATCTGCACCAAATAATTCTTTCGCACGGTCAATCGCGAGTTGTTCAACAATGTCCGCATATTCACAACCGCCGTAATAGCGTTTGCCCGGGTAACCTTCCGCATATTTGTTGGTAAATTGAGAACCTTGCGCTTCCATCACGCGTGGGCTGGCATAGTTTTCTGATGCGATTAATTCAATATGTTCTTCTTGACGGCGATTTTCATCTTGGATCGCCTGCCATAGTACGGGATCGTAATCAGCGATGTTCATACTTCTTTTTAACATTGTGTTTGTCCTCTTTGTTTCAAAATATGGGAGATAGTTTACTCTGTTCTGTTACACTTTTTAATGAAAATTTAATTGTTAATTTCTCATCATCTTGATGAATTTTTTTCATCTATGACGAATGACTTCTCGCGCGCAATAGCTCTCCAGCCAATATCACGGCGGAAGAAACGTCCTTGCCATTGAATTTGTTCGGTGAGTTTTAAGGCTTTCTGTTGAGCATCAAGCACGGAATCACCTAATGCGGTGGCACAAAGAACACGGCCGCCGTTAGTCACTAATTGGTCATTTTCTTCACTCACACCTGCAAGGAAAACTTTTTCATCTGCCTGCTCAGTAGTTGGTAAGCCTTGGATTTCATCGCCTTTGCGATAATCCGCAGGATAGCCCTCTGCAGCAAGCACAATGCCTAGCGCGGCTTGTTTTTTCCATTGAGATTGAACTTGATCCAACTTCCCTTCACAGGCTTTTGAGCAAAGTTCCACCAAATCAGAATCCATTCGCATCATAATAGGCTGCGTTTCAGGATCACCAAAACGGCAGTTAAATTCAATCACTTTTGGCTGACCATTTTTATCGATCATCAGACCAGCATATAAAAAGCCTTTATATACATTGCCTTCGGCCGCCATTCCTTGCACGGTTGGATAAATAATCTGTTCCATTACACGCTGATGAATTTCAGGGGTAACCACAGGGGCTGGCGAATAAGCACCCATTCCTCCTGTATTTAAGCCTTTGTCGCCCTCCCCCACACGCTTGTGATCTTGGCTGGTTGCCATTGGCTCAACATTTTTGCCGTCCACCATCACGATAAAACTGGCTTCTTCACCATCTAAAAATTCTTCAATCACCACGCGTGAACCTGCATCACCAAAGGCGTTACCTGAAAGCATATCTTTAATAGCTTCTTCTGCTTCCGCTAACGTCATTGCCACAATCACGCCTTTACCCGCCGCTAAGCCATCTGCTTTAATCACAATCGGCGCGCCTTTTTGGCGGACATAAGCAAGGGCTTGTTCCACGTCTGTGAAGTTTTGATATTCTGCCGTTGGAATTTGATGACGTGCTAAGAAATCTTTGGTGAATGCTTTTGAGCCTTCCAGCTGTGCGGCAGCTTGGCTTGGGCCAAAAATGGTTAAACCTGCTTGTTCAAAAGCATCGACAACGCCTGCTACCAACGGGGCTTCTGGCCCAACAATGGTTAAGCCCACTTGATTTTCTTGGGCAAATTTCACTAATGCTGGAATATCTGTCGCAGAAATTGCCACATTTTCCACCGCACTTTTGCCGAAGCCCTTTTCTCTCGCCGTGCCTGCATTGCCTGGGGCAACAAACACTTTACTGGCTAAAGGAGATTGCGCTGCTTTCCACGCAAGGGCGTGTTCACGCCCACCATTTCCGATAATTAAAATATTCATTTTTTCTACCCCACTTTTAATTAATGACGGAAATGACGCATTCCCGTTAGCACCATCACCATATTGTGTTCATCTGCGGCATCGATCACTTCTTGATCACGCATTGAGCCGCCTGGGTGAATCACACATTCAATGCCTACTTTGGCTGCGGCATCAATGCCATCACGGAATGGGAAGAACGCATCAGATGCCATTACGCAACCTTTCACTTCCAAGCCTTCATCTTGTGCTTTAATGCCCGCAATTTTGGCTGAATAAACACGGCTCATTTGTCCTGCGCCAATGCCGATGGTTTGATTATCTTTGGCATACACAATGGCATTCGATTTCACAAATTTAGCCACTTTCCAGCAAAATAGTAAATCTTGCAGTTCTTTTTCTGTTGGCTTACGTTTGCTCACCACTTGTAAATCAGCAAGATCGACCATTCCTAAATCGCTATCTTGCACTAATAATCCGCCATTAACTCGTTTAAAATCTAAGCGTTGCTGTGGCTCGCTATGCCATTCACCACATTCTAAAACACGCACATTTTTCTTCGTTTTCAATACGGCTTTCGCTCCCTCTTGCACCACTGGGGCAATAATCACTTCAACAAATTGACGATCAACAATGGCTTGTGCGGTAGCTTCGTCTAAAGGACGGTTAAAGGCAATAATGCCGCCGAAAGCGGAAGTTGGATCGGTTTGATAGGCGCGGTTGTAGGCGTCTAAAATATCCTCGCCTAAGGCAACACCGCAAGGGTTCGCGTGTTTCACGATCACACAAGCAGGTTCATTAAAACTTTTCACACATTCTAGTGCAGCGTCCGTATCGGCAATATTGTTATAAGAAAGGGCTTTGCCTTGTAGCTGTTTTGCGGTGGATACGCTGGCTTCTTTTTGTTCTTTTTCCACATAAAATGCGGCATTTTGATGGCCATTTTCCCCATAACGCATTGTTTGTTTGCGGATAAAATTCAAATTCAAGGTGCGTGGGAATTGTCCGCACAGGGCGTTTTGCTCTTCTTCATCTGCGGCAAAATAAGGTTTCACCAATTTACCAAAATAGTTGGCGATCATCGCATCATATTGTGCGGTATGCTCAAAGGCTTTGATAGCTAAATCAAAACGTGTTTCTAAGGTTAAGCCATTTTGATTTTGATCCATTTCAGCCAAAATCGCAGAAAAATCCTGATTATTCACCACAATCGCCACATCTTTATGATTTTTCGCTGCAGATCGCACCATTGTTGGGCCACCAATATCAATATTTTCTACTGCATCTTCAAGGGTGCAATCTGGTTTTGCCACGGTTTGAGCAAAAGGATAAAGATTCACCACCACCATATCAATGGGATCAATCTGGTGCTGCGCCATTATTTCATCATCAACCCCACGGCGTCCTAAAATACCGCCGTGAACTTTTGGGTGTAAGGTTTTCACTCGTCCGCCCATCATTTCTGGAAAGCCGGTGTAATCAGAGACTTCGATAACGGGTAATCCCTTTTCCATTAACAATTTCGCAGTACCACCTGTGGAAAGCAGTTTCACTCCACGTTGCACTAAGCCTTGAGCAAATTCCACAATACCTGTTTTGTCTGAAACACTGAGTAAAGCCTGACGAATAGGGCGATTTGGTTGCATTGAGATTTCCTTTAATTTAATGAAATGAAAAAACCTCCGCATTATAACGCAATCGTTTGCTTTTATGTAGCACGAAATCAAATTTCTTAACAAAAAACCAACAATTCAAGATTTCCATAGGCAAGGCGTACCAAAAGTGCGGTGCATTTTTGAATTATTTTTCTTAAAAGACAAAAAAACCCGCTAATGCGGGTTAAAATCAACAACTCTAAAAAAGACAAATTAGTTTTATTAGCTCTTCTTGCAAACTTTGTTATCTAATGCAAAAGCGCCTGCACCTAAGAAAACAAAGTTTAAGAAAACTAAAGAATATAACGCAGCAAGCTCACCTTTATTGACGATTGGCAATAACACGTTATCCAAAGAAGCGTGAATTTGGAAATATGCCACCGCCATCATACCAGAAAGAATGAATGCCACTGGGCGGGTAAATAACCCTAAGATCAATAATGCACCACCAACGATTTCTAACACGCCACCAATGCCCATCATTGAAAAGAGTTCCACAGCACCGTTGCCACCTGTCATTGAAACTGGGTATTCAAAGAATTTTGACGTGCCGTGTAATAAAAACATATAGCCTGCAATAATGCGTAATAATCCCAGTGCATAAGGGCTAATTTTATTTAATGAATTCATAATGTTTCCTTTAAAAATAATCTTACTCCAGTAGGAGCGAAAGAGCGCGTATCATAACGGAATTGCATTACCTATACAATTCACAATAATGAAAATCACTTTTTCAAATTAGTTAATAATAAAAGAGAAAAGTGCGGTAAATTTTTTCATTCTTTTTGCTATGATTCTCCCTGCCCTGTTTGAATCCAATCTCCTGAGAAACAACCCGTTTTTTGAACTACATCACAGTTCTGATAATTTTTTGATTTATTCTTAAAAAAATTAGCTACAATCCTTAACGTCTTTTTAACAATTAAAAAACATTTGAAAATAAGTAGGTAAATAAAATGCGTTTTCAATTTCCTCCGCTACCCAGTGTAGAACCTGAACTTCGTAAAATTATCAGCGAGCATTATGATTGCCCTGAACAACCCGCAGTAAATCAATTAATCCAAACCTTAGATTTCACACCACAACAAGAATCTTCCATTGAACAAGTCGCCCGAGAATTAATCGGCAAAATCCGCAATAAAAAACAAAAACATTATGGCGTTGATGCCTTAATGCACGAATTTTCTTTAGGCTGTGATGAGGGCATTGCCTTGATGTGCTTGGCGGAAGCATTGTTGCGTATTCCCGATGCACAAACCCGTTATGATTTAATTAACGATAAACTTCAGCAAGGTAATTGGCAAGCCCATTTGAAAAAATCAGGATCGCTGTTTACCAACGCCGCAAGCCTAGGTTTAATGCTTGGCAATAAAATCAGTGCTAGTTTAGATGAAGAAGCCCTTTCTTCTGCGTTGATGAAAAGTTTCTCTCGCTTTTCCGCACCAGTGATGAAAAAAGCCATTGAAAAAGCAATGGGGATTTTAGGTGAGCAATTTGTTACTGGCGAAACAATGGAAAAAGCCCTAAAAAATATTACTACAAGAGAAAAAATGGGCTATTGTTTTTCCTTTGATATGCTCGGCGAAGCCGCTATGACAATGGAAGATGCGGATAGATATTTGCAAGATTATGTGGACGCCATTCACGCCGTGGGTAAACAATCCGCAGGGCGAGCCTTATATGATGCAAATGGCGTATCAGTGAAATTATCGGCTATCCACCCGCGTTATTCTCGTTCACAACAAGATCGTTTAATGAGCGAAATCTATCCGCGTTTAAAACAGCTTTTTGTTTTGGCAAAACAATATAACATTAGTTTGAACATTGATGCAGAAGAAATGGCACGCCTTGAAATTTCTTTAGATCTGCTCGAAAAATTATTACAAGATCCTGATCTTGCTGGCTTTAATGGTATCGGCTTTGTGGTGCAGGCCTATTCAAAACGCTGTCCTTATGTATTGGATTATATTATTGCGTTAAATCGCCGTTATCAGCGCAAAATGATGGTACGTTTGGTGAAAGGCGCGTATTGGGATAGCGAAATTAAATGGGCGCAAACCGAAGGCGTGCAAGGCTTCCCTGTTTATACACGCAAAGTGCATACGGATATTTCTTATATTAGCTGTGCGAAAAAATTATTAGATGCGCAAGATGCCATTTATCCGCAATTTGCAACGCATAATGTGCAAACCCTAGCCACCATTGCGGAACTGGGTAAAGGCAAAGAATTTGAGTTTCAATGTCTGCACGGAATGGGCGAAACCCTTTACGATAACGTGGTTGGTGAACATCAATTTAATCGCCGTGTGCGGGTATATGCGCCGGTGGGAACCTATGAAACCCTACTCGCCTACCTTGTACGCCGATTGCTAGAAAACGGCGCAAACTCCTCTTTCGTGCATCAATTAGTGGATAACAATATTTCTGTTAATGAACTGATTAAAGCACCGTGGAAAAAATTTGCTCGTTTTAACGGTGCGTCAAATAAAGCCATTAAATTACCGGCGGATCTTTTCCCCCATCGCCGTAATTCCCAAGGCTTTAATTTAAGTGATGAAATCCAACTGGCGGAATTGCAACAACAATTAAATCAAGCTGAATATGCGGACGTGCAATCCCTTTGTGCTGTGCCTGTGCAAGCAGCACAACGTTATCAAGGCCGCAAACCAGCTGATACAGCACAATCTCTGCCTACTTCTACTTTTATGTCGCCAGATGATGTGCCTGCAGTATTTGATGTGCTGCAATCTCGTGTTTGGCAAGACAAAACCGTGGAAGAGCGTGCGACAATTTTAGAAAGAGCGGCGGATTTTTATCAAGAAAATACTGGCTTGTTGCTACGTCTTGCCATTGAAGAAGCAGGCAAAACCTTGCCAAATGCTATTGGGGAACTGCGTGAAGCGGTGGATTTCTTGCGTTATTACGCGGAACAAATCCGTTTATTAGACAGCAAAAATGCCCTCGCACCACCGCTAGGCAATGTGCTATGTATTTCCCCTTGGAATTTCCCTCTGGCAATTTTCACTGGGCAAATCGCCGCAGCCTTGGCAGCAGGCAATAACGTGATTGCAAAACCTGCCGAGCAAACCTCGCTCATTGCTTATTATGCGGTGAAATTATTGCATCAAGCAGGCGTGCCGCAAGAAGCCTTGCAACTCACCTTAGGGGCTGGCGATTTAGGTGCGGCGTTAGTGGCTAAACCCTTTAATGCGGTAATGTTCACAGGCTCAACGGAAGTGGCACATTTAATCAATAAACAGCTTGTGAAACGAGAAGATCAACCCGTGCTCATTGCTGAAACCGGCGGTTTAAACACAATGGTGGTAGATTCTTCCGCTTTATTAGAACAAGTGATTACTGATGTGCTAAGTTCCGCCTTTGATTCCGCAGGCCAACGCTGTTCTGCCTTGCGTATTTTATTAGTGCAAGAAGACATTGCGGATCGTTTATACCAAATGATCACCGAAGCAATGAAAGAATTAGTGATTGGCAACCCAGAGCTGCTCAATACGGATATTGGGCCGGTGATCGATGAAGAAGCAAAAGCCAACTTAATCAATTACCAAACACAAGTGCGGTCGTTTTCTCGCCGATATTTTGAATTGGATTCCCCAACTTCAGGGCATTTTGTCGCGCCAGCCATTTATGAAGTGGATTCTTTGGATCAAATTAATCGTGAAGTGTTCGGGCCTATTCTGCACTTTGTGCGCTATAAAAAAGCGGAATTGGGCGATTATCTGCAAAAAATTAATGCCAAAGGCTATGCCTTAACAGGGGGCTGCCACAGTCGCATCAGCAAAAATGTTGCCTTTGTGCAACAGCATTTAGAATGTGGCAATTTCTACATTAACCGTAATATTGTGGGGGCGGTAGTTGGCGTGCAACCGTTCGGCGGACACGGTTTATCAGGCACAGGCCCGAAAGCGGGCGGTGAGCTTTATGTTCAACGTTTAACCAAAACATCACAATATTATTCATCGGTACTTGCAAAAAACAACGTATTGCCTAGTATTACAGGGGAATTAAATAGCATTGATTATAAAACCACTTCTGTTTTATTACTCGGTCAAGATCACGCTCGTTTAACTGCGGCTTATCAGCGGTTACAACAAGCAGGATTTAATGTTGTTGTAGAAAAAGATAATCCGCTGTTGAGCTATCAATTACCACATCTACAAATCCTAAAAGAAGGACAGCATTTGCAAAAAGCGGTGTTTGTATCGCCGATCGATACCCAAACACGTCAGCGCTTTGCGCAGAATAATCCTGCGATTTTCTGTTTATACGATTGGACAGTCAATCAGGATTTGACCTTGCTATATAACGAATTTTCACGCAGTGAGAATATTTCTGCCGCAGGGGGCAACGCTACCCTAATGGCCATTGAAGAACAATAATTTTATAGGGAGAAAGTATGCAGAATTATCAAATCTACACAGCTTTTGGACTGTATCTTGTTATTATTTTAGGGATTGGGATTTACGCCTATATTTCCACCAAAAATTTTAACGATTACATTTTAGGCGGCCGCAAAATGGGAAGCTTTGTTACCGCAATGTCGGCGGGCGCATCAGATATGTCTGGTTGGTTGCTACTTGGCTTGCCCGGTGCGATTTTCCTTACCGGCTTGTCAGAAGCCTGGATTGCCGTGGGCTTAACTGTCGGGGCATATCTAAATTACCGCATTGTGGCAGGGCGTTTACGGGTTTTCACCGAGCAATATGGCAATGCACTTACCTTACCTGAATATTTTGCAATGCGATTTCCAAAACGAGCAAAATCACTGAAAATTCTGTCTTCTTCAGTGATCTTGTTTTTCTTCACTATTTATTGTGCATCTGGTGTGGTAGCAGGGGCAAAATTATTCCAAAGTTTATTAGGCATTGATTACACCACCGCCTTGATTTTTGGTGCGATGGCAACCATTGCTTACACCTTTATTGGTGGTTATTTAGCGATTTCTTGGAGCGATACCATTCAAGCCTCATTGATGATTTTCGCTTTATTGCTCGCCCCTGTCATCGTGTTGCTCAACATTAGCTGGGAAGAAATCACCCTTGCCCTAGAAGCTAAATCACAACAAACGGGAATCCCTTATTCCAACTGGCTTTACAACGTATCAGGTATTGGCGTGATTTCAGCCCTTTCTTGGGGATTAGGCTACTTCGGGCAACCGCATATTTTAGCCCGTTTTATGGCAGCCAGTTCAGTACAAGCCTTAGATAAAGCCCGCACAATCGGGATCACTTGGATGATCCTCTGCTTAGGCGGCGCTTGTGCCGTGGGGTATTTCGGTTTAGCTTATTTTGAAGTAAAAGGTATCGCCTTAGATTCCGCCGAGTCGGTGTTTATTGAAATTTCCAAAGCCATTTTTAATCCTTGGATTGTGGGTATTGTGCTATCCGCCATTTTAGCGGCAATTATGAGTACCTTATCGGCACAATTCTTAATGTGTTCTGCCGCCATTACCGAAGATTTCTACCACGGTTTCTTACGCAAAAATGCCTCAAGCACGGAATTAGTTTGGGTTGGCCGCGTGATGGTATTGCTTATCGCCATTGTTGCCATTGCCATCGCACAAGATCCGAACTCTAAAGTAATGGGCTTAGTATCCTACGCTTGGGCAGGCTTTGGCGCATCATTTGGGCCATTGGTGATTCTTTCCCTATTTAACCGCAATATCACCTCCAACGCCGCGTTATGGGGAATGTTAGCCGGTGCCGTAACGGTTGTGGCGTGGAAACCGCTAATGACCGCGCTAAACTGGAAAGACATCGCCAACTTATACGAAATTATCCCAGGTTTCTTAGCTTGTTCTTTCGTTACCTTAACTTCATCAATTTTCTCACCAGTAGATAAACAAATCGCTGAGAAATTTGATTCTGCGGTGGAAACCTTTAATCAGCAATAATTGCTTTGTGAAACGAAAAAAGGCTAATCATTTGATTAGCCTTTGTTTTGTTCAAAATAAACTTAGAATGTTAAATAAGGAGCAATTTTTTCAATTGTTGCGGCACCGATGCCTGAAATATTTGACAAATCTTCTACTGATTTAATTTTGCCTACTTTTTCACGGTATTCAACAATGGCTTTTGCTTTCGCTTCACCGATACCTGAAAGGTTTTGTAAGGTTTTCGCATCTGCTTTGTTAATGTTGATTTTCTCACCTGCATAAGATTTCGCTTTTTCAGTGAATGATTTCGCTTTGTCTTTTGCGTTATCTGCGCTTGATTTTACTTTTTCTTTTGCATCTTTTGCTTTTTCTTTAGCCTCTTTCGCTTTTTCAGATGCTTTTTCTTTCACTTTATCGGTGAGCGATTTATCTTTTGACGCTTTATCTGTTAAAGATTCTTTGGCAGATTTTGCTTTATTTTCTACCGCACTTTTGGCATCAGCTGCTTTTTCTTTAGCTTTTGCTACTTTTTCACTTGCCGATGATTTTGCAGCATTCGCTTTTTCTTTCGCCGCATCTTTCACTACGATTGTTTTTTTAGTAGCTTGTTCTTTCACTAAATCTTTTGCTTTTGATGCGCTATCTTGTTTCATTGATTGCGCAGTGGTTTTTGCATTTGCCAATGGATTTTCTGCTAATGCAACGCCTGAAGTAGCAACGGCAAAACTTAATGCTAATACAGATTTTAATAATTTCATCTTAACTCCTTAAGTAGAATAATTTTTTATAAAAATAGCCATACTTATAAATGAAACGTATAAGTAACAGGCAACAAATTGCTCTAATGATATTTTATAGATGCTTTTCTTAGTGTGTTAATTCGTGCAAAAGTTCATTTATTCCTGTTTGAAATTATAAAAATTCGCAAAATTTCTTCCGCACTTTAAGGCGATTTATCGAAAAAAATGATTGCAACGAAAGGTAATCTAGGGTATATCTTTATCCCGTCTGTAAAATTTTTGTTAATTTTGGGACTCACAACATCTTTAAGGCAAGCTTTGCGTTCGCAAGTTCGCCTTTAATAGAAACTAAATATGCAAAGGAGTAAAAATGAAGAAATTATTAAAACTCTCTCTTATCGCGGGTGTGGCAGCCACCTCTTTTTCTGTGCAAGCAGAAGATAAGTTTGTAACCATCGGGACTGGTGGTCAAACTGGGGTTTACTATGTGGTTGGTCAATCAATCTGTCAATTAGTGAACCGCGATACTGCAAAAACTCATATTAAATGTAACGCGCCTTCAACAGGTGGTTCTGTGGCAAACTTAAATGCGATTGCTGCAGATCAAATGGAAATGGGTATTGCACAATCAGACTGGCAATATCACGCTTACCACGGTACAAGCTCCTTTGCGGGTAAGAAAAATGATAAATTGCGTGCAGTGTTTTCAATTCACCCTGAGCCGTTTACTTTAATGGCGCGTGATGATTCAAATATCAATTCTTTTGATGATTTGAAAGGTAAACGTGTGAATGTGGGCGATCCGGGTTCTGGTACGCGTGCAACAATGAATGTGATCTTGGCTGCGAAAGGCTGGACAGACAAAGAATTTAAAGTGGCGTCTGAATTAAAACCTGCAGAAATGGCATCGGTAATGTGTGATAACAATCTTGATGCGATTACCTATAACGTAGGTCACCCAAATGGTGCGTTGAAAGAAGCTGCGGCTTCTTGTAATGCTCATCTTGTTCCTGTAACAGGTGAAGCGATTGATCGTTTAGTGGCGGCAAATCCTTACTATGCGAAAGCAACTATTCCGGGTGGACTATATCGTGGTACAGATAATCCAGTAGAAAGTTTCGGTGTGTATGCAACCCTAGTCACTTCTGCTGATGTGCCAGAAGATAAAGTTTATGCCGCAGTTAAAGCGGTGTTTGATAACTTTGATCGTTTCAAACGTTTACACCCTGCGTTCGCCAATCTTAAAGAAGAAGATATGATTAAAAACGCACTTTCTGCGCCATTACACGAAGGTGCGGTGCGTTACTACAAAGAACGCGGTTGGTTACAATAATCTCATCTTTATTATTTAGGCAGGCTTAGCCCTGCCTTTTTCCGTTTTCATTCATTTAAAAATTTTCGGGAGATTTTATGTCCGAATCCACAAAAAAAATGGATTACGATGATCTGCAAGATATGGTCGCCTCCAATGATTCAGGTGGACGAAATCCTACGGGCGCAAGCAGAAAACTCATTGTAATTACCGCGATTTTATGGTCGGTTTTCCAACTTTATTACACCTCCCCTGTGCCATTTTGGCTACAAGAAGTGGTGCGCAATTGGGGGCTGGATATTAACGTGGTGATCGATGACACCAAGGCGCGTTCGATCCACCTTGCCTTTGCATTGTTCTTGGCCTATTTATCGTTCCCTGCTTTTGCGACCTCGCCAAAACACCGTATTCCGTTGTTAGATTGGTTTTTTGCCACCCTTGGGGCATTTTTAGGCGCCTATTACATTTTCTTTTATGAAGGTTTAGTCACACGTTTCGGCGCACCCAATACGCAAGATATTATTGCTGGCTGTCTAGGCGTGTTATTGCTGTTAGAAGCCTGTCGCCGTAGCCTTGGCTTGCCTTTGGTGATTATCGCCAGTGTGTTTTTGGCTTATAACTACTTCGGACAGTTCCTGCCAACAGATTGGATCATCAGCCACCGCTCGGGATCACTTTCACAAATGGTGAACCAACAATGGGTAACCACGGAAGGCGTGTTTGGTGTGGCATTAGGGGTTTCTACCAAATATGTTTTCCTGTTTGTGTTATTTGGTGCATTGCTCGATAAAGCGGGCGCGGGTAACTATTTCATTAAAACCGCTTTTGCTTATCTTGGACATCTGCGTGGTGGGCCAGCGAAAGCGGCTGTGGTGTCATCTGGCTTAACGGGGCTAATTTCAGGCTCATCTATCGCTAACGTAGTAACCACTGGAACATTCACCATTCCAATGATGAAACGCGTGGGCTTTTCGGCAGAAAAAGCAGGCGCGGTAGAAGTGGCTTCATCGGTAAATGGACAAATTATGCCACCGGTAATGGGTGCTGCGGCTTTCTTGATGATCGAATATGTCAATATGCCATATAGCCAACTCATCACCTATGCGGCACTGCCTGCATTGATTTCTTATATTGCATTGGTTTATATCGTGCATTTAGAAGCATTAAAAATGAACTTGCACGGCTTGCCAAGAACCGATCCGCCAAATCCATTTTTAGTGACCTTGCTAAAATTGGTCAGCACTATTTTAGTGGTGATTGGCTTAGTGATTGGCGTGGAATTTGGTTTAGGCTGGTTGAAAACCGTTGCACCTGATCATAGTTTCTTAATCGTTGCGGTGTTATTGGCGCTGATTTATCTCGCCTTAATTCGCCGTGTGGCACAATTCCCTGATTTAGAAATTGATGATCCTAATTCTCCAGTGGTAAAACTGCCGTCCGCCAAACCAACAGTAAATGCAGGCTTACATTATTTAATTCCTGTTGTGGTGCTAATTTGGTGCTTAATGGTCGAAATGCTTTCACCAGGGCTATCTGCTTTCTGGGGAACGGTAACCTTGATGATCATTTTAGTCACTCAGCATCCGTTACTAAACTTCTTCCGTAACAAACCGATCACAAAAGATCTGTTTAAACAAGGCATTGATGCCCTTGTTGATGGTTTAGAAACGGGTGCACGTAATATGATCGGGATTGGTATCGCCACCGCAACCGCGGGAATTATTGTCGGCGTTGTTTCACTCACTGGTTTTGGTGTACAGCTCTCTGGCATTATTGAAATGCTCTCAATGGGTAACATTTTGCTTATGCTTATCCTTGTGGCCGTATTCAGCTTAATTCTCGGAATGGGCTTGCCAACCACGGCTAACTATATCGTGGTGTCATCTTTAATGGCATTAGTGATTGTAGAAGTGGGTAAACAAAATGGCTTAATCGTACCGCTGATCGCCGTACATTTATTCGTATTCTACTTCGGAATTATGGCTGACGTAACGCCACCTGTGGGGCTGGCCTCTTTCGCTGCGGCAGCGGTATCTGGCGGCAATCCGATTAAAACAGGTTTAGTGGCATTCTTTTACAGCCTAAGAACGGCGATCTTGCCATTCTTATTCATCTTTAATACGGATCTGCTATTAATCGATGTGGGCTGGGCTAAAGGCATACTGGTTGCAGTGGTATCCACCATTGCCATACTTGCCTTTACTTCCGCCACAATGAATTATTTCATCACTAAGAACAAAGTGTGGGAAACTCTTGCCCTTATTTTTGCGGCATTTATTATTTTCCGCCCTGGCTTCTTTATGGAATATATTTCGCCAACTTCTTATCACATTGAGCCAGTGCATTTGGCACAAGAGTTGGAAAAAGTGCCAGTTGATGAAAAAATTACCGTCAAAGTGGCCGGCACCAATCCTTATGGAAAACAAATTGAGTTCTATTCTGAACTCAGCGTGCCAGAAGGGAAAACCGGTGAAGAGCGCCTGAATAAACTCGGCTTAACCTTGCTCAATACCGATGAAACCATTGAAATTGATGGCAAAGCGACACCAAAAGTCATTATTGATATGGTTGAAATTGATTCTCCTGCCGCCAAAGCAGGCTTAAATTGGGATCAAACCCTGCTCGATATTTCTTTACCAAAAGTGGCCATCGCCAAAGAATGGATGTTCATTCCGGGCTTGTTGATTATTCTTCTTGTTGGATTTAATCAACGCCGTAGAGCGAAAAAACAATAAAAAATTAACCGCACTTTGTTAGGGTCTGTTGATAACTCATTTTGCATTTGAGTTATCGTTTAAAATTAGCGTAATCGCGGCGCAGTTTAAAACCAAGAGTGGTTCTCTTGGTGAGAACTGCAACAAAGAGTACGCAAATTTTAAAGCTAACCCGAAGGGCTGGGGCTATTTTTTGTGATAACTGTGTTGAACGTGGTTCGTTTAGAATGGCTAAACTTCACCCCGCTCGCCTTGTTCTCACAAAAAATAGCCACCAGCTCAAATGCAAAATGAGTTATCAACAGACCCTAAAGTGCGGTCAAAATTTTATGAAATTAGCAAAATATAAAACGCACAAACCGCAACCCAATAAAAGGATCTTATTATGTACAACAAACTGCTTATCGCTATTGATCTCAGCAATCTGAAAAGCGCAAAATATGTGGTGGACACCGCTCTTCAGCTCACCAACCACAATCCTAACGCCATTTACCGTGTCGCGACCATTATCGAACCCATTGACGACAGCTTTATCTCCGCATTCTTACCAAAAAACTTTGACAAATCAGTCATCGAAGAAGCCAACAAAACCCTACACGATTTCACCAAAGCCCACTTTCCCGAAGGTTCAAAAGTACAACATATTGTTGCTCACGGCACGATTTATGAAGAAATCAACCGCATCGCCGATGAAAAAGAAGTGGATCTCATTATTATGCTCGCCAGCAGCAAACCAAACGCCAAAGGCTTAAGCAGCAACACAGTAAAAGTTGCCCGCCACGGTAAAAAACCAATTTTAATTTTACGATAATGTAAATAAATCAATAAAAAGCGGAAGAACTTCCGCTTTTTTTAACTTGATATTTTTCTCTCTAAAAGAACCAATTGGCGCTTACACTATCTTCTGTTAAATAAACCAATAAAGAACGGATAGTCCATTTTGCAGATCTTTCTAAAATAGATAAACTATTTTCAATAGATTTAAAAGATTTATTCGTTTCCGTAGCAAAATTACGAGCTTTAACTATAGATTGCTCAAGCCTTTTATTGAACTGAACACTATTTAGCCCTAATAAAATATTTAGTTGTCCTAACGACCCAGCCATCTTATTTTCTCCCATAAAAAACCTCGCAAAAGCGAGGTTTTCTCTAACATAAACTTATTTTTTATTTTTAGGTTTCAGATACCAATATAATAACGCAGTTCCCCCACCACCAACGACCAATCCAACAAGCAATGACTTGAGCACTACCATTCTAGCTGAACCATTTTCTGGAGAAAAAAGCCATTCTACCCCACCTATCGCAAAAACAATAAGTACAGGAATCATTAACCAAGCAATAATATAAAGCCAAAAGCCAATAATCTCAGTAAAAAGATAGTCCACTTGCTTGCTGTATTTTTTCATTTACTTTCTCCTATAATATAGGCATAAAATCTACTAAATCCCCACGGACATAGTTGATACCTAGTTAAATAACATTGCTGTAACGGTAAGTTGTTTAACTGTTCGCACCATATAAATCCTATCTTCTCATCATTTTAGTAGTAAGAACTCTTGCTACTAAAAATCTTACTACTATTTTTACTACTAAAATTTTGAATTTATATGATACTGACTGATACTTTATGACACAATAAAAAGCTCAAACCCTTATTTTACCTAAGATTTTGAGCCATTTGACACTTGATGAGATATTTGAGTGGTGGAGCTGGGGGGAGTTGAACCCCCGTCCGAAATTACTCTACCTTCAGCACTACACGTTTAGTCTAGTCTTTAATTTCACTTAACCACTGCGGACAGACACGCGATAGCTAAGCTAGCTTGATTCAATTTAACGTTTCGATCCTCAAGCGGAGGCGTCCACGCGATCTCGTTTGGGTTTGACTCCTCTTGATCCCCGTCTTACGAGCGGAAGCTGGGGAGAGAAGGCTATGAGCAGGTTATTAAGCTGCTAAAGCGTATTGTTCGTCGTTTGCGACTATTTTTTTGCGGTTTATTTACGAGGCCAACCGCACCTCGACGTGCACCTTGGGCTTCGCTAATCCCGTCGAATCCAGAATCAGCCCCAAAACTCGCATATTCTAGCAAGAAGTGCGGTGAAATTCAAAGTGGTTTTGCCAT
Organism: Avibacterium sp. 21-594; assembly: GCF_026226815.1. NCBI lineage: Bacteria > Pseudomonadati > Pseudomonadota > Gammaproteobacteria > Pasteurellales > Pasteurellaceae > Avibacterium > Avibacterium sp. 21-594. The sequence goes on along the minus strand of NZ_JAKKOC010000001.1, from coordinate 2,139,667 downwards.
AAAAAGTCTGACAATATAACATTCAGTGAGCCAATCCACGCAAAATTTATAAAAATCTATTAATTTTTAGCTTAGAGAATCTCAATTCCTCAAAAAAGCTCAAAATTTCCACCGCACTTTTAAACCAATTACTCTCTCACCACATTCAACGCTGAGAAACTTTGTGCTACGGGCATTATTTCAATGCGATTGATATTAACGTGGGCGGGTTGTTGGTAGATCCATAGCACGGTGTTGGCGATGTCTATTGGCTCAATGGGTTGTACGTTGGCATAGACGCTGGCGGCTTTGCTGTCATCGCCTTTGAAACGTACATTAGAAAATTCAGTGCCGCCGCATAACCCCGGTTCTACGTTGGTTACGCGCACCTTCGTACCAGCTAAATCAGCGCGTAAATTCAAGCTAAATTGTTCCACAAACGCCTTGGTTGCGCCGTAAACGTTGCCGCCTGGGTAAGGATATGTGCCTGCGATTGAGCCTAAATTGATAATATGCCCTTGTTGGCGTTCCACCATTTGCGGTAGCACTTTGCGGGTGAGATAGGTTAAGCCCACAATGTTGGTGTTGATCATTGTTAGCCAATCATCAAAATTGGCTTGATGTGCAGGCTCTAAACCTAGCGCTAAACCTGCGTTATTCACGAGCAAATCAATTTGTTGGAATGCTTCAGGAAGCTTGGAGAGTGCGCAATCAATTTCGCTTAAATTATTCATATCCATTTGTAATGGAAAGAAATTTTCGCCTAACTCTGCTTGTAACTTTTCCAGTTTTTCTAAACGGCGAGCCGCGCCAATCACCTTATATCCTGATTTAATAAACACTTCGCACATTGCTTTACCAAAGCCTGCCGATGCGCCTGTAATTAAAATCGCCATAATTCCCCCTATCTAGTTTAGTTGAGTTAAATATCCCTTACCTAAGGCATTCATTTGTCGCATAATCCAACGTTGTTTTTTCTGCACAAACGCGCTGGGTTTATTTGCTTTAAATATGATTGGATTAGGCAACACCGCTGCCAATAACGCCGCTTCTTGCTGATTAAGCTGTTTCGCCGATTTTTTAAAATAGGCTTGGCTGGCGGCTTCAACGCCAAAAATGCCATTACCAAATTCAGCAATGTTTAAATAGACTTCTAAAATCCGTTTTTTTGACCAAAGCAGCTCTACCATTAAGGTGGTCGGCAATTCAATGCCTTTGCGTAGCCAGCTTTGTCCGTGCCATAGGTATAAATTTTTTACGGTTTGCTGTGAGATAGTCGAGCCACCCCGCACTTTTGTCGATTTTTTATTGTATTTCAATGCCTTATCGATAGCGTCCCAATCAATCCCGTGATGCTGAGCAAATTTTTGATCTTCGGCGGCAATAACGGCTAATTGCATTTGCCACGAAATTTTATCTAAGCTCACCCATTGATATTTAATGGGATAACTTTCACCGTTTAAAAGATGACTCACTTTCTGCTGTGCCATATAGGAAGAAAATGGTACAGGCACAACACGAAATAGCAAAGTTATGCCTAAAAAAGCTGCGAACGCATAGAAAGAATAACGCAAGATTCTTTGTTTAATGCGCTGCAACCATTTTGGCTTTTTATTCTTTCTGCCCATCAAGCTGTTCTTTTACCCATTGCATAAACTCAGGTGGCATTGTTTTGATCATATTTGATCCCCTTGTAATGGTTGCCGCGCTGGTGTTCAGATTTTGTTGAATTTCACGTTGTGAGCAGCGCTTATCTAATAACTGCGCTACAATTTGTAAACGCAGGCCTACTGCATCTCGTTCGTCTGCAGTAAGTAGCAGCGTGAGTAATTCTTGTTCTTTATTTTGTGCAAACGCAGTGCGTAAAATCTCGATAAATGCCTGCCATTGATCCATATTTTTGCTCACATACATAGCTTTCTCCTAGGATTAAAACGTTTCACTGTGCTATTAAACTACTTCACTAGTATAATCTATTCTGTTCGGCTTGGGTAAATTTTTCTGCCTTTTCTCCTTGCAACAGTTGGTAATAATAATCGTAAGCTAGCACATTTTGCACATATCCACGGGTTTCATAAAAAGGAATGGTGGCGATAAATTCTGCCATTGTGAGCTTGCCATTAGATTTTGCCAGCCAGCTATCAACACGCCGTGCGCCTGCGTTGTAAGCTGCAGCAATTAAAATGCGATTATTGCCATATTTTTCTGCAAGCTGATTAAGATGGGTTGTGCCAAGCATAATATTATCAATCGGATCAAAGAGTTGGCTCTCTTTTCTATAAGGGAGTTGATCTTGCTCTGCGGTGAGCTTCGCCGTGCTTGGCAACAGTTGCATCAATCCGCGCGCATTGGCAGAAGAGGTTACATTTGCGCGCCACGCACTTTCTTGTCGAGCGATTGCCATAGCAAAAGTGCGGTGGATTTTTGCGTTATTTTTATTATTGATGAACAAATCAAACCACGTTTGGTAAGCGTTAGGTAAACGTAAGGCAATATAATCCCACGCTTTCGCTTGAATCGTGGCTTCCACTTGTAAATCAGCCCACTGATTTTGCTCAGCATATTGAGCTAAGGCAAGTTTGCCCGCAAAATCTGAACTATCTAACAATGCTCGCCATTCACGCTGAATATTGGCACGATCATTGACCGCCTGTAACTCATTAATGCGTGCAAATTGCTGAGCATAGCGCTGTGAATCTTGTTCATTTGACGAGAAAGTTTTCATCGTTGGCTGATAATCCACGCCCAAACGCTGTGCTGCAAGCATTGGGTAAAATCCCCGTGCATTTTGCTGCATTTGCTGCCAAATCTGTGTGGCTTGCGCGGTTTTTCCTTGCTGGAATAACACTTCACCTTGCCAATATCGCCATTCATCTTTCTGTTTACCCTGTTCCGAAAGCAAATTTAACCAAGGTTGAATCTCTGCTTTTTCACGCACTGCCACACGAATACGGCGTTCAGTTTGTTTATCTTCCTTTAAGGTTTGCAGGGTTGCATCACGCCATTGCTGAATAGACGGATTTTCGCTATCAAAAAGCTGGCTCACCAAGGCAGATTGCCAGCCTTGAGTTTGCGCAGGCGATAAATTAAAGCGAGCTGCCCATTGTTGTAATTGGGCAAAAGGGGCGCTGACATTGAGTTGATTTTCCGTAATGGTTTTGATGAAACGAGGCATTACGGCAAGCAAAATCTGTTTATTTTCATCATTGGCAGGCAAATTTTCTATATAAAAAGCGTTGCTTGGAGAAAGCAATAAACGCGGTGATTTCAATAAGTTAGCCAGATTGGTCAGCCAAGTTTTTAATTCGGCATCTCGTGTAAGCGCTGCCAATTCGCTAATTAAGGCACGATTATTTTTTTCTACGGCAAGCAGGGCGCGCTGTTTGATTAACTCTTCCGTAATTACGCTGTGATCGTAGGCTTGCTGGAAAATAGCTTGGCATTGCGTGGGTGAACTGTTTCCTGTGAGCCATAACTCTTTGATTTTTATCGCAAGTGCGGTGTTTTTTTCTATAATTTTGTCCGCTGTCGCCTCTGGCTCTGTTTGTGATGAAGATTGTTTTTCTTGCTGTTGTGCTGTCATCACAATGCAAGAGGCGCTGTTATCTTTGGGTAAATCGTTCACATTGGCTAAAATCCCCCGCCAATTTTGGGTATCGTATTGTTGTTGCAGCCAATAATTAGGCAAATTCTTGAGCGTAAAATCAGGATATTTCTTCGCAAAATCAATAACTTCATCAAAAGACAAGGCGGCTTTTTTCGCGGTTAGAAATTGATGTTCCGCATAAGGTAAGAGCGGATAATCTTGCAGCTGAGCCAATAATCCTTTGGCTATATCTAGTGTAGTTTCACTTTGGGAAAGGGCTAAATATTGTTGCAGTTTGCGATAAATTTCTCGTTCGCGCGCCAGTTTTTGTTGGCTTACTAACAATGCTTTTGCAGCATCATTATTTTCAGGGCTAGCATTAGCTTTATTTACATTTTGCCCCTCTGTGATATTTTGCTTTTCCGTTACGTTTTGCGCTTGCTTTACATTTTCTGCCGCTTTTATTTCTGTATTTTGTGCGGCTAAATTCACTGCACGAGCTGGCTGTGCTGAATTTCCCCACACGAAAAGGGAAAGCGAAGATAAACTTAAGGCAAGCAAGGTTTGGGTAAATTTCATAATATTCCTTTTTACGGCACTTTTTAGATAGGATAAAAATTGGGTAAAAACCACCGCACTTTTGTGCTGTTGTAATGGCTATTTCATAACTACATTTATAAACAAAAGCCCGAATAAATCGGGCTTAAAATCTAACTGATTATTAGACCGCACTTGGCTAAAAAAGTGCGGTGAAATTTTTAGAAGTTTTTACGGCAATTCGTCAATATCGTCTTTATTCACTTTTTGAATCACCATATGTTCACGTCTTAAGCCCAGATCATAGGCGATACTAATAGCAATATAAATGGTTGAGTAAGTACCAAAGCCGATACCGATTAAAAGCGCCAATGAGAAACTATGGATCGTAGGCCCACCAAACACAAACAGCGCGATCACCACGAAAAGCGTTGTGATCGATGTCATCAAGGTTCTTGATAGGGTTTGGGTAAGTGAAATATCAATAATATCCACGGTGTCAATACGGCGAATTTTACGGAAGTTTTCACGCACACGGTCAAATACTACGATACTATCGTTCAGTGAGTATCCCACCACCGATAAAATGGCTGCCACAAAGGTGAGATCCATTTCGATTTGGAAATAAGAAAAGATCCCAAGAGTTACAATCACATCGTGCGCAAGAGCAACAATCCCACCTGCTGCTAAACGCCATTCAAAGCGGAATGCAATGTAGGCAAGCAACATTAATAAGGTGATTAATGTCGCATAAATCGCGCCTTGGGTAAGTTCTTCACCCACATTTGGGCCAACAAATTCCACGCTGCGAATTTGGATATCATTATCCAATTTGCTGAGCATTCCTTTGATTTGCGTGCCAATATCCGCGCCCCCTGCCGAAGCTGAAAGACGGATCATTACATCACGCACACCACCTGTAGTTTGCACTAATGGGCTTTCGATACCATTTTCTTTTAAGGTGGCACGGATTTTTTCTAAATCAGCGGGTTGGGAAAAATGCGTATCCACCACTGTACCGCCAGTGAAATCCAAGCCCCAGTTAAAGCCTTTGGTTACAATGCTTGTAATACAAAGTGCGGTAACAATTAATGAGAAAATATAACCCACAAGGCGGTAGCGCATAAATGGGATAAGCTTGAATGGCAAGATTACCCCTTTATATTCATTCACTTTTTTATCTTTTGCAAATAAGCTCATCGTAACCACCTTAAATAGATAATTTCTCAACGCGTTTGCCGCCGTAAAGTAAATTTACCAGCATTCGAGTTCCTGTAATCGCAGTAAACATTGAGATCGCAACCCCTAATGAAAGGGTGATCGCAAAGCCTTTAATTGGCCCTGTTCCCACCGCATAAAGCACGATAGAAGTTAAAATTGTGGTTAAGTTAGCATCAAAAATACTGCTAAATGCCCCGCTATAGCCTTCATTAATGGCTTGTTGAATGGTGCGTCCGTTACGAATTTCTTCTTTAATCCGCTCAAAAATCAACACGTTCGCGTCCACAGACATTCCCACCGAAAGAATAATCCCCGCAATCCCCGGCATTGTGAGTGTTGCTCCCGGAATTAATGACATTAAACCAACGAGCAAAACCATATTGGCAAGCAGTGCCATACTTGCAAATAAGCCGAACACTTTATAGTAAATCAGCATAAAGACCACGGTAATGGCTAAGCCCCAAAGCCCTGCTTGCAAGCCTTGTTCCACATTTTGCGCACCGAGTGATGGCCCAACCGTACGTTCTTCCACAATTTGGATTGGCGCGGTTAATGCCCCAGAACGTAATAACACGGAAAGATTAAGCGCTTCATTTGGGCTATCAATCCCGGTGATTTGGAATTGGCTACCAAAACGCCCTTGAATGGTTGCAATATTGATCACTTCTTCGTGTTTAGCGAGAACGGTTTTGCCATTTTCATCTTTTTTGCCACTGTCTTTATATTCAACATATAAAGTTGCCATTGGCTTTTTCAGATTCATTTTAGTGGTTTGCGACATCATATCGCCGCCTTCGCTATCCAAGGTTACACTTACTTGTGGCGTACCTGAATTTTGATCAACCCCTGATGACGCATTGACAATATGTTCCCCCCCTAATACGGCACGTTTGTACAGCACCACAGGGCGGCCATTACGATCAAATTTCACTTCAGAGTCTGAAGGCACCATTCCACGCATTGCCGCATCAACATTGGCGTTTTGATTCACTAAACGAAACTCAAGCGTGGCTGTTGCGCCTAAAATTTCTTTTGCGCGGGCAGTATCTTGAACACCAGGTAATTCCACCACAATACGCTCTGCGCCTTGGCGTTGAATCACAGGTTCAGAAACGCCTAATTCTTCCACACGGCGGCGTAAAATACTCAAGTTTTGCTCAATGGCGTGATCGCGCGCTTCATTTAACGCAGCATCAGATAAGGTTAAAGAAAGCGTGTTATTAGAAATTTCACGAATATCTAAATTGGGGTGCGCTTGACGCAATAAGCGCTGAACAGCTGAAAGCTGATCAGGATTTTTTAGGGTAACCACAGTGCTATGATTTTCCCCTGCGCGAATATTGGTATATTGATATTTCGCTTTACGCAATTCGCCTAATAAACCGTCTTGCAACTGCTCTTGACGTTTCGCCAGCGCGGTATTCATATCCACTTCCATTAAAAAGCGTACACCACCACGCAAGTCCAAGCCCCATTTCATTGGTGAACCACCAATATCAGAAAGCCATTTTGGCGTAGCAGGCGCAAGGTTAAGCGCCACCGAATAGCCATTGCCTAATTTTTCGCTAATTTTATCTTTGGCAAGCAGCTGATCATCAGTGTTATTAAAACGAGCAAGAATTGAACCGTTTTCTAATTTAATGGATTTGGTAGTGAGATGATTTTCGTTAAGAAGCGTTTGCACATTGCTAAGCGTTGTTGTGTTGGCTTCTTGACCACGAGTTCCTGAAATTTGAACGGCAGGATCTTCACCGTAAAGATTTGGGAGAGAATATAAAACACCAATGGCGACCACAAGGGTCACCATTATATTCTTCCATAAAGGGTAACGATTTAACATAACTTTCCAGTTCCCTTGCGGAAATAGTTAATAATTAAAGGCTTTTTAATGAACCTTTTGGTAACACAGAAACAATGAAATCACGTTTAATGGTAATTTCTGTGCTGTCATTTAAGGCAAGAACAACGTAATCGCTCTCTGCCCCAATTTTGGTGATTTTACCAATAATACCACCTGAAGTAAGAACTTCCGTGCCTTTCGCTAACTCAGCCATTAATTGCTTATGCGCTTTATTGCGTTTTGCTTGTGGACGATAAATCATAAAATAGAAAATCAATCCGAACAGAACAAAAATAAATAACATTGACATTGGGCTACCTTGTTGAGCTTCCATCTTTAATCCTTTTTGTTAGTTAATGAAAATGTAGGACGTTAAAATAGCACAAAAACCCTTTATTGACAAAGCGCTTTTGCAAAAGTGCGGTGATTTATGTCAAGGTTTTTGCAACAAAAATTTGAGCAAAAAGCACCGCACTTTCTCTTTCTTAGAAAGAGATAAAACCTGCCAAAATGCAGGTTTTATTTTATGCGTTAATTTAATTTTTTCGGCGCGCTGCCATTACTTTTCCCATAGCACTTAATTCTTCTTGTGGAATATGGATTTTGCCAAGTTCAAATAAAGGTTCTTCAATGGCAATATGGCTGTCATAACCAGCAATAAATTGTGCAATAAGCGGTGTGGGAATTTGTGTAATTTCGCCTTTTAGCAAGGCTTTCAACTGCACCGACAAAGCCGCCCAATTTTGATGCAAGGTTTCGTGTTGGCTTTCTAAGCGTTCCACATCAGCTTTGGCTTGAGGGCAGTATTTTAGCAACGCAGGGAAAAAATCCTTTTCTTCATCATCGTGGTGCAATGGTGCGGCAATATTAAAATAATTCAAAATTTGCTGCACATCTTTTTGCACCGCTTGAATATTGCCGTTTTTTTCCAAATAGCTAGGCAAAATATTCAGCTGACGGCAGAACATTTTCACTTTGCCGTGGCAGGCGTAAAGCATTTCAATCGGCTCATTCCAGCTGGCAAATTGTTGCGGTTGAAGATTAAGCATTTTGTTCACCTTGTGGATTATCAGCTTGGGGATTAGCAGCTTGTGCGTTTTGTTGCACTTCACTTTGCAATGGCGGAACAGGCTTGCCAATGCGCGCATAGAAATCTTGCACAAATTGTTCAAAGGTATCGTTCTCAATGGCTTCACGAATTTGAGCCATTAAGCGTTGATAATAACGTAAATTGTGAATGGTGTTTAATCTTGCGCCTAAAATTTCACCGCACTTATCTAAATGATAAAGGTAGGCTTTGGTGTAATTTTTACAGGTGTAACAATCACATTCTGGATCAAGCGGACTGGTGTCATCACGGTATTTTGCATTACGAATTTTCACAATACCGTCTGTGACGAATAAATGTCCGTTGCGTGCGTTACGCGTTGGCATTACGCAATCGAACATATCAATCCCACGACGCACGCCTTCCACCAAATCTTCAGGCTTTCCTACGCCCATTAAATAACGTGGTTTATCCGCTGGCAGTTGTGGGCAAACATATTCTAAAATGCGGTGCATATCTTCTTTTGGCTCACCTACGGCTAGCCCCCCTACGGCATAGCCGTCAAAGCCGATATTCACCAAGCCCTCAAGGGAAACTTTACGCAATTCTTCATAAACGCCCCCTTGCACAATGCCAAACAAAGCATTTTTATTGCCCAGTTCATCAAAACGATCACGGCTACGTTTTGCCCAACGGAGCGACATTTCCATTGATTTTTTCGCATAATCAAAGGTGGCAGGATAAGGCGTACATTCATCAAAGATCATCACGATATCAGAACCCAGATCATATTGAATTTCCATTGATTTTTCAGGGGAAAGGAAAATCCGTTCGCCATTAATTGGATTTTGGAATTTTACCCCTTCTTCGGTAATTTTGCGTAATTTACCTAGGCTGAACACTTGGAAGCCACCACTATCCGTTAAAATTGGGCGATGCCAGTTCATAAAATCGTGTAAATCGCCGTGTTTACGCATAATTTCTTGCCCTGGGCGTAACCAAAGGTGAAAGGTGTTGCCGAGTAAAATTTCCGCCCCCGTTTCACGCACTTCTTCTGGTGTCATTCCTTTTACCGTGCCGTAAGTGCCGACTGGCATAAAGGCAGGGGTTTGCACTTCAAATTCCCCTTGTGGGCGTTGGAAAGTCATTGTGCCACGGCGTGCCGTGCCATCGGTTTTATGAAGTTTAAATTTCATTGTCATTATGTTTCCTTTTCGAATAAACAGTTCGAGGGTTAATTAATAGGCATTAGCGATTAATCTAAGCCCGTTACATTAGAATTTTTCGTAATAAACATTGCATCGCCATAACTGAAAAAACGGTAGCCATTTTGCACCGCACTTTCATAGGCTTGCATCGTGTGCTTGTATCCTGCAAAGGCAGAAACCAGCATAATCAGCGTGCTTTCTGGCAAATGGAAATTGGTGATTAAGGCGTCCACCACAAGGAATTTTTTGCCTGGGTAAAGGAAGATGGACGTATCGGAAAAATACGGCGCAAGTAGTTGCTCACTCTGATTTTCTTGGCTAAATAACGCCGCACTTTCAATGGAGCGCACTGAGGTTGTTCCCACTGCAATCACACGCTTGCCGTTGGCTTTGGTGCGCAAAATGGCGTCCACCGTTTCCTGTGGCACTTCCACATATTCTGCGTGCATTTTGTGATCTTCAATATTTTCTACCCGCACAGGCTGGAATGTACCCGCGCCAACGTGCAAAGTAACAAAGGCAAAATTCACGCCTTTTGCTTTCAGCTTTTCTAATAATTCATTATCAAAATGCAAGCCCGCGGTAGGGGCAGCCACGGCACCCGGCACTTTGTTATAGACTGTTTGATAGCGTTCTTTATCGGCATCTTCATCGGGGCGATCAATATAAGGTGGCAGTGGCATATGGCCGATTTGTTGCAGCACGTCTAAAAGTGCGGTGCTTTTTTCTGCCATTTCTAGCTCAAATAAGGTATCGTGGCGGGCTTTCATTATCATTTTAATGCCCTTGCCTTCGCCTAATTTGTCTTCGCCGAGAAACAGCTCCGCCCCTTCTTTCGGCGCTTTGGAAGAACGAATATGCGCGAGAAAACGATCTTCCGACAAAATTCGTTCCACCAACACTTCAATCTTACCGCCGCTGGCTTTGCGTCCGTACATTCTCGCGGGGATCACTCGGGTGTTATTAAAAATCAATAAATCCCCTTCGTTGATCAAATCCACCACATCGGCAAAAGTGCGGTGAAAAAGTTCACCATTTTCACCGTTAAGCTGTAATAAACGGCTGGCGCTGCGATCCGCTTTGGGATAGCGCGCGATCAACGCATCGGGTAAATCAAAATAAAAATCTGAAACACGCATAATTCTTTTTATTAAAATAAGGGTAAACAGGGATTAGTTGGCGTAGTCTATTGAGATTTTGTGGATTGTACAAGGAAAATCTAAAAGTGAAAAACGTTCCAAAAAAACAACCGCACTTTTAATGCCATCAAATGATGGCAAAAGTGCGGTCAAATTTTCACAAGATTTTAATTAATCTTTCTTATGGCTTAATTGCGGTAAGAAAGATTCTTTTGAAATGCTGAGTAACCCCGTTTGGGTGTAAATCCCTAATTTATCGCGAGTATCCACAATGTCTAAGTTACGCATTGTTAATTGACCGATACGATCTAATGGATCGAATGGCGCATTTTCAATTTTTTCCATACTCAAACGCTCTGGATGATAAGTGCTGTTCGCAGATGAGGTGTTTAAGATGGAATAATCGTTACCACGGCGTAACTCAAGGGTAACTTCCCCTGTGATCGCACGGGCAACCCAGCGTTGCGCGGTTTCACGCAACATTAACGCTTGCGGATCAAACCAACGGCCTTGATACAATAAGCGTCCTAAACGTAAGCCGTTAATACGGTATTGTTCAATGGTGTCTTCGTTGTGGATTGCGCTCAGTAAACGCTCGTAAGCAATGTGTAATAATGCCATTCCTGGCGCTTCATAAATTCCACGAGATTTCGCTTCGATAATGCGGTTTTCGATTTGATCCGACATTCCCAAGCCGTGGCGACCACCAATGCGGTTGGCTTCGAGGAAGAGTTCCACTAAATCGCTAAATGATTTGCCATTTAACGCCACTGGCACGCCCTCTTCAAAGCGTACGGTTACTTCTTCAGGTTTGATTTCTACGTCTTCACGCCAGAATGGCACGCCCATAATTGGGTTTACAATGCGAATGCCACGGCTTAATAATTCTAAATCTTTCGCTTCGTGCGTTGCGCCAAGCATATTGGAATCTGTTGAATAGGCTTTTTCTACCGACATTTTGTATTCAAAACCATTCGCGATTAAGAATTCAGACATTTCGTGGCGGCCGCCAAGCTCTTCAATAAAACGGTTATCTAACCAAGGTTTGTAAATTTTTAAATTTGGATTGGTTAATAAGCCATAGCGATAAAAACGTTCAATATCGTTACCTTTGAAGGTACTACCATCGCCCCAGATATTTACATCATCTTCTTTCATTGCAGAAACCAGCATTGTGCCAGTTACCGCGCGGCCTAATGGTGTGGTGTTAAAGTAGGTTGCGCCACCAGTAGAAATATGGAACGCACCACATTGGATTGCAGCAATCCCCTCGTGTGCAAGCTGGCTACGGCAGTCGATTAAACGTGCGTTTTCCGCACCGTATTCCATCGCTTTGCGTGGAATCGCATTGTAATCTTCTTCATCAGGCTGACCTAAATTTGCTGTATATGCGTAAGGAATTGCGCCATTTTGACGCATCCAAAGCAATGCTGCACTGGTATCTAATCCGCCTGAAAAGGCAATTCCAACTTTTTGCCCTACTGGAAGGCTTTGTAAAATCGTGTTTGACATAGTAATACCTTATGGTTTTATTTAAGTTATCGTTTGCGTGATTTTAAATCGGCTTATTATCAATGAAATTGCCTTTAAAGTCTATGCGATATTAAAGAGATTTTTCTTGCGTTGGGATCATCAAATCGGGATCGGGATATTGATAAACAAAATCCAGCTCTTGGCAAATTTTATTCCCTTCAATAATCCGCTTAGGATCATCAGAAGAACATACAAAGTGCGGTGCAATTAACCCCAGTTTTTCCGCCATTTGCCCGTAATATTGTGCTTTCAGTGGGTGATGGGGCGCAGAAAGATGATACAACCGCTGTCCGCTTGGCGTTTCAAGCAAAAGCTGAATGGCGCGTGCGCAATCATCAATATGCACCAAATTCACTGGCGTGTTGCCCTGCTGCACTGCTTGTTTATTTGCCAATGAATAGACAGGGTGACGATCTGCTCCAACCAGTCCAGCAAAGCGGATAATATCACAATCCACATTCGGTAATGCCGCCAACCATTGTTCAATTTCCAGCAAGCCCTGCCCGATGTCACTGTCTGGCTGTGGGATCTGCGTTTCATCAAAATGCCCATTTTGCATCGGAAAAACAGAGCTAGAGCTAATAAAAATAAAATGCTGAACGCCGTGATTTAAGGCTTCATTCACCAGATTTTCAATGCCCTGCACATAATCCTGCACATTGAAAAAATATTGACTTGGCGGAATGTTGATGACAAGGCTATCCACCGCCAACAGCGCGGATAAATCATCAGGATCAGCGTTAATTTCAGGCTCTAGCAACAAATGATAGGTTTCAAATCGCATTAAACGCATTTGCTCCACTTCATCATGCGTGCGTTTCGTGCCTTTCACCGTCCAGCCTAAATGTTTTAAATGGCGCGCAAGGGGTAACCCCAACCAACCTAATCCAACGATTGCAACCGATCGCATATTACCTCGATATTCTAATAAAACTGCATTGCATTCTAGCGGAAAATTTAACCTGAAACAAAGAAGAAAATCATTCCAGAAAGATAAAAAAAGTGCGGTGAAATTTTTTTAATTTTTCACCGCACTTTGTGAAATAAATTAGATAACGTTTAAAGATGAAAAGTAAATGAAAGACAAAAGAAAAAGACGAAAGGCAAGCCACCTTTCGTCTTTGCGATTTTATGATAGGAAAAACCGTTTATTCTGGCTGTTTTGTTGGTGAAATTTTTTCTACTTTTGCTTGTTTCACCATATTATCCGCCACTTCTAAAATGGTGATTTTTAAGCCGTTGATTTCACATTCCGTGCCTTCTTCGGGGATTTCTTCCAAATGCTCTAAAATCAATCCGTTGAAAGTGCGCGCTTCGTCTGTGTCTAAATGCCAGTCAAACAATTTGTTCAGATCACGAATATTGGCAGAGCCTTCAATGATCATTGAGCCGTCAGATTGCTGGGTAACTTCTTCATCAATGGACGGGGCGGTTGAGGTGGTAAACTCGCCCACGATTTCTTCCAAAATATCTTCCAAGGTGACCAAGCCTTTGATGTCGCCATATTCGTCCACCACCAAGCCAATACGCTCTTTTTTGTTGCGGAAATTCAATAATTGCGCATTAAGTGGCGTGCCTTCAGGGATAAAATAGGCTTCGTCCACCGCGCGGATCAAGGTTTCTTTGCTGAATTCATTTTTATCTAGCATTAAGCGATAGGCTTCGCGCACACGCAAAATGCCTAGCACATTTTCGTCCATACTCTCTTTGTACAGCACCACTTTACTGTGCGCTGAATGGTTGAGCTGACGCATAATGGCTTTCCAATCATCGTCAATGTCAATCCCGCCAATGTCGTTGCGTGGCACCATAATGTCGTCCACGGTAACTTTTTCTAAATCTAAAATAGAAAGCAACATTTCTTGGTGAGCGGAAGGAATGAAATGCCCCGATTGATTCACAATGGCGCGTAATTCTTCTGTGCTTAGAGAACTGGTTTTTTGCTCGTTTTTCACGCGGAATAATTTCATCAAGCCACGAATAATCAGGTTCATTAAGAACACAATGGGGCTAAAAATTTTCAGCAATGGGGTGAGAATATGGCTTGATAAAAACGCTACCTTTTCAGGATAAAGTGCGGCAATGGTTTTCGGGAAAATTTCCGCAAAGATCAACATTGCGAAGGTTAATGCTCCTGTGGCAATCGCCACGCCCATATCGCCATATAAACGCATACCAATAATGGTGGCGATGGCAGAGGCGGAAATATTCACAAGGTTATTACAGATAAGAATCAGGCTAAGTAAAATATCTGTTTTTTTCAAAAGTTTTTCTGCTTTTTTCGCCCCTTTATGCCCTTTTTCGGCTAAAAAGCGCATACGATAGCGGTTGGCGGAAAGCAAGCCTGTTTCTGAACTGGAAAAATAGGCGGATAAAATAAGTAAAATAATTAAAGTGATAAATAACGTACTAAGGGGAATACTATCCAAAATCAAGTCCTTTTATAAAACCATCGTTCTTGGGCGGCAAAATTAAAGCCCTAGCCCAAACGCAACTCGGCTGCCAAAATAGGCAATCGAAAGCAAAATCATACCTGAAATGCTATAAATAATCACCTTTTTTCCACGCCAATGCCATTTCCAATGCCCGATTAACGCAACACCTAGCACCAACCACGCAAGGAAAGAAAAGATGGCTTTTTGTACATTTTGCACGCCGAAGAAATCAGGCAAATAAATCGCACCAGAAATTAGCGTTAAGGTCAGCAACACTTCGCCACTTAGCATTAAGCGGAAAAAATGGCGTTCCACGGTCATTAATGGCGGAATAATTGGCGATAACGCCAGTTTTTTGCTTTTTAGATTACGGTCAATCCACCACAACTGCACAGCATATAAAGTAGCAATAAAACAGACAGCATAAGCCAACAGCGCCAAGCCGATATGCAGGAATAAGCCCACATTGTGGATCAAATGCTGCACGATAGAAAAAGGTAAAAATGTTTGTAAAATCAAATTGATAATGGCGAGGCAATAGACAATCGGTAACAAAAACCATAGCGTATTCACCCGAAAACCAATGGCAAAAGTTGCTAAAGCTGCCACGATTACACTTAGCAAGGAACTGATGTCCATTAAGGTGAAAGTTTGCTCATTCGCCCAATGGGAAAACAACGGTGCAAGGCTGATGCCGTGGGTAATAATCGCCAAAAGTGCGGTGCAAAAAAACAATATTTTATTCGGTTTTTTGGTTTGTTCGCCCGAATGGGCTTTCAACAACATCGGGGTAATGAGAAGAATGCTAATTAAATATAAAAAAATTGAAACAACGGCAAACCACATTTTTATTCACCTTATTTATTCGCTTTAATGCCAAATTAAGAACTATTCTTATTCTAGCCTTGCCGCACTAAAATCGCTATAAATTTCTTTCAAATGATGAAAATCTGTGGGATTTCAGTATAATTGGCACAATTTATTTCATTTCATTCCACTCAAATTTAGGAAAAACGATGTTTGAAAACCTTTCTGATCGGCTCTCGAAAACCCTGCGTAACATAACAGGGAAAGGGCGTTTAACCGAAGATAATATTAAAGATACCCTGCGCGAAGTGCGTATGGCATTGCTTGAAGCAGACGTTGCGCTGCCTGTGGTGCGTGAATTTATCAATAAAGTGAAAGAACGTGCTATCGGCGAAGAAGTGAATCGTAGCTTAACGCCGGGGCAAGAATTTCTCAAAATAGTGCAATCCGAGCTTGAAAAAGCGATGGGTGAAGCAAATGAAAGCCTAAATCTTGCCACTCAGCCGCCAGCGGTGATCCTAATGGCGGGTTTGCAAGGGGCGGGTAAAACCACCAGTGTGGGGAAATTAGCCAAGTTCTTGCGTGAACGTCAGAAGAAAAAAGTGATGGTGGTGTCGGCGGACGTGTATCGCCCTGCGGCGATCAAACAGCTTGAAACCCTCGCGCAAGCCGTTGGAGTGGATTTTTTCCCGTCTAACAGTCAGCAAAATCCAGTAGAGATTGTGCAAGCCGCCCTAGCAGAGGCTAAGCTCAAATTCTATGATGTGTTGATTGTGGATACTGCTGGTCGCCTGCACGTTGATGGCGAAATGATGGAAGAAATCCAAAAAATTCACACCGCACTTAATCCTGTGGAAACTCTTTTCACCGTGGACGCAATGACGGGTCAAGACGCCGCCAACACTGCAAAAGCCTTTAATGAAGCGCTACCACTCACTGGGGTGATTCTGACCAAAGTGGACGGTGATGCACGCGGCGGTGCGGCACTTTCCATTCGCCAAATCACCGGCAAACCGATTAAATTCCTAGGGGTTGGGGAAAAAACTGACGCCCTTGAGCCTTTCCACCCTGATCGTGTGGCTTCACGCATTTTAGGAATGGGAGACGTGCTTTCGCTCATCGAAGATCTACAACGTTCTGTGGATCAAGAAAAAGCGGAAAAAATGGCGAAAAAATTCCAAAAAGGCGATGACTTCACCTTGGAAGATTTCCGCGATCAGCTCATTGAAATGAAAAAAATGGGCGGAATGATGACAATGCTTGAAAAATTACCGGGTGCGAAAAATCTGCCTGATCACATTAAAAATCAAGTTGATGACAAAATGTTCATCAAAATGGAAGCTATTATCAATTCAATGACCCTAAAAGAGCGCGCCAAACCTGAGATCATCAAAGGTTCACGCCGCCGCCGCATTGCTTTAGGCTCAGGCACACAGGTGCAAGACGTGAATAAATTGCTCAAGCAATTTGACGAAATGCAGCGTATGATGAAAAAAATGCGCAAAGGCGGTATGGCAAAAATGATGCGTGGAATGAAAGGAATGATGGGCGGAATGGGCGGCCTAGGTGGTCTTGGCAATATGTTCAAACGCTAATCGATACAAATGATAAAAATATAGCCCCGCAAAATAAAGTGCGGGGCTTTTTTTGTGTTTTTTATTCTGCTTTCGCCATTTCAAATTCGATCAACATCATTAAAATATGGATTACTTTGATGTGGATTTCTTGAATGCGATCGGCATAACGGAAATGTGGAACGCGAATTTCTACATCGGCAAGCCCTGCCATTTGACCACCGTCTTTGCCTGTCATTGCAATTACTTTCATTCCTTTGTCTTTCGCCGCTTTAATCGCATTGAGAATATTTTTTGAGTTGCCCGAGGTGGATAATCCAAATAGCACATCGCCTTTTTGCCCTACTGCTTCAATATAGCGAGAGAACACATAATCATAGCCAAAATCATTACTCACGCAGCTTAAATGGCTGACATCAGAAATAGCAATGGCTGGGTAGCCGGGGCGATTTTCGCGATAGCGCCCAGTGAGTTCTTCAGCAAAGTGCATCGCATCACAATGGGAACCGCCATTACCACACGAAAGCACTTTTCCGCCTTGTTTAAAGCTATCCGCAATTAACAACGCAGCTTGTTGAATTAATTCGATATTTTTTTCATCATTGACGAATTTATTAAGCACGTCCTGCGCTTCGTTCAGCTCGGCTTTAATTTGATCTAAGTACATTTTGTTCTCCTTTTGAGATAACGCATTAAAGTTAAAATGGCGTTAATCTATCACGATTTTGCCATTAATTCATTATATTTCCGTGCCTAGGGTTGTAACGCTTGAAGCAATTCTGTAACAAAATCCAGCCGCACTTTATTATCGGTTAAATCACGCTGAAACCTAAATTTTGTTGGGCCGTCAAAGCGATACACCGCAGGGGATTGCTGAATAAGCAGCAAGAATTTTGTTGGGTCAAGGCTTGCTTGAGGGGAAAACTCAATAAAGCCACCTTGTGCCGTTGCTTCAATGCGAATGATCTGCAATGGCTTGGCTTGCAAACGCAGTTGAGCAATTTGTAATAAATTCTTGGCTGGCTGTGGCAATAACCCGAAGCGGTCGATAAGCTCCACTTTTAATTCATCAAGCTCTTGCGTATTTTCTGCCCCTGCAATGCGTTTATAAAAACCAAGACGCATATTCACATCGCCTAGGTAGTCATCAGGCAATAAGGCTGGAATACGCAAATCAATTTCAACTTGACGTTGGGTGAGTTCATCAAGAGAAGGTTCACGCCCGTCTTTCAACGCATTCACCGCACTTTCTAGCAGATCCATATATAAAGAAAAACCAATGCTTTCAATTTGTCCACTTTGCTCATCGCCAAGCAATTCCCCTGCGCCACGAATTTCTAAATCTTGCGTTGCCAACATAAAACCTGCGCCAAGGTTATCCAGACTTTCCAAGGCTTCAAGGCGTTTCAAGGCATCTTTTGTCATTGCTTTTGGCGGTGGCGTGAGTAAATAGGCATAGGCTTGATGATGCGAACGCCCCACTCGCCCACGCAGTTGGTGTAATTGTGCTAAACCAAAGCGATCCGCACGTTCAATGATGATCGTGTTCGCTGTTGGAACATCAATCCCTGTTTCAATAATGGTGGAACAAACTAGCACGTTATAACGCTGATGATAAAAATCGGACATCACACGTTCTAGCTCACGCTCTCGCATTTGCCCGTGCCCAATCACAATGCGGGCTTCTGGCACAAGTGCGGCAAGATTTTCTGCACAATTTTCAATGCTCGCCACATCATTATGCAAATAATAAACTTGTCCGCCACGCAGAATTTCACGCAAAATGGCTTCGCGGATAATTAAATCATCAGCTTGCCGTACAAAGGTTTTAATCGTCAAACGGCGTGCTGGTGGCGTGGAGATAATAGAGAGATCGCGAATACCATTCATTGCCATATTTAGCGTGCGTGGAATCGGCGTTGCCGTAAGGGTGAGAATATCCACATTGGCACGCAGTTGCTTGATTTTTTCTTTTTGACGCACGCCGAAACGATGCTCTTCATCAATAATCAGCAAGCCGAGATCCTTAAATTTCACTTCTGGCTGAATCAGTTTGTGCGTGCCGATGAGAATATCAATCTTGCCTTCCGCTAAATCAGCAAGCAGGGCTCTTTGCTCTTTTGCCGTTTTAAAGCGTGAAAGCACTTCTACATTTACTGGCAAGTTGGCAAAGCGATCTTTAAAGTTCTCGTAATGTTGTTGAGCAAGAAGCGTGGTCGGCACAAGCACTGCCACTTGTTTATGGTTCATCACCGCTAAAAATGCGGCACGCATTGCCACTTCTGTTTTACCAAATCCCACATCACCGCAAACTAGACGATCCATCGCTTTTGGCTGCGTCATATCAGAAATTACCGCATTGATTGCCGTCATTTGATCCAAGGTTTCTTCAAAAGGGAAAGTGGCTGAAAACTGTATAAACTCATCGCGATCATAATGAAAGGCAAAGCCTTTTTGCGCTTCGCGGCGTGCGTACACATCAAGCAATTCAGCGGCGACATCACGAATTTTCTCGGCAGCTTTCTGGCGGCTTTTCGCCCAAGCATCACTGCCTAATTTATGCAATGGCGCGGTTTCTTCCGAGCCGCCTACATAACGGCTAATCAAATGCAGTGAGGTTACCGGCACATAAAGTTTGGAATCATTAGCATATTGCAGCAGCAAAAATTCCGATTTTATCCCCGCATTTTCTAACGTCACCAAGCCAGCATAACGCCCTACCCCGTGATCTAAATGCACCACAGGCTGACCAATTTTAAGCTCCGCTAAATGACGAATTAAGGTATCAGGATTAACCGATTTTTGTCGATCTCGGCTGCGCTGTTGCACACGTTCGCCCAGCAATTCCGTTTCCGTAATCAACGCAAGAGAAGCCTTGCCTTTATCCACAATAAAACCACGATCTTGGCTACAAATCAGCAAACTTTGCTTTTCTTGCAAGTCTGAAAGATGCGCGATTTGTTTTGGTCTTAATTTCAGCGGACTGAGCAAATCAAGCAAGGTTTCGCGCCGTCCTTCCGTTTCCACACAAAAGACAATATCGCCATTAAACTGCGCCATAAATTGTTGCAAATGCAAGAGCGGTTCTTTTTGTTGCAATTTTAGGCTTAAATCAGGCAAGGCTTGCACAGGCAAGTTTTGCTGACGCACAGAAGCACGCGCCACTTTCTCCGTTTTCAGGGTGATTTTTGGAAAATGTTTGAGCTGATGATTAATTTGGTCAATGGGCAACCAAAGCTGATCTGGCGGTAATAAAGGGCGCATTGGATCAACACGGCGGCTTTCATAACGCTGTTCACAATCTTGATAAAAACGCTCACCTTGTTGCTGGTTACTCTCAAAATCTACAAATAATGTCTGTTCAGGCAAATAATCAAATAAGGTGGCCATTTGTTCAAAAAATAGTGGCTGCCAATACTCAATCCCTGCTGCCAGCGTGCCTTTGCTAACCTGTTGATAAATATGCTCAGGATCACGGCGAATCTCACCAAAGGTATCACGAAATTTCGCGCGGAAAAACTCAATGCCTTTGCTATCGGTAGGGAACTCTTGTGCTGGCAATAAACGAATTGAAGGAATTTCTGCTAACGTACGCTGCGTATCCACATCAAACGTGCGAATACTATCAATCTCATCATCAAAAAAATCTAAACGAAAAGGCACCGCACTTCCCATCGGGAACAGATCGAGCAACGCCCCACGCAGCGCATATTCGCCGTGTTCCAGCACCTGTTCCACCGCACGATAACCCGCATTTTCTAACTTCAAACGGAAGTCGTTAATCACAATGCGATCGCCTTTTTTAATCAACAAAACATTGTGTTGCAAATACTCAGGCGGGCAAATTTTTTGCATTAAGGTGCTGATCGGCAAAATGAAAATGCCGTTTTTTGCATTTTGCAAATGGAATAACGCACTGAGCCGTGAAGAAATAATGTCTTGATGCGGCGAAAAGCTGTCATAAGGCAAGGTTTCCCAATCTGGGAAAAAGGTAACAGGCTGCGAAACGAATTCCGCCAAAACTTTCGATAAACGCACCGCACTTCGCGTATCTGGCGTTACAACTACGGTAAGCCCTTGGTGGCTTTGGGCAATTTCGGCAAGGGCTAAGGTATCGCTGCCTGCAATAACATTGGCTAAAATTTTGTGATCATTGGCTTGCGTTGGGATATTCAAATCAAAATACATCATAAGGCTAAGTGCGGTGCTTTTTTCATCTATTTTTACGGATTAAAATTGTGCTTAGTTTAGCGGAAATCCCCAAACTTGCAAAGAAAAACACTGTTTTTTTACACAGTATCAAAACTCAAATAATCCACCGCTCACTTTGACTGCCCCTATTTTAACCAGTTAAGCACCGAAGGCGGAAAAACGCTTGACGAAAGCCAATGAAATCTTTATATTCAGCCACTACTTCCCGATGGTGAGATGTCCGAGTGGTTGAAGGAGCACGCCTGGAAAGCGTGTATGTGCGAAAGTGCATCGGGGGTTCGAATCCCCCTCTCACCGCCATCGCTGATATTTTTTCAGTTCTTTTTGTTCGTATTGTTCACTAACTTATTAAAAAACAAGGCTTTTTGTAGTTCGTTCTGTTTTTTCTGTTCTTTTTGCGTGTTTTTGTTCTTGGCGAAATGATCCCAAATGATCCCTTTTTTGTTAGCTCTCACTTACAAAAATGGATTTTTTAGATTTTAGGGATCATTTCTTGAAATTTTTTAATTAAATCAAGAGCTAACACTATGACAAAAATCAACCAAACTTTTATCAATAAACTGAAAGCCACAGGCAAAGAAGAACGCTATTCACTAGGGCATAAACTCTTTTTAGTGATGACCCCTAAAGGTAGCAAGTCTTATCGTTATATTTACCGCTTACCCGATACCAAGGCGATTAGAAAAAAGAACCTTGGGCGGGCTGATATTATTTCCCTTGAAGAAGCGTTAAATATGGCGATTTCTTATAATCTTTCGATTGCCCAAGGCATTGATCCTTTAGCGCAAATTCAAGCAGAAGAAAAGCAATTACAGTTGCAAAAAATCACGTTGATAGAGATTGCGGAAGATTGGCATAAGACAAAAGGCGTTAGATTAAGCGAAGCGCATTTAAAAGATCGCTTAGCACGTTTTAAAAATCATTTATTTCCAATTTTGGGCGAATACCCTATTTCAGCCATTACCCTTTTTAATGCAAGAGAGTTGATCAAACCTATTGCCAATAAAGCCCCGTTTATGGCTGAAAAAGTTGCACGGGATTTAAGAGAATTAGGCAATCACGCCGTTGAAATGGGGATTTTATCTAGTAATCATCTCGCTTTAATCAAGCAGTCTTTCCCTAGACCGAAATCAAAGCCTAATCCTTGCATTAAATCGCAAGAATTACCGCTATTCTTTAAGCGCTTATTTGAATCAAATACAATGCTACAAACACGCTTGATTATCGAATTTGAGCTTTTAACAATGATGAGAGCTAAAGAAGTTGTTACAGCAGAATGGGCTGATATTGATTTTGAGAATAAACGCTGGGTTATTTCTGCGGAAAAAATGAAAATGGATAAGCCGCATTATGTGCCATTAAGCTCGCAAGCCATTGAGATATTGCGGCTATTACAGAAGCTAAATGGGCATAAAAGATATGTTTTTGTGCATCGTTCAGAAGATGGCAATCACGCTTCATCAGGTTCTGCAAATCAAGTTCTTAAGCGGATTGGCTACAAGGATATTATGACTGCCCACGGTATGCGCTCACTGGCTGCAACGTATTTAGAGGATGTTGGGGCAGAAGCTCACGAAGTGATTAACGCTTGCTTGGCGCACAATGAGAAATCAACAACTGCAAAAGTCTATTTGCGCAGTAACTTCTATGAAAGACGGATCCCCGTTATGCAAATATGGGGCGATTATGTAGAGCAATGCAAGAAAAATCGTTAAGCAAGAAATTAAGCGGCGCAATGCCGCTTTTTTTATTCTTCTTCGCATTCTTCTTCATCCTCGCATTCTTCATCATCATAGGAAGAATATTGCTCTTCTGTTTTATATAATTTCTGTTTGCTTTCTTCTTTTTTGTCTTTGCTACTCGTAATGGAATATGAAAATAATTCATAAACAATAAATCGGCTAATTTTTATTGTATTTATATACAGCCCCCAAAAACGCTATAAAACGCCTATTTTGGGGCGTTTCTTTTAGCCTAGTCTATTTACAGATTTTTTATTTTCCCTTCTTGGTGCGCTTCTGCTTGGGCTAAACGTTGGAAAACGTGCGGCGATAAAATCGCTGACATTTCCCCGCCACGCCCGCGCATTAAATGTAGTGTTTTCAACGCAAATTGCGGTGATGGTTCAAGCCTTGCCCCGTCTGGTATGAATTAAATTCATAAACCGCGTTTCTTCAACGCAAATCAACGCAAAAAAACGCAAAAAATTGTGCTTTGAGTTATAAGAAAGTGCGGTGCTTTTTGCCTAAATTTTGCCCTTATCATATTTCTAGCCTTATTTTTGGCGTTGCTACATAAAAAATAAGCCTGATTTTGTGATCATCACCCTCACAATTCAAACAAAATGACAAAAAAACGCCCCTTTTTTATCCTTAACACGAACAAAAACGAACGCCAACGAAACAGGGCGGAAACAAAAGACAAGGGGCTAAAAATGTGAGTGAAAACCAAAGAAAACAGCGATTTATCAGCCTTGAGCAAGTGATCGACCGCACAAGCCTGAAAAAAACGACCATTTACACACTAATGGCAAGAAATGAATTCCCACAATCTATCAGCATTTCAGCAAATCGCCGTGCTTGGCTGGAAAGCGAAATAGAAGACTGGATAGAAAGCAAAATCAACGCACAAAAAGAGATTTAACCAATGGAAAAATCAAAAACCGAATTTCAGCAACATAAAACGAAATATCTAGCTGAAAAACAAGCCTTAGATAATCTTCTGAAAGAAAAAAGCAAAACGCAGAATATTATTGCCGCACTTCAGCAAGATTTAATCGAACAAGCGAATAATGCAGAAAACAAGCTAGAAAAAGAAAATTTTATTTCAGCTGATGATTATGTTGCATTAAAACAGGCTGAAACGGGGATAAAAACACGAATTGAATATTACCAAGCCTATTTAGAAGAAATAGACGCCAAAATATATCAACAGAAAGAACGTTTATTTAACGAATATCAGCAAATTTTGCAAATGCGAGAAAAAAGCCTGCTGGCTGAATTTAACGCATTATTTGAACATTTTTTAAATGAACAAAAAGACACCCTAACCCGCCTTTATTCATTGCTCAAATATAGCGGCATTGCGCAACCTAATCCCCTTGATGACAGCTACAAAGGCTCGCTTGAATATGCCGTAAAACAAATGCTACTTAACAAGATTGAAAAAGGGATAAATAGCGAAATTCCGCTAGATAATGAATGGGAATTGCCTCTTTTTGTGAACCGTGATGAATTAAAAACATTGGCACAAAAAGAGAAAGACAGCAAAGAACAAGCCACAACCAAAAAAGGCTTTCAAAAATTAATTGATAACTTATATTAGGAAATAAAAACAATGGAAAACTTCACAGCAAAACAATATAACAACTATATCCAACATTTATCTACAATGCTTAAAGTCAATATTGACGGTGCATTAGCCGTTTTTGATTTAGACGGAAAAGTAGAAAAGGAATTTTTTAAATCCCTAGAAACTTCACCATTTTTAGGCTTAATCAATATCATCAAAACAACAGAACACAAAGGCGAAGCGCTAGGGATTAGCGTACCAATGCCAAGCCAGACGGATATTAACCAACACGACCGCACACCCGAAAAAGGGCATATTTCACCGCCGCAAAAATTCCATTGTGAACAAATTGATTTAGATACCTCTATCAGCTATCCAAAACTAGATCGCATTGCTGGCGTGCTAGACGTTGATTTCAGCCGAAAATTTGATGAACACCTAACAACTGAAATTTTATTAAGTTTATTATTAGTTGGCTGGAATGGTAAAAACCGCCTTCAAACCTCTAACCCAGCAATTAATAAATTGGCTGAAGATGTAAAAAAAGGCTGGCTACAAAAAATTCGAGAAAACGCCGTAGATAAATTGATTAGTGCGGCAAACGTAGGGGCTGATCAAGAATATAAAAACCTTAATTCTCTAGTGAAAGCTGGATTAGCCAAAATTGGCGATCCAATCAAAGGCGGCGGGGATATGATCGCAATTTGTGGGCGCAACGTGCTTTCAGATTTCCCGATTGATGCGGCTTTATCAACACCAAGAATGACCGTATCGCAAAAACTGATCGGCGGATTAAAAGCGGTTGGCGTGGATTATTTCCCCGCAGACAGCATTTTAATTACCCGTCTTGATAATCTTTCCCTTTATGTACAAAAAGGCACAATTCGCCGCATAATGGAACGCAACCCAGCCAAAGATCGCCTAGATATTTATAATTCTTTAGTGGCTGATTTTATTATCGAAGACTACAACGCCGTAGCATTAATTGAAAACATCAATATCATAGATTAGCTTTCGTTGCGCAGTAAGCTTTGGGCGGATTTATTACCGCCCTTTTTTATTGCTCAATTTTACCAATCATAAGACTTTTACAAATCTTTTATTAGTGCTAATATTAGAACAAATTAACCACAAGTAAGGATTAAGAAAATGGCAATTCAGCAAATTTTAACCCGACACACGGCAAGCATTAGCGACTTGAAAAAAAATCCTATGGGGATTGTATCAGAGGGAACAGAGCAAGAAGGGGCGATCGCTATTCTAAACCGTAATGAACCCGTGTTTTATTGCGTAAATCCCCGTCTTTTTGCGGTTATTCAAGAAATCCTTGAAGACAAAGAACTAGGCGAACTCGCCACACAACGCCTTGCAACCCTTGACCCCGTCGAGGTGCGTTTAGATGACCTATAAACTTTCTTTTGATAAACGGGCATTAAAAGAATGGCATAAATTGGGCGATACCCTGCGCCAGCAATTTAAAGCAAAATTAATCGAACGGCTGGAAAATCCCCACGTTTTAAGCGATAAATTGCACGGTTATCAAACGCTTTATAAAATTAAATTGCGATCAGCGGGCTATCGGCTTGTTTATGATGTCAATGACAATGAAATTAGAGTTATTGTGCTTTCAGTAGGCAAAAGAGAACGCCTACAAGCCTATAAAAAAGCCCTATCAAGAAAAGCCCAATAACGGGCTTTTTTGCTATCAAATAACAATCAAATAACCATCAAATAAATCAAGGATTAAATCAAAATGGCACAACAAAAAATAAATTTACCGCCTAGAAAGTGGTACACCCTAAAACAAGCCGCTGAAAAATTTACTTATGAAATAAATCATCAAATCACCGTATCAGATATGATACATTATTTATTTAATGGTTATTTCTTACCTTATATTCATACAAAATATAAATTAAATCACTCCCTTATTTTTAACGGTAAATATTATCTTGATTTTAAAGAAACAAAGAATAAACTTTTAGAGAAAATCAATTCAACACTTAAACTAAACTATCAAAACTTAACTATTCTTGATGACTATTGTAAATTAGCCGTTTTTCATATAGATCGCCCTAAAATCCCTTCAGAAATTTGGATAAATGAATATCTAGCTAATTTTCTTGATATTCTTAACCTTAAATCAGAAAATGAACTCAACGACAATATACTTGATAATTTTTTTAGTAAAAATCGCGTAATGACCTATGGAATTGATGGCTTATTAGCAATAAAAATAGACAGCCTATATAATGGCTATTCTTCAACTTTTGAAGAAATGCGAACACTAGAAAAGGGCGTAATGCTTTACCATACCGATTTATTTACACCGCCTATAGAAAATCTTGATGATAAACTTGCCCTTTACCGCTTAGAATTAACCAGCCCTATTTTTATTCCCGCTGAAGAAATTATTATTCTTTATGATGATTTACAGCGAATAATTGAAAATGAGCGGGTAAATTTAAAATCTCTTGCCGATGAAAGAATAGAAACGACAGAAACAGCCGAAAAAATAAACAAAATGATTAAAAATAAATCGAATGAAGAATCGAATAATGGAACAGATGAAAAAATCAAAAACAAGAAAGACTTTTACAACAAAGCAATTTTTAACGCAATCAGGCTCACCGCCGCAGCAAATCCAGAATGCGGCGGCTATCAGATAGTTAAAGCCGTAATCGCTGAAATAAAGGCGCGTTATAATTTAAAAGATGTTACTGATCTTTATTCTGATCGCCATTATCTCGATAAAGCTAAAAAAGAACTCAAGCTAACCTTTCCAAAAAATAGCGGAAATCGAAAAACCAAAATCAACGTTATCTTAGATAGCGAACAGCCTAATAAATAATCGAACAAAGTCTATAAAATAATCGAACGGTGCAATTTTTGCCGTTCGATTTTCTCTTTCTCTTTTCGATTTTTCTCACGCCCTAACCTTCCTATCATCACCCCCGAACAAAAACACGCTTAAAGCACAGAACAAACAAAAAGAACTTTTTCAACCAACCAAAACCACAGGGGAAACTATGACCGAAACGATCACATTATCCCGCTATGCCAATGCCAAAGAAGTTTGTGCGTTGCTTGGCATTTCAAAAACAGCCATTCATAAATACAGCAAAAGCGGCACATTTCCAAAGCCAATCAAGATAGGCAACTGCTTGCGCTGGAATATGGAAAGCGTGCGGGCTTGGATAGCGAAACAAGAACAACCAACCCAATGAAAATCAATTTTCACTTACTCAAGGAAATCACAAAAATGCTTGAATTAATGGATAAATCAAAAACCGTTAGACGCTTTATGTGGGCGGTACTTTTTACTGTTTTTGTGTATTTGTTACTCGCTGGCTTGCCTAACCTCATTAATGCGTTAGCACAATGGCAACAACTCACCAACTAATAAGGGAACCCAATGGCAATTAACATTAAATGCCCGTTTTGTGGGGGCGATACCAAAACCCGATCAAGTAATAAACCATCACTATTAAGCGTAAAAGCGACCATTTATTGCCCGAGTTGCGGGCAACTAAAGGCGCAATTTATGGGGCAGCTTTACGAAGTGAAAAGAGCCGTTTATATCGATTGCCCAGAGGCGCAAAAGTGGAATGAAACAGAAAAAGAACAGATAGACAAAGGCACGCTAAAAGCCGTGAGCAATCAAGAACGGCTAGACAGCCTAATGAAAAAGGAAGAACCACAACAGAAATTCAGATTTTAGCCAATAAAAAAGGCTCACACCCCAATAATGTAAGCCTTTTTTCACTATGCCATCAATTAAATCAAAATGAGATTAAAACAATTCATAACAAAATAGGAACGCTATGAATAACTTTCATAATACATCAAAACGCCTTAAAATCAAGGCATTCACGCCATTTTTTTATAAGTGCGGTGCTTTTTTTGCAGATTTTTGCTTGACAGAAAACGCCTTTAAAAATTACAGTATTCCCGCTTTCGCAAAATCGAAAGCCAGCCGTGAGAAGCTGAATAAACAAATGGCGAACAGCACGCCAACCCGTGCTTTTTTTGTTCGTAGATTTCACACACCCAAAGAAAACCGCCTAGCGGTGATTCTCTCTATGATGGCGTGTAGTGGGCAACCCTTTGCGGTTGGCTGCGTTCCATTTGTCGCAGTTTCTCACCCTGCTACACGCTATCGCCAAACCGTGAGAAGTTTAGCGATAGCCCAAATTATTCAACAAATGGAGCTATCAGCAATGATCTACAAATTTCAATTGCTAGGCACACGCCTACACGTTTCAACCTATGCCAAAAGCGAAGCGCACGCGCGCCAATTCCTAAACCTCACCCCACAAGATGCGATTTGCTTTGCCCGCATTAAGGGGGTGCGCTATGCGTAATATCCTGAATTTACACGATGAACTAAGCCAGCATTTAATTCAGCTTGAAGGCGTTATTGCTTATTTAGAAATTGATTTAGCCGAAAACAGCCATTTCACCGTAAGCAATGAAATTGTTAGTGCGATGTTATGGAACGCCTCAACCTTAGCCAGCAACGCCCGCCAAACCTTAGAAGCCTTAGAAATGGCAATAACGCAATTGAAAGGGGGTAAAGATGATCACTAAACGCATCACCCTACCAGATGGCACGCTTATCGAATTTTTCGCCAATAATACGGAAGAAATGGCGCTAATGCTGCCAGAATACGCCGAACAGCTCGCCCAAAAACGGGCGGCATACTTGCAGCAGCTAAAAGAAACC
Organism: Avibacterium sp. 21-594; assembly: GCF_026226815.1. Taxonomy (NCBI): domain Bacteria; kingdom Pseudomonadati; phylum Pseudomonadota; class Gammaproteobacteria; order Pasteurellales; family Pasteurellaceae; genus Avibacterium; species Avibacterium sp. 21-594. The sequence continues at coordinate 2,110,531 of NZ_JAKKOC010000001.1, read as the reverse complement.
CAACGCAACCAGAAAAAAGCCCGCAGAAAGCACCTACAACGCCAAAAGCAGGCAAGACGCAGAGCAAGGGGGCAATAATGACATACACAAAATTGCCGTTATTGGTTGTTTATTTAGCCGCACATATTCCAACGGAAAAAGCCGCCAATCGCTTAAGTCTTGGCAGACAGCCCAACAAAACAATGCCAAAAAGAGCTTAGTCATACACGCCGCCTTATTGAGTTAAGGCGGCAATCAACGCAAAAAAGGTTAGAAATTATGATGAACGGAAAGAGAAAATATCAGCCAACCAAACCCAAAGCGCAAGAAGATCAAATCATTTTAATTGGTGATGAAGCGTGGCAAGCGTGGGATAACGGAAACGGCACATTATGGCAAATGCTCAATGAAAACTTGCTTAAATTAGGCTGCGATTTCAAGCCTTATATTTTTGGCGAAAATCCGCTTAAAAATATCCCCGCACAAACCCTTGCGCCAAAAATGCAAGAATACATTAAACTGTTTGAATGCGGGCAATTAAGCGAGCAACAACGCACAGCAATTTGCCATAATTTAGCCACCAAAACCGCCGCAAAAGTGGTTTCTTTGCATAATGTCGCAACTGGGGAATTAATCGAAAACTTCAGCCCCTATATTGAGCGCATACGCAAAGGCGAAGCGGAGGCGGCGAAACTGATCGCACAAGCCAGCATAGACCAAAACGCCCTGAAAACCTCGCCTTATATTGATTATCGCGAAAACGGGCTACTTGAGGGGCTATTTTATGTTGTACCAAAGCTAGACAAAGATACGGGCGAAGTGCTGCGGGAAGATTTGAAATGGATCTGCGATAAACTGGAATTAATCGGCAAAGGTAAAAACGAAAACGGCGATTATTTCTATATTTTCCAATGGCACAACCCAGACGAAAAAGAACCCCGCATTGAGGCCATAAATTGCGGTGATTTTGGCACTGATACCGCTTGGCGCTTACTCAAAAACCAAGGCTTTAAAATGACACCGAAAACAGGGATTGCACAAAACCTTGTTGAGCATTTTCACGCCTTGGGGCTGAATGTGCAATCTTGGGCGGTTACCCATTCCACAGGCTGGCATAATGGGGCGTATTTATTGCCTAGCGGTGAGATTTTGGGCGAACCTAGCCAACCTATTATCTTCAAAAACAAAAGCGCCAATGCGGGCGGCTATGGCACCAAAGGCACGCTTGAAAGCTGGCAGCAAGAAATTGCCCGCTATGCCAACAAAAACACGTCTATGATGTTAGGCATTGCTACCGCCTTAGCTAGCCCGCTTTTACGCCTGATTAATGCAAAAAGTTTTGGCGTTCATTTATTTAATTCTTCAAGTAAGGGGAAAACAACCACGCTGAACATTGCCAATAGTCTTTATGGCAACCCTGATTTAATTGATTTAAGCTGGAACACCACAGCCACCGCCCTAAATAACGAAGCGGCAGCCAGAAATGACGGCTTCATTACCCTTGATGAATTAGGGCAAGCCAAAAAGATTTATGACGTGGAAAATATCGCCTATTCACTTTTCAATGAAAAAGGGCGAGCAAAAGGAATGAAAGAAGGCGGCAACGATGAACTTTCACGCTGGAAAATCACCGCACTTTCAACGGGTGAAAAAGATGTAGAGGGCTTTTTACAGTCTAAAGGGGTAAATATTAATGCGGGGCAATTAGTGCGCCTTTTGAATATTCCTTTAATCGAAGCCAATCATCTTCACGGCTTCGCCAATAATAAAGCCCACGCCGACCACCTAAACGAAGCAAGCCTTAATCATTATGGCGTAGTGGGGCGGGAATGGATTAAATACATAGCCGAAAATAAAGCCTTTATCAAAGCAGAATATCAACGCTATAAAACCGAATGGGCGGAACGCCTAGCCAATAACACCGCCGCACAGGTGCAACGGGTAGCAAGCAATTTTGCCATATTAGAAACCGCTCTACAGACCGCACGGCATTTAACCTTATGGGCGGAAGCGGATAATCGGGAATGCTTAATTCAATCGTTCAATGATTGGCACATCGATTACGGCACAGGCGAACGGGAAGAAGAAAAAATCATAGAATTCTTCAACGGCTGGCTTGATGAAAATGCAGAAAGCGGGTTTATTCAAGTTCCTGAACCCGCCACGCAACGGATTATTCAGAAAATCTTGGGCTATCGTGTTTTAGAAGTATTTAACGGCGAACCAGAACACTTTTATATTCACCCTAAAGCCTTTAAAGACGTGATTAAAGAGAGTGAATTCCCGCGCAAGCTGGTTTATGAAGCAATGGAAAAGCACAAAATGATTAGAACGGGAACGGAACAAAAGCAAAGGCCCTATCAGCACAAAGTACCTACAAAATTAGAACGGTATATCAACAGCAAGGGAAAACGCTTTTTTATCGTCTATCCTGCCTTAATCGAAGAAACGGAAAAAACCGAAGAATAATCACCGCACTTACTCAATAAGCCAGCTTTTACAAGTTGGCTTTTTTTTGCTCAACATCTTACAACGCCAAGTAAACTATAAAATAAAATTTTACTAGAATAGATAAAATAAATTGGGAAAGTGGGAAAATAGTATTAAATTGATATATTATTATATTAAAATCAATAAGTTATAGAAAAATAATTTTCCCACTCTTTCCCAAAATAAAGAAAATATTCCCAAAAACAGGCTTTTTATTCCCAAATTGGAAAAAGCTGTATTTTTACACGAAAATGAATAAAAAATAGGCACATTTAGAAAAATCCCAATTTTTGGGGTAAAAAATCCCAAAATTTCCCTTGAAAATCCCAAATTGATTTTTATTGTAACTCATTGAATAATCATATAAAAACGGCTATTTTTCCCAATTTCCCACTTTCCCAATTGTTTTCTACACTCAGACAAAAAAAATTTTTTTATGCTGCTAGAAAAAGTATTTTACCCATTTACCTAAAAACCATTTTCCCCACTGTAAAAATCCCCAGCCTTGCCGCCTTTTCTATTCCTGCTTTATACTCAAGCAAGGGTTTTAGATCCCTGTTTAGATCCCTGCGGCAAACAAGAAAAAATAAAATAGATATAAAATTCAAAGAATTAGCGTTAAAAAATGGAGTTGCCCACGTTCGCCAAATGTTTTTCTATAAAGAATGGTGAGATTAATTATATTATGTGATGATAGATTTCTTTGTGCATATCAATTGCCAGTAATGATGTTGTTATCTTATTAAATACTCTGATCAGCTCGATTTTGCTTTTATTAAAAATTGGCTCGTGATGAGACATTCTATCTTTTAAATAATCTCTCAGTTCGTGATATTACGCATTTTATTCACTATTAATCATATTCATCAGAAAAAGAACTACGAGCTTCTAGTAAGAATAAAAAACCGCACTATAAAGTGCGGTAGTTATTTAGCAAGAATTATTTGGCTAATTGTTTTTTTAATTTGAGCAGCTTATCTTTCATTCGTTGGCGTTTCAGGGGAGATAAATAGTCTGCAAATACGATACCATTTAAATGATCGATTTCGTGCTGAATACAAATCGCCAATAGCCCGTCAGCATCAAGAATAAACTCTTTGCCGTTTTTGTCTAAGGCACGGACTTTCAGCTTCTCTTTGCGAGGCACAAAGCCGTTCATTCCCGGCAATGAAAGACAACCTTCTTCAATACCTGTTTCACCTGAGCTTTCAATAATTTCAGGATTGATAAGAACGATTTGATTTTCTTTGTTACCTTCAATATCAATAACAATTAATCGTTTATGTACATCAATTTGTGTTGCAGCAAGCCCGATACCTTGTTCGTGATACATTGTTTCGAACATATTATCAATTAACGTATGCAATTCATCATCAAATTTTTCCACAGGCGAAGCCACGATCTTCAAACGCTCATCGGGATAAATTAAAACATCTAGTAATGCCATAAGCTTATTTTTTCCTCTATTAAAATTGTCGGCATAGTGTAACGATTTTCCCACTAAAACGCCAATAGAAAGGTACTGTGTACCAAGGAAAAAGCCTCGCTTTTGGGCGAGGCTAAGAACAATTATTAGGAAAATATTAGGAAGAATAAGCGCTTTTTAAATTAACGTGGTTATTATTTATAATAACATAAGAGATTTTTTATTGGATCCATTATATCTTCTTAGTCTCGCTAGAAGTTTTAACCCCATTAGAGTGTTACACCACTTTTGAAAATAGCCAATTCTCTGAACTCATTAATTTCATTTTTAGTGGGTTGACCATTTACAATATTAACAACTAAATCAATGAAGTCATTGAGTAACTCATTCATAGTCATATTATGGACTAAACGACCTGCATCAAAATCAATCCAATGCTTTTTCTTCTGAGCGAGTTCGCTGTTTGTAGCAATTTTCATCGTTGGAACGAAGCCACCATAAGGTGTGCCGCGACCAGTTGTGAATAACACCATATGACAGCCTGCACCAGCTAAAGCACTGGTTGCAACAGCATCATTGCCTGGGGCGCTTAATAAATTTAATCCTTTAGTTTTTAAACGTTCGTTATACTTCAACACATCAATCACTTGGCTATGCCCTGCCTTTTGGGTACAACCTAGGGATTTATCTTCTAATGTGGTGATGCCGCCGGCTTTATTTCCGGGTGAGGGATTTTCATAAATTGGTTGATTGTGTTGAATGAAATATTGTTTAAAGTTATTCACCATTTCGACAGTCTTATGAAAGATTTTTTCGTTTTGGCAATGGCTCATTAAAATGTGTTCAGCGCCAAACATTTCTGGTACTTCTGTAAGAACCGTTGTGCCGCCGTGGCTGAGCAAATAATCGGAGAAATTACCTAACATTGGGTTTGCAGTAATACCTGAAAAACCATCTGAACCACCACATTCTAAACCAAATTTTACCTCACTTAATTTGCCAGCTTGGCGATGATCTTGGCGCATCTCTTGGTAAAGTTGTTGCAATAACTTTATCCCCGTTTCAATCTCGTCATCAAAATGTTGCGAAATCATAAATTTCACACGGTTTTGATCATATTCTCCAAGTGTTTTTTCAAAATCCGCCACTTGGTTATTTTCACAACCCAAGCCGATGACCAACACAGCCCCTGCATTGGGATGTTTCACCATATTTTGTAACATCATTTTTGTGTTCTCATGATCATCACCAAGTTGTGAACAACCATAGCTATGGTTAAAGGTAAATACACCATCAATGTCACTCAAATTATTCTGCTGTATAAATCGCTTCCTGATTTGATTTGCAATTCCTACAACGCAACCTACAGTTGGAATAATCCAGAGTTCATTACGAATAGCAATATCTCCGTTCTTACGACGATAAATTTGTACATCGCGATCAGGGGGTTGCTTCGAAAGTGTAGTCAATTCTGGCAAATATTTATAATCATTAATATCACTTAAATTAGTTTTCACATTATGTACGTGAATATGTTCACCGGCAGTAATATTTAATAATGTATGACCAATTGGGTAGCCGTATTTCACCACATTTTGATAGGCTAAAATATCAGTTAAAGCAAATTTATGTCCACGGTTAATATCTGTTTTTAAGATAATTTGTTGCCCTTCAACATTAAGTAATGTACCAGCCTTTAGATCTTGTAATGCAACAGCAACATTATCTTTATTATGAATTTTGATAAACTGCTTCATATCAAATTCCTGCTGAGTTTGTACAATATTGGCGTAATGCGTGGCGCATTCCTTTTTCCAAAATAGTTTCAAGTTGGTTTGTAATCGTTTCTACCAAGCCAGTAACTTTTGTTAAATCTTGTTCCCAATGTTCCTCTTGTTTTAACACATTGGAAACGAGTTGACGTAAGGTTAACTCACCAGTAGCAACTTGTAGCCACCATATTTTAAAATTCATTAACCAATATTCATCATCTTGTAATGGAATTTCTTGTCCATTGCGCTCACCACGATAGAAAGCAATTAATGCCGCTAATGCAAAAGTTAAGTGCGGTGGTAATTTGCCAAATTTTTCTACATAAGCATTTAATTGTGGTAAATTACGTGTGCGGTATTTTGTCATACTATTCAAGGAAATAGATAACAACTGATGTTGAATAAATGGATTTTGGAAACGTTTAATTACGGCATCAGCAAATTGTTGTAATTCATCTTTAGGTAATGACAATACGGGGATAATTTCTGTATCTATTGTGTTTTTAACAAATTGGCAAAGCGCATTGTCATTCATTGCTTCTCCGACAGTGTTCACATCGCATAAATATGCAACTGGAACAAGAGCGGTATGTGCTCCATTTAAAATAGCGACTTTGCGTTCTTTGTAAGGTTTAATATCATCAACAATTAATACATTCAGATCAATTTGATCCAAATGTAATAGCTTTTCTAATGATTTAGGTCCTTGGATTACAAATAAATAAAAGAATTCTGCTGTATCTAAAAATCTATCTTTATAACCTAATTCTGCTTCAATCTTTTCAGCTTCATTACGTGGGTAACCCGTTACTATTCTATCAACTAAAGTTGAACAAAATGTATTAGCTGTTTCTAACCATTCAATAAATTCAGCAGATAAATTCCATTCTTTAGCATATTGAAAAACAAGATCTTTTAATTGTTCGCCGTTGTAATCAATTAATTCGCAGGGGAATAAAATAAAACCATTGTCCTTGTTTCCCTTTACTACTGTAAATCGTTCATATAATAAACGCGTTAATTTAGCTGGATAGCTCACTTGTGGACGGTCATCAAATTTATCACCTGCATAATAACTAACTCCAGCTTCAGTAGTATTTGAGAAAATAAATTTTATATCCAGGTTATGGGCTAGATTTAAATACTCATCATAACTTTGATAAATATTAATTTCATTGTTAACTGAGCGAATGATACGACTTTCTTCTGCTTGATTGCCAGCATTATCTAAACCTCGAATAATCGTGGTGTACAGCCCATCTTGGGTATTAAGTAAAGGGGGAAAATCTGTATTGATTGGGCGAATAATTGTTACCCCTGCATTTAAATCTGTTTTCTCATTTAAAAGATCAATTTGCCAATCAATAAAAGCGCGCAGGAAGTTACCTTCACCAAATTGAATAATTTTTGTTGGGTGCTGCCGACCAGGAAAATCAGTTCTATTTAATTGTTTCATTTTATTTATCCTTCAGTTTTATTATTGTGCTACACCATAGACTAGATTCGGTAACCATGTTGTAATCGCCGGAATGTAGGTTAGAAGAACAAGCTCTAATAAGAGCAAGCTCCAGAATGGAATAACGTCTTTAATAAATTTCTCAATGGGTACTTCTGTGATAGAACAAGTTGTAAACATTACCGTGCCTAATGGCGGAGTAATTGTGCCAATAGCGCCATTGAAGATAAATACAATACCAAAATGAATCGGATCGATACCGTATGAATGTGCTATTGGTGCAAGCAATGGAGCTAATACAATCATAATGGCATTACCTTCTAGGAACATACCTAAAATTAATAAGGAAACATTCACTAACATTAAGAATGCGATCGGACTATCTACAACTGTTGTCATCCAAGCGGCTAATGCTTGCGGAACGCGTTCCCAAGTTAAAAATTTAGAGAATGAAACGGCGACACAAATGATCAATAGTACATTTGCAGCACCTAATGCAGATTCCCGCGTTGCTAGCCATAATTTTTTGGCATCCATATTTCGATAAATGAACATACCAAGAATAAGTGCATAAATCACTGCAACAGCACCAGCTTCCGTAGGTGTAAATACTCCCATACGAATGCCGCCAATAATAATGATTGGTAATAAAAGTGCTAATACAGCATCTTTGGCTGATATGGCAATTTCTTTACAGCTTGCACGTTTTTCTCGAATTGGTAAGTAGCCACGTTTTTTAGAAATAATTGATACTAAGAACATCATTAAGATACAGAGCATAATACCAGGCATAATACCAGCTAAAAATAATCGACCAATAGAGACATTATTTACATAACCGTAAATAATCATAGCAATGCCAGGTGGAATAATTGGTGTGATTAATGAACCAGCTGCAGTTACAGCAGCAGAAAATGAGGCACTATAACCACGGGCGACCATTTGCGGTACAAGTAATTTAGAGTTCATCGCGGCATCTGCAATATTTGAACCTGATAAACCGCCCATTAATGTACTTAAGGCAACGTTTACTTGCGCCAGCCCACCATTCATATGACCAGTAAGCACTTCGCAGAACTTTAATAGCCGCTCACTAATTCCCGTATGGTTCATAAAGACACCAGCCATAATAAAAAAGGGTATTGCAAGTAAAGTGACACTCTCTAGACCACCAGCTAAGCGTTGAATGAGAATAACCATTGGCTGATGGCTCATTAAGAAATAAGTTAACGTTGAACAGAAAATACAGAATGCAACAGGTGTGCCAATAACAAAGAGAATTAATAAAATTGAAATTGGAATAATAACGTCCATAATTTAATCCCCTGCATTAATTTTTAAGTAATATACGATTTTTCTTAATTCATAATAGAACATAAATAATGCACTAATTGGAATAATGGCGTATATGTACACATAAGAAAATTGCAATGCTGGTGTAAAACGCATCTTTGACATAGGCAGTAATTTGAAGCCTAAATAAATCATAAAACCTAAGCAGAAAATCATAATTAATGGCTGAAGAACTCCGTCAATGAAATTTGCAACTTTGGATGGAATTTTAGTTAATAGATAATCAATACGAATTAATTCGTTATTTTTACATAATGCGCTGGAGGCTAAGAATGTAAACCAAATAAAAAATACAATACAGATTTCCTCAACCCAAGCACTAGGTGTATTTAAGAAATATCTCATTACAACACCATAGCCAGAAAGCAGGACAATTAATGCTAAGAAAAATGATGCAAGTATTTCATCAATATCACTTAGCCAAAATTTCTTTTCGTTAATTGGCATATTCATACTAGAACCTCTTGAGAGAAGAAGGTATCTGCCGGAACAGATACCTAATTATAGAGAAATTAGAATTGTGCTAATTTTTCTTGAACATTTTTGTATAAGTTAGGTGACCACTCAGGAAAACCAGTTGAAATTACATCAGTTACAGATTTTTCAAATGCCGCTAAATCAACTTCATTAATAGTTACGCCTGCCGTTTTTAGTTTATTTAATGCTTCTTTTTCAGCATCATTAATTAATTCAGCACCATAAGCCACCATTTCACGACTAGTATCAATAATGATTTTTTGTTGTTCAGGAGTTAAACTTTTCCAAAATGGTGTACCCGCTACAAACGGAGACATATGTTTAGTATGTGCAGTTAAGCTGAGGTTTTTAGCTACTTCATAGAATTTACCGCCAAATAAAACGACAGCGGGGTTTTCTAAGCCATCAACAATACCTTCGGATAAGCCGGGGTAAACATCAGATAATGACATTGGCGTTGGAACCCCACCCATTGCTTTGATGGTTTCAAAGAATAAACGCGAGTGTTGAACACGAACTTTCACCCCTTTTAGATCTTCAGGTTTTGTAACTTGTTTTTTCGTTAATAAGTGACGAGTACCATAAACCACATCAGGAACAATGATATGAACTTCATATTTATCTAATTTTGCACTGAGATCTTTAAACCAATCAGAATGAAGTAATTTAGATTTTTTCTCGAAAGATTGGCTGATATAAGGCGCATTAATAACACCAAGATCTGGGACAAGATCCATTAATGCGCCATAATCGCTAATTGTAATGATATTAGAACCAAACTTCGCTTGTTCCATTACTTCTGTTTCGCTACCCAATTGGCTAGAAGGAAATAATTTGAAAATAATGTCGCCATTAGATTTTTCTTTAACTTTATCTGCCCAGAAGTGCATCGCTTTATCGATAGGTTCCCCAGGTTGGTTACCATAAGCAATCATAATCTCTGTTTTAGCTAGAGCATTAACAGAGAGACTTAATAAACTTACTGACAGAACGGTTTTAAATGACTTAGATAGTAGTTTCATAATGTCCTCACATAATTGAATTAAGCAGGGTTATTAACGATTAGCGAAGAATCACGCTTTTAATTAGCGCTTTATTCTTGATAATTTTTTCCTCATAAATATCAGCTAACTCATCATATCTGAATGTATGAGTTAACATCATATTGGCAGAGATTTTGTCTTCAGCCATTAATTGCTGAACTTTTTCAAAATCTTCTAAGGTTGCATTACGACTTCCCATTAAAGTAGTTTCTTTTTTGTGGAAATCAGGATCATTAAATTCAATTGTACCTTTATGTAAACCAACAAAAACAATGCGACCACCGTGGCGAATTAAGTACACAGTATTATTCATTGCTTTTTGGTTACCTGTTGCATCAATAACAACTTCAGGTTTCATACCATTGAAATAATCTTCTATTTTCTCATTAATAGGATCAAAGGTTGGTAGCATAGGCATATGATCATTAATGTGCGCTCGGCGTTCAGCACTAGTGTCCGCAATGACAACATTTGCCTTGTCAGCATATGCAATTGCTGCTGCGCCAAGACCAATGGGACCAGCTCCCACAACAAGTACATCTGTTCCCTTACTAACTTGAGCACGACGCACCGCATGCGCACTAATTGCAAATGGTTCAATTAAAGCACCTGCAGCATCATCAACATTATCTGCAATAGGAATGAGGTTGGTCGCTGGTACTGTCATATATTCACTAAATGCACCATCCTCATGAACCCCAATGACAGAAATATTTTCACAGCAATTTGTTTTACCACTTAAACAAGCCCCACATTTGCCACAAGCAACATAAGGAATTAATGCGACACGTTGACCAACTTTAAAATTAGTAACATTTTGTCCAATTTCTACAATCTTACCGCTTGCCTCATGACCTAATATACGTGGATATTCAAAGAACGGCTGATTACCGCAATAAGCGTGAATATCTGTCCCGCAAATACCAATAGCCGAGACTTTCATTACTACGCTATTTTCTTTAGCTTTTGGTATATCTCGCTCTTCGTAAACAAGTTTAAATGGTTGCTTACAAACTAAAGTTCTCATTTTCATCCCTCAAATATGATTTAGTAACTTCTGTATAAGCATTATTATGAAGATGAATCGAAAAATCTTTTTTTCATTGTATAATTGTGATAATTAAACGATTTTTATGCTTTTTATCTGCTTTTTATTTCTGTAAGCTTATTTTTAGAGAATGCGCAATGGCGAAGAATTTGAATATACGGATTGATATTATTAATCAGCTAATAGATGCTTGTATGACAGAGCAATTCAAAGATTGCTTACCATCACAGGCTAGTCTTGCCGCAATTTATAATGTTAGCAGAACGACCATAAAACACGCTGTAGATTATTTACTTGATATCGGAGTATTAAAAGCTGAAAAGCATCGGCTAATTATAATAAGAAAGCCTTCAGATAAAGATAAGAAATCTTATATACGAATTGCTAAAAATAGTGACAATAATTTTCTCGTATTTGAAAGTTACCTGCAAAGTGCGGTGCAAAAAAAGCAAATTAATCCGAGAGATATTTTCACTGAGTTAGAGTTGGCAAAAACTGCTCAAGTTGATATTCAAACAGTCAGAGCATACCTTACTCAATTTTCTCGTTTTCATTTAGTGGAAAAACTCGGGCGTGGACAGTGGAAATTACTTGAGTTTACCCGACATTATGCGGATAAACTTTTTGAGTTAAGAGAAATGTTGGAGTGCCATGCGCTAAAATGTTTTATTGATTTACCTGAAAATGACATTCGCTGGGTTGAAATGAAATACCTATATGAAGAACACAAGTTACTAAATAAAGATATTGTTAGTCGTTATACAGATTTTGGTGTGTTAGATCATAAATTTCATTCCCTCTTATTATCCGCTGCGGATAATCCGTTTATTAATGATTTTATTGAGCTAATTTCAATGATATTTCATTTCCATTATCAATGGGATAATAAAAACTTACAGACTCGTAATATTCTTGCTGTATCTGAACATTTAGCAATTCTAGGCCCCATTCTGGCAAAAGATTATGTCGCGGCGACACAAGCACTTAAAAGGCATTTACAAACCGCGAATAAAACACTAATGGCTGGCATATCCAATTTATAGTGAAAAATAGTGTACGTTTAGTAGAGCTTTTGCAATTTTTCAGAATATTATGTGACAATACATATTATTGGATATTTTATTCTCTTGTTAGTATTAATAATATACTATATGAGAAGGGAGCTCTCTAAATTTGTTCTTTTTCTCTTTTATGAAGGCAGTTATAGTGACTAACATTGTTAGAGCTCATCTAGGGTATGTTACATGAACGTTGTAAATATTTTGTTAGAAAGTTTTTTTCAAAAATAAAGTCAAAAGGTATTTTGACTTATTTTTTAGTCCTTGCATTAGCCTAATGTTAGGCATTTTGAACCCTACCAAAATAGTTTCACCAAGTTTATTTCAACTACAAAAACTTCATTGATATTGTATAAGTAAATGATAGCAAATTATCTATCTAATCTTATAATAAACTAAGAAAACAGATTTTACTAAATTTGCTACAGAATAGTCTTCTTAAACAATACCCAATTGTCTGGTAATTCTTCGCAATAGTAAAAACATCCAAGGCCATAATATGCCGCTGACAATGGCGCCGAAGGCTTCTTGCCAGTTGAAATCAGCACTATGCAGGAATAGTTCGATAATAAAAATACCAATGCGGATAGCGATGACGGAGAGAATAACCACAACGCCTTGCATCCATAGGGATAAATTGCGAATCATTATGTGATTTTTCGCGAGCAAATAGGCATATATGGAAAGTACTAGAGCGTGAACACCGAGAACCGAGCCGAGAACTAAATCCCACGCAACGCCAAGAACAAAGGCGGTGCCGACATTAACTTTGGACGGTAAGGCAAGCACCCAGTAGGTGAGAACTAAAATGATCCAAGCTGGCTTGAAGTTATGTAGGCTTGCTGGCCAAGGGATAATTTCTAAAACCATTGCGATTAAGCAAATCAGTAATACGGAAAAAATCTGCAAAATTAATCTGCCTTGCATTAGTCTTCCTCTCGATAAGGTTGTAATTCAGGATCAACAGGTTCAGAAGGGAGATCTAAAGGTTGATCAATATGTGATTCTTGTGTGTCTTTTGTTGGCTGATCAGCCTCACTTTCTTCCGTTACAGGCGTTTTGGGTAGTTTTTCCTGTGTTTGTGTCGCTAGGCGTTGACGCACGGTTTTTCGTACATCTTCAGGGCTAATCGTGCCTTTTCGGATATCTTCACTGTTTGGCCAGAGCAATAAAACATAGCGTAAGCGTTCCATTGAAGCAAGCGGTTTTGCCGTGATAGTAGCGAAATAATTTTTACCATCACGCGATACATTTTCCACAATGGCGACAGGGTAGCCTTCAAGGAAACGCCCACCTAGCCCTGATGTAACCAGTAAATCCCCTTTCACAATATCCACTGAGCGTGGCACGTTGTCTAGGGTGAGCTCATCACTGTGTCCCGTGCCACTGGCGATCACACGCACATCATTACGCAATACTTGCACAGGAATGGAATGGGTAACGTCCGTTAGTAACAGCACGCGACTAGTGTTGCTTCCTACAGAAATAATCTGCCCAACTACACCTTTTTCATCAATAACCGGTTGCCCCACATAAGCACCGTCATTTTCCCCTTGGTTAATGACCACTTGCTGGCGGTAAACATCGGTTTCTGCGGTTAAAACTTCAGCGATTTTTTTGTATTCATCTGTACGCAATGGCGAGTTTAGCAATAAGCGTAACCGTTGGTTTTCTACTTTCAGTTGATCCAATAACAATAAGTCGGCATTTTTTTCACGCAATTGCTCTCTTAGGACTTTGTTTTCGATTTGTAATTTGTTGGTATCAACAAGATTGTAAGACACGCCGTCTAAGACGGTTCTTGGTGTGTTGGCAAGATAATAAACGCTGCCGATGGCAGTTTCCATCACGCTGCGTACTTTGATCATCGTATTGGTTCGCCCGTCAGATAAAATCAATGCAATCGAGGCGATCAATGCGAAAGCGAGTCGAATGCCAAGGTAAGGGGCTTTTCCAAAGATTGGTTTCATTAATATTGCTCAGAATATCGCTTAGCAAGAAGTGCGGTCAAAAAAGTTGAAATTTTTGACCGCACTTTTATTCGCAATGAAAATTAGAAATCATCACTAAAGATATCAGCACCGTGCATATCTAATGCTTCGCCACCGCCACGAGCAACACAGGTCAGTGGATCATCAGCAACAATCACAGGTACGCCGGTTTCTTTCGATAATAAAATATCAATATTACGCAATAACGCACCACCACCCGTTAGCACGATACCGCGTTCAAAAATATCCGCAGCGTGTTCTGGTTGGCATTCTTCGAGCGCAGTACGCACTGCGGTAACAATGCCGTTTAATGGCTGTTGAATAGCTTCCAACACATCGCGTGAATTTAAGGTAAAGGTTCTTGGCGCACCCTCTGCAAGGTTGTGGCCGTGAACTTCTAGCTCTTTAATTTCATCACCTTCTTGAATATAGGCTGTACCAATTTCTTCTTTGATGCGCTCTGCGGTTGGTTCGCCAATGATAGAACCAAAAGTGCGGCGCACATAGGCGATAATGGCTTCATCAAAACGGTCGCCACCAATACGCACAGAAGAAGAATAAACAATACCATTTAAAGAAATCACCGCGACTTCAGTTGTACCGCCACCGATATCAATCACCATTGATCCTGTTGCGGTGGAAACAGGCAATTTTGCCCCGATTGCCGCAGCCATTGGCTCTTCAATTAAGTACACTTCGCGCGCGCCTGCACCTAAGGCAGATTCTTTAATTGCACGGCGTTCCACTTGGGTTGCGCCTGCTGGTACGCAGACTAAAACCCGTGGACTTGGGCGCATAAAGTTGCCGCTATGTACTTGTTTAATGAAGTATTGCAACATTTTTTCGGTTACCGAGAAATCCGCGATAACGCCATCTTTCATTGGGCGAATGGCTAAAATGCTTTTCGGTGTACGGCCGAGCATTAATTTTGCTTCTTTTCCTACTGCCGCAATGCTTTTCATCGATCCTGCACGGCCTTGACGAATTGCCACCACAGAAGGTTCATTTAGCACGATTCCTTGCCCTTTCACATAAATTAATGTGTTCGCTGTACCTAAATCAATAGAAAGATCGTTTGAGAATAAACCACGAATTTTTTTAAATAACATAAGAATTCCGTTAAAGTAACTGTATAAAAAACACTCACGCGTAAGTGTGAGAAAAATTGCGCTAAATGTATCAAAAAATCAGCATTGATGACAGAAATTTTTTATCAAATCTGCTGAAAAAATTACCGCACTTTTGTTTTATCCCGTTTTACTTTGCAAGAATTTGTTTTAAAAATCGTGCGGTGTGCGAACCTTTCACTTTCGCCACTTGCTCTGGTGTTCCTGTGGCAATAATTTCACCGCCGCCACTTCCCCCTTCAGGGCCAAGATCCACAATCCAGTCTGCAGTTTTAATCACATCTAAATTATGCTCAATCACCACAATGGTGTTACCCTGATCACGCAAGCGGTGCAGCACTTCAAGGAGCTGTTTAATGTCCGCAAAATGTAAGCCTGTTGTCGGTTCATCAAGAATATACAAGGTTTTTCCTGTATCACGTTTTGATAACTCGGTCGCCAATTTCACTCGTTGTGCTTCACCGCCAGATAGGGTGGTGGAAGATTGTCCTAGGCGAATATAGGATAGCCCCACGTCCATCAAGGTTTGCAATTTGCGCGCAATTTGTGGAATGGCATCGAAAAATTCACGCGCTTCTTCCACCGTCATATCCAACACTTGATTAATGGTTTTGCCTTTGTAACGAATTTCCAAGGTTTCACGATTGTAGCGTTTGCCTTTACACTGATCGCAAGGCACATACACATCGGGCAAGAAGTGCATTTCGACTTTGATCACCCCGTCCCCTTGGCAGGCTTCGCAACGTCCGCCACGCACGTTGAAACTAAAGCGCCCTGGGTTATAACCACGCGCACGGGATTCTGGCACGCCTGCGAATAATTCGCGAATTGGCGTGAATAATCCTGTGTAAGTAGCAGGATTGGAGCGCGGCGTGCGTCCAATTGGGCTTTGATCAATATCGATTACCTTGTCAAAAATAACAGAAATTTTTTATCAAATCTGCTGAAAAAATTACCGCACTTTTGTTTTATCCCGTTTTACTTTGCAAGAATTTGTTTTAAAAACCGTGCGGTGTGCGAACCTTTCACTTTCGCCACTTGCTCTGGTGTTCCAGTGGCAATGATTTCACCCCCGCCACTTCCCCCTTCAGGGCCAAGATCCACAATCCAATCCGCGGTTTTAATCACATCTAAATTATGCTCAATCACCACAATGGTGTTACCCTGATCACGCAAGCGGTGCAGCACTTCAAGAAGCTGTTTAATATCCGCAAAATGCAAGCCAGTTGTGGGTTCATCAAGAATATACAAGGTTTTTCCTGTATCACGTTTTGACAACTCGGTCGCCAATTTCACCCGTTGCGCCTCACCGCCAGACAAGGTAGTGGAAGATTGTCCTAGGCGAATATAGGATAGCCCCACGTCCATCAGGGTTTGCAATTTGCGTGCAATTTGTGGAATGGCATCGAAAAATTCACGCGCTTCTTCCACCGTCATATCCAACACTTGATTAATGGTTTTGCCTTTGTAGCGAATTTCCAAAGTTTCACGATTGTAGCGTTTGCCTTTACACTGGTCGCAAGGCACATACACATCGGGTAGGAAGTGCATTTCTACTTTGATCACCCCGTCCCCTTGACAGGCTTCGCAACGTCCGCCACGCACATTGAAACTAAAGCGCCCAGGGTTATAGCCACGCGCACGGGATTCTGGCACGCCTGCGAATAATTCGCGAATTGGTGTGAATAAGCCCGTGTAAGTGGCAGGATTGGAACGCGGTGTACGTCCAATCGGGCTTTGATCAATATCGATCACTTTGTCAAAAAATTCTAATCCTTGAATGGATTTATGCGGTGCGGCTTGCGCATTTTCCGCACGGTTTAAAGCACTCTGCGCCAGTGGGAATAGGGTATCGTTAATCAGCGTAGATTTGCCCGACCCTGAAACTCCTGTAACACAAGTAAACAAGCCCACAGGGATTTCTAAATTGACATTTTTCAGATTATTGCCTGAAGCACCTTTGAGTTTTAAGATTTTCTCTTTATCAAGTGCGGTGCGTTTTTTTGGAATTTCTATTTTTTCTTTGCCTGATAAGAATTTCCCCGTCAGTGAGTTTGGATTTTGCATAATTTCTTGCGCTGTACCTTGCGCCACCACGCTACCGCCGTGCACACCAGCACCTGGGCCAATATCAATAATGTGATCCGCGCTCAAAATGGCATCTTCATCGTGTTCCACCACAATCACCGTGTTACCTAAATTTCTTAGGTGAATCAAGGTGTTAAGTAAGCGCTCATTATCTCGTTGATGCAAGCCAATAGAAGGTTCATCAAGCACATACATCACGCCAACCAAACCCGCGCCAATTTGGCTAGCTAGACGAATACGTTGCGCTTCACCACCAGAAAGGGTTTCGGCAGAACGAGAAAGAGAAAGATAATTCAGCCCCACATTGACCAAAAATTGCAAGCGTTCTTTGATTTCTTTGAGAATTTTATCGGCAATTTGTGCGCGCTGTCCGCTTAGGGTAAGGTTATCCACAAAATTAAAGGCTTCACCGATGCTCTTTTCGGAAACCTCAGGCAGATTTGTTTCTCCAATAAAAACATTGCGCGCTTCAGGGCGTAAACGCGAGCCACCGCAATCCTTACAAGGACGCGTACTGATATTTTTCGCCAACTCCTCACGCACAGACATTGATTCTGTTTCTTTATAACGGCGCGCCATATTATTGAGAATGCCTTCAAAACTATGGCGGCGTAGCACCACATCGCCACGGTCATTCATATATTGGAATTCAATTTCTTCTTTGCCTGAACCGTGTAAAATAATGTGCTGAATTTTTTTCGGTAAATCTTCAAACGGGCTTTCCACATCAAAGCCATAATGTTTGGCGAGAGAAGCCAGCATCTGGTAATAATAGAAATTACGCCGATCCCAACCTTTAATCGCCCCACCTGCTAAGGAAATGCTTGGATTTTGCACCACGCGTTTTTCATCAAAATATTGCTGAACCCCCAAACCATCACAAGTTGGGCAAGCCCCTGCAGGGTTATTAAAGGAAAACAAGCGCGGCTCAAGTTCAGGCACGGAATAACCACAATGCGGACAAGCAAAATTCGCAGAAAACAGCAATTCTTCCGCTTTCGGGTCGTCCATATTCGCCACCACTGCCGTGCCACCAGAAAGTTCTAACGCAGTTTCAAAGGATTCCGCTAAACGGGTTGCCAAATCTGGACGCACTTTAAAGCGATCCACCACCACTTCAATGGTGTGCTTTTTCTGTAATTCTAATTTTGGTGGATCAGAAAGATCGCAAATTTCCCCATCAATTCTAGCGCGGATATAACCTTGCGCAGCAATATGTTCTAAAATTTTAATATGTTCCCCTTTGCGATCTTTCACCACTGGGGCAAGCAGCATCATTCTGCTTTCTTCTGGCAATGCCAGCACCTTATCCACCATCTGACTAATGGTTTGCGCCGCCAACGGAATATGATGATTTGGGCAGCGTGGTTCGCCTACTCGAGCAAATAGCAAACGCAAATAGTCGTGAATTTCCGTGATCGTCCCCACCGTAGAACGTGGATTGTGCGAGGTGGATTTCTGTTCAATGGAAATCGCAGGGGATAGCCCTTCAATATGATCCACATCTGGCTTTTCCATTAACGATAAAAACTGGCGCGCATACGCAGAAAGAGATTCTACATAACGGCGTTGCCCTTCGGCATAAAGGGTATCAAAGGCCAGTGAAGATTTCCCCGAGCCAGAAAGCCCTGTAATCACAATCAATTTATCACGCGGAATCGTCAGATTAATATTTTTTAAATTATGGGTTCTCGCCCCACGCACTTCTATTTTTTCCATAATCTTTTCGTCTGTTCAAGCAATTTAAGGTTATTTTGCGATCATTATCGCATAATCTGAAATGACTGTGCAAATATCCAGTTAATTTGTCTGGAATTAATAGCTTTTTCTCTTTTTTTAGGGCAAAATAACAAAAATTTTTACCACACTTTAGGGTCTGTTGATAACTCATTGTACATTTGAGTTATCGTTTAAAATTAGCGCAATCGCGGCGCTGTTCGAAATCAAGAGTGGTTCTCTTGGTGAGAACGGCAACAAAGAGTGTGCTAATTTTAAACATAACCCGAAGGGCTGGGGCTATTTTTTGTGATAACTGTGTTGAATGTGGTTTATTTAGAGTGGCTAAACTTCACCACATTCGCCTTGTTCTCACCAAAAATAGCCGCCAGCTCAAATGTACAATGAGTTATCAACAGACCCTAACAGACAGAGGAATTTATGGCTGGAGTAAACAAAGTTATTATCGTAGGAAACCTAGGAAATGACCCTGAAATTCGCACAATGCCAAATGGTGAAGCCGTGGCGAACATTAGCGTAGCAACCAGTGAAAGCTGGAAAGATAAAAATACCGGTGAACCCCGCGAAATTACCGAATGGCACCGCATTGTGCTCTATCGCCGTCAAGCAGAAGTGGCAGGCGAATATTTGCGCAAAGGCTCAAAAGTGTATGTTGAAGGGCGTTTAAGAACGCGCAAATGGCAAGATCAAAATGGCCAAGATCGCTACACTACAGAAATCCAAGGTGATGTGCTACAAATGCTAGACAGCCGCGCAGAACGTGGTCAAGGCGGCTATGCACCGCAAGGCGGGGGATATGCCCAACAAGGTGGTGGCTATGCAGCTCAACAAGGGGGCAATCAATATGCTCAACCTACACAGCCTGCATATCAAGCACCAAAAGCTGCACCACAACCAACACCCGCGCCGCAGCCAGTGATTGATGACGTGCCATTAGATGATGATATTCCTTTCTGAATTCCATATACATAAATTCTGTAAAAATACATCATAAAGATCAGAGAGAAACCTTACAAAACAAGGTTTCTCTTTTTTTTACATTAATTTTGATACAACATCTTTAATTTGATCATATTTATATATGAAATTTTTGTAAATTAATATAGATATGTATAGACTAGAAACAGTCCTTTTTTCAAATGGAGAATGTTTTCCTCTAGCCGCATTTCTAAATTTTTCATGCTGTGGCTTAAGGCTGAGGAAGAAATTCCCAATAGCTGTCCTGCTTTCACAAAACTAAACATAATTTATCTCAATAAAGATACGTTCTAAAATAACCGCACTTTTACCCTTTCAGTACCTCTACTAACGCCTTAAACAGAGGTGTGTTTTGACGGCGGCTTGGATAGTAAAGATGATAGCCTTCATAACTCATTGCATAGTCATTTAAGACTTCTACTACTTCCCCACGTTCTAGCTCTTTTGCCATTCTATCTTTCGGCATTAACGCCAAACCTAAATGAGACAGACAGGCTTTTTTCGCCAGAAAATTATTATTGACCACTAATCTTCCCGAAGGAGTAAATTTGATGGCCTCTTTCGTTTCAGGGGAACGAAATTCCCAAACAAAAATGCCCTCAGAAGTCGGCATACGTACACATAAACATTTATGTTTAACTAAATCGCTAATTGTTTGAGGCGTACCATTTTTTTCTAAATATTGCGGGGTCGCCATTAGTGCCATTTGCATATCATCGGAAATCCGAATGCGCCCTTTGCGATGATTGCCCCAGGCGGTGGTTTTGCTTACGTTGGTTCACTGCATGAGGGCTTTCCGATTGCGCAATCTATTGCCGAACAAGGCTATAACGCCTTTGTCGTGAAATATCGGGCTGGAATGGGCGGACAAATCGCCACCGAAGATATGGCTCAAGCCATTGAATTCGTCCGTAAAAATGCCAAAATGTTACAAGTCGATCCTAACAACTATTCCGTATGGGGAGCATCTGCTGGGGCAAGAATGGCAGCCTATATCGGCTCATACGGCACACAAGCGTTTGGCACAACACAAAACTCCAAGCCCAACAGCGTGATTATGCTCTACACAGGACACAACGATTACAACCGCCAAGGCGAACCAGCAACCTTTGTTGCTATCGGCGAACAAGACGGCATCGCATCACCAAATGTGATGAAACGCCGTCTTGAAAAACTCAACGAAATGGGGGTGCCAACAGAATTTCATCTTTATAAAAATCTTGGGCACGGTTTCGCATTAGGCAATGAAACAACGGCAGAAGGATGGGAAAAACAGGCTATTAAATTTTGGCAACAGCAACGTTAATATATTTACAAACAGTCGGATAATCGTTTGGCAGCTGTGTTCCGATGAATTTGGCAATCTTGTGATATAAACTCAATTTTTGTGTAAGGGTGTTTATAGAGATTATTCAGTAATTCGTGGCTATATATTTTCGGTGATTGACTACGGATTATTTGTTTATGTTGCTGCATTAATTGTGAATCTTTGCAAGACGCGCACAAATTTTTGCATTTCTTGTGTGCGTTTTCAAGACGTACACAAATTTTTAAGATTTTTGTATATAAGAGAATAGATATTCCCAATTGCCTACGAATTATGATAATGATGACAAAGTGCGGTGAAATTCTCACAAATTTTTCACCGCACTTTATTTTTAATCCGCCTTTCTTTCAGCATTCTTTTCACCCCAAGTCAAAAATACATTATACTTAACGCCAATTCCAACCTTGCATAATCAAGAGAAATGCGATGACAAAACCTTTAAATATTATTTTTGCGGGGACGCCAGAATTTGCCGCGCAGCATTTAGCGGCGCTGTTGAATTCAGAACATAAGGTGATTGCGGTTTATACGCAGCCAGACAAGCCAGCTGGACGGGGTAAGAAACTGCAAGCCAGTGCGGTGAAACAATTGGCGGAGCAGCATCAGATCCCTGTTTATCAGCCTAAATCCCTACGCAAAACGGAAGCGCAGCAGGAGCTGTCAGCACTGAATGCTGATGTGATGGTGGTGGTAGCTTATGGCTTAATTTTGCCGAAAGCAGTGTTGGACGCGCCAAGATTAGGCTGCCTGAATGTACACGGCTCAATTTTGCCCCGTTGGCGTGGGGCAGCGCCGATTCAGCGTGCGATTTGGGCGGGCGATGCGCAAACTGGCGTGACTATTATGCAAATGAATGAAGGCTTGGATACGGGCGATATGCTGCATAAAGTGTATTGCGACATCAGCCCTGAAGACACTTCTCTAAGCCTTTATCATAAGTTGGAACAGATTGCGCCAAATGCGTTGCTTGATGTGTTAAATGGCTTGGAAGCAGGGGAGTTTACGCCTGAAGCGCAAGATGATGCCCTTGCCAACTATGCCGATAAACTTTCTAAACAAGAAGCAAAATTGGATTGGCAACTTTCAGCGGCACAGCTTGAGCGTTGTATTCGCGCGTTTAATCCTTGGCCGATTAGCTATTTTGTTACCACGGATAAAGACGGCAACACACAGACTTTGAAAGTGTATCAAGCCACGGTACTACCACATCAAAATCAGCCAGCAGGCACGATTTTACAAGCGGATAAAAATGGTATTCAAATTGCCACCGCAGATGGCGTGTTAAATCTCACGCAGCTGCAACCTGCAGGTAAAAAGCCAATGTCAGCACAGGATTTACTCAATGGACGGGCAGATTGGTTCAGCGTGGGTAAGGTGTTGGCATAATGAAACAGGTAAAGGCAAAAACGCACAAAAAAAGCACCGCACTTTCTGCGCGTGCCGTGGCGGCTCAATATATTCTGCAAGTGTTGGATAAGGGGCAATCGCTTTCCACCTTGTTGGCGGAAAAAAATCCTGCGCTGAAAGAGCAAGATCTCTCTCTATTACAAGAAATTTGCTTTGGCGTGTGTCGCGTGTTGCCACGCTTAGAGCAAATTATTCAGTATTTGGTGGATAAGCCATTGAAAGGCAAAACGCGTCTTGTGCATTGTTTATTGTTGGTGGGATTGTATCAATTATTATATTTACGCACGCCCGATCACGCGGTGGTAGATGAAATGGTAAAAGCCGCACGAAGCCTAAAATTAGACAGTTTCAAAGGCTTGGTGAATGGCGTGCTACGCCGTTTCTTACGCGAGCAAGAGGGCATTTTGGCGAAAGTGGATAAGCATTGGCAAACCTTGCACCTTGAATGGCTTGTGAATAAGCTGAAAGAAGCCTATCCAAATTGGCGTGAGATTGTGGAAGCGAATAACCAACGGCCACCGATGTGGTTGCGCGTGAACCCGCAACATAGCAATGTGAACGGGTATTTAACCTTGTTGCAAGAGATTGATATTGAAGCGGCAAGTGCGGATCACCCACAGGCAATCCGCTTGGCTCAGGCGAAAAATGTCGCGCAATTGCCGCATTTCTCCGAAGGTTGGCTCACCGTGCAAGATTTGCACGCACAATGGTCGGGCTTATTGCTTGAGCCGCAAAATGGCGAATTGATTTTAGATGCCTGCGCTGCACCCGGTGGAAAAACCACGCATATTTTGGAACTTGCGCAACAAGCCAAGGTGGTGGCATTAGATGTGGAACCGCATCGATTGAAACGGGTGGAAGAAAATCTCGCACGAATGGGACAAAACGCCCTTGTTATTTGTGGTGATGCCAGCCAGCCAGATCAATGGTTTGCCCAAATTCAACAGCAGTTTGGCGAAAGTGCGGTGCAATTTGACCGAATTTTGCTTGATGCCCCTTGCTCCGCCACCGGTGTTATCCGCCGTCACCCCGATATAAAATGGCTGCGCAAAGAAAGCGACATCGCCCCTTTAGTGGCCTTACAAAAAGCCATTTTAACCGCGTTATGGCAATGCTTAAAACCAAATGGCGTCTTGCTCTACGCCACTTGCTCGTTATTGCCAGAAGAAAACTGCCAACAAATCAGCGAATTTTTACAACAACACCCCGAGGCAGAATTAATGCCCCTGCCATTCCCCGAACAAGAGCAGGTCGGCCATCAATTCTTCCCCCAAGAAAATCGCGGTGATGGATTTTATTACGCAAAATTGCGGAAAAAAGCGTAAAATTCACAAATTGTGTTTATGATAGAAAAATAAAAGTGCGGTCATATTTTCAAAAAACTTTAAAAAAATCTCACCGCACTTTAAATTTAAAATTGAGCGTGAAATATCGGACAATCCCCTTGTAAATTGCCCGAATGGAAATAAAATTTTTAGAAAAATCACGCCGAGCGAGAGCGAAGCGAACATCAGGCTGATTTTTCGTAAAGAAAATTTTATTGAAATAAGGAAAAGCAATTTAGTAGGGGTATCGTTTTCTTTGCTTACTTTCTTTTGGATAAGCAAAAGAAAGTAAGTCGCTCAACGAGCGAAACTCGTTATAACTACAAAGAAAAACGCAATTAGCTAAATGGCAAAACAACGCCGTATGGAAGTAAAAGAAATTTAGCGATGGTAGGGGACATTTTCTTTGCTTACGTTCCTTTTGGATAAGCAAAAGAAAGTAAGTCGCACAACGTGCGAAACTCGTTATAGAAACAAAGAAAAAGTCAATTAGCCAAATGGCTAAAACCCAAATAAAAATTAAATGCCACAAACAAAGAGATCACAACAATGAAAATCATCATTCTAGGCGCTGGCCAAGTTGGCACGACCCTTGCGGAAAATTTAGTGAGTGAGGATAACGACATCACCCTTGTGGATAACCAAGCGGATCGCCTGCTTGCTTTGCAAGATAAGCACGATTTGCGGGTGGTGAATGGCGTGGCATCTTCACCGAAAGTGTTGCGTGAGGCTGGGGCTGCTGATGCGGATTTAGTGGTGGCAGTAACCAATTCAGACGAAACCAATATGATCGCTTGCCAAGTGGCTTATACCTTATTTAACACGCCAACTAAGATCGCGCGTATTCGTAGTGCGGATTATTTGCGTGAGAAAAATAAACTTTTTCAGCCTGATGTGATCCCCATTGATCATATTATTTCGCCAGAAAAATTGGTTACCGATGAAATCGTTCGCTTGATTGATTACCCTGGGGCGTTGCAGGTTTCGCATTTTGCCAATGGGCGAATTAGTATTGTGGTGGTGAAAGCTTATTATGGTGGCCCTTTGGTGGGCTATGCGTTATCGGCGCTTAAAGAGCATCTGCCCCATATTGATTGCCGTGTGGTGTCAATTTTGCGTCAGGATAAGGTGATTCGTCCGCAAGGTTCAACCATTATTGAAGCAGGCGATGAAGTAACGTTCATTTGCGATACGATTCATATTAAAGCCATTATGAGCGAATTACAGCGCTTGGAGAAACCTTATAAACGCATAATGATTATTGGTGGCGGTAATATTGGTAGCGGCGTGGCGAAACGTTTGGAAGAGCAATGTTCAGTAAAATTGATTGAACGTAATCCTGAACGTGCCACTGCGTTGGCAGAGCGTTTGTCAAAGACGTTAGTTTTTTGCGGTGATGCTTCTGATCAATCCTTGTTATTTGAAGAACATATTGAAAATATTGATGTTTTTCTTTCGCTTACCAGTGATGATGAAGCGAACATTATGTCTGCCTTGCTCGCTAAACGCTTAGGGGCGAAAAAGGCGATGGTGCTGATCCAACGAATGGCATATATCAATTTATTGCAAGGGGGAACGCTGGATATTGTGGTTTCGCCACAGCAGGCGACCATTTCTGCCTTGCTTGGGCATATTCGTAAAGGTGATGTGGGCAGTGTGGTGTCATTACGTCACGGTATCGCCGAAGCCTTAGAAATTGTGGTACACGGTGAAGCGGAATCTTCTAATGTGATTGGGCGACAAGTATCTGACATCAAGTTACCTGCGGGGGCAATTATTGGCGCAGTGTTGCGTGGCGATGATGTGATGATTGCACGAAAAAGTTTAGTGATTGAAGAAGATGATCACATTGTGGTGTATGTGAGTGATAAAAAACATATTCCTGAAGTGGAAAAATTATTCCAGCCAAGTGCGTTTTTTATTTAGTCATAGACAAAAGCGCGGTGTAAAAAAGGGCAGATTTTTATCTGCCCTGTTTTTTATGCGTGATTGGCGGAAGAGGGTTTGAGTAAGCTGAGCGCAAGGGCTGCAATTAACAGCATTATTGCTGCACCGATATAGAGATTTTGCTTTTCCCAACCTTGATCCAGTAAAAAGCCCGCGGCGATTGGCGAAAGGATTGCGCCAATGCGCCCTACGCCAATTGACCAGCCAACTCCGGTGCTACGAATATCACTCGCATAAATGCTTGGATTTAAGGTATAAAGCCCACTGATACAGCCATTGATTAATGCGCCAACTAGCACTCCCAATAACATTGCAAGCCATAGTAAAGCAGAAGATAAAATAAAGGCAATCACGACAACGGCAGAAATTAAGGTAAAGAAAATCAGTACTTTATGTGCTTTCCAATAGCTTGCGAGTAAGCCATATAATAGCGCGCCACCCGTGCCACCAAGCGAAATCATAATCCCGATAATGACACTTTGCTCCGTACTCATACCGTTTTCTTTCAGTAGTGCTGGCGTCCACGAGCTAATGAAATAAAAGCTCGCCATAATGGTGAAAAAAGCTAACCAAATGGCGAGGGTTGATGTTAAATACTGTGCATTGAATATTTGCGTTAATGGCAAGGTTTTTTGTGTACGCTGAGTTTGTGGCGTGAGCGGATAAGTTTCAGTAATTCCCATTTTTTTCAAGATACGATTTAACCGCACTTGGGCATTTTTAGGTTGTTTATTGAGTAAATAATCAATGGATTCAGGTAACCAGATAATTAAGCATACCCAACATAAGGCCGTGAGTGCCGCTCCTACAAGGAAAACGGAACGCCAACCATATTCGGCTTGTAATTGTACGGCAAAAAGTCCACCTAGCATTGCACCGATACCAAATCCTGCTGCATAAATGCTAATGGCGAGGCTGCGCCATTTTTTTGATGAGTATTCACTGGTTAAGACATTTGTTCCCACTAAAATCCCACCAACGCCTAAGCCTGTGATAACGCGCCAAATGGCTAAAATATCAGCATTGTTAGCCAGATAAGAGCCGAACATTCCGAGCGCAGAAAGCAACACGCTAATTAATAATAAAGGGCGGCGGCCAATTTTATCTGCAATAGGGGCAAGAAAAAGCGAACCAGCTGCCATTCCAAATACGCCAGCGCTGAGCAGATAGCCTAATTCGCTATTGCTTAGGGCGAATTCACTACGGATACCACTGGCGGTGAAAGCTAACGCTAAGACATCAAAGCCATCAAGCAGATTGAGCAAGGTAGCCATTAGCACGATAGCCCATTGGTAAAGACCCATTGGGCGCTGAGCGATTTGTTGTGTTAAATGCATTAATATTAATTTCCTTATGCTGAAGTGCGGTAATTTTCTTGTGAGATTTTTTGTAAGCTGCGTAAGATCATCGTTAAAGCCACGCCATAGGCTGGAACAAAAAGAACAATGCCAACAAAAAGTTTAAATAGATAATCGACAAAACCTAATTCAAACCAATGTTCAGCCATAAAAGGATCGCTGCTGGCGTAAAATGCCACAAAGAAAAAGAGAAAGGTATCCGCCATTGAACCAAAGGTCATTGAGCTACTTGGCGCGATCCACCATGTTTTTAGCTGGCGTAAGCGATTGAATACTAAGACATCTAGCAGCTGACCAAATACATAGGCGACAAAACTGGCAATGGCAATGCGAAACACGAAGCTATTAAATGTAAGTAGTGCATCAAGGCCTTGATATTGGCTATCAGAAAACAATGTGGAAATCACATAGCTAATAATCAGTGCAGGGAACATCACGACAAAAATAATCCAGCGTGCTTCCTTTGCTCCAAAAATTCGTACGGTCAGATCGGTGGCAAGAAAAATAAACGGAAACGTCAGCGTTCCCCAAGTGCTATGGAAAGAAAAATCCGCTGCACCAAATAGATCGAGCGGCAAGTGAACTTCAAAAGGGATTTGCACCAAATAATTGCTTGCGGCAATAATCAGGATATGGAAAAAGCTGAGAATAATTAAGGCGTTTTTTTTCTGTTGATCATTAAAGATCGGTAAGTTTGTTTTCATTTGTGTACCTTTTTGTTAAATCTGTTGGGGTGAGGGAACCCAAATTAATCAATTGATTGTGTCCTTTAAAATAAGGAATGCGAGATGATACGGATTTTTAGCAAGAATTCAAGAGATAGGTAAAAAGTGCGGGCAAAAATTAAGGCGGTTTTTACACCGCCTTAATGTGATTATTGGTTGTTTTGAACGTAGTCAATTGCTGATTGAACAGTAGTGATTTTTTCTGCTTCTTCATCAGGAATTTCGATATCGAATTCTTCTTCTAAAGCCATCACTAATTCAACAGTGTCTAAAGAGTCTGCACCTAAATCTTCAACGAAAGAAGCTTCTGGTTTAACATCTTCTTCTTTAACACCTAATTGTTCAACAATGATTTTTTTTACGCGTTCTTCAATGCTCATTTGCTTTTCCTATTATAGTTAGCCATAAAATAATGGTTTTATAGTGTATGTATTTTTAGCTAAGTTGCAACCTATTTTTGCAAGGTCAAACCACAAATCAACTAACAAAAATACATTCGCTAAAAATAAGTTACGTTACTTTGCTAACGCAACAGCCAACGTAAACAATTTACATCGCTGGGGGCGATTTTAGCATTAAGCCCCCCCGCTTGGCTATGTTTTCGTGCAAGAAATTGTTTTAAATCAAAGATTAAACAGAAAATCTTTTCCACTATGGAATAAATTTTCCTTTTAAATCTTAGGGTTATGGCATTACGCCATATACATTCCACCATTAACGTGTAGGGTAGAACCGGTAATGTAACCTGCATCATCAGAGGCTAAAAAGGCCACCGCTTTAGCAATATCTTTTGGTTCACCTAAACGGCCCGCAGGCACGTTAGCCAAGGTTGCCGCTTTTTGTTCTTCCGTTAATGCGTCTGTCATATCTGTGGCAATAAAGCCGGGGGCAACCACGTTTACCGTGATTCCGCGCGAAGCCACTTCTTTGGCAAGGGCTTTGCTGAACCCAATTAAACCTGCTTTTGCCGCGCAATAGTTCGCTTGTCCGGGGTTACCCATTGAGCCAACCACCGAGCCAATGGTGATAATGCGTCCAAAGCGTTTTTTCATCATTGAACGTAACATTGCTTTGGAAAGATGGAATACCGACGTGAGATTAGTTTGTAAAATATCAAACCATTCTTCATCTTTCATTCGCATTAATAGGTTATCACGGGTGATCCCTGCGTTATTAACAAGAATATCAATATCGCCGAAATCGGCTTTGATTTGTGCAAGAACCGCATCAATAGATTGTGCGTCTGCAACATTCAACACAAGGCCTTTGCCTTTTTCACCTAAGTAAGCTGAAATGCTTTCAGCCCCTTTTTCAGAAGTGGCTGTGCCGATCACAAATGCGCCTTTTGCACTTAATTCTTCTGCAATCGCGCGTCCAATTCCACGGGTTGCCCCTGTTACTAACGCAATTTTACCTTGCATAATTGTTCTCCTAATTGTCTTTTTTAGGCTTCGGTTAATACCGCGTGCGCTTTTTCTAGCGATGCTACATCATTGACGGCAACAGCGGTTAATTCTTTCACAATACGGCTTGTTAAACCGGTAAGTACTTTATTTGGGCCAATTTCTACTAACACTTCAATGCCATTTTGTGCCATTTTTTCTACGGTTTCAGTCCAGCGTACAGGGCTGTATAGCTGGCGAATAAGTGCGGTGCGAATTTCATCACTTTTTTCTTCTGCTTTCACATCAACATTATTAATCACAGCAACTTCAGGGGCTTTAATGGCAATGCTTTCTAACGATACGGCAAGTTGATCTGCTGCTGGTTTCATTAAGGCACAGTGAGAAGGCACGCTCACCGCTAAAGGTAAGGCACGTTTTGCGCCAGCTTCTTTACAGGCTGCTGCGGCACGTTCTACGGCAGCTTTTGCGCCTGCAATCACCACTTGCCCTGGTGAGTTAAAATTCACCGCTGAAACCACTTCGCCTTGCTCGGCATCTTTACAAGCTTTGATGATTGATTCGTTATCTAAACCAATAATGGCATACATTGCGCCGGTGCCTTCTGGCACGGCTTGTTGCATTAATTTTCCGCGTAATTCCACTAATTTAATGGCATCTTGGAAATTAATGACACCTGCGCAAACTAAGGCAGAATATTCGCCAAGGCTATGGCCTGCCATTACACTTGGTTTTAAATCTGGATATTGTTGTTGCCAAACACGATAAATTGCTACGGAAGCAGCTAAAAGTGCGGGCTGAGTTTGCCAAGTTTTGTTTAATTCTTCCGCGGGGCCTTGTTGTACGAGTTGCCATAAATCATAACCAAGTACTTCAGAGGCTTGCTTAAAAGTTTGTTCTACAACGGGAAATTGATTAGCTAAATCCGCTAACATTCCCACTGCTTGAGATCCTTGTCCTGGGAAAACCATTGCAAATTTTTTCATTCTTATATCCTATTTTCGATTTTGAGTTGCTATTCTAGCAGATAAATTTAAAAACGAACTAAGGCTGCGCCCCAAGTCCAACCACCGCCAAAGGCTTCTAATAAGACTAATTGACCACGCTGAATACGTCCATCACGCACCGCTTCATCAAGAGCAGTTGGCACGGTGGCGGCACTGGTATTGCCATAGCGATCAAGGGTGATCACCACTTGCGACATATCCATTTCTAGTTTTTTTGCGGTGGCACTGATAATGCGTAAGTTCGCTTGATGGGGCACTAACCAGTCAATATCTTTTTTATCTAGCTTATTGAAAGCAAGAGTTTCTTCCACCACCTCTGATAATTGGCTCACCGCCAATTTGAAGGTGGCATTGCCTTGCATTGAGATATAACCAGAATGGGTATCCTTAGGTTCAGCCTGTGGTAACACGAGCATATTATCGGTATCAGGCGAAGCGTGTAAGTGGGTTGAAATAATCCCTGTATTTTCATCGGTTTCTAAAATCACCGCACCTGCACCATCACCAAATAACACTACTGTACTGCGATCTGTTTCATCAAGATGGCGAGAATTTAGATCTGCACCAAGCACCAAGGCTTTTTTTACCTGTCCGTTACGCACAAATTGATCAGCAACAGAAAGCGCATAAATAAAGCCTGTACAAGCTGCTGCGACATCAAATGCAATCGCATCTTTAATTCCTAATAAGCCTTGTATTTGACAGGCGGCACTTGGATAAGAATGAGAATTTGTCGTTGTCCCCACCACAATCAGATCAATTTCTTGTGGATCAATATTTGCCATTGCCAAAGCATTTTTTGCTGCTGCTGCGCCCATTGTTGCAACGGTTTCATTCTCACCAGCTATGCGACGTTCTTTAATACCTGAACGAGTCGTAATCCATTCGTCCGAGGTATCCACCATTTTTTCTAAATCCGCATTTGTTCTCACTTGCTCTGGTGCATAGCTACCAGTGGCTAAAATTCTACTATACATAATAATTTCAAATAATTAATGTTCACTAACGAGGAAAGCCCGCTGAAAAAAGAAAGTGTATTAAAAGTGCGGTCTGTTTTTTGCACATTTTTACTAAAACACCGTTTATCCTATCAGCTTGACAGAATAATCATCTCCGAGATTACTTTTCTAACCCTGCCAAAATTTTTTCTGGAAGGTTGTACCTTGCTTGCTGTGTGGCATCAAGGATTGCATAAGCAAAACCATCAATATTTGCACTACCGTGGCTTTTTACAACCACTGCAGTTAAACCGATTAAGGTTGCACCGTTATATTGATCAGGATTAATTTGTCTTAATCGCTGAAAACTTCCTTTTAATAAAAAAGTTTTGACGAACCAACGCCCAATAAATTTACAAATATGATTTGTTTTATTCAATGTTGAATGTCCTTTGAATAAAGAAATCACATTCTTCGCTGCACCCTCTAAGGTTTTGAGCGCAATATTACCCGCAAAACCATCATTTACGATAACATCTGCTTTACCATTAAGTAATAAATCCCCCTCAATAAATCCGATATAATTTAACGCCGGATTTTGCTTCAGCAGGGTGGCAGCCTCACGAATAGACTTATGCCCTTTAATTTCTTCAATACCAATATTCAATAACGCAATACGGGGATAAACCAATCCAAGACAACTTTCCGCAAAAATTGCGCCCATTAAGGCAAACTGATAAAGATTCTGAGCAGAACAATCAATATTTGCCCCTAAATCTAACATCACACTGCGATCGCCATTAATCGTAGGAATAAGTGAAACAAGTGCTGGGCGTTCGATCCCTTTAAGCGGTTGCAATAAAATTTTTGCTAAGCCCATTAATGCCCCAGTATTCCCTGCACTGACACAAGCTTGTGCCTCACCTTTCTGCACGGCCTCAATGGCTAAACGCATTGACGTCCCTTTACTATGACGCAAGGCATAAGATAAATCTTGGCTATTATCAATCACCTTAGTGCAGTGGCAAACTTTAATTCGTTCTTGTAAAGATGAAGAGGCGTTTTCTAATAAAGGAAGAATTTGTTGGCTATCGCCAAATAATAAAACAGAAAGCATTGGATCTTGCTCCAACGCTTTTATTGATGCGGGGATAGTAACACGGGGACCAATGTCCCCGCCCATCACATCTAACGCAAGGGTTAGACGGCTCAAGTCAATACCTTATAGAAAAGGAATTACTTGTTGATCACTTTACGGCCACGGTAATAACCGTCAGCGGTAACGTGATGACGTAAATGAGTTTCGCCACTTGCTTTATCTACTGATACTGCAGCAGTAGTTAAGGCATCGTGTGAACGACGCATATCACGACGTGAACGAGATTTTTTATTTTGTTGAACAGCCATTGGCTATACTCCTAAATTTACTTTTGCTTTAAACTAGCTAATACAGCGAACGGGTTCGGTTTTTTTGCCAACTCTTCGGGCAATGTTCCAAAAACCTGTTCAGCCACGGACACTTCACAGTGTTCAGATGAATGCATCGGCACAATCGGCAGACATAACATAAGTTCATCTTCAATCGTTGCCAATAAATCTATTTCACCAAATTCGTTAAGTTCTATTGGTTCATAAATGTCTGGTAACGCATCAGCTTGATCCAAATGAGAAACAGGGCTATATGCAAATTCAGTTTCTAAAAGCTGATTAAAAGGTTCTCCACAGCGCTGACAAGTAAGTGCCACCTCAACGCGTGCGTTGCCTTTCATAACAACTAATTTTTGTGGATCAATGAAAAATGATAATGTTACCTGTGCATCGCTGAGCACTTTATCTACTGATTCAGCCAGACGGCAAAGTTGCTTGATCGCATAATAACCATCATAATCCAACCTACGTTGCGCATCTCTTACTGGATCAGTTGTAAGGGGTAATTTTACCTTTTGCATAGGGCGTGAATATTACCTTTTGATGTGCAAATAGTCAAAGGAAATTATAATTTTTTATGTGAAAAAGCCAAATTTCCTTTTTAGCAGATTGACGTTAATTTTTCTAAAGAGAGAAATTCCGCTTGCGGAAAATGTTTTTGCAAATAATTTTGCAAATATTGTGCCGTTTCCTTGTTAATCATTTCATCACCTAATGGATAGCGATTATAAATTAATCCTTTTACTTCAATATGATACTGTTTACAGGCTAACAAGCTGAGTAAGGTGTGATTAATGCTACCTAATTTCCCTGAAGTAACAAGGATAAGGGGATATTGTTGCTGGGCAATATAATCCAATGTGGTATGTTGATCATCATAAGGCACACACAAGCCCCCAGCACCTTCCAGTAAAACATAATCATAACGGCTTGCCAGTTCATCTGTGGCTTGACGGATAAGTGCGGTAGAAATTTTTCGATTTTCTAGCTGTGCTGCTAAATGCGGCGAACAAGGGTAAGAAAATAAATAAGGACAAGTCAGCCCTTGCTTATCTTCTGGCAATAAGTCTATGCCTTGTAATTTACGATGCTGTATGATGTCTTCTGAAATGTCTTCGCAGCCCGTTTGAATCATTTTCTGCGTAATCACCGAAGCCCCTTGGTCAGCGAGCTTTTTCGCATACCAACCTGTAGCAATGGTTTTGCCCACATCCGTATCAATCCCAGAGATGAATAATACTTGCCCTGCCATTTTATTCCTCTTACGTTAATTTTTCTGCCAAAATAAAAAGTGGCTGATAATTCAACCGCACTTGCCCTTGCGTATTTTGATATTGCGCGTTGTAATCTGCAATAAATTGTTGTAAGCGCCCTTTTGTCCAGCCCCCTTGTCCTGTTGCTGTTACACCAGTCACTTTGAGATGTTGCAAGACCGCCAACGGACTAGCAAAATAAAGCGGAATCGCTTGCTCAAACAGCGCTTTGATTTCAAATCTAGCACTCAACCATTGTTGCCACTGCGATAGATCAGGATAGTCCAAACCAATTCCCGTCAAAGCACGAATTTCTGCTAAATTTTTCGGTGCAAAAGTGCTAATAAGTAAAATGCCTTTTTCACGTAATAAATCGGCACATTTATTGACGAACGCTTGCGGATCGGCAAACCACTGTACTGCTGATGCTGAAGCGATCAGATCATAATCGGTAGGAAAGGGATAAATTTCTCCATCTCCTTGATAAAAAACAAAATTATCTTGTGGGAATAATGTATCAAGTTGATTTTTTACATCACATAAATCGTTAAACGCCCAAGATTTTACTTGTAAATGTTGTGCCAAAAGTTGGCTAAAATACCCTGTTCCACAACCAATTTCTAACACCTGTGAAAACGTAGTGCGCCCCGTTTGCAATAAAAGTTGCAACAGTTGTTGATTAATTTGCTGTTGTGCTTTAGCTTGACTGTCATAGCTGGGTAAGGCTTGGCTAAAGCATTGTGCAACACGAGATTTATCCACCACGTTCATTAAAATAACTCAGCCCAAGTATGAAATTGTGCAAAGGGATAGTGAGGCAATGGCATTGTTTGCAAGACAAATTCTGTGGAATTTTGCACCGCACTCGGTTGTGGGATATTACCTGTCTTTTCACTCATATAAGTTTGCCAATAAGCGCGCTGATTCGGACTAGGAAAAATGCGATCTTTCTCACCAATAATGGCGCGTGTCCAATCAATAGTGTCTCCCTTATCCTGTTGAATATATTGATAAAGTTCGCCTAATTCTGACCGCACTTGTTGCCAATCACGTTGTCCTTCTAATTGACAATATTGCTCAAATGTAGCGCTATCACCGCACATTCTGCGTTGAAATTTCACTAAATGGCGTTCATCTAGCTGTTCCAGTGTACCGATAAATACGGCTTGCGGAATGCCCATTGTATCATCACAAGGTTTGCCTGTGCCGTTTATTGCGGTAGCACTCGTAAGAGGCATTTGTCCTAGCACTTGATTTGCCACCCACACGCCCATTGACCAAGCTACGACGCGGATCTGTGCATAATGAGAAAGATCAAAATGAAAATTCAGATCTTGATAGTCATAGCACAGTAATAAATCCGTTTTTTCTGGTAACGCCAAGTGAGATACGGCGCTGGCTGGTGTTCCCCAACCAGCAAAATAGAGGATTAAATTCGGGCTATGTTCTGCGCCTTTGATCAATTCTGTTTGCATTGTTGTTACTCAAATTTTACTAAGGTTGTGAGAAAAGCGTCCACGTCTTGTTCTGTCATATCTGCGGTTAAAGATAAGCGAATACGCGATGTGCCTTTAGGCACTGTAGGTGGTCGGATTGGCAAACAATAATAGCCTTGTTCTTGTAACGCAAGTGCCGTTACCACTGTTTTTTCATTATCGCCAATAATATAAGGAATGATACAGCTTTCACTAACAAGAGACTGGGCCAAATTCTGCTCAAAAAACGACCGCACTTTTTCACTTAACTTTTGTAAATGCTGGCGTCGTTGGGTAAAGTGCGGAAGTTTTTCAAATAAAAATGTCGTCCACGCCACACACAGCGGAGGCAGAGCAGTAGAAAAAATCAATGGTCGCATTTTATTTATTAAATATGCTTTAATCAATTCATCGCATACCACATAAGCGCCCATTGAAGCTAAAGCCTTACCAAAAGTGCCAACTAAAAAATCAATCTCTTGAATACAGCTTTGCTGTTCAGCGATACCTAGCCCTGTTTTGCCGTAAGCACCAATAGCGTGGGCTTCATCCACATATAATAAGACATTGCCAAAGCGTTGCTTGAGAGCCACGAGCAGAGGCAAATCCACCACATCACCGTCCATACTAAATACACTTTCGGTAACAATGATCATTCGTTGATATTGGTTCTGATGCTTACTTAATAGGGTTTCTAAATGGGTAAAATCATTATGTCGATAGCGTACAAAATCCGCTTCACTCAAACGAATGCCATCAATAATACTGGCGTGAACCAGTTTATCGGCTAGAATTAATGTTTTTTTATTCGCCACCGCAGGCAAAATGCCGATGTTAGCGTGATAGCCACTATTAAACAATAAGCACGCCTCTCGCCCAAAACGTTGCGCCATTAGACTTTCTAATTGTTGATAAACCGCAAAAGATCCCGTTAATAAACGGGAAGATGAAGAAGTAAAGTGCGGTAATTTTTCGCCGTATTTTTGTAAAAATTCGGTTTTTAATGCCTCATCATTGGCAAGACCTAAATAATCATTAGAAGACATATTGAGCATTAAGCGCCCATCTTTTTCGATCATTTTGCCTTGATGATCTAACTGCGGAAGCTGACGAAACTGCCCAACCGCCTTGAGTTCAGCCAAGGTTTGTGCAAAATCAGCGAGATGATTATTCATTGTAAACCTCTTTAAGTACAGACAATAAGCCTTGCGTGAGCTGGCTAAGTTGCGTTGGCGAAATAATAAAAGGTGGCATAATATACACCAAATGCCCAAAAGGACGTAACCAAATGCCTTTTTCAACAAATTTTGGCTGTAATACGGCTAAATCCACAGGGGATTTCATTTCTAACACCCCAATGGCCCCTAATACACGAACGTCTTTCACCGATTGAAAATCTTTCGCTACCGCAAGCTCTGTTTTTAATTGTTGTTCAATGGCTTTAACCTTGCCTTGCCAATCACTTTCTAATAATAAATCAATGGATGCACTGGCAATGGCGCAAGCGAGCGGATTGCCCATAAAGGTTGGCCCGTGCATAAAACATTTTGCTTCGCCATCGCAAATGGTTTCGGCAATATGTGCGGTGGTTACAGTGGCGGAAAGGGTTAAATAGCCGCCCGTTAAGGCTTTGCCTAAGCACATAATATCAGGCTTAATGTTGGTATATTCTGTGGCAAACAGTTTGCCCGTACGCCCAAATCCCGTGGCGATTTCATCAAAAATCAGCAAGACGCCATATTCATCACACAAGGCGCGCGCTTTTTCTAAATAGGTCGGCGAATAAAAATACATTCCCCCCGCACCTTGCACAATCGGCTCTAAAATTAAGGCAGCAATTTCACCACTCTTTTCTGCCAGTAAATCTTGGAGCGGCTGAATATCGGTCTCTTGCCATTGTCCGTCAAAGGTAGTTTTCGGTTGCGGTAAAAAATATTGCACGGGCAGGCCTTTGGCAAACAGGCTGTGCATTCCGGTAATCGGATCGCACACGGACATCGCGTGCCAAGTGTCGCCGTGATAGCCTGAGCGAATGGTGACGAATTTGTAACGCTGGCTTTCACCTTTGGCTTGCTGATATTGCACCGCCATTTTCATCGCCACTTCCACCGCCACCGAGCCACTATCGGCAAAGAAAATTTTATCTAAGCCCACAGGTAATAATCGCACCAAACGCTGCGCCAATTCGCCAGCGGGATCGTGGGTAAATCCACCGAACATAATATGGCTCATTTTCTCTAACTGTTCTTTCGCCGCTTGGTTCAATTTCGGGTGATTATAACCGTGTAACGCTGCCCACCAAGAAGACATTCCATCAATCAGCCGCTTGCCATTTTTCAACGTGATTTCCACCCCGTCTGCACGTTCCACGGCAAACATCGGCGCATCACTGTTAATGCGTGAATAAGGGTGCCAGATGTGGTTTTTATCGATATTAAGGAGGGATTGTTCTTGCATTTTTAACCTGTTATTCCAGCAAACTTTAGGGAGAACGATGTATCCACTCGTCTCTCATATCATTTTTTGTAGCAACTGTATTCCGCTAAAAAGCAAAAATACAAATTCGTTAATTAAAGCGCGTGAGCGTCCCATTGCGAGCCATCGCGGACAATCGCATTTAAAATGGTTAGAAGCTTACGCATACAGGCGTTAATCGCCACTTTGAACGCCTTACCATTAGCGCGTAAACGTTCGTAAAATTGTTTGAGTTTAGGCTCAAAACGCACGCAAACAAATGTGGCCATATACAGTGCATTTCGCACGGCTTTGCGACCACCTGAACAGCGGCTTTTCCATTTGGTGTCACCGCTTTCTTTCGGATGTGGCGCAACGCCAACAAGCGAAGCAATTTGTTTATGTGTATATTGACCTAACTCAGGCAACATTGACATCAAAACGGCTATCGTTTGTGTGCCTAACCCTTTGATGTCTTTAAACTTTTTTATTGTATCGTCAAAATGTTTGAGATGCTGTTCGATTTCACTATCCAGCTCATCAATACGCAGACAGAGATAGTCGATATGCTGCTCAACACTGAGTCGTTGTGTGGAATGGACTTGTTCAAGGCGGTTTTTCTCCGCGGAACGCATTTCAACAAGCTGATTACGGCGTGAAACAAGGGCTTCAAGCTGTTCTTGCTCGGGAGTCGGTGGTATGTAAAGCTGTTGCGCTACATTATCACGCATTGCGAGCATCTGGGCGTAAAAAGCCAACATTTTGGCGTCTTTATTGTCGGTTTTTGCTAGTGACTGCGACATCGCAAACTGATTGGTTTGTCGCGGGTTGGCAATCACCACACGAAAGCCTGCGCGGTGGAGTGCTTTAGCTAATGGAAGTTCAAGCCCACCGGTGCTTTCAAGGACAATTAAGTCCACACTGAAACGACGTAAATACTCAATGGTATGCGCAATCCCTTTCGGGTTGTTGGTTTCGGTCTTTGTTCGTTTTTGGTTAGAAAGCCCAATAACGAAATGACGTTTAGCAACATCAATACCACAATAAGTTTGTTCATTCATCATTAACCTGCCTTGCATTCGGGTTTAAGTCTGGCAACTGTTCGGTTTTTTGGTGAAATGTTATCTGCTCTCATTGCTACAACTCGGTTTGTTGCCTGGGGCGGACTCGAGATGCAGATAACGGGGTTTTGTTGCTATTTTATATTAATTTTAATATACAAGGGACGGACCTGTGTGTCCGTCCGTAATAATCATTAATTTTTGGGCACACACATAGGTGCCCCCTACATCAATACAATCGAAAACGAACACTACCCCCATTCCTGTGATAAATCAAGGCAAAATCCGCATATCGTTGCACAAGTAGGATAAGTTGATATAATCGCCCTTCCATTTTAACAAAGGAAAACCTTATGACATTAAAAACGCAAATGCCTTTAACGTATTGGCAACGTGTAAAAGTGGCCTTTCAATATGTAATGCCGCAACTTTATTTAACCCAGCTTGCAGGTTGGTTTGCAAAGCAACGTTGGGGCGCGCTAACCCATTTAGTGATTAAATTATTTGCGAAAAAATACCAAGTCAATATGCAAGAAGCGCT
The DNA here is from genome assembly GCF_026226815.1 of Avibacterium sp. 21-594. Classification (NCBI taxonomy): domain Bacteria; kingdom Pseudomonadati; phylum Pseudomonadota; class Gammaproteobacteria; order Pasteurellales; family Pasteurellaceae; genus Avibacterium; species Avibacterium sp. 21-594. Next base: position 2,070,859 of record NZ_JAKKOC010000001.1, on the reverse strand, counting down.
TAAACCAAATTTTAATGATTATGCGACCTTTAATGAATTTTTTATCCGTCCTTTAGCGGAAGGGGCGAGAAAAATTGATGAAAATCCTACCGCACTTTGTTTACCCGCAGACGGCCGTGTGAGCCAGCTTGGGCATATTGATGAAGATCGTTTATTACAAGCCAAAGGACACGATTTTAGCCTTGCCGATCTGCTGGCCAATGATAAAGAATTGGTCGAGGCCTTTAAAAATGGTGAATTCGCCACAATATACCTTTCACCGAGAGATTATCATCGTGTCCATATGCCTTGTGATGGCACATTACGCAAAATGATTTATGTACCGGGCGAACTGTTTTCAGTTAATCCATTTTTGGCAGAACACGTTCCCAATTTATTTGCTCGCAACGAACGCGTGATTTGCGTGTTTGATACGGAATTTGGGGAAATGGTACAAATTTTAGTAGGCGCAACCATCACAGCAAGTATCAGCACCCAATGGGCTGGTGTGATTAATCCACCGCGCAGCAAAGAGGTGAAAGTCTGGACATATAGCGGTGAAAATGCCGTGAAATTACGCAAAGGTCAAGAAATGGGCGCGTTCCAGCTTGGTTCTACGGTAATCAATCTATTCCAGCCAAATCAAGTGAAATTGGCAGAACAGTTGGCAGTTGATGTGCCAGTGCATATGGGCGAAGTGTTAGCTTATAAAAACACGATGTAATAAATCGCTTAATCAAACACATTTATTTTTAATAGAAGGAAAAAACAATGTCAGAACAATTTTTTAACCAAGTCGCTTTAGATGATGTTTCTGCCAAAGGCAGTTACGGTATCGGTTTACAAATCGGTCAGCAATTAGTTGATAGCAAATTAGCAGTAAAAGCAGATGCCGTGGCTAAAGGGATCTTTGATGCGTTAAATCAAAATGCGCCAGCAATTGACTTAAACGAAGTGAGCCAAGCCTTACAACAACTGCAACAACAAGCCGCAGAAGCAGCGCAAGCACAATTCAAAAAAATTGAAGAAGAAGGCAAAGCCTATCTTGCAGAAAATGCGAAAAAAGAGGGCGTGAAAGTAACAGACTCAGGCTTACAATATGAAGTGTTAGTGGAAGGCAACGGCAAAATCCCAAGCAAACAAGATCAAGTACGCGTCCACTACACAGGAACATTGCCAGACGGCACGGTATTCGACAGCTCCGTACAACGTGGCCAACCTGCTGAATTCCCTGTAAGCGGCGTAATCCCGGGGTGGGTTGAAGCTCTTTCAATGATGCCAGTTGGCTCAAAATGGAAACTCACCATTCCACATAACCTTGCCTACGGCGAGCGCGGCGCAGGTGCAGCAATTCCACCATTTAGCACATTAGTGTTTGAAGTGGAATTGTTGGATATTCTTTAATTATTCATTTCATTTTACTAAAGCTGGGTTATTCCCAGCTTTTTTGTACAAACTTCCCCGATCTTTTAGTCATTCTCAGATTAAGCTATAATGCCAGCCACATTTATTTAGCGAAGGAATTAATTATGCAAAATCCAAAAGATGATGTGCTTTATGCCCCTGTTGAGTGGGTTGATCATAGCGAAGGCTATACGGATATTCTTTATCACAAATCCACCGATGGCATTGCCAAAATCACCATTAACCGCCCAGAAGTGCGTAACGCTTTCCGTCCGCAGACCGTGAAAGAAATGATCCACGCGTTTTCAGATGCACGTTTTGATGAAAATGTGGGGGTGATCGTGCTAACCGGGCAAGGGGAAAAAGCGTTCTGCTCAGGTGGCGATCAAAAAGTGCGTGGTGATTACGGTGGTTATAAAGATGACGCGGGCGTACATCACCTAAATGTGTTGGATTTTCAGCGTGATATTCGTAGCTGTCCGAAACCTGTGGTGGCAATGGTGGCAGGCTATGCTATCGGTGGTGGCCACGTTTTACATATGCTTTGCGATCTGACGATTGCGGCGGAAAATGCCATTTTCGGTCAAACAGGCCCGAAAGTGGGATCGTTCGATGGCGGCTGGGGCGCAAGTTATATGGCTCGCATTGTAGGGCAGAAAAAAGCGCGTGAAATTTGGTTCTTATGCCGTCAATATAATGCGCAAGAAGCCTTGGATATGGGCTTAGTGAACACGGTTGTGCCTTATGCAGAGTTAGAAAAAGAAACCGTGCGCTGGTGTCGTGAAATGTTGCGTAACAGCCCAATTGCGTTACGTTGCTTAAAAGCCGCATTAAACGCAGATTGTGATGGACAGGCTGGCTTACAAGAGCTAGCAGGCAACGCTACAATGCTGTTCTATATGACAGAAGAAGGGCAAGAAGGGCGAAATGCCTTCAATGAAAAGCGTGCGCCAGATTTCAGCAAATTTAAACGCAATCCATAATCATCAAGTGCGGTGAAAAATCTCAAAATTTTCACCGCACTTTGTTTTTCTTTAATTAGCCGTAGTAGGCAAGGAAATTAAATGAAACAGGAAATTCGCTGGCAACAACGGTTACAGAATTATCAACGCGCCTTTACTCAGCTTACAGAATTTGTCCAACAACCTAAGCTAAACAAGTTTGAACAGCAAGGTTTAGTGCAGTGCTTTGAATATAATTACGAGCTAGCTTGGCGAGTGATGAAAGATTATCTCAATTATCAAGGCGTAAGTGATATTCAAGGCAGTCGCGATACCATTCGTAAAGCCTTTAATATTGGGTTAATTGATGATGGGCAAGCGTGGTTGGATATGGTGGACGATCGCATTTTATCGGTGCATAGCTATAACGAAAGCACGGTTAATCAAATTATTGAAAAAATTTACCGCACTTATTATCCGCTCTTTGGTCAATTTGAAGGAAAAATGGTAGCGCTATGTCAGGAAAATTTGGCTTAACCGAGCGAACACTATCTCGTTTGACGGCATTATTTCAAGCTTATCCTGAAATTGAGCAAGTGATTATTTATGGCTCAAGAGCAAAAGGCACGCATCGCGCAGGTTCTGATATTGATTTAACCTTGGTGGGCGAACAAATTAGCCCAGAAACCTTGAATCGTTTATTTGGCGAATTACAAGATTCAGATATTCCTTATTTGGTAGATTTATCCATTTATTCACAACTTACCCACCCAGAGTTGCTCAAACATATTCAGCAAGTGGGGCAAGTGCTTTATCAAAAACAGGTGAAAAAATAATGCAAGAAATCTCTCTCAAAAAAATCATTCTATTTTGGACGGCGGTGGTGTTATTTAATGCGGCGTTATGTTTTGCCTTTGGACTAATGGTGTCCAGTAATGTTCTTTCTATATTAGGAATGATCGTGGGCATTGGCTTCTTCATTGCCTTTTATAGCTTTATTGATTACAAATTGTGGGCAATGCATAAACATTTATGGCGTAATGCGTTGCGACAAAGTGGCATTATTCGGGGATGTTTTCAAATTTCGATTTTGTTGCATTTTTCTATCGAGTTCTTCTGTGGCTTTTTTGCATTGAGTTTATTGGAAGTTTTATTTGGCAGAAATATATCGCTCTTTTTGCACAGTTTGCTTGCGACCTTGCTTACGGGGACGTTCTTGTCTGTAATGCTAGGGATCATTTGTTTAATTTGTTTTTGGATTGCGAAGTCAGCGCACAAAGTTAAGGAATAAAAAGGAGAAAATATGCGTTCTTATCAACTTTATCGTTATCAAATCCCGATGGATTCCCAAGTGGTGCTGCGTAATCGCTTTTTGAAATTGCGTGAGGGGTTGTTGGTGCAAATTCGTTGTGGCGAACACGAGGGTTGGGGGGAAATTGCTCCACTGCCTGAATTTAGCCAAGAAACCCTTGAACAGGCAGAAGCCCAAGCTAAGCAGTGGCTAAAAGATTGGGACGTGGCACGCAGCCAAAATCGAAAATTGTCCTTGGACGGGTTGTATCCTTCGGTGGCGTTTGGGCTAAGTTGTGCCTTGGCAGAAATGAAAGGCGAATTGCCAGAGCAAGGGAATTACCGCACTGCGCCTCTTTGCTATGGCGATCCTGATGAGCTTTATGCAGAGCTAGATCAGCTCGAAGGGGAAAAAGTAGCGAAAATCAAAGTAGGCTTATACGAAGCCAATCGCGATGGCTTAATTGCTGATATGTTTTTGGAAGCCATTCCTGATCTTAAATTACGTTTAGATGCGAACCGAGCTTGGACGCCTGCGAAAGCGCAGCTGTTTGCCAAATATATTAAGCCTGAACATCGTGGGCGTATTCAATTTTTGGAAGAACCTTGCAAAACGCAAGAAGAAAGCCGCCAGTTCGCCCAAGAAACGGGCATTGCCATTGCGTGGGACGAAAGTGTACGCGAGCCAAATTTTCAAGTGAAAAAAGAACCGCACTTAGCGGCGATCATCATCAAGCCTACTTTGGTCGGCAGCCTTGAGCGTTGCGTTGAACTTATCAAACAAGCACATCAGCAAGGTTTAATGGCAGTGATCAGTTCTTCATTAGAAAGCAGTTTTGCTTTAACTCAGTTGGCTCGCATTGCACAGCGTTACACGCCAGATACCACGCCGGGCTTGGATACGCTAGATCTTATGCAATATCAGATTGTTCGCCCGTGGCAAGGCTCAACGTTACCATTATTGGAACTGAACAGCGAAAATATCGTCAAAGTAAATATGGATTAAAATTCGCATTGGTTCGACCAGCCATAAGGCAACGGCAATTTTTAGAAAAATCATTATAATGCAACAAGTTAAAGGGAAAAGGATTAATTATGTCAGCATCTGCACGAATTTTGTTACTTAATGGCCCGAATTTGAATATGCTAGGCAAACGTGAGCCAAAGCATTATGGCAGTCTTTCTTTGCCCGCCATTGAGCAACGAATGCAGGATCTTGCAGCCGCACATCAAATTGAATTAACCTGCTTTCAAGCGAACAGCGAAGAAAAATTGATCGATAAAATTCATCAAAGTTTCCAACAGGTGGATTTTATTATTATTAATCCCGCGGCTTATACGCACACCAGTGTTGCGCTGCGTGATGCCTTGCTTGCTGTCGCTATTCCTTTTGTGGAAGTGCATTTGTCTAATGTGCATAAACGCGAGCCGTTCCGTCATCATTCTTATTTTAGTGATGTGGCAGAAGGCGTGATTTGCGGATTAGGTGCGCAAGGCTATGAATTTGCTTTCCATTATGCGCGACAATATTTAGCAAATAAGGCATAATTTGCCGAAAATTTCGCGAAATTGACAGAATTTTGTCGCAAAAAGGATCGTTTTCAGGTAATCTTTGCCACGGAAATTTAAGTTTAAAAACCACCGCACTTTGTGTTACTCATTTTGTGTTGTCCATAAAGTGCGGTGAAAAATATTCACATTTTAGGAAAAAACTATGGATATTCGTAAAATTAAAAAACTCATCGAATTAGTTGAAGAATCAGGCATTATGGAGCTTGAAATTTCTGAAGGCGAGGAATCTGTTCGCATTAATCGTGGTTCACCTTCAGCCACTGCGGTGCAATATACCGTACCAAGTGTTGCCCCTGTTGCACAGCCTGCAACCCCAGCAGTTACACAGCCTACCCCAGTAGCAGAAGTGCCAGCGGTTACGGAAGTATCAGGTCATCAAGTGCGTTCACCAATGGTGGGAACGTTCTACCGCAGCCCAAGCCCAGATGCCAAACCATTTGTTGAAGTGGGACAAACTGTGAAAGTGGGCGATGCCCTTTGTATTGTTGAAGCAATGAAAATGATGAACCGCATTGAAGCTGACAAAGCAGGTGTGGTAAAAGCGATCTTAATTAATGACGGCGAACCGGTTGAGTTTGACGAGCCGTTAATCGTTATCGAATAATTCATTTCTATCTAGGCGGAGCGTGGCTTCGCCTTACAATTCTAAGAGATAATTCTTATGCTAGAAAAAGTTGTTATTGCCAATCGTGGAGAAATTGCGTTACGCATTTTGCGTGCTTGTAAAGAGCTAGGCATTAAAACTGTGGCGGTACATTCCACCGCTGATCGCGATCTCAAACACGTTTTATTGGCAGATCAAACCGTTTGTATTGGCCCTGCGCCTTCAACCAAAAGTTATTTGAATATCCCTGCGATTATTGCTGCAGCAGAAGTTACAGGCGCAGACGCAATTCACCCCGGTTATGGCTTTTTGTCTGAAAATGCTGATTTTGCCGAGCAAGTGGAACGCTCAGGCTTCACCTTTATTGGCCCTACTGCGGACGTAATCCGTTTAATGGGGGATAAAGTGTCTGCCATTAACGCAATGAAAAAAGCCGGCGTGCCTTGTGTACCGGGTTCTGATGGCCCTGTTGGCAGCGATATGAAGAAAAACAAAGAAATCGCTAAACGCATTGGGTATCCTGTGATCATCAAAGCCTCTGGTGGCGGTGGCGGTCGTGGTATGCGTGTGGTGCGTGATGAACATTCTTTGGAAGAATCTATTGCAATGACTAAAGCCGAAGCAAAAGCCGCGTTCAACAACGATATGGTATATATGGAAAAATATTTAGAAAATCCACGCCATATTGAAATCCAAGTGTTAGCAGATACGCACGGCAATGCGGTTTATTTAGCAGAGCGTGATTGTTCAATGCAGCGCCGTCATCAAAAAGTGGTGGAAGAAGCGCCAGCACCAGGTATTACTGAAGAAATGCGCCGTGATATTGGTTCACGCTGTGCTAAAGCCTGTGTGGAAATTGGCTACCGTGGTGCAGGGACATTTGAATTCTTATATGAAAACGGTGAGTTTTACTTCATCGAAATGAATACTCGTATTCAGGTAGAACACCCTGTAACTGAGATGATTACCGGCGTGGATTTGGTGAAAGAGCAATTATTAATCGCTTCAGGTCTACCGCTTTCTATCAAACAAGAAGACATTAAAGTGCACGGCCATGCCATTGAATGTCGTATCAATGCGGAAGATCCGAAGAGCTTCTTACCTTCACCAGGTAAAATCGATCATTTACACGCACCGGGTGGCCTAGGCGTGCGTTGGGATTCGCATATTTATACAGGATACAGCGTGCCACCGCATTATGATTCAATGATTGCAAAATTAATCACCTATGGGGATACCCGTGAAGTGGCCATTCGCCGTATGCAAAATGCCTTGGCAGAAACCATTATCAGCGGAATTAAAACCAATATTCCACTGCACGAATTGATCCTATCCGATGAAAATTTTCAAAACGGTGGCACAAATATCCACTATTTGGAGAAGAAATTAGGAATGCACGATTAATTGCATTATTTGATCGAAAGGCGTTTTAGATAACGCCTTTTTTATTGCGGCATTTTTTCTTTATTTTGTATAAAAGAGCGGTGCAAAATTGTGAAATTATTTTGGCGAGAAATATTCCTAGCAATCTCTTTTCTTGCTCAAAAGCAATAACGATTAACCGACAATTTTCAACATATTTAAGGTGATTTTTGTCGATATATTTTGCTAAGATTAGACGTGGGCGAACAACGAGGTTCGCCCTCGATTTTGCTAGCAATAAAGGTGAAAAATACAGGAGTGCAACTCACACTATGAAACAACATTCTCGTTATCAGCAAGCGACAAAAGAAGCGCGTTGGGCATTTGGCTTGACTTTGCTTTATGTGCTGGGCTGGTGTTTATGTGCTTATTTGCCAAAAGGGCAGCAAGGGCCTTTGGGCTTTCCGCTTTGGTTTGAACTAGCCTGTATTTATTTGCCCGTGCTATTTATTGTAGTGGCTTATTGGGTGGTAAAAATCGTCTATCAAGAGATTGATTTAGAAAATATTGAGCAAGAAAATAAGGACGTTAAATAAGGATATAAGAACAATGAATCTTGGCATTATTTTCCCCCTAGTGATTTACCTTGCCTTTGTGTTTGGCGCGGCGATTTATGCTTATACAAAACGTTCCAAAGGGGATTTTTTAACAGAATATTATGTGGGTAATCGCTCAATGACCGGCTTTGTACTCGCGATGACCACCGCGTCCACCTATGCCAGTGCCAGCTCTTTTGTGGGCGGCCCGGGTGCGGCGTATAAATTTGGCTTAGGCTGGGTGTTGCTTGCAATGATTCAAGTGCCTGCGGTATGGCTGGCATTAGGCGCGCTCGGGAAAAAGTTCGCCTTGCTCTCGCGTGAAAGTAAAGCCTTAACGATCAATGACTTATTGCTTTATCGTTATAAAAATAAATATTTGGTTTGGATTTCTTGTATCGCCTTGCTCATCGCCTTTTTTGCCGCAATGACCGTGCAATTTATCGGTGGTGCGCGCTTGTTAGAAACCACCATTGGCATTAGCTATACCAATGCGCTACTGATTTTTGCTGTTACCGTGGGGCTTTACACCTTTATTGGCGGATTTCGCGCCGTAGTGCTAACCGATACCATTCAAGGAACGGTGATGATTCTTGGCACGATCATTTTGCTCGGCGCGACCATTTATGCTGCAGGCGGAGTAGAAAGTGCGGTGCAAAAACTTAACGAAATTGACCCGCACTTAACCAGCCCTTATGGGCCAAATGATATGCTCGGCTTTCAGTTTATGGCCTCTTTCTGGATTTTAGTCTGCTTTGGCGTGGTAGGCTTGCCACACACTGCGGTGCGTTGTATGGCGTTCAAAGACAGCAAAGCCTTGCATAACGGAATGTTAATCGGCACGGTGGTGCTGGCTTTAGTGATGCTAGGAATGCACCTTTCGGGAGCGCTAGGGCGTGCTATTCTGCCTACCTTAGAGGTGCCAGATCAGGTGATCCCAACCTTAATGTTGCAAGTGCTACCGCCGATTGTGGCAGGGATTTTCCTTGCTGCGCCAATGTCTGCCATTATGTCCACCATTGACGCGCAACTGATTCAATCATCATCAATTTTTGTGAAGGATTTATATCTCAGTACCAAGCCAGAAATGGCACAAAATCAGAAAAAAATTAGCTGGATTTCTTCAATAATCACGCTAATTTTGACCACACTTTTGATCTTGGCTGCGTTAAATCCACCTCAAATGATCATCTGGCTCAACCTTTTCGCCTTTGGGGGCTTGGAAGCCGCCTTTTTATGGGTAATCGTGCTGGGGCTATATTGGCAAAAAGCCAATGCTGTTGGCGCAATTTGCTCAATGGTGGTGGGCTTGGGCTGTTATGTAGGCTTAACGGCCGCAAGTATTAAACTGTTTGATTTTCACGCCATTGTGCCGTCTTTATTGTTTGGCTTAATTGCCTTTTTGATCGGCAACAAGTTTGGCGAAAACGCAACAAAATAAATTAAGAAGGAAAAATTATGGCTTGGGTTCAAATCCGCATTAATAGTACTAATCAACAAGCGGAAACGATTAGTGATTATTTAGAAGAAATCGGTTCGGTTTCGGTAACCTTTATGGATAGCCAAGACACCCCGATTTTTGAACCGCTCCCTGGGGAAACCCGTCTGTGGGGCAATACCGATGTTATCGCCTTATTTGATGCTGAAACCGATATGCAACAGATTGTCAGCTTGCTGAAAAGTGCGGGGCATTTAAGCGAAGAAACCGCTTATAAAATTGAACAAATTGAAGATAAAGATTGGGAACGTGAATGGATGGATAATTTCCACCCAATGCAGTTTGGCAAACGCTTATGGATTTGCCCAAGCTGGCGTGAAGTGCCTGATGAAAATGCCGTGAACGTGATGCTCGATCCCGGCTTGGCTTTTGGAACTGGCACGCACCCAACCACCGCACTCTGTTTAGAATGGCTCGATAGCCTAGACCTGAATGGCAAAACAATCATCGATTTTGGTTGTGGCTCGGGAATTTTAGCGATCGCTGCGTTGAAATTAGGGGCAAAAAATGCCATCGGCATTGATATTGATCCGCAAGCCATTTTAGCCAGCCGCAACAACGCAGAACAAAATGGCGTGAGCGACCGTCTACAACTCTTTTTAGCCAAAGACGCACCGCAAGATCTGCAAGCCGATGTGGTGGTGGCCAATATCTTAGCAGGGCCATTAAAAGAGCTCGCACCAACCATCAGCCAGCTCGTAAAAACACAAGGTAAACTCGGGTTATCAGGCATTTTAGAAAGCCAAGCACAATCTGTCTGCGAAGCCTATCAAGAGCAATTTTCCCTTGATCCCGTGGCAATCCGCGAAGAGTGGTGTCGTATTACAGGTGTGGCAAAATAAGCTTTAAAATAAGATTAGCCTATTCGGATACAGATAAAGATGGTAAAGTAAAACAAGAGAAAGTAGATCAATTTAAAAAATATCAAAATACTATATGGGGACAAATTGGACCAAAAACAAAACATATTAATTTTAGTAATGGTATCATTTTAAATAATCAAGAGGAGAAAAAATAATGAGAATGTCTATATTATTATTTTCTCTCTTGTTGTTATCAGGATGCTATTTGGCTAATGGTTCACCAGACTCACTTAATTATTGGGTTAAAGATGGGGAAAAAGCACCATATAAACACTTTAAATATTGTGATGATTTTTCAAGATCAAAAATGAGTAGTCGTTATTTTTATTTGGAAAATAAATTTTATAATTCAACTTCTGATAAAAGAGAAGATGATGAGTTTATGAAGCTTTATAGAAGAAAAGATGCTTTAGTTGATCAATGCTTATATGATGCTGGCTATCGGTTTAGACCACCTTTAAGATGGTGCTTAGCCCAAGATGGAGATAATACTAAAACTTGTATAGAAAATATGAAATATAGAAATTGATAATTTTCTTGGGGCTGTAGTAGATTAGCAACAATGCTATACTACAAAAATGAAGATAACATATTGTAAATTAAAGAAATCCATACAGAAAAAACTGCTTGAGTTTTTTGTTGCAGAAGTTACTGCAAGAACAGCAGCAAATTTGCTAGATATTCAACCGAATACAGCCGCTTTGTTCTACCATAAAATCAGGCTTGTGATTGGCTATCATTTATCCCTTGAAGTTAACGAGATTTTTGAGGGGGAAATTGAACTAGACGAAAGCTATTTTGGTGGTCATCGAAAGGGAAAACGAGGACGAGGAGCGGCTGGAAAAGTTGCTGTTTTTGGGTTACTAAAACGACAAGGAAAGGTATTTACTGTTGTGGTTGAAAACACCAAGGGTGAAACATTACTCCCTGTTATTAAAAGAAAAATCAAGCCTGATAGCTGGGTTTATACGGACACTTATCGCAGTGATGATGCGCTTGATGTGAGTGAATTTCACCACGAACGAATCAATCATTCCGAGCTATTTGCGGTGAAACAAAATCATATTAATGGCATTGAAAATTTTTGGAATCAGGCGAAGCGGATACTGCGAAAATATAATGGAATTAACCGAAAAAACTTTCCTTTATTCTTGAAGGAATGTGAATTTCGGTTTAACTTTGGGACACCAAAAGAGCAGTTAAAAATATTGCGAAAATGGTGTGAAATTTAGGGCTAATCTACTACAGCCCCATTTTCTTTTATAAACAATTATGCAAGCAGTTATATTGGCGATAAACATAGTCTCACTACCTTAACGGCAGGGGGCGATGCGGCGTTGATTGGTAGCCAACTGAAAGGGAAACGCGTAGAGCTTAACAGTGAAAATCTGACAATCGAAAGCTTACAAGAAAAAGCCAGCTACAAAGATAAACAAATGCAGGTATCAGGACAGGTTACTGTAGGTTAGACAATAGCGAAATACAGGCACTGCCAAATCAGCTACTTTTTGATGAGAAATTATTGGCGACCTATTTATCGGCATAAGCCAAGGTTTTATCAAAAAATCTGCAAATTTTGCCCCGCACTTGTCAAGAGCGCGGGGCATTTTTTTATCTGGAAAATGGATTATTTTGAATAAAAGTCAAAGAAAGCGAAAAAAATAGATTTTGTTCAAAAAATATGCTTTTCAAATGGGTGAAAAGTGCGTATTATAGCACGCCTTGCCCGTTGGGGCTGGCGATAGATTGTGTGTTAAAGGTAGTAACTTGTTAGGGGTAGCGCAGTGCGAATTGGTGATTATCAATTAAAAAACCGTATTTTGCTTGCGCCAATGGCAGGGATTACCGACCAACCTTTTAGACGCCTTTGTGCGAACTATGGGGCAGGATTGACCTTTTCAGAAATGATGGCAAGCAATCCGCGCGTATGGCATACAGAAAAATCGAAACAACGTCTTGCTTATCATCAAGATGTAGGCATTAACGCTGTGCAAATTGCTGGATCTGATCCGCAGGAAATGGCACAAGCTGCGCAAGTGAATGTGGGCTATGGGGCAGAAATTATTGACATCAATATGGGCTGCCCTGCAAAGAAGGTAAATCGTAAATTGGCAGGTTCTGCCCTTTTGCAATATCCCGATTTAGTGCAACAAATTCTTGAAGCAGTGGTACGTGCTGTGGACGTGCCTGTAACACTAAAAATTAGAACAGGCTGGGATCGACAAAATCGAAACTGCGTGGAAATCGCGAAAATTGCCGAACAAGCAGGTGTACAAGCGCTTACCATTCACGGGCGAACTCGTGAATGTTTATTTGAGGGCGAAGCCGAGTACGACAACATTAAAGCGGTGAAACAACGGGTTTCTATTCCAGTGATTGCCAATGGCGATATTACATCGGCACAAAAAGCCCAAGCGGTGCTTGATTACACCGGTGCTGATGCAATAATGATTGGGCGTGGTGCGCTAGGCCAGCCGTGGATTTTTCAATCTGTGGCAGGGCTAGTGGAAAACGGCTCAACAACTTTAACACCAAGTTTAAAAGAAAAGTGCGGTGTTATTTTGCGACATATTCAAGAACTTCATCAATTTTATGGCGAAGAAAAAGGGTATCGCATTGCACGCAAGCACGTTGCTTGGTATTTACAGGGAATTCAACCTAATTCCAGTTTTAGACAGACTTTTAATGCCATTACCAATGCGAAAGCGCAAATAACGGCATTGGAAGAATTTTTTAATTTGATTTTATTGGATAAAGACAACAATGTTAGAACAACAACGTAATCCAGCTGAAGCTCTGACTGTTTCAGTATTAAATTCACAATCTCAAGTAACAAACAAACCACTTCGTGATTCTGTGAAACAAGCGATCAGAAATTATTTAGCTCAATTAGATGGTCAAGATGTGGACGATCTTTATGAATTAGTTTTATCGGAAGTTGAACACCCTATGCTCGATATGATTATGCAATACACTCGCGGTAATCAAACTCGTGCAGCAACAATGCTTGGCATTAACCGTGGCACATTACGCAAAAAATTAAAAAAATACGGTATGGGCTGATCTTCCAGCTATCTTCTGAATAAATGAATAAAATGACACCGCGCTTTTTAAGTGCGGTGTTTTTTTGTGGAAATTTTCCCTATTCTTGTTACCCAATCTTTTACGCAAACGTTTTCGTTTTGTGCGAAATTCTTTTATAATAGGCGAGTTTTTTATTCATCTAACTAATGGTAAAGTCTATGTTGCAGATTTTTCGTGGCTCTCCAGCCCTTTCGCCTTTCCGTTTAAATCAACTCGCTCAACGCTTTCAGCAAGCCCAGCTTCCAGTGAAATCTTGTTATGCAGAATATGTGCATTTTGCAGAACTCAGCGAAGCGCTGAATGCGCTTGAAGAGCAAGAATTAACCCAGTTATTGCATTATGGCCCAACCTTGGCGCAACACGAACCGCAAGGGGAATGTTTTATCGTGATCCCACGCGTTGGTACTATTTCTTCTTGGTCATCAAAAGCTACTGATATTGCACACAACTGCGGTTTAAATAAAGTGGTGCGTTTAGAGCGTGGGGTGGCGTTTTATTTTGAGTTAGAACGTGCGTTAAATGAGCAAGAACAGGCTCAACTCATTAGCCATATTTATGACCGAATGATGGAAACGGTGATCCGCACACCACAAGAAGCGGAAGTGCTATTCCAACAACAGCCGCCAAAAGCATTTACCCGAGTGGATATTTTAGCTGGTGGACGTAGCGCGTTGGAGCAAGCAAATGTGGAACTTGGCTTGGCATTGGCAGAAGATGAAATTGATTATTTAGTGGAAAATTTCACCGCACTTGGACGCAATCCAACGGATGTGGAACTTTATATGTTCGCACAAGCCAATTCAGAGCATTGTCGCCACAAAATTTTTAATGCAGATTGGATCATTGACGGCGAAAAACAAGAAAAATCCCTGTTCAAAATGATCAAAAATACCTTTGAGAAAACCCCTGATTATGTGCTTTCTGCTTATAAAGATAACGCGGCGGTAATGGAAGGCTCGAAAGTTGGACGTTTTTTCCCTGATCAAGATGGACAATATCGCTATCATCAAGAAGACGCTCACATTTTAATGAAAGTGGAAACGCACAACCACCCAACCGCCATTTCACCTTTCCCGGGGGCTGCCACAGGTTCAGGCGGGGAAATCCGTGATGAAGGGGCAACAGGGCGGGGAGCAAAACCGAAAGCGGGTTTGGTGGGCTTTTCGGTGTCGAACCTTATCATTCCTGACTTTGAACAACCTTGGGAAGCTCCGCTATCAAAACCTAATCGCATTGCCTCCGCACTCGACATTATGCTTGAAGCCCCATTAGGTGGTGCGGCATTTAACAATGAATTTGGTCGTCCTGCTTTGCTGGGTTATTTCCGTACTTATGAAGAAAAAGTAAACAGCTTTAACGGCGAAGAAGTGCGCGGCTATCACAAGCCAATTATGCTCGCAGGCGGTATCGGGAATATCCGTGCAGAACACGTGCAAAAAGGTGAAATCCCTGTGGGCGCGAAATTGATCGTGCTTGGTGGCCCTGCAATGAATATCGGCTTAGGCGGCGGCGCGGCTTCTTCAATGGCATCAGGAAAATCGAAAGAAGATTTGGATTTTGCTTCTGTACAGCGTGATAACCCTGAAATGGAACGCCGTTGCCAAGAAGTGATCGACCGCTGTTGGCAAATGGGCGAGGATAACCCAATTCTGTTTATCCACGATGTGGGCGCAGGTGGTTTATCTAACGCAATGCCAGAGTTAGTTCATGATGGTGGGCGTGGCGGACGCTTTGAATTGCGTGATATTTTATGTGATGAAAAAGGAATGTCGCCGTTAGAAATTTGGTGTAACGAATCGCAAGAACGCTATGTGCTGGCTGTTGCACCAGATAAATTGGCCTTATTTGAACAACTCTGTCAGCGTGAACGCGCACCATTTGCCGTGATTGGTGAAGCCACAGAACAAGAACATCTCACCTTGCACGATGATCATTTCCATAATGATCCGATTGATTTACCAATGAATGTATTGCTTGGTAAAACACCAAAAATGACGCGCGATGTTGCCTCTAAACACGTGCATAATCCACCACTTGATCAATCAACAATTGAATTAAAAGAAGCGCTACACCGTGTATTACGCTTACCTGTGGTAGCAGAGAAAACTTTCCTAATTACTATTGGGGATCGCTCCGTAACGGGTATGGTGGTACGCGATCAAATGGTTGGCCCGTGGCAAGTGCCAGTGGCTGACTGTGCAGTAACCACCACCGCCTTAGATAGTTACCACGGTGAAGCGATGGCAATGGGCGAACGCGCGCCTGTGGCATTGTTAGATTTCGCTGCTTCTGCACGTTTAGCCGTGGCAGAAAGCCTAACCAATATTGCCGCAACAGATATTGGTGATATTAAACGCATTAAACTTTCTGCTAACTGGATGTCTGCCGCAGGGCATACGGGTGAAGATGCTGGGTTTTATGAAGCTGTGAAAGCTGTGGGGGAAGAACTTTGCCCGCAATTAGGCTTGACCATTCCAGTGGGGAAAGATTCAATGTCAATGAAAACCACTTGGCAGGAAAATGGCGAACAAAAATCCGTTACCGCACCGCTTTCCTTAGTTATCAGTGCCTTTGCGCGCGTGGAAGATGTGCGCAAAACCGTTACGCCACAATTACGCACAGATAAAGGCAGCAGCCGTTTATTATTAATTGATTTAGGTGAGGGCAAAAATCGCTTAGGTGCAACGGCATTGGCGCAGGTTTATAAACAATTAGGTGATAAACCTGCAGATGTGGTGAATGTGGAAAGCCTGAAAGGCTTCTTCAATGCAATGCAACAACTTGTGAATGAACAAAAATTGCTGGCTTACCACGACCGTTCAGACGGCGGCTTGATCATCACCCTTGCTGAAATGGCCTTTGCAGGGCATTGTGGTGTTTCTGTGGATATTAGTGCGTTGGGCGATAATGATCTAGCCGTGCTGTTTAATGAAGAATTAGGTGCAGTGATCCAAGTGAAAGAAAGCGATCTCAACGCAGTTCGCCACATTTTTGAACAAAATGGCGTGCTACCGCTGTTGAAAGAACTCGGCACAGTAAGCCAAGACGACCAATTTGAAATCACCCGTGGCACAAAAGTGTTATTAAAAGAAACTCGTTCTGAATTGCGTGGCATTTGGGCGGAATTGACCCACAAAATGCAGGCATTGCGTGATAATCCAGAATGTGCCGATCAAGAATTTACTGCGAAGAAAAATCCAAATGACAAAGGCTTCTCCGTGTCTTTAACTTATGATGTGAATGAAGACATTGCCGCCCCTTATATTGCTAAAGGTGTGCGTCCACGCATTGCCATTTTGCGTGAGCAAGGGGTGAACAGCCATTATGAAATGGCAGCCGCCTTTGACCGCGCAGGTTTTGATGCTATTGACGTGCATATGAGCGATTTACAACAGCAACGTCATCACTTAAAAGACTTCCAAGCCCTTGTTGCTTGTGGCGGTTTCTCTTATGGTGATGTGTTAGGTGCTGGTGGCGGCTGGGCAAAATCTATCCTATTTAACACCGCACTTCGTGATCAATTTGCCACCTTCTTTGAGCGTGAAAACACCCTTGCTTTAGGGGTATGTAATGGCTGCCAAATGTTGGCGAATTTGGCTGAAATTATCCCGGGAACAGAAGCCTGGCCACGTTTTGTGCGTAACCAATCAGAGCGTTTTGAAGCGCGTGCTGCAATGGTTCGTATTAATGATACAGCGTCTTTATGGTTTAACGGAATGGCAGGTTCTCATATGCCAATCGCGGTTTCGCATGGAGAAGGATGTGTTGAGTTCAAAAACGATCAACAACTTACAATGTTGCGTGAGCAAAATTTGATTATCGCGCAATATATTGATAATGATCTCAAGCCAACCACTCAATACCCAGCCAACCCAAATGGCTCAGTGGACGGCATTACCGCACTCACTAACCGCAATGGACGGGTTGCCATTATGATGCCACACCCAGAGCGTGTTTACCGTGCAGTTTCTAACTCGTGGTATCCAGAAGACTGGACAGAAGACGGCGCGTGGATGCGATTATTCAGAAATGCGAGAGTGGCATTAGGATAACCATAAAAAAACACCGCACTTAGGAAATAAAGTGCGGTGTTTTTTCATTGTATTAAATGTTATTTGTTATTCAATGGTGAGTAGTAGATGCCTTCACTGGAATAAAAAAGAGGATATTCTAGCGATAAAAATTTACAAAATCACAAAAAAAGCACCGCACTTTATTTTCAGCCGTGCGGTGCTTCTCTATGAGTTTTGTTAGTTAAAAATTAAGCCACTAACTGTTTTAAAATACGGCGAACAGGTTCTGCGGCGCCCCATAATAATTGGTCACCAACAGTGAAAGCAGCAAGATATTCAGGCCCCATTGCCAATTTGCGTAAACGTCCTACTGGTACGCTTAATGTACCTGTTACTTTAGCAGGCGTTAATTCACGCAAGGTGGTTTCTTTGTCGTTTGGAATCACTTTCACCCATTCGTTGTGAGAAGCCAAAATTTGCTCGATTTCGTCTAATGGTAAATCTTTTTTCAGCTTAATGGTAAAGGCTTGGCTGTGGCAGCGTAATGCGCCGATACGCACGCATAAACCGTCCACTGGAATTGGATTGTCGCTTAAACCTAAAATTTTGTTGGTTTCTGCATAGCCTTTCCATTCTTCTTTAGTTTGTCCTGTTTCTGGCAATAATTTGTCGATCCAAGGAATTAAGCTGCCTGCAAGCGGTGCGCCGAAGTTATCAATCGGGAATGACGAATCACGCATTTTGGCTGTTACTTTGCGTTCAATGTCTAAAATTGATGAAGCGGGATCGGCTAATTCTGCTTTAACAGAATCTTCTAACTCACCCATTTGCACCAATAATTCACGCATATTTTTCGCACCCGCACCAGACGCGGCTTGGTAAGTGGCAACGGATACCCATTCCACTAAATCACGCTCAAATAAACCGCCTAGCGCCATTAACATTAAACTTACTGTACAGTTTCCGCCAACAAAGGTTTTCACGCCATTTTTTAGCCCTTCGCTGATCACGTTTTGGTTTACTGGATCAAGCACGATGATTGCATCTTTGTCCATACGCAATGCAGAAGCAGCGTCAATCCAATAGCCGTTCCAGCCTGTTGCTTTTAATTTTGGATACACTTCGTTGGTGTAATCACCACCTTGACAGGTAACGATAATGTCTAATTTTTGTAATTCCGCGATGTCAAACGCATCTTTTAACACACCGGCCTCTTTACCCGCGAAAACAGGGGCTTTTTGACCGGCTTGTGAAGTAGTAAAAAAAATAGGGTTGATATTCGCGAAATCATTTTCTTGCTGCATACGATCCATTAGTACGGAACCCACCATGCCACGCCAACCGATAAAACCAACGTTTTGCATAAAATTTTCCTTATAAGTAATGTTGTGTTGAAAATAAAATCTGAGTGAATTATGCACAGAAAAAGGGGTAAAAGAAATAACCATTCAGCTTTAATTCACGGGAAATTAATTACGTTAAACCGTGCAAAAAAACGTACAAGATAGCGTAAACAAAAGCAAGCGTTTTTCTAAAAAAAGTTGCGAATAATTGATCTTTCAACAAAGAATTTTTAATTTCACTGACCGTTCATTGAAAAAATCGGAAAGAAACTAGAAAGGAAAAGAAAAATCCCCTTTGTCATAGAGCAAAGGGGATTAAAAGAAAGCGCAAAGCAAGTGTAAAGATTAGCTGTATTTTTTCGCCGATAACCAAGCTGCGGTGTAGCCCACCAGCGCGCACATTGCGAGCAAAAAGAGCAACTCACCAATCATTATGCCGTGTAGCTCAAAGTTTACGGCGAAAATGTCTGTTACATATTTCACCGCACTGGTGAAATAACCAATCACAATGGCACTGAAAATACAGGCGAATAATCCGCCCAGCACGGCATAAATTATGCCTGTATAAAGGAAAGGGCGTAGGATAAATTGATCCGTTGCACCAAGCAATTTCATTACTTCAATATTGGCTTTATTACTGTACACATCAGAACGAATACTATTGCCAATCACAAGGAAAACAGAAATGGTCATCAAAATGGTGCAAACCACTGCGATATGGGCGATAAGCCACGAAAGTGCGGTGAGTTTTTCCATTAAATTATTGTCTAAACGCACTTCTTGCACGCCTTTAATTTTGGCAAGATTTTCCCGCAATTCATTGCGTTTTTGACTTTCGTTATAGTCTTTGGCTGGTTTAATAATCACCACGGCAGGCAGTGGATTATCATCTAAAATATCCAAGCCCTCAGTGAAGCCAGACCAATTTTTGAACTCATTAAGGCTTTCTTGGCGAGAAACATAATTCAGGCTTTCCACTCCTGCTTGTTGGCGAATTTTTTCCACCACTAAATTGGCATCGGCTTCCGTAAGATTTTTATGCAAATAAACCGTCAGTTCACTTTCAGGATAAAACTGCGTGGTGGCCTGATGAATATTTTTCCACAATAAATAGCTCACCGTTGGCACAGTCAGTGAAACGGCAATAACAAGAATAGTTAATAAGGTCGCATATTTTTTCTTAATTAGATCTGCCAGCACGGCTCTTAGCACATAATGGGTTTGTACCCACCAAGAAGCATTGATTGGACGAGAACTCATTGGGCTTTCCTTGGGGTTTGTTAATAATTCATTGTACATTTGAGCTGATGGCTATTTTTTGTGAGAACAAGGCAAACGCGCGGACGTTTAGTTAGGCTAAACGAATCACATTCAACATTGCTATCACGAAAAATAGCCTCAGCCCTTCGGGTTAGGTTTAAAATTAGCGCACTCTTTGTTACCGTTCTCACTAAGAGAACCACTCTTAGTTTTAAACGGCGCTGCGATTGCGCTAATTTTAAACGATAACTCAAATGCACAATGAATTATCAACAAACCCTAACGTAAATGGCCTTGTTCTAAAATTAAACAAGGTTTTGGTTTTTGTTGAACAATATTAATATCGTGCGTGGCAATTAACACGGTCATTCCAAGACGATTAAACTCTTCAAATAAATTAAAAATATCCAGCGAAAGGGCGTTATCTAAATTGCCTGTTGGCTCATCAGCGAGCAATAATTGTGGTTTATGCACAATGGCACGGGCAATATCGACACGTTGTTGTTCACCGCCAGATAAATGGATTGGTAAGTGATTAGCACGATCACGCAAGCCAACGCGATCTAACGCCGCTAAGGCTCGGCTTTGCGCTTCTTTTGGGTGAATCCCTGCAATGATAAGCGGCAACGCCACATTATCCACAATACAACGATCGGCAAGTAGGCGATAATCTTGATGCACCATACCAATTTGACGGCGTAAGAAGGGCAATTCGTGTTTAGACAGGCGTGTAATATCGTGCCCGTTAAACCAAATTTGCCCGCCATTGGCACGTTCCATACCCATAATAAGTTTCAATAGGGTACTTTTCCCCGCGCCAGAATGCCCGAGTACATAAGTCATACTTCCTGCAGGAAGATGAAAGTTTAATCCCTGCAAGGCTGGCTTGCCACCTAAATAAGCCTTGCTGACGTTTTCAAAGCGTATCATCGTTGTTATCTCTTTTCTTTTTATGTTAAGCGAATGATTATAACGGATATTCTTATTTTTTGAGCAGAAAATTTGGTGTGATGCTAGAATTTTATCAATTTTAGTGTGCGGATAAGGCATAAAGTGCGGTAGAAAATCGGTAAATTTTCACCGCACTTTTTTATTTCGTGTGGAATTGGACTATTAAACGTCCAAGCCCAGCACTTTTCGTCCGTTGATACTGGCGATGTTTACCATTGCGTCTAAATCTGGGAAGCGGCAGCCTGCAGCGAGTAGGCTGAGTTCTTGCCACATATCCCCTTCACATAGTGGCACCATATAATCGCAGATGTTGTCTGTGCCAATGGCAACGGTAATGTTTTCTGGGATCATTTCATCAACGGGGGTGAGGGCATTATGAAACGGCATTAAATCTTCTTTACGGTTACTGTCGATCCACGCCATTGGGCAGGCGATCATCATCATTTGCGCTTGGCGCATTTTTTCGTACAGTTTGTAACGATATTCACGGGAATGCGCGCCGATGGAAATGCCGTGAATAGCCACTACGCGTCCTTCCATTCCGTGTTCAATGGTTTTATCGCACAGTTGTTCTGTTTCTTTTTCTTTTGGTGTGTTGAATTGATCAACGTGAACGTGGCACATAATGCCGAGGGATTTGGCTTTATCGAGCAAAATATCCATTGCGTCTAAACCGCGTCCGTAGTCCAATTCATCACGATAAGGAAGACCGCCGATCATATCCACCATTTCTGAGCCAATATCGAACCATTTTTTCGCGGTGGGCTCAATTACGCCTTTCAGGGTTTGATTGGCGAATTTAAGGGTGATGTCGTGTTTATACACATCGCGGGCTTTGTGGGCGGCGATGATGGCGCGATCTTCACAAATGGGATCAATATCCACAAAAGTGCCAAAGGCGGTTACCCCTTGTGAGATCATTAATTCAATAGCTTGGCAAAATCGCGCGTAATAGTCATCTACAGTGGAAGTGCGTTTGACTTCGTCCACTAAATCCCATTTTTGTTGCAAGTTGCTCGTATGATAAATGCCGATTTTTTCCGGCGTCATCGTAAACGCACGGTCAGCGTGAGCGTGTGAGTTTACCCAACCGCCTTTCTTGATAATTTCATCTCTGATATAGGTTTTAAAGCTACGAACGTGATTACGCATAATTTTCTCCGTAATAATGAAAGCGAGGCGGACAATAGGCTAGATATGAAAAAATCCCAATAAAGTGGGATCTTGTTATTAAGAGAAAATAGCTTTGCACTCAAGCGGTGAGCGTCTTGATTGGTGTGTTGTGTAATGTTATGAAAAATTCGCAGATTTTTACTTAATAACATTCTATCTTGTCCAGATTAATTTGAATAATAAAACAGGCGAAATGCCTTTGCTGGGGCGATAGTATAAGCGGTTCAATAGTAAAAATATAATTGGTTTTAACTATTGGTTGCCTGAATTCTATTCGTTTTATTTTTCAAAAAAGGCACTATCTTGATTAAACACTTCTAAGAACAAGCCCAGCGGTGGCGTGCGTGAGGAGGCTTTTTCATAAGTGCGGTCATATTTTTGGTAATTTCCGCGCCGATCAAGATGGTATTGCGTGCCGTTGGTGGTGATGATTACATTCCAGCGATAATTGCCAGCTTGCACCCAAGTGCGGCGTAATTCAGGGTTAAATAAATCCACGCCCTGCGCGTAATCGGAAGCTGGATTTTGCACGCCAAATAAATGTTTCATTAAGGCAGGCAAAATGTCTGTGTGGCTGGTGAGTTTTTCCACTTGACCTTGCGCTAGCCCTTGCCACGCAATAATCAGCGGAACCTGAATTTGTTCTGGCGCAAAATAGTTGCTTTGTTGTTTTTCACTTAATGGCTTGAAGTGATAGCCCTCTTCGGCGGTGATCAAAATTAACGTGTTTTGACGATCCACTTGGCTTAATACGCTATCTAGCAAGCCGTCCAATTCATTTAGTTGAAGGGCATAGCCTGTTTCATTCAAGTCTTTTGGAATGGCCAAACTTAAATAGCTGAAATAAGGCTTTTCGCTATGGCGTTTCGCATACCAATTTTGCCACTGTTGCACGCTGGCTTGATTGCTGCGCACTTTGTGATCTAATTTTTGCTGACTAAATACATTCTGGCTTAACAAGCTGGCGTGAAATCCATCGCTGGCAAATAATCCCAGCTGATAAGCGGATTTCTCTTGTTTGAGCGCGTTAATGAGTACTGATGGCGTTTTGTTGCTTAATAGGCTATCGGTGTAGTTCGCCGTTAATCCGTAGAACAAGCCAGTTAAGGCGGTATTGTTGTTATTGCCCGTGCTGTAATGATTGAGATACTGCGTAGCTTGCTCGGCAAAAGCGCTGAGTTTTGGCATTTTGTCTGCACTGACGGCATCATAACGCAGTCCAGATACGGTAATGATCAGAAGATTGCTTGGATTAACTGGGGCAAAGCGCAATGGCGATTTAGGATAATCGATCTTTAAGGCTTCAGGTCGCCCCTCTTGTTCTAAGGTTTGACTATATTGATTTTTATCTAAGAAACCGTGCTTTTCTAAGAAAGAGCGTGCAGTCATCGGGTAAGAAAGCGGAAAATTAGATTTTTGCATCGTGATCGGACGATAGATAAACGCATCTGCCCAAGCATAAATTAAGTGGGTGGCAATAAAGGTGCAAACAAAGAATACGCCCACGCCCTTGAGCCATTTTTGTCGTTCAAGGCTACGCAATTTTTCCCACGACCAACGAGAAAATAGCATTTGAATCAGCAGAATAATCGGCATTGGCACAAAGAACAGTTGCCAGTTGCGGGAAAGCTCACCATTGTCTGGATTTACCAATAAATTCCACACGAGTGAAGAAAGGTGAAAATTAAAGCGCGCAAAAACTTCTGTATCCACTAATAATAGGGTTGCCCCAATGGTGGTGAGAATCACACTCAGCCCACGGAAAGTGCGGTTGTTTTTTACGATAAAACTGAGCGGAAAAATAATCAGTAAATACAGGGCAAAAACAATAAAACTAAAATGCCCGAGTAGGCTGATGAAAAAATAGAGCTTGCCAAACAGCGTGTCTGGCCAATCGATCAAAAAGGCGTAACGTGCGCCAATGACAATCGCCCAAAGGATATTAAAAAAAGCAAACCAATGCCCCCAAGCGATTTTTCGCGAGGTGTTTTCACGATATTGTTTGCTTGTTTTAATTCCAAACATTTGATTATGGTTTCTCTTTTAAGGAATTCATTAACGCATCAGAAAAGGCCTGAGCAAGGGCGATACGTTGCTGTTGCCCCATATTATTTTTGAGGACATTGGTAACCATATTGCCCAACACCACTAAAGATAAATCCACCGGCGTTTGATGTTTTTCAAACACGGCAATGAGTTCATTTAATAAGGTATCGACTTGTTTATCTTGAAATTTTGATTGTTTCGCCATAATGAATATTGTTGTTAAATTTGAAGGCTGAGAATAATTTTGCGTATGCTAGCATATTTTCGCCTAAAGTGCGGTTATAATATCGCACAAATTTGTTTTTATAAATATGGATTAAAAAATGAGTATTACGGTTAAGCAAATTGTGTTACACCAATTGGTCAAACACCAGCAAGAAGAGGCCATTCAGCTTGATGTGCAGCTGCGCAATGAGCTGTTGCCCATTAGCCCTGAAGTGGAACAAATGATGTTGCATTTACACCAAGGTTATCAAAATAAAGCCAAAGCCTATGGTGTGTTTGAGGAGGCTTCAGAGTTTGCGCAAAATCTTAACCGTTTTCTTGAAAATGAATTAGATTTCCTGCCGTTTAGCCACCAATCAGCGCAAAAACTCGCCCAAGAGTTAGGTAAATATAGCTTCGCTGATAGCGGAACATTCGTGCTGTGCCAATATAATTTTTTAGCCACCGATTATTTATTTATTGCCTTGCTTGATAGCCGAGCCAGTATGTTGGTGGACGAAAATTTAGAAATTCATCGTACGCAATATTTGGATCTCACCCAATTTGACATTGCCGCACGCATTAACCTGACGGATTTGCAAGTGGACGCCAATTCCAACCGTTATCTTACTTTTATTAAAGGAAAAGTGGGGCGTAAAATTGCCGACTTTTTTATGGATTTTCTACAAGCCGAAGAGGGCTTAAATCCGCAAGTGCAAAACCAATGCTTATTGCAAGCGGTGAGCGATTATTGCGAACAAGGCGAATTAAATAATGAGCAATCGCAAGCGGTGAAAAAGCAAGTGTTTGAATATTGCAAAGGGCAAATGAGTGCTGGGGAAGAAATTGAATTGCGGGAACTTTCCGATAGCTTGCCCACGCTAAACGAGCAGTCTTTTGCAGATTTTACCCAAACGCAAGATTATGGCTTGGAAGAGCATATTCCGCCGGTGCGTTCAGCGTTGAAAGGCTTAACCAAGTTTTCTGGTTCTGGCAAAGGGGTAACCATCAGTTTTGATGCGGAGCTAATTAACCAACGTGTGATTTGGGACGAAATGGGCGATACGCTCACGATTAAAGGTTTACCACCAAATTTGCGCGATCAATTACAACGTTGGTTAAAAGACAAGAATTAATTTGGCAATTTGCTTAAGTTTAGGTATCATCACCCCGATTTTAGAGAATATAAAGGTAACCAATATGCAGTTAAAAACTCTTATTACAGCAGCAATGTTAGCGCTAAGTGTAACGGCTTGTTCAACCGTAAGCAAAGTGGTGTATCGTATTGATGTTCCGCAGGGTAACTATCTTGAAGCTGCCACGGTGGATCAAGTAAAAGTGGGAATGAATAAGCAACAAGTGCAATATTTATTAGGCACGCCTGTACTCGTTGATCCGTTTAGTAACGATACTTGGTACTATGTATTCTTAATTCAAAAAGCGTATCAAACCCCAGATCAACATACCTTTGTGGTGAATTTTGATAATCGCGGCATCGTTACCCATACAGATTTAGATAAACCATTGCCAGATTCAGGTAAAAAAGAAGTCAATAATGCCATTATTAATGCTGAACCTGTAGAAAAACGCTGGTGGCAGTTCTGGAAATAATTATCTGATCTGGTTTAACCATTTTCTTTTGTAAGGATTGGGTATGGCGAAACTATTATTAGTTGATGATGACGTTGAATTGCTTGAACTATTGGCTGAACTTCTTCGCATCGAAGGCTTTGAAGTAGAAACCGCTGTCAATGGTAAGGCGTGTTTAGAGAAACTCGATGCGAGTTATCAATTAGTTTTATTAGACGTAATGATGCCCGTGCTAAACGGCATTGAAACGTTAAAGAAAATTCGTCAAAACTATACCACACCAGTGATGATGTTGACAGCGCGCGGTGATGAGATTGATCGCGTTTTAGGGCTAGAATTAGGTGCAGATGATTATTTACCTAAGCCCTTTAACGATCGAGAATTAGTCGCGCGTATTAAAGCCATTTTGCGCCGTACAGAATCTCATTATCCGCTCAATGAAGAAAATGGGAAAAAAGAGCAGAGTCCATTCCTTGAGTTTGAGGGCTTGGTGTTATATCCAAAACGTCAGCAAGCTATGTATCAAGATAAGGATTTAGAACTCACAGGCACAGAGTTTGCTTTGTTACAAAGTTTGATGTCTAATCCGGGACAGATTTTATCGCGTGATCATTTAAGTTTGACCGTATTAGGCAAATCTTTGACGCCTTTTGATCGTTCCATTGATATGCATATGTCAAACTTACGCCGCAAACTCCCTGAACGACAAGATGATCTCCCTTGGTTCAAAACATTGCGTGGAAAAGGCTATTTCTTTGTGGGTAAAAAATAGTCGGGTTTTCAGCAATGGAATTGAGCAAGCCAACCTTTCTTAACACGTTATCCATTCGGATTTTTGCCTTATTCTGGTTGGCTTTTGTTTTGCTTTTCGCCTTAATTTTTGTCCTGCCTTATTTTGATTCACGGATTTATTCAAATTTAGATAACAGCGAAATTTCCAGTTATAACGCTGAGATCAGCGCAGCGATTCGCACGAATCAGCTTAGGCATATTTTATCGGGACTGCCCGTAACTGCCTTTGATGATCTTGATGGAATGCACCCTGTTCTCGCAGACCAAGAAGGCAATATTTTTGGCGCAAGGAAAAAAACAGAAATTTCAGCGGTGCAACAATTTATGTATCACACCACAGTGGTATCTAAGCCGCTGAAAAAAAATTTCTATGATTTACAAGTGGTTGGCCCTTTTACCGTTCATTTAGAATTAGATAAAAAAGACACGCAATACAAACTTTATTTCCTGAGTAGGGTAAATCCACAAAAAGAAATAATTTCCTATATTTTTGACCGCCCTTACATCATTATTTTATTTGTAATGATTATTTCCACACCCCTATTATGGTGGTTATCAAGCAGTATTGGGCGTCCACTGCGCCATTTACAAGAAGCCGCTAATGCAGTGGCGTTAGGGAACTTTAAAGTGGATCGCAGCTTAGAAACGCAGGGCAGTTTGGAGTTACGCCAAGTAGGGCAGAGTTTTAATCGAATGACCATTGCCCTTGAAGATCTGTTATCAAATCAACAAACATTGTTGTCTTCCATTTCTCACGAGCTTCGTACCCCGCTTACACGATTACAATTAGCCTTAGCGTTGTTAAGACGGCGAATTAACAATAATGCAGAAATTGAACGCATTGAAAAAGAAGCCATACGGCTAGATGAAATGATTAACGATTTATTGTTACTCTCGCGCCAACAACTTAATAGCCATATTTTACGTGAAATTTTTCCGATCACAGAAATCTGGCAGGATATTATTAAAGATAGCCAGTTTGAAGCAGAACAGCGCCAATTAGCATTTAAGGTTCATCAATTAATTGTTCACCCATCTAAACATTATATCAATGGAAACAAAGCATTACTTTGCAGTGCGGTGGAAAATATTCTCAGAAATGCGCTGAAATACACTAAATCAAAAATTGAAACTACTATTTTTATCGAAGCTGAAATGTTAGTGATTGCTATTGATGACGATGGCGATGGTATTCCCGATGAAGAATACACGAATATCTTCAAACCGTTCTACCGCATTGATGAAGCAAGAACGCGAGAAACAGGTGGCACGGGTTTAGGCCTTGCGATTGTGGCCAATGTCGTGAATGAACATCAAGGCTATGTGATAGCTACGCGTAGTGAGCTAGGTGGCTTACGGGTCAAGCTTTCCTTACCACTGTGGATTTTTCAATAAATTGCACTAATTTTTGCTTTACTTCGATTAAATATTGCCTATAATATGCAACCTATTTTGTGCATTGCACAAATTATGATGGTGCTTACCAATCAAGCCCCGTCCAAGACCGTAGGCGAAATGATGCGAATCATTTCTTAATTTTAACGCCTGCGTAGATGGTGGACAGACAGAATTTTCTGCTTCTGGACACCTTAGCCTCAAAAAAGAAATTGCCTTGCAGTAAAAGTGCGGTGGATTTTTTGAGATTTTTTAGAAGTTCCGCTTAGGCGGAGTGTATCAGGAGCTAACAGCCAATGGCATTAAATCTTCAAGACAAACAAGCAATTGTTGCTGAAGTAAATGAAGCAGCCAAAGGTGCCCTATCAGCAGTTATCGCGGATTCTCGTGGTGTAACCGTTGATAAAATGACTGAATTACGTAAAGCAGCTCGTGAAGCTGGTGTTTCAATGCGTGTTGTGCGTAACACTTTATTACGCCGTGCAGTTGAAGGCACTGATTACGAATGCTTAAAAGATGCGTTTGTAGGTCCAACACTTATCGCATTCTCTACTGAACACCCAGGTGCAGCAGCACGTTTGTTCAAAGATTTTGCAAAAGCAAATGATAAGTTTGAAATTAAAGGTGCAGCCTTTGAAGGTAAGATCCAAGATGTTGAATTCTTAGCAACATTACCGACTTACGAAGAAGCAATTGCACGTTTAATGGGTACAATGAAAGAAGCTGCGGCAGGCAAACTTGTTCGCACTCTTGCAGCATTACGCGACAAATTACAAGAAGCAGCTTAATCCAAGCGTTTCTTACCAGGTTTAACTTATTTACTTTAGGAATTGATTGTTATGTCATTAACTAACGAACAAATTATTGAAGCGATCGCTTCTAAATCAGTAACTGAAATCGTAGAATTAATCTCTGCGATGGAAGAAAAATTCGGTGTTTCAGCAGCAGCGGCTGCAGTAGCAGTAGCAGCTGGCGGTGACGCTGGTGCAGCAGAAGAAAAAACTGAATTCGATGTAGTTCTTGCAGCAGCAGGCGCTAACAAAGTAGCAGTTATCAAAGCAGTACGTGGTGCAACTGGCTTAGGCTTAAAAGAAGCTAAAGACTTAGTTGAATCTGCTCCAGCAACCTTAAAAGAAGGTGTAGCAAAAGCTGAAGCTGAAGCACTTAAGAAAGAATTAGAAGAAGCTGGCGCACAAGTAGAAATCAAATAATTTTGATTTTTCCGCGACCAATTCTGGTTCTAAAAACCCCGATAGCGATATCGGGGTTTTTTGTATATGGGAAATGAGTTTTTAAAATAGATGACAATTTTAAAATTGCATTATATACAATGAAATTAAGTATTTGTTATAGAATATTTAAAGAAGATAGGTCATAGTTCTAATCTTTATTTTTATTGAATCAAAACGGCTTTTCAATTTTAGGTAATCTGATCTAGAATAGGTTACTTTCCTTTCGAGTTGCATAATTATGAATAAGTCTATTAAAGTTGAGAAACTAGAGAATCAAATTAGAGAGCGCTATGATAGTCTCAGTAAACGTCTAAAGCAGGTTGCTAGATATATTTTAGATAATCCGAATAGTATTGTCTTTGATACTGTTGCGATTATTGCTGAGCATTCGGAGGTTCCGCCATCAACATTAATTCGCTTTGCTAATGTTTTTGGTTTTAATGGCTTTAATGAGATGAAACAGGTTTTTAAAGAAAGTTTGATGGAATCCACAGTTGATTATCGTGAAAGAGCTGAGTTATTTCATAAGATTGATGATGCTTCTCTCGAGAAAAATTGTCCAGAAAATATTTTGTCAATTTTTTCTCAGGCTAATGCCGTTGCATTGACGCAGTCTTTAAAATCTATTGATAGCCAGAAATTGAATGAAACTGTGGATTTGCTTGATAAGGCAAATAATATTTTTATTATTGGATTAAAGCGATCTTATAGTGTTGCTTGTTACTTAAATTATGCGTTGCATCATCTAAATTATCGTTCTTTTATTATTGATGGTTTAGGGGGAATGTTTGAGGAGCAGCTAAATGCTATTCAACCAGGTGATGTTGTTGTTGCGATAAGTTTTTCTCCTTACGCGAAAGAAACATTGAATATTCTTAATTCTGTTGCTCAAGATGGCGTTAAACAAATTGCTATTACTGATAGTCAATTAAGTCCATTAGTTAGCTTTAGTGATGTATCTTTTATTATTAAAGAAGCGCACATTAATGGTTTCAGATCTCAATGCTGTACGATGAATTTGGTCCAGAGTTTAGCCATTTCTTTAGCATTTAAGCAGAAAACATAATAGAAAATGGCTAATAATTTAGCATTATTAGCCATTAGTGCAGTTAGATTAAGAAAATTTTATCCTCTATATTTTTTCCATAGATGTATCAAGTTACGATATTTTTCACTAACTTCATTTATTAGTTGCTGATCGTTGATCTCATTAGCAAGCCATTTTGCGGAAGGTTCTCCAAAGATAGTTCGACCAACAGCAAACCCTTTAATCATTGGGGAATTTGCAGCCTCGCTAAATGTGTTATCAAACACGCTTTCAGGTGCATCTAATCCCAGTATCAAAATTCCGCGACAATGAGGATCTTCGCTTTCGATAATTGATGTTAGTTGTTCCCAGGTTGACGCGCTTAGACCTGGTAGTTTCCACCAATCTGGTTTTATGCCTAATTGATATAAATGTCTGATTACATCAAGATAATAGCTTTCTTTTTGTTCCATTGAACTAGGTAGAATTATTTCTAGTAGTAATTCATGCCCAGTTCTACAGCAAGCTTGATATACTTCAGATAGAGTTTTATCTTGGCTAGCTTTCATTTTTTCATCATCATTAGGATGATAAAATGCTAGGCATTTTACAATATGCTCTTTTGGCCAAGAAATAAGTTGGCTTCCTAAATCTCCATATTCTAGACATAATGGGCGAGAGGCTGGTTTTTCGATTGGACGACCGATCCACCATTTTTTACCAGTAATTTCATTTAATGCATCTTGACCATAAGTAGTATCAGCTAGGATACCAGCATTGCCATTAGTGATTCCTTCTTCTTTAGCAGTTTGCTCTGCAGCTTGTAATAATAATTTTTTTAATTTTGGAATTTGTTCTAAATTTGCACCGCACTTTTTAGCCATCTCTTCAAGCTGCAATCGATGATCAAAAGCAAAAATACAAATATTATTCCATTCTTGTTTTCGTGTAGTTACACGATGTAAATGGTTTAAGGTTTCATCAAGATCAGGGCGAGGAACATTTTCTGCTCGTGATAGGTAATCATCCAACTCCGCTTTAGTTGGCATTGCAGGTGCGCAGCCGTGGCGAGACACTACTAAGGCACCACAAGCATTAGCATAACGACAAGCTTGCTCCCACCCCTCTTCGTTAACATAACCTCTTAATAACCCAGACATAAACGCATCTCCTGCGCCAAGGACATTTAGAACTGCTACACGCACGCCATAGACATTTAATCCACCATCAATATTATCTGGAATTTCTCCCTCAAAAACAGAACAACCTAATGCTCCTCTTTTGCAAACCAAGGTTGCTTGACTATATTGTCGTACATTTTTTAATGCGGTAAGTGTATCGGTTGAACCACCTGCAATATGAAATTCTTCCTCAGTTCCAACTAGCACATCAAAATGGTGTATCACTTCTTGCAATGAGCGTGTTACTGCTTCAGAGTCAATATAGCGGGTTTCACCGTCCCCTAATGAAGTCAGCCCCCATAGAACTGGTCGATAATCAATATCTAATAGACGTTTTGTTCCATTTCGACCAGCATATTCTAGGGCAGTTAAAACCGCGTGACGAGTTTTAGGGTGAGAAAGATGTGTCCCGGTGATCGCTAATGCTTTAGCTGAAGCAATGTATTTTTCATCAAAATCATCTGCAGTAATTGCCATATCTGCACAATTATCACGATAAAAAATGAGAGGGAATGTTTCACTATCTTTTATGCCCAAGATAACAAGTGCAGTGAGACGCTCTTTATCTGTAATTAAATGACTGGTGTCCACTCCAACACTTTGTAGCTCCTCACGTAGAAAACGTCCCATATGTTCATCACCAACTCTAGCAAGCATTGATGATTTTAGTCCTTGAATTGCTGTGCCATAGGCCACGTTACCTGATGAGCCACCTAAATATTTAGCAAAACTGCTTGCATCTTCTAGTCGTGAACCTATTTGTTGCGCATAGAGATCTACTGCAACTCGTCCCAAACAAATCACATCCAATGTTTTAGACATCTTATGCCTCCTGAAATCAGTAATGTTAAGTCTAAATGAAAAAAGAGATTTGATAATTTTATTTTAGAACAAAAATTTCATTTTTGAATTGCTAATATACTTTTTTGAGATCTAGATCTCAAAATTTCATCTTTTTTATGTATGTGTAAGTCTTTTTTCTAGTAAAGTGCGGTTGGTTTTTGCTAATTTTTTTAAAAAATGTTGATCTAGCTCTCAAAAATGAAATTTATATTTCATATTTTGTTTTGTTGAAAAAGTTTTTGAGTAGAATAAATAAAAATATTTTCTTAGCGGTTTTTTAGTTTGCAAAGGAGAGTAAGAATGAAGGTACAGCGTTTAACCGTGGCTCAGGCTTTAGTAAAGTTTCTTGATAATCAATATGTTGAAGTAGATGGAAATGTAACTAAATTTGTCAAGGGAGTGTTCGGTATATTTGGACACGGAAATGTGCTTGGATTAGGACAGGCTTTGGAGCAAGACAGTGGTGAACTGGTCGTACATCAAGGGCGTAATGAACAGGGCATGGCGCATATTGCTACGGGTTTTGCTAAACAAATGTTGAGAAAGCAAATTTATGCTTGCACTTCTTCCGTTGGTCCAGGTGCAGCTAATATGCTCACTGCAGCTGCGACTGCCACAGCAAATCGTATTCCATTATTATTGTTGCCTGGCGATGTATTTGCAACGAGACAACCAGACCCTGTATTACAGCAAATAGAGCAACCTTATGATTTAAGTATTAGCACAAATGATGCTTTTAGAGCGGTAAGTAAATATTGGGATAGAATTAGTCGGCCAGAGCAATTAATGAGCGCTTGTATTAATGCGATGAGAGTGTTAACCGATCCAGCTGAAACTGGCGCTGTGACCTTGGCATTACCGCAAGATGTACAAGCTGAAGCCTATGATTATCCAGAAAGCTTTTTTGTTAAACGAATTCATCGGATCGAAAGAACGCCAGCCACAGAAGATATGTTGCAACAAGCTGTAATGTTGATTAAATCTAAGAAAAAACCTCTCATTATTTGTGGCGGAGGGGTTCGCTATTCAGAAGCTGCACAGGAATTAAAGGCATTTGCTGAAACTTATAATATTCCGTTTGCTGAAACTCAAGCAGGGAAAAGTGCAATTATTTCAGACCATCCTTTAAATGTTGGAGGTGTTGGTGAAACAGGGTGTCTAGCGGCTAATTTATTAGCGAAAGAGGCAGATTTAATTATCGGCATTGGGACAAGATATACTGATTTTACAACTTCCTCTAAATGGATTTTCCAAAATCAAGATGTCAGCTTTTTGAATATTAATGTCTCACGGTTTGATGCATATAAGTTAGATGGCGTACAAATTACAGCGGATGCGAAAAAAGCATTGCAACAATTACAGCCACTTTTATCAGGTTATCAAAATAGTTGGAGAGATAAAATTGCATTAAGCAAACAGAAAATGATGCAAGAATTACAACGAGTCACGCAGGTTACTTATACAGAAAATTTTGCTCCTGAAGTTGATGATGCTTTACCAAATAGACAAAGCATTTTTAATGAATTTATTAATATAACAGGATCTTGTTTAACTCAAAGTCGAGTGCTAGGGATCTTGAATCAACAATTCGGTGAAAATGATGTTATCGTTGCAGCTGCCGGAAGCTTGCCAGGAGATTTACAACGAATTTGGCAATCAAAAGGTGAAAACAGCTACCATTTAGAATATGGCTATTCTTGTATGGGATATGAGATTGCTGCATCTCTTGGAGTCAAGCTTGCGGAACCTGAGAAAGAGGTTTATACCTTATTAGGAGACGGTTCTTATTTAATGCTACATACTGAATTGGTTACCGCGATTCAAGAGAATAGAAAAATTAATGTTGTGTTATTTGATAATATGACCAATGGCTGTATTAATAATCTACAAGTAGGTAATGGAATGGATAGTTTTTGTACGGAATTCCGTTTCCGAAATCCTAAGAGTCAAAAATTAGATGGTGGTTTTATTCCGATTGATTTTGCTATGAATGCTGCATCTTTTGGTTGTAAAACGTACACGGTTCGTAGTGAGGAGGAACTCGTAGTAGCTTTAGCTGATGCTAAAAAACAGACTATCTCAACACTTATTGATATTAAAGTATTGCCAAAAACAATGGTTCATGGTTATGGAAGTTGGTGGCATGTCGGAGTTGCTGAAGTCTCAACGAAAGAGCGAGTTAAGCAAGCTTATGAAAAAGCTCAACTAAATATTAAACAGGCAAGACGTTATTAATTTAAACTTACACTTCCTAAAAGGGGAAACAAATGAAAGCAGAAAATATAAAACTTGGAATTGCACCTATTGGTTGGACAAATGATGATCTACCTGAATTAGGTAAAGAGAATACATTTGAACAATGTATCAGTGAGATGGCTCTGG
Organism: Avibacterium sp. 21-594; assembly: GCF_026226815.1. Taxonomy (NCBI): domain Bacteria; kingdom Pseudomonadati; phylum Pseudomonadota; class Gammaproteobacteria; order Pasteurellales; family Pasteurellaceae; genus Avibacterium; species Avibacterium sp. 21-594. The sequence goes on along the minus strand of NZ_JAKKOC010000001.1, from coordinate 2,036,234 downwards.
CAGGTTATCAAGGTTGCGAAGTGGGAAATAAATATCCTCGTGATATTGAGGTGTTGAAACATAAGTTAGATGCGAGAGGAATTCAGATTTGCAATGCTTGGTTTAGTACTTTTTTCGTTGATGGAAAAAAAGAAGAAACTATTCAAGAGTTTATTAAACATCGTGATTTCTTATATGCCATGGGAGCGAAAGTCATAGGATGTTCTGAGCAAAGTCGTAGTATCCAAGGTTTAGAAAAATCTATTTTTAAGGAAAAAACGATATTTAGTGATTCTGAATGGAAATTGTTGGCTGAAGGTTATAATGAGTTAGCTCGTTTAGCTGCTGAGAAGGGCATGAAAGTATGTTTGCATCATCATATGGGAACAGGTATTCAGACACCTGAAGAAATTGATAAATATATGAATATAACAAATGATGATGTATATCTTTTATTCGATTCGGGGCATCTTTATTATTCGGAAGGTTCTCAACAGGCAATGCTTGATGTACTAAGCAAATATATTGATCGTATTGTGCATGTTCATTTAAAAGATGTTCGTGATGACATTGTTGAAGATGTGAGAAAGAATGATCTGAGTTTCTTAGAGGGCGTAAAAAAAGGCACGTTTACTGTTCCTGGGGATGGCGTGATAGATTTCAGACCTATTTTTGAAATTTTAGATAAACATAATTATAAAGGCTGGATGGTTGTAGAAGCAGAGCAAGATCCTTCGGTTGCTAATCCCTTTGAATATGCCGTGAAAGGTCGTCAATATATCAAACAAGTTGCTGGTATTTAATAATGAGGAGACGTTATGATTAAAGTAGGTATTATTGGTGCAGGTCGTATTGGGCGAGTGCATTCAGAAAGTATTAGCAAATATGTAAAAGGTGCTGAAATTAAAGCTATTTCAGATATTAGAGTTACGGATGAATTAATCACATGGGCAGATAATATGGGCATTCCAAACGTCTATGATGATTATACTAAGATCCTTAACGATCCTGAGATTGACGCTGTTTTAGTTTGTTCTTCTACTGATACGCATGCTCCTATTTCTATTGAGGCGGCACGAGCAGGTAAACATATTTTCTGCGAAAAACCAGTTGATCCTAACAAAGATAAAATTCGTGAAGTATTAGCTGAAGTGGAAAAAGCAGGAGTTAAATTCCAAGTGGGTTTCAATCGCCGATTTGATCATAATTTTAAAGCAATTCGCGATCGTGTTGTGGCTGGTGATATTGGTGAGCCACATCTTATCCGTGTAACTTCTCGCGATCCTGATGCGCCACCGATTGAATATGTCAAAGTGTCTGGCGGTTTATTTTTTGATATGACCATTCATGATTTCGATATGATTCGTTATCTTTCTGGCAGTGAAGTCGTTGAAGTGTATGCCGCAGGAGGCGTTTTGGTGAATCCAGAAATTGGCAAAGCCGGAGACATTGATACTGCGGTAATTACATTAAAACTTGCAAATGGCGCGATTGGTGTTATCGATAATAGCCGTAAAGCAGTTTATGGATATGATCAGAGAGCGGAAGTTTTTGGTTCAAAAGGTGCGGTTCAAACAAGTAATGACACAGATTCAACCGCTGTTTACTCTTGTGAGTTAGGTGTAATATCTGAGAAACCAAAATACTTTTTCTTAGAGCGATATATGCAATCTTTTGCAGAAGAAATTAGATCTTTTGTTGAGGCTATTGTTCATGATAAACCAACTTTGGTTAATGGTAATGATGGGTTGCAGCCTGTATTAATTGCATTGGCGGCCAAAAAATCTCTAGAAGAAGGACGTCCTGTTAAAATAACTGAAGTATCTTAATTTCACCTATATTTTTCGTGTATAAGGATAAATAAGGCATCATATTTTTTATGATGCCTTTTCTGTTTTTATGGGTAAATACGGTATTTTTCTGCAAAATGCAACATAGATCACATTTTTGAAATAAAAAATTCATTTTTTATTTATTTGATTGAAAAGTTCTCTTTTAGAGGGTATGTTTTCAAGAGATTAATATTGTTGATTTTTAGGAGTCTAAGATGGATAAAGTACGAATTGGTTTAGTTGGTACTGGATACATAGGGCGTTGTCATGCAATTGCTTATGCGCAATTACCTACGGTTTTTAATTTGCAAGATAAAATTGAACTTGAATATTTGGCTGAAGTAAATTCAGAATTGGCCGATAAAAGAGCTAAAGAGTTTGGCTTTCGGCGTTCAACCGGGGATTGGAGAAGTTTAGTATCTGATCCTAGCGTAGATGTTGTTGATATTTGTACTCCAAACTTTTTACATAAAGATATTGCTCTGGAAGCGATTAAACATGGAAAAATAGTGTACTCTGAAAAACCTTTAGCTTTAACTGCATCGGAAGCTGAAGAGATGTATTTAGCAGCTAAAAAGGCAGGGGTTAAGACATTAATGGGATTTAATTACGCTAAAAATCCAACTAGCCAATTAGCGAGAGAGATCATTGCTAACGGTGAAATTGGTGAAGTGATCCATTTCTATGGTACTCACAATGAGGATTATTTAGCAAACCCAAGTACTCCTATAGATTGGCATTGCTATAAGCATTTGGCTGGGTTAGGAGCGCTAGGCGATTTAGGGGCGCATATAGTTCATATGGCTGAATATCTATTAGGTTCTGAAATTGAAAAAGTTTGTGGAGATATGCAGACAGTCATCTCACAACGTCCAGATCCTAAAGATAATAATTTGTTGCGTCGTGTTGAAAACGAGGATCAGGCTAGCGCACTAGTTAGATTTAAAAATGGCGCAATGGGAACGTTGGAAACATCGCGCATTGCTTGTGGGCGTAAAATGGGTTTAACCTATGTAGTTACTGGAACAAAAGGTACGCTTAGCTTTACACAGGAAAGAATGGCTGAATTAAAATTATATTTACATAATGATGCTTCTAATCGTCAAGGCTTTAAGACTTTACTTACTGGACCAGAGCATCCCGATTATGAAGCATTTTGTATAAGTTCAGGTCATGGGATTGGATTCAATGATCAGAAAGCAGTAGAAATTAGGGATTTAATCGAAGGTGTACTAAATAATAAATTAATCAGTCCTGATTTTTATGTTGGTTATCATATTTCTTGTGTGTTAGAGTCTATTGCTAAATCTGCTATTGAAAGATCTTGGATTGATGTTTCAGAGCTTCAAAAGGCTTAGGATTTAATATAATTTAACTCACATTTCTGTAATGGGAAGTTACTTTTCTTTGGTAACTTCTCTTTTCTAATTTCTTTATCTTTAGCCTTCAGCGCGTCCCTCTTTATTTTTCACAATGTAATAAGTATCTTTTTGATTTGGATAAAAAAATCGTTTGTTTTCAAATGTTTTTGTAAGAAATCAAAAAAATAGATAAAAATATTACCGCACTTATAAAAAATGAGACATATTTCACAAATTATTAACTTGGTATTTGTAAAAGTATTGATCCAATGATATACATAAACTGAATCATTTGTTTCAAGTGGTTTTTGTTTGGAATTTATATTCTTCTATCTTGGGATATAGTTGTTTCCATAGTGATTAACTCAACTTAAAAAGGCTAATCGTATGAAAAAGACATTACTAACCTTATTATGTAGTAGCTTGTTATTAACCTCTCAGATCGCCTCTGCAAAAACTTATGTAATTGGTGCGCCAATGAATTCTTTTGCTGATAAATGGCAAACATATCTTCAGGATGCTATTCGTGAGTTTGACAAGCAACACGATGATGTTGAATTTAAACTTTCCGATGCAAATGCTGATTCCGCACGTCAATTAAATGATGTAGAAACATTTATCGACCAAAATGTTGATGCACTTTTAGTTGTGCCAAATGATCCTAATATTGTAAAAGCAATTGGAAGAAAAGCTAAAAAAGCAGGGATCCCATTGATTATTGTTAATCGTCGTCCAAATGATGATGATTTAGATAAATATGTAACTAGTTTTGTTGGTTCTGATGAAATCGAAGGAGGAAGGATTCAAGGAAATTATGTTGTTAATACATTAGATGGTAAGAAAGGGGAGGCATTAATTTTATTAGGCCCTTTAGGCCAAGATGCAGTGACAAAACGTACTCAAGGTAATAAAGATATTTTGAGCGCGCATAAAAACATCAGTATTGTCGCAGAGCAAGAAGGTAAATGGGAACGTGATAGAGGTCTTGCTATTGCAGAAAATGTACTTGCGGGCCAAAACTCAATTAATGTTGTTGTAAGCAATAATGATGAGATGGCTATTGGTGCAATATTGGCTTCACGTAAGCTTGGTATTAAAGATGAAGATATTATTATCGTTGGTCTTGATGCTACTCCAGATGCATTAGAATATTTAGGTAAAGGACTAGATGCAACAGTATTCCAATCTGCGAAAGGACAAGGGTATGCTGGTGCTGAAATTGCTTATCGTGCCGCTAAGGGAGAAAAAGTTGATAAGATCAAATGGGTACCATTTGAATTAGTTACGCCAGATAAAAAAGAAGAATATCAAGCAAAATATAAATAATATTTTTGGGAAGGGATTCTCCCTTCCTTTTCTGAAATTCCTTTAATTCGTTTAGGTGTCAATAATGAATATTTCAACAAATTCATCAAATTATATTTTAGAAATGAATAATGTTTCTAAAACATTTCCTGGTGTGAAGGCATTAGACGGCATTAACCTAAAAGTTAAACGTGGCAGTGTACACGCTTTAATGGGGGAAAATGGTGCTGGGAAATCTACGTTAATGAAAATTCTTTATGGAATTTATACTCCGGATCCTGGAAGTGAAATATTTTTGAGCGGTAAGCCGTTTAATCCATCTCGTCCAATTGATGCCATCCGTAAAGGATTAACAATGGTTCCGCAAGAAATTTCCCCAGCTGCTAATTTAACCATTGCAGATAACTTTTACTTAGGTCGAGAATTAACTAAGGGAAAATTTTTCTTAGATCAAAAAGAAATGAATGAGAAAGCGGCCAAGATTCTAGATGGGCTAGGTATCCCTATGGATGTAACCGTTAAAATGTCCGAGGTTTCGGTGGCCAAAGCTCAACTTGTAGCGATTGCAACAGCAGTTTCTAATAATGCGAAAGTCATCATTATGGATGAACCTACCACTTCTTTAACTGAAACTGAAGTCGATCAGCTATATAAAATTATTGAAACGGTTAAGAATCATGGTATTTCAGTTATTTTTATTTCACATAAATTAGATGAAGTATTCCGAGTTTCTGATGAAATTACAGTAATTCGAGATGGGCAATATGTTGGGACTAAACCAGCTTCAGAAGTAACGAAAGATGAGCTAATTTCAATGATGGTTGGACGCGATATGTCCGAAATGTTTCAAAGAGAACGAGTAGATATTTCAGATGAAGTTATTTTAGAGGTTAAAAATCTTACCCGTTCAGGTGTGTATCAAGATATTAATTTTAAAATTCATAAAGGTGAAATTTTTGGTATTGCTGGATTAGTTGGTGCAGGAAGAACTGAGGTTGTAGAGGCCTTGTTTGGTTATAAGCCAGCTGAAAGTGGAGAATTTTATATTCATGGTAATAAAGTTGAAATAAAAAATCCAGTTGATGCAATGAAGTACAAAATAGGTTTTGTTACGGAAGATAGAAAATTAACGGGATTATTTCTTAATTTGAGCATTACAGACAATATGATCATGCCCAAAATGTCTCCTTACTTAGAAAATTTTTTAATCTCAATTACTAGAGCTCAAGAGACAGTTATTGAGCAAAAAGATAAATTGAAAATCAAAGCCCCTAATGTTGAGGTTATCACGAATAATCTTTCAGGAGGAAATCAGCAGAAAGTTTTATTAGCGCGTTGGTTATTGTTAGAACCCGATATTTTAATACTGGATGAGCCAACAAAAGGCATTGATGTAGGAGCGAAAGCGGAGCTTTATAAATTAATGGTTGAGTTAGCTAAACAAGGTAAAACAATCATTATGATTACCTCAGATATGCTTGAATTATTGTCAATGAGTGATCGAGTAATGGTTATGCATGAAGGAAAGCAGGTTGGGATCATTCCACGACAAGAATTGTCTCAAGAACGAGTTTTAGAAATGGCTTCTGGCTTGACTCATAACTAGTCTTTTTATCGTATGTATATGTGAGGAATTTATTATGTCTAGTAGTACAATTAAAAAATTGCTAAATACTTATGGAATGGTATTTATCTTAATTGCTTTATTTTTGGCGTTATCAGTTTCAATAGATGGATTTTTTTCCGCAAGAACTGTTTGGAGTATTATAGAACAAGTTTCAATGTTTGGTATCATTGCCATTGGTGTAACATTCGCAATTATTACCACAGGGATTGATTTATCTTCGGGTTCTATTGTTGCTCTTACTTCTGTTGTTGCAGCATCAGTTGTGACAGGTGGAGATGCAGTCAGTGCAGCATTTTTAGCTTTTGCATTATCTATATTGTTGGGGGCGTTACTTGGTGCAATTAATGGTGGATTAACAGCTATTGGCTCTATTCCTCCTTTTATCGCCACTCTTGGAATGATGATCATTGCTCGTGGTGCGGCTCAACTTTATTCTGATGGGAGACCGATAGATGCTTCATCGGAAGCTTTTACTTGGATTTCTGATGTGAGTTTCTTTGGGTTACCTGGGTTGGTGATTCTATATATTCTTGTTGTAATTGGATCTCATATTTTATTAAGTCGATCTACATTTGGACGTCATGTTTATGCCGTTGGTGGGAATTTAAATGCAGCTAAAATTTGTGGGATAAACACTACAAAAACATTAATTTGGGTGTATGTTCTTGCTGGAGCATTATCAGGATTAGCAGGAGCAATGCTAGCAGCTCGTACTTATGCAGGAAATCCGTCATATGGATTGGCGTGGGAGCTTGATGCCATTGCTGCAGCAGTTATCGGAGGTGTTTCTCTTAGCGGAGGTATTGGAACTATCCCAATGTGTGTGATTGGAGCATTGATCATTGGTACAACAAATAAAGGTCTAAATATGTTGGGAGTAGATCCATACTGGCAACAGATTGTTAAAGGCTTGATTATTGTCGTCGCCGTATTGATTGACACCTTAAAAAGACGTAAAAAAGGCAGATAAAGAGAAAGACTTAAAAGAAAATGGCTTACATTGGTATTATCAAGTAAGCCATTTTTATACTTTTTATAAAATATAAGCCAGCAATTTTGCTGGCTGTATTGGTAAAGACAAATGCGCTATGCCTCGAATTTATGTGCATATTCTTCAGTATTAATCCACTGATGATCTTTTTCCCAGGTAAAACGCCATTTCCGAACAGGGCCAGCCATCACATTTAAATAGTAGTTATTATAACCAGCTATTGTGGCAACTGGATGATATCCTTTTGGCACTTTGACAACATCACCATCGTAAACCGCCATACATTCATCTAAGCTACGATCATCTGTATAAACCCGTTGAAGACAAAATCCTTGACTTGGTTCAAAGCGGTGGTAGTAGGTTTCTTCTAGATAGGTTTCAGTTTCACTGTTTTTTTGATCGTGTTTATGGCTTGGGAAAGAACTCGTGTTTCCTTCATCGGTAAATACTTCAACGACAAGTAACGCATCGGCTGCTTCAGTTTCTGGAAGAATGTTGTGTACAAGGCGCTTATTATTACCATATCCACGTTTTTCTACGCCGACATCCTCAGGTTTAATCAGTCTTGTTGGAAGAGTACCTTGGCTTGGCGCTCTACAAATTGCAATTTCTGTTTCAGTTTCTGCTTTAATGAAAACTTCTTTGTTATGAGGAACATAAAGCGCATAAGGTGGGATTCGTTCAAAAGGCGTTGCCCTATTCCCTATTCTAGAAAAGACTTGTCTTTCGGTCTCGAAAGTTGCGTAGCCAGAAACCATAACGAAACAGATTTCAGTTCCTTCTGTTTTAATATGATATGACATATCCTTGGACAGGTGGAGTAATTCAAATCCAACATACTCCCAGCTAGCATTTTCTGGAGTAATTTGTTGGCGAAGCCCATTGGTAATATTTTTTGATTTTGCTAATAATTTACTCATAACAAACCTCTTTGTTTTGTGGGAAATGTGAGATATAGAGAGACTAGAGTATAGGTTAGAAGTGCTGGATAGTGAACTTTGTATTGTTAAAGATGTAGCCTAGATCACAAAATGAAATAAAAAATAATTTTTAAGTTCGGTTTAAATTGAAATTTTTATTTCAAAATAGTATGTTTACCTATACTAGTAACTTAATTAATATCAACTGAGTGAGGATAATTATGAAACCAGTTATTCCAAATTTTATCAATGGCCGCCTTGTGGAAAGCAATAGCCAAAGAACAGCGTTTGTTTATAATCCAGCAACTGGAGAACAAACAAAACAAGTTAAATTAAGTACAACAAGTGAGATGGAACAAGCTATTGGGGCCGCACAAGAGGCATTCTATGATTGGTCTCAGCAATCACCATTACGCAGAGCAAGAGTATTATTTAAATTTAAAACTTTGTTAGAAGAACATTTCGATGAATTGGCTCGCCTAATTACTAATGAGCATGGAAAGATTTATTCTGATTCTGTTGGTGAATTAACCCGAGGGTTGGAAGTTGTTGAATTTGCAACTGGTATTCCACACTTATTAAAAGGTGAGTATTCAGCAAATGTTGGAAGAGGGATTGATAGCTTTTCTATTATGCAACCATTAGGTGTTGTCGCAGGAATTACACCCTTTAATTTCCCAGCTATGGTTCCAATGTGGATGTTCCCTATTGCTTTAGCTTGTGGTAATACGTTTGTTTTAAAACCATCAGAAAAAGATCCTTCACTTTCTATTCGTTTAGCCGAGCTATTAAAAGAAGCGGGATTACCCGATGGGGTATTTAATGTTGTTCAAGGTGATAAAGAAGTTGTAGATGTATTGCTAAAAGATCCTCGAGTTCAAGCAGTAAGTTTCGTTGGTTCAACCCCAATCGCCCAATATATCTATGAAACGGGATCTGCCTATGGAAAACGTGTACAAGCACTTGGAGGGGCAAAAAATCATGCATTGATTATGCCAGATGCAGATATTGAAACAACAGCAAATGCGCTATTAGGGGCTGCTTTTGGTGCGGCAGGTGAACGTTGCATGGCATTATCCGTTGCGGTTACTATTGATGATAATTATGCCGACCTTTTGGTTAAGAATTTAGCACCTAAAGTAGAGGCGTTACGTATCGGGCCGGGTATTTTACCTGATGGTGAAAAAGAAAATGATATGGGGCCTTTAATTTCTAAAGAACATTTGAACAAAGTCTCTAGTTATGTTGATTCAGGAGTTACTGAGGGTGCAAAACTCGTTGTTGATGGTCGACATTACAAAGTAGCAGGACACGAAGATGGTTATTTTATCGGTGGTAGTTTGTTTGATCATGTCACACCAGATATGACTATTTATAAAGAAGAAATTTTTGGTCCAGTTCTTGCCATTGTTCGTGCTAAAAATTACCAAGAAGCAATTAATCTGATCAATGCACATCAATATGGTAATGGTAGTGCAATATTTACGAGTGATGGTGACGCTGCGCGTCAATATAGCCATGATGTTAAAGCTGGTATGGTTGGTATTAATATCCCAATTCCAGTTCCTATGGCATTCCATTGCTTTGGTGGATGGAAAGCTTCTATTTTTGGGCCGCTCAATGCTTATGGACCTGACGGTGTTCGCTTCTATACAAGAATGAAAACAGTAACTAGCCGCTGGCCTAACAATAAAGTAAGAGATGGTGGCGCTGCTTTTAGTATGCCAACATTGTAACGATTATCTTTCAAGATAATTTGTATAACGCCCGTTTCAATCAGAAACGGGCTTTTATATATCCGAATTATTTGAAATGTAAATTGACTTTATCTTGCGAGATATTATATAATACTCAGCCATTTTTAATTCACAAACCTTTTTGGATTAAAAATATACTGAATAATCACCGTTTTGTTGCGTGAATCAGGCTAGTTTTCTGGTAGTTTGATGGCAACCCGCTCATCAGAAGTAAGGTTCAGAGTGCGGTATCTGAAAACGGATTCATCATTGATATGATAAAAATGCGTGAAAAAATCACCGCACTTTTCTTTTATATCAACTCGGTCTCACTAAAATTTACTGAGGAAAACCAATGGGTTACTCCTATACTGAGAAAAAACGTATTCGTAAAGACTTCGGCAAACGTCCGCAAGTTTTAAATGTACCTTATTTATTAACTATTCAACTTGATTCTTTCGATAAATTTATCCAAAGAGATCCAGATGGTCAGCAAGGCTTAGAAGCGGCATTCCGTTCTGTATTTCCAATTGTCAGCAACAATGGCAATACGGAATTACAATATGTGAGCTATCGCTTAGGCGAGCCAGTATTTGATGTGCGTGAATGTCAAATTCGCGGTACCACTTATGCTGCACCATTGCGTGTGAAATTACGTCTTGTTAGCTATGACAAAGATGCCGCGCCAGGCACAATTAAAGATATTAAAGAACAAGAAGTTTATATGGGTGAAATCCCATTAATGACAGATAACGGAACATTTGTGATTAATGGTACTGAGCGTGTAATCGTTTCGCAATTACACCGTAGCCCAGGCGTATTCTTTGATAGCGACAAAGGTAAAACGCACTCATCAGGAAAAGTGCTTTATAACGCACGTATTATTCCTTACCGTGGTTCTTGGTTAGATTTTGAGTTTGATCCAAAAGATAACTTATATGCGCGTATTGACCGCCGCCGTAAATTGCCGGCAACCATTATTTTGCGTGCATTAAACTATACAACAGAAGAAATTTTAGACTTATTCTTCGATAAAGTTGTTTTCCAAATTGAAGATAACAAATTATTAATGACCTTAGTGCCAGAAAGATTGCGTGGTGAAACGGCAACTTTCGATATTGTGGCAAATGGAAAAACTTATGTTGAAGTCGGTCGCCGTATTACTGCTCGTCATATCCGCGCCCTTGAAAAAGACAATGTGACTCAGGTTGAAGTGCCAACAGAATACATTGTGGGTAAAGTGGCAGCGAAAGATTATGTTGATCTTGAAACTGGCGAAGTGATTTGTCCTGCCAATGGTGAAATTACGCTAGAGATTTTAGCGAAACTTGCTCAAGCAGGTTACAAAACGATCGAAACCCTATTTACTAACGATTTAGACTACGGCCCATATATTTCAGATACTTTACGCGTAGATCCAACTACTGATCGCTTAAGTGCATTGGTTGAAATCTATCGTATGATGCGTCCAGGTGAGCCGCCAACAAAAGAAGCGGCAGAAGGTTTATTTGATAACCTGTTCTTCTCACCAGATCGCTATGATTTATCTGCGGTAGGTCGTATGAAATTCAACCGCTCTTTAGGCATTGAAGAAACCACTGGCAGCGGCATTTTAAGCAAAGAAGATATCGTTAATGTAATGCGTAAATTAATCGATATCCGTAATGGCCGTGGCGAAGTAGATGATATTGACCACTTAGGTAACCGCCGTATTCGTTCAGTAGGTGAAATGGCAGAAAACCAATTCCGTATTGGTTTAGTGCGTGTTGAGCGTGCGGTGAAAGAGCGTCTTTCTTTAGGCGATCTTGAAGCAGTTACACCACAAGATTTAATCAATGCCAAACCAATTTCGGCAGCGGTGAAAGAATTCTTTGGTTCATCACAACTTTCCCAGTTTATGGATCAAAATAACCCGCTTTCAGAAGTAACCCATAAACGCCGTATTTCAGCCTTAGGGCCAGGTGGTTTAACCCGTGAACGTGCAGGCTTTGAGGTGCGAGATGTTCACGCAACTCACTATGGTCGCGTGTGTCCAATCGAAACCCCTGAAGGTCCAAACATCGGTTTGATCAACTCTTTAGCGGTGTATGCGCGTACTAACGATTATGGTTTCTTAGAAACACCATATCGCAAAGTGGTAAATGGCCAAGTTACTGAAGAAATTGAATATTTATCTGCTATTGAAGAAGGCAAATATATCATTGCGCAGGCGAACTCAAACTTAGATGATGAATTACGCTTTACCGATACTTTCGTAACCTGTCGTGGTGAACACGGTGAGTCTGGTTTATATCGTCCAGAAGAAATTCACTATATGGACGTATCTACACAGCAAATCGTTTCTGTGGCAGCGGCGCTTATCCCGTTCCTTGAACACGATGATGCGAACCGTGCCTTGATGGGGGCGAACATGCAACGCCAAGCGGTACCAACCTTGCGTGCGGATAAACCATTAGTCGGTACAGGTATGGAAAAACCGGTGGCATTAGACTCTGGTGTTGCGGTTGTAGCAAAACGTGGTGGAACAATCCAATACGTTGATGCTTCGCGTATCGTTGTAAAAGTAAACGAAGATGAAACCGTTGCAGGTGAAGCCGGTATTGATATTTACAACCTTGTGAAATATACCCGCTCTAACCAAAATACTTGTATTAACCAAATTCCTTGCGTGAAATTAGGTGAGCCAATTGAGCGTGGTGAAATCCTTGCTGATGGTCCTTCAACGGATTTAGGTGAACTTGCCCTTGGTCAAAATATGCGCGTGGCATTTATGCCTTGGAATGGTTATAACTTCGAAGACTCAATGTTAGTGTCTGAGCGTGTGGTGCAAGAAGATCGTTTCACCACTATTCACATTCAAGAGCTTTCTTGTGTGGCGCGTGATACCAAACTTGGTTCTGAAGAAATCACTGCAGATATTCCAAACGTAGGTGAAGCGGCATTAAGCAAACTTGATGAATCAGGGATTGTGTATATCGGTGCAGAAGTAAAAGGCGGCGATATTCTTGTGGGTAAAGTAACACCAAAAGGTGAAACGCAATTAACCCCAGAAGAAAAATTATTACGCGCAATCTTTGGTGAAAAAGCGTCTGATGTAAAAGATTCTTCATTACGCGTACCAAACAGCGTATCTGGTACAGTTATTGACGTTCAAGTGTTCACCCGTGATGGCGTAGAAAAAGATAAACGCGCTTTAGAAATCGAAGAAATGCAGTTAAAACAAGCGAAAAAAGATCTTGTGGAAGAATTAGAGATCTTAGAAGCAGGCTTGTTTGCTCGCGTTCGCAACTTATTGATTTCAGGCGGAATTGACGCTGCGCAATTAGATCAATTAGAACGCACCAAATGGTTAGAACAAACCCTTTCAGACGAAGCGAAACAAAGCCAGTTAGAGCAATTAGCTGAGCAATATGAAGAACTTCGTAAAGACTTTGAGCATAAACTTGAAGTAAAACGTGGCAAAATTATTCAAGGTGATGATCTTGCACCGGGCGTATTGAAAGTGGTGAAAGTATATCTTGCGGTGAAACGCCAAATCCAACCAGGGGATAAAATGGCGGGTCGTCACGGTAACAAAGGGGTTATCTCAAAAATCAACCCAGTTGAAGATATGCCGTATGACGAAAATGGTCAGCCAGTAGATATCGTATTGAACCCACTGGGCGTACCTTCACGTATGAACATCGGTCAGATCCTTGAAACGCACTTAGGTTTAGCGGCGAAAGGAATTGGTGATCAAATCAATGCAATGATCAAGCAAAAACAAGATGTTGAGAAATTGCGTGGTTATATCCAAAAAGCCTATGACTTAGGTGGCGGTTCACAAAAAGTGGATCTTTCAACCTTTACCGATGAAGAAGTGATGCGTTTAGCACAAAACTTACGCAAAGGTTTACCATTGGCAACGCCAGTATTTGATGGTGCGCACGAAGAAGAAATTAAAGGCTTATTAGAGCTAGGTGGGTTGCCAACTTCAGGTCAAATTACCTTATACGATGGTCGCACAGGTGAGAAATTTGAACGTCCAGTAACCGTAGGTTATATGTATATGCTCAAATTGAACCACTTAGTTGATGACAAAATGCACGCGCGTTCAACAGGTTCTTATAGCCTTGTTACGCAGCAACCATTGGGTGGTAAAGCACAGTTCGGTGGTCAGCGTTTCGGTGAGATGGAGGTTTGGGCGCTTGAAGCTTATGGTGCCGCTTACACCTTACAAGAAATGCTTACCGTTAAATCCGATGATGTGAACGGCCGTACGAAGATGTACAAAAACATCGTGAGCGGTAACCAACAAATGGATCCGGGTACACCAGAATCTTTCAACGTAATTATGAAAGAAATTCGTTCACTCGGTATCAACATCGACTTAGACGAAGAATAATCTGATAAGCGAAAGCTAAAGTACGCTCAAGTGCGGTGAAAAAATTCAAAATTTTACACCGCACTTGGATAAGTTTAACTCCGACAGGAGCAAAATCTGTGAAAGACTTAGTTAAGTTTTTAAAAGCACAATCTAAATCCAGCGAAGATTTTGATGTGATCAAAATTGGTTTAGCCTCACCTGATATGATCCGTTCTTGGTCATTTGGTGAAGTTAAGAAACCTGAAACCATCAACTACCGTACGTTTAAACCAGAGCGTGACGGACTTTTCTGTGCGCGTATTTTCGGGCCAGTAAAAGACTACGAATGTTTATGCGGAAAATATAAACGCTTAAAACACCGTGGGGTAATTTGTGAAAAATGTGGCGTAGAAGTGACACAAGCAAAAGTTCGCCGTGAACGTATGGGGCATATTGAACTTGCTTCACCTGTTGCTCATATCTGGTTCTTAAAATCTTTACCGTCCCGTATCGGCTTATTATTAGATATGCCGTTGCGTGATATTGAACGTGTACTTTATTTTGAATCTTACATTGTTACTGAGCCGGGAATGACTGATCTTGAAAAAGGTCAATTATTAACGGAAGAACAATATATGGACGCAGAAGACCGTTGGGGCGATGAATTTGAAGCCAAAATGGGGGCGGAAGCGATCCAAGCGTTATTGCGTGATATGGATCTAGAAGTGGAATGTGAAACCTTGCGTGAAGAGTTGCAAGAAACCAATTCAGAAACTAAACGCAAAAAAATCACGAAACGCTTAAAATTATTAGAATCTTTCATTCAATCAGGCAATAAACCTGAATGGATGGTGATGACCGTATTGCCAGTGTTACCACCAGATTTACGTCCATTAGTGCCACTTGATGGCGGACGTTTTGCCACTTCAGATTTGAACGATTTATATCGCCGTGTGATCAACCGTAATAACCGTTTAAAACGCTTATTAGACTTGATCGCGCCAGATATTATCGTGCGTAACGAAAAACGTATGTTACAAGAATCTGTTGATGCGTTATTAGATAATGGTCGCCGTGGCCGTGCAATTACCGGTTCTAACCGCCGTCCATTGAAATCACTTGCGGATATGATCAAAGGTAAACAAGGTCGTTTCCGTCAAAACTTATTGGGTAAACGTGTAGATTACTCAGGCCGTTCTGTAATCACCGTAGGGCCATACTTACATCTACATCAATGTGGTTTACCGAAAAAAATGGCGTTGGAATTATTCCGTCCATTTATTTATGCCAAATTAGAAAGCCGTGGCTTTGCAACTACAATCAAAGCCGCGAAGAAAATGGTTGAGCGTGAAGACGCTATCGTATGGGATATTTTGGCAGAAGTAATTCGTGAACACCCAATCCTATTGAACCGTGCGCCAACCTTGCACCGTTTGGGTATTCAAGCCTTTGAGCCGATCTTAATTGAAGGTAAAGCGATTCAATTACACCCATTAGTGTGTGCGGCGTTCAACGCGGACTTCGATGGTGACCAAATGGCGGTTCACGTGCCATTAACCCTTGAAGCACAGCTTGAAGCACGTGCTTTGATGATGTCAACCAACAACATTCTTTCACCAGCAAATGGTGAGCCGATTATCGTACCATCACAGGACGTTGTATTAGGTCTTTACTATATGACCCGTGATAAAGTGAACGGTAAAGGCGAAGGAATGTTATTGCAAGATCCACGCGAAGCGGAGAAAGCTTATCGTACAGGTCAAGCGGAATTACATTCTCGCGTGAAAGTGCGTATCACAGAATATGTGAAAGATGCCTCTAACGAATTTGTACCGCAAACTAGCCTTGTGGACACCACAATTGGTCGCGCCATTTTATGGATGATCGCACCAAAAGGTATGCCATTTAGCTTGTTCAACCAAACCTTAGGCAAAAAAGCGATTTCAAAATTAATTAACGAAAGCTATCGCCGTTTAGGATTGAAAGCGAGCGTATTGTTTGCTGACCAAATTATGTACACCGGTTTTGCTTACGCTGCACGTTCTGGTTCATCAGTAGGGATTGATGATATGGTGATCCCAGCGAAGAAATATGAAATTATTTCAGCCGCAGAACAAGAAGTCGCAGAAATCCAAGAGCAATTCCAATCAGGTTTGGTAACAGCAGGTGAGCGTTATAACAAAGTAATCGATATTTGGGCGGCGGCGAATGAGCGCGTAGCCAAAGCGATGATGGAAAACCTTTCTCAAGAAGAAGTGGTAAACCATGAAGGTGAGCTAGAAAAACAAGCTTCATTTAACAGCATCTTTATGATGGCAGATTCTGGAGCGCGTGGTTCTGCCGCACAGATTCGTCAGCTTGCTGGTATGCGTGGTTTGATGGCGCGTCCAGACGGCTCAATTATCGAAACACCAATTACCGCAAACTTCCGTGAAGGCTTGAACGTACTTCAGTACTTTATTTCAACCCACGGTGCGCGTAAAGGTTTGGCGGATACGGCATTAAAAACGGCGAACTCTGGTTACTTAACCCGCCGTTTAGTCGATGTGGCACAAGATTTAGTGATCATCGAAGATGACTGTGGCACTTACGAAGGTATCGTAATGACCCCATTAATCGAAGGGGGAGATGTAAAAGAACCTCTGCGTGATCGTGTATTAGGTCGTGTGGCGGCAGAAGACATCTTAAAACCGGGGACAGACGAAGTTTTAATTCCGCGTAATACTTTATTAGATGAAAAACTTTGTGATCTAATTGATGAAAATTCCGTAGATAGTATCAAGGTACGCTCTGTTGTAACCTGTGACACCAACTTTGGTGTGTGTGCGAAATGTTACGGACGCGATCTTGCACGCGGACACCTTATCAACCAAGGTGAAGCCGTGGGGGTTATCGCAGCACAATCAATCGGTGAGCCGGGTACACAGCTAACGATGCGTACGTTCCATATCGGTGGTGCGGCATCTGCGGCAGCGAAAGAATCAAGCATTCAAGTTAAGAATAACGGTACGTTACGTTTAGCCAACGTGAAATTCGTAACGAACAAAGAAGGCAAATTGGTCTTAACTTCGCGTAACACTGAATTAACCATTATTGACGCATTTGGTCGTACCAAAGAGCATTATAAAGTGCCTTACGGTGCAGTGTTAAACAAAGCAGATGGCGATGAAGTGAACGCGGGCGAAACCGTAGCGAACTGGGATCCACATACAATGCCAGTGGTTTCTGAAGTATCAGGTTTCGTGAAATTCGTAGATATTACTGATGGTGTAACTGTAACTCGTCAAACTGATGAATTAACTGGTCTATCTTCAATCGTAGTACAAGATGTGGGTGAACGTGCAACAGCAGGTAAGGATTTACGTCCAACCATTAAACTTGTTGATGCGCAAGGCAACGACATTCTTGTTGCAGGTTCAGATATACCTGCACAGTACACCTTACCAGGTAAAGCGATTGTAACCCTTGAAGATGGTGCGGAAGTTCACGTGGGGGATTCCCTTGCGCGTATTCCACAAGAATCAGCGGGAACGAAAGATATTACCGGTGGTCTTCCACGCGTAGCGGATCTCTTTGAAGCGCGTAAACCGAAAGAGCCAGCAATCCTAGCAGAAATTTCAGGTATTGTTTCCTTCGGTAAAGAAACCAAAGGTAAACGCCGCTTACTTATCACCCCAACAGAAGGTGAAGTGTACGAAGAAATGATTCCAAAATGGCGTCAGCTCAACGTATTTGAAGGCGAAATGGTAGAGCGTGGGGATCTGATTTCTGATGGTGCAGAAACGCCACACGATATTCTACGTTTGCGCGGTGTACACGCAGTAACTGATTACATTGTTAACGAAGTGCAAGAAGTTTACCGCTTACAAGGGGTAAAAATTAACGATAAACATATCGAAGTTATCGTTCGCCAAATGTTGCGTAAAGCCATCATCACGAAGGCTTATGACTCTGAATTCTTAGAAGGTGAGCAAGTGGAAGTTGCACGTGTGAAAATGGTTAACCAAAAACGTGAAGCGGAAGGTAAACCATTGGTTGAGTTTGAGCGTGAGTTATTGGGTATCACCAAAGCCTCATTGGCGACCGAATCCTTTATCTCAGCCGCCTCATTCCAAGAAACCACCCGCGTGCTTACGGAAGCAGCTGTGGCAGGTAAACGCGATGAATTACGTGGCTTGAAAGAGAACGTTATCGTTGGTCGTTTGATCCCAGCAGGTACAGGTTTTGCGTATCACCAACAACGCCAGAAAAACCGTGCCGCAGGTATCGTTGAACCTGAGCAAGTAACCAAAGCATCAACCATTTCTGATGAAGAAATTGCTTCAGAATTTACATTCACCGCAGACGATGCAACCGCAAGTCTTGCTGAAATGTTAAATATGGCAGAAGATGCAGAATAATCGCTAACAAGCAACCAAAAGCCCGAACATCGTGTCGGGCTTTTTTATTTGTGCGAATAAATAAGTTCGGTGAAAAAATCAAAAATTTTCTACCGCACTTGGCAATAAACTGATTTTAATAATGGATAGAACAGAAGATAATTGCGTGTGCTTTGGTATTACATAACGTTTTGTATGTTTAACAAAGCACATAAAGCGCAGTGAAAAACTCATAATTTTTCCACCGCACTTAAAAAATCATCTTCGCCAAATTTTTCTGCTTGATTTCTATAAAATCGCTTTATTTTCAAGGCAATATCTAGCATAATCCGCGTTCTTATTTTATCTCTTTCTGAGGAATATTATGACAACGCAAACAACTGAAAAATTAGCAAATCCGGGTCCGTTAGGTTTATGTGGTTTTGCATTAACCACATTTTTATTAAGCTTAATTAATGCGGGTATCTTTGATAAACAAGACGGAATTTCCGTCGTGCTCGCAATGGCATTCGCTTTTGGTGGAACGGCACAATTAATCGCAGGCATTATGGAATATCGCAAAGGCAACACCTTTGGTTTCACCGCCTTTATCAGCTACGGATCATTTTGGTGGTCTTGGGCATTGTTCGTACAATTTATGCCAACAGCCAGCCCTGCATTTTTAGGTTGCTACCTTGCCGCTTGGGGAACATTTACCTTAATGATGTTCATCGCTTCATTCAGCAAACCAAAAGCCTTACGCACGATCTTTTTCTTCTTAGTCTTAACCTTTTACGCATTAGCGATTGGTGATGGATTCGGGCTTCACGGTTTAGTACAAGTGGGTGGCTGTTTAGGCTTAATCACCGCACTCAGCGCTTTCTACCTCGCTGCAGCAGAAATGATTAACGAAAATTTCGGTAGAGAGGTTTTACCGATTTAGTTTGTTGTATGGAATAAATAATGTTTATTTGCATTATTTATTCCAGTATTGCTTATGCATACTGAAGAATCGAATGAACGTTTTCGGTAATATACCGTAATAAACACCCAATTTATATCCAACAAATTTGAATAAGGTTGTGAATATTGCTCTAGGAATCCAAAAAGGAGCATTTTTTGTTAGATATTTCATTTCAGATAGTACAAATCGCCGGCCTTCACCTGTTGGTTTGCCAAATTTTTCTTGTATCCAATTTTCTTGTTTTTGAAAGACACCCGTATCAAAATAACGTTTAAATTCCTGCCAAGGAGTGTAGTTATGAGAGTGATATACAGTGGCTTCAGTAGAATAAGCAATCTTATATCCAGCTCCAATAATTCTTGCGGCTAAATGCATATCTTCTGCCATAATTACATTATCGGGAAATCCTCCTAGTTCTTTAAATAAAGAAGCTCGATATGCAGCAAAAGAATTAGAGATAAATACTGTTTTTATCCCTAGCCTAGCAATATCTTTTTGGTTTTTTATTATTGTCTTGTCTGGGTAGTTGAATAAGCGAGCGTGTGCAGCTAATGGATTTGCATCTTTATGTGGAAGTTGGCGTCCATACACCGCAGCTACTTGAGAATCTGAAAATGGTTCAATAATTTTTTGCAGGCTAAAGGGAGATGAGAGAAGTGCATCTTGTGTTAGAAAAACGAAAATATCAGCATCCTTGGACAAGGAGGCTGATAAATTTCTAGTCCCACCATGATTAAATTCACGAGTAGGAATAACGGTTATTTCAAAATTAGCTTGTTCAGATAATTCAACTGTTTTATCGCGAGAAGATGAGTCGATAATAATAACTTTATCTGCTTTTAATTTCTGCTGTTGATAAGATTGAATCCAAGATTTCCACAGTTCACCAGCATTATAAGTGGGAACAAATAGAGCTATTTTCATAAAATAATTATATGGTTAATTGGTATAACTAATTACAGCCTAAATAAATAGATAATGCATCTTTTCAAAAATGGTACATGTCTATATTTTCGCTCAGAACGAGGCTTCAAAATAGAACTTGGAATAACATGGTTAAATTTTTCTAACTCTTTCATTTGTTTTATTGCTAACATGAAATTAGCAATAAATTTTCTTAAATGTTTGAAATAATAGAATAATTTCCATTTCTTGTTAAATGTACCGATTTGATTATTATGATGCTGTCTATATAATAATGTTGGTTGATCAATAAAGTAACTCTCACCATAATATTTAGCCAACAGTGCAATCCACCAATCATGCATATATAGATTTTTTATATTTACTTGATCTAAGCTAGATAAAATAAGGTCTTTTAGTGCTTTATTTATGCAACAAGATGCTCCTTGAACACAGTTTTTATAAATAATAGAATCATCATTTAAAACTGTAGGAGTAATTCCTTGGTAATCAAAAAAGCTATTCGCAATATGACTACCTACATCATCAATTAGTGTTGCATCACTAAAATAAAGTTGTGGAATATTCTCAGATAAACCATACTTATTAATATAAGAGAAGAAAGTCTCTATTTTATTCGAAATCCATATATCATCTTGGTCAGCTAGAAAGATATAATCACTATCTGTATGTTCTAGTGCTTTAAGAAAGTTAAATGAAATACCCTTTTGAGGACCTTGTATTATGCAATAATTGACATATCTACTTTCTTCTAATAATTTCCTAACGCAACTAACAGTTCCATCAGAAGAATAATCATCCGAGATTATAATATTCTGAGGAGAAGTAGATTGTGCTAAAATACTATTCATCTGGTCTGTCAAATATTTCCGACCATTATATGTACATATGATAACATCATACTTATTCATAATTCTAAATATAGCTTCTTAACGTATGATAAATTTTTCTAGTTATAGAAAATATTTTAGGGTATTTGGCTAATTTAGATGAAATGGTTCTTTTTAAAGATATTTTCATTGTTTGATTAATATTATTTATTTCATTTATATGATTTTCATACATATTCCATAATAGTTCAGACTCTTTTGATATTAATTTTATATTTTGTGTTTCTCCACTATTAAGAATTAGATGGCACACTTTGTTAAACTGCTCAGAACTAGCGTCCCATGATGGCCACTTTTGAGCCGTTTCTAGAGCTTCTTTTTTTAAAGACTTCAATAGAGCTTTATTTTTTACTAATAGATTAATTTTTTCAATTATATCAATATCAGTTCTTGAAAAAGATACTAATGCATTCTTTTTATCGATAATATATTCATCATACCCAGTAACGTCATAAGTTATGCTAGTTGCTCCACAATGAAAGGCCTCAAGAGGTGGACCAAACATTCCTTCAACAGTCGATAGTTTGACAAGAATATCACAAGATGAGTAAACTTTACCTACTTCATCGTGAGGAATTTTTGAATAAAGTTTATCTATTCCTGGATATGCTATCGTATCAGTTGATGTTAACAACCAAACTTCATCAGCTAAGGATTTTTTAGCTAAAGAAATAGCGAGTTCCGTATTTTTAAAGGATACTCCTAGTGGGCCTTCTACTAGCACTCTAATTTTTCTTTCATCTCTTTCTTTAAAAGGTACTAGGTTATTTGAAAAGTCAGCTTTATTTATACCATTTAGCACTAGATAGCAATCTTTATCATAATTCTTTTTCAGGTAATTTTTTATCCAGTTAGCTTCAGTAATTATCTTAAGATCTAAACTATAAGTAAGTTCAATAAGATTTCTTAGTACAACTTCATTGTCCGGATAAAATCTTGATTCAATAGATTGTACGAAGTATACATAGTGGGTAGAATTTATATATTTTAGATAAAATACAGTTCTCCACCATGTTGCGATACAAATATCGAATTTAATATCAGAGGATTTATCATAAGTAATCCAATTTAACTTTTTAGCTTCAGGAAACCAATTTAGCTGTTCATGATTTATTTCCTCATGAGTGACAATATATACGTTGTGATTGTATTTTTCTTGTAGCCTAATAGCATGTTGAAAGATGACATTTGTTCCTCCACTAATATCAGGACTCCATAATAAAAAACAAATTTTCATGTATTTTACCCTCTTGTTTTCTTAGAAATAGATAGCTTTTTGTATAAAAAATATATATATGAAAGAATTCCCAAGTTGTATTCATTAAACATCAATGGTTTCCAGAATGATCTTGATATTGTATCCTTAGGTTTCTTAATTAGATTTTTTAAGAATATAATTTTCTCTTTAATATTCTTCTTATAGGATAATTTATTATGTTCTAGCAGCCCAAAGTTTTCATAAAACTCCATATCATAAAATAGTTTTATTTCATCTGATGTTGGAAGTAAGCATTTTTTTTCATAAATAGATGATAGTATTTTCATTTTTTCTTTATAGGAAAGAGCATAAATATTTTCTATTTTTAATATCTCAATAAACAGAATTTCAATGTATTTCTGTAATGGTTTTATATATTCTAAGTAAATTTTTTCCTCTTCCTGGTTATAGTCTAAATCCACATTATTAGCTTTACTAGTGTATCTTATAACAGAGCCATGATCCGCAGAGGATAAAACCTCAAATAAAGTTCTAAACTCATTAAAGCAGCTTTTTGTCGTTTTTCTTCCAAAAGCACGGTATAATAATCCATATTTTATATTATTCATTGAGATATAGGCATTATTTAGTAATCCCATATAATATCCCACTGTAGTAATATTTGTCGCTCTATTTATGTTATCTTGTATGCTTCCTTTCCAACCTACATCTACAAGGTATAGCTTTCCATCTGTATTTAGATTGCTTATAGTATAATCTCTTAATAGACTTCTTTGTGTGCTTGATTCAGAATAGAAGTCAGAGACAAATGATTCTATTTTTAGTAATTTCTTAAAATCTTCACTTAATTTTAAATTAAGGTGTTTTCCATAAAAATTAATAGTGGGATCTTCTTGATAATACTTTTTGATGTTTTTTTCCAGACCTATACTTGCCAATAGATTTTCTAAACTTATACTCGGATATTGGTTTAATAATTGATCAAATGCATCAATGTTCAGTTCATATAAAGATGGTAGGTAGGTACATCTTCTAGACGTATAAAAATAAACCGTTTGAATATTACTAAATTTTTGTGTATGTTTTAAATATAAGTCAAACAAGTTCTTTAGGAATTGCCCTTCTCTAGCAAGAAAGTTAATTTTATGTATATTATTAATATCACACTCTTGTTGTAATTTTTTAATAAAAAGATAGTATCCAATTACAGACCAGTTAAATGGGAACTTTTTCTTACGAAGCAAATCATCTATAGCAACTTTAAAGCTATTCTGATTATTATTCTTCCATGAGTTATCATAACGAGACATGTCTCTTGGTATATGGATAGCATTTATTCCTAGACTTTCAGGAATGTCTTTATCGCTGTGAATGTTGTCTCCAATCATCAATATATTTTCAGTATTTAGGTTTAAATCAGAGATAACATATTTATATAGATTAGAGCTTCTTTTGGTTTTAATATAATCTGATGATACATAAATGTCATTTATTAAACTTTCTAGTTTATGATGTTTCAAAAGATTGTAAATAAAATCTTTACCTAAATAAAAATCAGAAATAATAAAGATTGGTTTATTTAATTTCTTCATTTTTACTAGAAATTTAATCACATCTTTATTAACAAATTGTTTGTTTTTTTCTATTCTTAATTCAATTTCTATACACTTTTGAATAAAATCATTTAAATTATTTTTAAATCCAAATTTGTCGCATATTGCTTGATATAAAAGAATAATCATGTCAGAGTATTGGAGTTCAGATTCACCATTTAAAGAAAGGTTAATATCACAAATCTCTTGTTCACATTTATTACGTAATTTATATAGCGTAGTGGTGCTACAATTAATATTATAATAATCGATAATTTCAGCAGACCAGAATAATTTGATTTCTTCAGGATGACAGCTTCTAGATACGATAGTATCAAAAAAATCTGTAAATATAACCTTAACTTTCTCATTTATACATATAGAATCTAATCTATTGATATCTTTATTTTTCATATTCTTTTCTCACATCAGTAGTATAACCTATTTTCTTTATATGACCTTGTTCTAATAAAATTGATTGAGCACATAATTCTTGTATTTGTTCTATGGAGTGGGAAACAAATAGTAGAGTACTACCATTCGTGAGAAGTTCTCCCATTCTTATTTTACACTTTTCTTGAAAAGCGCTATCTCCCACAGCTAAGGCTTCATCTACAATTAAAATATCAGCCTTTACCATTGTAGCAATTGCAAAGCCAAGTCTTGCAGACATTCCAGAAGAATAGTTTTTTAGAGGAACATCAACAAAATCTGATAATTCGGAAAACTCAATAATCTCATCAAATTTTGATTGCATAAATTTTTTATTATGACCAAGTAATGCGCCGTTTAAAAAGATATTTTCCCTTGCAGTAAGTTCGTAATCAAAGCCAGCACCAAGTTCAATTAAAGGAGCTATTGTTCCTGATACAGATACTTTTCCTGTATAAGGTTGAAGAATACCACAAATCAATTTAAGTAGGGTTGATTTACCAGAACCATTTTTTCCAATGAGTCCCCATGATTCTCCCCTTTTAATTTGCAGATTAATGTCTTTTAAAGCAAAAAACTCTTCAAACATTAGTTGACCTTTAAGAAGTTTTATAACGTATTCTTTTAGTCCACTTATATTTTCAGTAGATTTGTTAAAGCGAACAGATGCATTCTGTATATCTATAATAATATCATTCATAGTTATATATATAAAATAAATTGATTTTTCTTACGGTTGAAAAACCATAATCCGATTACTAATATTATAATAGCAGTAATTGAACCTTGATAGAGCCACCCCATTGGTAGTGGTTTGGCATATAGAACAAGATCTCTAAATTGTAATAAGTAACCATACATAGGATTTAGGTTTTGGTACAGTGTCTGATACTCATCAGGAATAATTGATACAGGGTAAAATATTGGGGTCATATATAACCAGATAGAAATTAGTACTCCCCACAAGTATTGTATATCTCGAAAAAATACTGCACTGCTTGCTAATAATAAGCTAAGCCCTAAAGTGAAGAAATAAACTTCTATAAAGACTATAGGGATTAATAGCGTGTGCCAAGATATAGATGTAGAGGTAATAAGCATGACTAATGCTAATGCAAGTAGAGAAAACAATAAATTAACCAGAGAACTGGTTACTCTAGCTATCGGAAATATTGCTTTAGGTACATAAGTTTTTTTGAGCAATGCCCCATTTCCGGTAATTGAGGAAACAGACATATTTGTTGCTTCCGCAACAAAATTAAATAACACTTGACCAGTTAGTAAATATACAGGGTAATTTGGGACATCAAACCTAAATAAACTAGAAAAGATAATCACTAAAACAAGCATCATCATGAGTGGATTTAAAATGCTCCAAATATAGCCAAGATAACTACGTCTATATTTTAGTTTGATATCTTTTATTATTAGTTGTTTTAATAGTTCTCTATAACGATAGATTTCTGAAATCTCTTTTTTTATCATATTTAAAATACTTTTACTCAAATAGAACTGCTTTATTAAGATAGTTACCTAATAAATCTTTATTTGATAAATTAGGTTCTCCAATTATGGGCCATTCAATGCCTATAGTAGGGTCATTCCAAATTAAGGAGTGTTCAGCGTTAGGATTATAATAGTCAGTACACTTATACACAAATTCAGCTTCATCACTTAAAACATAAAAACCATGGGCAAATCCTTCAGGTATCCACAACTGCCTTTTATTTTCAGCTGATAAAATTTCACCTACCCATTTACCAAAAGTTGGTGAGTTTTTACGAAGATCTACAGCAACATCAAAAATTACTCCTGCGATAACTCTTACTAACTTTCCTTGGGGGTTCTTTGTCTGATAATGTAGACCTCTTAGCACACCTTTAGTTGATTTTGAATGATTTTCCTGAACAAAAGTCCGATTACATACATTTTTTTTAAACCATCGATCCCGAAAGGTTTCCATAAAATAACCACGATCATCACTAAAAACTTTAGGATTTAGGATCTTGACATCAGCAATGGCTGTATTAATAATTTCCATGATAAATTTTTATAATTAACTGTATTTTAGAATATCTTCTAATCCATTTTGCCAGTTACTTGGTAGTATATCAAATTGTTTTTTTATCTTACTATTCTTCAATTTAGAATTCATTGGTCTTTTGGCTTTTGTAAAGTACTTTTCAGTACTAATGGGGATTATTTGAGGTATATGATGCAATAGATTTTTTTGAGATGCAATAGTAAAAATAGTTTGAGCAAATTCAAACCAATTTACATAAGGATAACCAGAGAAATGGTAA
The DNA here is from genome assembly GCF_026226815.1 of Avibacterium sp. 21-594. Classification (NCBI taxonomy): domain Bacteria; kingdom Pseudomonadati; phylum Pseudomonadota; class Gammaproteobacteria; order Pasteurellales; family Pasteurellaceae; genus Avibacterium; species Avibacterium sp. 21-594. The sequence continues at coordinate 2,009,456 of NZ_JAKKOC010000001.1, read as the reverse complement.
ACTCCGTAGGAAATATTTTTTTCGGCAATGATAGTATCTGAAATTTTGATTAGTGCATTAGCAATATCTCCGGCATATGTAGGAGAGCCAAATTGATCGGACACAATACCTAACTCATTATGCGTCTTTGCTAAGCGCAGCATTGTCTTAACAAAGTTATTACCGTATTCACAAAAGACCCAAGAGGTTCGTAAAATAATTGTTTTTTGGCAATATTTCTGGGCTACTATTTCACCTTGTAATTTAGTTTTCCCATAGACACTTTGAGGGTTTGTCTCATCTTCTTCTGTATATGCATACATAAGATTTTTATTGCCATCAAAAACATAATCTGTAGAAATATGCAATAAAGCAGCAGATATTTCTTCGCAAGCAATGGCTAGATTTTTCACTCCATTAACATTGATCAATTTAGCCATTTCTTGATCTGATTCAGCTTTATCTACTGCAGTATATGCAGCTGCATTAATCACAACATCCGGTCTAAATTGTTTAATTGTATGATTTACCGCTTTTATATCGGTTATATCTAGTTGATCACGATCAAGGGCAAGTAAATCTACTTTATCTTTCAATCGTTCAACTAAGCATTGACCTACTTGTCCATTGCTTCCAGTAACTAGAATCCGAGGCATGATTATTGCTCTCCAATTAAATGTAATAAATATTGACCATAGCGATTTTTTTTCATCGGAGTGGCAAGTTGAATTAACTGTTCTGTTGTTAGCCAACCATTACGCCAAGCGATTTCTTCTAAGCAAGCAATTTGGAGAGCTTGAATATTCTCTATTGTACGAATGAAAGAAGATGCTTCATGTAGACTTTCATATGTGCCAGTATCTAGCCAAGCGAATCCACGACCTAATAGCTGCACTGTTAATGAACCATCTTCCAAGTACATTTGATTTAAGGTAGTAATTTCTAATTCCCCTCTCGCAGAAGGCTTAATTTGTTTTGCAAAATCCACAACACGATTATCATAAAAATAAAGTCCAGTTACTGCCCAATTGGATTTTGGATGTTCTGGTTTTTCTTCCATTGATAAGGCTTTGAAATTTGCATCAAATTCCACAACCCCAAAACGCTCGGGGTCTTTTACTTGATAGCCGAATACCGTTGCCCCAGATTGCTGTTCTCTTGCCTGATAAAGGAGTGGACTGAAATGTTGACCATAGAAGATATTATCACCCAAAACTAAGCAACAGCGATCATTACCTATAAATTCTTCTCCAATTAGAAAGGCTTGTGCCAATCCATCTGGACTAGGTTGTACTGCATATTTAAGCTTTATCCCAAAATCACCCCCGTCACCTAAAAGTCGTTTAAAGCTTTCGTTATCTTCAGGTGTCGTGATGATTAGAATATCTCTAATTCCTGCTAGCATTAGTACAGAAAGAGGATAATAAATCATTGGTTTATCATAAACAGGTAATAACTGTTTCGATACACCACGAGTAATAGGGTAGAGACGCGAACCAGATCCCCCTGCTAAAATAATTCCTTTCATCTATTTTACCCTTATAAACTTTTGGAACCTAAACGTTCTAAATTATAGGAACCATCTAAGACTCTTTTCCACCATTTAGAATTATTGAGATACCATTTTACAGTTTTACGTAAGCCCGTATCGAAAGTTTCTTCAGGATACCAACCTAGTTCTTTTCCTATTTTGCTAGCGTCAATAGCATAACGTAAGTCATGTCCTGGTCGATCTGTCACAAAGGTAATTAAATCAGAATAATGAGTTACACCTTCAGGTTTATTCGGTGCAAGCTCCTCTAATAATTCGCAGATAGTTTTAACAACCTCTAAATTGGTTTTTTCATTATGTCCACCAATATTATAGGTTTCTCCAATTTGGCCTTCTGTCACTACTTTGTAGAGTGCGCGAGCGTGATCTTCAACAAACAGCCAATCTCGGATTTGTTGACCATCACCATAAACCGGTAATGGTTTGCCATCTAGGGCATTCAGAATCATCAAAGGAATTAGTTTTTCTGGAAAATGGTAGGGACCATAATTATTTGAACAATTGGTTATAATTGTAGGCAATCCAAATGTGCGATGCCAAGCTCGCACTAAATGATCACTTGAGGCTTTTGATGCTGAATATGGACTACTTGGTGCATAAGGCGTTGTTTCTGTGAATAATTCATCTGTATTATGCAAATCTCCATACACTTCATCTGTAGAAATGTGATGAAAACGAAAATCTTGCTTTTGGTTTTCGGGCATTGCTGACCAGTATTGCCTTACTGCCTCCAACAGCGTGTAAGTGCCAACAATATTTGTCTCAATAAAGGCGGCTGGAGCGTCAATAGAGCGATCAACATGGCTTTCTGCTGCTAAATGCATTACTGCATCAGGTTGGTGCTTTTGTAAAACCTTTTGTAATGAGATAAGATCACAGATATCTACTTGTTCAAAAGCATAGCGAGCATTATCCGAAATCTCATCAAGTGACTCAAGGTTCCCAGCATAAGTGAGTTTATCCACATTAATAACGCTATGTGAAGTGTTTTTTATGACATGGCGAACAAGCGCTGAACCAATAAAACCAGCGCCTCCAGTAACTAAAATTTTCATATCGATCACTCTTAGTTTTTTGTAGCTATTCTACTGTTTCTCTAAATGTCTAGCAAGAATAAGGAGAGCGCTTTGCTTTTTGTGTGGTGCGATAATATAATCGTACAGACTTCTTTGAGTTGAGGCATCCATTAATGCAAAAAAAAGATTTTTACTATAAAGCAACCTTTATGCTGCTTGATTTTTGTTCGGTTTTTGTTCCTTTTTTTCTCGTATTGTGTTTGGTAAACATTTTTTATCCTAATGTAACTTCATTAATTCCTAATTATTCTATTTATAAGCAATCATTTATACATTTTTTTATTACTTTTTTCTGTATTTTATGGTTTTGGCTAAAGTTAAGACATTATACCTATAGAAAAACGTTCTGGGTTGAGTTAAGAGAAGTAATATATACATTATTTTTGTTTTGTATCATTGAATTATCCCTGATTGCATTCTTAAAACTTACCTTTTCTCGTACTTTCTTTATGCTGATGTGGGGGAGTATATTTTTATTATTCCCCCTAGTTCGTTTTATAGTAAAATTTATTTTAATAAAAAATGGGAAGTATAGAAAAGAAACAGTTATTATTGGTACGCAAGAAAATGCGGTAGAAGCTTATCAAGCTATTAAGAGTGAATTTTTCTTAGGGGCTGATGTGAAGTATTTTATTGATGTGAATGCTTCATCTGGTGATTCTTTTAATAAGTATTTGAAGCATTTAAATATTCCTATTTTATATCCTGATAAACATAATTTATTTTCTTTGGTAGATAAGGATACTACCCAATTTATTTTGGCATTGGAAGAAAATCAAGCTGATGAACTGGATTATTGGGTTCGGCTGCTAGCAAAGCACCATTGTCGAGCCATTTCTATTGTGCCGAGTTTAAAGGGATTGCCGTTGTATAACACGGATATTTCCTTTATTTTTAGTCACGAAGTTATGTTATTGCGTGTACAGAATAGGTTAGCTAAACGTAGCTCTAGAATCTTAAAAAGAGCAATGGATATTTTTATTTCCTTATCTTTAGTTATTGTACTTTCACCTTTTTTATTATGGTTATATTATCTTGTGGCAAAAGATGGTGGGAAAGCAATCTATGCGCATAAGCGTGTTGGAATGAATAAAAAAGTTTTTGGTTGTTTAAAATTTAGAACAATGGTTCTTAATTCTGATGAAGTGTTGCGTAATTTATTAAAAAACAATCCTGAAGCCAGGGCTGAGTGGGAAAAAGATTTTAAATTAAAAAATGATCCTAGAATCACCAAAATAGGCCATTTTCTGCGTAAGACAAGTTTAGATGAGCTGCCACAGTTATTTAATGTGCTTAAAGGTGATATGAGTTTAGTTGGCCCTCGTCCAATTGTTCGCCAAGAATTAATAAGATATAGAGATGAGTTAGATTATTATTTGATGACTCGTCCTGGAATGACGGGGCTATGGCAAATTAGTGGAAGAAATAATATTGATTATTCCACAAGGGTTTATTACGATGCTTGGTATGTAAGAAATTGGTCAATTTGGAATGACATAACAATTTTATTTAAAACAGCAAGAGTTGTATTTGAAAAAACAGGTGCTTATTAACTGCGTAAGAAAATGTATTTTTCATAGCAAAATGAGCGTAACCCTGTAAAATGGCCCCAAATCTTAAACAACCAAAACCAAAGTGCGGTGAAATTTTTATGAGTTTTTCAATGCGACCTGTTGAACCAACAACACAAGGTGCTTGGCTTTTAACCCAAGGATCGAATATTTTTCTTATCGAGGGAAAATTGCCCGAAGGAAAGGCGGAAGATTTCCAATTGACGGGGCGTTTGGTGATGGAAATCGGGCGTTGGAATGGCGCACCGCTTTGGCTTGTTGCAGAGCGGGAAGAAGACCAGAGAGCAGAGCAGGACGATGGTCGAGGATATGCTTCATTGCGTAGCCAGCTTCATTTGCCAGAAGTACAATTTAATTTGCTTAATCGTGGCGTGGAGATTAATCATTTTCTGAAAACCCATCGTTTTTGTGGGAAGTGCGGTTCAAAAATGGAAATGACAAAAGAAGAATTGGCCGTACAGTGTGAAAATTCTGCCTGTGGATACCGCACTTATCCCGTGATTTGCCCTTCGATTATTGTGGCAGTTCGCCGTGGTAGGCAGATTTTGCTCGCTAATCATCAGCGTCATCAACAAGAAAAAATGTACACTACCTTGGCGGGCTTTGTGGAAGCGGGGGAGAGTTTTGAGCAAACGGTAAAACGTGAAGTGTTTGAAGAAACGGGAATCAAGGTAAAAAATATTCGCTATTTTGGTAGCCAGCCTTGGGCATTTCCTAATTCTCAAATGGTGGGGTTTTTAGCTGATTATGTTTCGGGGGAGATTCGTGTGCAAGAGACAGAGATTCAAGATGCACAGTGGTTTGATTATGATAAACCCTTGCCAAATTTGCCACCGCAAGGCACTATTGCGTTGAAGTTAATTAATGCCACACTGGCACTTTGTGCCGCTGATGATAAAAGTGCGGTAGAAAAATAAAGGAAGTTAAGATGTCTGAATTAAAAAATGATCGTTATTTACGTGCGCTTCTGCGTGAACCAGTGGATATGACCCCAGTATGGATGATGCGTCAAGCAGGGCGTTATTTACCAGAATATAAAGCCACACGTGCGCAAGCAGGGGATTTTATGTCCCTTTGTCGTAATGCCGAGCTGGCTTGTGAGGTTACGCTACAACCTTTACGCCGTTATAATTTGGACGCTGCAATTTTGTTTTCTGATATTCTCACTATTCCAGATGCAATGGGGCTAGGTTTGAGCTTTGGGGCTGGGGAAGGACCAAAATTTGCCCATCCAATAGAAAATAGAAGTGCGGTGGAAAATTTGCCGATTCCTGATCCTGAACAAGAATTGCAATATGTGATGAATGCGGTGCGAACCATTCGCCGTGAACTCAAAGGCGAAGTGCCGTTAATTGGATTTTCTGGCAGCCCTTGGACGCTTGCCACCTATATGGTTGAGGGTGGGAGCAGCAAAGCCTTCACCAAAATCAAAAAAATGCTCTATGCCGAGCCAGAAACTTTGCATTTATTATTAGATAAACTTGCCGATGCGGTCGCTCTTTATCTCAACGCACAAATCAAAGCGGGAGCGCAGTCGGTAATGATTTTTGATACTTGGGGCGGTGTGCTAGCTCATCGTGAATACTTTGAGTTTTCGCTGCAATATATGCAGAAAATTGTGGAAAATCTCATTCGGCATAATGAAGGACGCAAAGTGCCAGTGACCCTCTTTACCAAAGGTGGCGGCTTATGGTTAGAAAATATTGCCAATACAGGCTGTGATGCGGTTGGCTTAGATTGGACAGTGGATCTTGCAGATGCGAAAAAACGTATCGGGCATAAAGTGGCGCTACAAGGTAATATGGATCCTTCCGTGCTTTATGCTTCTCCTGAACGCATTGAACAAGAAGTGCGGTCAATTTTGGCGGATTTTGGTGAAGGAAGCGGGCATATCTTTAATCTTGGTCATGGTATTCATCAAGATGTACCTGAAATCAGTCCGAAGATTTTCGTTGATGCGATTCATCATTATTCTCAGTCTTATCATAAATAAGGGCAAACAATGCGTAATCCTATTCATAAACGCTTAGAACATTTAGCAAGTTGGCAGCATATCACTTTTATGGCGTGCCTATGTGAACGAATGTTGCCGAATTTTCAGCTTTTTTGCCAAGTTACGGAACAACCCGCGCAAAGCCGAATTTATCAAAATATTCTGAATTTAACCTGGGAATATTTAACCGTGAAAGATGCCCACATCAATTTTGATAATCAGCTCGAAAAATTTGAGGCGATTATCCCTGATGTGAACAATTATGATTTTTACGGCGTTGTACCCGCGATTGAAGCGTGCGAAGCACTTTCTGAATTATTGCATAGCCTAATTGCAGGCGAAACCTTAGAACACGCCGTGCAAGTGAGTTTGATTTCTTTGCAAACCGTTATCGGATTATTGGAAACTAATTTAGACCGCGAATTATCCGAGCAAGAACTCAAAGCAAGTGAAGAAATTGAACAAGAATTAGATGTGCAATGGCAGATCTACCGTGCGCTGCGAGAGTGCGAAGAACGCGATGTTTCCTTGATTTTAGCGCTTAAAAATGAAATTCGCGCAGAAGGAATCTCAAATATTGGTATAGAAATTAGTCAATAATGTGATTTAGATTACATTTTTGCTATTTATCGCTTTAATTTATGCACAACTTGATCTATCCTTAAGCACGCTGTATATGCAGTTTTCTTATTGTCAGGGCTTGGATCTTTTCAGTGAAAAATATTCAAGTTTTATTAATGTAATTGAAATAAAGAAGGTACTAATTTATGAACAAAACGGATTTAATTGATGCAATTGCAAGTGCTGCAGAATTAAACAAAAAACAAGCTAAAGCAGCGTTAGAAGCAACTCTAGCTGCAATTGAAGCAAGCTTAAAAGCGGGTGATGCTGTTCAGCTAATCGGCTTCGGTACATTCAAAGTAAGTGAGCGTAAAGCACGCACAGGACGTAACCCACAAACTGGTGCGGAAATCCAAATCCCAGCATCTAAAGTACCTGCGTTCGTTGCTGGTAAAGCATTAAAAGACGCGTTAAAATAATTTATTGTTTGATTTAAATATTCTATTTTAATCTGCTCTTTAAAGTTAAGTTTTTTAAAGAGCAGATTTTTTATTAAAAAATAATAAAAAAACCACCGCACTTTCGTTGCCGTGGTTTTTCTTTTTGGGTTTTAACTTACCCTAAAAAATACTTATACGCTGGGCTATCTGTTACATCTTGATAGGTGTAGGCGAGTTCTTCGAGATGGCTGTTGAAGCGAATTTCATCGTTTTCATCTAATTGGAAGCCTGCAAGCACATTGCCGTAGTCTGCGCCGTGAGCGCGGTAGTGGAACAGTGAGATGTTCCAGTGCGTGCCAAGCATTTCGAGGAATTTAAGTAACGCACCTTTTTGTTCTGGAAACTCAAAGCTGTATAAACGTTCTTTCGCCTTGCTTGATGAGCGTCCGCCGATCATATAGCGAATATGAGTTTTTGCCACATCATCATCAGACAGATCCATCACGGAATAGCCCTGTTGTTGCAACTGCGCGATGATTTCATTTTTCTCATCTTCACCGCGAATTCTCACCCCGACAAAAATACAGGCTTGCGCTTGATCTGCATAGCGGTAGTTAAATTCCGTAACAGCGCGATCGCCAAGCAAATGGCAGAAACGCAAGAAGCTGCCTTTTTCTTCAGGAATGGTTACCGCAAGCATTGCTTCGTGTTTTTCACCAATTTCGCAACGCTCAGACACATAACGCAATGTGTGGAAATTCAAGTTGGCGCCCGATAAAATATTCACCAAGGTTTCTCCTTGAATATTATTTTCTTTGACGTATTTTTTTAGCCCAGCCAGCGAAACCGCCCCTGACGGCTCAGCAATTGCACGTACATTTTCAAAAATATCTTTCATTGCGGCACAAATTTCATCGCCGTCCACTAGCACCACATCATCAAGATATTGCTGGCATAAGCGGAAAGTTTCATCGCCAATACGTTTTACTGCCACGCCATCGGCAAATAACCCCACTCGCTCTAAATCCACTGGTTGCCCAGCTTTTAAGGCGTGATACAGGCAGGCGGAATCTTTGCTTTCCACGCCGATTACTTTAATTTCTGGCATTAATTGTTTGATTAGCACTGCAACCCCTGCGGCTAAGCCGCCCCCGCCCACTGGCACAAAAACGCGGTCGATATTGGACGATTGTTGTAACAATTCAAGCGCCAATGTCCCTTGCCCTGCGATCACTAAAGGGTGATCGAAAGGGGGAATAAACGTCATATTTTTACTTTTAGAAAGTTCAATTGCCTTGCCTTTGGCTTCATCAAAGTTTGCGCCGTAAAGTAGCACTTCGCCCCCAAAACGGCGCACGGCATCTACTTTAATGCTCGGTGTATTCTGTGGCATCACGATTAATGCTTTCAAGCCCAGTAATTTGGCGGATAGCGCCACGCCCTGCGCGTGGTTGCCCGCAGAGGCCGCAATCACGCCAGCTTGGCGTTGTTCATCATTTAAGGCGGCGATCATTGCATAAGCGCCACGCAATTTAAAGCTATGCACAGGCTGGCGATCTTCACGCTTAATTAAAACCTGATTGTGCAGCCTCGCGGAAAGTTTATCCATTGGCTGTAAGGGGGTTGTTTGCGCGGCTTGATACACCACAGATCCCAGTTTCAAAATGGTTTTTAAATAATCATCTCCGCTTGGGGTTGGATTGTTAAATGCAAGGGTTGTCATTTTATTATCCTTAAATAAAACCAGAAATAATGTTAATTAATAAGGAAAGCACGGTTACGTTGAAAATAAAGGCGACAATGCTGTGAATTCCGCCCAAAATTCTCCCCGCTCTTGAAGAAAACATCACATCGGCCGTTTGTGCTGATGTGCCGATAATCAAGGCGGTGTAGATAAAATCATAGTAATTTGGCTCGGTTTGATAGCCATTTTGCCCGTTACTTTGCGGAATTTGCAGTGGCATTGGGTCGCCGCTGACTTTCGCGTGATAGAATAAATGGGCGTAACGAATCGCAAACAGAATATGGATAACCAACCAAGAAAGGAAAATGGAAATAATCGCCAAAGTGATATGCCAGGCTTTTTCCATTGGCGGGAGATTTTGTGCAATGCTCACTAAGCGAACCAATGCCACGATACAGGCGATAATAATCACACTTACAATTAAAAACATTGCTTTTGTGCCAGTTTGACGTTCTTGAAGTATCGCGGTCATTTGTTCACGGTGGCGATGTTGTTGGCGAATAGTCCAAAATGTCCAAAATAAATATAAGCTCATTCCCATATCCCAAGAATAAATGAGATCGGTACTAATATCGCCTTGCGAGAGCAGGCAAAATGCCATAAAAGAGAGAACCACCAAGATCAAACTGGTGAAAAATTTAATATGCTGTTTTAGCATTTTTTGCATTTTGCTTTCCTTGTATGCCTAAAGTTAGGCAGAAATTATAAAAATCTGCGAAAAAACGACCGCACTTTGATTTGCATCGTGCGGTCATTTTATTTAGTCGCTTAATTTGGAACGATCTCGCACTGCACCTTTATCAGCAGAAGTGGCGAAATAGCCGTACATTTTGAGTGCGAAAGACACTTCACGCTGACGATTTACAGGCTTCCAGTCTTTGGCATTTTGCTCTGCTCGGCGTACGCTCAATTCTTCATCACTCACCATTAATTGAATTGAACGATTTGGAATGTCGATCTCAATGGTATCGCCGTCTTTCACCAAGCCGATTGTCCCGCCTGCTGCGGCTTCTGGCGAGCAATGCCCTATGGAAAGCCCCGATGTGCCGCCCGAAAAACGCCCGTCCGTTAATAAGGCACAGGCTTTGCCTAGGCCCATTGATTTTAAATAGCTGGTTGGGTAAAGCATTTCTTGCATACCCGGCCCACCTTTTGGTCCTTCGTAGCGGATAACCACAACGTGTCCCGCTTGCACTTTGCCGCCGAGAATACCGTTTACCGCATCTTCTTGGCTTTCAAAAACAATGGCTTTGCCGGTGAATTTTAAGATAGATTCATCTACCCCTGCGGTTTTTACAATACAACCGTCCAAGGCGATATTGCCGGAAAGCATTGCTAATCCGCCGTCTTGGCTATAAGCAAAGGCTTTACTACGAATACAACCGTTCTCGCGATCGTCATCAAGGCTGTCCCAACGGCAATCTTGTGAGAAGGCTTGAGTGGTGCGAATACCCGCAGGCCCAGCACGATAGAATTCACGAATGGCTTCATCTTGAGTGAGCATAATGTCGTATTTGGCAATTTGCTCAGCCAAACTTAGCCCTAATACGGTGCGAGTTTGGTTATCAAGCAATCCTGCACGATCTAACTCGCCTAAAATTGCCATAATTCCACCCGCTCTATGTACATCTTCCATATGATATTTGGCGGTGTTCGGCGCCACTTTGCTTAAACAAGGCACACGGCGAGAAAGTCTGTCAATGTCTGCCATAGTAAAATCCACTTCCGCTTCTTGCGCCGCTGCCAATAAATGCAATACGGTATTGGTTGAGCCACCCATTGCAATATCTAAGCTCATTGCATTTTCAAACGCAGGCTTAGTAGCAATGGAACGTGGCAATACGGATTCATCATCTTGCTGATAATATTTTTGGCAAAGTTCAACAATTTGTTTGCCTGCATCTAAGAATAACTGTTTACGATCTTTGTGGGTTGCCAAGCAAGAACCGTTACCCGGCAGGCTTAAGCCTAAGGCTTCAGTTAAACAGTTCATTGAGTTTGCGGTGAACATTCCTGAACAAGAACCACAAGTTGGGCAGGCTGAACGCTCAATGGCTTCTACATCAGAATCTGACACATTTTTATCCGCACTTTGCACCATAGCGTCCACCAAATCTAACTTGATGATTTGATCAGAAAGTTTGGTTTTTCCCGCTTCCATCGGGCCGCCAGAAACAAAAATTGTTGGAATGTTCAAGCGCAGCGCGGCCATCAACATTCCCGGGGTGATTTTATCGCAGTTAGAAATACACACCATTGCGTCTGCACAATGAGCATTTACCATATATTCCACACTGTCGGCGATTAAATCGCGAGAAGGCAAGGAATACAGCATTCCGCCGTGTCCCATTGCGATACCATCATCAACGGCAATGGTGTTAAATTCTTTCGCTACACCGCCGGCTTGCTCAATTTGTTGCACCACTAATTGTCCAATATCTTTTAGGTGAACGTGGCCCGGTACAAATTGGGTGAAAGAATTGACTACGGCGATAATTGGCTTACCAAAATCATTTTCTTTCATTCCTGTGGCACGCCACAATGCGCGCGCCCCTGCCATATTGCGACCTTGTGTGCTGGTCGCGGAACGTAATTTAGGCATAATCTCTCCAAACTTTATTAATATTATAATTTGTGTTTGCGGGCGAACATTCCGCCCAACAATAAACTTAGTGTAAATCTAGCACGTCGGGCAATTTAACTAATTGATTAATAAGCAATTCAACCGCTCTTTCACTTTGCACCTTGAGCTGTAAATGGAGCGTTTTTTCTTGCGTTTCGCTGTGTAATGAAACCACTTCAAAGCCACGATGACGCACCACACGCAATAAACGCTCTAAGGTTTCTGGGCGGCGATTCGCTGTAATAACTAATTGATATTGTTGCATAATTTCCCCACTTTTTATTCCATTATTGTTCTAACATATCCACATTGCACGCATTGGGTGGCACAAGTGGCCATACGTTTTCTTCTGCAGGGATACAAATATGTAATAAATACGCCCCTTCGCTCGCGAACAAACGGTCTAACGCCGCCTGCACTTCCTCGCCCCGTTCAATGCGTTCCCCTTGAATGCCAAAGGCTGAGGCGAGGGTAACGAAATCAGGGTTATCATCTAAAATCGTATTACTATGGCGCGCTTGGAAAAACAGGGTTTGCCACTGACGCACCATTCCTAAGCGTTGGTTATCCAGCAAAATTATTTTGATTGGTGTTTTCGCTCGTTTAATTGTGCCGAGTTCTTGCACATTCATCATTAATGAACCATCGCCCGTTACCAAAATCACTTCATCTTGTGGACGGGCTTTTTTCGCCCCAATCGCTGCGGGCAAGCCAAAGCCCATTGTGCCGAAGCCTGCGGAGGTGATGAAATTTTCAGGCGCATAATGTTGCATATGCTGAGCCGACCACATTTGATGTTGCCCCACGTCCGTGGTAACAATGGCGTTTTTATCTTTCTGTTGTGAAACGCTGTGGATTAACCACCAAGGATTAATTGGTTGGTTGCCGTGATTTTCTGCATAACGGAAATCAAATTGTTGTTTTAATTGATTAATTTCCTTATGCCAATCCGCAAGATCCAACTTCACCGTGAGGGCGTGGAAAATTTCGCTGAGATCGCCACGCAATGCCACGTCAGGACGGCGTAGTTTGCCTAATTCTGCCACATCAATATCACAATGAATCACTTTAGCATTTGGGGCAAAGGTGTCTAATTTCCCTGTTACTCGATCGTCAAATCTTGCCCCGAACACCAATAATAAATCCGATTCTTGTGTCGCTAAATTGGCAGCTTTGGTGCCGTGCATTCCAACCATTCCCATATAATAAGGCGTATCAGGCAAAATCGCCCCCAAGCCTTTTAGCGTTGAAATGCTTGGGATTTCGCTCACAGCCAAAAATTCACGCAAGGCAGGCACCGCGTTCGCCATTCCCACGCCGCCGCCAACATACACCACAGGGCGTTTGGCATTTTTCAATAATTCCACCGCTTTTTCCAATTCAGCAGGATCAAGTGCGGTCGGTTTTTCAACAGGAATGGTGAAGGGTTTGAGATCGGTTTCAGCAAATTGGACGTCTTTGGGAATATCAATTAACACGGGACCAGGGCGACCACTTTGGGCGATTTGGAAAGCTTTAGCAATAATTTCTGGCAATTCATTAATACTTTGCACAATAAAACTATGCTTCGTACAAGCAAGGGATAAGCCCAGAACATCGGCTTCTTGGAAGGCATCTGTACCAATCAATGGCGAAGCAACTTGGCCGGTGATAGCCACCACAGGAATGGAATCCATTAACGCATCACCTAATCCTGTGATTAAATTAGTCGCACCTGGGCCTGAGGTAGCAATGCACACCCCCGTTTTCCCGCTTGCTCTGGCATAGCCAATCGCTGCCATCGCTGCTCCTTGTTCGTTACGACATAAAATATGTTCAAGCCCTGAATCATAAATGGCATCATAAACAGGCATTATCGCCCCACCCGGGTAGCCAAACACCACATCAACATTATGGGCTTTCAAACATTCTGTTACTAATCTTGCACCATTCATCTTTCACCTACTTCATTGATTAATCACTTATAAAAAAAAGCCTCTCGAGGGGCTCTGCGAGGGGCTTTCTATATACAAATTGAGTTATAAATTTATTCTATTTGTTAGCAAGCCAAAACCCCGCAGTGTTCACCACCACGAGGTTAATAATAATGCCAATAAGAGAATAAAATTTTGTCATTGTCTGAATCCGATTTAAGCATTCCGCTTTTAAGGCTGTTATTGATACCACATTCAAAATAGAAATCAAGGAATTTTTTACATTTCGCAATCGTTTTCTTTAAAACATGGGAAAAGAAAAGTGCGGTGCAAAATACTGCTATTTTTATTAGGCTAAGCGTCTAATTGCATCAATTACCAAATCCCAAAAGCCTTCGCGATCTAATTTCGTAGCAACTTGAGTATTGCATGGTTTAGGTGGATAACGAAAATCTGCGACTGTCATACCTAACGTATGCGTACCTGTCAATTCAATATGTACAGGGACTTTTTGTGTTTCAATTAAATTAGGATTAATAACATAGGCTACCGCGCAAGGATCGTGTACAGGGGGCGCATCAAAGCCCTGTGCTTGTTTGTACATTTTGCCAAAGAATTCTAATAGTTCAACGACAAATTGGGCTGGTTTAGTACCAATTTGCGCAATACGCTCAATAATATCTGGTGTAGCTAGTGCTTGGTGTGTCAGATCTAATCCCACCATGGTTACTGGCCAACCGGCACTAAATACAATGTGTGCGGCTTCTGGATCAATTTTTATGTTAAATTCCGCTACAGCGCTCCAATTACCAGTGTGATAACCTCCACCCATTAATACGACTTCTTTTACTCGCTCGATAATTCTAGGCTCAAGACGTGCAGCAAGGGCAATATTGGTTAGTCCCCCAGTGGGCACTAACGTGATAGTTTTAGCGGGGTGAGACATAACTAAATCAATAATAAGTTGTACTGCGTGTGAAGAATGAAAAGATTGGCTAGGTTTAGGGAGAGTTGGGCCATCTAATCCAGATTCGCCATGAATTGATGGGGCAATCTCAACTTCTCGGATAAGTGGACGATCAGCCCCTTTGGCAAAGGGAATTTCTCGTATATTTGCAATTTCTGCGATTGCGAGCGCATTATTAGATACTTTTTCTAAGGTTTGATTACCAACTACGGTTGTAACGGCTAATAAGTCAATCTCGGGATTACCGTAAGCCAATAACATAGCAATTGCATCATCATGACCAGGATCGCAATCTAAGATAATTTTTTTGCCCATATTTTTCTCCTTAACATTAATATTTTATTCATTATTCCATTTTTTCTTGTTTTGCTAAGGCGATAAGATAAATTTTTTGAGCTAGTTCACAAATTTAAATATTCTTTCTTTTAAATTTTATTAAGTTGTTTTATTTTTATTTTATCGAAACGTTTCGATATGGTTTTTAGGGAGGCAATATGAAGAAAACAGGAATTTTGAATGCACCGCTGTCATTACAAATAGCACAGCTAGGGCATACGGATTTTTTAACAATTTGTGATGCAGGCTTACCCATTCCAATGGGAATGGAAACCGTAGATCTTGCCTTGAGTGCCGGGATTCCAAGTTTTTTATCGGTTTTTGATGCCGTAGTGGGTGAATGTTTTGTGGAGCGAGTGATTTTAGCCAAAGAAATTGAACGCCAAAATCCGAGCATTCATCAAGCGTTATTGCAGAAACTTGAACAATTAGCGCGACAACAAAACAACGAAATTACAGTGGATTATGTATCCCACGAAGAATTTAAAGCCTTGAGCCAAGAGAGCAAAGCTATAGTGCGTTCGGGCGAATGTACGCCTTATGCCAATATCATTCTTGTTTCAGGTGTACCATTTTAAGGGGGCGTGATGAAACCCATTTTAAGATTAGACAACATTTGTAAATCCTTCCCCGGCGTGCGTGCATTGCATAATGCAAGCCTGTCCGTTTATGCGGGGCGAGTGATGGCATTAATGGGCGAAAATGGCGCAGGCAAATCAACCTTGATGAAAATTCTCACCGGGATTTATCAGCAAGATAGCGGAGAGATTTATTTTCACGGAGAGAAAGTGCGGTATAAAAATCCGAAATTTTCTCAGTTAGCGGGAATCAGTATTATTCATCAAGAACTCAATATTATTCCTAATTTAACCATTGCCGAAAATATTTTCTTAGGGCGAGAGTTTACCCATAAATTTGGCGGTATTGATTGGGCTAAAATGACGGAAGAATCCGCAAAATTACTGCAACGTTTGAAAGTCAAACATCACCCTTCAACACCTGTCGCAAAACTTTCCTTAGGTGAGTTGCAAATGATTGAAATCGCCAAAGCATTAAGTTTTGATGCCAAGGTGATTATTATGGACGAGCCAACTGATGCTTTAACCGATTCTGAAACTCAAGCCCTGTTTGACGTCATTCGAGAATTGAAGGCGGAAGGTTGTGGGATCGTATTTATCTCTCATCGAATGCAAGATATTTTTACCATTTGTGATGATGTTACTATTTTACGCGATGGCGAGTTTATAGCAGAAAGTGAGCTTTCCGCCATTAATGAAGAACAGCTTATTGAACTAATGGTGGGCAGAAAGCTGGAAGAACAATATCCCCATCTTGATAGCCCTATTGGTGAGCCAGTATTACGCGTGCAAAATTTGACCGGGCAGGGCGTTAATAACGTGTCTTTTCAGTTAAATCGCGGCGAAATTCTTGGCGTGTCAGGTTTAATGGGGGCAGGCAGAACAGAATTGATGAAACTCATTTATGGCGCGTTACCGAAAAAGAGCGGTGAGATTTTTCTACATAATCGTGCTTTGACGATTCGCTCCCCGCAAGATGGCTTAAATAATGGCATTGTGTATATTTCTGAAGATCGTAAAGGTGATGGTTTAGTGTTGGGAATGTCAATTAAAGAAAATATGACACTCACCGCATTAAAGCAGCTCACTAAGAATGGGGCGATCGATCACCGAGCTGAAAAAATGACCGTCAATGATTTTATTCTACTGTTTAATGTGAAAACGCCTTCAATGGATCAAACGATCGGTTTGTTATCAGGCGGTAATCAGCAAAAAGTGGCGATTGCCAAAGGGTTGATGACACGGCCTGATGTCTTAATCTTAGATGAGCCAACTCGTGGTATTGATGTGGGAGCAAAAAAGGAAATTTATCAGTTAATCAATAAGTTTAAAGAAGAAGGAATGAGCATTATCGTGGTTTCTTCCGATATGCCAGAAATTATTGGTATGAGTGATCGCGTTTTGGTGATGAATAATGGCGAAATTCGCGGTGAATTCTTGCGTGAAGAAGTGAGCCAAGAAAAGCTCTTAACCGCCGCTATCACGCAACAGCATTAAAAGGATAAATTATGACAACAACAAAATTAAAAAATTTCCTGATTGAGCAACGTTCAATTTTGGCTTTAATTGCCTTGATTGTAATTGTTTCTAGCATTAATCCGAATTTTTTCACAATGGATAATTTGCTGAATATTTTGCGTCAAACCTCAGTCAATGCCATTATCGCAGTGGGAATGACCTTTGTGATTTTAACTGCTGGGATCGATCTTTCAGTAGGATCGGTATTGGCATTAACTGGCGCGATTGCTGCCTCACTGGTGAACCTTGATTTATCTATTTTCATTGTGATTCCCCTTGTTTTGCTCTGTGGCACATTATTAGGTGGCATCAGCGGAGTGATTATCGCGAAAGGTAAAGTTCAGGCTTTCATTGCTACCTTGGTAACAATGACCTTATTGCGTGGCGTAACAATGGTTTATACCGATGGGCGACCAATCAGTCTGGGTTTTTCTGATGTGGCAGATCAATTTTCTTTCCTTGGAACAGGGTATTTATTCAATATTCCTTTCCCAATTTGGTTAATGGCAATTATTTTCCTTGTTGCTTGGTATATCTTAAAACATACCCCAATGGGACGTTATATTTATGCCCTAGGTGGCAATGAATCGGCAACCCGTTTATCAGGCATTAATGTGGATAAAGTAAAAATATTCGTGTATGCAGTAAGCGGATTTTTAGCCACCGTTGCAGGATTGATTGTGACTTCAAGATTATCTTCTGCACAGCCAACCGCGGGTGTCTCCTATGAGCTTGATGCGATTGCCGCAGTTGTTGTCGGTGGTACAAGTTTAATGGGCGGAAAAGGGCGTATCTTTGGCACATTAATTGGTGCGCTGATTATTGGGTTCTTAAATAATGCCTTGAATTTATTAGATATTTCTTCTTACTATCAAATGATTGCAAAATCAATCGTTATTTTGGCAGCTGTACTTACCGATCATTTTTTCAGTCGAAAAAATGCTTAACTTAAACTCACCTAATGAAAGGAGATGTGTATGAAAAAATTAACGTTACTGGCGTCCGCAGTGATTCTTGGTTCGGTTGTTAGCCAAGCGGTGGTGGCAAAAGAGACCATTGCATTAGCCGTTTCAACTTTAGATAATCCGTTTTTCGTTACCCTAAAAGAAGGGGCGGAAAAAGAAGCGGATAAATTGGGCTATAACCTTGTAGTCTTAGATTCACAAAACGATCCAGCGAAAGAGCTGGCGAATGTTGAAGATGTTACCGTACGTGGTGCAAAAGTATTACTGATTAACCCAACGGATTCTACCGCAGTAGCGAGTGCTGTGCGAATGGCAAATCAAAAAAATATTCCTGTGATTACCTTAGACCGCGGCGCAGCGCAAGGTAAAGTGGTGAGCCATATTGCTTCTGATAATGTGGCTGGCGGAAAAATGGCAGGGGATTTCATCGCAGAAAAATTAGGAAATAATGCGAAAGTCATTCAATTAGAAGGTATTGCTGGAACGTCTGCTGCGCGTGAGCGTGGTGAAGGTTTTAAACAAGCGGTAGAAGCACATAAATTTGACGTATTAGCCAGTCAGCCTGCAGATTTTGATCGCACCAAAGGCTTAAATGTAATGGAAAACTTACTCACTGCGCAACCAAATGTGCAAGCGGTATTTGCTCAAAATGATGAAATGGCACTCGGTGCAATTCGAGCTGTTCAAGCAGCGAATAAATCCGTGTTAATTGTTGGATTTGATGGTACAGATGATGGCGTAAAAGCTGTAAAAAGCGGTAAATTAGCCGCGACTATTGCCCAACAACCAGAGTTAATCGGCGCATTAGGTGTGCAGACGGCTGACAAGGTGATTAAAGGCGAAGCTGTTGAAGCACAAATCCCTGTGCCATTAAAAGTGGTCAGTCAATAATCCTTTAATGATTCAAGGCGGATTTTCTATTCGCCTTGAATTTCACTTTCGTATATTGGGTATATTGCGAAATATTTTTTGCGTTTCATCACGTTTTAATCAATGTATTTCGCAATATGCACAAAATATAAGTGCGGTGCTTTTTTTCGTGATTTTTATTAAGGAATAACTATGCACAATTCAACCCTAACCATTCTCGGCAGTATTAACGCAGATCATCTTATCCAAGTGTCGCATTTCCCGAAGCCGGGGGAAACTTTGTCGGGACGTAATTATCAAGTGGTGTATGGCGGAAAGGGGGCAAATCAAGCGGTGGCAGCAGCACGCTTGGGGGCGAAGGTGAATTTTATCGCTTGTGTAGGGAATGACGATATTGGGCGGGAGATGAAAAAATCTTTCGCGCAAGCGGGAATGAATACGGCGGCCATTTCTGAAGTTACACAGGCTCGCACAGGGATCGCAATGATTCAAGTGGCAGACAGCGGCGAAAATAGCATTGTGATTTCCGCGGGGGCGAATGCTTATCTGAATGCTGATAGGGTGCAGTCTTTTGCTCATATGATTGAGCAGAGCGATGCCTTGCTGATGCAATTGGAAACCCCCTTGGACGGTGTGCTGTGTGCGGCGAAGTTAGCGAAACAAGCAGGTAAACAAGTGGTGCTAAATCCCGCGCCTGCACAGCCTCTGCCTGATGAATTGTTGGCTCAGCTAACAATGATTACGCCAAATGAAACAGAAGCCGAAATTCTTACAGGCGTGAAAGTGGTGGATTACCAAAGTGCGGTGCAATCTGCGCAAGTTTTTCATCAAAAAGGGGTGGAAATGGTATTGATTACCTTAGGTGCGAAAGGGGTTTTTGTTAGCCATCAAAATCAACAAGAAATCGTGCAGGGCTTTGTGGTGCAGGCAACGGATACCACCGCCGCTGGGGATACCTTTAATGGCGCGTTGATGACGGCATTATTAGAGGGCAAATCGTTAAATCAAGCCATTCATTTTGCCCAAGCCGCCGCAGCAATAAGTGTTACCCGTTTAGGCGCACAAACCTCCATTCCTACTCGGCAAGAAACGCTCGATTTTTTGGCTCAGGCTCATTAGAATGACAACTATTTAGTAAATAACCACTTGAGAAGTCATTATGGCAACAATGAAAGACATTGCACGCATTGCGCAGGTTTCCACCTCCACCGTGTCGCACGTGATTAATAATACGGGCTATGTGAGCGAAGCAATGCGAGAACGCATAATGAAAGTTGTCAAAGAGCTTAATTATCGCCCTTCCGCCTTGGCGAGAAGTTTGAAAATCAAGCAAACCAAAACCTTAGGAATGTTGGTTACCGCAACCAACAACCCTTTTTTTGCGGAAGTGGTGAGTGGCGTTGAGCAATATTGTAATCAGCACGATTATAATCTGATTATTTCAAGCCTAGATGGCAATGAAGAACGCTTAGAGCAAAATATTCAAACGCTGATTCAAAAACAGGTGGACGGCTTGTTGTTAATGTATTCTGATAGCCGCCATTCTTTTCTTAAACAGCTTGATGTTGCCTTGCCAATGGTGATTATGGACTGGTGGCCAACAGCATTAAGTGCGGATAAAATTTATGAAAATTCTGAACTTGGTGCATATCTTGCGACAAAATGCTTAATTGAGCAAGGGCATAAAGAGATTGCGATTATCACAGGAAATCTGAATAAATCCCTCGCACAAAATCGCTTGCAAGGCTATAAAAAAGCCTTAAACGAACATCAGTTAGCCATTCGTGATGAATGGATTATCGAAAGCCATTTTGATTTTGAAGGTGGCGTGGAAGGAATGAAAAAACTATTACAAGCTGGCAAACGGCCTACGGCTGTGTTTGCGTGTAGCGACACGATTGCAGTGGGCGTTTATCAAGTGGCGTGGCAAAATGGTTTGCGTATTCCGCAAGATCTTTCTGTGATTGGCTATGATGATATTACCTTGGCTCAATATCTCGCCCCACCGCTCACCACCATTCATCAACCTAAAGCCGAATTAGGCAAACTTGCGGTGGAAACCCTGCTAGAACGCATTAAAAATCCCCATAAAAGCGAACAATCTATTTTGCTAGAACCTAAATTAATTTGGCGGGATTCCATTCAATCATACCCAGCTAAGCCATAATTTGCTATCATACTCCCGTTTTGTTGAAGGAGTTTGACTATGCAAAATCGACCATTTCGTGCTGTGGTTTCAGATTTAGACGGCACATTGCTCAATGGGGATCACGTTATCGGTGATTTTACTATTGAAACCCTTGAAAAATTAGCGCAAGAAAAGATTGATATTATTCTCGCCACGGGGCGAAAGTATGAAGATGTGGCGCATATTGTCGGCAAGGTGAAGCTGGATAATGCGGTGCTTATCACGTCAAATGGTGCAAGGGCGCATAATCTGCAAGGTAAATTGCTGCTTAGCAACAGTTTGCCTGATGAAATGGCAATGGAAATAATGCAAACCCCTTATGATGAAAAAAATGTGTTCGCCAATAGTTATCAAGATGATGGCTGGTTTATCAGCATTAATATGCCTGAATTAGCCAAATATCATCAAGATTCAGGCTTTATGTATCAAGTGGTGGATTTCAAACATCACCACGGACGTGGCACGGAAAAAGTGTTTTTTATTGGACGCACACCCGCTGATCTCGCCCCGATTGAAGCGCATTTGAAAGCGCGTTTTGGCGATGCGATTTATATCACCTATTCCACGCCGCAATGTTTAGAGATTATGAATAAAAACGTGTCAAAAGCCACCGCACTTGCCCAAGTGGTACAAGGGCGTGAATATGGTTTGAGCGCGTGCATTGCCTTTGGTGATGGTATGAATGATATAGAAATGCTCAGCGAAGTGGGTAAAGGTTGCATTATGGGCAATGCTGATCCGCGCTTGGTGCAGGCTTGTCCGCAGTTAGAGCAAATTGGCTTGAACCGCCACGAAGCAGTAGCAAGCTATTTGCGTGCCACCTTTGGTGTGTATTAGGTCAGAAAGCAGGTAAAAATGGCGATTTGGCAATCTTTACTCATCATAAGCAGCGGTGCGGCAATCGGCGCTTGCACCCGTTGGGGCTTGAGCGAATTGCTAAATCCGCTGTTTTCTTTTCTTGCCTTTGGCACGCTTATCGCCAATTATCTTGGCTGTTTTTTAATCGGTATTTTGATTGCCTTACTTTGGCAATATCCGCAAGTTTCTAGCGAGTGGCGATTATTTTTGATTACTGGATTTTTAGGCAGCCTCACCACCTTTTCTTCCTTTTCCGCTGAAGTAGTGAATGATTTTTTAACGGAAAAATGGCTGTCTGCGCTGGCAATTATCATTTTGCATCTTGGTGGCAGTCTGCTGTTTACGCTGTTTGGCGTGCTGTTGTACCGTTATTGGAAATAAAGGCTTGCACCGCACTTAAGGCTTCGGCGCGAATTTTATCCCGTTCAAACAAAATCTCGTGTTTGGCATTTTCTACCGTGATGAGTTGCCCTTTTGGCAAGCAGGCAACCAATTTTTCCAACTGTGTATTTTCTACGATCTTTTCTTTGCCAGCTTGCAAAACTAAAACGGGAATTTCAATGCGCGACAAAATTTTTTCCAGCCCTTTAATTGCTGTTAAACACAAATGCACCCAGCGGAATGTTGGCCCACCAAGGCTTAATTCAGGAAAGTAACGATTAATGCGGTTCATCCATTTCATTCTGGTTTTGCAAAAACTGAGTTCATTTTGATCCAGATTGGCGGGTTTATAGGCGCTCTTGCCAAACACATAGCGTTGCCCTTGGCCGAATAACATCATCAAATTAATAATCAGCTCATCGCGCAATAAATGCTTGGTTGGCAAGCCAAAAAATGGTGAAGAAAGTACCGCACTTTGAATATGATGATCATAGTTCGCTAAATAATAAGCCGAAATCAGCGAGCCTAAAGAATGAGCAAGCAGATATTGTTGCGAATAATCAGAATGCTGAGTGATCTGCTTGATGACCGCGTCCATATCCTCGCAGTAAAAACGGAATTCATCAATGTAGCCTTTGTCTTTATCCGCCAATAAACGCTGTGAATAACCCTGCCCACGGTGATCGAAAAGCAGCACATCATAACCCCATTGGTAAAAATCATAAGCCAATTCCGACCATTTCAGCATATTCTCCGCCCGTCCATTGACTAAAATCATCAATTTTCGCACCGCACTTGGCGAGGTTTCTGCGTGCAAAAAATAGCGATAGGCAATTTGGCAACCCTGCTTACCCGTTAAATATTGGATAGGAAATTGATCCACAAAGGGCATTAATTGTTGCAACGCAAAGCGGCAAAAATGGGGTTCTCGGTGCGGTAAATTCATCTTTATCTCTCAAGTTTTTTCTCAAATCATTTTTATCATAAAGTAAAGGCATTAGCAAAGATAGCACAAGCCCATAATAAACATTTGAGCAAAGCCCGTAAAACCAGTATCCTATGGCAATTTTTACTAATCAAAATAAGAGCCGATGTTAAATCAACAAATTTCCCAAATTATTGCCGCAGAGCTTGCGGTGCGTCCGCAGCAGATTTTAGCTGCCATTCAATTATTGGACGAAGGTAACACCATCCCTTTTATTGCACGTTATCGTAAAGAAGTAACGGGCGGCTTAGATGACACCCAATTACGTCATTTTGAAACCCGCTTGATTTATTTGCGCGAGTTAGAAGATCGCCGTCAAACCATTTTGAAATCCATTGAAGAACAGGGCAAATTGACGGAGGAATTACGCGACCAGATCCAACAAACCCAAAGCAAAACTGAGCTGGAAGATTTGTATTTGCCGTACAAACCGAAACGCCGTACTAAAGGGCAAATCGCCATTGAAGCAGGGCTTGATCCGTTGGCGGAAAGCCTTTGGAATGATCCAAGCCAAGATCCTGAAAGTGCAGCAAACGCTTATATTGATGCAGAAAAAGGTTTTGCTGATAGCAAAGCGGTGCTAGACGGCGCGCGTTATATTTTAATGGAACGCTTCGCGGAAGATGCGCAATTATTGGCGAAAGTGCGTCAGTACTTACAACAAAGTGCGGTGTTAATTTCTAAAGTTTTAGACGGTAAAGAGCAGGAAGGGGAAAAATTCCAAGATTATTTTGATCACCAAGAGCTTTGGCATAATGTGCCTTCGCACCGTGCTTTAGCAATGTTCCGTGGACGTAATGAGGGCATTTTGCAGTTGAGCTTAAATGCTGATCCAGAACAGGAAGAAGGGGCACGTCAGAGTTATTGTGAAGAAATTATTCGCCAACATTTGGGCGTGCATTTTAACCAACAGCCCGCGGACAAATGGCGCGAGCAGGTAATCAGCTGGACGTGGCGGATTAAGGTTTCATTGCATTTAGAAACAGAATTAATGAGCCAGCTGCGTGAAAAAGCGGAAGAAGAAGCCATCAATGTTTTTGCGCGAAATCTTACCGCACTTTTAATGGCTGCCCCAGCTGGCGCAAAAACCACAATGGGGTTAGATCCGGGGTTGCGAACAGGCGTGAAAGTTGCTGTTGTGGATAATACAGGAAAATTGTTGGCTACGGATACGATTTATCCACATACAGGACAAGCAGCAGCGGCAATGGCGAGCCTTTATCAATTAATCGAACGCCATAATGTGGAATTGATCGCTATTGGAAATGGCACCGCATCAAGAGAAACAGAACGCTTTGCCAAAGACGTATTAAAGCAAATTTCAGGGCAAAAACCACAAACCGTGGTGGTGAGCGAAGCGGGCGCTTCTGTTTATTCTGCTTCTGAATTAGCCGCACAAGAATTTCCACATCTTGATGTGTCTTTGCGTGGTGCGGTGTCCATTGCGCGCCGTTTGCAAGATCCGCTCGCGGAATTAGTGAAAATTGAGCCAAAAGCCATTGGCGTGGGGCAGTATCAGCACGATGTGAACCAAACTCAATTAGCGCGCAAATTAGATGCCGTGGTGGAAGATTGTGTAAACGCGGTGGGCGTGGATCTTAATACAGCTTCTGTACCCTTACTTGCTCGCGTGGCAGGAATGACCAAAACACTCGCGCAAAATATCGTGCAATTTCGCGATGAAAATGGCCGTTTTGAAAACCGTGAAGAACTGAAAAAAGTATCCCGTTTAGGGCCAAAAGCCTTTGAACAATGTGCAGGCTTTATGCGTATTTCAGCTGGGCAAAATCCTCTTGATGCGTCAGGTGTTCACCCAGAAACCTATCCTGTGGTGGAAAAAATCTTGCAAGCAACTCAGCAATCCATTCAAGATTTAATGGGCAACGCCAGTGCAATTCGTCAGTTAGATGCAAAACAATTTATTGATGAACAATTTGGTTTACCAACGGTGCAAGATATTTTCAAAGAATTAGAAAAGCCGGGACGTGATCCGCGTGGCGAGTTTAAAACGGCCACCTTTATGGACGGTGTGGAAGAAATCAGTGATTTGAAAGCAGGAATGATCCTTGAAGGCACGGTAACTAATGTAACCAATTTTGGGGCGTTTGTGGATATTGGTGTTCATCAAGATGGGCTTGTGCATATTTCTTCGCTTTCCAATAAATTTGTTGAAGATCCGCACGATGTGGTGAAAACCGGTGATATTGTAAAAGTGAAAGTCTTGGAAGTGGATGTGGCCCGCAAGCGTATCGCCTTAACGATGCGTTTAGATGAACAAGCAGGGGATAAAGCAGAAAATAATGAAAAAAATCACCGCACTTTAGTAGCAAAAAATCCTCGTAGTCCACAGCAACAGCGTAAACCACAAAATAATAGTGCAATGGGTAATGCCTTTGCCGATGCGTTGAAAAACTGGAAAAAATAAAGGAAAAGTTGAATGACAAAAAATACCTTTATTATTGGGTTTATGCTTTTTGCGATTTTTTTTGGTGCGGGAAATCTGATTTTCCCGCCTAAATTAGGCTTTGAAACAGGAACGGCATTTTTGCCCTCTATTTCAGGCTTTGTGCTAACTGGCGTGGGCTTGCCATTGCTTGGTATTATTGTGAGTGCTTTTTACCGTGGTGGATATATTGTGGCATTAAGGCAAATTCATCCGTGGTTTTCTGTGCTGTTTTTGGTTTCCATTTCCCTTGCAGTTGGGCCTTTTTTTGCCGGACCAAGAACCGGCGCAATGTCTTATGAAATGGTGATGATTCCCTTTCTTAAAGAAGCCGATAGCCTTTCTCAATTGTTATTTACTTTTGTATATTTTATGCTCAGCTTATGGTTGAGCCTAAATCCATCTAAAATGGTGGAACGTATTGGCTCTATTCTCACGCCAGTATTGTTGCTTGCGATAATTGCTTTAGTGGTAAAAGCGGGGATAATGCTGGTTGGGAAAACACCTTTGCCAATGCCGACTGTCGCAAGCCATACGGATTTCTTCAATGGGGCAATTAATGGCTATTTAACGATGGACGCATTGGCTTCCATCGCATTTTCTACGATGGTGTTAGGGGCGATCAAATCCAGTGCGGTAAAAACCGTTTCATTACAAAAACAAACCATTTTTGCCGCAATAATTGCCGGTATTGCCTTGGCATTGATTTATATTTCCCTTGGCTGGGTAGGCAATCACTTAATGATTAGCCCTGACGTGCTGGCACAGTTACAGCAAAATAAGCAGGATCTTGGTACTTATATTTTAAATCAGGTTACGACAATGGCTTTTGGTGAGCTAGGGCGAATGGTACTGAATATCATTGTATCGTTGGCTTGTTTGACTACCGCGGTAGGGCTGTGTGCTTCGGTTAGTAGTTATTTTCACCAACAATTTCCGCAATTTTCTTACCGCACTTATGCCATCTTATTTTGTCTGATTAGCTTTGTGATCGCCAATCTTGGGTTGAAAGAAGTGATTGGGCTTTCTTTGCCTGTGTTGATGATTTTATACCCTATTACCATTACGGTGATTTTGCTGTTGCTACTGAATTTATTTTTGCCAATGCCGATCTTGGCTCACCGCTTAGCGATTGGTTTGGTGACATTGGTGTCGATTTTATCCGTGCTAGGTTCAGGCAAAATTGATTTTCTCGAACAGCTTCCGCTTAAGCCTTATTCTATCGAATGGTTGCCTTTCGCCTTGGTGGGCTTGGTGGCAGGCTATTTACTGCGCTGGCGTAAGCGACAAGGTATTTTGTCGATTATTCAAGAAAGCAAAGTAAAATAATTTATCCCAAAGAAAAGGATTGAGCTTGATGTTCAATCCTTTTTTATTTTAAAGTGCGGTGCTTTTTTCCGTATTTTTAGCCATAAAAAAAGCGGGTGAATTTTCACCCGCACTTTGGTTTTTGTTTTCTCTTATGGCATTAAGAGATTTGGAATAAAGGTAATAATTTGTGGGAAGATAGTGATAAGTACCAAGGTAGTAAACACTGGGATTAAGAACGGTAGCACCCCTTTGGTTACGGTACTCACTGGCATATTTCCCACACGGGCTACCACGAACAATGCCATTCCCATTGGCGGTGTTAAAATGCCCACCATCATATTTAACGTGGTCATCACGCCAAAGAATACCAGATCAATGCCGAAATGCACCGCGATTGGAATGAGCATTGGTAGCACTAAGAATTGTAGCGCAAGGGCATCAATAAACATTCCTAAGAATAAGAGTAGCAAGTTGATCATAATAAGCACCATTGTTGGTGTATCTGCTACTGCCATAAAGAGATCGGCAATGCGCATTGCCACTTGCTCACGCGCGATCATATCGCCGAAGAAGGTTACTGTCATCACCATTAGGGCGGTTACCCCTGTGATTGCCATTGCTTCCACACAGCTTTTGAATACCATTTTGAGCGTGAGTTCGCGGTACACAAACATTCCGATAATAATGGAATAAGAGGCGGCGATAATGGCGGCTTCTGTTGGGGTAAACAAGCCAGAGAAAATCCCACCAATAATCAGAATTGGGGTTAGAATTGCCCAAATAGCACTTTTGAATGCGGCGCAGCGTTGTTGTAAGGTGGCTTTCTGCGTTTTTGGATAATGGCGTTTTTTAGCAACGAAATAGTTCATTGTCATCAACGCAATGGTGATTAGCACCCCTGGGATAAAGCCTGCCACAAAGAGTTTGGCGATAGATTCATTGGCGATTACACCGTAAATAATCATTGCAATACTTGGTGGCACAAGTGGCCCGATGATACAAGATGCTGCCGTGATCCCGCCACAAATATCATCATCATAGCCCGCATCACGCATTGCTTTAATTTCAAGCTGACCTAAGCCCCCTGCATCAGCCAGTGCTGAGCCTGACATTCCAGAGAAAATCAAACTTGCGCCGATATTAACGTGTCCCATACCGCCAGAATAATGCCCTAACAAGGCTTTGGCGAAGTTGAAAATCCGCTCAGTTATGCCCCCTGTATTCATTAATATTCCCGTTAAAATAAAGAACGGCACAGAAAGCAATGGGAAACTGTTTAGGCTATCTACTAGCTTAGAAGAGGCGGAATTTACAATATTCCAGCGTGTCATTGCAAAGTACAAAATGGTAACAATAAACAGCGACCAACCCACTGGCGTACCCAAAAACATAATCAATAACCATACAGCCAAACAGACATAAACCGCATTGCTACCTAGTTTTATATAGTTGCTGATACGCAAGGCTTTGAACCATTCTGGGTGCGTCATCAAAATACTAAACAGCACAATACCGACAATGATGTAAAAGGTCGCGGGTAGAAAGCTAAGTTGGTTTTTGTAGTTTTCTGTTTGCGCTTGAAGAAAGCGAATCATCACCAGCATTGAGATAAAAGGCAGTGGCGCATAGAGCCATTTTTCTGAAATCTGCAAGGAAACAATTTCAAAGGTAGAATCAAGAAAAACTTTAAAGCCCAAATAGATAAACAAGAAAATACAAATAAAAATAATGAGTTGCACAAAAGAATTGATCACCTTACGCACCTTTTCAGGCATCAGATTGGTGAGGAAATCAATGTAAACGTGTTGTTGCGTGCGGGTTGCCATACTGATCCCGAACATTGCAACATAAATAAATAAG
This sequence comes from Avibacterium sp. 21-594, assembly GCF_026226815.1. Classification (NCBI taxonomy): domain Bacteria; kingdom Pseudomonadati; phylum Pseudomonadota; class Gammaproteobacteria; order Pasteurellales; family Pasteurellaceae; genus Avibacterium; species Avibacterium sp. 21-594. The sequence goes on along the minus strand of NZ_JAKKOC010000001.1, from coordinate 1,980,744 downwards.
AGTTTTGCCAGATCTTCACTCCAGATAAACGGTGAATCAAAGATTTGGCGTGCGATAATTTGGGCGAGCAGAATCATAAAGATGAGTAAAAACAATACTCCACCGACCAATTCCTCTAATTTATTAAAATATTTCATACGAACTCCAGATCGTTAGCACATAAAGTGCGGTGTGTTTTCTTTCTGTTTTTGAAGAAAAGAAAGAGGAAATTTGTATTATTGTTCTTTTTGCTTTCTGAAGTAATATTTCAAAAAGGCAAAGGGAAAGTTTTCTTGTATAGAAAAAGCTTAAGAAAGGACATTCAGCTTTTTCCCTTTTAAAATACCGTGTTGGAATGGGCTTATCAATTTATTTTATGAAATTTTACTCCAATTTATGATCTAGATCTCACTTTTAAACTATTTTTCTTGTTTTTTATTTTCAGAGGTCTATTCTAGCACCAGCGAAAATCAACTTCTTTTCTAAAAAATATCTTGGAGTTCATATGTCAAAATTATCACATCAAGATGTGCTAAACCAGATTCGCTATGGGCTTATTGCCTCTTGCCAACCAGTTGATGACGGCCCTATGGATAAGCCTGAAATTGTGGCGGCAATGGCACAAGCTTCAGTGCAAGGAGGCGCAGCTGGATTGCGAATTGAAGGAGTCGAAAACTTAAAAGCCACGCGCCCTGTGGTGGATAAGCCCATTATTGGGATTGTAAAACGTGATTTGCCAGATAGCCCTGTGCGTATTACCCCGTTTTTGCAGGATATTGAAGATTTAGCAGCGGCTGGCGCAGACATTATTGCCGTGGACGGCACGCTGCGTACACGCCCTGTATCCCTTGAAAGTGCGGTGAAAAAAATCAAAGAATTAGGCTGTTTGGCAATGGCCGATTGCTCGAACTTGGAAGAGGGGCTGTATTGCCAAAAACTCGGCTTTGATATTGTGGGTAGCACAATGTCGGGCTACACCGGCGGTGAAGTGCCAGATGAACCTGATTATCAGCTAGTAAAAGATCTCAAAGCTGCAGGCTGTTATGTGATGGCGGAAGGGCGTTACAACACCCCTGAACTGGCGAAAAAAGCCATTGAAATTGGCGCAGATGTGGTTACCGTGGGATCGGCGCTCACTCGCTTAGAACATATTGTGAGCTGGTTTGCCAGTGCGGTGAAATCAGCAAAATCATAACTAACACAAGGACGGCGTATGCGTTGTTTAGCATTAGATATTGGTGGCACAAAAATTGCCGCCGCATTGGTGGAAAATGGCGTGATTTCACAACGCCAGCAAATTAGCACCCCGCAAGATCAGTCTGCACAAGGAATGGAGCAGGCGTTAAAAACCTTAGTTACAGGCTATGCAGGGCAGTTTGATGCGGTGGCTGTGGCGTCCACAGGGATTATTAATCGTGGCGTGCTAACCGCATTAAATCCGAAAAATTTGGGTGGCCTTGCCAATTTTCCACTGAAAGCGTGTATTGCGCGTTACACCGATAAGCCCATTGGCTTACTCAATGATGTGCAAGCTGCGGTCTGTGCGGAATATCAAGCACAAGATCAAAGTGCGGTGCAAAATTTCTTATTTATTACCGTATCCACAGGTGTGGGCGGTGGGATCATTTTAAATGGCGAATTAACCACAGGCGAGAACGGCATTGCTGGGCATATTGGCCATACCCTTGCTGATCCCAATGGGCCAATGTGTGGTTGTGGGCGTAAAGGCTGTGTGGAAGCCATTGCTTCTGGACGTGCCATTGAGGCGGTATCTTCACAATGGGCAGAACCTTGTTCGCCAAAAGAGGTATTTGAACGCTTTAGAAAAAATGACGAAAAAGCCACCGCACTTGTGCAACGTTCCGCGCAAGCCATTGCCAATTTAATTGCCAATATGGTGATTAGCCTAGATATTCAAAAAGTGGTGCTAGGCGGTAGCGTGGGCTTGGCGCAAGGCTATTTGCCTTTAGTACAACAATATTTACAGACAATGCCCAAGTTTTATCAATGCCCCATTGAAGCCGCTCAATCTGGTGCTGATGCAGGCTTATTAGGTGCGGCTTATTGGCTAGAACAACAAGTAGCAAAACAATAAAAATCAAAGGAGTACAAAATGATTTTAGGCGATTTAACCCGTGATGATTTTGCCCGAGGTTTGCCAATGGTGCTGGCAGAAATTTGTCATCAATTAAGACGAATGGATCTCACCAAATTAACTGTTGGCCGCCACGATCTCACCGATCAAATTTATATGAATGTGATGGAGTTTGACACCGCACCAAGCGACAGAAAACAAGCAGAACTTCACCATAAATACATTGATGTTCAACTGCTTATTAGCGGCAATGAGGTGATTGAATATGGCGTAAATGAGCCTGATCTCAGCACTTATAATGAATACAACGAAGCAGATGATTATCAACTTACGCCAGATATTCCAAACAAAAGTGCGGTGTTTGTAACGCCGAAAATGTTTGCCGTGTTTTTCCCTTATGAGCCGCATAAACCAGGTTGTGTGGCAGGGGACGCGCCAGAATTTATCAAAAAATTAGTGGTAAAAGTGCCAGTGGAATTAGTTAGTTAAGTTATAACAAGGAGGGTCTTATGGTAGCAACAACAGGCAATATTTTAGATACCATTGGGGCGTTGTATAACAGCTTAACAAAAACGGAGAAAAAAATTGCCACCACAATTTTGTCTTCGCCCCATTTACTGGGCCAATTTTCTTTGGCGGAGATTGCGCAGCAATTCGATGTAGGGGAGGCGACCTTTATTCGTTTTTGCCGAACCCTTGGTTTCAAAGGTTTTACGGATTTCAAACTACAGCTTTCCATTGAGCTTGCCACCAAAGAAAAACAGCTAAATTCTTTGTTAGATAGCGATATTAGTAAATCGGACGATCCGCAAAGTATCGCAGAAAAATTGCATAATTCCATTAATAATGTGATTAAAGAAACCATTAATTTACTTGATGTAAAACAGCTTGAACAAGTGGTGGTAGCAATGCGTCAGGCAAAACGTGTTTTCCTGTTTGGCGTGGGGGCATCAGGCATTACGGCGGAAGATTCAAAGCATAAATTAATGCGAATTGGTTTGCAGGTAGATGCAAGTAGCAACAATCATTTTATGTATATGCAAGCGTCATTAATGAATGAGGGCGATGTGGTAATTGGCATTAGCCATTCAGGCTATTCCAAAGAAACCATTCAGGCATTAAATGTTGCGAAGAAAAATGGCGCAACAACGGTGGCATTAACCCATAATTTACGTTCACCCATTACACAGGTTGCTGACTATGTGCTGATTAACGGGCATAGACAAGGGCAGCTACAAGGCGATTCTATCGGAACGAAAATTGCACAACTTTTTGTATTGGATTTAATCTATGCCTTGATTGTGCAAGCGGAAGAAAATAATGCAACGGAAATGAAACAAAAAACCGTAAACGTGATTTTAGAACAACGGATCAAATAAAATTAGCTTACTAGCTTAGGAGAAACAAATGAAAAACTTAAAAGGGATCTTCAGCGCACTTTTAGTGTCTTACAACGAAGATGGCTCAATCAATGAAAAAGGCTTGCGTGAAATTATTCGCTACAACATTGATAAAATGAAAGTGGACGGCTTGTATGTGGGCGGCAGCACAGGGGAAAACTTTATGATTTCCACTACGGAGAAAAAAGAAATTTTCCGCATTGCCAAAGACGAAGCAAAAGACCAAGTAGCATTGATTGCACAAGTAGGTAGCGTAAATTTACACGAAGCCGTGGAATTAGGTAAATACGCCACCGAACTTGGTTACGACAGCCTTTCAGCGGTAACCCCGTTCTACTACAAATTTAGCTTTGCAGAAATCAAACATTATTACGACACCATTATTGCTGAAACAGGCAATAATATGATCGTCTATTCCATTCCATTCTTAACCGGTGTGAATATTGGCGTAGAGCAATTTGGCGAACTTTACAAAAATCCGAAAGTGTTAGGTGTAAAATTCACCGCAGGCGATTTCTATTTGTTAGAACGCTTGAAAAGAGCTTACCCAGATCACCTTGTGTGGGCAGGCTTTGATGAAATGATGCTACCTGCCGCTGCCCTTGGCGTGGACGGTGCAATCGGCAGTACGTTCAATGTTAATGGTATCCGCGCAAGACAAATTTTTGAACTTACCCAAGCAGGCAAACTCGCCGAAGCCCGCGAAATTCAACACGTTACTAATGATCTCATCGAAGGCATTTTGGCAAATGGCTTGTATCTCACCATTAAAGAATTGCTTAAACTCGAAGGCGTGGACGCAGGCTACTGCCGCGAACCAATGACCGCCAAAGCCACCGCACAGCAAATTGCCGTGGCGAAAGAGTTGAAGGCGAAGTATTTATCTTAAATTGTATAAGATGAATTATAAGACATTTCGAAAATTAAACTAATTTAAAGGCTGAATGCGATATAGGATTCAGCCTTTAGTTTATTCATCGTAAAACATCTGCAGCTTAATCAGTGAGATTAAAGTTTCGTTTTGGCTGCAGATGATTTATATGCCTATTTCATTATTCATAATGAAAACGAAATTCTTGCACTAAGTCGGCGCTCAGGCTTTTGGCGACAGGGCAGGTGTGGGCTGCATTTTCCAAGATTGAGCGTGCGTTGTCATCTAATGCTTTGCTTAAGTAAAAATCTAAGATAATGCGTGCAACACGGCGTGGATTGAGCGCCATTTCTTTTTGTACCTCAATGCGAGTGCCAGTTAAATCTAATCCCAGTTTATTGGCTTGGATTCCCATTATGGTCATTGCGCAAGCGCCAAGTGAAGCGGCAAGTAGATCAGTGGGGGAGAAGGCTTCACCTTTGCCGTTGTTATCAACGGGAGCATCGGTTGAGATGGTATTGCCACTTTGTAAATGAGTGAGATCGTTGTGCAAATTACCTGTGTAACGAATGGTTGAGATGTGTGCCATAAATGCTCCTTATATATAAATGAAGAATGGAATTTTAGATTAAGCTGAAAAATGCGGTTCGGCAAGTAAAAATAAAGAAAATATATGAGATAAAGTGCGGTGTAATTTTGTAAAATTTTTAGCTGTCTAGCAGTCTTAATGTCTAGATTGTTATTTCGGCGATTTTTCTTTAGAATAAGCACAATTTTTGTGGAGATTTAAGGTGGCATTATGGCAAATTGGGACGGTAAATATATTAGCCCTTATGCAGAGCACGGTAAGAAGAGTGAGCAAGTAAAGAAGATTACTGTATCTATTCCAATTAAGGTGCTGGAAATTTTAACCAATGAGCGGACAAGACGTCAGCTCAAAAATTTACGCCACGCAACAAATAGTGAGTTGTTGTGTGAGGCATTTTTGCACGCATTTACAGGGCAGCCATTACCGACCGATGAGGATTTACTAAAAGAACGCCACGATGAAATTCCTGAGCAGGCAAAAGAAATTATGCGTGAACTAGGGATTAATCCTGAGAAGTGGGAATACTAAATTTCAGATTTTGCTGAGAAATAGGTTGCAATTCCTAGTTGGGCTAAGTATAATCCACAAGCTTTCTTAGAAAGCCCTTTGATGTAATCATTTATTAAAGGCGTGTTACAGATTTTGTAATACATAAAATGTTCCCGATTGGGGGACTATAATATTAGGTTACTGCACTTCCCTTTCAATGAAGTTTATGAAAGGTGATGGTGTCAGTTTTATTTTAGCTAAAAATTATTGGAGCTCTGGTCTAATGCAGAACCAAAGAATCCGTATCCGCTTAAAAGCTTTTGATCATCGTTTGATCGATCAATCTACAGCGGAGATCGTAGAAACAGCTAAACGTACTGGCGCACAAGTTCGTGGTCCAATTCCTTTACCAACGCGTAAAGAACGTTTTACCGTGTTGATTTCTCCACACGTTAATAAAGACGCACGTGACCAATACGAAATTCGTACTCACAAACGTTTAGTAGATATCGTAGAACCAACAGAAAAAACTGTTGATGCATTAATGCGTTTAGATTTGGCTGCCGGCGTTGACGTGCAGATCAGCCTAGGTTAATTAAGAGGTTATGACAATGATTGGTTTAGTCGGTCGTAAAGTTGGTATGACTCGTATCTTCAATGAAGATGGCGTTTCTGTACCTGTTACTGTTATCGAAATCCAAGTAAACCGTGTAACTCAAGTTAAAACTCTTGAAAACGATGGCTATACTGCAATTCAAGTTACTACTGGTTCTAAAAAAGCGAGCCGTGTAACTAAGCCTGAAGCAGGCCATTTCGTGAAAGCAGGTGTTGAAGCTGGTCGCGGTTTATGGGAATTTCGTACAACTGAAGGTGAAGAATTCACTTTAGGTCAAGAAATTAATGTTGACATCTTCGCAGATGTTAAGAAAGTTGATGTTACTGGTACATCTAAAGGTAAAGGTTTCCAAGGTGGTGTTAAACGTTGGAATTTCCGTACTCAAGATGCAAGTCATGGTAACTCTTTATCACATCGTGTGCTTGGTTCTATTGGTCAAAACCAAACTCCAGGTCGTGTGTTTAAAGGCAAAAAAATGGCTGGACACTTAGGTGCTGAGCGTGTAACCGTTCAATCACTTGAAGTTGTTCGTGTTGATGCTGAGCGTAATTTATTATTAGTTAAAGGTTCTGTACCTGGTGCAACTAATAGTGATGTTATCGTAAAACCAGCAGTTAAAGCATAAGTCTAGGAGATAGAGATGGAATTACAAGTTGTAGGTGCAAACGCACTAACTGTTTCTGAAACTACCTTCGGACGTGAGTTTAATGAAGCATTGATCCACCAAGTAGTTGTTGCTTATGCAGCAGGTGCTCGTCAAGGTTCACGTGCACAAAAAACTCGTGCTGAAGTGTCTGGTTCAGGTAAAAAACCTTGGCGTCAAAAAGGTACTGGTCGCGCTCGTGCTGGTGATATTAAATCGCCAATTTGGCGTTCTGGTGGTGTAACTTTTGCAGCGAAGCCACAAGATCACAGCCAAAAAGTGAACAAAAAAATGTACCGTGGTGCAATCAAAAGCATTCTATCTGAGCTTGTTCGTCAAGATCGTTTAGTTGTAGTTGAAAAATTCGAAATTGATGCGCCAAAAACAAAAGCCTTAGTTCAAAAATTAAAAGATATGGCGTTAACTGACGCGCTTATCATCACTGCAAGTTTAGATGAGAATTTATTCTTAGCTGCACGTAACTTATATAAAATTGATGTACGTGATGTGCAAGGTATTGATCCAGTCAGTTTAATCGCTTTTGATAAAGTGGTTGTAACTGTTGATGCAGTGAAACAAATTGAGGAGATGTTAGCATGATTCAACAAGAACGTTTGCTAAAAGTGTTAAAAGCACCTCACGTCTCTGAGAAAGCAACAAATAACGCTGAGAAGTCAAACACCATCGTTTTCAAAGTCGCTTTAGATGCCAACAAAGCAGAAATTGCAAAAGCTGTTGCTGAATTATTTGAAGTGAAAGTAGATTCTGTTCGTACTGTTGTCGTTAAAGGTAAAACTAAACGTCGAGGTACTAAGATGGGACATCGCAGTGACTGGAAAAAAGCTTATGTAACTCTTCAAGAAGGTCAATCACTTGACTTCGTTGAAGGTGCAGAGTAATTACGGAGGAGAAAGAAATAAATGGCTATCGTAAAATGTAAGCCGACCTCCGCTGGTCGTCGTCACGTTGTTAAAATCGTAAACCCTGAATTACATAAAGGGAAACCTTACGCACCATTATTAGATAGCAAATCTAAAACAGGTGGTCGTAATAATTTAGGACGTATTACTACTCGCCATATCGGTGGTGGTCATAAACAACATTACCGTTTAATCGATTTCAAACGTAACAAGTTAGATATCCCAGCGGTTGTTGAGCGTCTTGAATATGATCCAAATCGTTCTGCAAATATTGCTTTAGTGCTTTATAAAGATGGTGAACGCCGTTATATCTTAGCACCTAAAGGTTTAAGCGCAGGCGATCAAATCCAAGCAGGTGTAAACGCTCCAATTAAAGTTGGTAACTCATTACCAATGCGTAATATCCCTGTTGGTTCAACTGTACATAACGTTGAATTAAAACCAGGTAAAGGTGGACAACTTGCACGTTCTGCTGGTGCTTATGTACAAATTATTGCGCGTGAAGGTAACTATGTTACTTTACGTCTTCGCTCAGGTGAAATGCGTAAAGTATTAGCTGAATGTTCTGCAACCATTGGTGAAGTGGGCAATTCAGAGCATATGCTTCGCGTTCTTGGTAAAGCTGGTGCTAACCGCTGGAGAGGCGTTCGCCCAACAGTTCGTGGTACCGCAATGAACCCTGTTGATCACCCTCACGGTGGTGGTGAAGGTCGTAACTTCGGTAAACACCCAGTTACTCCTTGGGGCGTTCAAACCAAAGGTAAGAAAACTCGCCATAACAAACGTACTGATAAATACATCGTACGTCGTCGTGGTAAATAATTTTTTAATCAATTAAAGAGGATAAGCCATGCCACGTTCTCTCAAGAAAGGTCCTTTCCTTGACCTACACTTGTTGAAGAAGGTAGAGAAGGCGGTGGAAAGCGGGGATAAAAAACCAATTAAAACTTGGTCCCGTCGTTCAATGATCATTCCTTCAATGATCGGATTGACCATCGCAGTCCATAATGGTCGTCAGCACGTTCCAGTTTATGTATCGGACGAAATGATTGGTCATAAACTCGGTGAATTTGCACCGACTCGTACTTACCGCGGACACGCTGCGGATAAGAAAGCTAAGAAGTAAGGGGTAAAAGATGGAAACTATAGCTAAACATCGTTACGCTCGCACTTCAGCGCAAAAAGCTCGCTTAGTTGCGGATTTAATCCGTGGCAAAAAAGTAGATCAAGCGTTAGAAATTTTAACTTTCACTAACAAAAAAGCGGCATCGCTAGTTAAGAAAGTGCTTGAGTCTGCAATCGCTAATGCTGAGCATAATGATGGTGCAGATATCGATGATCTTAAAGTGACTAAGATTTTCGTAGATGAAGGTCCTAGTATGAAACGTGTTATGCCACGTGCTAAAGGTCGTGCAGATCGTATTTTAAAACGTACAAGCCACATCACAGTGGTTGTGTCAGATCGTTAATTTAGTAGAGGAATAGCAATGGGTCAAAAAGTCCATCCAAATGGTATTCGCCTAGGTATTGTTAAGCCTTGGAGCTCTACTTGGTTTGCGAATACACAAGATTTCGCATCTAACTTAGATGGCGATTTCAAAGTGCGTCAATTCTTAAATAAAGAATTAGCGAATGCTTCCGTTTCACGCATCACTATTGAGCGTCCAGCGAAAAGTATTCGTGTAACAATTCACACAGCTCGTCCAGGTATCGTAATCGGTAAAAAAGGCGAAGATGTTGAAAAATTACGTAACGCTGTTGCGGCAATCGCAGGTGTTCCAGCACAAATCAACATCGCTGAAGTGAAAAAACCTGAATTAGATGCAAAATTAGTTGCTGATAGCATCGCTTCACAACTTGAACGCCGTGTAATGTTCCGCCGTGCAATGAAACGTGCAGTACAAAACGCAATGCGTTTAGGTGCTAAAGGTATCAAAGTTGAAGTAAGCGGTCGTTTAGGTGGTGCAGAGATTGCTCGTTCAGAGTGGTATCGTGAAGGTCGTGTGCCATTACATACACTACGTGCGGACATCGATTATAACACTGCTGAAGCACACACTACATACGGCGTAATCGGCGTTAAAGTGTGGATCTTCAAAGGTGAAATTCTTGGTGGAATGGCTGCAATTGCACAACAACCAGAACAACAACCTACCACGCCTAAAAAGCCACGTGGTAAAGGTCGTAAGTAAGGAGAATTGCTAAATGTTGCAACCAAAACGTACAAAATTCCGTAAAGTCCAAAAAGGTCGTAACCGTGGAATTGCAGGTGGTACAGAAGTTAGCTTCGGTACCTTCGGTTTGAAAGCAGTTGGCCGTGGTCGTTTAACAGCTCGCCAAATTGAGGCAGCACGTCGTGCGATGACTCGTGCGATTAAACGTCAAGGTAAAATCTGGATCCGTGTTTTTCCAGATAAACCAATTACTGAAAAACCATTAGAAGTCCGTATGGGTAAAGGTAAAGGTAACGTTGAATACTGGGTAGCTTTAATCCAGCCGGGTAAAGTACTTTATGAAATGGATGGTGTGTCTGAAGAATTAGCAAGAAACGCATTTGCACTTGCAGCAGCGAAATTGCCAATCAAGACCACATTCGTAACTAAAACGGTGATGTAATGAAAGCTCAAGAACTACGTACAAAAACTGTTGAAGAGCTGAATGCTGAATTGGTTAACTTGTTAGGTGAGCAATTCAAATTGCGTATGCAAGCAGCCACCGGTCAGCTTCAACAAACCCATCAGTTAAAACAAGTGCGTCGCAGTATTGCACAAGTGAAAACTGTATTAACCGAGAAGGCGGGTGAGTAATGACTGATAATATTCGTACCGTGCAAGGTCGTGTAATTAGCGACAAAATGGATAAATCATTCACAGTTGCTATCGAACGCAAAGTGAAACACCCACTTTATGGTAAATTTATCCGCCGCACAACAAAATTACACGTGCACGATGAAAACAACGAAGCGAAATTAGGTGATGTAGTAGAAGTTCGCGAATGTCGCCCAATTTCAAAAACTAAGTCTTGGACTTTAGTTCGCGTTGTAGAAAAAGCAGTAATCTAATTTATTAGTTATCGCTTTAAATAAAACAATAGCCAATGGTGTATGCCATTGGCTTTTTTGTTATAGAAGGCTCGTATAGCTGATAATAAGATTTGCAGAGGCTACAAGCGAATATAAAGTTTGATTTGAAAGATTTTGTTTAAGAGAAATAGAGTGGGGTTTTGCAGGATAAAAACCAAGGTTTTACTTTCATTCCAAAGTTATAGCCCAAATAGGCCGTTACACGGAATTTGGAATGAGATTACTTGGATTGATGGAGCGGAACAATCTGCTCAGCATTTAGTCATGCTGACAATGTTAAACTTTATGGCACAAAATTCGCACAACACTAGATATAAAAAATCTCATCAATTATTAAGTAACTGATGAGATTAGTAAATCTGGTGGAGATAATCGGGATCGAACCGACGACCTCTTGAATGCCATTCAAGCGCTCTCCCAACTGAGCTATATCCCCGTAAATATGTCGCTTATAATAATTAGCGGAATGAACGCTGTCAATATTAAATTCACTGCATTCATTCGCTAGCTTAAATATTAAGCGCTTTATATTAGGCGTTTTGTGCCTTGATGAAATCAATGGCTTTTTGAATGCGGGCGAGGGAGCGATCGCGTCCGATGCCAACTAGGGTTACGTCCATTGATGGAGATTGCCCTGCGCCTGTTACGGCAACACGCAATGGCATTCCTATTTTACCCATTCCTACACCGAGTTCTTCCGCCGTTTGTTCAATAGCTTGGTGAATTGGCTCAGCTGTCCACTGAGAAAGTGCGGTCAATTTTTCTTTAACTTTTTCAAGTGCTGCAACCGCGCCAGATTTAAAGTGTTTTTTCACCGCACTTTCGTCAAAATGATCAAAATCTTCAAAGAAGTAACGGCTTGCAGCTGCCATTTCTTTTAAAGTCTTACAGCGCTCACCAAGCATTACAACAATCTCACTTAATGCTGGCCCATTGCTGGTATCAATGCCTTGGTGCTGATAATGCCAGGCAAGGTGTTTAGCCACATATTCAGGCGGTAATTCGCGAATATAATGATGGTTTAACCATAACAATTTTTCTGTGTTAAATGCGCTGGCAGATTTGCTTACCTGAGTTAATTCAAAGAGCTTGATCATTTCTTCTACGGAGAAAATCTCTTGGTCGCCGTGCCCCCAGCCTAAACGTACTAAATAGTTGAGCAACGCTTCAGGAAGAAAGCCATCATCGCGATATTGCATTACGCTCACTGCACCGTGGCGTTTAGACAATTTCTGTCCGTCATCACCTAGGATCATTGAAACGTGTGCATAAATCGGAATTGGCGCATTTAACGCTTTCAAAATATTAATTTGACGTGGGGTATTATTGATATGATCTTCGCCGCGTACAACGTGTGTAATGCCCATATCCCAGTCGTCAATCACTACGCAGAAGTTATATGTTGGTGAACCATCAGTGCGGCGGATAATTAAATCATCAAGCTCACTGTTGCTGATCTCAATGCGTCCACGCACGGCATCATCAAATACTACCGAACCTTCTTGTGGGTTTTTGAAACGTACAACGTGAGGAGCGTCCGGATTTTCAGGCGCATGATGTAAGCAATAGCCATCATAACGTGGTTTTTCTTTATTTTTTTCTTGCTCGTTGCGTAAATTTTCTAAACGCTCTTTGGAACAATAACAACGATAAGCCAAGCCCTGCTCGAGCATTTGATCGATCACTTCATTATAACGGTCAAAACGTTTCGTTTGGTAATAAGGGCCGTGATCCCAAGCTAAGTTAAGCCATTCCATTCCTTCCAAAATCGCTTGCGTGGCTTCTGGTGTAGAACGTTCTAAATCAGTATCTTCAATGCGTAATACAAATTCACCTTGGTTATGTTTTGCAAATAGCCAAGAATATAATGCGGTTCTTGCACCGCCAACGTGTAAATAGCCTGTTGGGCTAGGCGCAAAGCGAGTACGAACTTTCACGGACGGATCTAAATTAAATAGCGGTTCTGCTTTCATTTTATTTATAACCTTTGTTTACAGTAAAATTAAATCGGCGGTATTGTACTATGAGTTCGTCTAATTCACGATAAAAAAAGCAAGTTTATGTTTATTTTTACAACACTTAAACAAAAATATGCAAAAACTTATTGACTGTGTTTTGAGAACACTTATAATGCCAACCCACAACACAAGGGCGATTAGCTCAGTTGGGAGAGCACCTCCCTTACAAGGAGGGGGTCACTGGTTCGAGACCGGTATCGCCCACCACTTTTTTAAGGACTTGTGTTGTAACGCTTAAACTAACGTGGGCGATTAGCTCAGTTGGGAGAGCACCTCCCTTACAAGGAGGGGGTCACTGGTTCGAGACCGGTATCGCCCACCACGCTAGTTTAAGTTCCCAGTTTAACTTTTTACAAAGTTAAATCCGATAGCTAGAAATAGCATTCTGTCGGGCGATTAGCTCAGTTGGGAGAGCACCTCCCTTACAAGGAGGGGGTCACTGGTTCGAGACCGGTATCGCCCACCACTTTTTTCTTATCACTTTATTCAAATTCAAATAATTTTAATCTATAAGTTTTTGTCTATTATCACGCATAATGAGATATAGCGTTGATTTTCATAAACAAAAAAGGCTGATCCCAATATCATATTGAAATCAACCTTTGTATCAAGTGTTATGAAGCGTTACTTAGTTATTCAATAACTAATTTTTTGCCATCATAACTCATTGTTTGAACCGAGGTAAGGGCTTTTCCTCCTTGGCCTTCACCGCCGATTAGTAACACTTTATTATCGTAGCTTACACCCACACCATAACCGATAGGTTCAGGTAAGTTACCGATAATTTTCCAAGTGCCTTTTTTGGCATTTAGTGCATAAACATCACTATGCCAAGTTTTTTTCAACCCACCAGTGCGGTGTGCATCGTTAATACCATTTTTATAGTTGGTTCTTGCACCAGGGAAGTTTGCACCACCAGTTACAATATAGTTACCATTGGTATAACCACCCATTGCACCCGCAATACCTTCTTGTAGTTTTTGACCTTTCGGTGCAGGTAAATCACCTAATTTTTTCCAAGTGATACCATTTTTACCGATTGTACCAAGTTCCGTGGTTTGGGTACGCAATCCTGCTTTTACTTCACCATTTACAACAAGAAGTTTGTTATCCTTAATTGCTACAGCTGCCCCTGCTCGTCCTGAGTATGGGAAGATGCCTTCGTTACGCCAAGTATTGGTGGCAGGCTCATAGCTGACAATTTCTGGTGAGAAGAAGAAATCCTGTACGCGTAAATTGAAATAAGGATCAAAAATGGCTTTTTCTTTGTCTTTATCGCCTCCAGCGGCTGCGATGTCTTGGAAAAGTCCGTTCCAAATTTCTTGGTTAATTCCGCCTACAAAATAAATTTTACCATTCGTTTCTGCCACACTTGCCCCCACAGCTGAACGTGGTGAACGAGTTTGCAATTTTGTCCAAGTGTTTGTTTCTGGATCATAGCGATAAGCATCATTGATGACTTGATTTTTCGCTACATCAGTATCTTGGAAACCGCCAAACACATAGAGTTTACCATCTACGCCAGCAGAAACAGGCTGATTACGTTTTCCACCAGGGAAAGCAGGCAATTCTTGCCATTTAGCATCTTTCTCTTTTAAGTTAAGAGAATAGAATTTATCTCCACCCGTTCCTAAACCTACATAAACGGTATCGCCAATTAATGCCCCTGTTCCGCTTTTAATCCCTACAGGCAAATCAGGGTATTGGCTTGCTTGTGCAGCAAAGGCTGTCATTGCAATGGCAGCAAATAATGCACTGTGTAATGCTGTTTTTTTCATATTGACCTCTTGTCGTTAAGGTTATTGCTTAATAGATTGAGCAAGCAAACCGCTTATTTAGCTAACTCAGAGATTTCTTCTACAGCTTGTTTTCCAACTTCACCATTCTTTTTCAAGTATTCATCGTAGTATGGTTGTAACGCTGCTTTGAACGGTGCAAGATCAGGTTTTGTTACCGTTACGCCTTTTTCTTGGAAGAAGGCAATCAACTCGCTTTCACCATCAACGAATAATTTAGTGTGATAATCTGCTGCTTTAAGTGCGGCTTCTTTTACCACCGTTTTTAAATCATCTGGCAATTCATCAAGGGTTTCATTACTGATCAAATAAAGTTGGTCATTTAAAATGTGGTTGGTTAACGCTAAGTATTTTTGTACTTCATAGAATTTTTGCGCTTGAATGGTTGGTAATGGGTTTTCTTGGCCATCTACCGCATTGGTTTGTAACGCAAGATACACTTCAGAGAACGCCATTGGTGTTGGGGTTGCGCCTACATATTTAGCGAAAGCAAGGTTAGTCGCCGCATTTGGCACACGAAGTTTCAAGCCTTTCATATCTGCAATGCTGTTAATTGGACGGTTTGACGTGGTTTGACGAGTCCCGTTATAACCGATAGAAAGCACGCTCACACCTAACTCTTTATTGATTTTAGCGAATAAGTTTTTACCAAAGTTGGTTTCTAACACAGCTTTTTTCGCCACATCAAAATCTTTTAACATATAAGGCAGGGCAAATACTTCCGCTTCTGGATAGAAAATTTGGAAACGGGCAGATTCTGCAAGGGTGAAGTCTAATGCACCATCTTTAAGCTGTTTTAACATTACGCGGTCATCACCAAGCTGAGCGCTCGGGAAAATGGCAATTTCAATTTTACCCTGAGATTTATCTTTCACTTCTTTCGCGAAAAACTCAACCGCTTTATATTCGTTTGAGCTTGTTCCCGCAACCATACCGAATTTTAAATCATAATCTGCGGCAAAAACGGAAGTAGATAAACCCACGCATAATGTCGCAAGAGCAAGTTTTGTTAATTTCATTGCAATTCTCCTATTCTTTATTAGCACAATAAAATAATGTATTGACGTTGGATTACCCTTATCAATGCCCATATCATAAATGAAGTAAAATTTCATTACTGAGAGCTATATCACAAATTTGAAAAAAGATAACAAAAAATCATCAATAATCTTTTTCTATTGAAAATACTAGGCTTTTTGCAAGTGAATAAAAATATACAAATGAAATAACACTCCATTTGTTAGTAGATATTTTTTTATCGAAAGATAAAGGGGAAAAAGTGCGGTATTTTTTAGAAAAATTTACAAAAAAAAGCCCCGCACTTTGCAGAACAGGGCTAAGGTTTAAAAAGAAAAACTATTGCAATAAGGAAATATCCGCCACTTGTAAGAATAATCCTTGCAGCGTTTTCAGAATGGCTAAACGATTTTGACGAAGTTGTGGATCTTCGGCGTTCACCATCACTTTCTCAAAGAAATTATCCACCGGTTGACGTAAGTTGGCGAGCTTATCCAACACTGCCACATAGTCCCCTTTAGCAATCAGAGGCTGCACTTCACTTTGTAACGCTAGCACACTTTCCGCCAAGGCTTTTTCTTCAGGCTCGACACAACGATCTAAATGGATCTCGCCAATCTCACCTTCTGCTTTGGCTAAAATATTGCTTACACGCTTATTCGCAGCGGCTAAGGCTTCTGCTGCGTCAAGGGTACGGAAATGTGCCACTGCACGCACTCGTGCATCAAAATCAGCTGGGCGAGTAGGGCGGCGAGCCAGCACCGCTTGAATAACATCTACCGCAATGCCTTCTTCTTGATACCACGCACGGAAGCGGCCAAGCATAAAGTCCACTACATCATCAACCACATTGCTGTTCGTTAATTTATCGCCAAAAAGTGCGGTGGATTTTTTCACTAAATCCGTTAAATCAAGCGGTAATTTTTTCTCTACGATAATACGCAACACACCTAATGCGGCACGGCGTAAGGCAAACGGATCTTTATCCCCTTTCGGGTGCTGACCAATGCCAAAAATCCCAGTCAAGGTGTCTAATTTATCCGCCAATGCCACTGCACAAGCCACAAGAGAATGTGGAAGCTCATCACCGGCAAAACGCGGCATATATTGCTCATTTAACGCCACCGCCACTTCTTCATCTTCACCATCGTGGCGTGCATAGTGCATACCCATCACGCCTTGCGTGTCAGTAAATTCAAACACCATATTGGTCATTAAATCACATTTTGATAACAAGCCTGCGCGCTCTGCTTTCGCCACATCCGCCCCAATTTGTGCCGCAATTTCACCACTGAGTTTTTCAATACGCTCTGTTTTATCAAACAAGGTACCAAGTTGTTGTTGGAACAAGACGGTTTTTAAGCGTGGAAGATTGTCTTCCAAACGCTGTTTTAAATCGGTTTTGAAGAAGAACTCCGCGTCCGTTAAGCGTGGGCGTACCACTTTTTCGTTTCCTTCAATAATCGCCGTGGGATCTTGCGGATTAATATTGGATACGAAAATAAAGTGCGGTAATAATTTTCCGTTTTTATCGTAAATCGGGAAATATTTTTGATCGCCTTTCATTGTGTAAACCAAGGCTTCCGCAGGCACAGCAAGGAAACGCTCTTCAAATTTCGCGGTTAGCACATTTGGAAACTCCACCAATGCGGTAACTTCATCAAGCAGACTTTCTTCAATATCCGCCACACCACCAAGTGCGGTGGCTTTTTGTTGAGAATTTTCCAAAATAATCGCTTTACGGCGTTCAAAATCCGCGATCACGCTACCTTTTTTCTCCAAAATCTCAGGATATTGATCCGCATTATCAATGCTAAATTCTTGCTCGCCTAAGAAACGGTGTCCACGAATGGTTTTACCACTGGCTACGCCAAGAATTTCACCTTCGATCAGCTCATCACCAAATAATAGGGTTACGGTATGTACAGGGCGCACAAATTGCTCGCTTTTATCACCCCAACGCATTGTTTTTGGAATTGGCAATTTCGCCAGGGCATTGCTGATAATACCAAGTAGAAGATTTTTGGTCGGCTGCCCCTCAATCACCGCACGATGAACCAGCCATTCGCCTTTATCGGTAACTAAACGCTCCGCCTGATCCACGCTAATGCCACAACCACGCGCCCAGCCTTCCGCTGCTTTGGTTGGCTTACCTTCCGCATCAAACGCCGCCGCAACCGCAGGCCCACGTTTTTCCACTTCTTTGCTTGGCTGCGCCTCCGCCAGCCCCAACACTTTCACCGCTAAACGGCGTGGGGTGGCAAACCATTCTACTTTATCAAATGCCAAGCCCGCTTGATTTAATTCATTTTCTACATTCTCCGCAAACGCGGTTGCTAATTTCTTGAGTGCCTTTGGTGGCAACTCTTCTGTGCCGATCTCGGCGAGGAAGTTTTTTGTCATTTTGGTTTTCTCTTTTTAAATATATCTGGTATGGGACAAATCTCCCCTAACCCCTCTTTACTAAAGAGGGGGATTTTTCTTTAGTAAAAAAGATTAAGTGAGTTTTCACTATTCCTTTAATAATTATAGCAAGATAAATTTTGCTATGTACGTTAATCAATATTGTCAAATTTCCTCTAACCCCTCTTTGCTAAAGAGGGGGGATTTTTCTTTAGTAAAAAAGATTAAGAGCGTTTTTACTATTCCTTTAATAATTATAGCAAGATAAATTTTGCTATATGTATTAGTCAATATTTTCAAATCTCCCCTAGCCCCTCTTTGCTAAAGAGGGGAATTGTTCTTTAGCAAAAAATGCTTTATGAACTATTCTGCATTTAGGGTACTGTATATTCCAAGCTCCATTCTCATTATTCTAACTAATCAGTCCCCCTCTTTAGCAAAGAGGGGTTAGGGGAGATTTGTCAATCCTCAGAGCCACTAAGAGCGATTTGTACCTGCTCCAAAAATAAATAAATTTGTTCTACAACATCCTCAATCTCATAATAAATCTCATCATTACTAAACCGCATTACGGTAAAACCTAAAGATCCCAATTCATCATCTCGTAGCTGATCTTTTTCTTGGTATTCTGGCTCATAATGATGACTACCATCTAGTTCAATAACCAGTTTTGCCTTTGCACAATAAAAATCAACAATATAATTTAACAAAGGCTTTTGGCGATTAAATCGAAACCCCAATAATTGATCTCGATTAATCCTTTGCCATAATTTACGTTCAGCATCCGTCTGATCTGAACGCAATTTCTGTGAAAGCTCTTTTAAGCTTTTAGAGTAAGGTTGCATTTTATTTGAATATAGCTTGTTATTTCACTTTATATTCAGTCAATTTATTCGCAGGTTTCCATTCAACTTGTTGATATAATTTTGCGCAATCGCCTGGTTTTGTTTTATTTAAATAGCCACCAGTGCCAACAAGTTTACCTTTATAGAAAAAGCCAATCAAAAATTCATCATAAGGGCTAAGCGTGTTTTCTGCACCTGTTTTACACCATTGTAAAGCCTTGCCTTGGCCTTTGGTTTGCGAATGAATTGGACGACCTAAAAGTTTGATGGCGTATTGTTCACTTGAGCCTTTTTTCAACTTTGTCGCTTTTTCAATAGGTTGATAAGTTGCACCAACAGAAAGTACGATGTCTTTTGCTGAAGGGGCGTTGTTTCCTTCTGCTTGAGCTAACATTGGTACGACACAAAGTGCAGGCATAACAAATTTAATTAATTTTTTCATTTTTAAACTCTCTTATTACATTGAATATAATTTATTTAGCAAATTTATCTTTGGCGTTTTTTACTGCCAAATGTAATCGATGCTCTAGGACTTCTTTACTCGGTAATACCGTTAAATATTCTGCAATATGAATATCAGAATGTTTTAAATCTAATAATTCAACTTGCTCTTGCTTTTTAGATGTACACAAAATAATGCCTAAAGGTGGATTTTCTCCTTCTTCTTGTTCATATTTTGCTAACCACGCAAGATAAAGTTCCATTTGGCTTTTATGCGAATGTTTAAAGGCCTCCGTTTTCAGCTCGACAGCAATTAAACGTTTTAATTTCCGGTTATAGAAGAGCAAATCAATATAAAAATCATCATTATCAATTTGAATACGTTTTTGGCGGGCAATAAAAGTAAATCCGGCCCCTAACTCTAAAAGAAATTGTTCAATTTCTCTTAATATGGCATCTTCTAAATCTTTTTCTAAATAACGATCATTGAGTTCTAAAAAATCCAAAACATAGGGATCTTTTAATACCATTGATTGGTTATATTCGCCTTTTTCTCGCAAAATAGTTAATTCTTGCGTAATGGTTTCATCAGGTTTTTTAGAAAGTGCTGTCCGTTCAAAAAGTAATGAACCAATGCGAGATTCTAACGTCCGCGTACTCCAACGTTCTTGGGCTGCCATGGTGGCATAAAAATCTCGTTTTAGTGGATCATCAATATAAATTAATGCTTTGAAGTGCGTCCAACTTAATTTTCCACGCAGTGCGTGGACAATTTCTAGCTCACTAAATGTTTCTGCAAATTTAACACAGTAATTCAGATGAGATCGTCCCCAACCCTTACCAAACTGTTCCGTCAAACTTTTTGATAAATTTTTGATGATTTCCTTACCATATTCTGCCCGTTCATTTTGCAAAATATGCTGATTAATCCGCTGCCCGATATGCCAATAAAGTAAGGTCAGTTCTGCATTCACCGTTACAGCAACACGTTGCTTACTGGTTTTGATTAATTGACTAATTTCACCAACTAATTGGTGTTCATCAATTGCAACGTATTTTTCTTTTCCCATTTAATGCAAAACTCCTGCAAAACCTACCGCACTTTTTATTTATTTAAAAACGTCAGCCAATTTATCCACATCTAACACAAGGCTATCATTATTCAATAGCAAGGCTGGAATCCCAATGGATCCGCGCGCTTTCACCGCTTCAAACTCTGCACGGCTATCGCGCAAAGCGAGGAAGCGTTTGAGATTGCTTAATGATGATTGAATTTCTACTGGCTCATATTGCACGCCTAATTCTTGCAAGCGCGCCACAAAAGGCGCGGTATCAGGGCAGGTTTCGGCGAAAAATAAAACGGGTTTATCCATCATAAAAATTCCTAAATTTTTGACCGCACTTATTTTTTACACCCAGGGAAACCCAATGCTTCACGGCTCGCATAATAAGCTTCTGCGACACCTTTGGTTAAAGCGCGGATACGCAGAATGTAACGTTGGCGTTCGGTCACGGAGATGGCTTTGCGTGCATCGAGCAAGTTAAAGCTGTGCGCGGCTTTTAAAATACGTTCATAGGCAGGCAGTGGTAATGGTTTTTCTAGGGCTAATAACTCTTGTGCTTCTTTTTCATATTGCTCAAAGGCTTTGAATAAGAAATCAATATCGGCGTATTCAAAGTTGTAAGTAGATTGCTCTACTTCGTTTTGGTGGAACACATCGCCGTAGGTAGTTTTGCCGAGTGGGCCGTCTGACCAAACTAAGTCATACACGCTATCCACGCCTTGAATATACATCGCCAAGCGTTCTAAACCGTAGGTAACTTCGCCCGTAACCGGTTTACATTCTAAACCACCCACTTGTTGGAAATAGGTAAATTGGGTCACTTCCATACCATTTAGCCACACTTCCCAGCCTAAGCCCCACGCACCAAGGGTTGGATTTTCCCAGTTGTCTTCTACAAAACGAATATCGTGTTGTGTTGGGTCGAAGCCGAGCATTTTTAATGAGCCAAGATAAAGCTCTTGAATGTTATCTGGAGAAGGCTTGATCACCACTTGGAATTGATAATAATGTTGCAAGCGGTTTGGGTTTTCGCCATAACGCCCATCAGTTGGACGGCGTGAAGGTTGCACATAGGCAAACGCCATCGGCTCTGGCCCAATGGCACGCAATGCGGTCATTGGGTGGGACGTGCCTGCCCCTACTTCCATATCAAAAGGTTGCACAATGGTACAGCCTTGTTCTGCCCAGTAAGCTTGTAAGGCAAGGATCATTCCTTGGAAAGTTTTTACATTAAATTTTGTATCCATAAGTGTTCTGTTTTCATAAGTTAAAGAAATGCGCTCATTATACTGGATAATTGCGCAGAAAGTTAGCCTAAAATTTGTGGCTGAGCGAGAGAGAGCGAATAAATATTCGCCATAAAATGCGTTTGTTCACTATCAGGAATAGCAAGGGGAATAAGCTGCATTAGCTCGATATGACGCTGAAAAACTTGCGGAAAAACCACCGCACTTTGCATTTCAGCCAAAATTTCTTGGGCTAAAGGGTGGGCGACGTAACCGCGTTTAATTCGCCCTAACGCCATTGCAAAATGATTAAACAGCATAAAAACTTGCGGGCTTTCCACATCAGCGTGCCACTGTGTGTGCAAATGATCTCGGATATGCAACATCCATTGCACGATTTCTTCATCGATCAATTTTCGTTGTAATAAAAACGTTAATTGTTGTTGCAGCCTCATTGCCACCTCGACATCATTTTCAGGTTAGAAAGTGCGGTGATTTTTTGCGATAAATTTTATTTAAGCTTAACTTTACCGAAATCTCATCAAATAAAACAGTGCAGGGATCACAAATTTGTAGCAAAATACAGGAAATTTTAAAAAAGGTAGTAATGAATGACGAATTTGGAGTTTTTTGCCGATTATGACGGCTTAATTTTTGATATGGACGGCACGGTGATCGACACAATGCCAAGTCATAAAAAAGCGTGGGATAAAGTGGGCGAAACCTTAGGTTATCCTCTTGATGGCAACATTATTTATAAATTGGGTGGCGCGCCAGTGAAAGTGATTGCTGAACAAATGATGAAAAAAGCCGCAATGCCAATGGAATTGTTTGATGAAGTGATCCAGCTAAAACGCCAATATGGAATTGAATTAATTATGCAGCATTCCACCTTGTTGCCAGCGGCGCAGGTGGTGAAGAAATTTGCTGGACAAAAACCTTTGGCGCTGGGAACAGGCTCGCACCGCAATGTGACCAATTTATTGCTCGATAAATTTGATTTGCACGCCTATTTTGATGCCGTGGTTACCGCAGAAGATGTGGCAAAGCACAAGCCAGAACCCGATACATTTTTGCGTTGCGCGGAATTAATCAAAGTGAATCCACAACGTTGCGTGGTGTTTGAAGATGCGGATCTTGGTGTGCAAGCAGGCCTTGCTGCGGGTATGGATGTGTTTGATGTGCGTATCAATCAACTGATTAAGGGCAATTAAATGTTATCCAATAAGCAAAAAATGCTCGCAGGGCTGGCACATAAACCGAATGATCCCGAATTAGCGCAACTTCGCATTGAAAATAAAAAGCGCCTTTTTCAATACAATACGCAAATTTGCCCTTCTGAAACAGAAAAAAGAGCGGTGCTAATTCAGCAAATTTTAGGCAAATGCAAAAATGAACCCCATATTAACGCGCCGTTTTTTTGCGATTACGGCTGTTTTATTGAAGTGGGCGAAAACTTTTTTGCCAACTATAACTGCACAATGTTGGATAACGGTGGCATCACCATTGGCGATAATGTGATGCTTGCGCCAAATGTGAGCCTCTATACCGTAGGCCACCCCCTTGATGCGGAATTACGCAGCCAAGATTGGGAACAAGCGCTGCCGATTACCATTGGCAATAATGTGTGGATTGGGGGAAATGCCATTATCTTAGGTGGCGTAACCATCGGCGATAACGTGGTGATTGGCGCAGGTTCAGTGGTGAGCAAAGATATTCCTGCCAATAGCCTTGTGGTGGGCAATCCAGCCAAAGTGATTCGCCAAATTACCGAGCAAGATAGGCTTAATTACATCAACAAATATATGGCAGACTATGCTTGATTGGCTGACCGATGGGCTATTGGGATCGCAAAATAGCCTATGGCTAATGTTTAGCAGCGCCTTTCTTAGCGCCACGGTATTGCCCGGCAATTCGGAAATTATTTTCCTTTTTCTCACCGCACCTTTTATTGGTGCAATATTTTCTCACGATGTATTAAGCCTGATTGCGGTCGCTACCGCAGGCAACACCCTTGGTAGTATGACCACTTATGTCATTGGCCGTTGGTTTCCAAAATTAGAACAAAAAAATCCACAACGCAGCTGGGCATTGAACAACATTCAGCGCTATGGCATTTGGACATTATTATTAAGCTGGCTGCCCATTGTGGGCGATGCCTTTTGCGCAATGGCTGGCTGGTTACGCTTTAACTGGTTGAAATCAATGCTTTTAATCCTTATTGGCAAGCTATTACGCTATATTTTTCTTTATCAACTCAACACTTTTATTCATTAATACGGCAAAAATTAGCGCTTGCTTTCTAAACAAAAAAACGTATTATAGCCGTCTAGACGCAAAAACATCTAAACAAATTTATTTAAAACTAAAGGAAAGCTATGTCATCTTATTTATTTACTTCTGAATCAGTGTCAGAAGGGCACCCAGATAAAATTGCCGATCAGATTTCTGACGCGGTGTTAGACGAAATTTTAAAACAAGATCCGAAAGCCCGTGTGGCCTGTGAAACCTATGTCAAAACAGGTATGGCACTTGTGGGCGGTGAAATCACCACATCAGCTTGGGTGGACATTGAAAATCTTACCCGCCAAGTAATTTGTGATATTGGTTATAAGCACTCTGATATGGGCTTTGATGGCCATTCTTGTGCGGTGTTAAACGCCATTGGCAAACAATCTTCCGATATTAATCAAGGCGTGGATCGTGAAAGTCCGTTAGATCAAGGGGCAGGCGACCAAGGCATTATGTTTGGTTATGCCACCAATGAAACCGAAGTGTTAATGCCTGCGGCGATTACCTATGCACACCGCTTAATGGAACGCCAAGCGCAAGTGCGTAAAGACGGCACTTTGCCTTGGTTACGTCCAGATGCGAAAAGCCAAGTTACGCTAAAATATGAAAACGACAAAATTGTTGGCATTGATGCGGTGGTGCTTTCTACCCAACACGCGGAAGAAATCAGCCAAAATGCCTTGCACGAAGCGGTAATGGAAGAAATCATCAAGCCGGTGTTGCCAAGTGAATGGCTCGGCAAAGACACCAAATATTTTATTAATCCAACAGGCCGTTTTGTGATTGGTGGCCCGATGGGGGATTGCGGTTTAACAGGACGTAAAATTATCGTGGATACTTACGGCGGTGCAGCGCGTCACGGTGGTGGTGCATTCTCAGGTAAAGATCCATCAAAAGTAGATCGCTCAGCTGCCTATGCCGCACGCTATGTAGCGAAGAACATTGTTGCTGCAGGTTTAGCAGATCGTTGTGAAATTCAGCTTTCTTATGCCATCGGCGTGGCAGAGCCAACGTCTATTATGGTGGAAACTTTTGGCACGGGCAAAGTGAGCAATGAGTTGTTGGTGAATTTAGTGCGTGAATTTTTCGATTTACGCCCTTACGGCTTAATCAAAATGCTTGATCTGATTCAGCCAATCTACCGCCAAACCGCCGCTTACGGCCACTTCGGACGTGAACAATTCCCTTGGGAAAAAACCGACCGCGCCGCAGAATTAAGAGCGGCAGCTGGGTTGAAATAAATAAAAGTTAGTTTGGAAAAAAGCCATTTCAATCTGTTGCAATGGCTTTTTTATTGCCTAGATTGGCTAATAATACTGACGAATTTCTAGATCGGTTTTTTCAGATAAAATCTTTTCTATGGTTGTAAGGTGTGCTTTTTTGTTTCCCGTTAGCAAATCCGTTTTACCAAACTGAAATGCCTTAATCACAAAGTTCCCTTTTTCCGCATAAACAAAGATCACTACATTTTGTGGTTTTCGTTTAACAAAAAATTTCCTTGCCTGTTTACGCAGAAAAATAGTTTTGCGGATATTATCTGTTAGCTGCCTTTCAAGCTCTTTCTTGCTTCCTTCGTTTAAAATACGATGATAGACAAAGGAAATAAATCGGTTATGAAACTGCAAATTCGCTAACATTTTAATAACCTAATAATTTTGCCAAACTCTCGCCATTTCTCACTTTCTCACCAATTTTTAAGGCTTCATCTTGCGTTAATGAGGTAGTTAAATGCTGATTTTCAGGTTTATCAAAAAATGCTGTTGAACGCGCAATGATTTCTCGTTCTTCTGCGGTGAGATCTTCACCTGCGGCAAAAAAATCGTTTAGCATTTGTTCAAAGAATTCTTTTATCGTAATTTGATGAATTGAAGTATAAACCTTGATTTTATGCTTCATTTCTTCAGATGTGTCAAAATTTATTCTGCTCATTTTATCCCCCTTGATTTACACAATGACACAAATGATACTTTACTCATTTGTGTATGTAAAAATAAAATTGATCTTAGCTTTTTTACCCCCATATTGTAAAAAATTTAGTGATATTTTTTATTTATGTCAGACACTCATTCTTCATTACGTTTACTTAATATACAAATCCTTCGCCAGTTACGCCATTATTTGCAACTGGCGGAGCAACATTTTCAACGCACTTTTCCAATGCCAACAGTGAGTTACCAATTGCGCGGGGTAAAGGCTGGAGTGGCATATTTACAGAAAAATGAAATCCGTTTTAACCGCACTTTATTGTTGGAAAATCCTGACTATTTTTTGCAGCAAATTGTTCCGCACGAACTGGCCCATTTAATTGTTTATCAAGTGTTTGGGCGAGTAGCGCCGCACGGCAAAGAATGGAAAGCGGTGATGGAAAACATCTTCCAGCAACCTGCGGAAATTTACCACAATTTAGATGTTAAAAGTGTGCAGGGAAAAACCTTTACTTACCGCTGCGGTTGCCGCACTCACGATCTTAGCGTACGCCGCCATAACAAAGTGCAAAAGCAAAGTGCGGTGTATTTTTGTCGAGAATGTAAACAAGCATTAATTTATTTACCTGTAGCCAAAAATTATGCTACAATTGGTTGATTTTTATAACTTTTGTTGGAGAAGACAATGAAAAAACTATTAGCGGTAGCAATCGGTGCGTTAGCTATTTCAGCCACAGCCAATGCAAATTGGTATGTTCAAGGTGATGTACAACACTCAAAATTAAAATTCACTGAGTATTCAGCATTAAATAAAAACAAGGTGACACCTCGTCTTACTGTCGGTTATAAAGTAAATGATTGGCGTGTTGCTGTGGATACTTTCTATGCGAAAACTTCTGGCAATGTAGATACAAATGAGCATATCAGCGCAAAAATCTATGGCTTAGGTTTAGCAGCAATCTATGATTTCAATTTTAATTTACCAGTTAAACCTTACCTTGGTGCGCGTTTATCATTGAATGTTTTTGATGTTGAAAATACACAGCCAAACGCATTTGAAGACAAAAAACACACTAAATTTGGTTATGGTGCATTAGCGGGTATTTCTTATGATCTTACTCAAAACCTTGCTTTAGATACTGGTTTTGAATATAACCGTTTAGGTAACTGGGAAGATACCAAAGTAAATCAATATGGTGTAAAAGTAGGTCTTCGTTACGAGTTCTAATCATTGCCTAATAAGCAAATAAGACAGAATACCGCTCAAAAGAGCGGTATTTTTTTAGCATATTTTTATGCTTTTTTCTGGCATTTCGGGCAGAAAAAGCTATTACGTTGTCCGATGACTAAACTTTCAATTTTTGTCCCACACGTTGGACAAGGTTTATCTTTATTGCCGTAAACCCTTAATTCTTGAGCAAAATAGCCGGGGCGACCGTCAGGTTGTAAGAAGTCTTTCAAGGTTGTACCACCTTGCGCAATGGCGGTGGCAAGCACTTGTTTAATGGTTTGCACCAGCAATTCGCATTGAGCTTTAGTTAAGTTTTTGGCTAATTTTAGCGGATGTAAACCGCATAAGAAGAGCGTTTCATTGGCATAAATATTGCCCACGCCCACCACCACAGCATTATCCATTAAAAAGGTTTTAAGTGCGGTCTGTTTTTTACGAGATTTTTTGAACAAATATTCCCCAGTAAATTCTGCTGAAAGGGGTTCTGGGCCAAGTTTGGCAAAAAGATGAAAATCTGCCAGATTATCCGTCCAAAGCCACGCACCAAAACGGCGAGGATCGTTATAACGCAGCACCTTGCCATTATTCATCACAATATCTAAATGATCGTGTTTATCAATGGGGCTATCCTGTGGCACGACACGCAAAGATCCCGACATACCTAAATGCCCAATGATCGCACCTTTTTCCGTATGAATGATCAGATATTTGGCACGGCGGGAAAGATGACTCACTTTAACCTGCTTAAACTCACTTAATTGCGGGCTGATTTCCCAGCGTAATTTAGGATTACGCACTACGATTTTTTCAATGGTAAATCCTGTTAAATAAGGGGAAATCCCATTTTTAGTGGTTTCAACTTCAGGTAATTCAGGCATTTTTTCTCCGTGTAAATGATATAGTTCTAGTGAAAATCTCTCTGCGTTACGCTATAAATAGGGGCAATCAATAAAAATCCAAGAAAAGCGCCTATAAAAGACATAAAAAAACCCGAACAAGTCGGGTTTTTCTAATTCATCAAAGCTAAATTATTTGATTTTAGCTTCTTTGTAAATAACGTGTTTACGCACAACAGGATCAAATTTTTTGATCTCCATTTTTTCTGGCATATTACGTTTGTTTTTAGTTGTTGTGTAGAAATGACCGGTTTCAGCTGTTGAAACTAAACGGATTTTTTCACGAGCACCTTTAGCTGCCATTTTTTAGCTCCTTAGATTTTCTCGCCACGAGCACGGATTTCAGCTAACACTGCATCAATGCCTTTTTTATCAATAATACGCATACCTTTCGCCGTTAAGCGTAAAGTTACGAAACGTTTTTCAGACTCAACCCAGAAACGGTGAGTGTGTAAGTTAGGAAGAAAACGACGACGAGTCGCGTTCATTGCGTGTGAGCGGTTGTTACCAACTGCTGGACGCTTGCCTGTTACTTGACAGACTCTAGACATATTAATCTCCAATAAATCAAATATAAGCTCGAGCTTAGGGTTCGGATTACTGCAAACTAGGTTTGCAAGCCACCTCGTCAGGTCGCTGTAACCGACCCGCATACTATATTAAAGGTGGCAAATTATACTCACTTTATTTGCTATACTCAAGCCTAAATCACTTAATTAACGCAATAAATGACAAAAAAATCAGCAATTCCACCGCATCATTCTTGCTAAATGGCTATTATAGCCACCCTTTTTCACTAAAAGAAACATAACAGCCTTTGCCGATCACAAAATGATCTAGCACGCGAATTTCCACTAATTCTGCCACTTTTTGGATCTTTTCTGTGATGATCCGATCGGAATTGCTCGGCTCTGCAATGCCTGATGGGTGATTATGCGCCAAAATAATCGCCGCCGCATTACAAAAAAGTGCGCTTTTAACAATTTCTCTGGGATACACCGCGGCTGTGTTGATAGTACCTAAAAACATTTCTTCTTTTTTAATCAGGCGATGCTGATTATCTAAAAAAAGTACCAAAAAAACTTCCCGCTCTTTATGTTCTAGCTCCGTTTGCAAATATATTCTCACTAACTCAGGGCGAGTAAATGCCTGTGCCATTTCCAATTCTTGCAATAAATAACGCTTTGTCATTTCCGTGCTAGCTTGCAGCTGGATAAATTGTGTAATGCCTAAGCCTTTAACGTTGCAAAAGGCTTTTTGATCCGCACTAATTAATTGTCGCAACGATCCAAAATGATCAAGAACCACACGAGATAATTCCATTACAGAACAATTCTTGATTCCTGTGCGTAAAAAAATAGCTAATAATTCGCTATCATCAAGGGATTCAGCACCAAATTTTAACAATTTTTCTCGTGGCATTAAGGTAGTCATTTGGGTGATGACCTTATTTCTCTAATATTAAATTACCGATCTTTTTATCACGGGCAATGGCATTCTAATAGACTTGCTCACGACTTTTGCGATCCAGATCGAAAAATTGAATTTTTTATTGGGCAAAATTACAGTAAAATTAACCGCACTTTTAATTTGGATTGATTGGAAATAATGCAAGATCTTCAAGGAAAACGTATTGTTGTTGGCATAACAGGGGGAATTGCGGCTTATAAAAGCATTGAGCTTATTCGCTTGCTTCGCAAAAGCCAAGCGGAAGTGCGCGTGGTTCTCACTCCTGCGGCGGCAGAATTTGTTACGCCACTCACGTTGCAAGCCATTTCAGGCAATGCGGTGGCTCAGTCATTGCTTGATCCCCAAGCAGAACTGGCAATGGGGCATATTGAACTGGCGAAATGGGCAGATCTCATTGTGATCGCCCCTGCCAGCGCAGATTTTATGGCACGCTTAAACGCAGGAATGGCCAATGATCTGTTGACGACTATTTGTCTTGCCACCAGTGCACCGATTTTGCTTGCGCCAGCGATGAATCAGCAAATGTTCCGCCAACCCATTACCCAACAAAATTTGGCCAGTTTAAAAGCCCGTGGCATTGCAACCATTGGGCCTAACAGTGGTGAACAGGCCTGTGGGGATATGGGCTTTGGACGAATGTCAGAACCAGCCGAAATTTACACCGCACTTTGCGAAATATTGTTAGCGCCACAAGATCTTAGCCACTTAACCATTGCGATCACCGCTGGCCCAACTCGCGAAGCCATTGATCCCGTGCGTTATATTAGCAATCATAGTTCAGGCAAAATGGGCTTTGCTATCGCTGAAGCTTTTGCTAAACGAGGGGCGAAAGTCAAATTAATTGCAGGGCCAGTGAATTTGCCTACCCCTGCTCAAGTGGAACGAATTGATGTGATTTCCGCGCAAGAAATGGCAGACGCCTCTCTTTCTCTTGCACCGCAAGTGGATAT
Organism: Avibacterium sp. 21-594; assembly: GCF_026226815.1. Lineage (NCBI taxonomy): Bacteria > Pseudomonadati > Pseudomonadota > Gammaproteobacteria > Pasteurellales > Pasteurellaceae > Avibacterium > Avibacterium sp. 21-594. The sequence goes on along the minus strand of NZ_JAKKOC010000001.1, from coordinate 1,950,486 downwards.
TTTTATTGGTTGTGCGGCGGTGGCGGATTACCGTGTCGCGCAAATCGCCGAGCAAAAAATGAAGAAAACCGCTGATAGCGATACGCTCACCTTAGAATTGGTGAAAAACCCTGATATTATTGCAGCAGTGGCGGCGCTGAACGAAAATCGCCCATTTGTGGTGGGGTTTGCGGCAGAAACGCAAAATGTTGCACAATATGCACAAGACAAATTAGCGCGTAAAAATTTAGATCTGATCTGCGCCAATGATGTGTCTAACGGACAAGGCTTTAATGGTGATGATAATCAGCTCCAGCTTTTCTGGCATGATGGCAGCGTGCAATTACCGCGTAGCAGTAAAAAAGATCTGGCGGTGCAACTTGCCCAACAGATTATAGAACGCTTTCAAGCTCAAGTTTGAACGAAGGAATAAACAAAAAATGAAAAAGATTGACGTAAAAATTTTAGATAGCCGAATTGGCACGGAATTTCCCTTGCCAGCTTATGCCACAAGCGGTTCAGCGGGCTTAGATCTGCGCGCGTTGGTAGAAGAAAGTTTTGAAATTCAACCGGGGGAAACCAAATTAATTCCCACCGGGCTTTCTATTTATATCGCCGATCCTAACCTTGCGGCAGTGATTTTGCCACGTTCAGGGCTTGGGCATAAAAATGGGATTGTATTGGGCAATTTGGTGGGCTTGATTGATTCCGATTACCAAGGGCCTTTAATGGTATCAATGTGGAACCGTGGCTCGCAGCCTTTCAAAGTGGATATAGGTGATCGCATTGCACAGCTTGTATTTGTACCTGTGGTGCAAGCAGAATTTAATATTGTGAGCGATTTTGAACAAACAGAACGTGGTGAAGGCGGATTTGGCCATTCAGGCAAACAATAGAGGAACTATGGTCGAAGAACAACTGGAAATTGCAGGCATTGAGCCTGCGCCCGAACAAAAGCTTAGCGAAAAAAATACAGAAAAGGCACCGAAAAGCGACAAACGCAGCGTAAAAGAACGCCGTCAGCAAGTGCTAACTGTACTCACTCATATGCTTCATTCAGAACAAGGAATGGAACGAATGACCACAGCACGTCTTGCAGAAAAAGTGGGGGTATCTGAAGCCGCGTTATATCGCTATTTCCCAAGCAAAACCAAAATGTTCGAGGCCTTGATTGAAAATTTGGAAGGCACATTATTTAGCCGTATTAACCAATCAATCAAAAACGAAACGAATACAATGAACCGCGTGCGCGATATTTTACAAATGATCTTAGATTTTGCGCGCAAAAATCCTGGATTAACTCGTGTGCTAACAGGCCACGCCCTAATGTTTGAAGATCCGAAATTACAAGCACGCGTGGCGCAATTTTTCGATCGCCTAGAATTCCAATTTGTGAATATTTTACAAATGCGCAAACTGCGTGAAGGGCGTGCCTTTAGCATTGACGAACGTATTATCGCCACTTATTTAGTCAATCTCTGCGAAGGGCAGTTTATGCGTTATGTGCGGTCGAATTTTCGCCATAATTCAAACCAAAACTTTGAACAACAGTGGAAACTTATTGCGGTACACTTTGCATAATAGCAATTTTTAGGTAAGATGATGATTATTCCTTGGCAAGATTTAGAAGAAGAAACGCTCATTAATATTGCAGAAAGTTTCATTCTGCGTGAAGGGACGGATTACGGTGAACAGGAGCTTTCCCTGCAACAGAAAACTGAAAATTTACTGACCAACATACGTCAAGGAAAGGCTGTAATTGTTTGGTCGGAATTACACGAATCCATTGATATAAAAGATAAAATGGACTTTTTCAAGCATAAGTAATACACAGGAGGGCACCGTGCAAGAACAACAAGGACAAACCCACACTCCACCAATGGATCCAACCGTAGAATGGTTTCTTTCTCATTGTCATATTCATAAATACCCAGCGAAAAGCTCGCTCATTCACGCAGGTGAAAAAGCAGAAACGCTCTACTATTTAATTAAAGGCTCGGTTGCCGTATTAGTGAAAGATGATGAAGGCAAAGAAATGATCCTAAGTTATCTTGGACAAGGGGATTTTTTTGGCGAAGCAGGGTTATTTCACGAAGGGCAATTACGCTCGGCGTGGATCAAAACCAAAACCGCTTGCGAAGTGGCTGAAATTTCCTACAAAAAATTCCGCCAACTTATCCAAGTGAATCCTGAAGTGTTAATGTATCTCACCGCCCAACTGGCAGATCGCCTACAAAACACTTCCAAACAAGTTCGCAATCTTGCTTTCTTAGACGTAACAGGACGCATTGCCCAAACCCTACTTAATTTAACCAAAATGCCAGACGCAATGACCCACCCTGAAGGAATGCAGATCAAAATCACCCGCCAAGAAATTGGCCAAATGGTTGGCTGCTCACGAGAAACGGTTGGCCGCATTCTAAAAATGCTCGAAGAACAACATCTCATCTCCGCCAGAGGAAAAACCATTGTGGTTTATGGCTCGCGCTAATAAAAATGGACTGATTTTTCAGTCCATTTTTCAAATCTCCCCTAATTTCAAATCTCCCCTAACCCCTCTTTACAAAAGAGGGGGACTGGATCGAAGCGTGTTAAAGATCTCAAGTAAAAAATAACAAAACCAAAAAAACTAGAAAAAACCACCGCACTTTTTTGTACCATCGAATTTTATCATCGCGAAAAAATGTAGTGGCGGAGCTATGTGTCCGCCTGAAAGATATATCTACAACAACAAAACGTAGAATGGGCTTTAGCCCATTAAAGGGGAAATTTCGTTGAACGGTGGGCTGAAGCCGCACCCTACCTATGCACATAAAAATGCAAACAATATCGTTAAGAAATTTGTGAGTGATGCCCCAAGCAATCCCCTTTAGTAAAGAAAGGGTAGGGGGATATTTGGAAAAACGAATACAAAAACCACCGCACTTTTAGTTTTAATTACGTCATTATTCTCGTAGTTCTTTTTGTGAAGCAATGGCTAAAAAATGGCTACGATCTTTATAAATTGGGTTGCTTGCCACACGGCTATCAATGCGTTTGATGAGATATTCAGGCAAGCTGATATTAATACGATGGCGTTTGCCTTGATAAGCAGAAATATCCACATCAAGCAATAGCCAAGTATCGCAATAATTAAAGTCTTCCAAGCTTTGGTAGTGTTTATAGCCTTTGTCTTGAAGATCACTGATATTTGTGCCGTCTTCAAACATCATTTCTAAGATAGAATGAATGGCGTCTGTAGCTTGAACAGGGATTTCTTCAAGGGTATCAGCTGCGCTAATACAAGCGTATTTATCTGTAAATAACACTGGCACAGCAATGCCGTAAGCCTCATTTTCGTTATCAGGGGTTTCAATGCCGATAGTAAATAACATAGTCGCTCCTTGTAGGTTAGCTCGGCAGAGCTATAAAAGCCCTGCCGATTTTTTGATGGATCTTAATGTTCCAATTGCAATGTGTTGCTTGGGGGGTGGTACAGAAAATATTTTTCCTGTAATGGGCGACTGCCAGATTTGGTGATCGCCTTTACCCTGCCGAACAAATGTGCAACCAGCATTTTTAAGTTCCTTGATTAAGTCGCGTGAGTGCATGCTTCCTCCTTGTCGTCTTAATCGGGAATGATTATACACAAGCATACACACAAAAACAAATGTTGTTAATTTACACTAATTTCAAATCTCCCCTAACCCCTCTTTACGAAAGAGGGGGACTGGATCGAAGCGTGTTTAAGATCTCACGTAAAAAATAACCAAGCCAAAAACCTAGAAAAAACCACCGCACTTTTTTACTTCATCGAATTTTCTCATCGCGAAAAAATGTAGCAACTGTATTCCGCTAAAAAGCAAAAATACAAATTCGTTAATTAAAGCGCGTGAGCGTCCCATTGCGAGCCATCGCGGACAATCGCATTTAAAATGGTTAGAAGCTTACGCATACAGGCGTTAATCGCCACTTTGAACGCCTTACCATTAGCGCGTAAACGTTCGTAAAATTGTTTGAGTTTAGGCTCAAAACGCACGCAAACAAATGTGGCCATATACAGTGCATTTCGCACGGCTTTGCGACCACCTGAACAGCGGCTTTTCCATTTGGTGTCACCGCTTTCTTTCGGATGTGGCGCAACGCCAACAAGCGAAGCAATTTGTTTATGTGTATATTGACCTAACTCAGGCAACATTGACATCAAAACGGCTATCGTTTGTGTGCCTAACCCTTTGATGTCTTTAAACTTTTTTATTGTATCGTCAAAATGTTTGAGATGCTGTTCGATTTCACTATCCAGCTCATCAATACGCAGACAGAGATAGTCGATATGCTGCTCAACACTGAGTCGTTGTGTGGAATGGACTTGTTCAAGGCGGTTTTTCTCCGCGGAACGCATTTCAACAAGCTGATTACGGCGTGAAACAAGGGCTTCAAGCTGTTCTTGCTCGGGAGTCGGTGGTATGTAAAGCTGTTGCGCTACATTATCACGCATTGCGAGCATCTGGGCGTAAAAAGCCAACATTTTGGCGTCTTTATTGTCGGTTTTTGCTAGTGACTGCGACATCGCAAACTGATTGGTTTGTCGCGGGTTGGCAATCACCACACGAAAGCCTGCGCGGTGGAGTGCTTTAGCTAATGGAAGTTCAAGCCCACCGGTGCTTTCAAGGACAATTAAGTCCACACTGAAACGACGTAAATACTCAATGGTATGCGCAATCCCTTTCGGGTTGTTGGTTTCGGTCTTTGTTCGTTTTTGGTTAGAAAGCCCAATAACGAAATGACGTTTAGCAACATCAATACCACAATAAGTTTGTTCATTCATCATTAACCTGCCTTGCATTCGGGTTTAAGTCTGGCAACTGTTCGGTTTTTTGGTGAAATGTTATCTGCTCTCATTGCTACAACTCGGTTTGTTGCCTGGGGCGGACTCGAGATGCAGATAACGGGGTTTTGTTGCTATTTTATATTAATTTTAATATACAAGTGGCGGAGCTATGTGTCCGCCTGAAAGATATGTCCACAAAAAACGTAGAATGGGCTTTAGCCCATCAAAGGGAAATTGCGTTGAACGGTGGGCTGAAGCCGCACCCTACCTATGCACATAAAAATGCAAACAATATCGTTAAGAAAGAAATTTGTGAATAATGTTCCAAGAAATCTCCTTTATCAACGAGAAGATAGGAAAGATTTGGAAAAAACTGTAAAAGAAACCGATTGCTTTGTTGAAAAATAAAGCAAACGATACGAAAAAATCAAAAATTTTTGACCGCTCTTTTAGGGCTTGCTTTCCTTCATAATGAGTTGATTAAATTGGCTTTTTTTTATTCAAAGGAGAAAAATTACACTTTTTCTTTGTGCTAAATGGCGTTCGTTGCGTTTTTTTGTGTTAAGGGAAATGATGATGTATATGCCTAAATAGGTAGATCTACTCCATAATGAGTATATGATTTACAAAACACCTTTTCATTTTTACAAAACTTTACACATCTTCCAGTGAAACGGTTTTGCAATTTATGTGCTATTGAGTGATAATGCGTTGCCATTTATCCTTTTGGGGAGAGGTTATACCTCTGCTCAATAATTATTCAAAGGATTGACGGTTTTTAACAAGAATGTTCAACATAATATAAGCTTATTAAGGCATAAATAATATATGAATAAAATTTTCAAAATCATTTGGAGCAAAGCTCTAAATCAATTAGTGGTAACTTCAGAATTATCCCGTGGTGAAGGTAAAGCCACAAAAACCTCGGAAAGCAAAGTAGGCAGCCAACGCGCTTCTGTTTTAAAAACAGCCTACTCAGCGGTTAGCTTAGCGGTGTTAGCGGCCCTACCAACTACGGCAAGTGCTTTTCTTACTGCAGGTGCGGGCCAAGTAAATGGAAACTTCGATGATCCAACAACTGTGGAGAATTCGGGGATTGCAATTAGCGGTGGTCAGGCAAGTTATGGAGGTACAGCAATTGGCTATGGCACAAAGGCTCAAGGGAGAGGCTCTGTAGCAATAGGTATCGCTGCAAATGCTCATGGTGAAACCGGTGTCAAACCAAATAACGCTATTGCAATTGGTAACGAAGCAGTATCACAAAAAGGAGCAATAGCGCTAGGGCAAAATGCAAATGCTTTTGACTATGGTGTTGCAATTGGTCAAAACGCAAATGCTGGGCTTTATGGTTCTGTTGCAATAGGTGGCGGTTCTGTAGCAAAACTAGGTGGGACAACTAATAATACAAGCCTTCAAGAAGCTTTTGGTGGTTCGTTATCAGTAAATAATGTTAGTCAGACTTACCAATATGCAAATGGAGGGGCTACAAGAATTGAAAATCCTGAGAAGGCAGGCGAGTTTTCTCGAGTAGTTGCTTTTAATGGTCGTCAACTTCAAGATATTGCAGCAGGTCAAATCACAAACACTTCTACTGATGCGGTAAACGGTTCACAGCTTTTCGCCGTGGCAAAATATGTGAATGATTTAGCGACACAAACTGTATTTAACTTTAAAACTAAGCAAGATTCAGCTGATCCAGCAGATGCATTTACTTGGACATTAGACAAAGAGAAAAATGTTACTTTTGCAGCGAATGGCCCACTTGCAGTGGAATCTTCAGCTGACAATACAATCACTTATAGTCTTAATACGACTAAATTTGCTGAAGACGCTTCTAATAATATTACCTTAAATGATGGTAATGTAACCGTAGCTAACGGTGGTGAAAACAAAATTGCTACCGCTGGTGATGTAGCAAAAGCAATTAATGCAGCCGTTGCAGATGCCAAAGCAAATAGCAATTCTTCATCATTATATGGTGCGGATAATTCTACTGATTCTGCTAACAATATTACCCGTTCATCAACAGAAAAATTAACAATTGCTGGTGGGGCGACGACACTCTCTGATAATAATATTGGAACTGTTGCAGATTCTTCTACTGGTAAAGTAACAGTTAAATTGGCGAAAGCATTAACAGGGTTAACTTCTGCGACTTTTGGTGAGGCTCCTAATACAACAACGATCAATAAAGACGGTGTAACCATTACAAATGATGGTAAAACAGTAACCTTAACCAAAGATGGTTTGACTGGTATCGAAAGCAAGTTAACTAAAGATAGTAATGATCTTGTAGACTTAAGCAAACCAACTGATGGAACAGCTCCAGCTGTATCAGACAACACCGCCGCAACCGTAGGCGATTTACGTAATATGGGTTGGGTAGTGAGTGCTGGAGATGATTACAGTGCAACAGTGAAAAACGCAAATGAAGTGAAATTTGTGGGTACAGGCGCAGCGAAAGTTTCAGGCGAAACTGAAGGTGATGTTCGTACAATCACAGTGGATGTTGATACACAAGCTATTACCAATGAAGCGTTGGATAAATCACCAATTGAGTATGTAAATGCGAATGGTGATAAGGTCATCAAAGAAGGTGATAACTACTACACTGTAACAACAGGTGATGATGGTCAGCCAGTAAAAACTGAAGTTAGCCCATCAGATGTTAAAACTGCATTAAAAGATCCAGATGGTAAAGGTGGTTCAACATTAACCAACGTTGCAGATAACTTACCAACACCAAATGCAACAGCTAATACAAAACCAGATGTATCAAATATCGGTAACAACGCAGCAAACATCAATGATGTGTTAAATGCGGGTTGGAACTTGAAAGAGAAAACAGCTGGTACTACAACTGATAAAGACTTTGTTAAACCTTACGACACTATTGTTTTTGCTGATGGCACAGGTACAACAGCGAATGTTGTAACAGGTGAAGATGGCACAAGTTCAGAAATCAAATTTAACGTTAAAACTGCTACCTTTGAAACAGGTGCAAATGGTGTAACAGCTAAGAATGCAGATGGTGTACCTGCTGATGCAACAGATACTTTTGCAACCGCAGCAGAAGTTGCTCGCGTAATTAATGAAGCGGCAGCAGCATCTCCATTAACAACTGTTGATCCTGAAGGGAATGAAGTAGTTAAAGTTGGTGATAACTGGTATAAGAAATCAGATTTAGAAAATGGTCAACCAAAAGATGGTGTTAGTCCAGTAGATGCTGCAGATGTTACAACAGCATTAAAAGATCCAAGTGGTTCAACAACTAACCCAGGTACATTAACAAATGTAACCAGTGGTTTAGGCACAACAGAGGGTGGGAAAGCAGACGGTCTTGTAGACTTAAGCAAACCAACTGATGGAGCAGCTCCAGCTGTATCAGACAACACCGCTGCAACCGTAGGCGATTTACGTAATATGGGTTGGGTAGTGAGTGCTGGAGATGATTACAGCGCAGCAGTGAAAAACGCGAATGAAGTGAAATTTGTTGGCGCAAATGGTGCGAAAGTAACAGGTGCAACAGCAGAAGATGGTGTTCGTACAATCACAGTTGATGTAGATACTCAAAGTGTATTAGATAAATCACCGATTGAGTATGTAAATGCAGCAGGTGAAAAAGTTGTTCAAGATAAAGATGGAAACTGGTATAAACCATCAGACTTAAATTCAGATGGTACACCGAAAGCTAATACAACAGCAGTAGAGCCAAAAGATGTTAAAACTGCATTAAAAGATCCAACAAATGGTACAGATGGTGCAACGTTAACTAACATTAAAGATAATTTAACAGCACCAGCGGATGCGAATGCAACATCAGGCACAAAACCAGCCAATGCAGGTGATATTGGTAACAACGCAGCAAACATCAATGATGTGTTAAATGCAGGTTGGAACTTACAAGCTAATGGTGAAGCAAAAGACTTCGTTCGTCCTTATGATACTGTTAACTTTGTAAATGGTAATGGTGCAACTGTAACCGTTACACCTAACGAAGATGGTTCATCAAGCGATATTCGTATTGATACACCACTTGCGTATGTAGGTACTGACGGCAAGACTGAAACTGATGGTAAGCCAAATACAGCAACTAACACAGTTAAATTAGTTGGTAAAGAAGACGCTCCAGTTACTTTAACCAATGTTAAAGCGGGTTCTGTAGCAAAAGGTAGCACTGATGCAATCAATGGTGATCAGTTATTTGATATCAAAAATATTTTAGGTGATTCTACAACTGTAAATGATGATGGTTCAATTTCTGCTCAAAATATTGGTGGCACTAATGCAAATAACATTAATGATGCGATCGCTGCAGTTAAAAATATTGCAGATTCAGCAACTGCTGCTGCAGGTAAAAAGACTGTAGTAAAAGCAAAAGCTGATCAAACTAACATTAAAGTGGAAAAAGTTGCTGACACTGATGGTGCGCCAACTTATGAAGTGTCAATGTCAGATACTTTAAATGTAACCAGCGTAACTGCAGGCAATACAACAGTAAACAATGCAGGTGTAACTATCAGTAATACCGATCCTAAGAAAGCGGTTTCTTTAACCGAGACAGGATTAAATAACGGTGGTAATGCAATTTCTAATGTTGCAAGTGGTTTAAATGGTAAAACACTTGATGATATTAAGAATGACGCAAATGCACCAGAGCGTAACAATGTAGCAAATGTTGCTGATTTACTGGCAGTTCAAGAGACTCTTCAAGGTGATATGAGTAGCATTACAAATAACTTCAACAAAACCATTGGTGAAGATTTTGTAAATCAAGACGGTTCATTAAATGATGCAGGTAAAGATGCATTAAAAACTTATGATACTGCAGGTCAAACAGTAACTAAGAATGAAAATGTGATCTCTGCGATCAAAAATATGAACGAAAATGGTATTAAATACTTCCACACCAATGATGGTCAAGTGGCTAGCGGTACTGCAGAAACTAAGGATTCTAGCGCGGCGGGTAAATACTCAACTGCGGTAGGTTACAATTCTAAAGTGGGTAAAGATGCTGAAAACAGTGTGGCAATTGGTGCTAACAACGAAGTTAATACTGCAAACACTTATGCTTTAGGTAGCAACATCAAGCAAACCGTGGCAAACTCAGTGTTCCTTGGTAACAAAGCAGCATCAGCTGGCGTGAATACCGGTAACGTAAGCTATCAAGGCAGAAATAATGCTAATGTAGCTGGCGTGGACAATGTAGTTGGTGTAGTTTCAGTTGGTAACGAAAACGAAACGCGTCAAATCCAAAATGTGGCAGCAGGTGTAATCTCTGCAACAAGTACAGACGCAGTGAACGGTAGCCAATTGTATGATACACACAAAAACATCAATAGATTGGAAAATGCGGTAACTAATATGGGTAACGAATTAGGTAACCGAATTAACCACGTTGATCGTAAACTTCGCGCAGGTGTTGCAGGTGCAGTAGCAACTGCTGGCTTACCACAAGCTTACATTCCAGGTAAGAGTATGGTTGCCGTAGCAGGTGGTACATACCGTGGCGAAAACGCTATCGCAGTGGGTGCATCTCGCATCTCTGATAACGGTAAAGTTATCTTGAAACTTACAGGTAGCAGCAATAGCCGTGGCGACCTAAGTGGTAGCGTGGGCGTGGGATACCAATGGTAATCTAACCCCTTAAACTACATAGAAATAAAAACAGCATCTCTTTAGATGCTGTTTTTTTATGGGAATTTTTAGGTATTATAAAGACAAAGAGCGGTAAAAATTTTTCAAGTTTTTACCGCTTTTTTATTGGAAAAGATAAAAGTGCGGTGGTTTTGTCTTTGTTTTATTTAATCTGTTAAAGCACTCCATAGAAACCGAAATTTTATATGCATTAGTAAAAATTCTTGAAGACATTGTAAAAGTTGCCCTTCTTGCCTTTACAGTTGATGGCTGCGTGATTTTTATTATCCGTGAGACTTATCTCGAAAAAATAACATAGCTCAAAAATGCAGGGGATCAGGCTATAGCCACGAAATCAACAAGAACGTATTATGCGATAGATATTAAGAACGAAAGCCCTTTTTTGTTGTTGATAAATAGAAAAGGTGTTAGGATCGCAAGAAAGGAGGTTAGCAATGAATAAAAATGCACCTTTCATTCGTGAAATTATTAATTGCACGGCCCAAATTAAAGGTGAATATTCGAGCTATCTTAAAACAACAAGTCATAAGGACAGCCCTATGAAAATAAGCCCACATATTGAAGAAATGTTGAAAGAAAGCGATGCTCAAGGGGTGGAAGGCGTTTCTGTTTTTGAAAATGACGCTCAAGCAGTGCTTCAGTCTTTGGCCATTCAACACTTAGCAGGCAAGTTAAATAATGATCACCCAAAGAAAAATAAACGACGTCATCATCAGCCACGACTTTTATCAGCTTAGTGAACAAATTGGTTATACCGCAGATATTATTCTTGATTATCAGCAAGAAATTGGACAGCTTATCCGAACTTGGAAATTAGCCAAATGCGTTGAAATTTATCAAGATAATACAGATTATGCTTATGGCAGAATAAAAGATACAAATTCTACTGATGGTTCTTCGCCTTATTATATTGGTGTGTTTCATTCTCGTGTATTGCCAGATGATAATGACCCGTTATTAATTCTAACCTTTGCTGGCGATACTCTCGTAATAAGAATGTTTGCCGACCACGATGAATTATTTGGCACTTTTCAAGAAAAATACAACAAAAGCAAATTAAAAGCGATAAAACAGCGTATTTCATCATTTCTGTTTAAAAAATGAGCAGGTTATTTAACTTGCTTTTTTGTTATCCCCCAATCCACATCGCAAACCGCTATCCAATCCTTATCAAATCCCCAACAATAGCCCTATTTAACACCTATCAATAGTGCTATGTCCGCAGAAAATAACCGCAAAATTGAAAACCTGATCCGCTATGGCGTGGTTGCCGAAGTGGATTGTGCCGTGCGCGTGTGCAATCAGGCGAAATCTTAACAGATTGGTTGCCTTGGTGTACTTTTGGCGCAAAGGCGATCAAAATCTGGTCGCAGATTACCCAAACAACCTTTTCCCAAAGAAAAACAGTACGAGGCCTAATCCCATAAATACAAAGCCGATGAGTTGCCAGATTTGGATTGGGCGGGCGGTCATTCCGATTAAGCCGAAATGATCGATGATGGCGGCGGCGATGAGTTGGCCGACAATAATGAAAAAGAGCATATTGGTTACGCCCATTTTCGGCGCAAGGAAAATGGTGGTGAAAACCACGAGCGCGCCCAGTGGGCCGCCGATCAGTTTCCACAAGGGTTGTTTTGGCACTTGTTGTAAGGCGGTGAAGAGATCGGCTTTCCACCAGCAGATGAAAAAGAGCAGCAATGTGCCTGTTGCGAAGGAAATTAAAGCAGCGACAACAGGCTGCCCCATTAATGAACCTGCCAGTTGGCTGTTAATGGCGGCTTGCGTGGCAAGGGCGACACCAGCGCATAGGGCGATCAGAATAAATGAAATTAGCATACACGTCCTAATTTTTTGTAAGGTTATCAATCCATTCAAATAATTCATCTAGATCATAATCACCAGAATGAGGAACGGCCCAAGGCATTGCATAATCTACATTTTTACCTGACATGCTTAATTTAATGGCTAAAATTGCACTAATTGCATGTGAGGTATCTCTATCTGCGGTGCCGACACGAATACGCCAATGTTGTGCTGATTTAGGGTTATTAATGTAGTTCATCACATTCATTAATTTGATGGTTTCTTTATTTGCTAAGCTACCTTGCACTTTAGAATGTTGCTGAGAATATTCAGTAAAATGTTGGTTATTAATGGTTTCTGTACCAAATAAATTATTCTCACCAGAACTAAGATCCAGTGCGTCAAAAGCTGGTGGAGATTTCATTCGTTTAGCTGAATGAATATAGCCATACCAATCAAGATCTTGAACGCCATTTTTATCAATCTTAATCCAATCAAAATCAGATAAATCAGTGCCACTTGCATAAGCTTGTTGCGCTGATTTTAATATTTGATTTTTCATATAGGCTTCAAAAGAACCTTTTCCTTTTTCGTTTAATGTCAGTGGCTGATTGTTTTCATCACGTAAATCTAGTGCATTTAAATAAGCAGGAAATAAGCTTTTTAACTCATTAGAAGTTTGGATTTCTGTTTCGGTTAAATTCCCTTCAATTCTTGGCATTGGCTTTGAGCGATCATTAAATGTTTGAGCATTAAGTTTGCTCATATCAATTCGACTGAACTGATTTAAACCATTAAATTCCCATTCATAAGCCTTATCAGCCTGTTCGAGATTAGTAATAGGGCAATAAGCAGAAACAGCAAATATAGTATCGCTGGCTTCAGCTGCGCCTAAAGATTGGAAGTAAGGCTTGTAATCTAAACTATCCCCGCTTGCACCTAATAAAGCAGATAATGCCCCTCCTGCGCTAGTGCCATTAGAAATAATTTTATTTGCATCACCAGGCATTCGTGCATCGTTAAAATGTAGATAACGAACTGCCGATTTTAGATCAATGATGGCCGCAGGGGCTTTTCCTGTATATTTGCCATTTTGTTCTAGTGTTCTGCCACGAGCCCCCACACTTGCAACCACATAGCCTTTAGAAAGTGCGGTCAAAATTGCATTTGGTTTTTCTCCCGAGCCAAACCCTTTATTGTCATAAGTGGCAGGTTTGGCAGGCATATACCCACCAACAGCATTAGGTAAAAAAATAGGAGCCGTTTCTAGGTTAAAACCATTTATTGTCCCCCCTTCAAAGTAAATTTCTGGCACATAAAAATTTAAACTTTGGTAATCAGCATTGGTAGGATATTTTACATATACAATTTTCTCAAAAGCACGAAATTTAAGGGACTTACCATTTACTTGCACTGTAAAAGAGCGGTAATTTTTTCCATCAAATTCAAGCTGGTATCCATCTTTTGTTTGATTAAAATAAGGTAATGAGTCGAAAGAATGTTGCTCTTCTAATTGAGCGTACGCTGTACAGATAGACGTTGTGGCAATGAATGCACTAAATAATATTTTTCTCATTTTATTTAACCCACTCCACCACGTCATCAAAGGCTTGGCGTGTTTTTTCTCTTGGTTCGTTTAGGCGATAACCAAACGAAGCCATTACGCTGAGTTTGTATTCGTCTGCCTTGTATAAGCCTTCAGCCATCAATAGATCATTCATTTTTTGCAGTGGGAAGCCTTCAATCGGCGTGCTGTCAATGCCGATCATTGCGGCGCTGGTGAGCATATTGCCGAGCGCGATATAACTTTGGCGGCACGCCCAGTTGTAAAACGCCACGGGGTTTTCAGTTAGAGCAAAATCCTTTTCAGTGAAGTTGCGGTAGAAACCTTGACGCAGTTTGAGCGCGTCTTCAGGGATATGATGCACATCACGCATAATATGTGGAACGTATTCGCCATCGGCTAAAAGGGTTTGCGGTTGGCGCACCAAAATCACCACAAAATGGCTACAATCCATAATCTTATCTTTCGCGCCCCAAGCGTTATCACGGATTAATTCTTTAATATGCTGATTTTCGATCACTAAGAATTTCCACGGCTCAAAGCCGAATGAACTTGGCGAAAGACGGGCGGTTTCAAGGATAAAACGAAAATCTTCATCGCTGATTTTTTTGCTTGGATCATATTGTTTGCACGCGTGGCGGAAATGGTAAGCATCAAGAATTTGTTGTTTTGAAATGGTCATTGTGATTTTCCTTTGCTATATCAAGTGGCAATATTATGCGGAAGTTTGGCTAGGAATGCCATAGCTAACTTTTTGTATAAGATGCGGGCATAAAAAAACTGGGAGCAATGCCCCCAGTTGAGAAATAAAGTGCGGTAAAAATTACAGCAAAATATTGGCAAATAATAAGCCGAAAGCAAGGCTGAATGCCATACTTAATAAGCCCGGCAACATAAAGCTGTGGTTAAAGATAAATTTACCAATGCGTGTTGTGCCGGTGGTATCAAAGTCAATGGAAGCAATGATTGGGCCGTAGTTTGGAATGAAGAAGTAACCATTTACTGCCACAAATACCCCAACTAATACAGGCGCTGGAATGCCTAATGCGATACCTACTGGGAATAAGGTTGCCACTGTTGCACCTTGGCTGTTTACTAATACAGAAAGCACGAATAACGCAAGGGCGAATGTCCAAGGCGCGGTTTCTACCAAGACTTTCACGCTTTCTTTTACTTCGGTCATATGGGCTTGCATTAATGTATCACCTAACCACGCAATACCGAAAATGGCGATAACCGCACGCATACCCGCGTGGAATACGGAACCCTGTGTAATGGCGTTGCCGTTTGGTTTACAAGTTAAGATGATTAACGCACCCACGGTAAGCATTACAATTTCGATAGTGTGTGCCATTCCCATTGCTTTGCCGTCAAAGGCTGGGCGTAGGCTTGGGAATGCCCCCATTAATACCACAAGTAATGCACCAAATAGGAATAAGCCAACAGATAGTTTCGCCGTTGGTTTTAATTGAATGTTGTCTGGGTTTACGTCTGTGTGGTTTTCTTTTACATACTCAGGATCTTGTAATAAACGTTGATAATTCGGGTCATCTTTTAATTCTTTACCCATTTTATTGACGAAAATACAAGCCACTGCCAAACCTAAAATGGTTGATGGCATTGTTACCATTAAGACATCACCAAGGTGAATACCTTGTGGTTCAAGATAGGCCACCACCGCCACCACTGCCGCAGCGATTGGGCTAGCAACGATAGCAAATTGTGATGCAATTACCGCCATTGAAAGTGGACGCTCAGGACGAATGCCGTTGTGGCGGCTGACTTCAGCAATTACAGGCAATACAGAATAGGCAACGTGACCTGTTCCCGCTAATACGGTGAATGTCCAAGTTACCGCTGGTGCAATAAAGGTGATGTATTTCGGGTGTTTACGCAAAATGTTGGTGGCAATTTTGATCATATAATCTAAACCGCCTGCTGCTTGCATTGCTGCCGCTGCAGAAACCACCGCCATAATCATTAACATTACGTTGATTGGTAAGCCCGCTGGTTGTAAACCAAAACCGAAAGAGAGAATAGCAAGCCCTGCGCCGCCCATTACCCCCAAGCCGATACCGCCAATGCGCGCACCAATCAAAATGCACACCAATACGATGGCAAATTGGAGAAAAAACATAATAGAACCTCTTATAAATGATAAAAGATAAAATGATTTTCTTTTTGAGAATAGCCAAAAGAAAATGTCCACATAAAGGGATACCCCTATAATCGGCGCTAATATAGCAATAAAGTGTCATTATCGCTATATTTCTGCTAACTATTTTTGTTTATCTCTTGATTTAGAATAAATTATTGAATAACGACACAGGAATTTCACAGACTTCCTTTGAAAGATCAATAAAGTGCGGTTATACTTAAGCCTTTATTTTGAACTAAAACATAGAGAGTAAAATGCAAGAATTTCTACCGATGGCAACTGCTTTTGCCAAAAATCACACATTAATGGTTATTTCTTGGATAGCCGTATTTTTTCTCGTTATTTATACCTATTTCAAAGCATTCATCACCAAAGTGAAAACCATTGAGAATGCGGAATTGGTTAGTTTAATGAATAATAAAGATGCCACCGTGATCGATGTGCGCACCCTTGATGAATTTGAACGTGGGCATATTATTCACAGCATTCATTTACTACCAAGCGAAATTAAAAATCAAAATATTGGTAAAATTGAACAGCATAAAGACAAGCCTGTTGTGGTGGTTTGTGCCACAGGAATGGCAGCTGGCGCGTCCGCAGAGCTTTTGGCTAAACAAGGATTTAGCGACGTGTACGCATTAAAAGAAGGGATTGCAGGTTGGCGTTCAGCGAATTTGCCATTAGTGAAAAAAGATAAATAACTCACAGAGGAATAAAAAATGACTGAGCAAAATCAAGAAGTTGCAACGGAAGCACAAGCAACAGAAGCCGTATTACAAATTCAACGCATCTATATTAAAGATGTGTCTTTTGAAGCACCAAATCTTCCACATATTTTCCAACAAGAGTGGAAACCACAACTTTCTTTCGATTTAAACACCGAAGTGGTTGAATTGGGTGAAGATCTTTATGAAGTATGTTTAAACATTTCCACCGAAACCACCCTTGAAGAAAGCGGTGATGTAGCATTTATTTGTGAAGTAAAACAAGCAGGCGTGTTTACTGTGAGTGGCCTTGAAGGGGTTCAACTTGCCCATTGCTTAACCTCACAATGCCCAAATATGCTTTTCCCTTATGCGCGTGAATTAATTGCTAGCCTTGTAAACCGCGGCACATTCCCGCCATTAAATCTTTCTCCAGTAAACTTTGATGCACTCTTTATGGAATATTTAGAGCGCCAACAAGCGGAGCAAGCACAAAGCGAGCAAGCAGAAACCGTGAATTAATCAGAAAAGTGGGCGGAAATGCCCACTTTTTTTATATAAATTTCCAAATCATCTCTGCTTTCCAAATTTCCCCTAACCCCTCTTTACTAAAGAGGGGAATTTCTTGGAACATCATTTACAAATTCCCTAAAGACACTGTTTACATTTGTGGTAGGTAGGGTGAGGCTTCAGCCCACCATTAAACGCAATTTCCCCTTTGATGGGCTAAAGCCCATTCTACGTTTTGTTGTGGGAATATCTTTCAGGCGGACACATCGGTCCGCCACTACATTTGTCGCGATGAAAAAATTTGATGACGCAGAAAAGTGCGGTGGTTTTTTCTGGATTTTTGGCTTTGTTATTTTTTACTTGAGATCTTAGACACGCTTCGATCCAATCCCCCTCTTTAGTAAAGAGGGGGGAGGGGAGATTTGTTAGCTATATTGTACGATTGGTTATGTGAAAATAATTAAGAAAAAAATTACCGCACTTTAATTGTTGGCACGAGCTCCAAATTAAACGCTGCGAGAATTTTTTGTATGGTTTCAAATCTCGGTTTACTGCCTTTGGATAGGGTTTTATACAAACTTTCACGCCCTAAACCTGTTTGTTTAGCCAGCTCCGTCATTCCTCTTGCTCTTGCGACTGTTGAAAGAGCGGTTAAAAATTCTTCTTGATCTCCACTTTTTAGGGTTTCAGCTAAATAAGCCTGTATATCTTCTTCCGTAGTAAGGTATTTTGCTGCGTCAAAATGACTTGTTTTAATATTTGCTTTTAATTTCATTATGTTAATCCTCGATCATCATTCTTGCTTTGTTAATATCTGCCTGTTGTGTTGATTTATCGCCACCACACAACAAAAAATATAAGGTATTGCCATCTTGAATGTAATAAACACGATAACCTGCTCCTGTTGCTATTCGCATTTCATAAAGCCCACCACCTAATGGTTTATGATCACCGAAATTTCCTCGCTCGGCTCGCTCTATTCGCTTGATAATTGCCATTTTTGCTATGCGATTTTTTAAATTCATTAGCCAATGGTCAAATTCAGCTGTTGTTCTTATTTCATTTATTTTTTCCATACTCACCTCCTTTTTAAATTGTATTCGATAGGATACAATTTGGCAAGATAATCTATCCAACTACTTTATGTAACGCCCCACCACTAACTCACTTCTGTAAAAATTCTATTTTCAGTCTAATTCAAGTAGGTTAAACTCAAGGCATTAACAGTGAATGTGATTCACCTTTATTTTAATTATGGGGATTATTAATGCACAACAACATCTCAAATTCACCCATTACCGTGATTGGCGCAGGATCTTACGGCACGGCGCTGGCTATCAGCTTTTCTCGCAATGGTTCGCCGACTTATCTTTGGGGACACGATCCCGCACATATGCAACGTTTGAATGAAGAACGTTGCAACCAAGCCTTTTTACCGAATATTCCTTTTCCAAGTGCGCTTGAAATAGAAAGCGATCTTGCAAGTGCGGTGCAAAAATCGCGAGATTTATTGATCGTTGTACCAAGCCACGTTTTTGGCGAAGTTTTACAAAAAATCCGACCGCACTTACAACCACATCACCGCATTGTGTGGGCAACCAAAGGCTTAGAGCGTGATACAGGGCGTTTATTGCAACAAGTGGTGGAAGAAAAACTTGGCACGCAATATCCCCTTGCGGTGCTTTCTGGGCCAACCTTTGCGAAAGAGCTGGCGGCAGGATTGCCTACGGCAATAGCGCTGGCTTCACACGATCAGGCTTTCGCGGAAGAGTTTCAGGCGCGTATTCATTGCAGCAAACATTTCCGTGTTTATATTAATCAGGATATGATCGGCGTTCAGCTTGGTGGCGCGATTAAAAACGTGATCGCCATTGGCGCTGGAATGTCTGATGGTATGGGCTTTGGCGCAAATGCACGCACTGCCTTGATTACCCGTGGCTTGGCGGAAATCAGCCGATTAGGTGAAGCCCTTGGAGCAAATCCAAGCACCTTTATGGGAATGTCTGGCTTAGGTGATCTGGTGCTAACCTGTACCGACAACCAATCGCGTAACCGCCGTTTTGGTTTAATGCTTGGGCAAGGCAAAAATGCCGAAGAAGCCTTGGCTGAAATTGGACAAGTGGTGGAAGGGTTCTACAACACCAAAGAAGCCTATTTACTCGCTCAGCGCCACGGAGTAGAAATGCCGATTACCGAACAAATTTACCAAGTGTTATTCTGCGGTAAAAATGCGCAAGATGTGGCATTAAGCCTGCTTGGACGTGAGCGCAAAGGAGAATAAAATGCCTGCTGAAGTTTGGAAATTACTCCGTCAAGAAGCGAAAGAATTAGCAGAATGTGAGCCAATGCTCGCCAGTTTTTTTCATTCCACCATTCTTAAACATCAAAATCTTGGCAATGCGTTGAGCTATATTTTGGCGAATAAATTAGCCAATCCCATTATGCCAGCCATTGCCCTGCGTGAAATTATTGAAGAAGCCTACCAAGTTGAGCCTGATATTATCGGCAGTGCTGCTTGTGATATTCGTGCGGTGCGCCAACGAGATCCAGCGGTGGAATTATGGACAACGCCGTTGCTTTATTTAAAAGGCTTTCACGCCTTACAAAGCTACCGCATAACCCATTATTTATGGCAGCGTAACCGCAAGGCGCTGGCGATTTATTTGCAAAATGAAATTTCCGTTGCCTTTGATGTGGATATTCACCCTGCGGCGAAAATTGGCTGCGGCATTATGTTCGACCACGCCACAGGCATTGTGGTGGGTGAAACCTCAGTGATTGAAAATGATGTCTCCATTTTGCAAGGCGTTACCCTTGGCGGAACAGGAAAAGAATCTGGCGACCGCCACCCGAAAGTGCGTGAGGGCGTGATGATTGGCGCAGGCGCGAAAATTCTCGGCAATATTGAAATTGGCCGTTACGCCAAAATCGGTGCAAATTCTGTGGTGTTGCAAGCCGTGCCAGAATACACCACCGTAGCAGGCGTGCCATCAAAAGCGATTGGCAAAGACAAAGCCGCTAAGCCAGCTTTTGAAATGAATCAATGCTTTATTGATAAAGATACAAATTTGAATATTTAAGAGGTTGAAATGATTAATAAAGACACCACGCTCTGCATTTCTCTATCAGGGCGACCAAGTAACAACGGCACGTATTTTCACAATTATTTGTACCAAAAATTAGAGCTGAATTACATTTATAAAGCCTTCACCACCAATAATATTGGCGATGCCGTAAAAGGTGTTCGTGCTCTTGGCATTCGCGGTTGTGCAGTTTCAATGCCATTTAAAGAAAGCTGTATGCCTTTTGTGGACGAAATCGATCCTTCTGCGCAAGCCATTGAATCGGTTAATACTATTGTTAATAATGGCGGACATTTGGTTGCGTATAATACCGATTACATTGCCATTGCAAAATTAATCGAAAAATATCAATTAGATAAACATAGCAGTGTGATCGTACAAGGCAGCGGCGGAATGGCAAAAGCAGTGGTGGCGGCGTTCAAAAATGCTGGATTCACGCAGCTTAAAATTTATGCGCGTAATGCTGAAACAGGGGGCTATTTAGCCAATTTATATGGCTATCAATACCTTGCCGATCTCAACGATCAGCAAGCGGATATTTTAGTTAATGTTACGCCAATCGGAATGCAAGGAGGCAAAGAAGAATTTGATTTAGCTTTCCCTGAGCCGATGATCGCTCAAGCAAATGTGATTTTTGATGTGGTAGCAATGCCTGCCGAAACGCCATTAATTCAATACGCACGAGAGCAAGGCAAACAAATTATTTCAGGTGAAGAAGTGCTTACTTTGCAGGCTGTGGAGCAATTTGTGCTTTACACTCAGCAACGCCCAAGCGATGAATTAATCGCAGAAGCGCGCGCTTTTACTAAAGCCCATCTTTAATTTCTTAGCAAACAACAGTGCGGTGAAAAATGTCGAGATTTTTCACCGCACTTATTTTTAGCCCATTAAAGTTTTTCCACTAACACCACCGCTGCGCCAATATAAGTGGCTGGGGTGAGTTGTTGTAAGCGCTGTTTTTCGTGCGCTGGAATGTCTAACTTCTCAATAAACTCACGCATTGCTTGCTCATCAACGCGTTTTCCGCGTGTCAGTTCTTTCAATTTTTCGTAAGGTTTTTCAATGCCATAACGGCGCATTACGGTTTGAATTGGCTCAGCCAACACTTCCCAGTTTTGGTTGAGTTCATCACGCAAGTGCTGTTCATTCACTTCAAGTTTGCTAATGCCTTTTCTGGTGGCGGCATAGGCGATTAGACAATAGCCCAGGCCCACGCCCAGATTACGCAACACGGTGGAATCCGTTAAATCACGTTGCCAGCGAGAGATCGGCAATTTCGCCCCGAGATGCCCCATTACCGCATTTGCAATGCCGAGATTTCCCTCTGAGTTTTCAAAGTCAATCGGGTTCACTTTGTGCGGCATTGTGGATGATCCAATTTCGCCCGCGATGGTGCGTTGTTTGAAGTGATTTAATGCGATGTAGCCCCAAAGATCGCGGTCAAAATCAATAATAATAGTGTTGAAACGGGCGATATTATCGAACAGCTCCGCGATATAATCGTGCGGCTCAATTTGTGTGGTGTAAGGGTTCCATTTAATGCCTAGCGAAGTAACAAATTCTTCACTAAATTGATGCCAATCTACATCAGGATAAGCGGATAAATGGGCATTGTAGTTTCCCACTGCACCGTTGATTTTGCCAAGAATTTCAATGTCTTGTAGTTGTTTGAACTGACGTTTCAAGCGATACACCACATTCGCCATTTCTTTCCCAACGGTGGACGGAGAAGCAGGCTGTCCGTGTGTGCGCGAAAGTAATGGGATCGCTTTGTATTCGTGGGCTAGGCGCTCAATCTCATCAATTAATTTTTGCCATTCAGGCAAAATCACTTCTTCGCGCGCCGTTTTCAACATTAAGGCGTGAGAAAGGTTGTTAATATCTTCAGAAGTACAAGCAAAATGGATAAACTCGCTCACCGCAGCTAATTCTTCAAGTGCGGTAGTTTTTTCTTTCAAAAAGTATTCCACCGCTTTTACATCGTGGTTGGTGGTTTTTTCAATTTCTTTGATACGTTGTGCATCCACCAAACTAAAATTCGCCACAATTTCATCAAGGTAATCGTTTGCTTTTTGCGACAAAGAAGGCACTTCTTGAATTTGTGCAGTCGCCGCCAATTTTTGTAGCCAACGAACTTCGACCGTAACACGGAATTTGAGCAAGCCAAATTCGCTAAAAATAGCGCGCAAAGCTGTTGTTTTGTCTTGATAACGACCATCAATCGGGGAAATCGCGGTAAGTGCGTTTAATTCCATAAGAAAGAACTCCTAAAGGGTTGAGTAAATTTGTTGTGCCGTTGTGGCGATTTTGCCACGGGAAAAAAGAAACTGGTATTTTTTACCGCCAACTTGACGCCATAGCACCGCGGAGCGAATACCCGTCAATAGACTTGCGCGAATACGGTGCTGAATGCCCTGTTGTTGCAAATAATCTGGCGCGCCAAGCACCTGAATACGGCTACCGAGCGGGCTGATGACGTCCACATAAATGCTAGCAAGATTGCTTATCATCTGCTCATCAAGTAAATCATAAAAATTGAGCTGTGAAGGCAAATAGGCGATGCGTTGTGCCAATTCCGCCTTTGCTTTTGGCGATTTACTCAGCTTGCCTTCCAAGGCCAGCAAGCTCACCCAGTAGCGCGTTAGCTCCGCATCTCGGCCATTGAGCTGTTCCATCAAGGTTTGCAAGCCTAATTTTAAGTTTGCCGCATTGCCACCATAAACTGCTAAGGTATTTTCGGGCGAAGTTTGTAATAAGCTTTGTAGGCTGGCGTTGAAAGCCAAATTGTCGGCACTGCCGTGATGAGCGAATTGTTTCACTAGCGCAGCCGCTTGGCATACACCAGCAAGGGCAAGGGTGATGTCGTAATAATCTGCCATTTTGCTATGAATGTTGTATGAAAATCATTATGTGGGCGAGAATCTCTCAAAAACTGGGGCAATATAGCATTTTTCGCCTTGCTTTAAAAGGCAAACAACGAATGAAAGCAAAATGACAAATTCTTGCTAGGGTCTGTTGATAATTTATTTTGCATTTGAGCTGGCGGCTAGTTTTTGTGAGAAAAAGGTGAATGTGGTAAAGTTTAGTTATTCTAAACAAGCCACAGCCCTGCACTGTAGCAGTTTTATTTCAATCTATTTTAATAAAAAGGAGAACCCAATGAACGCGATGAAAAAAATCGGCTTAATTTGCACCGCACTTTTCCCACTAGTAGCCCAAGCGGAAATTGTTGTGAGCCAAGCCACCATCTTCCCCACCGAAAAAGCAGGGCAACCAAGCGCTATTTTTATGCAGCTGCAAAACACTGGCAATGAAAGCGTCAATCTGCTTTTCGCCGAAAGCCAACAGCCCGCGCGCCTAGAATTACACGGAATGCACAACGGCAAAATGCACGCACTCAACGGCATTGAAATCCCCGCGAAACAAAGTGTTAGCCTAAAACGTGGTGGCTTACACATTATGGTTTTCGATCTCACCCAACCAATCCAACAAGGCGAAACTTTCCCAATCAAGCTGTTTTTTGATGATGGGGAAGTGGTGGAAGTAAATGCAGAGGCTGCAACTAAATAACCACATATTCCTTTATAAAAATGTAATATAATTGCATTTTTCATTGGAAAAAATGCTTTACCGCTTCTTTTTTTTCCTTGTAAAAAATCATAACCTACTTAAAATAGCCTATCTTGCTAGGGAGAAAATTTTAATGAAACGCACGATTTTACAAGCCTTAGAAAAATGGAAAGCGAAACCCAACAGAAAGCCTTTAATTATTCAAGGCGCTCGCCAAGTGGGCAAAACTTGGGCAATGAAATATTTTGGTAAACATTATTTTAGCAAAGTAGCTTATGTAAACTTTGATAACAATCCAAGAATGAAAACCCTGTTTTCTAGTGATTTTGATATTAACCGATTGATTTTAGGTTTAAAAATCGAAACTGGTGTTGATATTCAAGCAGAAGATACATTGCTCATTTTTGATGAAATCCAAGAAGTCCCGCAAGCGTTGGCATCGCTCAAATATTTTTATGAAAATGCACCGCACTTTTATATTATTGCGGCAGGCTCATTACTTGGCGTATCCTTACATCATCAAGTTTCTTTCCCTGTGGGGAAAGTGGATTTTATGCCAATGTATCCTATGCACTTTAGCGAATTTTTGTTGGCATTGGGGCAAGATGATCTTGTTACGTTACTCAAAACGCAAGATTGGGCATTAATTTCTGCAATGAAAAGTCGGTATATTGAACTATTACGACAATATTACTTTATTGGTGGAATGCCTGAAGCTGTGCAAACTTTTATTGATACACAAAATTTTGATGCTGTAAGGGAAGTGCAACGTAATTTGCTGATCGCCTATGAGCAAGATTTTTCTAAACATATTCAAGACGGCTACACGGTACAAAAAGTGCGGTCTATTTGGGCATCAATTCCAGAACAATTAGCAAAAGAAAACAAAAAGTTTTTTTATGCCAATCTACAAAAAGGAGCAAGAAGCAAAGATTACGAAATTGCGTTGCAATGGCTAAAAGATAGTGGATTAGTACATTGTGTACAGCGAATTAAAAAGCCACATTTACCGCTTTCAGCCTATCAAGATAATGCATTCAAACTATACGGCTTAGATGTTGGCTTGCTAGCTGCGCAAAGCCATTTAGATATCAGCACCTTACTTGAAGGCAATCGCATTTTCAGTGAGTTCAAAGGGGCATTGACTGAACAATATGTATTACAGCAATTCATTGCTCAACAGGATAATCCTGTATGTTATTGGGCAACCGAGAAAGGAACGGCGGAGGTCGATTTTGTGATACAGCTGCAACAATCTATCATTCCGATTGAAGTAAAAGCAGAAGAAAATTTGAAGGCAAAAAGCCTACGAGTTTATGTAGAGCAATATAATCCTAAACAGGCTCTGCGCTTTTCTATGGCGGATTATCGCCATCAAGATTGGCTAATCAATATTCCTTTGTATGCCGTACAAGAAAGTTTAAATTTACATACGGCATAACCTTTTTATTATAAATAAAGTCGCCAAGCAATATTGGCGGCTTTAACTTACTCCCCCGTTCGATTCTCTTCCCCTGGCTGCCAATCAACCTTGCCGCCTGCGAGCAGGGTGAGCATCATTGATTTGGTTTCTTGTTCGAGTTCTTTGGCGCGGGCGATCATTCGTTCGTTGCTAAATACGGAAATTTCAGGATCGTAAAGGCTTGCCATTTCAGCTAAGCCGTGGCGATCGCGGTGGTAGTAAAATTCTGCGATTTGTTTGGCTTTTTCTTTGTCCATTCCAAGCTGTTCTAAGGCTAAACGGCCGCTGCGGATCGCGGAGTCGAAAGTTTCTCGCACAATATTTCTTGCCCCAGCACGGTATAAATCATAAACATGGCGGCGATCATAAGCGCGGGTGATAATCGGTAAATTTGGGTAAAAGTGATGCGCAAAGTGGGCGATTTGTATGGCTTGTTCTTTGTCATCAAGGGCGATCACTAATAATTTGGCTTTCGCAATGCCCGCAGTTTCTAACAAGTCAGAACGTGAGCCGTCGCCAAAATAGGTTTTTAAACCAAAGCGCGATAAGCCTTCCACCAAGGTGGCATCGTAGTCAATAACCGTAGGCTTGTAGCCGCAACTCATTAACATTCCGCTGATAATTTGCCCGTAACGTCCGTGGCCGATAATAAGGACGTCATTTTGATCTTCAATAGTGTCGTTTTCGCGCTGTTGTTGGTGGCTTGCACGCGGTACGATCAGCTTATCGTAAGCAATAAATAAGAAAGGCGTGAGCAACATTGAAATGGCTACGGCAAGTAAGAGTTTGTCGGTGATTTCTCTTGGTAGAATGCCATTTTGTTGGCTGAAAGAAAGTAGCACAAAACCAAATTCTCCCGCTGGTGCTAGGCTTAGGGCGAATAAATTACGGTTAAGGCGATCCAAACGGAATATTAACCCCAGCCCCCATAAGACAATGGCTTTGATGAGAATAAATAATAGCGTGATGCCTAAAATCACCGTGAAGTCATTGAATAATAAGCTGAAATTAATATCTGCGCCTACGGTGATGAAAAACAAACCAAGCAATAAGCCTTTGAACGGTTCAAGATTGCTTTCTAGTTCGTGACGATATTCACTATTTGCCAATACCACACCCGCCAAGAATGTGCCTAAGGCAGGCGAAAGGCCGATAGCCGACATCATCGCTGCAATGCCGATCACCAATGCTAAGGCAAATGCGGTGAAAATTTCACGGGTTCTTGATGCGGCAATATAGCGGAAAATTGGGCGTGCGAGAAAATAGCCGCCAAAGATAATCGAACCAATCACACTAAAGGTGATCAGGGTTTTGACATAATTATTCACCCCGTCTAATAAATTGTCTGAATGTTGCTCCGCGCTATGCAGACTATCAATCAATTCAGGCGAAGCAAGCATTGGCAAGAACGCTAAAATCGGAATGATGGCAATATCTTGGAATAACAGCACGGAAAAACTGCTTTGTCCCCCGGGGCTATTCAGCAAATGCTTTTCCCCCAAGGTTTGCAACACAATCGCAGTGGACGACACCGCCAACACACAGCCAATGGCAATGCTCATTTCCCAGCTAAAATTAAGCAAATGGGCAATACCTGCAATCGCGCCAATAGATAGAATGACCTGCAAGCCCCCCAAGCCGAGCAATTTGGTGCGTAACGCCCATAGCATTTTAGGATCAAGCTCTAAACCGATTAAAAATAACATCATCACCACGCCAAATTCAGCAACGTGCTGCACGCGTTCGGTTTCCTGTCCGACTAAGCCTAAAATTGGCCCAATCGCCACCCCTGCCAACAAATAGCCTAGCACTGAACCTAATCCCAAACGTTTGGAAACTGGCACGGCCACCACGGCGGCAAAGAGATAGATAAACGCGGAAGTTAGTAATGATGTCATAATGGATTGTTGCCCTCATAGTGATTGATAAAATAGCATTAAGCCTAGCATAGAATAGATATTTCGCCAAAGATCTAGGCTAAATAAAAAGCTCAAAAATATACCGCACTTTTCTAATCAAAGAGAAAATGCTAAATACGCCGCCTGTTTGCGTCCATTGTTATCTCTGTTTGGCTTGATAAACGCAATGGTTGAAATCCATTAGAGTAGAAAGAAAGGGAAATGATGAGGTAAAAAAGTGCGGTGATTTGATCTGCACCCCAAAAGTTGGACTAAACAACCAACTGATTAAGGTGCAGATTTTTTATGACTAAATATACTCAACGTTTCAAACAACAAGTGCTCGACTTTTATCATCAAAATGGAAAAAACCGTTCGCTTACTCGCCAGTATTTTCAGCTTCCTCAAAGAACGTTAGCACGTTGGATTGCGAAATTTAATCATAATGGAATCAATGGATTAGCTGTGTTAGGTAAAAAACGATATTATTCTGTTGAGTTTAAATTAAAGGTTATTCAAGCTATCAAAAAAGGCCAGTGCTCCGCTGAAGCCGCCTGCTTTCGCTTTGATATCCCCAGTTCAGGGATAATTAGTCAATGGTTGCAACGCTTTGAAAAACAAGGTATAGATGGGTTATTACTCAAACCTAAAGGTCGTCCAAGTATGAAACTCAACTCGCCTAAAATGCCACCAACGCCCAAAACAGAAGAAGAACGCTTGCGTTACCGAATTTTGGAATTAGAAGCGGAGAATGCAATGCTAAAAAAGTTGCAGGAACTCAACCAACAAAAAATGCAGAAAAAGCCGTCATCGTAAATGCCTTACGCTCGCGTTTCCCGTTGGAATTGTTACTCAGGCTAATCGGATTGGCACGCAGTTCGTTCTTTTATCATCTCAAGCCAAAGGCAGATAAAAATGTAGTGATTTCACAGAAAATAGAGGAAATTTATCGCAAAAATGACGAAAATTATGGTTATCGTCGAATTACCTTGGAATTAAGGAAATACTTGATTATCAACCACAAAAGGGTGCTAGCGATAATGCAACGTTTGGGGTTAAAAGGAAAAAGTAAGCAGAAAAAATATCGTTCTTACCAAGGCAAAGTGGGACACATTGCCGATAATCTGTTGCAACGGGATTTTACGGCAACGATGCCGAATGAGAAGTGGGTAACGGATATCACCGAGTTCAAATGTGCGGAAGGCAAAGTGTATTTATCGCCGATTAAAGACTTGTTTAATAACGAAATTATTGCTTATGATGTGGCGAGAAGTCCGAATTTTGAGCAGATAACCAGAATGTTGACCCAGGCGGTGAACCGATTAGCGGGGAAAAACCGATACTGCATTCCGACCAAGGATGGCAGTATCAAATGATGGGTTATCGAGAGATATTGAAAAAACACGGTATTACGCAAAGTATGTCGAGAAAAGGCAATTGCCTTGATAATGGTGCGATGGAAAGCTTTTTCGGGCGATTGAAGACGGAATGTTACTTTGGCAAGCGGTTTAAAACCTTTGAACAGCTTGAAAAAGTGATTCACGAGTACATTCATTACTACAACAATGAGCGTATTCAAGTGAAGCTCAAAGGACTAAGCCCTGTGGAATACAGAACTCAGTCCTTGAATTAAATTAGAATATAGTCTAACTTTTTGGGGGCAGATCAAAATAAGGCGTTTTTTAAACGCCTTATTTTTATGCTCATAAATTAAATTTGTGCAAATAACAAGTTAATGGCCAATCCCCCGACAATTAACCAAATCCAAATGATCACACCTAATAATAGCGGTTTTGTTCCTGCTTGTTTGAGAGAGTTAATATTGGTGGTAAGTCCTAATGCCGCCATTACCATCATCAATAAAATACTATCAAGCTGAACCAAAAAACTCACCACGGCTTGCGGTAATACATTGAAAGAATTAAAAATTGCTACGCCAATAAATAATAACGCAAAATAAGGAATTACAATTTTGCCTTGTTGCTCCCCGCTTTCTTTGCGTAAAAAATAGGACAACGCAAGTAAAAGCGGTGCGAGCATCATCACGCGCAACATTTTAGAAATCACCGCAGTATCCGCCACTTGTGATCCAATATTCGCGCCAGCTGCATATACTTGCGCTACTTCGTGAATTGTCGAACCAATATAAATACCAAACGCCTGATCAGGCAAATAGGCTTGCAAATAAGGGTACAACACAGGGTAAAGAAACATACTCAGCGTGCCGAAAATCACGATCAATGCCACTGCCACAGAAACTTTATAAGATGGCGCTTTTACGATCGGCTCTGTCGCCATAATCGCCGCTGCCCCACAAATGCTACAACCTGCCGCGGTGAGCTGTACGATTTGACGATCGATCTTCAGCCATTTTATGCCCACCCAACAAGTAAGTAAAAAGGTTAAAATCAGCACGGTAGCATCAGCAAACAGCGCACTTAATCCCACTTGGCTAATATCCTGAAAGGTTAAACGAAAGCCAAACAGCACAATACCGCAACGCAGTAAAATTCCTTTCGCAAACAACACGCCAGCTTTCATTTGCGGTTCAATATAAGGATAAAAGGTATTACCGCCCAAAATCCCCAACACAATGGCTAAGGTCAAGGCACTAATATGCCACTGCACCGCCAACTGAGTTTGCGCAACCCAGCTCGCCAGCACACTAATTAAAACAGTTAATAATAAACCGGGAATAAGGGGGAGGTGTTTCATTGATTTCTCCATACAGCAAGGTTAGCGTTATACAGTAACGGATTTTTCTAAGAAGTAAATATCACAAGCAAATAAAAGTGCGGTCAAAAACTCACAAAAATCCCACCGCACTTAAATTATCCATTTTTGAATAGAGCTTGTGATGCTATAATCTTGCACTATTTTTGATCAGCGATTAGGAAAGAATATGATACGAATTGGGCATGGGTTTGATGTACACGCCTTTGGCGGTGAAGGGCCGATTGTGATTGGCGGGGTGGCAGTGCCTTATGAGAAAGGTTTGCTGGCGCATAGTGATGGCGATGTGGCGTTGCACGCTCTAACTGATGCCTTGTTAGGTGCGGTGGCGTTGGGGGATATTGGTAAATTATTCCCAGACACCGATCCGCAATATAAAGGGGCGGACAGCAAGGGCTTGCTGCAAGAGGCTTATTGTCAAGTGCAAGGCAAGGGCTATAAAATCGGCAATGTGGACGTAACCATTATTGCGCAAGCGCCGAAAATGCGTCCGCATATTGATAATATGCGAGCTGCCATTGCGCAGGTGTTAGATTGCGATGTGGAACAGGTGAACGTGAAAGCCACCACGAGCGAAAAGCTCGGTTTTACTGGGCGCGGCGAAGGGATCGCTTGTGAAGCGGTAGCGCTTTTGGTGAAGGCCTAAAATGCAAGAAAAAACAATGCAAGAATTAGCCTTTTTACAATCACAACCTACACAGCAAGCACGTTTAAAAGCCGAATGCGCGGATTTTATTGTCAAAGAAGAATTAGGCTACGAAATGGCGGGCGAAGGGGAGTTTGTTGCCCTTTATGTGCGAAAAACCGATGCCAACACACTGTTTGTTGGCGAAAAGTTAGCGGAGTTTGCGGGCGTTCCAGCGCGTAATATGAGTTATGCTGGATTAAAAGATCGCAAGGCGGTTACTGAACAGTGGTTCTGCTTACATATGGCTGGCCAGCCCACCCCTGATTTCAGCCAGTTTCAGCTAGAGGGGGTGGAAATGCTCAACGTAACACGGCATAACCGCAAAATTCGTACAGGCAGCCTAGACGGCAATCATTTTGAGATTTTATTGCGTGATGCGAAAGAAACAGAGGATCTCAAAGTGCGGTTAGAAAATTTAGCAAATTTTGGTTTTCCTAATTATTTTACTGAGCAACGTTTTGGCCGTGATGGGCATAATCTCACTCAAGCGATGCGTTGGGCGCAAGGCGAAATTAAGGTGAAAGATCGCAAAAAACGCAGTTTTTACCTTTCTGCCGCGCGCAGTGAAATATTTAATTTGGTGGTGTCCGATCGCCTCTCACGACAACTTTCGCAAACCGTTTTGCTTGGCGATATTATGCAATTAAGTGGTTCGCAAAGTTGGTTTAGCGTTGATGAAAATGAAGATCGCAATGAATTAAAAGTGCGGTTAGAAAATCGCGATATTTTTCTCACCGCCCCTTTGGTGGGGGAAGAGCCACAGCCTGCGAATGAATATGAAAACGCGGTTGTGCAGCAGCATCAAGCCATTCTCACTTTAATGCAAAAAGAACGAATGAAACCCAGCCGCCGCCCTTTAATTATGCACCCGCAAGATTTGCAGTGGACATTTTTACCCGAAGGGCTAAAACTGTCTTTTTCGCTCCCCGCGGGTAGCTATGCCACCGCGTTGGTTCGCGAATTAGTTACGCTTATTGAATAGGAAACACAATGAATATTTTACTCTCTAATGATGATGGCATTCACGCCGAAGGCATCAAAGCCCTTGCCAAAGAATTGCGTAAAATCGCACAAGTTACCGTGGTTGCGCCTGATCGTAATCGCAGCGCGGCGTCCAGCTCGCTCACCTTAGTGGAGCCGTTACGCCCAATGAAATTAGACAATGGGGATTACTGCATTAATGGTACGCCTGCAGATTGCGTGCATTTGGCGTTAAACGGTTTTCTTTCAGGACAAATTGATTTGGTGGTATCTGGCATTAACGCTGGGGTAAATTTAGGTGATGATGTGCTGTATTCTGGCACGGTTGCCGCTGCCTTTGAAGGCCGTCATCTTGGCTTGCCAGCCATTGCGGTATCCCTTGATGGGCGTCAGCATTATGAAACTGCTGCACGCATTGTGTGCGAACTTGTGCCGAAATTGCATAATCAATTACTGAAAAGCCGCGAAATCATTAATATTAATGTGCCAGATTTGCCTTATGAAGAAATTAAAGGCATCAAAGTTTGCCATTTAGGCTATCGCGCTGCGGCAGCGGAAGTGATTAAACAACAAGATCCCCGTGGCGACACCATTTATTGGATTGGCCCAGCAGGCTTGGCGGAAAATGAGCAAGAAGGCACGGATTTTCACGCAGTGAAAAATGGCTATGTTTCGATCACGCCAATTCAGGCGGATATGACGGCGTATCATTCACTTCAATCTTTACAAGATTGGTTAAAAAGTGAATAATATTTCGCTTTGCAAATAATTGAGGGTATGCCATTGAAAATATTTGGTGCGATGTACGATAAGGTGATGCAGTGGTCGGCACATCGCTATGCCACTGCGTGGTTAATGTTTACCAGCTTTATCGAATCCATTTTTTTCCCCGTTCCCACTGATGTAATGCTTGTGCCAATGGCAATGAAACGTCCAAAACAAGCGTTAAAGCTGGGAATTTATACCGCCATTGCTTCCGCGCTCGGTGGCGTGGTGGGGTATGGTTTGGGTTACTATGCCTTTGATTATATTCAAGAATATATCGTAAAATGGGGCTATCAAGGCCACTTAGACACAGCAATGTCGTGGTTTAAACAATGGGGCATTTTGGTGGTGTTTATTGCCGGATTTTCGCCGATCCCCTATAAAATTTTCACTATTTGCGCAGGCGTGATGCAAATGGCGTTTTTGCCATTTTTGCTGACTTCCGCTATCTCGCGTGCGGCACGCTTTATTTTAGTGGCGAAATTAGCCGCTTGGGGCGGTGAGAAATTTGCTCATAAATTACGCCAATCGATTGAATGGATTGGCTGGGCTGTGGTGCTTCTTGCTGTGATCATTTATTTCATTTTCAAATAAAAGTGCGGTCAAAAATGCAGAAATTTTTAATCTTATTTGCTTGCTTTTCTCTGTTAGGGGCTTGTTCATCAGAACCACAACAGCAAGATGAAAATGCCCTTCCACCAGGAATGATGCAGCCTGTGCTTGGCACTGGCGCAACGGAAGATGCCCAATGGCAACCGATTATTGAAAAACAACCTATGCCAGAATCAATGAATTAATAGAGGAACTCCAATGAAAAAATCATTTTTACTTTTACCTATTAGCGTGGCAGTGCTATCCGCTTGTTCATCGAGCGCACCAGCGCCTGTAGAAAGTGCTGATGGCGCATTACCACCAGGCACAATGCAGCCCGTAGATAACAACGCAGGCAATACTTGGGAGCCACAAATTCAACAACAAAGTATGCCAGCGACAATGACTGCACCAACGGCGCAACCAACTTATCAAGCGCCGCAGGTACAAACGCCACAAGTGCAAGCACCGCAGGTGGCCCAAGTGCAGCGACAAACAAATCAGGTGCAACAACAAGCAAACCAAGTGGTTCAACACACTAAAAAAACTGCAGCTAACACAGCAGCCAAAGCACAACAGGTTTCGCAAAATTTTGAGATTCCGCGTAACCCTGAAACCAATGCGCCAGATTACAGTAAAATCGACAAAGGCTTTTATAAAGGGAATACCTATAAAGTACGCAAAGGCGATACGATGTTCTTAATCGCTTATATTTGCGGCATTGACGTGAAAGAGCTTGCGGCAATGAATAATATGTCTGAGCCTTATACCTTAAGCGTGGGACAAACTTTGAAAGTGTCTAACGAAACCGTACCAGCGCCAACGCCAGTGAATACCACAAGCACAGCAAAACCTGCGGAAAAACCAGCTAAACCTGTTGAGCCTGCGGTAACCTATACACCAGGCCCTAACGGCACACAATATGGCTCTGACGGCTCAATTATTGGCCCAGTCAAATCAAATACTGGCACACCAGCACAAGCAGCCGCACAAGCGCCTGTAACGGTAACCCCGACTGCACCAGTTGTAGCAAAACCTGTGCAAACGCAAGCGCCAGCTGTATCAAATGTGGCGTGGCAATGGCCAACCAATGGTAAAATCGTGCAAGGTTTCTCCACTTCAGATGGTGGTAACAAAGGGATCGACATCAGCGGTTCGCGTGGTCAAGCAGTTAATGCCGCCGCAGCAGGCCGTGTCGTTTATGCTGGAAATGCGTTGCGCGGTTACGGAAATCTTATCATCATCAAACATAATGATGATTTCCTCAGTGCCTATGCGCATAACGAAAGCATTTTAGTAAAAGATCAGCAAGAAGTACGCGCAGGTCAGCAAATTGCCAAAATGGGCAGCTCTGGCACAAATAGCGTAAAACTTCACTTTGAAATTCGTTACAAAGGTAAATCCGTTGATCCTGTAAACTATTTACCAAGACGCTAAGATGAAAAAACCTATCACATTATCCTTGCTCAGTACAGCCCTGATAATGGGCTGTACTTCCCCTTCGTCAATGCCTTTAGTAGGCGCAGACCGCGATGAAAGAGGCTGCATTCCTTCTGCAGGCTACACTTGGTCAGAACTCAAACAGCAATGCGTACAACCTTTTTCCATTGCCGATATTCGTTTAACCGATCCTGAAAACCCAACCCTTGCGGTATATGTCATTCTTGCCGAAGAACAAGGCAAAGCCGAAGTTTTCTCAGCGAATTTACCAGAAAATTTAATTTTAGATGCAGTAAAAGGCGGCTATGCGGCAAAAGATAAAAGCCTTTATTTATTGAATATCAACAATCAGTGGGAAATTCGGAAAAAGGTGAGATAAGTTCGAAAATATCTAAAAAAATCCCCGCACTTTATAACCAAGTGCAGGGATTTTTTTACTTTATTTTTAAGATTAAACGATATGATTAGTGGTGGCTTGGGGCGTGTTCGTCTTCATCATCAAAATCGTCAAAAAACTCGCCGTCTTCGCCATATTCGTCATCGGTGGCGTTAGGATCTTCAAAATACGTTCCCCAACCATCATAAATGCCGTTGAATTTGCTGATCAATGGAAGCAATTCTTGCTGTTGGGCGGAAATGAGTTTGGCGTTTAATTCAATTTCGCTAATGGCATCAAAAGAAAATAAAGTCTTGCCATTTTCATCTTGAAACTCTTCTGCATCAGATACTTCGTAGCCCGCTTTAAATACATCAACCGCGATTTTTTCTAATTTTTCAAAATCATAATGACTAATGTGATGCTCAATAATATAAAGCGCGTTTGGATCGCTACCGTCTTCTAATAATTGTTGAATAATTTCTTCGGTTTCTTGCTGTAATTCTGCATTATCTGGAATGGCTTTCATTGTTTTCTCCTTGATTAAGAATGGGGAACAGTGGAGATAAAAAAATCTCCCTACGATGAGGGAGATTATAATAGAAAGTGCGGATTATTTTTTCAATAAATCGCGAATTTCTGTTAATAATTTTTCTTCATTTGAAGGCTCTGCTGGAGCAACAGGTGCTTCTTCAACTGGTTTTTTCATTTTGTTGATACCTTTGATTACTAAGAAGATTGCGAACGCAATAATCACGAAATCAACGATATTTTGTACGAATACACCGTAGTTTAAAGTTACTGCTGGCGTTTCGCCTACCGCTTGTTTTAACACGATGTGTAAATCTTTGAAATCCACGCCGCCAGTGAATAAACCTAAAACAGGCATAATTACATCAGCAACTAATGAACTTACGATTTTACCAAATGCACCACCGATAACCACACCGACAGCCATATCAACAACATTTCCACGCATTGCAAATTCGCGGAATTCTTTCATAAAACTCATAAAAAGCTCCTAAGGTTAAAAATGAGAGAGAAATTAATTAAGGAGCGGCTATTATAGGAATAAAAATTAAGATGTACAGAAATATTTTAATTTTTATTCGCTTATTTTATTTGTTTTATGTCGCGTTTAAATTGCACTGGAATTGATAGTTTATCCATTGCTTGTAAGGCCGATTTTTCTTACCAATGCCGCCATATTTTTGCCATTCTGGGTGATTTGGGGTATCTGGCAGACATTCTGGTTCAAGGGCAATGCCTTGATAATCTTGGTAAGTATAGCCTAGGCGATTTGGCGTGCCAGCCAGATAATTCCCTGTGTAAACTTGTAATGCAGGTTGTGAGGTGGAAAGGGCAAGGGTAAGCTGGCGATTGCTGGAAGTCAGTACCGCGCAAGGTTGTGTGCCATTGAGTAAAAAGGCGTGATCATAGCCTTTGGTGAGCTGCTGTTCTTGCTGTAAGAAATCTTGTGCGAGCGTTTTTTCTTGGCGGAAATCAAAACTTGAGCCTTGCACCGCTTTGAGTGGCGCATTCGGAATGCCTTGTTCGTCCACGGGTAAAAAATAGTCCGCATTCAGTTGCAGAAAATGCCCGCGCACGTCCGCGCCTTGGCGTGCATTATCTAAATTAAAATAGGCGTGATTGGTGAGATTAAGCGGTGTGTCTTCATCACTTAGTGCTTCAAATTCAATGTGAACGCTATTTTGTTCCGTTAAGCGATAAGTGGTTTTCACTTGCACATTGCCGATAAAACCTTGATCGCCATCTGGCGAGAACAGAGAAAATTGGACAAAATTATCACCGCACTTTTCCACTTGCCAACGACGTTTATCAAAGCCTTCGCCGCCGTGAAGTTGGTGTTTGCCTTGATTGGCGTTAAGGTAAACCGTTCTGCCATTTAAACGAAAACGGCTGTTGGCAATACGGTTGGCATAACGCCCCACGGTTGCACCTAAATAGGCTTGTTGTTTTAGATAATCAGGCACTTGCGCTCCCAATAGCACTTCTTGTAAGCCACCATTCACAGGTACTTGGCAAGAAAGCCAAGTTGCGCCCCAATCCATTAATTGAATACACATTCCTTGTTGATTGGTTAGGGTAAATAGCTTGAAGGGCTTGCCATCTGGCGCAAGCCCTGTGTGAGATTGTCTTAACATACGGCGACCCCTTTTGAGGCGGTACAAACATAGAAATCTTCTTTTAATCCCGTTTGTTTTTCATAGTTTTCTGCGATGATATTACGCACGGCGTCCACCTTATCCAACGGCGCCACCACCACGATACAACCACCAAAGCCACCGCCTATCATTCTTGCGCCGCCTGTGTTACCCACGGCAAGTTGGGCTAGTTCCACCAAGTAATCAATTTGTGGCACGGTGATCTCGAAATCATCGCGCATTGAATCGTGGGATTGTGCCATTAATTGCCCAAGTTTCGTGAGGTCGCCTTGTTTTAAGGCTTCCACTGCGGCAAGCACGCGTGCGTTTTCGCTAACAACGTGTCTGGCACGTTTTGCTACGATAGGATCAAATGCGGTGAGTTTTTCTTCCATTTTTTCGAATTGTTCTACGGACACATCACGCAAGGCTTTCACACCAAAAAATTCTGCCGCTTGTTCACATTGCGCGCGGCGTGTGTTGTATTCACCAGCCACTAAATCGTGTTTAACGTGCGAATTGACAATCATCACTGCCACATCATTAGGAACAGGGGTTGGCTGAGTTTCAAGGCTGCGGCAATCGATCATTAATAAATGATCTTTTTGTCCAAGGGCGGAGATCAGCTGATCCATATTGCCGCAATTCGCGCCTACGAATTTGTTTTCTGCTTGCTGTCCAATTAACGCCAGCTGGGTATCGCTGAGTGGAAGTTGTGCGAGCTGTTGACAGAATTTTCCCACCGCCACTTCAAGCGAAGCAGAAGAACTTAACCCCGCAGAAAGTGGGACGTTACCACTAATCACTAAATCAGCCCCTTGTTTGAAGTCAGGGCATTGCGCTTGAATAAATTTCACCACGCCACGCACATAGCCTGTCCATTTGTGGGCGGGATTAGGCTCAATGGGCTTGGCAAGATCAAATTCGTCAAACTCATCAAGATCGGCGGCATAAACACGGAAAAGGCTGTCATCACGCTTTGCACCGCATACTGCTGTGCCGTAATTAATCGCGCAAGGCATTACAAAGCCGTCATTGTAATCCGTATGCTCGCCGATAATATTGACACGCCCGGGGGCATAAACACGCAGATCAAAAGTGCGGTGGAATTTTTCGGAAAATAATTGTTCTGCTCGTTGTTGTGGGTTCATCAGTTGTCTCCTTCGATTTAGTGGTTGTCGATAATTCATTGTGCATTTGAGTTATCAACAGATCCTAGCGTAGTTTGTAATGAATATCGCTTAAGGCACGTAATCGTTCTGCCGCTTGTTCTGCGGTGAGATCGCGCTGGCTTTCGCCTAGCATTTCATAGCCCACCATAAATTTTCGCACCGTGGCGGAGCGTAATAATGGGGGATAAAAATGCGCGTGCAGTTGCCAATGATCATTTTCTTTGCCATTAAATGGGGCAAAATGAAAGCCCATTGAATAGGGGAAAGAGGTTTCAAACAGGTTGTCATATTTGGTGGTGAGCAACTTCAAGGCAAGCGCCAAATCTTGCTGTTGTTCAGGGCTGAGCTGGGCGAAATTTTTAATATGAACTTTTGGCAGTAATAAGGTTTCAAAAGGCCATACAGCCCAATAAGGTACAAGGGCAACCCAGTGTTTGGTTTCCACCACAATGCGTTCTTTCAGCGCTAATTCACGTTGCACATAATCCACCAATAGCACAGAACCGTGTTTTTCAAAGTAACGTTGTTGCGCTAAATCCTCTTGCGCCACTTCATTCGGCAGAAAACTGTTTGCCCAGATTTGTCCGTGTGGGTGCGGATTGGAACAGCCCATTGCCGCCCCTTTATTTTCAAAGATTTGCACCCAAGGATAACGCTGCCCTAGCTCGTTAAGCTGAGCTTGCCATACGTCAATCACATCAACAATTTCTTCCACCGTGAGTAATGGTAAGGTTTTGCTGTGATCTGGTGAAAAGCAAATCACACGGCTTTCCCCTTCCGCGGCGGCAGTTTGGAAAAGGGGATCATCACTCGGCGCGGGGGCTGGCGTTTGTTCTAACAAGGCGGAAAAATCATTTTTAAACACAAAGGGTTTGCGGTAATCTGGGTTTTGTTCGCCTGTAATGCGCTTATTGTTTGGGCAAAGGTAACAGCTTGGATCATAGCTCGGTTTTTGCGTTTCTTCATTTTTTTCTTGCTGACCTTGCCATGGACGTTTTGCTCGATGGGGAGAAACCAATACCCAGCGATCGATAAGCGGATTATAGCGGCGGTGTGGATGATCTGCCGCAACAAATTGTTCAGACATAATGTTCTCCTTAAGTGAAAATATGAAAGCGGTTACAAAAATAAACTGCTATAAAATAGCAGATTGCCAAAAATAAACTATTAACTAGATCACAAATTGAGAAAAAAAGTGTGATTTTTTTGTGATGTAGTTTTCATTTTTTAAAGTAAGCGTTTTCAATCACAGAAAATTCTTTATATGATAAGTGCGGTGTAAATTTGCAGCGTTTTTAGGGGAGAAGATGATTACCATTCGTGATGTAGCAAAACAAGCGGGCGTTTCAGTGGCAACAGTTTCGCGCGTGTTGAATAATCATTCTTCCGCCAGTGAAAAGGCACGCCTTGCAGTGCAAAAAGCGGTGCAGGAATTGGGCTATCACCCGAATGCTAATGCGCAAGCCCTTGCCTTGCAAAACACTGACACCATTGGCGTGGTGGTCACGGACGTTACTGATCCTTTCTTTGCGATTTTAGTGAAAGCAGTGGATAAAGTGGCGGAACAGCACAACAAAAGCATTTTGATCGGCATTGGCTATCATAATGCGGAAAAGGAACGTAATGCCATTGAAACCTTGCTACGCAAGCGTTGTAGCTGTTTGGTGGTTCACACCAAAGCCTTGAGTGATGAAGAACTTAGCCAATATTTAAGCCGCATTGCGGGAATGGTGGTGATTAATCGCGTGGTACAAGGCTATGAAAATCGTTGCGTGAGCCTAGATAACACCAAAGGTACGTTTATTGCTACGGAAAATTTAATCCGCCTTGGGCATAAGCACATCGGTTATATTGGTTCAAATCATAAAATTAATGATGAAAAAGAGCGTATTCAAGGCTATCTTAATGCCCTTGCGCAGCACAATTTGCCGATGGCGGAACATCGCATTGCGCACAGCTCACCGGATTTTGAGGGGGGCGAGCAGGCGATGATCCATTTGTTGAGCTACAATTCTGATCTAACTGCCGTGGTGGCCTATAACGACACAATGGCGGCAGGCGCAATTTCGGTGCTGAATGAAAACAATATCAACGTGCCGAAACAATTTTCCATTATCGGCTTTGATGATATGCCCATTGCTCGTTATCTGATTCCTAAGCTCACTACCATTCGCTATCCCATTGATTTAATGGCAACTTATGCTGCAAATCTGGCGTTAAGTTTGGTGGATAACCGCATTAATACGCCAATTCATACCCAATTTAATCCCACCCTAGTCAGACGATTTTCCACAGAACCCTGCGATTAATTTATGATCACCGTCACATTTTTGAATATTTTTTTGTAATCGTTTCCATTAATGTGAGAGGGATCACAGTCTTACAGTTTATTTTCTTATATGCTTAATTGCGCTAGAGGTAAATTTTCCACTAAACAATTAAGGAGCTATCCCTATGAAAAAAATCTCATTAAAAATCACCGCACTTGCTTTAACCTTGGGGCTTGCTGGTACTGTTGCTCAAGCAGCGAATCGTGTGGGGGTAACTATTTATAAATACGATGACAACTTTATGTCATTAATGCGTCAAGAAATTGACAAAGAAGCCAAACAATTTAAAGACATTGAATTGTTAATGAACGATTCGCAAAATGCCCAGTCGGTGCAAAATGACCAAGTTGATGTGCTGATTTCTAAAGGGGTGAAAGCCCTTGCGATTAACCTTGTGGATCCAGCGGCTGCACCAACCATTATTAAAAAAGCACAGTTAGAAGATGTGCCAGTGATTTTCTTCAATAAAGATCCTGGTGCAAAAGCCATTGGTAGTTATGAGCAAGCTTATTATGTAGGGACTGAGCCGAAAGAATCTGGCGTGATCCAAGGCCAATTAATTGCGAAACACTGGAAAGCTAACCCTGCCTACGATTTAAATAAAGATGGCAAAATTCAATATGTATTATTGAAAGGTGAGCCAGGCCACCCAGATGCGGAAGCGCGTACTAAATATGTGATTGAAGAGTTGAATAAAAACGGCATTGAAACCGAACAACTCTTTATCGACACCGGAATGTGGGACGCGGCATTAGCCAAAGATAAAATGGATGCGTGGTTATCAAGCCCGAAAGCCAACGAAATTGAAGTGATTATTTCTAACAATGATGGTATGGCAATGGGCGCGTTGGAAGCCACCAAAGCACACGGTAAAAAATTACCAATCTTTGGTGTAGATGCCTTGCCAGAAGTGTTACAGCTAGTTAAAAAAGGCGAAATGGCAGGTACAGTGTTAAACGATGGTGTAACACAGGGTAAAGTGATCGTGCAATTTGCCGATAACCTAGCAAAAGGTAAACCAATTGCAGAAGGCACAAACTGGAAATTAGAAAACAAAGTATTGCGTATTCCTTATGTAGGCATTGACGCAGACAACTTAAATGATTTCTTAAAATAATTTTATTGGCATATAGGGGAAGGCTTTCTTCCCCTTTTCTATGGGGTTGGCTATGACAGAACACACACCAAATACCCAAGAAGTCTTGCTTACAATGACCAATGTAAGCAAAACCTTTCCGGGCGTTAAAGCTTTAGACCGGGCAAATCTCACCGTGCGTTCTCACTCAGTACACGCATTAATGGGGGAAAACGGTGCGGGCAAATCCACCTTGCTGAAATGCTTATTTGGCATTTATGCTAAAGACGAAGGTGAGATTCTCTTTTTAAATCAACCAGTTAATTTTAAAACATCAAAAGAAGCACTTGAAAATGGTATTTCAATGGTTCACCAAGAACTCAATCTTGTGCGCCAGCGTAATGTGATGGATAACCTTTGGCTTGGACGTTATCCACTAAAAGGTGTGTTTGTCGATCACGCCAAAATGTATCGTGACACCAAAGCCATTTTTGATGAATTGGATATTGATGTTGATCCTAAAGAAAAAGTGGCAAATCTCTCTGTTTCACAAATGCAAATGATTGAAATTGCAAAGGCTTTTTCTTATAACGCAAAAATTGTGATTATGGACGAACCCACTTCATCGCTATCTGAAAAAGAAGTGGAGCATTTATTTAAAATCATCGAAAAGCTCAAAGAACGCGGTTGTGGAATTATTTATATTTCGCACAAAATGGACGAAATTTTCAAAATTTGCGATGAAATTACCATTTTACGCGATGGCAAATGGATCAACACCGTGCCAGTCAAAGGCAGCACGATGGACGAAATTGTGGCAATGATGGTAGGGCGTGAACTTACGCAACGTTTCCCTGAAAAAACCAACCAGCCACAAGAAGTGATTTTAGAAGTGGAACACCTAACGGCACTGAACCAACCTTCTATTCAAGATGTCAGCTTCCAGCTTCGTAAAGGGGAAATTCTTGGCATCGCAGGACTTGTTGGAGCAAAACGCACGGACATTGTGGAAACCATTTTCGGCGTGCGTGAACGTAAAACGGGCGAAATTAAATTGCACGGAAAAACAATGAAAAATCGCACCGCACTTGAAGCCATTAATAACGGTTTTGCGTTGGTCACGGAAGAACGCCGTTCCACAGGGATTTATGCTAACCTAAATATTGAATTTAACTCATTGATTTCAAATATGAAATCTTATTTAGGGCGGCTAGGTTTGCTAAGTGGCGAAAAAATGAAAAGCGACACCCAGTGGGTGATCGATGCAATGAACGTGAAAACGCCATCGCACAAAACCACCATCGGATCGCTTTCGGGCGGAAACCAGCAAAAAGTGGTTATTGGCCGTTGGTTGCTCACTCAGCCTGAAATTTTAATGCTTGATGAACCAACACGCGGCATTGATATTGGGGCAAAATTTGAAATTTACCAACTGATTATGGAACTCGCTAAAAAGGACAAAGGCATTATTATGATTTCTTCTGAAATGCCAGAGCTTCTAGGCGTAACCGACCGAATTTTGGTAATGAGTAACGGAAAAGTGGCGGGCATTGTTGAAACCGCAAAAACTTCGCAAGAAGAAATTCTGCAACTTGCAGCGAAATATCTCTAATTTAGAAGGAAATGAATTATGTCAGCTTTAAAACAAAATAAATCGCTAGATTTCCTTAAGCAAAATGCTATTTACTTTGTGCTGTTGGTACTTCTTGGCATTATCATTATGCAAGATTCCAGCTTTTTGAGTTTAAGAAATTTTAGTAATATTCTTACCCAATCTTCTGTGCGTTTAATCATCGCCCTTGGTGTGGCAGGCGTGCTGATCACACAAGGGACAGACTTATCCGCAGGACGTCAAGTGGGGCTTGCCGCGGTAATTTCAGCCACATTGCTACAAGCAATGGATAATATGAATCGCGTCTTCCCAAATTTAAGTGAAATTCCTATTCCTGTGGTGATTCTTACCGTTTGTGTGGTGGGAGCAATTATTGGCTTAGTAAACGGGATCGTCATCGCTTATCTTAATGTAACGCCATTTATTGCCACAATGGGAACGATGATCATCGTGTACGGGATCAACTCGCTTTATTATGATGCAGTGGGATCATCACCAATTGCAGGTTTTAACGAACAATTCTCTACCTTTGCGCAAGGCTTTTTCCGCTTAGGTAGCTTTAAACTTTCCTACATCACCATTTATGCGGCCATTTGTGCTGTGTTTGTGTGGGTGTTATGGAATAAAACACGCTTTGGTAAAAACATCTTTGCCATTGGTGGAAATCCAGAAGCGGCGCGTGTTTCAGGGGTAAACGTAACCCGTAATCTTGTGGCTATTTATATGATTGCAGGGGTATTTTATGCCTTTGGCGGTATGCTTGAAGCAGGGCGTATCGGCAGTGCCACTAATAACCTTGGTTTTATGTATGAACTTGATGCCATTGCCGCTTGTGTGGTGGGCGGCG
The DNA here is from genome assembly GCF_026226815.1 of Avibacterium sp. 21-594. Lineage (NCBI taxonomy): Bacteria > Pseudomonadati > Pseudomonadota > Gammaproteobacteria > Pasteurellales > Pasteurellaceae > Avibacterium > Avibacterium sp. 21-594. The sequence continues at coordinate 1,906,512 of NZ_JAKKOC010000001.1, read as the reverse complement.
TGTCCTTCGCTGGTGGTGTGGGAACGGTGCTTGGTGTGGTAACTGGGGTATTGATCTTCACCGTGATCAACTATGGTTTAACCTACATTGGCGTAAACCCATATTGGCAATATATTATCAAAGGTAGCATTATCATCTTCGCCGTAGCCATTGACTCGCTTAAATACGCGAAGAAAAAATAATTCTATTCCTACCAATAAAAATACAGAAAAAACCACCGCACTTAGGGAAAAGAGCGGTGGTTTTTTGTTGTTTTTTATTATTCGACTAAGAGAAAAATTTTTGCAATAAATTCAATATTGTCATCAAACTGTAATATTGTTTTCTTAAACTTCTCGTTGCCAAATAACTGGCAAGTTAAATAATGGAGAGAGCAATATGAAAAAATCTATGCTGAAGATTTTTACCGTATTAGGCATATCAATGAGTTTCTTGGCGGTGGCAAAAGCCCAAACAATCACAGGGGCAGGTGCTTCCTTTCCTTATCCCATTTATGCAAAATGGGCATCACTTTATGAAAAAGAAACGGGCAATCGCGTTAATTATCAATCTATTGGCTCTGGTGGCGGACAGCAACAAATCATTTCAAAAACCATTGATTTTGGCGCATCAGATGATCCAATGAAATCCCATCTTCTTGAAAAACATCAGCTTTTACAATTCCCTGCGATCATTGGTGGAACAGTTCCCGTGATTAATCTGCCTGAGATTTCCGCTGGGGATTTAAAACTCTCAGGCGAATTATTGGCAGACATTTTTTTAGGCAAAATAAAAAAATGGAACGATCCTGCGATTGCCAAGCTGAATGAAAATCTAGCCCTACCTAATAAAGATATTATTGTAATTTATCGTTCAGATGGTTCAGGAACGACATTTGGCTGGACGAATTATTTATCTAAAGTTTCGCCAGAATGGAAAGAAAAAGTTGGCGAAGGCAAATCAGTAAAATGGCCGGTAGGACAAGGTGGCAAAGGCAATGAAGGTGTTGCCGCCTATGTTGGTCAAATTAAATATTCGGTGAGTTATGTGGAATACGCCTATGCTAAACAAAATAATTTGGCTTGGGTTACGCTACAAAATAAAGCGGGAAAATTTGTTACACCATCAAAAGAAAGCTTTACTTCAGCCGCAGCGAATGCGAAATGGAATGAAGTGGACAATATGGGCGTGATCTTAACCAATGAAGCTGGGGAAAACTCTTGGCCAATTACGGCGGCAAGTTTTATTTTGTTACATAAACTGGCGGATAAACCTGCATCAACCAAAGGGGTGTTAGACTTTTTTGATTGGGCATTTAGCCAAGGGCAAGAGGCAGCCAGCGAACTTGATTATGTACCGCTACCAGAAGCTGTTGTTCAACAAATTAAAACCAAATGGCAATCTGAAATTAAAGATGCACAGGGTAAGACTGTTTATTAAAGTGCGGTCTATTTTTTGATAATTTTATGCGCTTAGCGGGCGATGAGTAATAAACTGCTAAGCGCTAAGATGAATGGCTTGTGTATGAAAAATCTTAATGCTCAATGTAGTAAACAAAAAATCTTTGAATTTGTTTTTCATAGTTTAACCCGATTTTTTGCCTTTATTGTTCTTATTATGCTGGCTTCCATTTTGCTATCGTTAATTTATGGCAGCTGGGATTCGATTCAACAATTTGGCCTTGCCTTTTTATGGACTGATGAATGGAATCCAACGCAAGATATTTATGGTGCCATTGTGCCTATTGTAGGGACGTTGATTTCGGCACTTTTTGCGTTAATCATTGCTGTGCCAATATCTTTTGGGATTGCGACTTTTTTAATCGAGCTTGCGCCAGAGAAATTAAAGAAACCGATTAGCATCGCCGTGGAGATGTTGGCGGCCATTCCTTCCATTATCTATGGAATGTGGGGGCTGTTTGTATTTGTGCCATTATTTCAAACCTATATTCAACCGCATTTGATTGATACCCTTGGGGATATTCCTTACCTTGGCGCATTATTTTCTGGCGCGCCCTTTGGCGTTGGATTATTCACCGCAGGATTAGTGCTTGCCATTATGATTATCCCATTTATTGCGTCAATTATGCGTGAAGTATTCTCTGTTGTTCCACCTATGCTAAAAGAATCCGCATATGGACTAGGTGCAACCACTTGGGAAGTGGTTTGGCACATTGTATTACCCTACACCAAAACAGGGGTGATTGGAGGAATTATGCTGGGGCTTGGGCGAGCATTAGGGGAAACGATGGCGATTACATTCGTAATAGGAAATTCCTTCCATTTGCCAAGTTCTATTTTTTCACCAAGCACTTCCATTGCCTCAGCAATTGCCAATGAATTTAATGAAGCGGCAGGCCTACAAAAATCTTCATTAATGGAATTAGGATTGATCTTATTCTTAATTACTACTTTGGTACTGGCTTTATCTCGCATTTTAATTGCTCGTATGACCTTAAAAGAAGGAAAACGCTAATGATGAATAATGAGATGACTGCGCGCTTTAAACAGCGAAAATGTATCAATAATTTAATGATTGGTGTTGCCATACTGGCGGTGATTTTTGGTTTATTTTGGTTATCTTGGATCATTATCACCTTAATCATAAAAGGGATTCCCGCATTTTCATTTGAATTGTTTTTAGAAAAAACGCCAGGGCCAGGTGAAAAAGGGGGATTGCTTAACGCCATTATTGGCTCGACACAAATGCTCATTGTTGCCTTATTTATCGGCGCGCCAATCGGTGTTTTGGCTGGAACTTATTTAGCTGAATATGGCAGATTTAGTAAATTAGCCACAATGACCCGTTTTTTAAATGATATTCTGCTTTCTGCACCATCAATTATTATTGGATTATTTATTTATTCTATTTATGTTGCACAAGTGAATCATTTCTCTGGTTGGGCGGGCGCATTGGCATTAGCTGTAATTGTGATTCCGATTGTAGTGAGAACAACGGAAAATATGCTTGTACTTATTCCGAATAATCTACGCGAAGCAGCAATTTCGCTGGGTTGTCCACGTTGGAAAGTGATCACAATGATTTGCTATAAAGCAGTAAAATCAGGGATTCTAACTGGGATTTTATTAGCTGTGGCGCGCATTGCAGGGGAAACTGCACCACTACTTTTCACCGCCCTTTCCAATCAATTTATCTCATTTAATATGAACGAACCAATGGCAAATTTACCGGTTGTGATTTATCAATATGCCGCAAGCCCATTTAAAGATTGGAATGAATTAGCTTGGGCTGGAGCAAGCCTAATTACTGTGTTTGTACTCAGCTTAAATATTTTTATTCGCTTTTATTTTTCGAATAAACAAAAATAGGGGACTATTATGCTTGACATTAAAAATAGCAAAATTGAAGTAAAAAACTTAAATTTCTATTACGGTGATTTTCACGCCTTGAAAAATATTAATTTACGCATACCAAGCAATAAAGTTACTGCATTTATTGGCCCGTCAGGTTGTGGAAAATCCACACTATTGAGAACATTTAATCGAATGTTTGAGTTATATCCCACACAAAAGGCGACAGGGGGAATTTATTTAGATGGCGATAATTTACTCACAACAAAAACGGATATCGCCATTATTCGTGCTAAAGTTGGTATGGTATTCCAAAAACCTACCCCTTTTCCAATGTCTATTTACGATAATATTGCTTTTGGAATTAAATTATTTGAAAAGTTAAGCAAATCAGAAATGAATGATCGTGTGGAATGGGCATTAACTAAAGCGGCATTATGGAATGAAGTTAAGGATAAATTGAATAAAAATGGTGATAGCTTATCTGGCGGGCAACAACAGCGTTTATGTATCGCAAGAAGCATCGCCATTAAGCCTGATGTGCTATTGCTAGATGAACCTTGTTCTGCACTTGATCCTATTTCTACAATGAAAATTGAAGAGCTTATTTTTGAATTAAAACAAGATTATACACTTGCGATTGTTACCCATAATATGCAGCAAGCTGCACGCTGTTCTGATTATACGGCCTATATGTATTTAGGTGAATTGGTGGAATTTGGTGAAACTAAAATGATTTTTGAACATCCAAAAGATAAAAGAACCGAAGACTATATTCATGGTAGAATGGGTTAGGCTCAGCTCAGTGAATTTGCGCATTTTTATATTATGGAGATGGCAATGACAACAAGGATTTTAGTCGTTGAAGATGAACAAGCTATTCGAGAAATGATTAAATTATTTCTTGAACAGCAGGGATATGCCATTATTGAGGCCTGTGATTATCAAAGTGCGGTGAAAAAAATAGCAGAAAATCCTAAATTAATTTTATTAGATTGGATGCTACCTGGACGTTCAGGTATTCAATTTATTCACTACCTGAAAAAAACGCCACAATTTGATAGCATTCCAATTATTATGCTCACCGCGCGCAGTGCGGAAGAAGATTGCATTGCCTGTTTGAACGCAGGGGCAGATGATTATGTGAGCAAGCCATTTTCACCAAAAGTATTACTTGCCCGCATTGATGCGCTACTGCGTAGAACCTATGAACAAATCCCTAATATATTGAATATAGACGGATTAATTCTTGATCAAAATGCTAAACGTGTAACCTACCAACAAAACCAAATTAATCTAAGTTCCACTGAATTTAAATTGCTCCATTTTTTTATGCAGCACCCTGAGAAAGTATATAGCCGCGCGCAGTTACTTGATTTTATTTGGGGAAATGATATTTATGTGGAAGACAGAACCGTAGATGTTTATATTCGAAGATTGCGTAAATGCTTAGAACCTTACGGTTTTGAACGTTATATACAAACCGTGCGTGGTAGCGGTTATCGTTTTTCCAATCATTTTGGAGCAATGAACGAAAATGAAACTTTCTGCTAAACATATTTTATTAGAAACGATTTTACTGATTGCAACCGCTTTCTTTTTTAGTTTATTTGCCAAAGATTTTTATTTCTGGTTAATTATTTGTTTAATTATTGCCTTAATTTGGCATCATAATAATGAATTTAAACTGCTTAGCCTTTTATATCCCCAGCTTGAATCAAAAAAAAGAAAAACAATTTTAGAATATATTCTTCCAACACAAGATTATTGGCGGCGAAAAAATCGGAAAGAAAAAATAAAAACCTTAAGGCTGCTCTCAAAATTGAATAAACATATTCAATATTTCCCAGAGGGCATTATCATCTGTCAAAAAGAGGGGGAAATCCTTTGGTGTAACAGTGCTGCGCAAGAAATATTTTCTTTCTATTGGCATAAAAAAGCACACAAAAATATTTTTAGCATTATTTTTTATCCTGAGTTTAAAGATTATTTCAATTATTCCGCGTCCCAACACCCTTTGGTTTTATTAACGGAAGATCAGCGTTACATTGAAATTAGCGCTAATATTTATGACAGTAACAACATACTTTTAATTGTGCGCGATGTAACACAATTAATTCGACTTCTTCATACTAGACAAACTTTTTTATCTAATGTAAACCACGAATTGCGTACGCCACTTACTGTATTAAAGGGTTATTTAGAATTATTAGCTGAAACTCAACCAGCAGATGCCTTATATAATAAAGCAATCCAAGCGATGCAAGAACAAAGCCAAAGAATGTCGCACTTGCTTGATCAATTAAGTCTTCTGGCAAAAATTGAACATTCTAATAATGAACATTACCCCGTTAATTTATCCGAAATCATTCATTCATTACAAAAAAACACCTTTATACTGAATGCCAATTCTCAGCGATTAGTATTTGATATTGCACCTAATTTAACAATTCTGGGGGATGAAAATCAGCTACAAAGTGCGGTTTCAAATTTAATCTATAATGCCATTCGGCACGCAGGGAAAAATGCACAAATTCATATCCGCTGGCAACCTTGTGAAGACGGCGCAATATTTAGCGTATCAGACAATGGTATCGGCATTGCAGAAAAACATCTCCCCCATCTAACCGAACGCTTCTACCGCGTTGATGAATCGCGTAATAACCAAACGGGCGGCAGTGGATTAGGCCTAGCCATTGTTAAACATATCCTCGAACAACACCACACCCATTTAGATATCACAAGCCAAGAAGGTCAGGGCAGCACCTTTTCTTTCTTAATTAATAAGAAATATTTGCTTGATGATCCCACGATGACAAAACTCCCCAAAAACTAACCGCACTTTATCTATCGTTAATCGTTCAATGAATAGAAAGTGCGGTGTTTTTTTCTGATTTTTTTGTCTAAATTATCATCAACTAAAAACCTGTTCTGTTGAAATTAAGGCTTTTGCTCTTATATAGATTTGAAATTTTAAAGAGGGAAATGCAATGAACAAAAATCAAGAAACTCGTGGATTTCAATCTGAAGTTAAACAATTACTTCAATTAATGATCCACTCACTTTACTCGAATAAAGAAATCTTCCTGCGTGAGCTAATCTCAAATGCGTCTGATGCGGCGGACAAGCTACGCTTTAAGGCGCTTTCTGCACCAGAATTATATGAAGGTGATGGCGATTTAAAAGTGCGCATTAGCTTTGATGAAGAAAAAGGCACGATCACCATTAGCGATAACGGAATTGGAATGACGCGTGAGCAAGTGATCGATCATTTAGGAACGATTGCGAAATCAGGAACGAAAGAATTTTTGAGCGCACTTGGTGCGGATCAAGCGAAAGATAGCCAGCTTATCGGGCAATTTGGAGTTGGTTTTTATTCTGCCTTTATTGTGGCGGATAAAGTAACCGTGAAAACCCGTGCTGCAGGTGTGCCAGCAGATCAAGGCGTGTTGTGGGAATCCACTGGTGAAGGTGAATATACCGTTGAAAACATTGAGAAAAAAGATCGTGGAACGGAGATCGCATTGCACTTGCGCGCGGAAGATAAAGAGTTTGCCAACGCGTGGCGTTTGCGTGAAATCATCAGCAAATATTCCGATCATATTGGTTTGCCAGTAGAAATTTTGACGCCAGAATATGATGATGAAGGCAAAGAAACGGGCGTGAAATGGGAAAAGATCAACAAAGCCCAAGCCTTGTGGACACGCTCAAAAGGCGAAATCTCTGATGAAGAATATAAAGAATTTTACAAACATTTAAGCCACGATTTTGCCGATCCGCTTTTATGGGCGCACAATAAAGTAGAAGGAAATCAAGAATATACCAGCTTGCTTTATGTGCCGTCTAAAGCCCCTTGGGATCTCTTTAACCGCGATCACAAAAAAGGTTTAAAACTCTATGTGCAACGCGTGTTTATTATGGACGATGCCGAGCAGTTTATGCCGAATTATCTGCGTTTTATGCGTGGTTTAATTGATAGCAACGATTTACCGCTCAACGTTTCTCGCGAAATTCTGCAAGATAACAAAGTAACCGCCGCCTTGCGTAAAGCGCTTACCAAGCGTTCATTACAAATGCTAGAAAAATTAGCGAAAGACAATCCAGAGCAATATTTACAATTCTGGAAAGAATTTGGCTTGGTGTTAAAAGAAGGTGTGGCGGAAGATGTGGCTAACCGCGAGCAAATTGCCCGTTTATATCGTTTTGCTTCAACGCATAATGATAGCAGCGAGCAAACTGTTTCCTTGCAAGATTATGTTTCGCGAATGAAAGAAGGTCAAAAAGCCATTTATTACATCACGGCAGATAGCTATATTGCAGCGAAAAATAGCCCGCACTTAGAGCTGTTTAATAAGAAAGGCATTGAAGTGTTGTTGCTTTCTGATCGTATTGATGAATGGATGGTAAGTTATCTCACCGAATTTGATGGCAAACCATTGCAGCCTATTACCAAGTCCGATCTTGATTTAGGCGATTTAGCGGATCAAGAACAGGAAGAACAAAAGGCACAAGATGAAGCCTTTGGTGCTTTCGTTGAACGCGTGAAAACCTTATTGGGAGATCGCGTGAAAGCGGTACGTTTAACCCATCGTTTAACGGATACACCAGCGGTGGTTTCAACGGATAACGATCAAATGACCACACAAATGGCGAAATTGTTTGCAATGAGTGGGCAGCCAGTGCCAGAAGTGAAATATACCTTTGAGCTAAATCCAGACCATTCATTAGTGAAAAAAGTGGCGGAGATGACAGACGATGCAGCCTTTGCAAATTGGGTGGAATTACTGCTTGAGCAAGCCATGTTTGCAGAACGCGGATCGTTGGAAAATCCAACCGCATTCATTAAACGTGTAAATGAGTTGTTATCTTAATAAATTAGGTTAGAATAGAGGCGTTGTCTAAAACTAGGCAACGCTTATTTTTGACTTATAAAAAGGAATGGTATGAAAAAATTTATTGTCGTTATCAGCTTATTGTTATCTGCTTGTAGTTCAGTGCTGAATGTTACTCAATCGGCTAAATTAGCTAACAGCTGCCAAACCTATTTCAATATTTTAGATGAGAATGTTGCCACTTCCACCTTACCTGCGGAAACCTTGCAGACGTTGCAACAGGATTTTGCGCAATATCGCAAAGAATTTACAAAACTCTCTGCTGAGAAACAAGAACAATTCTGCCGTGCGCGTTTGGCTCGTTTTCAACATTAATTTTCTTTCCCTGCGTAACAAGGAGCGTGAATGAGCATTTTTATTGCGTGGGGAAATATTCATCAGTCTTATCCTTTCGAGCAAATTCCAACGGCATTACTCACGCCTAAATTACGTCAAGCACCGCCTGAACAACCTCGTTTGTGGCAACGTTATCGTTGCCGTTGGGTGGCACATTTTTTGCTATGGGAATTATTAAAAACAGCACAAATTTCCACCGCACTTTTAGCAGACATTCAATATAGCCCAACCCAACGGCCGCATTTCCCCAAACCGAATATTGATTTTAATATCAGCCATTCAGGCGATTGGGTGGCAGTGATGCTCAAGGTTAATGAAAAAAATGAAAACCAAAGTGCGGTGGGAATTGACATTGAATTTCCGCAAAAAGAACGGGATTATGCTGCCTTGCTTGGTCATTTCGCTCCCGAACAAGAACAACAATGGTTTGCCAAGCAGCTTGACAAAAAAACAGCTTTTTATCGTATTTGGTGTTTGCGTGAAGCACTGTTGAAATCTCAAGGGGTGGGTATTGTGAAATTATCGGAAGTGGATCACCAAGCAGAGAGTCTGCAATTATTTTCAGCCTATTGCCCGCAAGGGGAAGCCATATTTACGCAAGAATTGCCCTTTTATTTGGCCGTTTTTGCTAATGAAACCCTTACAACAGCACATTATTTTTATTGGAATGATGAAGGCTTAATTCCCACTGAATTAAGACAAAAAATTTGCTATAAAGTGAACCGCACTTTAACGGATTTTTGACGGCTTAAAGAGAAGGAAAAGCGGGCAATCCGCCCTAGACTTCACCTATTATTTTGTTTAGACTTGTAACAATTTTTTGACAAATGGAGAAAAGAATGTCCTTTAATGGTTCAGATCAAGATCCTTGGGGAAAACCAGGGAGCAACCCAAATCAATCGGATAACAAATCCGATCCAAATAACCAATGGGATAAGCGCAATAAGCAGGAACAATCCCCACCTGATCTTGAAGAAGTCTTTAGTAATTTATTGAAAAAACTCGGCGGCGGTCAAAATGGTGGCAACCATAATGGCGGCGGCAAAGGCCTGTCTTTCGGCTTAGGTAAATTGTTACCTGTTGCCGCGGTGATTGGTGCGATTGTTTGGGGCGTGAGTGGTTTTTACACTGTGAAAGAAGCGGAACGTGGCGTGGTGTTACGTTTTGGTGAGCTGGAAAAAATCGTACAACCAGGTTTGAACTGGAAACCGACTTTCGTAGATAAAGTGATCCCCGTTAATGTGGAACAAGTGAAAGAGCTGAAAACCCAAGGGGCAATGCTCACCCGCGATGAAAATATGGTGAAAGTAGAAATGACCGTACAATATCGGGTGAGTGATCCAGCAAAATATTTATTCAGCGTAACCAATGCCGATGACAGCTTAAACCAAGCTACCGACAGTGCCTTGCGTTATGTGATTGGCCATATGTCAATGGACGATATTTTAACCACAGGGCGTTCTATTGTGCGTGAAGACACTTGGAAAGCCTTGAATGGCATTATTCAGCCTTATGATATGGGATTAGAAGTGCTTGATGTGAACTTCCAATCTGCGCGACCACCTGAAGAAGTGAAAGCCGCCTTTGATGATGCGATCAAAGCACAAGAAGATGAGCAACGCTATATTCGTGAAGCGGAAGCCTATGCTCGCGAGCAAGAGCCAATCGCGCGTGGTAATGCACAACGCATTATTGAAGAAGCCACGGCCTATAAAGATCAAGTGGTGTTAAATGCGCAAGGGGAAGTGGAACGTTTCCAACGCTTATTGCCTGAATTTAAAGCAGCGCCGCAATTATTGCGTGATCGCTTATATATTCAAACCATGGAAAAAGTGATGGCAAACACGCCAAAAGTATTGCTTGATAGCAACGGCAATAACTTAAGCGTGCTACCGCTCGATAAAATTTTATCGCCAAAAAGTAGCGAAAAAAGCACCGCACCTAACTCATCAAATTCACAAAGTGCGGTGAAAAATCAGGAAATTTATTCCGAAACTCGCTCTTTTTCCAACAGTGAGAGCTATCCACAATCATCTGAAAATCGCCAAGGGAGATTTAACTAATGCGTAAGATTTTAACCCCTGTTTTACTGGTATTGCTCGCGGTGATTTATTCTAGCCTTGTGATTGTAGATGAAGGCACGCGTGGCATTATGTTGCGTTTCGGCAAAGTTCATCGTGATTCAGACAATAAAGTGGTGGTGTATGAGCCGGGTTTACACTTCAAAATCCCATTTATTGACTCAATGAAAGTGTTAGATGCACGCATTCGCACGCTAGACGGTGCGCCAGATCGCTTTGTTACCGTTGAGAAAAAGGATCTTTTAGTGGATTCTTATGTGAAATGGCGAATTAGTGATTTCGGCCGTTTCTTTACCGCAACAGGTGGCGGCGATTATACTCAAGCGTCCAACTTATTACGCCGTAAAGTGAATGACCGTTTACGCTCTGAAGTGGGTTCTCGCACCATTAAAGACATTGTGTCAGGGACACGCGGCGAATTAATGGTTGGTGCGCGCAAAGCCTTGAATACAGGGCAAGATAGTACCTCAGAATTAGGGATTGAAGTGGTTGATGTACGAGTAAAACAAATCAATCTCCCTGATGAAGTGTCTTCATCAATCTACCAACGTATGCGTGCAGAGCGTGATGCAGTGGCTCGTGAGCATCGTTCACAAGGTAAAGAAAAGGCAGCATTTATTCAAGCTGATGTGGATCGTAAAGTTACGGTAATTCTGGCCACCGCCAATAAAACGGCACAAGAATTGCGTGGTAACGGTGATGCCGCCGCCGCCAAACTCTACGCCGATGCCTTTGCGCAAGAACCTGAGTTTTACAGCTTTGTGCGTAGTATGAAAGCCTACGAAAAAAGCTTTGCAGAATCAAACAATATGCTGATTCTCAAACCAGACAGCGACTTCTTCCGCTTTATGCAAGCGCCGAAGTAAAATATATAAGGGCTATATCTATATTAGATTAGCCCTAAACTTCTCACTATTCTCACAAAATATTCACTTGCTTTTGCTATAATTTTATAATTGAAGCTAGAGGAAATTATAAAATTATGACAACTCGACCAAAAGATATTGATGCTACGCTTTTGCAGATAGAAATTTTAAGGATTATTCCTAGGCTGCCAGCGAGCATAGAGGCAAAAACGATTCACGAAAAACTGAAAGATTTAGGCTTTAATCGTGATTTACGTAGTATTCAGAGAACGCTACAAGCACTTTGCTTACATTTTGACGATTTAGAATGTAACAATGATAGCAAGCCTTATACCTATTATTGGAAAGAGCGTTCAGCTGGATTTGCGCTACCCGTTTTGAATGAGCAGCAATCACTATTACTCAAACTCGCAGAAAAACAGCTTAAATATTTGTTACCCGCGAATATTATGTCCTCAATGAAACCATTTTTTGATCAAGCTGATCGAATGATTTCAGGGGCTTACCCAAATGACAAAGAAAAGCCTACACATCAATGGCTCGATAAAGTTTGTGTTACTCCAACAACTTTACCATTAATTCCTGCCGAAATTGGAGAGGATATTTTTTCAGCCGTTAGCCAAGCGCTGTATCAGAACAAGTTACTCAAGATCGAATATCAAAACTCAAGTGGCAAACAACACTCGGCAACTATTATGCCTTTGGCAATTGCACAGCAAGGTGCGAGCATTTACCTAATTTGCCGTTTTGATGGATTTTCCGATAACAGAATACTGGCAATGCATCGTATCTGTAAAGCAGACATCTCTACATTTAGCTTTAAGCGACCTAAAGATTTCAACTTGCAGGCCTATCAAGATGAGGGCTATTTAGGTTTTACCCGTTATCAAACTATCCGCAAAATTCGCTTGACGTTTTCTATTGCAAAATGGGCAGGATTTCATTTAACGGAAACCCCTCTTTCCAACGATCAACAGATTTTAGAAGAAAGTGATCAACATTACCGCTTTCGTGCAACCCTGCCTGAAAATGATATGTTGGATTGGTGGCCTTTAAAATTTGGTGAGGATATTTGGGATATTGAGCGAGAGCCATTAACATAGTTTGCTCCCTATATTCCCTATATCATTTGAATAAAACTACTGGTAAACAGCCAATTAGGAGAATCCTTATGCCATTTCAACTCACATTTTGCCAGCAAGCTGGTAATCATAGAAAACACAATCAAGATGCTTTATTCAATGGCGTGAACGTTTACCAATGGAAGCTAAAAAATGCTGAAAATGTTATTTTATATGAGGATAGCGTAATTTTTGGCATCGCCGATGGTGTTTCTAATAGCCCAAAACCTCAACTCGCTAGCCGATTTCTAATGGAACAATTAAGTCAATGTCAATCGCTTAGTTCAGCTTGGCTAAGGGATATTCAAAATAAGTTAAGTGAACGATATGCACAATCTTATTTTGGAACAAGTAGTACCTTTGTTGGCTGTGAATTATATGCAGATGGAAGTGGTAAAATAGTCAATACAGGCGATAGCCGAGCCTATAAAATCACGATAAATGGCGAGTGGCAACAACTCAGTTTTGATCATACTATTCTTGCTGAAATGCAGGCTCAAGGTTTGGCTGATGAGCAAACGGAATATGCATCAATGTATCAAGGTTTATCTGATTGTATTAGTGCTAATTTTGATGAGGCAGATTTCCGTATTAATGTTGCAACATTTCAACTAGCAAAAGGCGAAAGCATATTACTTTGCTCAGATGGTTTGCACAATTACATTACGCCGATACAGATTAAACAAATTTGGCAAAAATATCCTAATAGCATTGAATGTCTTCAAACTTGCAGAAAAATAGTAAAAAAGCACCGCACTTATGATGATTTTTCTGTCATTTTGTGCGAATTTTTATAATTTAACGACATAATTTGTCGCTTCTCTGGCTAAAATGATAAAAAATAAAGGAGGAAGCGATGAATAACGATCTAAATTATGCGGTTGAGCTTATTCGCCAAGCTGATGGCATTCTAATTACCGCTGGGGCGGGAATGTCTGTTGATAGTGGTCTACCTGATTTTAGAAGTGTTGGAGGATTTTGGAATGCCTACCCTCCACTTAAAAAATTTAATTTGCAATTTATAGATATTGCAACACCTTTTGCCTATGAACAACGTCCTGAACTTGCTAAATGGTTTTTTGCTCATCGCTTAAATCAATATCGCCAAGCCGAACCTCACGAAGGTTATACCATTTTAAAACGCTGGGGTGAAAATAAGCAATACGGTTATTTTGTATTTACCAGTAATGTGGACGGGCATTTTCGTAAAGCAGGGTTTAATGAAAGTCGAATTTACGAGTGCCACGGCACGTTAGATCGCTTGCAATGTATGAATAATTGTCAAAACCAATCTTGGTGGTCTTATGGCTACAATCCTATTACGGATGACGAACAATGTATCGTCGTGAGTGAAGCACCAACTTGCCCCAATTGCGGGGGCTTAGCACGGCAAAATGTAATGATGTTTAATGATTATACTTATTGCGAAAACTATCAACTTATTAAATATACACGACTTAATGAATGGCTAGGTAAAGCCCAGCGTCCAATAGTCATTGAAATTGGTGCAGGAAAAGCCGTACCGACAGTTCGCCATTTTTCCGAACGCATCGCCAAGCAGAAAAAAGGTGGTTTAATTCGTATTAACCCGATTGATGCAGGTGTGCCAAAAATGCACTTTTTGAGCTTGAAAATGGGAGGATTAGAGGCGTTGAGAGCAATTGATGAGTTATTGCAAGCAGATTAAATCTGATGAAATTTTGTTACAATATGTTGTATTTCAAATTATAGAAAGTAGGAAAAGAGAATGACTGAAGAAATTGCAAAAATAAAAAAAATTAAAGAAATAGTGATGGGTAAATTATCTATTCCTGATTATCAGCGACCTTATAAATGGACGACAAAAAATATTACCCAACTATTAAATGATCTTTATTCTAATTTTGATAAACATAATAAAAAAGTTTATCGAGTTGGAGCGATAGTTATACATGAAGATAAAACTGAAAATAAATCTAATATTGTAGATGGACAACAACGGTTAATTAGTTTGTCATTAATTTTATATTTATTGAATAAAGATAGCTCCTCACCATTATCAGGCGATTCCTTACCATTATTAAATGAAAAACTTCCTCATAGCATTAGTGCTGATAACTTAATAAAAAATAAAAATGCAACCGAGCAGTTTATTCAAGATAGAGTAAAAGATAAGAAGGCATTTTTCAACTATATTTTAGATATATGTGAATTGGTTTATATTGAATTAGAAAATATTGATGAAGCATTCCAGTTTTTTGATGCACAAAATGCAAGGGGGAAATCACTTGCACCCTATGATTTACTTAAGGCATATCATTTAAGAGAGCTAGATGCAGATAAACAAACCGTTTATCAATGTGTAGAAAATTGGGAAAATGCAGTAGATGCAGACATTGCTGATTTACAGCAAGTTATTAGTAATACCCTGTTTCGATTACGCCGTTGGTATAAGTATCAACGGGCAGAATCTTTTACTAATAAAGAATTAGATACCTTTAAAGGAGCTAATGCTAGCGATAATTATCCTTATATTAATCAGCAGTTAGCTAATTTCAATTTATATAAGCTGTATCAGACTTTCCCTATGCTAATAGATCGTAGATTTAGTCAGCTAAGTTTTCAATCTACTCAACCTATTATTAATGGCGAACTATTTTTTAAATATATTGAACATTATAGACAAAACTATATATTCTTATTTGATAAGAAAAGTGGGTTTTTAAATAATCGTGAAATTTTTAAAGAGAAACTAGATTATTTACAAGATGGAAAACCATTAAATTCTTTGAAGGAATATGGGTTAATACATTTTATCAATAGTTATCCAGGGGCTAATCGTGTAGGCGATGGATATATTAAAAACCTATTTCAATGCTTAGTTATGCTTTACTATGATAAATTTGGTCAAGAACATCTTGTTCAAGCGATAGAGAAATGCTTTAAATGGTGTTACCGCATTCGCTTAATGCAAGGAAGAGTTTTTTATAGAACGATAGAAAATGAAGTATATGGTGAGCATAGTCTATTCTCTCATCTTATGAGAGTAGAGAAATCAAGAGAATTTTTAGAATTCATTATTGATAAATATAAACAAGAATTTGATTTAAATAATAATACAGGATTATCAATATTACTAGGATCTGATTTGGAGAATAAAAATGGAAAATAATCAAGTGAAAACATTAACAGTAAGCGAGTTATGCAATGGTGATAACTACATTATTCCAATTTATCAGCGTAATTATGCTTGGGGAAGAGATGAAATTGAGCTATTGATTCAAGATATTTCAGAAGCACTAAAAAATGAAGAGAATAAAGAGAATAAAGAGAATAAAGAGAATAAGGAAAATAATTATTATATTGGTAGCTTGGTCGTTGCAAAACGAAAAGATGGTTATGAGGTTATTGATGGACAGCAACGGCTAACAACATTGAAATTGTTATTAAGTTATTTCAATAAGAATCCAAATATTAATTTGAATTTTGAGTATCGTGATGAATCTAATCAAAGCCTAAATAACTTAGGTGATAATAAATATGGGAACAGTATTGAAATAGGGTATAAATTTATCTTAGATATTTTTAGTAAAAAAATAGTAAAAGAAAATAAAGAGAATGATTTTATTGAAGAGTTTTCTGGTTTTTTACTAGATAAAGTCGTGATTTTAAGAACTGAAGTGCCAGAAGATACCGATCTTAATCATTATTTTGAGATTATGAATAATCGAGGTGAGCAGTTAGAGAAGCACGAAGTGTTAAAAGCTAGGTTAATGGAAAAACTCACTGGCGATGATGATAAAAAACTATTTGCATTAATTTGGGATGCCTGCTCAGATATGTCTGTATATGCAATTAAGCGCTTTCCTTATTCAAATGATGAGAATAAGAATATAAGAACTTCAGACGCATTTTTTGGTGAGCTAGTAAATAAAATACCAGAAAATTTCGATAAAATGAAGAACATCTTAAATAAGATTAAATATACTGATGAAGGAACTAATGAGGAGAGCATTTTAAATTTATTGGAACAAACTAATAATAAAATTAATCAAGATAAAGGAAGTGATGAAGATGGAAACTTCAAATCCATTATTGATTTTCCAAACTTCTTAATGATTGTATATAAGATTTCTCGTGGTGGAGATGTACCATTAAATGATAAATATCTTCTTAATGAATTTAAAGGGATGGGGGATGAACCTGCGACCATAAAAAAATTTATCCTTCTGTTACTAAAGGTTAGATTGATTTTTGATCGATACATTATTAAGTCAAAAGAGGAAGAAGATAGCTGGATTTTAAATGGCGTAAAAAAATATAAAGATGGCGCCTTTAGGGAAGTTAATACCTTTGGAACTGCTTTGGAACGACTTGACAATGATGTTGATAAAGATGGTGATACAGATGATTTATCTGACAATCATACTAAAATAGTGCAGTTATTATCAATGTTCCATACTTCATTTAGGCAGAAGACCTATAAAAACTGGTTGTTTGATGTTTTAGAGAAATTAAGTAAATTTAGTGAATTAGAAAATACATATAGTTTAAGTGCTGTTGAATATATAGAAATTTTAGAGCAGTTAGCTTATAAGTATTATAAAAACTCTGAAAGACCTGATTTATTTGAATCAGGTGGGCAGAATATACCAAATTATATCTTTAACTATTTAGATTATCTGTTATGGAAAGATTGGGATAATCATGGCAAGGATAATAAATTTTTGAAGAAAAATGAGTTCGTATTTTCATTATCTCGAAACTCTATTGAACATTATTTACCGCAAAGTAAAAGAGATAGTTTACTTAGTGATATAGAGGATATAGATAAGAGAGAAGAAGTTTTAGATAGCTTTGGAAATCTATGTTTGATTTCACATTATCAGAACTCATCACTAAACAATGAAGTGCCATCGGAAAAAAGAAAGCGGTATGAAAGTGGAAGTTTAAAATGTATTAGTCCTAAGCAAGCACTAATGCTTTCTTGCTCTTGCGAAAGTTGGGGAAAGAAACAAATTGACAAACATAATGAAGACATGATTGAAATTTTAGAGTCTGAAACCAAAAAGTATATAAATAATATTAGCTAAAGTAGGAACCCCTGCGAAATAAGGGGTTCGTATGCTGTAAGATGTTGAGATGTTTGAAAGCGGTAAGTGAATTGAATAATATTATAGGTATTTGTTATGAATCGGCACCCTATTATTGAATTTTATCAAGGTAAACGCAAAACAAGTCAGGCTAATCTGAGCTTGGAAGAAACGTGGAAGCTTGAAGAATTTATATTAAATCAGGGCTATTTTTGGATTGCGTGGTTGTTTCCCGTAGAAAAACCATCAAAATGGAACAATCTCGCACCCGCATTTCAGCCACAAGATACGGCGTTTTTCCGTAATGATCCCAATCTTCAAGATAAATTTTTAACAACGTTTAAACATATTATCCGTTATTGGGGATTATATTTGGAAAATGGTGAACTCAAAATTAGCGAGGAAGTAAAGAATCGAGATTATTGGATTAGGCATATTGGACACGAAGATAAAAAAATTTCTCGTATTATCGTAAGCCTTAATTTATGTGGACATCCAGAGCTTGCAAAGCAGCTGCAGCATATTGCTATTCAATTGGGAATGGAAAAGGGTACACCAAAACCTGAAACAGTTGAAATTTGGAAGCGGTTATTAGATGAATAATCGCTTTACCAGCTAAACGTAAGCGGGTTGTATAACCAAGAAAGACGTTTTATCTGGTTTGTAGAAAGGTTAAAATTTGAAATATTTTAGAATATAGCTTCCTTTTGCGACACAAATTGTCGTACTCATAAATATAATTTCTCGTGTGAAATCACCAAAAGGAATGTTTTATGAGTAAATATCAATTAAACCCTTCAACCGTTTCGCTTTATTCTGAAAAAATTATGCTAAAAGCAATGTTTGAGTATAAATTATTTTCAGAATTTTTTAGTAATAATTGTTATGATGATGACGATGTGGCATATGCTCTTGGCTTGCCACAAGAAATGGAAACAGACGCAGACCTCAAGCAACAAGCCCGGGAGCTATTAAAGCAACGCTATCAAACTATTTTGGCTCAAAAAGAAGAGCCAAAAAATTGGCAAACTGCGCATGATAATTTAACGAAACTTACCGAATTTCTTGAATTAACCGCTTGCGAAAAAGCGATTATGAGGTTTACATTCCATTTACAAGCAGAGCGAGGTTTGCGCGATTTGTTGGGGTATCTACCTAAAGGGGATTTAGACCAAGCCGCATCAATTTTAGCAAATTTGATCAATCATCCTAAGAGAGAGGTGAGATTTGCACTCACTAAGCGAAGCAAACTGAGGAGCTATGGCTTGATTGATGCACGCAATTATTATTCTAATTATCTTCACGATTACTTACGCTGGGGAGATGCTTTAGATTTTGATGATTTTGTCATTTTACCCATTACTGAAGAATCCTTAATTGAGCAAGCTACTATTCCAACACCACCTTGTACATTAAAACTTAGCCACTATGATCATATCGCTAAAAATAGTGAAATGATGCTAAATTACTTCAAATTTTCCATAAACAGCAAGAAAAAAGGGATAAATATGTTGCTTTATGGTGCGCCAGGAACGGGTAAAACCGAATTTGCGGCACTATTAGCTGAAACATTGAATGTACCCGCTTATACAATGGTAAGCCAAGATAAAGATGGTGATGTGTTAAGTGGTAGAACACGTTTAGAAAACTGCCGTTTAGCACAAAAATTATTGGCAGGAAAAAAAGCAATCATTATTTTTGATGAAGTGGAAGATGTTTTCTCAGGTTCCTTAATGAGCCATTCTGTTGCTCAAGAACATAAAGCCTGGGTGAATGATTTCTTGGAAAATAATGCTATTCCAATGATTTGGATATCCAACTCAGTTAGTTGTATTGATAATGCCTATTTACGCCGTTTTGATATGGTATTTGAAATGCCGATGTTACCGAGTAAACATAAAGAACAACTGATTACAGAGTTGGTGGGCGATAAACTTTCTACCGATTATATCCAATATTTTGCTCAAAATGCCGATTTATCGCCAGCGGTATTAAGTCGTACTTTAAATCTAATTAATGTGTTGCCTACAGAAAATGCCGCAGATTTTGCTGATAAAGCATTAACAATGTTTAATCAAATGCTCGCTTCACAAGGCTTTAAAAAAATCGAACCTCTTGTCGAAAATAATGTTGCTTATAATTTGGATTGGGTCGCTTGTAGAAATAATATACATAAAATTAGTGAAGGATTAATGCGTTCGAAACGAGGGCGAATTTGTTGCTATGGTCCGCCAGGAACAGGAAAAACAGCGTGGGCAATGTGGTTAGCACAAGAAATGGGGCTGAAAGCCTTAATTTGCCAAGGCTCAGATTTATTAAATAAGTATGTCGGTGGAACAGAACAAAATATTGCACGGGTATTTCAGCAGGCGAAAGAGAATAATATGGTGCTGATTTTTGATGAAGTCGATACTTTTTTGTTTGCTCGAGAAAATGGGCAACGTAGTTGGGAACATAGTCAAGTAAATGAAATGCTGACTCAAATTGAAAAATTTGAAGGCTTGCTCATTGTTTCAACGAATTTAATGGATAATCTCGACCCAGCTGCTTTACGTCGTTTTGATCTTAAATTACATTTTGAATATTTAGTGCCAGAACAGCGAAAAGATGTAGCGATCAATCAAGTAGCGAAATTAGGCTTAACAAGTTTGAATAAACAAGAACTTGCTCGATTTCAATATCTAGATAATTTAACCTTAGGCGATTTTGCTGCCATTGCCCGACGCCATCATTTTTCCCCTTTTGAAACCTGTGTTGAATGGTTAAATGCGTTAGAAGATGAGTTATCTTTAAAACCTAAAGTAGAAACTAATTTGGAAAAATGGGTGCTTTAGGTTAAAACAAGCGTTTTCAGCAAAAAATGGCACGTTAAGCGTGCCATTTTTATTGAGATATGTGAGAATTACAAATTATTCCTCAATCGCTAATTCTTTCAAATATTGAAAAAGTTCACGATAGGCTTTAGGGGGCTTGTTTTGTGATTTTTCTTTTTGTGCTGCGCGGATTAGGTTGCGCAGATGTTGGCGATCGGCATCAGGGTAGTCATTCAGTACATTGCTTAATGCTTCGTCCCCTTTGGCGATGAGTTCATCACGCAGTAATTCTAATTTATGCAATAGCGCTTGTTGGTGATTGTGTTTATTCTCGATTTTATCCAAGGCTTCTTGAATTGGCTCAGCATCTACTTGGCGCAGTAGCTTACCAATATATTGTAGTTGGCGGCGTTTTGCTTCTTTTTGTAAGCGTTGAGCGAGCGCGATGGCATCAAGAATATTTTCTTCCAATGGAATTTTTTCTAAGTTGGTTTTGGTTAGATTTACCAATTTTTCACCCAGCTGTTTTAAGGCTTCCGCATCACGTTTTATTTCACTTTTGCTTACCCAAATAATTTCTTCTTGTTCTTCATCTTCCCAATCAAATTGTTCTTTTCTACGTTTTGCCATAAGGTTTTCCTAAATCTAAATGCGCTAAATGGGCGTTAGTGTAGCATAATTTCGGCTAAATTAGCGAGATAAGGGAAAATGGGATAGAATACGGCAAATTTTGATAAGAGGTTAAAAAATGCAACAAAATCCTACCGCACTTTTAAAACAGCAAGAACAAGAATTGCGTGAGGCTGTGAGTTATGCCATTGATATTGCAACAAAAGCGGGCGCAAGCGCGGAAGTTGCCGTGACCAAAGTGAATGGGCTTTCTGTTTCCACACGTTTACAAGAAATTGAAAATGTGGAATTTAATAATGATGGGGCGTTGGGTATTTCTGTTTATTTAGGCCAACAAAAAGGGAATGCATCTACATCCGATATTAGCCCTAAAGCCATTAAAAATGCCGTAGAAGCAGCATTAGCCATTGCAAAATATACCTCCCCTGATGATTGCGCCGGCTTGGCTGATCGCGATTTAATGGCGTTTGATGCGCCAGATTTATCCCTTTATCACCCCACTGAAATTGATGTGGATCAGGCGGCAACGTTAGCATTGAATGCAGAAAAAGCGGCATTAGATTATGATGAGCGTATTGTGAATAGTGAAGGGGCTGCTTTTAATTCTCATACTGGCGTGCGAGTTTATGGCAACAGTTATGGAATGTTGCAGAGCTATTTGTCTAGCCGTTATTCCCTTTCTTGTTCGATGATTGCGGGGGAAAATGATCAGCTTGAGCGTGATTATGAATATACCATTTCGCGTTATCCAGATAAGTTAGAAAATCCCGCTTGGGTGGGGGAAAATGCGGCGAAAAAAGCCTTATCACGTTTAAACCCGCAAAAAATTGCGACCCAAGAAGTGCCAGTAGTGTTTTTAAATGATGTGGCAACAGGGCTGATCAGTCATTTGACCGCAGCGATTAGTGGCGGCAGTTTATACCGTAAAGCGAGCTTTTTATTAGATGCCTTAGGCAAGCAAATTTTGCCAGATTGGTTTCACATTAGTGAACGCCCACATTTAATAGGGAAATTGGCTTCTTCACCTTTTGATAGTGAAGGCGTGCGAACGCGTGATATGGAAATTATTGACCAAGGCATTTTGCAAACTTACTTATTAACCAGTTATAGTGGGCGAAAACTCGGTATGCAAAGCACGGGCCACGCGGGTGGTATTCATAATTGGTTAGTGAAACCAAATTTGCAAGGCGGATTGACCGCACTTTTAGAAAAAATGGGAACAGGCTTGTTAGTTACGGATCTCATGGGACAAGGCGTCAATCTCGTTACTGGTGATTATTCCCGTGGCGCAGCAGGATTTTGGGTGGAAAATGGGGAAATCCAGTATCCTGTGGCTGAAATTACCATTGCAGGATCACTTCCCGAAATGTTTAAGCAAATTGTCGCCGTGGCGGACGATGTTGAACATCGCTCTAACATTCAAACTGGTTCAATTTTGTTAGAAAAAATGAAGGTATCAGGAAATTAATTTTATAAATGAGAATTATTCTTATTGACAATGCTTTTTAGTTTGCTAGAATGAAGGCGTTTGTTAAGTATTGTTGTTGAAAATGATCATTCATTTTTAAGATGCTCCAAACAAGTAGAGTAGAAAGTAAATTCGTTAGGGTATTTAAAAGGCTGAGACTTATATCTCGGCCTTTTTTTTGCTACAATTTCACCGTTTTTAACTCAATCATTTCGCCATTGGCGGGCTTAAAGGTAAATTAATAATGAAAAAACACTATGTAGATGTGATGATTTCGGAACAAGATGTGCGTGCAAGAATTAGCGAATTGGGCCGTGAGATTACGCAATATTATCATCAGCAAAAGGTAGAAAAACTGATTGTGGTTGGCTTGTTGCGTGGTTCATTTATGTTTATGGCTGATCTTGTGCGTGAGATTGATTTACCGGTAGAGGTGGAATTTATGACCACCACAAGCTATGGCAGCGGAATGACAACAAATCACGATGTGAAAATTAGCAAGGATCTTGATGGCGATATTCGTAACGAACAGGTTCTCATTGTAGAAGATATTATTGATACCGGCTACACCTTACAAAAAGTGCGTGAAATGCTAAAACTGCGTGATCCCGCTTCATTGCGTATTTGTACTTTATTGGATAAACCTTCGCGCCGTGAAGTGGAAGTGCCAGTGGATTGGGTAGGTTTCACGATTCCTGATGAATTCGTGGTGGGCTACGGCATTGATTACGCACAGCGTTATCGTAATTTGGGTTACATTGGAAAAGTGGTTTTACAAGAAGTGTAATGTTTACAAAGATAAAAGAAAGGCTTGTGTTTAACAAGCCTTTCTTTTTATTATTCTCTTAAGGTATTGATTTTAATCGTTATCTTGCTGAATAGAAGTAAGTTTAGCTAGTGCAACATCGCAACTTTTAATCTGGGTCGCAAGCTCCATTTCTAAAATCTGTTTTTTACTTTGTTTTAGCTTACTTTTGATTTTATTTAATTGAGTATGTGTACCCGGTTGTTTCTCAGCCTGAGAGATCAGTTTTTCTGTTTCTTTAAACAGTTTCTGACATTGTTGAGGAATGGCATTTTGTTGTGCTGCATTTGCCGTAGAGAAGGTAACAAATGTACAGGCCATTATGGTTGCCAAAAGAGCGGTCTTTTTCTTGAGCATTTTGCTGAGACTCCTTTTATTTTAAAAAAATTTTAAATCCATTTATAAATCAATCTGTTATGGATAAAGAAAAATTGTAATAGGTTAATGAATAAAAATAAACAAGAGAAACTTATCAAAAAAATCCGCTGAAGTCTAGTTATTTGCCGTTTTTTTAGTCTATATTTTTAACTTTGTTATAATTGATGTTGTAAAAATGTTGGGAAAATTTATAATTCCAGCTTTGACTTAAATAGCCTGGTTATTTGGAGTTGAAATGTAAAAATGTGATCGGTGTGGCATTATTCGCTATTTTTTATCCATACTTTTAGTAGTAGAATAATACCGATCTGGAGTTATGTGCGTTTCGTTTGTTACAAAATGGTTATAATTTAGTCGTTTTTGTAACAAAGGTAATTCAGCATAATTGCCTTAAGGGTGTACCTTTAAGATTTTGGGGTGATTACACAGTAATCATTGGTTTAGAACTTGTAATATTTACAAGGAGTTGAGATGTTAGACGTTGTTGAACTCTCTAGATTGCAGTTTGCATTAACTGCGTTATATCACTTCTTGTTTGTGCCATTAACATTGGGTTTATCTTTCATTCTTGTGATTATGGAAACCCTTTATGTGGCAACAGGCAAAGAAGTTTATAAAGATATGACAAAATTCTGGGGTAAGTTATTTGGTATTAACTTTGCCTTAGGGGTAACAACTGGTATTACAATGGAATTCCAGTTCGGGACTAACTGGTCATATTATTCACATTATGTGGGCGATATTTTTGGTGCACCACTGGCAATTGAGGCATTATTAGCCTTCTTCTTAGAATCTACCTTTGTTGGGTTATTCTTCTTCGGTTGGGATCGTTTATCAAAAGGTAAGCACTTACTCTCAACATACTGCGTGGCTTTCGGTTCAAACCTTTCTGCAATGTGGATTTTGGTGGCAAACGGCTGGATGCAAGCGCCAGTAGGCTCAGATTTCAATTTTGAAACAATGCGAATGGAAATGACCAGCTTTATGGATCTTTGGTTAAATCCAGTTGCACAAAGTAAATTCCTACACACGTTATCTGCAGGTTATGTTTCAGGCGCATTCTTTGTTTTAGCAATTAGTGCTTATTACATCTTAAAAGGACGCGATATTGGCTTTGCGAAACGCTCTTTCTCTGTGGCTTCGGTCTTTGGTACTATTGCCGTGGTAAGCGTGCTTATTATGGGTGATGAATCAGGCTATGAAATTGGCCAACATCAGCCAATGAAATTGGCCGCAATGGAAGGTGAGTGGCATACTGAACCCGCACCAGCTAACTGGAATATGATTGTGGTGCCAAATCAAGCAGAAAGACATAATGATTTTGCCTTACAAATTCCTTACGCCGCAGGGATTATCGTAACTCGTTCATTGGATAAAACCTTTGCAGGGATTAACGATATTTTAGTGGTGAATGAACAACGTGTTCGTCAAGGTATGGTGGCTTATGGTTTGCTTGAGCAATTAAGAGCAGAGAAAAAAGCCGGTCAAATCAATGAAGAAACCAAAGCACAATTTGATGCAGTGCGTGGTGATCTTGGTTATGGCTTACTATTAAAACGCTATACAGACAAAGTGGTTGATGCAACAGAATCACAAATTAAGCAAGCAACCTTAGATACTGTACCTAATGTTGGGCCAACATTCTGGGCGTTCCGTGTAATGATGGCAGCAGGTGGCTTAATTCTTATCTTAATGATTGCCGCCGTGGTACAAAATGTGCGTAAAACAGTGGGTAAAAGCCGCTTCTTGTTACACGCATTATTATGGGGACTTCCGCTTCCTTGGCTTGCCATTGAAAGTGGCTGGTTCTTAGCGGAATATGGTCGTCAGCCTTGGGCTATTTACGATATGTTACCAGTTGGTGTGGCAGCATCGAACTTAACCACTGGCGAATTATGGTTCTCAATCGGTCTGATTTGCGCCCTTTATACTATTTTCTTAGTAGTGGAAATGTACTTAATGTTTAAATATGCTCGTCTTGGCCCGAGTGCATTAAAAACAGGTCGTTACTACTTTGAGCAGTCATCTAAATAATTAGGAGCCTAACTATGATTGATTACGAATTTTTACGTTTTGTTTGGTGGGTTCTCGTTGGTGTATTACTGATTGGCTTCGTAGTAACCGATGGATTTGATATGGGCGTTTTAACACTATTACCATTTGCAGGTAAAAAAGAAGTGGAAAAACGCATTATGATCAACTCAATCGCTCCCCACTGGGACGGAAACCAAGTGTGGTTATTAACTGCTGGCGGTGCAATGTTTGCAGCTTGGCCATTGGTTTATGCAACCTCATTCTCAGGTTTCTTTATTGCAATGATCTTAGTGTTAGCAGCGTTATTCTTCCGTCCAGTGGGCTTAGAATATCGCGCTAAAATCGACAATCCATTATGGCGCAAGCTATGGGATTGGGGCTTATTCATTGGTGGATTTGTGCCATCAGTAGTATTTGGTGTAGCCTTTGGTAACCTATTACAAGGTGTGCCATTCTATTTCAATGATATGCACCAAATTTTCTACACAGGATCATTCTTTGAATTATTAAACCCATTTGCCTTACTTTGTGGCTTAATTAGCTTATCAATGCTCATTACGCAAGGCGGTGCGTGGTTACAATTAAAAACCACTTCTGAATTGCGTGAGCGTGCAAGAGTAATTACCCAAGTTGGCGCAATGGCAACCTTAATCACTTTCGTGTTAGCAGGCGTGTGGTTATACTTCAAAGATGGCTATGTGGTAACTAGCGTAGTGGATCACAATGCACCTTCATCACCATTAACAAAACAAGTGGCTGTTGAAGCGGGCGCGTGGTTCAAAAACTACTTTGATGCCCCTGTATTGTTCATCTTCCCTGCTTTAGCGGTAGGTGGTGCGTTATTAAATGTATTGGCATCGAAAGCAAACCGCTGTGGTTTTGCCTTCTTGTTCTCATCATTAACAATGGCTGGCGTGATCTTAACTTGTGGCGTGGCAATGTTCCCATTTGTAATGCCATCAAGCTCTCACCCTGATATGAGCCTATTAATGTGGGATTCAACATCAAGCCAATTAACCTTAACCTTAATGCTTGGTTTTGCATTAGTGTTTGTGGTGATCTTATTGTCTTACACCATCTGGTCATACATCAAAATGTTTGGTCGTTTGGACAGTGATTTCATCGAAGACAACAAAAACTCATTATACTAAGGAGCGAAATTATGTTTTATGTTTTATGGGTAGTGGGTGTCTTGTTTGCCATAATGCTAAGTGCAGTGATTACCATTGGCATTGAAAAAACAGGTAAATTTGACGAGTAAGTCAATGATTGATAAAGCATATCATTTAGTAAATAAGGGCTCTTGGCGAGCCCTTTCGTTGATCTTAGCTATCGCATTAACCCTTTGCTTTTTCTTTAATATTAATGAATTTGCCACACAATTAAGAACGGCGCCACCTGTTTGGGTCATTTTTATTTTGTGGGCAACGGTGATTTTATGGATTCACGGCATTGGGTTTGAAATTCGCGCAGCCATTTGGAAAGGGCTATTTTTCCCTTATGTTGGTTATATCGTTGGCATCATTGCCTTAGTGCAACATTTCCTTTTGTCAGCGTTCACGCATTGATCAAATACTCATTTATCAAAGTGCGGTGATTTTTTGCCAAGTTTTTCTTATATCAGCAAATAAAGCAAAAATCTTTTTAATTTTCACCGCACTTTATTTCTTGCTAATCCTGATTAAGCTCTCTACAATACGGCAATTTTCTGTACTAAAAAACAACGATTAAAAACTCAAGGTTGATAATTTATGCAACGATTTTCTCTACCAATACGAGTTTATTATGAAGATACCGATGCAGGTGGAGTGGTTTATCACGCCCATTATCTGCATTTCTTTGAACGAGCAAGAACTGATTATCTGCGTGAATTAGGCTTTTCTCAACAAGCATTGCTTGATGAACATAATCTCGCATTTGTTGTCAAAACAATGCAGATTGATTATCGTCTTGCCGCAAAGCTAGATGATTTATTAACGGTGGAAACAGAAATAAGCGGCATTAAAGGCGCAACAATTTTGTTTTCGCAGCAAATAAAACGTAATGATGTGCTGATTTGTACGGCAGAAGTAAAAGTAGCCTGTGTGGATCTCACAAAAATGAAACCTGTTGCTATTCCACAAGAAATTAAAGCAGCATTTAACGGGTAATAAGCACTTACCTATTTTACTATCCTATTTTTTGGAGCTATGTAATGACCAGTGAATTGAACTTTTTGGAACTGTTTTTAAAAGCCAGTGTAGTGGTTCAAATTGTAATTGTAATCCTGATCGCTTTTTCCATTATGTCTTGGGCGATCATTATCCAACGCAGCCGCGTATTAACCAAAGCCTTAAAAGATTCCTCAGCGTTTGAAGATCGCTTTTGGTCTGGCGAAGAACTAAATAAATTATACGAAGGCCTATCTAACCGCCGTGATGGTTTAACAGGTAGTGAACAAATTTTCTATGTCGGCTTTAAAGAGTTCTCACGCTTGAAAAAAGCCAACCCAGATGCCCCAGAAGCCATTATTCAAGGCAGCACGCGCGCAATGAATTTGGCAATGAACCGTGAAATTGAAGATGTGGAAACACGCGTACCATTCCTAGCTACGGTCGCATCAATCAGCCCATATATCGGCTTATTCGGTACGGTTTGGGGAATTATACACGCCTTTATGGCGCTAAGCGGGGCAAAACAAGCCACCTTGCAAATGGTTGCACCGGGGATCGCAGAAGCCTTGATCGCAACAGCAATTGGTCTATTTGCCGCAATTCCTGCGGTAATGGCGTATAACCGTTTAAGTTTACGCGTCAATAAACTTGAGCAAAATTATGGTAACTTTATTGATGAATTTACCACCATCTTGCATCGTCAAGTTTTCGGTCGTCATCAATAGTATGTCGCACAAAGTGCGGTGATTTTTAGCAAAGTTTTTAGAGGCAATAATGTCTTATCGTCGTAAACGTCGTGATATAAAATCTGAAATCAATATAGTGCCATTTTTAGATGTGTTATTAGTGCTATTGCTTATTTTTATGGCAACCGCACCGATCATTTCACAAAGTGTGCAAGTGGAATTGCCAGATGCGGTGGAAAGCCAATCCGTATCCAATGAAGACAAAGTGCCGGTTATTTTAGAAGTTTCAGGCATTGGTCAATATAGCCTTTCCATTGGCGGCGAACGCAGTGAAAATCTCACAGAAGAAATGGTTACGCAAATGGCTAAACAAGAATATGACAAAGACAACAACACAATGTTCTTGGTTGGCGGAGCGAAAGATGTGCCTTATGAAGAAGTGATTAAAGCACTCAATTTACTGCATCTAGCAGGAATAAAATCTGTTGGATTAATGACAAACCCAATTTAAGGTAAGTAGGTCTATTGTGCGTAATAATCAACGAAATAACGGAATTGGCGCCTTTGCCATTTCAATTATTCTGCACATTATTCTATTTGGCTTGTTAATTCTTGGCTCGCTTTATTACAAAGTAGAAATAATGGGCGGCGGTGAAGGTGATGGCGATGTGATCAGCGCCGTGATGGTCGATACAGGATCTGCCGCACAGGAATGGGGACGTTTGCAACAACAGAAAAAAGGGCAGGTGGATAAACCTACTCAACCACAGCAGAAAGAACCCGATCCACAAGAACAAAAACAAGCTCAGTTAGAAGAACAAAAACGTCAGCAAGAATTGGAACGCCAAAAGCAGCTTGAAAAACAGCGTGAGCAAGAGCGTCAAAAACAGCTTGAACTGAAAAAACAGCAAGAACAGTTGGCAGAGCAACAAAGGCAACGTGAAGAACAAGCTCGCATCGCCTTAGAAAAACAGAAGTTGCAAGAAGCAAAGGCGAAACAACAAGCGGAAGCGGCAAAGCTGAAAGCAGAAGCTGAAGCAAAACGTTTAGCCGCGCAGGCCAAAAAAGCTGAAGAAGAAGCCAAAGCGAAAGCCGCTGAGCAAGCGAAAAAAGCCAAAGAACAAGCTGAAAAAGAAGCCAAGTTAAAAGCCGAAAAAGCAGCGGCGGAGGCAAAAGCTAAAGCGGACGCAGAGAAAAAAGCTCAAGCGGAAAAAGCAAAAGCGGAAGCTGCTGCAAAAGCCAAAGCAGAGGCAGAAGCTAAAGCGAAAGCTGAAGCCAAGGCAAAAGCAGACAAAGCTAAAGCCGAAGCAAAAGCCAAGGCGGAAGCAGATAAACGTCGCGCACAGCAATCGGCGCTAGATAATTTCATCAATGGTGGTGATATTGGCGGCGGCAGTGCCAAAGTTGGTGGTAATGCGAATAAAGCAGGCAGCCAAGGCAGTGGAGCAGGTTTAGGCGCAGGCGATGGCAAAAAAGAAGGTGATCGTTATGCTGGCGTCATTAAGAAAGAAATTCAACGCCGTTTCTTAAAAGATCCGAGCTTTGCAGGGAAAGTCTGTCGCATTCGTATTCAATTGCAACGTGATGGCACGATCTCAAGTTATCAAAGAATTTCTGGCCCTGATGATATTTGTTCTGCGGCAATGAGTGCAGTAGCAAGAACGAAGAAAGTTCCCGCTGCGCCATCAGATGCTATTTATAGTAAATATAAATCACCAGTTATTGATTTTGATTTGAAATAATTGGTTTAACAATTTAAGGTGAATTTTATGAAAGTAATGATTCGTATCACACAGTTTTTAACGATGCTATGGGTGCTATTGGCAAATGTCGCCTTAGCAGATGACGAAGTGCGTATTGTGATTGACGAAGGGGTTGATAGCGCGCGTCCTATTGCTGTTGTGCCATTTAAGTGGAATGGCACAGGTGCAATGCCAACAGATGTAGCTGAAATTATTTCTGCAGATTTACGCAATAGCGGAAAATTCAATCCAATTTCGCCAGCAAAAATGCCACAACAACCTACTTCAGCTTCAGAAGTGAATGCTGATGCGTGGTCATCTTTAGGTATTGATGCTATCGTGGTTGGGCAAGTTACACCAAATGGCAATGGATACAGCATTGCTTATCAACTTGTGGATACTATTGGTGCATCAGGCACAGCAGGCGCAGTATTAGCGCAAAATCAATATGCCGTTCCAGCCAGCGCAATTCGCTTAGGCGCGCATACGGTAAGTGATGAAGTGTTTGAAAAACTCACAGGCATTCGTGGGGCATTTAGAACAAAAATTGCCTATGTAGTGCAAAAAAATGGTGGCTCAAAGCCTTATCAAGTGCGTGTCGCTGATTATGACGGACATAACCAATTTATCGTTACCCAAAGCGCACAACCATTAATGTCGCCAGCTTGGTCACCAGATGGTAATAAACTTGCTTATGTTTCTTTTGAAAACCGTAAATCTCAGCTCGTAGTGCAAGATTTACGTTCAGGCGCGCGCCGCGTGGTTGCTTCTTTCAAAGGACATAATGGTGCGCCAGCGTTTTCGCCTGATGGTTCAAGATTAGCCTTTGCTTCATCAAAAGATGGTGTGTTAAATATTTATGTGATGAATTTAGCCAGCGGCAGCGTTTCACAATTAACGAGCGGTTCAGGTAACAATACTGAGCCTGCGTGGTCGCCAGATGGTCGCTCAATCGTCTTTACTTCTGATAGAAGTGGTTCACCACAAGTATATCAAATGAGTGCAAGTGGTGGCGGTGCAACTTTACTAAGTTCTGGTGGTCGCACTTATAGCGGACAAATTTCTGCTGATGGCAGCACCTTAATAATGATTTCTGCGGATCATATTATGAAAAAAGATCTCGCAACAGGCGCAACAGAGATGTTGAGCTCAACTTTCTTAGATGAAAGTCCAAGCATCTCACCAAATGGAATTATGATTATTTATAGTTCTACACAAGGTTTAGGAAAGGTGCTACAATTGGTTTCTGCTGATGGGCGTTTCAAAGCACGTCTGCCGGGAAGTGATGGGCAAGTGAAATTTCCAGCTTGGTCCCCATATTTAACTAAAAACTAGGAGAAGTTAATGAAAAACTTTGCAAAATTATTAGTAGTAGCAGGCTCTGTAGCAGTATTAGCAGCTTGTAGTTCTTCAAAAGATGAAACTGCTGGTACAACATCTGTAGCAACTGCCCAAAGCTTTGGCGGTTATTCAGTTGAAGATTTACAGCAACGTTACAACACAGTTTACTTTGGATTCGATAAATACAACATCGAAGGTGAATACCAACAAATCTTAGATGCGCACGCTGCATATTTAACAGCAACTCCAGCATCTAAAGTGGTTGTTGAAGGTAACACTGACGAACGTGGTACACCAGAGTACAACATCGCATTAGGCCAACGCCGTGCTGACGCAGTAGCGCACTACTTATCTGCTAAAGGTGTTCAAGCAGGTCAGCTTTCAACAGTTTCTTACGGTGAAGAAAAACCAGCTGAGTTAGGTCACACTGAAGCTGCATATTCTAAAAACCGTCGTGCAGTGTTAGCATACTAATCTGCCTTATTGACGAAACAAAAAAAACCGAGCCTTGAATGCTCGGTTTTTTATTTATCTGCGTGCTAAAGGGTGATGTAGTTGTTGTTTATTCGTGCAAACAAACAAAAAATAGAAAATTTTTATTGATTATTAAAATAAAAACAGTATTATAAGCCTCCGTTACGCAATGATACCTGTTCGGGTCGTTAGCTCAGTCGGTAGAGCAGCGGACTTTTAATCCGTTGGTCGAAGGTTCGAATCCTTCACGACCCACCAATCAAACGTAACAGCCTAAATATATTTAGGGTCGTTAGCTCAGTCGGTAGAGCAGCGGACTTTTAATCCGTTGGTCGAAGGTTCGAATCCTTCACGACCCACCACTTCAAAGCCATTAAATATACTTAGGGTCGTTAGCTCAGTCGGTAGAGCAGCGGACTTTTAATCCGTTGGTCGAAGGTTCGAATCCTTCACGACCCACCACTATCAATTTATCCCTTAAATTCTCATAACAATCTATCTTACACCTTATTATTTTTCATCTATTACATTCTTGCGTTTTATTCTCTTTTTTCCTATTTTTGCGATCTTGATTCCAAAACCTTCTTCATTTCCTACTAAAAAAGCACCGCACTTGTTAGGCTTGCGTATAGAAAATTACCGATAAACAAAGGCAAAAGTGCGGTTGAAAAATCCGAGTTTTTATTATGGCTAAAATGAAAGGTTTCACGCTATTAGAATTTCTTATTGTGCTATTGATTTCCAGTATGCTATTGCTTACGGCCTTACCTGTATGGCAACAGAATCAGGAACAATGGTTGCTAGGCAAAGAGCAACAGCGCTTATATTTATTTTTCCGCACAATTCAACGGCGCGTTGAAAATTCTAATCAAGTATGGTTTTTAGTGGCAAATCGTGATCTGACAAGTCAAAAATGGTGCATTGCCGCCCAAGTCAAAAGCGACAAAATATGCAACTGTTTACAACCGCACTTATGTGTAGAGGAGCTAATGGCGAATATTTATCAACCCTTGTTTCCAAAACAAACAATGATTAGCAGTAAACATTATTTTCCGCAAGAAATGGCTAGATTCAGCGGTATCCGCAACACTATTCAGGCGGACTGCTTCTTATTGCAAGCAGGGCAAGAGAAAATCTTATTTTCTTTTTTTAATGTGGGTAGCTTAAAGCTAAAACAGGGAAATTCGCTCAGTGCGTGCGGAGAGCCTTAGATGAACCGCTATTTAAAAGGGCAAAGTTTGCTAGGTTTGATGATCGCCTTGGCGGTATCTGGCCTGTTATTAATAGCCATCGTGAAATTTTATCAACATAGCCAATGGCAAATTCAGCAAATGAATGCACGGCTGTTTTTACAAGCCGAAATAGAAAGAACCCTGCAATTAATCGCTAAAGACTTACGCCGCACGGGATTTCGTGCTGCCGTTGGAAAGCGTAAAGTGGATAATTTTGCTTTGTTTGAGCAAGATGAACAAGGCACAAGTCTTGTTGTTAGCCAAACCACGGGAGAAAAGCCGAATAGCTGTGTGTTATTTTTCTATGATTTGGATAACTCAGGTTGTATTGGCTCTACTTACACCAAAGGATTATGCGTTGAAAATGGTAAAAATCGAGCAAAAGAAATCGAACGTGAATTGTTTGGTTATCGCCTAAAGCAAAAAATGCTAGAAACACGTTTAACTTACAAAAACACCGTTAAGCAAAAATGCACAAAAGAAGAATGCCAAACTTATATTCAACAAACCGCGTGTGAGAAAGGCGGCTGGGTGGATCTGTTTGATGAACGTGAAATTGCGATCACCCATTTTTCTTTACAGTGGCTAAAAGAACCTTTGCTACTTGTAGCACAGTTAAAAGGGCAACTCGTCAAACAACCGCATATTGAATATGAAAGCGAAACGGTGATTCCTTTGCTCAATCAAGGCGGTGCAGAATGAAAGCACAAAAAGGCATTGTTACCCTAACCTTATTGTTGTTGCTTAGTTCATTATTGATGATCGCAATGTTGTTTAATCAAGAAGAACTGCATTTTTATCGCGCAATGAATGCACAGCAAAAATATTATGCGGAAAATGATGTAGCGCTCTTACCAATAAGCAGCCAACATCTGCAACAAGAATGCGAAAAATTGCCCTTAGATTATGCCGATTCAGTCTATCGTCTTGAGTTTAAAAATCCAACAAAAAACCACCGCACTTTTGATGAGGCCGCGCATTTTGCTTGGTGCGAGCGAATAAGCCTATTTCAGAAAACGCCAAGTCGTGGCATAAGTGCGGGGGAATTTTTGCAATATTTTGATCCTGAGATCACCCCTTTGTTTGGTAAAGTTTTACAGCAAGAAAATATCAGCAAATATCCCCTTTATTGGTTTTCCGAACGAGAGAAACATTGGGAAATCAACGGCAATATTTATGCGGTGATTGTAGCAGAAGGAGATTTAACTTTATCTGGCAAAGGGGAAGTTCGTGGCGCAGTGATCACGCAAGGGCAATTACATCAAGGGGAAAATGTGAAATTGGTTTACAATAAGAAAACGCTACAAGAAGTGGTTCAGGCCTATCGTTTTTGGCGGCTAGCAAAAAGGAGCTGGTATGATTTCGAGCCTTTATAGACCGCTAAAATACAAAGGAATGAATTTATTTTCTTTGCTAATGACTTTAACCCTATTTAGTGGTATTTTTCTGTCCATTAATCAATGGCTCACGCACCAGCGGCAAAGTGCGGTGAAAATTTATCAAGATTTACAAGCCATTTCTATTGCGCATAATCAGCAGCAGCGTCTGTTTATGGGGCTGAGTTGTCAAACTCAAATTGAACAAAATCAGCTTATTTTTCATCTTCATTGTCATAAAAATAAAGTTACTGTGCGTTATCCCACAGGGGAAACCAGCTTATAAAAGGAAATTCTGTGCTAACCGTTTATTATTCCAATTTGCTTGAAACACAAAAAGAGATCCTACTGCATTTAATGAAAACAATGCCGTTGGACGATCCGTTGCAGTCGGAAATTATTTTGGTACAAAGTCCCGGAATGGCGCAGTGGCTGCAATGGCAAATTGCGGAAAAGCAAGGAATTTCAGCGAATTTACAATTTCCTATGCCAGCAACTTTTATTTGGCAGCTGTATCGCGATAATTTGTTTAATGTAACGCAGCAAAATCAATTTGCCAAAGAACAGATTGTATGGCGCTTAATGCGATTGATTCCGCAATATTTAGCACAGCCCGCCTTTGCACCATTGCGAGATTATCTCAATTCTGCGCCACAATCGGCACAACAAAAGTTGTATCAGCTAGCAGAAAAAGTGGCAGATTTATTTGACCAATATCTAGTGTATCGTCCAGATTGGATCAGCGCGTGGGAAAAAAATGCAGACAGCAGCATTGCGCAACAAATTACGGCACAGAAAAGTGAAGATAAACAACAGTTAGCCGATCAAATTACACGCCATATTGAATGGCAAGGCATTTTGTGGCGGGCATTAGTGGCTGAAATTCAACAGCAAAATGGCAGTGAAGAAGTTTGGCACAGGGCGCATTTACACCAACAATTTCTTCAGCTACTGGGTGAAAAAGTACCGCTAAAACTGCCGAAACGCATTTTTGTGTTTGGTATTTCAGCCCTGCCAAAAGTGTATTTGGAAATTCTCAACGGCATCAGCGAGTTTTGTGATGTGCATTTATTTTTCACTAATCCTTGCCGTGAGTATTGGGGCGATATTGTCGATAAGCAATATTGGCAAAAATTACAACAGCGTTCCCGCACCGATCAACAAAGCCAGCAAGCTAACCCATTATTTTCTCATCAGCAAATTGCACGATTAGAACAAGAGCAATACGAACGCACTGCCGAGCAAGAAATGTTGCAAGTGGGCAATCCGTTACTTTCTTCTTGGGGCAAGCAAGGGCGTGATTTCCTTTATCTGCTCACCGATCTGCAAAGTAATGAAATTAATGCTTATGTAGAATTGGCAGAAGACAGCTTATTACACCAAATTCAGCAACGGATTTTAACGCTTACCCCAACAGGCATTGAGCCGCTGCATTTTGCACCGCAAGATCCGTCTTTTTCCATTCACGCCTGTTATAGCGCAATGCGAGAAGTGGAAGCCTTGCAAGATTATTTACTGCATTTGTTTAATCAAGATCCGAGCCTAACGCCAAAAGATGTGGTGGTAATGGTGGCCGATATTGATAAATATACCCCTTATATTCGCGCGGTTTTTGAGCAAGGTAAGCCTTACATTCCATTTTCCATTTCGGATAATAAATTGTCGGAAAATGATGTGATCGTGTCGGCTTTCATCAAATTGTTAAACCTGAAAGAAAGCCTGTTTAGCGCGCAAGATGTGCTGGATTTTCTCGATATTCCAAGTATCCGCGCCCATTTTCATATTGCGCTTGAAGATCTGCCTTATATTCATCATTGGGTGGAACATTCAGGCATTCGCTTTGGCTTAGAAAAATATCAGGGCGTGGCACAAGAAAATTATAACGCGTGGAAAGCAGGGCTGGAGAGAATGTTGCTCGGTTATGCAATGCGTGAAGAAAATGGCATTTGGCAAGACAGCCTAGGTTTTGATAATAGCTACGGCTTAAAAGGGCAATTAGCAGGCTATTTAGCGGAATTTATTGAACAACTTTATCAATGGTATCAAACACTTTGCGGCGAACATTCTATTGATCAATGGCAGCAAGCTTTATCCCAACTGGTGGAAATCTTTTTCCAATTTGATGAAACAAGCCAAGAAACCCAATGGTATCTTAATGATTGCATTGAAACCTTTGCTGAACCTTTGGTCAATGTGCAATTTGAACAATCACTTGGCGCAGAAGTGGTGGCGGAAGTGATGCGTGGCTATTTGCAAGAAAACCCGCATAACTTACGTTTTTTGGCGGGGAAAGTGAATTTTTGCACCTTATTGCCAATGCGCTCAATCCCATTCCGCGTGGTGTGTTTGCTAGGAATGAATGAAGGAGAATACCCACGCCAAAGTACACCAAATAGCTTTGATCTTATGCAATATCATCAGCAAAAAGGCGATCGTTTCAAACGAGATGATGATCGTTATCTCTTCCTTGAAGCGCTCGTTTCTGCGCAAGATTATTTCTATCTCAGCTATGTCGGGCATTCAATCATTGACGATGAGCCGAAAGAACCCTCTGTACTGGTAAATCAATTATTGGATTATGTGGCAGAAAACTTGCCATTGCCTGAGAATGAGGAGGGCGAAAATCCGAATGAATATTGGCGTAAAAAATTGGTGATCCATCACCCAATGACTGCCTTTAGCGAGAAAAATTTCAGTAAAAACCACCGCACTTTTGCTCGCAAATGGTTACCATTAGTGAATAAAACTGCTCAGCAAGAACAGGGCTTTATTCAGCCGTTGAATAATGATCATCGGGTGCAAACAGTGGCGTTAAGCCAGCTTATCGCCTTTGTGCAGCACCCGATTCGATTTTTTCTAGAGCAGATTTTAGGCATTCACCTGCAAAATGAAGAAAGCGCCTTAAGGGACACAGAAAATTTCGATTTCGATAACTTGGAACGCTATGCCATTAACCAGCAACTGCTTTATCTCAACGATGATGAATTTAGCCAATTTTTCCGCCAGTTACAAATCAAAGGCATAATGCCAAGGGGCGCTTTTGCTGAAGTGCAAGGGCAAAAACTGAGCCAAGATATTCGCGATTTGAAAAAAGAGGTGGCTGACTATTTAACGCAAGAAAGCCAAAGCGTGGCAGTCGAGCTGGATTTCACCCTGCCAACCCAAACTTTGCGTTTAACAGGTGTAATCAATCAGCTTTATCCTTTGGTTGATGGCACATCAAAGGGGAAAGTGGAGAGAGTAACTTGGCGTGTAGGCGGAAAAATCCGTGATAAAGATCTGATTGAAAACTGGATCTATTATTTAGTGCAATGTGCCACACAAGAAAATGTCGCCCCAGCCCATAGTTATGCCAAAGGAGAACAAGTGCGGTTTAAAATTCTGCAAAAAACCACCGCACTTGCTCAATTACAATGTTATCTGGAAGCCTATGTTCAAGCCCAGCAATCCCCTTGCTTAGTGCTAACAGAAAATTTGGGGAACTATTTCAAAGCACTCAAAAATGAAAAAGGCAAAGATGATCAAGCCAAAATCCAACAAAAATGCTTGGCCATCTTGTACGAAAGCATTTATGGCAACGATTATGGTTTTAAACAAGAAGATAAATACTGGCAACGCGTGCTAAGCGAACAAGAATTAGCGCAACTAGACTTAAACGCAATGACCAACATAATGCAGGA
The DNA here is from genome assembly GCF_026226815.1 of Avibacterium sp. 21-594. Taxonomy (NCBI): domain Bacteria; kingdom Pseudomonadati; phylum Pseudomonadota; class Gammaproteobacteria; order Pasteurellales; family Pasteurellaceae; genus Avibacterium; species Avibacterium sp. 21-594. Next base: position 1,868,042 of record NZ_JAKKOC010000001.1, on the reverse strand, counting down.
TTGGTTTGGGTTGATGCTGGATAGCTTGGAGTAACTCAGGCTAAGCCTGTCAATATTCGGATTTATTACTTTACATTATGATAATGAGTATTAAGAGAATATATGTTCTTACTTAGAATAATCTTAATTTCTTATCTAACTCTATTATTCACCTAAATAGATCTAAGTTTTTTAATAATTCGGTTTTACACAAATTTCTTTAACAACTTGGATCTTTGTTATTAATTCGATAAAATTTTAACCACATTATGTGAAATGCAATGAGCTACTAAATAAATTTATTCATTGAAAATTAAGGAAAAAAACGATGAAATTTACTAAAACACTATTAACTACTGCACTCCTTTCTTTTGCCGTAATAGGCACAATTAAAATGGCGTATGTAGTTTCTGCACGAGAAACAGAATTCCAACAAGCCCTAGATGCTTATGACAAAAATGATTTTGTAACCGCTTTTAAATTATTCCAACCTCTAGCAGAGCAGGGAAATGCAAACGCACAATCTAATTTAGGCGTGATGTATGCTAATGGACAAGGCGTGAAACAAGATTATTTTGAAGCGGTAAAATGGTATCGCAAAGCGGCAGAGCAGGGGGATGCGACCGCACAATTTAATTTAGGTTGGATGTATGCCATTGGACAAGGCATAAAACAAGATGATGTTGAAGCAGTAAAATGGTATCGCAAAGCCGCAGAGCAGGGGAATGCGACCGCACAATTTCAGTTAGGTTGGAAGTATAAATATGGACAAGGCGTGAAACAAGATGATGTTGAAGCAGTAAAATGGTATCGCAAAGCGGCGGAGCAGGGAGATGCAGATGCACAATATAATTTAGGATTGATGTATGCTAATGGATATGGTGTTAAACAAGATTATGCTGAGGCGGCGAAATGGTATCGTAACGCCGCAGAGCAAGGGGATGTTTTGGCACAAGGTATGTTAGGTGTGATATATTCTAAGGGGCAAGGTGTGAAACAAGATTATGTAGAAGCAGCGAAATGGTATCGAAAAGCCGCAGAGCAGTGGAATGTTCGGGCACAAACTATGTTAGGTGTGATATATTCTAAGGGGCAAGGTGTGAAACAAGATTATGTAGAAGCAGCGAAATGGTATCGAAAAGCCGCAGAGCATGGGGATGTTTGGGCACAAACTATGTTAGGTCTAATATATTCTGAGGGACGAGGCGTGAAACAAGATAATGTTGAAGCGGCGAAGTGGTATCGAAAAGCAGCGGAACAAGGAGATGTAGATGCACAAGCTATTTTAGGTTTGATGTATGATGATGGAATAGGCGTTAAACAAGATTATTTTGAGGCGGTGAAATGGTATCGAAAAGCGGCAGAGCAGGGGAATGCTGGTGCGCAAGTTAGTTTAGGTATGAGGTATCAAAAAGGACAAGGTGTAAAGCAAGATTATTTTGAGGCTGTAGATTGGTTTAAAAAGGCTGCGGCACAAGGTAATGAACGGGCGTTAGGATTACTTGGTTTTGCTTATCTTGATGGAGAAGGTGTAAAGCAAGATGATAGGAAAGCCAAGGAGTATTTTGGTAAAGCCTGTGAAGCAAGGGTTCAGGGAGGGTGTGATATGTATCGTAAGTTAAATAAAGCACCATAAATTAGCAATAAGGAAAAACAATGAAAAAAACCACCGCCCTTTTGGGACTATTGTTTTCGCCTATGTTATGGGCAGGAAATTTTGGCACAGAAGTGATGTCAGAAATGATTTATTCTGTGCATGAAGAATGTGATCAGGGAAAATTAGGCGAATTATCGAGAATTCTTGAAATTCCTAAAGCGCAATTCTGCGGATGTTTTATTTCGCAGATACAAAATGAATTTGAACATTTGGGCCTTGAGCAAAAATTAAATGAAGGCAATATGACCATTAAGCAGTTAGAAAATGCGATGGAAAATATTGGGGAGAAGTCATCAGAATATTGCATTGATAAATTATCCCCTGAAAAATAGGCGGTGAATTTAACAATGTTTGCAATAAGCCCGATAAAAGTGCGGGCTTATTTTTTTATGGTTTTCTAAGGATTTGTGCTGGATTAAAACATTTTCCTTTCGCACCTAGCCCCCGTTTTGCCTTTCTTCCTTCAGCAAAATAGGTTTGTTACTTGTAATACAGGTAATACGTTCTTATAATAAACTTGTACTTAATCAAGGAGAACCATATGACTATTACCGTGAGATTGCCTGATGAGTTGCAACGACGTTTAGATCATTTAGCTATCGAAACAGGAAGAGCAAAATCTTTCTACATTAAACAAGCCCTAGAAGCCTATTTAGAAGATTTAGAGGATTTGCTTTTAGCTAATGCAACATTAGAACGCGTTCGTTCAGGCAAAGAAAAAACATACACCTTACAGGACGTAGAGAATGAACTCAATTTGGGCGGTGATATTCGCTGATACCGCTAGAAAACAACTTGCCAAACTTGCTAAGAAAAATCCTCAACAAGCACAACGTATAATAAATTACCTCAAATCACTTCAAACCCTTGAAGAGCCGAGAGATAAAGGTAAAGGCTTGGTTGGCGATTTATCTGGAATGTGGCGTTATCGTGTTGGGGATTATCGTATTATTTGTCACATTGATAATGGAGAATTACTTATCACGGCATTAGAAATCGGTCATCGAAGAGAAATCTACAATTAAGCCCCACAAAAGTGCGGGCTTATTTTTTATAGTTTTCTAAGGATTTGTGCTGGATTAAAACATTTTCCCCTTTGGCTTGGAAATATTCACCAATTTGTTGGGCAATGTAAACGGAGCGGTGTTTGCCGCCGGTGCAGCCAATGGCGATGGTGAGATAGCTGCGGTTATTTTGTTTTAACATTGGCAGCCAAGTTTCAATGTAATTGCGGGTGAGATAAATAAAGTGGTTCACTTCATTATGCTTGTTGAGAAAATCCATTACAGGCTGTTCTAGCCCAGTCATTGGGCGTAGCTCGGGATTCCAGTGGGGATTAGGCAGAAAACGCACATCAAACACATAGTCTGCATCAAGCGGAATGCCATATTTAAAACCAAAAGATTCAACAATAATTTTTAATTCTTTTTGTGTATGCCCAAGCAAAAATTCACGCAGGTGTTCCGCCAATTCGTGGGTGGAAAGATGGGTAGTGTCAATAATTAAATTGGCGGCATCAATCAGTGGCGTGAGATATTGCTGTTCCGCATCAATGGCCGCTTCAAGGGAAAGGGAATCAACGGAAAGTGGGTGCAGGCGGCGAGAATCACTATAACGTTTGATTAGCGCATTGCGTTCACTATCAAGGAAAATAATTTTTACCTGATGATGTTGTTGCAGTTGTTCAAGGCTGTGTTCCAGTTCTGCGTTTGAAGAAGGAAGATTGCGAATATCAATGCTAATGGCCACTGAGGATTGTTTTTTCGCCAGAATCGTTGCCAGCTCGGGCAGCAGGGTGACGGGGAGATTATCCACACAATAGTAGCCAGTGTCTTCTAAGGCACGCAAGGCAACGGATTTGCCTGCGCCAGAACGTCCGCTAATAATGATGATTTCCACCTGATTTCTCCCCTGAATGATTGTTACTGTTCTGTTTCTACCGTTTGCTCATTCTGTGTATTTTCTTGTTCAGCCTTTGGCTCATTTTCTTGTTCGCTTTGTTGCTCAGCGTCTTGTTCGTCATCAGAATGATTATCCGCATACTCAAAAATTTGCCAAATTTCCTCCGCACTTTGCGCTGCTCTTAACTGTTTGCAAAGGGATTTATCCAGCAATTTTTCTGCTAATTCAGGTAATACGGATTGAGAAAATTCGCCACAAGCTTCGGCAGGAATGAGCAAGGCAAAAATTAAATCCACATCACGGTGATCGGCGGCTTCATAATCAATCGGCGTGGCAAGTTGCAAAAACACGGCAATAGGTTTATTGCCTGTATGTAAACGCCCTTTAGGCATAGCTACGCCATTACCTAGGCCTGAATTGCCCAGCTTTTCACGGTTAAATAAGCAGTCAAAACTGCTGTGTTCGGGATCATCTTCCCCGTGGATTTGATCCGCCACAATGCGGCTAATTGTTTCAAAAACACGTTTTTTACTTGAGCAAACCAGTCCTTGGCGAATATTTTCAGGACTCAGTAATTGGGTAAATTTAGTCATAAGTTATAGTTTAAATTCTTCACCGAGATAAACCCGTTTCACCTGTTCGTTATTCATCACTTCTTCAGGTGTGCCTGTGGCGATCATTTTCCCTGCGCTTACAATGTAAGCGCGTTCGCATACATCAAGGGTTTCGCGCACGTTGTGGTCGGTAATTAGCACACCTAAACCACGATCGCGCAGATCCATAATAATCTTTTTAATATCAATCACAGAAATGGGATCGACCCCAGCAAAAGGTTCATCTAATAAAATAAATTTAGGATTCGCGGCTAACGCGCGGGCAATTTCCACACGGCGACGCTCCCCACCTGAAAGGGATTGTCCTAGGTTGTCGCGAATATGGGCAATATTAAATTCTTCGATTAATTCTTCCGCTCTTTCACGGCGTTGTTGTGCATTGAGATCGTTACGAATTTCTAGCACCGCCATTAGGTTGTCGTACACACTTAAACGGCGGAAAATAGACGCCTCTTGCGGCAAATAGCCCACGCCTTTTCTGGCGCGATCGTGCATTGGCAACAAGCTAATATCTTCATCATCAATGCGAATTTTGCCTTCATCTTGTTGCACCAAGCCGACAACCATATAGAACGTGGTGGTTTTGCCTGCTCCATTAGGCCCAAGCAAGCCCACAATTTCATTTGATCTCACGTTTAAACTCACATCAGAAACCACTTTGCGGCTCTTGTAGCTTTTGGCTAAATGTTCTGCATAAAGCGTTGGCATAAGGCTATCCTATTTCTTTTTACTGTTTAATTGCGCAGGAATTAATACGGTTTTAACACGAGATTTGCTTGAACCCGAGGCTTTTAGCTGTTGTTTTTTCACATCATAAGTGATTAATTGCCCAGTGATTTTGCTGTCTAGCTGTTTTAATTCTGCATTGCCCGTTAAGGTTAAAAATTCTGTACCAAGATCGTAATGCACTTTATTCGCTTTGCCGTCCACAGGTTTGCCATCATCTAATAATTGATGAAAGGTAACAGGGCGACCATAGGCATCTACGGTTTCTTTTTTGTTGGAATTTTCAGGTGGACGTGTAATCACCACTTTATCCGCTTTAATCAAAATAGAACCTTGGGTGATCACCACGTTATCGGTAAAGGTTACCGTTTGGTTTTCCATATCCAATGATTGATTGTTGGATTCAATGTTAATCGGTTGATTGGTATCGTTTTTTAAAGCAAACGCTGACATTGAAGTCATAAGTGCGGTAAAAAATAAAAGAGATTTACTTGTTAATTTCATAGTGGGTTTTCACCTGTTCTGCTAAGGTTGCAATTTGTTGTTTTAAGTTACCAGTTAATTTGGCGCCGCTTGATGTAAAATTCAAGCCAGTAATGGTGGCCATTGTATCAGAGTGAATATCTTGCGTCTTTAAATTTACCGTAGCCCGTTCGGTATCCACGCGTTGCAGACGCGAATCGCTCAACAGACTTTGCACCAACACATTTCCTTCTAAATGTAAAAGTTCATCTTTGGTTAATTGAGCTTTGTCTGCGCGAATTTTCCAGCTTTGTGTGCCTAAATTTTCATCTTGCACATCATATAAATAAACCAAGGGCTGCTGGAAATCCATGTTTCCACTGTTGTTATAGTATTCCACTTTATCGGCTAGGGCGAAATATTGCTTTTCACCCGTAGGCGAAAACACGGTAGTTTGCATTTTATTGCCAATGTATTCAGGGCTATCTTCTGATTTGATTAACCCTTGCGTGTCAGAATCGCTTCCTTGCATGCTATATAGCCAAGCCAGCAGGCCTAAAGCAATCACTGATAAAATAATATTCCAACGAATATTCATAAATTAAACGATGTTCCAGATTAATGTGAAGGCGAATCATAGCATAATTTGGCAAAAGCAAGAACAATGTCGTGTAAAAGTGCGGAGATTTTTTATGAAATTTTTTGCGCGCATTGCCTTTTGTGGGCCATTGTAAAGAATGTAAAGATCGAAATGCCGTTTGACATTCTTGGCATATCTAATATGATCTGCCTTTCAATTTAAAATCAAAACAAGGCAAGTATTCGATTAATGAATCATTCTTTTGTAGAAGTAAAAAATCTCACCTTTAAGCGTGGTGAGCGTGTCATTTATGATCGCCTGAATTTACGCGTTGAACAGGGAAAAATTACCGCCATAATGGGGCCGTCAGGGATTGGGAAAACCACCTTGTTGCGTCTTATTGGTGGGCAACTTTCACCTGATAGAGGAGAAATTTTGGTTGATGGTAAGGATATTTGTCAAATGTCCCGTGCGGAGCTTTATAAATTGCGTCAGCGCATCGGAATGCTCTTTCAGTCAGGCGCATTGTTTACCGATATGTCCACCTTTGATAACGTGGCGTTCCCCATTCGTGAACATACCAATCTACCGGAACAGTTAATCCGTGAAATGGTATTGATGAAATTGCAAGCGGTGGGGTTACGCGGTGCAGCGGATTTAATGCCTTCTGAATTATCTGGCGGTATGGCAAGACGCGCAGCCTTGGCGCGAACCATTGCCCTTGACCCTGAATTAATAATGTATGATGAACCCTTTACAGGGCAAGATCCGATTAGTATGGGCGTAATTGTGAGCCTGATTAAACGCTTAAATCAAGCCTTGCAGCTCACTTCCATCGTAGTTTCCCACGATGTGCAAGAAGTGCTAAGCATCGCTGATTATGCCTACATTATTGCGGATAAAAAAGTGATTGCCGAAGGAACGCCAGCCGAATTGCTCGCCAGCCAAGATCCACAAGTACAACAGTTTATCAAAGGCGAAGCAGATGGCCCTGTGCGTTTCCATTATCCCGCAGGTGATTATGTTCAGGAGTTATTTGATGATAAGTGATATGATTTCCGCCTTGGGACGCAGTGCCATCAATTTTTGCAAAGGCATTGGGCGTTCAGGTTTTATGCTGTGGGGCGCATTAGTCGGGCAGCCACAAATTAGAAAGCATTTTCCGTTGCTGATTAAACAGCTTTATGTCTTGGGCGTGCAATCTCTACTGATTATTATGCTTTCAGGCTTGTTTATTGGTATGGTGCTTGGGCTACAAGGCTATGTGGTGCTAGTGGATTTTTCTGCAGAAACTAGCCTTGGGCAATTGGTTGCCCTTTCCTTATTACGCGAGCTAGGCCCTGTGGTTACCGCATTATTATTCGCAGGCCGTGCAGGTTCTGCGCTAACCGCAGAAATTGGTTTGATGAAAGCCACCGAACAGCTTTCTAGCCTTGAAATGATGGCGGTTGATCCGTTGCGCCGTGTGATTTCGCCACGTTTTTGGGCTGGCGTGATTGCAATGCCAATTTTATCCATTATTTTTATCGCTATTGGCATTTGGGGCGGCTCATTGGTGGGCGTAGATTGGAAAGGCGTGGACGCAGGCAGTTTTTGGTCAGTAATGCAAAACTCAGTGAGTTGGAAAACCGATATTCTCAATGGCTTAATTAAGAGTCTATTTTTCGCCATTGCCGTGGTATGGATTGCCCTGTTTAATGGTTATGACAGCGTGCCAACTTCCGAAGGCATCAGCAAAGCCACCACTAAAACCGTGGTCAATGCTTCCCTTGTGGTACTTGGGCTAGATTTCGTCTTAACCGCGATAATGTTTGGTGGGAGTTAATCAGGCTGATTAACTAAGAAGTTTCATTTCATTAAAAAACAGCACAAAATAAAGTGCGGTGTAAATTTAAGGTATTTTTATGCGACAAACAGCAAAGTATGAATTTTGGGTAGGGTTATTTTTATTGCTTGCCATTGGCGCTTTTGTCTTTTTAGGATTAAAAGTGGCAAATGTGCAAGGCTTTAGCCAAGCAAAATCTTATCAAGTGAGTGCAACTTTTGACAATATTGGTGGACTAAAAGTGCGTGCGCCATTAAAAGTTGGCGGTGTGGTAATTGGGCGAGTAAGTGATATCGAGCTTGATCCACAAACCTATTTGCCAGTGGTGAAGATTGCGATCAATCAAGAATATAACGAAATTCCTGATAACAGCTCGCTTTCAATTAAAACCTCAGGCTTATTAGGTGAACAATATATTGCGTTGAGCATTGGTTTTGATGATGGCGAAACCACCAAAATGCTCAAAGAGGGCAGCAAAATTGTGGATACCAAATCTGCAATGGTGTTAGAAGATTTAGTCGGTCAATTCCTTTATGGGGATAAGAATAAATCTGATGACAGCAAACCTGAAGCGCAACAATAATTTCTTTTTTCGTTTTACGGAGGAATCAATGTTAAAACAAACAATGACAAACTGGTTAAGCAAAACTTTAGTAATTTTCACCGCACTTTTTGCGGTGCAAGCAATGGCGGACGATAGCCCTTATGGCTTAATGCAAAAGGCATCAGACAAATTGTTTAGCGATATTGCGAACAGCCAAAGCCAAATTAAACAAAACCCAAATTATTTAAGAACTATTGTGCGTAAAGATTTAATGCCTTATGTACACGTTAATTATGCGGGATCATTGGTGTTAGGGCAGTATTTCAAAAGTACTACACCAGAGCAGCGTACAAAATTTTTCGCTGCCTTTGATCAATTTATTGAGCAATCTTATGCGCAAGTTTTAACCTTATATAAAAACCAAAAAATTGACATTGAAAAACCGAAAAATGTGTCTGATAACCAAATGAGCATTCGCGTGAAAGTGGTGCAAAATGGTAATGCGCAGCCAATTAATTTAACCTTCTTCTGGCGTAAAAACAGCAGAACCGGTGAATGGCAAGTGTATGATATGGCGGCTGAAGGCGTGAGTATGGTAAACACCAAAAAACAAGAATGGAGTGCAACGTTACGCAAAGACGGCATTGAAGCGCTGACCCAACAAGTGCAAAAAGCGGCAAATGCGCCTGTTACATTGGGTAAATAATCAATGCACAATACATCAGGTTTAGCACCAAGTTTAACTTGGGCATTTGAACAAAATGATGATAAGATAACGCTCCGCTTGACTGGGGCGTTATCCAGAAAAACGTTGTTGCCATTGTGGGAACAACGTTATTCTTTTTTATCTACGGATAAAATTGCGCACCAGCAACTTATTTGGGAACTTGCCGATTTAACGCGAATTGACAGTGCAGGCTTTGCTTTATTGTGTGATTTTATTCATCATTGCCAAAAGCAAGCACAGACGCAAATCATTCAAAATGCACCTGAGCAATTCCTCACATTGGCTGATCTTTTTGGGTTATCAAAATGGATTGACCCGTTTTTACAACATAGTGGAAAGAATTAATGGAAACGCAAGAAATTGAACGAATTTTAAAAGACGCACTTGGGCTTGAAGAAGTTTATGTACAAGGCGAAAATGCGCATTTTGGCGTGATTGTGATTGATGATGAAATTGCCGGACTTTCAAGATTAAAACAGCAACAAACCATTTATGCACCGTTAATGCAATATTTTTCTTCAGGCGAAATTCACGCCTTAACCATCAAAACCTTTACCCAAGAAAAGTGGAAACGCGAGCGTTTACTTAATCCCATTAATTAATTTTTAGGACGTTGATATGCAAAAATTTCGTGTTTATGGGCAATCTCGTTTAAGCGGTGATGTTAAAATTTCAGGGGCAAAAAATGCCGCTTTGCCTATTTTGTTTGCCGCAATCTTAGCCGAAGAACCTGTTACTCTAACCAATGTACCCGAGTTAAAAGATATTGAAACTACGCTAAAAATTTTGCGTCAGCTTGGTATGCAAGTAGAGCAAAAAGACGGTGGCGTGGTGTATTTAGACGGCTCAAAAATCAATCATTTCATTGCACCTTATGAATTGGTGAAAACAATGCGTGCTTCAATTTGGGCATTAGCACCGCTGGTGGCGCGTTTTCATCAAGGACAGGTTTCGCTCCCTGGTGGTTGTGCTATTGGTGCGCGTCCTGTGGATTTACATATCAGCGGTTTAGAACGTTTAGGTGCAGAAATTGTGCTTGAAGATGGTTATGTCAAAGCACATACCAATGGGCGTTTGATCGGCACACGCATTGTAATGGAAAAAGTGAGCGTGGGCGCAACCCTTTCTATTATGACAGCAGCCACCCTTGCACAGGGGACAACCATTATTGAAAATGCCGCACGCGAACCTGAAATTGTGGATACCGCCGTATTCTTAAATAAAATGGGCGCGAAAATTAGCGGCGCAGGCACAGATACTATCACTATTGAAGGGGTAGAGCGTTTAACTGGCTGCGAACACGCGGTGGTGGCCGATCGTATTGAAACTGGCACATTCCTTGTGGCAGGGGCGATTTCAGGCGGGCGTATTGTCTGCCATAACACGAAAGCAGATACCCTTGATGCGGTGATTGATAAATTGCGTGAAGCGGGGGCTGAAATTGAGATCACCGAAGATACCATCACGCTAGATATGAAAGGCAAACGTCCGAAAGCCGTGAATATTCGCACAATGCCACACCCTGGTTTTCCAACAGATATGCAAGCGCAGTTCACCCTATTAAATATGGTGGCGGAAGGCACAAGCAAAATTACCGAAACCATTTTTGAAAACCGCTTTATGCACATTCCAGAATTAATCCGTATGGGCGGAAAAGCCGAAATTGAAGGCAATACCGCGATTTGCCACGGTGTAGAAAGTCTTTCAGGTGCGGAAGTAATGGCAACGGATTTACGCGCTTCAATCAGCTTGGTGCTAGCAGGTTGTATTGCAAGTGGTGAAACCATTGTAGATCGCATTTATCATATTGATCGTGGCTATGAGCATATCGAAGATAAATTGCGTGGTTTAGGCGCGAAAATTGAGCGCTTTAATGATACAAGCGAAAGCTATTAATTAAGCAGAGAACGGGATTGCAATGTAATCCCGTTTTTTTATGAAAAAATGACCGCACTTTTTACTCTTAATAAAAAGTGCATTTCCAAGATTAACATTGTTGTCGCATTTTCCCTTAAGTATAATTCTTACACTTAGCTAAATTATTAATAATGATCGGAGTTTATGATGAATATCGCCTTGATTATCGGCAGTTTAAGCCAAAAATCCATTAACCGTAGCGTAGCCAATTATATCGTTTCACAGTTCCCTGCAGACGTAAACGTAACCGAAGTACGTATTGATGATTTGCCTCTTTATACCCAAGATCGCGATCAGGTGGACGTGCCAGAATATGATCGCGTGCGTGAGCAAATTAAAAACGCTGATGCAGTGCTAATTGTTAGCCCAGAACATAACCGTGCAATGCCTGCCGCGACTAAGAATATCATTGATATTGCTTCTCGTCCTTATGGCCAAAATTTATGGCAGGGCAAGAAAGTAGCGATTGTTACAGCTTCACCAGGGGCTTATGGTGGAATTAATTCTGGTTTGCAAATTCGCCAAAGTTTGCAAAGCATTGGTGCGAATGTACTGACAACCGCAGAAGTCTTTTTAAGTAAAGCCAATCAGGCATTGAATGAACAAGGTGAAGTGGCAGATGAACGCACTGCGGGTTTCTTAAGTAAGTTTGCGCAAACTTTTATTCAATGGGCGAAAGCATAAGACAACGAATTAGAGCATAAGGAGTGAAAATGAGCGTAGATAAATTAAATGCAATTACTAAAGATGTAGGCGGAATCCCTGTCGCGCGTCTGCTACCACAAGCGGGTAAACGCACCATTGGCGCGTGGTGTTTTCTTGATCACGCAGGGCCATCGGAGTTTGCTGATGATAATGCAGGTTTACAAGTAGGCGCACACCCACATACTAATTTGCAAACTTTCACTTGGATGCTAGAGGGGGAAGTTTGGCACCAAGACAGCCTTGGTTATCGTCAATTAATTAAGCCAAAACAAGTGAACTTAATGACCGCAGGCACAGGCACTCAGCGTGGCATTAGTCATACGGAACAAACCCCTGAGGGCGTGCATCAGCTTCACGCAGTACAACTTTGGATTGCGCTTCCAATGGATCAAGACATTGAGCCAAATTTTCAACATTATCCTGAGTTGCCTGAATGGCAAGAAAATGGCGTGAATTACATTTTAACCACAGGTAGTTATCAAGGCAGAGCCGCACCAACTCAGCAATATAGCCCATTAGTTGGTGTAGATATTCAATTTCAGCAAGGCCAAACCATTACCATAGAACAACAGCCATATTTTGAATATGGCGTACTTGTGCTGAAAGGTGAAGTAGAAATTGAAGGACAAGTTTACCAACAAGATCAATTGGTTAGCTTAACGGATTGCCAAGCTCACGAATTCAAAATCAAGGGCGAAGCTGGCAGCCATATTATGCTGCTAGGCGGAGAACCATTACCACATAAAACCTTAGTTTGGTGGAATTTCGTGGCAGACAGTCAAGATGCCTTACGCCAAGCGGTAGAAGATTGGAACAATGGTCATTCACGTTTTGGCAATATCAATCTTGAAGGCACGCAATTACATCGTTTGAAAGCACCACAGATCCCCGCAAAATTAGCCTAAAAATCACCGCACTTTTGAGATAAATATCACCGATAACGCCACAATATTGTGGCGTTATGACTATTTTTTCGATCCCGATCGCAAAACATTTCTTTATTTCCCCTAAAAATAGGATCTTCCTTGATAATTGCATCAGTGTTTTATTATGAAGTTTGCACAATGAAGATCAATGAACTGTTACTTCGCTTATTGCAAGTGCCAAAACTTGGTGCGCATAGGATTCAAAAAATACTGGCCGAAATTAGCCCTGAACAGCTTTTAGACTATGACACGATTGCTTTCAAACAAATGGGGTGGACTGAGAGCCAAATTCAGCGCTGGTTTAATCCTGAGCGTAAATTTATCGATCCTGCGTTAGATTGGGCGCAAAGTGCGGGCAATTTTTTGCTTAATTTTACTGAGCAAGATTATCCTTATTTGTTAAAACAAATTCCTTCAGTGCCACCACTGCTATTTTTACAAGGAAAATTTACCGCACTTGCGCAACCGCAAATTGCTATTGTGGGCAGCCGTTATTGCTCTAATTATGGAGAATATTGGGCGAAGTTTTTCGCTCAAGAATTAAATCAGGCAGGTTTTGTCATTACTAGTGGTTTGGCACTAGGTATTGACGGTTTTTGTCATCAAGCGGTGGTAGCACAAAAAGGGCAGACTATTGCCGTATTAGGTAGTGGACTGAATGCGGTTTATCCCACTAAACATCGTGGCTTAGCGCAACAAATTATTGAGAATAACGGGGCATTGGTTTCTGAGTTTCTACCCAACCAACCGCCCGTGGCAGAGAATTTTCCACGCCGCAATCGTATTATCAGCGGGCTTTCTCTTGGTACATTGATCATTGAAGCCACAGAACGAAGTGGTTCATTGATCACCGCACGCTACGCCCTTGAGCAAAATCGAGAAATCTTTGCGCTCCCCGGTAATATCCAAAATGGCTTCAGTGAAGGCTGCCATAAATTGATTAAACAAGGCGCTACACTGGTGGAAAATGTGCAGGACATTGTGGATAATCTGCCGAATTACGGCTATGCCGCATCATTGTACACACCGCCAAAACAGCAAGCTCTCCCATTTAACCCAATTCGCCCCCAAACTAAAAGAGCAGCCCCACAACAATCTGAACCGCCAAGCCACCCCGAACTTTACGCTCAACTTAGCCATATTGCCATCAGCCTTGACGAGCTTTCCGCCCGCTTATCTTTATCCATTGATGTACTACTCACACAATTATTAAGTTTGGAATTGCAAGGTTTGGTAGTGAGCGAAAATGGCTTATATCGAAGGAGTTAAAAAGCTTGACAAAATAATTTAAAAGCACAGAATAAGTAGGCGAGGGTTGGCTCGATAATAACCTGAAATAAAACTAGGACATAAGAGCCTATGGGTGGCAGGCACCAAAATAAACCTGAAACAAAGCTAGGACGTAAGCGCCTATGGGTGGCAGGCACCAAAATAAACCAACCATTTTTATTCTAGAAAAGCCTACTTATTGATCTGCACCCCAAAAGTTGGACTAAACAACCAACTGATTAAGGTGCAGATTTTTTATGACTAAATATACTCAACGTTTCAAACAACAAGTGCTCGACTTTTATCATCAAAATGGAAAAAACCGTTCGCTTACTCGCCAGTATTTTCAGCTTCCTCAAAGAACGTTAGCACGTTGGATTGCGAAATTTAATCATAATGGAATCAATGGATTAGCTGTGTTAGGTAAAAAACGATATTATTCTGTTGAGTTTAAATTAAAGGTTATTCAAGCTATCAAAAAAGGCCAGTGCTCCGCTGAAGCCGCCTGCTTTCGCTTTGATATCCCCAGTTCAGGGATAATTAGTCAATGGTTGCAACGCTTTGAAAAACAAGGTATAGATGGGTTATTACTCAAACCTAAAGGTCGTCCAAGTATGAAACTCAACTCGCCTAAAATGCCACCAACGCCCAAAACAGAAGAAGAACGCTTGCGTTACCGAATTTTGGAATTAGAAGCGGAGAATGCAATGCTAAAAAAGTTGCAGGAACTCAACCAACAAAAAATGCAGAAAAAGCCGTCATCGTAAATGCCTTACGCTCGCGTTTCCCGTTGGAATTGTTACTCAGGCTAATCGGATTGGCACGCAGTTCGTTCTTTTATCATCTCAAGCCAAAGGCAGATAAAAATGTAGTGATTTCACAGAAAATAGAGGAAATTTATCGCAAAAATGACGAAAATTATGGTTATCGTCGAATTACCTTGGAATTAAGGAAATACTTGATTATCAACCACAAAAGGGTGCTAGCGATAATGCAACGTTTGGGGTTAAAAGGAAAAAGTAAGCAGAAAAAATATCGTTCTTACCAAGGCAAAGTGGGACACATTGCCGATAATCTGTTGCAACGGGATTTTACGGCAACGATGCCGAATGAGAAGTGGGTAACGGATATCACCGAGTTCAAATGTGCGGAAGGCAAAGTGTATTTATCGCCGATTAAAGACTTGTTTAATAACGAAATTATTGCTTATGATGTGGCGAGAAGTCCGAATTTTGAGCAGATAACCAGAATGTTGACCCAGGCGGTGAACCGATTAGCGGGGGAAAAACCGATACTGCATTCCGACCAAGGATGGCAGTATCAAATGATGGGTTATCGAGAGATATTGAAAAAACACGGTATTACGCAAAGTATGTCGAGAAAAGGCAATTGCCTTGATAATGGTGCGATGGAAAGCTTTTTCGGGCGATTGAAGACGGAATGTTACTTTGGCAAGCGGTTTAAAACCTTTGAACAGCTTGAAAAAGTGATTCACGAGTACATTCATTACTACAACAATGAGCGTATTCAAGTGAAGCTCAAAGGACTAAGCCCTGTGGAATACAGAACTCAGTCCTTGAATTAAATTAGAATATAGTCTAACTTTTTGGGGGCAGATCATTATGTAGGCTTTTTTTATATCTAGGATTTTGAAGTATGGCAAATAATCAGCAAGAAAGATTGAAGAAATATATTAATGATATTTATCAAATAGCCGATTTTCTACAAAGAACATTTATTAACAAAGAAGTTGTTTATAAGACAAAACACGTTGAGATATCGATTTATTTTAGAAAGAGTAACTTTATGCATCTTTGCGGTATAAAATATAAAGAAGGAGCTAAAGCATTCTTTGAAAGTGCATTGAGTAAAAGTATTGATTTGTCTAAGGTAGAAGTAAAAGATGATGGCACTACATTCATTAAGTTAAAATTACTTAAATATATTCCATTAATAATTACAGATAAGGCAACATTATCTACTGAACACTCGTTATATTTACATCTTAGCTTTGATGCGGCAATTAAAGCTAAACAGAATAAAAACCAATTTGCCATTACACTAATTAATGATAATGCTAAATTTATTCCAAATTCATTATTAAACACTTCAAAAATAAACCAATTTCCAGTCGGTGATAAAATAATAGAGATTTATTCTCTTGATTATCATTCTAAGGAAAAATATTATTATCTTCTCTCAAGAAATTGATATAACCGATAACTCACTTGCCCAGTGGTTTTTTCTTTTAATATTTGCCAATTATCTGGCACGCTTAGGGTTTTGTTTTTTTCCGTTTCCACATAAATTAGCGCATTGGGCTTAAGCCAATTAAATTTAATCAGCAAATCAACGGCTTGTTGTGCGAGATCAAAATGAAAAGGCGGATCGAGAAACACCAAGTCAAACACAGGTTTTGGCTCTGGTTGCTGTAAATAATGCAAGCTATCTTGGTTAATCACACGTCCTTGCTGTGGCGTACATTTAAGCTGCTGTAGATTTTGCGTGAGTTGCTTTGCCACTTGCTTATTGAGTTCCAAAAAGGTCACTTGCTTGGCTTGGCGTGAAAGCGCTTCTAACCCCAATGAACCGCTGCCAGCAAAACAATCTAAGCAAGTCGCGTCCACAATATAAGGCATCAGCCAGTTAAATAGCGTTTCTTTCACGCGATCACCTGTTGGACGAAGTCCTTCCGCATTCAACACAGGCAATTTCCGCCCACGCCAAAGCCCTGCAATAATACGGACTTCACCTTTTGCCAGATTAGTATGTTGCTTACGTGTCGCAGGATTTTTTTTCATAGGGATTCGCCAAATTATGATAAACTATGCAAACTTTTCGCTGAACTCAATGCCCATTTCCAGCCGATTTTTGCGTTCGGTAACAGAATAAAATCAGGTGGCATAGTTTAGTATAAAATTCAGAAAATCAGTAATTTTTTCATAATAGCGAGTAATTTATGGCAGAAAAAAATAAAAAAGGTGGTTTTTGGTCTTGGTTTGGATTAGGAAAAAAGAAAGAAGAAACATCGAACCAAGCTGAGGTGCAAGAAACAGAAACCGTAGAGCAAACAGAACTTCCGCAAGAACCAAGTGCGGTAGAAAATCCAGAAGTTTTAGTGCAAGAAACAGAAATCACCGAGCAAACGGAACTTCCGCAAGAACCAAGTGCGGTGGAAAATCCAGAAGTTTTGGTGGAAGAAACAGAAATCATAGAGCAAGCAGAGCTTCCGCAAGAGCCAAGTGCGGTGGAAAATCCAGAAGTTTTAGTGCAAGAAACAGAAATCACCGAGCAAGCAGAGCTTCCGCAAGAACCAAGTGCGGTGGAAAATCCGGAAGTTTTGGTGCAAGAAACAGAAATTGTGGAGCAGGCAGAACTTCCGCAAGAACCAAGTGCGGTGGAAAATCCCGAAGTTTTAGCGCAAGAAGCAGAAATCGTAGAGCAAGCCGAACTTTCGCAACAACCAAGTGCGGTGGAAAGTTCCGAAGTTTTAGCGCAAGAAACAGAAATCGTAGAGCAAACCGAGCTTCCGCAAGAACCAAGTGCGGTAGAAAATCCAGAAATTTCAACGCAAGAAAAACCAAGCGAAGGGGGCTTTTTTAGCCGTTTGGTAAAAGGCTTAATTCGCACCAAACAAAATATTGGTTCGGGCTTTTTCGGGCTATTTTCGGGCAAAAAAATTGATGATGATCTGTTTGAAGAATTAGAAGAACAGTTGCTCATCGCTGATATTGGTATGCCAACAACCACTAAAATTATCAATAACTTAACGCAGCACGCTAGCCGCAAGCAGCTAAAAGATGCGGATTTACTGTATCAACAATTAAAATTAGAACTCGCAGAGATTATCAAGCCTGTGGCGCAGCCTTTAGAAATTGATACCAGCAAAAAGCCTTATGTGATTTTAATGGTGGGCGTCAATGGCGTAGGGAAAACCACGACCATTGGTAAACTTGCGCGCCAATTCCAAATGCAAGGCAAATCGGTAATGTTGGCCGCAGGGGATACTTTCCGTGCCGCTGCGGTGGAACAGCTTCAAGTGTGGGGAGAACGCAATAATATTCCTGTGGTGGCACAAAGCACGGGAGCGGATTCCGCTTCGGTGATCTATGATGCAATGCAATCGGCGGCTGCGCGTAATATTGATATTTTGATTGCCGATACCGCAGGGCGTTTGCAGAATAAAAATAATCTAATGGACGAGCTGAAAAAAATCGTTCGCGTAATGAAAAAATACGATGAAACCGCGCCGCACGAAATTATGCTTACCCTTGATGCGGGCACAGGGCAAAACGCCATTAGCCAAGCCAAATTATTCAACGAAGCAGTAGGTTTAACAGGAATTAGCTTAACTAAATTAGACGGCACAGCCAAAGGCGGCGTGATTTTCGCCATCGCCGATCAATTCAAATTACCGATTCGTTATATTGGTGTTGGGGAAAAAATTGAAGATCTACGCCCATTCCAAGCTGATGAATTTATCGAAGCGCTATTTAGCCACGAAGAATAAACAGCTAAGGATAAGTAAATAGAAGAATGCTCCCTTATTCCCTTATATTAGGGCAGGGAGCATTTTTTAATGGGAGTGAGAATGTGGTTTTTGCTTATCTTGCTTGATGAGAATTTGCTACACAATACTCACCCCACTGCGCAAAATAAACACACTTAAAATGGCGCTGGCGACAATATCTATCCACTGAATTTGCCACAGCCACGCGCTTAGCCCCGCAATAATGGCGATAACAGAGCCAAATAAATCAGCCAAAACGTGTAAATAGGCGGCACGAATATTTAGGTTTTCGTGATCACTTTTTAGCATTAACCACGCCACAATCACATTGACCAACAGCCCCACAATCGCCACGCCTAGCATTGGTAAGGCATTAATCAGTAAAGGATTTTGCCAGCGTTCAAGGGCTTCCCATAAAATCCAAATCGCCACAATAATTAAAGAAACTGCATTGAGCAGAGCGAAATATTTTTGTGTTTTATGGCTGAAAAATAGAGCAACAAAGGCAAGCAATAAAGAAAGGCTGTCGTTTGCCATATGACCTGCGTCCGCCATTAATGTTAAGCTGTTGAAATAATAGCCGCCGAGAAATTCGATCACCATATAAGCGGTGATAATGGCAAAACTGAAAGCTAAAATGCGTTGATTTTGTGAGCCGTGATCGTGGTGGTGATGGTGCATAAATGATCCTAAATAAAAATTTGCCATAGTATAAGGTTTAACAGCTGGTAAAGGTCAAGTTTTAGGGCTAGTTTTATAAAAAATGCGAGAAAAAAGCACCGCACTTTGATCTTCGATTAATTAATAATCAGTCCTTTTTGAGCCTTTAACTCACAATGCTAAAACACTTTTTGATTACGCTATCATTTTGATTTTTAATGGTTTTATTCTTTTTTCTTATTGTGCTTATGGCAAACTTAGCATTTAATTCCCACCTATTCTGTATAAAACCACAATTTTATCCACAAAAATGCTGAATAACTCACAGTTTGGCAATAAAAGTGCGGTGAAAATCCTGATAAAAATACAGTATGATTTTTTTCTAAGCGGTAATTGGAGTAAAAAAATGCGATCTTGGATCTTGATTTTAGATCTTAATGATAAGCAAGGATCTGTTTTAACTTATTTTGAAATAAAGGATTTTTTATCCTTATACACAAATAATTTAATTTTATTCCCGCACTTTTCACAATGTTATACACAGCGTTGTGATTTTTATTCAATTTATTAACAGGTGGGAAGATTTTATTGAGTTAAATTCTGATAGAAAACCGCCTTAAAAGCGTGTTTGCGGGTTGTTAAAACCTTGAGTTTGTGAAACAATTCACCAATTCAGAATTTAAAATTTTTAAAACTAAGGTGAACGATAGTGATCGATTTCGATGGCTACCGTCCGAATGTGGGAATTGTTATTTGTAACCGTAAAGGTCAGGTTTTGTGGGCGAAACGCTATGGGCAAAACTCGTGGCAGTTTCCGCAAGGCGGCATAAATGATAATGAAACGGCTGAGCAGGCGATGTATCGTGAGCTTTTTGAAGAAGTGGGTTTAACCCGTAAAGATGTTAAATTGCTTTATGTTTCAAAACAATGGCTGCGCTATAAACTTCCTAAACGCTTATTACGCTACGACAGCAAACCAATGTGCATCGGACAAAAACAACGTTGGTTCTTATTGCAATTAGTTTCGGACGAAAAAGATATTAATATGCAAACCACCAAATCGCCAGAATTTGATGGCTGGCGTTGGGTGAGTTTTTGGTATCCTGTGCGTCAGGTTGTGCCTTTCAAAAAAGAAGTGTACCGCAAGGCAATGAAGGAATTTGCGGCGGTATTATTTAATGGAAAAAATCAGCCAAATTCCTATTCTCAAGAACAGAAATCTTCGCCAACCCATTCTGCAACAAATACGGCGAACAAACATTCTGGTAAAAAATATTCATCAGGCAAATTTCATAAACGTTCATTTCATCGAACAAGGGGGGCATAATGCTGAGCTTTTTTCTTATTTGTTTAATTGTCGGCTGTGTGGTCGGCTTTTTAGCGGGCTTATTTGGCATTGGCGGCGGGCTGATTATTGTTCCCGTGTTGGTTTATTTATTGCCAATGGTTGATGTGCCTAGCGAACTTTTGATGTCCACAGCATTGGGAACCTCTTTCGCCACCATTGTGGTAACAGGCTTTTCTTCGGCGCAACGTCATCACAAGCTCGGCAATATTGTTTGGCCTGCGGTGAAAGTGCTTGCTCCTGTGATTATGGTAACGACCTTTATTTCAGGGCTTTTTGTCGGCAATTTAGATAAAAGCGTATCAAGCAAATTATTTGCCTGCTTGGTAGTGTATCTCGCGGTGAAAATGTTGCTTTCGATTAAACCGAAAGAAGTGAAAAAAGCGCTCACTACTACCTCTTCTGTGATTGGTGGGATTCTGATTGGGATAGCCTCCAGCATTGCGGGCATTGGCGGCGGTGGTTTTATTGTGCCATTTTTGAATGGGCGTGGTATTGAAATGAAAAAAGCCATCGGCTCATCAGCATTCTGTGGAATGTTGCTTGGACTTTCAGGAATGCTAAGCTTTATTGTGGGCGGCTGGGGACAAGCAAATATGCCAAGTTATTCATTAGGTTATGTGTATTTACCTGCTGTGGTGGGGATTACGGCAACCTCATTTTTTACTTCAAAACTTGGGGCTAGCACCACAGATAAATTGCCGGTGAAAACCCTCAAACGTTATTTTGCTGTGTTATTGATCTGTATTGCGATCAATATGCTTATGAAATAAAGGAACTGTATGACTTCACAATTTTTAACTTTCCCCCAATTTGATCCTGTGATTTTCCAACTTGGCCCTGTTGCCTTGCGTTGGTATGGATTAATGTATTTAATCGGCTTTGTATTTGCGCGCTGGCTTGCGGTTCGCCGTGCTAACCGCCCAAATAGCGGCTGGACAACAGAACAAGTGGACAGCCTATTATTTAACGGTTTTCTTGGCGTATTTCTTGGTGGACGTATCGGTTATGTGATGTTCTACCAGTTCGATTATTTCTTGCAAGATCCGATGTATTTATTCCGCGTGTGGGAAGGGGGAATGTCTTTCCACGGCGGCTTAATTGGTGTGATTTTGGCAATGTTTATCACCGCAAAATTACAACATCGCGGCTTTTGGGCGACAGCAGATTTTGTTGCGCCGCTTATTCCTTTTGGCTTAGGAATGGGGCGTATTGGTAACTTTATTAATGATGAGCTTTGGGGGCGTGTAACAGACGTACCTTGGGCGGTATTGTTCCCTTCTGGCGGTTATTTACCGCGCCACCCTTCGCAACTTTACGAAGCGGTGTTAGAGGGCTTGGTGTTATTTATTATCCTTAATCTGTTTATTAAAAAGCCACGTCCAGCAGGTTCGGTGGCAGGGCTATTTTTAGTCGGCTACGGCACATTCCGTTTTATTATTGAATATTTCCGTGAGCCTGATGCGCAGCTCGGCTTATTCTTCCAACAGCACATTTCAATGGGGCAAATTCTTTCATTGCCAATGATTTTGCTCGGTGCGCTAATTATGCTGATGGCTTATAAAAGAGCGGTGAAAAAATAGGGGAAATTTACAATGCGTCAATACTTAGATTTATGCCAAAACATTATTGATAACGGCACTTGGGTGGAAAATGAACGTACTGGAAAACGTTGTTTAACCCTAATTAACGCTGATCTTACCTACAATGTGGCGGACAATGAATTTCCACTAATCACTACGCGAAAAAGCTATTGGAAAGCGGCCATTGCGGAATTCTTAGGCTATATTCGTGGCTATGACAACGCCGCAGATTTCCGCCAGCTTGGCACAAAAACGTGGGACGCCAACGCCAATGAAAATCAGGCTTGGTTGAATAATCCACACCGCAAAGGCACAGACGATATGGGGCGTGTTTACGGCGTACAAGGGCGCGCTTGGCGTAAACCTAACGGTGAAACCCTCGACCAATTGCGTAAGGTAGTGAATAACTTAACCAAAGGGCTAGACGATCGTGGCGAAATTATCACGTTTTATAACCCAGGTGAAATTGAACTCGGCTGTTTGCGCCCTTGTATGCACACCCACACCTTTTCTTTGCTGGGCGATACGCTCTATTTAACCAGCTATCAGCGTTCTTGCGATGTGCCACTCGGGCTGAATTTTAATCAAATTCAAGTGTTTACTTTCTTAGCATTAATGGCGCAGATTACAGGGAAAAAAGCAGGAATGGCGTATCATAAAATCGTCAATGCGCATATTTATGAAGATCAGCTTGAACTTATGCAAAATGTTCAACTCAAGCGTGAGCCATTGCCACTACCGAAGTTAGAAATTAATCCCGACATCAAAACCCTTGAAGATCTGGAAACTTGGGTAACAATGGACGATTTCAAGGTGATTGGCTATGAATCTCACCCTGCGATTAAATATCCTTTCTCGGTGTAAGATAAAAAGAGCAAAATGAAAAAATTGCGCCAAAAAGCACCGCACTTTATTTTCCCAATCAGCCAATTTATGGCTGATTTTTCACACGAATTACACATTGAGGGAATAAAAGTGCGGTCAGATTTTGATGAAAAAATGATGCGTTACGCCCTAAGCCTTGCCGATAAAGCGGAAGCCTTAGGGGAAATTCCTGTAGGTGCGGTGTTAGTTGATGATGAAGGAAATATTGTGGCAGAAGGCTGGAATCTATCTATTCTTCAGCACGATCCCACCGCTCACGCAGAAATTGTCGCACTCCGCCAAGCAGGACAAGTACAACAAAACTACCGCTTACTCAATACCACCCTGTACGTTACCCTTGAACCTTGCACAATGTGCGCAGGGGCGATTTTACATAGTCGAATCAAACGGTTAGTGTTCGGGGCTTATGATCTCAAAACTGGGGCAGTGGGTTCACGTTTTCATTTTTTTGATGATTATAAAATGAACCACAGCCTTGAAATTACCGGCGGTGTACTGCAAGAAGAATGTAGCCAAAAACTCAGCGCTTTCTTTCAAAAACGGCGTGAACAGAAAAAGCAGCAAAAGCTGGCGCAGAAAAGTACAGAAAATGTTCTGCAAAATAAAGTCAGATAATAAAAAGTGCGGTGGTTTTTTGCTAAATTTTCCACCGCACTTTTTTAATCGGCTGTTGTAAGCCATTGCAACGAAATGCACTATTCTTTTTTCAGTAAGAAAACCCCATAGTCAGCAAAATGCACATAGGCTTGTTTGATAGCAGGATCAAAGCTATCAGGTTGGCAATTGATGAGTAGCGATTTGCCGCCCCATTGCGCTACAATTTCCCAGTGATTGCCCATATACACCGCGCTTTGAATTTCACAGCGTTGAGCCGCATCGCCTTGCGCTGAAAGGCGTACCGCTTCAGGGCGAATGCCGACTAAACATTCTCCGTCTGGCAAACCGAAGGATTGCACATTTGGCAAGGTGAACGCATATTGATTAACCGTTATCGTGCCGTTTTCAAGTTTGCCGTCAAAGATGCTACTTTCCCCCATAAAATTCGCTAAAAACAACGAGTTAGGGTGCTGATAAAGTTCTTTCGCAGAAGCCTTTTGCATAATTTTGCCCTTGTGCATTACGATCACTTCATCAGACACGGCGAATGCTTCGCTTTGATCGTGAGTAACATAAAGGGACGTGATACCAAGGCGTTGTTGCAGCTCGCGAATTTTTTCACGCATACTACGGCGTAAATTGGCGTCAAGGTTGCTCAGTGGTTCGTCAAACAATAACACTTTGGGCTTTAGCACCAGCGCACGCGCTAAAGCGACACGTTGTTGCTGACCACCTGAGATTTGATCCACATAGCGATCTTCAAAGCCTGCCAAATCCACCAATTCCAAGGCTTCTTTAACTCGCTGTCTGCGCTCTGCTGATCCCACGCCCTGCATACGCAAACCGTAGCCCACATTATCCCCAATGGACATATGCGGAAACAGCGCATAAGACTGAAACACGATACAAATATCACGATTTTGAATGGAAGATTTAGTAACATCTTCTCCATCAATAAAAATCTGTCCTGAAGTAGGGCTTTCTAGCCCAGCCACAAGGCGTAGCACGGTGGTTTTTCCGCAACCAGATGGCCCGAGCAGGGTAACCATTGAGCCTTGTTTAATGGAAAGATTGAGATCATCGATCACCACCGCTTTACCAAAGGATTTGGTCACATTTTTTAACACTAAAAAATCATTATTCTTCATTTTTACAACCTATTAATTCATTTTTTTCGCTTTAGAACGAGCAATTCGCGTGTCGCCCACCAACCAGTCAAATAGCAAAATAATTGCCATCATTACCACGATTAAAATTGAGCCATAAGCAATGGCAACGCCGTATTCGCCGTCTTCCACGCGGTTTAGAATGTAAGAAGTGGCAACCCTTGTATCTGCGGTAACTAAGAAGACAATGGCGCTGACCGTAGTCATTGCGCGTACAAAACTGGTTACCAAAGCGGAAAGCAACGCGGGCTTAAGCAGTGGGAACACAATATACCAAATGGTTTTTAACGAGCTGCCTTTGAGTGAAAGCGAGGCTTCATCAAGGGATTTATCAAGCTGTCCTAAACCTGCCACGGCAGCACGCATACCCACAGGCATATTACGCATTACCATTGAAAGTACGATGATGATGCTTGTCCCCGTGATATAAATTGGTGCATTGTTAAAGGCAAGAATATAGGAAACCCCCGCCACCGTTCCCGGTACGGCAAAGCAAAGTAAGGTTAAAAATTCAAGGGTTTTCTTGCCTTTAAAATCACGGCGCACGGTGATGTAGGCTATCAATAAGCCAAAAATCGCTGTAATTGGAGCTGCGGTGGCGGCAAAAATCACCGTATGAATCAGTGATGGCCAAGCACCGTCACTAAAGCCTTGTCCGAATAAGGTGAGATAATGTTTAAAGGTGAAAGTGTAATCCACGCCCCAGTTCATCGTGAAGCTACCGTAGAAAATACTGCCGTATAGCACCGCATTAAACAGCATCCAGAAACCAAGGGTAAAAATAATGAAAAATTTCATCGCACTTGGCAAATCTTGCACATCACCGCGATAGGATTTGCCTGAAACGGTAACATAAGAGCGATTGCCGATCCATAAATATTGGATCACAAAAATCGCCAAAGAGAAGATCAGCAAAATACTGCCTAAGGTGCTGGCTGAAGCGTAGTCTAACTGCGAGCCTGCAATGTAGAAATAAATTTGCGAAGAAATCACATCAAAGCTACCACCTAGCACAAGTGGGGTACTAAAATCCGCCAAAGATTGGATTGCCACCACTAAAAAGGCATTGGCAAGCGCTGGTTTGAGTAGGGGGAAAATGATATTAAAAAAGGCTTGATAGCGGTTTGAGCGCAACGTATATGCCGCTTCTTCAATAGACGGGTGAATGGATTTTAACGCCCCTTCTAAAATCATAAAAGCCATTGGCGTTAGCGCAAGCGTGTGGGCGATGATAATCCCAGTAAAACCATATAACCAGTTGCTGCTAAAGCCAAAATATTCTACTAAAAACTCAGTAACATAACCTGAACGCCCAAGCATTAGGGTTACCCCTAGCCCTACCACAAAAGGCGGGGTCACAATCGGCAAAATGGAGAAAATTTTTCCGATCACGGCGGTGCGTTTGGCAATGCGTGTGGTGTAAAGAGCAAAAATCAAACCAAATAATGTGGCTAAAATGCCCACCGTAATTGCTACACTAAGGGAATTACCGATTATCCGAATGATGTAAGGTTTTTCGACAATGCTGATTACTTGGCTTGGCACAAATTCCCCGTTGTCGTAAAACATCGAGATAAAAATCGCCAAGGTGGGATACACAATAAAAAAGAAAATCAGCAAGACAATGCTAATCAGCGAGGCGATGATGAATTTATCCCCTTGCATCACCTTCATCTTTGCCAAGCCTTGAGTGGCAAGGGCAATCAGGCTCAACATTAGGACAAAAACGGAATAGCCGAGATTGAATTTTTCTATTGTGGCAGAAATAAACACAAATAGGAAAATCGCCAACACCGCCAGAAATTCTGCTATACCTTGCTGCCGTTCCCCTTTCCCTTTGAAAATGGCAGATAGAATTGGCACAAAGGCTAATGCAGCAAACCAAAACCAACTTAAATTAAAGCTCGCCCAGCCCATTGCTTCATAAATTTCATCAGGCGTGGATTCCGCCAAACCGTAATACAACGCCATAGAAGGCAAACAGATAAAGCCCAACAACGCGAGCAAAATCCAAAATAGGCTGCTATTAAACATCTGTGACAGCTTTTTCATAACATCTCCGTGAAACACCGATTATTTCGCCAATTTTACTTCATTCACCCATCTGTCAATAAGATGACGGCGTGTTTCGTTTGAACCAAATTTATCAAAATTATAATCGATCAAATTCAAATCAGCAGGTTTTAGTGCGTAAGGTGAAGGCTCGGCATTAATGTTTGTGGCAACGTGATGAGATTGCGCTTCTTTCCACGACAATTCTTGCGCTTCTTTCGACATTACCCAATCAGCAAATAATTGTGCATTTTTTAAGTTACGCGCATTTTTAATAACGCTTACGCCACCAAGCTCATAACCTGTGCCTTCGCAAGGCACGACAAGCTCAATGGGTGCACCTTGTTGTTTTTCAAAAGAATAATTTTGTAAAAAACCGATACCAATCGCAGTTTCGCCCCTTGCTGTGTTGCGTGATGGGGCTGTTCCTGCTTTTGGATATTGTGAAATATTTTGATGGATTTGTTTTAGGTAATCAAAGGCTTTATCTTCCCCCCAAAGTTGCGTGAAAGTGGCAATGGCAGTGTAAGCTGTGCCAGAACTTTGTGGATCAGCAATTTGTACTTCATTTTTTAAGCGAGGATCTAACAGATCTTTCCAGCATTTTGGTGTTTCTGTAATACCTAGTTTTTTTAACCGTTCTGTATTAACGCCAAAACCTAAAACGCCCATATAAATAATAGAACTTTTTCCATTGCCAAGTTTTTGGAATTGTGTCATCACTTCATTGCGTTTCGGGAAATCATAAGACGCAATTAAGCCTAATTCGCCTGCTTGGAGGTGGGTATCAAAAGGGCCGCCAACCCAAACATCTGCTTGAGGATTATTTTTCTCAGCTTCCATTTTGGCAAGGGTACTGCCAGAGCTATTACGAATAAAGGAAGTTTTTACATTGTATTTTTTCGCAAATCCTTGCACTGCCTTTTCGCATACAATATTCTGCGCGCTGCAATAAACCACCAATCGCCCTTCAGCGAAAGCCATATTAGAAAGACTTAGTCCTGCTAATAATAGACTAGATAAAATTAGATTGGACGTTACTTTTTTCATTACCCACCTCACTATGACAAAACTATTTATTGCGCCAATTTCACTTCATTAACCCATTTGTTAATCAAGCGTTTGCGTTCTTCTGATGCACCGTATTTCTCAAAATCATAATTGATGAGATTAAGTTTGGTTGGATCAAACGCCGTAGGAGATTGTTCGGCGGTGGTGTTGGTCAGCGTTTGGAAAGCACGGCCTTTTTTCCACGCTAATTCTTGGCCTTCTTTTGATAATGCCCAATCCACGAATAATTTGGCGTTGTCTAAGTTACGCGCGCCTTTTAAGATACTCACACCACCAAGTTCATAACCAGTGCCTTCGCAAGGCACGACTAATTCAATTGGCGCGCCCTGTTGTTTTTCAAGGGCGTAATCGTGTAGGAAGCCAATCCCAACTGTGGTTTCACCTCTGGCTGTGTTGCGTGAAGGCGTGATGCCCGATTTAGTATATTGAGAAATGTTCGGGTGAAGTTGTTTGAAGAAATCAAAAGTTTGATCTTCGCCCCATAATTGCACAAAGGTAGCAATGGCGGTGTACGCGGTGCCTGAGCTTTGTGGATCGGCCACTTGAATTTCGCCTTTTAAACGTGGATCGGTTAAGTCTTTCCAGCATTTTGGCACCTCTGTAATACCTAATTTTTTTAAGCGTTCAGTGTTTACCCCAAAGCCTAAAATCCCCATATAAATGGCGGAGGTGTAGTTGCCTTTAACTTTAGCAGGATCTTGGAATCTTGGCATAATTTGATCGACATTTGGCGAGCGGTAGGCTTCTAATAAACCAAGTTCGCCGGCTTGAGATTGTGGATCGAGCGTGCCGCCATACCACACGTCAGCTTGTGGATTTTTCTTTTCCGCTTCAATTTTCGCAAAGGTGCTGCCTGAACCATTACGGATAAAAGACGTTTTCACATCATATTTTTTGCCGAAGGCTTGGGTTTCAGCTTCACACATTTCATTTGTGGCGCTGCAATATACCACCAAGCGTCCTTTGGCTTGCGCTTGCATACTGAAGATTAAGGCAGAAGTGGCAAGTGCGGTGGAAATTGCGAGAGAAATTGCTTTACATTTCATTGTGGTACTCCTTATGGTTTGGCGCAAAATCGCCTAGATCATTGATTAATCTCAATTAAATGAGCCTAATCCTATCCGAATGGAGTAAAAAATGCTGTGAACCACTTCACAAAATGGAAGATTCCTTTCGTTTTATTTCATTAAAAGGGGGAAACTATTATTAAAAAACAAAATTTTTCTTTATAATTCTACAATCACTGTAACTCGTCTAGTTGAGCCATATTATGTCAGACCAAGATTGCATTATTATCGCTATCGCAGGGGCTTCCGCCTCAGGAAAAAGCCTTATTGCCTCCACCATTCATAAAGAACTTCGTGATGAACTCAGTTGCGCAGACATTGGCATTATTTCCGAAGATAGCTACTACAAAGATCAAACCCACCTTGCTTTTGAAGAACGCATTAAAACCAATTATGACCACCCAAATTCAATGGATCGCGATTTGTTGCTACAACATTTGCGCGCCTTAAAAGCGGGGCAAGCGGTGGATATTCCCGTTTATAGCTATGTGGAACACACACGCACGGGCGAAACCACCCATTTCAAACCGAAAAAAGTGATTATTTTAGAAGGCATTTTGTTGCTCACGGACGAACGCATTCGCCAAGAAGCGAGTATTTCAGTATTCGTGGATACGCCGTTAGATATTTGTTTTATCCGCCGTTTAAAACGTGATATGGAAGAGCGTGGGCGTTCTTTGCAATCAGTGGTGGATCAATATCGTGCTACTGTGCGCCCTATGTTCTTACAATTTATCGAGCCGTCTAAACAATATGCCGATATTGTTGTCCCACGCGGTGGGAAAAACCGTATTGCAATCAATATGTTAAAAGCACAAATTAGACACCTGCTGAAAAGCAAATAGGGGGCAAAATGAGATTGTGTGATACCGACATTGAACGTTATTTAGATGAAGGCATTATCAGCTTAACGCCGCGCCCAGACAACGACAAAATCAATGGCGCGACCGTTGATGTGCGTTTGGGCAATTCTTTCCGTGTGTTTCGTGAGCATACCGCACCTTACATTGATTTAAGCGGACCTAAAGAAGAAGTTTCTGCGCAACTTGAGGCGGTAATGAGCGATGAAATTTTGATCTCAGATGGCGAAGCCTTTTTCCTTCATCCCGGTGAATTGGCACTTGCCACCACCTTTGAGGCGGTATCCTTGCCTGCTAATATTATCGGTTGGCTAGATGGGCGCTCTTCCCTTGCGCGATTAGGCTTAATGGTACACGTTACGGCACACCGTATCGATCCGGGTTGGAATGGGCGTATTGTATTAGAATTTTACAATTCAGGAAAACTTCCCTTAGCATTACGTCCTAAAATGGTGATTGGCGCACTCAGTTTTGAAGTACTGAGTGGTGAGGCGAGCCGTCCTTATAACCGTCGTCAAGATGCCAAATATAAA
The DNA here is from genome assembly GCF_026226815.1 of Avibacterium sp. 21-594. Classification (NCBI taxonomy): domain Bacteria; kingdom Pseudomonadati; phylum Pseudomonadota; class Gammaproteobacteria; order Pasteurellales; family Pasteurellaceae; genus Avibacterium; species Avibacterium sp. 21-594. The sequence goes on along the minus strand of NZ_JAKKOC010000001.1, from coordinate 1,837,880 downwards.
GATCAACAAAATGCGGTGGCCAGCCGTATTGATAAGGATAAATAAACAATGAAAAAGAAAGCACTATGGCTAATCGCACTGTTGTGCGTGGGGCTGTGTTTTCTTTTTTGGCAGAAATCCCGCTTAACAGCGCAGCTTTCGGAACGCCTTGCGCAACAGCATATCCAAGTGGCAAAAGTGGAAAGCCAGCTTTTCCCCGCCCAACTATCCTTACATAACGTTAAGTTCCAACAAAAAGCGCGGTGGTTTTTTTTCGAAAAAATTACCTTTGATGTCAGCCTAATCGCATTGCTGAGTGGTAATGTTCAAATCCAGCAAATTGAGTTAGAAAAAGGTTACGGCTCGGATATATCTTGGCAAGAGATAAATTTAACTGTAAAAACTACCGCACTTTCTTGGCAAGATATTTTTGCGCTATCTTCTTTGTGGCAAACAAATGAAGTTCCCATCCTAGCCAAGCCGCTAGCTTTTAGATTTTTACTGAATGCAAAAAACTCAAAGGTGCAGCTTAACTTGCAAGGTGTAGTTGGTATAGACAGACAATATGCTCGTTTCACTCAATTTTCAGGGCTATGGAAATTTTGGCAACCTTTATATGGTGATGTGGAAAATATAGCATTTCAGCTCGAGCAAGGTGATATCAATCTGAAAAATAGCCCGTATCAGATTGATTTTAGACATTTAATCATTAATCAAACTCCCTTTTCACAAGGCAAAATTCTGCTTGAATTTCAACCGCACTTTATCAATGGCAAACTTGCTTTAGCAGCGCAAGGAAATGTGGATTTTCAATTTGAGCAACAACCTGATCGCGTGGAATTTTCCGCACAAAATATCGCCATAGAACAATGGCTTGCCTTGTTTAAGTTGCCTGTGCTAGCAACGGGGCAGGCGCAATTAAAAGGGGAAGTGGCACTTGTTGATATGCAAATCGAGAAAGGGCAAGCCAGTTTACAAATCGCGAATGGTAAGGTGAAAAACGTGAATTTGTTAGCCATTGTGGCACAACGTTTACCGATTAATTATGATGCGGAACAATTGCAAAATATGGATTCCCCCTTTGAACAGCTTAATGCGCAATTAATCTGGGATCAGCAAAAAATGCAATGGCAGAATTTACAATTGCGCGATCCTTATTTTCAACTCGTGGGTGAAGGCACGGTAGAGCAAGCCAGCCAACAATGTGATTTTCTCGTTAATCTCAATTTGCGTGAGAAAAAATATCAAAACTTCCGCTTGCCGTTACATTTTTTCGGTGATTGCCATTCGCCGCAATATAAAATTGAGTCCACTCAAGGCTTAAAAAAACAACTCAAAGATTTATTCAAACAACGCTTTTCTCGCTGAGCAAAATCTAAACTTCTGTGCTAGAATAGCCAGCTTTTTTGCTAACCCTAATTTAAAATGTTATCTCCCAAAATTGTTCGCCGTGTGAAATTATGGCGTGTTATTTGTATGGCGTTTTCCGCCTTTATTTTCAACACGACTGAATTTATTCCTGTGGCGTTGCTTTCTGATATTGCCGAAAGTTTCCAAATGCCAGTCAGCCAAACTGGACTAATGATCACCATTTATGCGTGGATTGTTTCCTTGCTCTCCTTGCCTTTTATGCTGCTCACCGCCAAATTAGAACGACGTAGTTTGTTGATTAAGTTGTTTATGCTCTTTATTGTGAGCCATATTTTGTCTTGCGTGGCGTGGAATTTCCAAGTGTTGCTGATTTCTCGTATTGGTATTGCCATTTCTCATTCGGTATTTTGGGCGATCACCGCTTCGCTCACCGTTCGCCTTGCGCCAAAAGATAAAAAAGCACAAGCGCTCGGTTTGTTAGCAATGGGCAGTGCCTTGGCGATGGTGTTAGGCTTGCCCTTAGGGCGTATTATCGGGCAATGGCTTGGCTGGCGTACCACCTTTGGCGTGATTGGCGTAGTAGCGTTTATCGTGTTGATTTTTCTATATAAATTATTACCGCACTTAGTGAGCAAAAACGCCGGCACATTAAAAAGTGTCCCGCTATTATTCAAACGTCCGCTGTTGGTGGGGTTATTTGTTCTCACCGCCATTGTGATTTCCGCTCATTTCACTGCATACAGTTATGTTGAACCTTTTATGATTCAAGAAGTGAGCATCGCCCCAACGGAAACCACCTTGATTTTATTGCTGTTTGGCTGCGCAGGAATGATCGCCAGTATGCTATTTAGTCGTTTTCACCGCTTTGGACCAGCAAAATTTCTGCTGATTGCAATGAGCAGTCTGGCTCTTTCACTCTTTGCTTTAGCGCTATTAAAAGGCCATTCCGCCTTTACTTATCCGTTGGTGCTATTGTGGGGCATTGGCATTGCAGGCATTGGTTTGAGTTTGCAAATCCGCATTTTACAACTCGCACCAGATGCCACGGATGTCGCAATGGCGATTTTCTCAGGCATTTATAATATCGGCATTGGTGGCGGTGCATTGCTCGGCAATCAAGTAATGCAACATTTAGGGTTGCCTTATATTGGAATGGTTGGCGGTATTTTTGCCTTGGTTAGCATTATGCTGTTTTTGGCGATTCATTTTAAATACCGCTATTTGCCTATTTCACGCTAATTTATTGGTAAGAAATAGGCATTTTATCTATTTTGTATATTGAAAAGTGCGGTGAAAAAATTACAGATTTTTATCTGCAAACTGCACTTTTAAGACTTCTGCAATGCCAGCTTCATCATTGCTTGTGGTGGTGAGCTTGGCTTGATGTTTTACTTCATCTTCCGCATTGCCCATCGCCACGCCTAATCCCACAGCAGTGAGCATACTGATGTCATTGTGGTTATCGCCAAACGCAATCACTTGCTGCGGTGAAATTTGCCATTGATTTAATAGTTCTAGCAATCTTGCCCCTTTGGTATTGCCAGCGTTGGCTATGTCCACACGATCCACCCAAGACCATTCACAGCTAAATTGCTCAATCGGCAATTCTGCCACCACTTGGTTCATAATGTCTTTGTTTTGGGCGCTAATCACGCACTTCCAGATTGGCTTGTCGTGATCGATCACATCTTGAATGCTTTCGACTTTTCGCACTAAAGGACGGACATTCTCAGGGCAACTGGCCACCCATTTCAGAAATTTTTCCATATGCGGATTGAGCTCAGCATAATTCATCGCATTGCGAGAATACATTAATAAATGGCAATGGTGCTTGGTTGCCGTATCATAAATTTGCTGCGCTTGTTGTTGCGAAAGTGGATTGGCAGCCAGCACCTTGTCATTTTGCACATCATAAACATAGGTGCCGTTGCAACAAATAATCGGCGTGGTTAAACCCAGCTCCACATAATAAGGAATCACCGCCGTATGATGTCGCCCTGTTACCAACAATACTTTAACGCCTTGCTGTTGCAACTTAGCGATCGCCTGTTTATTTTCCGCAAGAATCTGCCCTTGTGAATTGAGCAATGTGCCATCTAAATCAAAAGCGACTGCTTGGTAGTTCATTTTTTTATCCTTTTATTTTTTGAGTTTGTTAGATAAAAATATCGCAGGCCATTTACCTGCGATATGTTTGTTTACTGCTTCCGCCAAGTCGTGCCATTTGCACCGTCTTCTAACACAATGCCCATTGCGTTGAGCTGATTGCGGGCTTCATCAGCAGCGGCCCAGTTTTTGGCAGCGCGGGCTTCGTTGCGTTGTTTGATTAAGGCTTCGATTTTTGCCACTTCATCATCGTCAGCACCTGCTTGTAAGAAACTTTCAGGATCTTGTTGTAATAAGCCTAAAATATCGCCTAATTCACGCAAACGTGCAGCAAGTTGATTTGCTTTGGTTTTATCTTCGCCTTTTAATTTATTGATTTCACGCGCCATTTCAAATAGTACAGAAATGGCATTTGGCGTATTGAAATCATCGTCCATCGCCTCTTTAAATTGGGCGACAAATTCTTCACCGCCTTGTGGAGCGACTGTGGCATCGGTGTCGCGTAATGCGGTATATAAACGCTCTAATGCGCCTTGCGCAAGGTTAAGGTTTTCTTCGCTGTAATTGAGTTGGCTACGATAATGGGCAGTGAGCAAGAAATAACGCACCACTTCGCCGTTATAGTGATTTAACACGTCGCGAATGGTGAAGAAATTGCCGAGAGATTTCGACATTTTTTCTTTGTCCACCATTATCATTCCTGAATGAATCCAATAGTTCACATAGTCGCCATCGTGAGCGCAGCAAGATTGGGCAATTTCGTTTTCGTGGTGCGGGAACATTAAATCCGAGCCACCGCCGTGAATATCAAAATGATCGCCAAGTTGCTTGCTGTTCATTGCGGAACATTCGATATGCCAGCCCGGACGGCCTTTTCCCCAAGGGGAATCCCAGCTTGGTTCATTCGGTTTAGACATTTTCCATAACACGAAATCCATCGGGTTTTTCTTAATTTCTGAAATTTCAATTCTTGCCCCGGCTTGTAATTGAGTGAGATCTTGGCGAGAAAGTTTGCCATATTGTGGGAAACTTTCTATATCGAACATCACATCGCCATTTTCTGCCACATAAGCGTGGCCACGTTGAATTAATTTTTCAACAATATCAATAATTTCAGGAATATGATGGGTGGCTCTTGGTTCAATATTTGGGCGTAAAATGTTGAGCGCATCAAAATCACGATACATTTCAGCGACCATTCGATCCACTAATTGCTCACAGGTTTCTTTGTTTTCTAATGCGCGTTTAATGATCTTGTCATCCACATCGGTAATGTTGCGTACATAAGTGAGATCGTAACCCAAATAGCGTAAATAACGTGCAATCACATCAAAACAAACAAAAGTGCGTCCGTGTCCGATATGGCATAAATCATAAACGGTAACACCGCACACATACATTCCCACTTTATTGGCTTCAATGGGAGTAAAAATTTCTTTCTCTCGGCTTAATGTATTGAAAATTTTTAGCATTTGTTTGTTTCTCTTGAAATGATGAATTAGACAAAATAAATGAGCTGGAATTATACCGCACTTTTATGAAATAATAACCGCCTTTATCAGTTAGAGGAATATAACGATGACAATGGTTACTTTACACACCAATTTGGGTGATATCAAACTTACTTTAAATAGCGAAAAAGCGCCACTTACCAGCGAAAATTTTTTAACCTATTGTAAAAATGGGTTTTATGATAACACAATTTTCCACCGTGTTATTAACGGCTTTATGATCCAAGGTGGTGGAATGGAAGCGGGAATGAAGGAAAAAAATACCAATGCGCCTATCAAAAACGAAGCCAATAACGGTTTAAGCAATAAACGTGGGACTATCGCAATGGCTCGCACTTCTGATCCGCATTCTGCAACAGCACAGTTTTTTATTAATGTAGCAGATAATACGTTCTTGGATTACCGTTCTAAACAAATGTTTGGCAAAGAAGTGGTACAAGATTGGGGCTATGCCGTATTTGGTGAAGTCGTGGACGGTATGGATGTCGTAGATAAAATCAAAGGTGTAAAAACCGGCAATAAAGGCTTCCACCAAGATGTTCCTGTGGACGATATTGTCATTCAGTCTGTTACAGTGGAATAAGATTGACGAAATAAAAGGAGGCTTGCCTCCTTTTAAAATAACTAAAATTTTTACCGCACTTGATTTTTACTATCTTCTCTAAGGAAGCGTACGATGCAAAATGAAAAATGGTTGCAATGGATAATCGAATTGCAAGGCTTGGCACAAGCTGGCTTATTTTATTCTGAAAACAAATTTGATTTAGAACGCTTTCAACGGATTAGAGAAATTAGCGCTGAAATGTTGCAAGCCCAATCTAATTTACCTTTAGCGCGTGTTACCCAGTTATTTTGCAATGAAAATGGTTATCAAACGCCAAAAATTGATACTAGAGCGGCAATTTTTCAAGATAACCAAATTCTATTGGTACAAGAAGAAAATGGCTTGTGGGCGCTTCCCGGCGGTTGGTGTGATGTGGTTGCCACCGTCAAAGAAAATGTGCTGAAAGAAGTAAAGGAAGAAGCAGGGCTAGATGCCATAGCCGAGTTTGTTATTGCCTTGCAAGATCATACTAAAAATAACCCTCCTGCGTTGGCGCATAATGTATGTAAAGTGTTCATTTATTGCCGTGCTATAGGGGGAGAATTTAAACCAAATAGCGAAACCTTAGCCAGTGGTTATTTTTCCTTACAGAATTTACCACCTTTGGCAACGGGCAAAACAACAGAAGCACAAATAAAAATGTGTTTTGAAGCACATCACGCCAAACATTGGCAGACCATTTTTGATTAACAGGAATTTTCGTGCCATTTTTTGATACTCACACTCATCTTGATTATTTATTGGCTAGCACTCAACAGCCTTTGGCGGAACTGATTGAAGAAAGCCAACAAGCTGGCGTTGAGAAAATGTTAGTGGTGGCAGTGCAAGCAGAAGATTTTAATAATATTGAAAAACTCACCGCACTTTATCCTAAACAGCTTTATTATGGCTTGGGTTTACATCCATTATATATTGCTCGGCATCGCTTAGCAGATTTAGACCTATTGGCGCAGCGGCTTGCTCAGCGTTCTAACAATCTGACCGCGGTAGCTGAAATTGGCTTAGAAAAAGGCGTGCCTGAGCTATTAACGCCTGCATTATGGCAAAAACAATGCGAATTTTTAGAAGCTCAACTTCATTTAGCGAAAGACAATCAATTACCAGTGAATTTACATTCACGCAAATCTCATGAGGATCTTTATCGTTTTTTAAAAAATGCCCAACTTAGCATTACGGGTGTGGTACACGGTTTCTCAGGTAGTTATGAACAAGCCAAACGCTTTGTCGATTTAGGCTATAAAATTGGCGTAGGCGGTGTGATTACCTATGCACGTGCGAACAAAACTCGTGAAACTATTAAACGTCTGCCTTTAGATAGCTTATTGCTCGAAACTGACAGCCCGGATATGCCCGTGTCAGGCTTTCAAGGACAACCAAACCGACCAATGCGCATACGAGAAACGTTCAAGGTATTATGCGAATTAAGGTCGGAAAGCCCTGATGAGATTGAAGCGCAGATTTGGGGGAATAGTGTTGGGGTATTTGGATGATTGTTGTTTTTAGTTGGGATTGATGACGGATTTCGCCGTTGGCGACTTCCTTGCTTTTGTTTAGCCGAATGGAGAAAAGTAAAGTTTTTGTTTTATCGTCAAATCGCTTTTCTCTTTGTAGTTAAGAACGAGTTTCGCTCATTGAGCGACCTACTTTCTTTTGCTTGCTCAAAAGAAAGTAGGCAAAGAAAAAAGCCCCGACTAAATTGCTGATCTTCATTTTTAACAAATTTTCTTAACGAAAAGTAAGCCCATACTCGCTACGCTGCGTTTAGGCGTTACTTTTCTAAAAATTTGTTAAAAATGAAGGCAATTTACACGGGAAATTATGATACGCTTTCATAGGTTGTACCTACAGTTCCCCTCTTTAGTAAAGAGGGGGTAGGGGAGATTTGTTCTTAACTTTACCACCTACGAGCCGTAGGTGGTTAGATAGCACAGCCACGCCGTGGCTATGCGAAGGAATTTTATTAGTACCTTCTAAAACCTCAAAAAATCCCACCGCACTTTAAAATTCGCCTTAACCGAATTTCCCCGTCCAAACCGCCCGAATGGAGATAAAATTTTTAGAAAAATCACGCCGAGCGAGAGCGAAGCGAACATCAGGCTGATTTTTCGTTAAGAAAATTTTATTGGAATGAGGAAAAGCGGTTTGATCGGGGTTCCCTTTTCTTTGCTTTCTTTCTTTTGGGTAAGCAAAAGAAAGGAAGTCGCCAACGGCAAACCATGCAGACCAATTTGGTGAAAGTCCGCGTCAAACCCGAGTATCAAAGCGAGTTTGCCCAAATCGTAAAAAATGAAATGCAAATCGCGATGGACAAAGAAAACGGCGTTTGGCTGATGGCGGCAGGCACGGAGAAAAATGCCCCGAATCATTGGCTATTTTTTGAAATCTATGCCGATGCCAAAGCCTATGAACAACACCGGCAAACCCCGCATTTTCAGGAGTATTTAAGCAAAACAGCACAGATGGTGGCAGAAAAAGAAATACTGAAGATTAGAGTAGAAGTGGTGGGGAATCAGGGTGGTTTTCGCTATTAAAAGGCCGTCTGAAAGATTTCAGGCAGATTTTTTAAAATATCTTTTAAAGAATTGTTTCATGATAAAAAAGAGTAAATAATTGTTCATCTCGCAACAATCAATGAAATAAGGAAAATCATCATGGCATTTCAGCCCAAGCTGATGGTATCGCTAATGTGATGTCCGCTTCTTGGGTATGTGCATTACCGAATCGGCAAAGGGCTAATTGTTGAAGAATAAGCTGTCATTACAGATGGCATCAGGGGGCAATAATGGGCTAGGTTAAAAGTGTAGTAGTTTTTTCGTTCACTTTTAGCAAGCTACATATTGACAAATCTAGTTTTGTAGATTAAAATACCCTTGATTTTTGATGGCCAAGGATAAAGATGACAACAACGATAGAAACCCTAAAAGCTCTCTCCAATGAAAGCCGTTTGCAAATGTTGCAATGGCTCAAATCGCCTCACGCCTATTTCACTTCAGCAGAATTTTCCTCAGAAGCCATTGATGCTGATGGTGGGGTATGTGTGCAGGCGGTGGTGATTAAAAGTGGCTTGGCTCAATCGGTAGTGTCGTCTTATTTAAATAGCTTGAAAAATGCGGGCTTGTTGGAGATGAAACGCACGGGGAAGTGGACGTATTATCGCTACAACACTCAAGCCGTGGCGGATTTTCTCCAGCAATTAGCAACGATTTTATAATCACTGCGCAAACAGTGGGGTGATGAATCCGCTACACCAGCGCCGACAGGCGTTTTTTTAGTAAACTTTACATCTATATTTTTAGATTTAACGATAGGACACAACGATGAAGATTGATATTTTTTCAGATTATGCCTGCCCGTTTTGCTATATAGGCAAACGCCATTTAGAGCAAGCATTGGCACAGTTTGAACACGCAGAAGCGGTACAGGTTCACCACAAAGCCTATGAGCTTTACCCACAGGCAAGCAAGCAGGTGGAAAACAGCACGCAGCAACGCATTGAATACAAATATGGCAAAACGCCACAAGGAGCGCTGAATATGATTCGTGGCATTGAACAAATGGCACAAAAAGCGGGCATTGATATGGATTATGAGCAGGTGCAAAACACCAATATGTTTGATGCCCACCGTTTGACCAAACTGGCGGCGCAGTTGGGGAAAGAAAGCGAGGCGGTGGAGCGTTTATTTCGTGCGTATTTTATCGATCATTTCGCGCTTTCTGATCACGCCAATTTGATTCAAGTCGGCGAAGAAATAGGCATTGATGGCGAGCGCATTCGCCAAATGCTGGATTCTGATGAGTTTGCCGATGCGGTGCGTGCCGATGAGCAAGAGGCGCAACAATTAGGTGTGCAAGCTGTGCCCTATTTCCGTATCAATGGTGTGCCTGTGGCTGGCTCTGTACCAAGTGCACATTTTCTTAATCTACTGCAAGAACTGTGGACGCAAGAGCAACAAGCGGACATTGTGGCGGGAATGCAATGCGGAGTGGATGGATGCCATTAATACCGCGTGCCAATCCGCTTATTATCAAGCCCTCTGAAATGGATTCTTGCGTGATTTTTCTGCATGGCTTAACCACTAGCGGCTTGCATTTTCAAAGTGTGGCAACGCATTTGGCAAGCCAGTTGCCGCATACTCAATTCATCTTACCGCATGCCCCTGTGCGATATAACACGTGGGCAGGGCAGGCGGTGTCGAGTTGGTACGATTTACTTGGCAATGATTTTCTTGTCAAAGAAGATGCAAGCGGCATTCAAAGTGCGGTTAAGTATGTTCATCAATTGATTGATGAACAAATTGCTCAAGGCATTTCGAGCCAACGAATTTTCTTAGGGGGATTTTCGCAAGGTTGTGCCATTTCGCTACTGGCAGGTACAAGCTACGATAAGCCCCTTGGCGGCATTATCGGGCTATCAGGCTACCTGCCACTTGCTAATCAATGGCAAGATAACGGTTTTTATACCCCCATTTTATGGTTACACGGCAGCCAAGATTCGCTAATTACTCTTGCCCAAATTGAACAGGGCAAAATGTTGCTGGCACAGCATCGGGATTTTACGTTTCAAACCTATCCTATTGAACATCAGGTAACGCTGCTTGAAGTGGATGTAATGGGCAAATGGATTCAAAAAAACTTGAACAAGAAATATAAGAATAACCTTCACCAAAATGGTGAGAGTCCTGCTTGCGCTTAGTTTTGAAATGCCGGTCAGCTCACCTACGCAATATTAATTAGAGTAACGCCTGCATGTTCTTTGCTACTGCCTAATCCTTGGTAGGCTACGGTTTATCCGGCGTTTTCTCTGCAATCCATAATCATCTTATTTTTTTATCGGTAGAGCGATGTTGCTGCTCTCTCTTATGATGGAAGGGGAAACTGTTACAAATCGTTCTGAGGCTGCCTGAAAACTTAACCGTCTTTCAGGCAGCCTGAGTGATATAAAAAGTATAAAAAACGAGTTTAAATAGTAAGCTCGGGTTTTTCTTTTCACGCTGCCTGCTCCAAACAAAAATCCAAAAATTTTTTAATTAAGGTTGAAGGATAGCGATGTGCCAAATACAGTGCGTGGATAGGGTAAGCTTTTGAGCCATAGTCAGGTAAAATTTCAACAAATCCTTCATTTTCAATAAGCGGTTTAGCCAAGTAATCAGGTAATTGACAAATGGCTGTTCCTTGTTTCGCGAAATGTGCGATGGCATAAATATCATTTGAAGTAAAAATACCTTTTAATTCAATAGATTGATTGGAAAACTGCCATTGCATTTTATTTTGTCCATCTGCTGACCAGCCAGCGCAAGGAAAATGTATTAAATCCTGAGGGGTTTTGGGTGTTCCCCATTGTGCAATAACGTTTTCATGAGCAATCCATTGGGTATGGATTGCCATCACCTTACGGGCAATGACATTTTCTGTTTGTAAGTTCCCAACTCTAAAAGCAATATCAATCCCATCGGCAATTAAGTCGATCACTCTATCGGTAACTTGGATATAAATCATCACTTCTGGATGGCATTGGCGAAAAGTATTTGCCCACGTCCAAATAGGCTCGCAGGCTGATGGAGTGGATAGACGTAAAACGCCGCTTAATGGCATTTGTTGATGCTGCAATTGTCTTTCTGTTTCTAATAAATGATCAATGCTTAAATGCACTTGTTCATAAAGATAAATGCCTTTTGCGGTTGGGGTTAGTCCATTTTTACCGCGAATGAACAGTTGCGTTTGTAAGGATTTTTCTAATTCTGATAAGCGTCTGCTCAATGTGGCAATGGCAATATTAAGACGAATGGATGTCGTAGAAAGGCTGCCTGCTTGAAAAATGGCTGTAAAGAGTTTTAGGTCATCTAGGTTCATATCTTTCCATAAATGAAAACGTGCTTATTGTTTCTTGCTATTCTACTTTTGATTTTGAAAAGTTACAATAGTGGCATCTTCTCTAACTATAAGGAAAAACAGATGAAAAGCAGAATTTGTGAGATTTTGGGCATTGATTTACCCATCGTTCAAGGGCCAATGAGCTGGATGACGGATGCGCATTTTGTTGCCGCAGTGAGTAATGCAGGTGGGTTAGGGATTTTGGGGCCTAATGCAGGTTTGCACAAAGCACCTAAAACAACGGAAGCACTTTTGCAAACGATGCGTGAGGAAATTCAAAAGGTTAAGGCGCTCACGGATAAACCGTTTGGCGTGCCTACAATATTGAGCAACGATCTGGAAACTGTCCCTAAAGTAGTGGATTTACTCGTAGAAGAAAAAGTGCCAGTGGTTTTGATTAACGGATTAGACGGTTATGATTATCGTCCTATGCTAGAAAAATTTAAAGCTCATCATATGAAAACCATTTTTCGTCCACTTACACCAACGGTAGAAAATGCACGTTATGCCCAAGAAATTGGTGCGGATATTTTTGTTGCAACAGGTTTTGATGAGGGCGGGACGGTGCCTGAGCGAGTGATTGGGACTTTTTCCATTGTGCCACAAATGGTTGATGCGGTAGATATTCCTGTTATGGCAGCTGGTGGCATTGCGGATGTTCGTGGCGTGCGTGCGGCATTTGCGTTAGGGGCAGAGGGGGTATTTGTTGGGTCGGTGTTGTTGGCGACGATAGAAAATAGAATGCATCCCGATGTTAAAAAAATGTTGGTAGAGAGCAGTGCACAAGATTTAATTTTATTTCGCACTTTACCTGCATATTATCGCTCATTGCCTACGCAACTGGCTTGGCATCTAAAAGCATTAGATGAGTCGGGAGCAAGCCGTGAATCGTTGGCACAAGCACAAACTGGTGGATATGGTATGAGGCTGGGAATGTTAGAGGGGGATTTGGAAAAGGGGTATATCTCGGTTGGTAATGGGGTCACTTATATTCATGCTATACGTTCGGTTAAGGAAACCATTGATGATTTAATGCAAGATTTTATTTAATAAGATAGGCTGCCTGAAAGTTTTTCAGGCTGTCTTTCTTAGACCTCTTTCTCCACAAACCACCCATTGGGGACGTTTATTTTGCGGATATTAACCAATGTTGCTTGATGATGTGTCGAGTTTGGTGGAAAACTACAGTAATTTGAAAGATATTGCGCAAAGGGTGCAGGTGGGGTGAGGGAAACAGTCTTGATAAAAACCCGAGTTGTGAATTGAACTCGGGTTTTTCTTTTTATTCCACAAGATGCTTCCTTAAAATTTTCTCCAATAATTCAAACACCAAACGCACGCGTTTTGGGGTGAGTGGGTGATAAGGGCGATAGAGGTAGAGCTGCCAGCTTTCTTGTTTGATGTCTGGGAACAGTTGCCGCAGTTGCCCATTGTTTAAATATTTCCGACAGGCGAGGCTGCCTAATTGCGCCACTGTTTTTCCAGCCAAGACGGCGGTGAGTTGGGCGTAAGGATCGGTGCTGATGAGGCGGATGTTTTTTGGCTGAAATAATTCATCGCCAAAGGAAAATCCCCACAGTTTGCCCGTTTCTAAATTCATCAAGCCGCTGAACGGATAGCGCACGCGAAAATCTTCCAAATCTTTCGGTTCTCCCAATGCCTCGATTAAGGACGGCGCGGCGACATAGAGATATTCCGTCTGCGCGATGGGTTTGACGATAAAACTGGGGTCGGGCGCGTTGCCAATGCGCACGCCAATATCAATGCGGTGCTGAATGTGGTGGCGTTTGATGGGGTCGATTTGCCAATCCAAAATGGTGTCGGGATAGGGTGTGAGCGCATCTAATAAATCGCATAAAATGCGGTGGTGATACGGCAGTCGGACGCTGCTGATACGCACCATGCCTTGTAAATCTTGCTGGTGAATGTTTTGAAAAAGCTGTTCGCTGTCTTGCAGCAGTTGTTCGGCTTTGGGTAAAAAATCTTCGCCAAATTCCGTGAGCTGGATGCTGCGGCTGTTGCGTTTAAAGAGCAATTCGCCCAGTTGCTGTTCCAATTCAGCAATGGTGCGGCTGACGGCAGAGGGCGATATAGCCAGACGGTTAGCGGCTTCTCGGAAATTTTTGCTCTCGGCGGCGGTGCAGAAATATTTTAGGGCTTCTAGTTTGTTCATTCATTCTTCTTTAAGCAATGATTGATGGCAAAAGGGTTTTTATTTTAATTTTTAACAATAAATTATGAATATTTTTTAATCAAACTTTTAAAGAATTAATGACGACTCTTAATGCGGGTGAAACATTGCGGTGCGGATAGTACAAATATAAGGCGGGCAACGCGAATGCATATTCATCAAATAAGCGGATAATCTGAGCGCTTGCCAATTCATTTACCACCAAATCTTCAGGTATATAACCAATGCATTGGTGTTGGGATAAATGATCCAAGTTTTGTGGAATACCATTTTTTGCCAAATATTTTGGGCTTGCCACCGTAACCATTTTTAAAGGTTCGCTGATTCTAACGGCAATCATTTCTTCTGATACATCGCTATCCAAGCGGATACCTGCATCAAAACTTTCTGCCACGATATCCACAAAGTGATTGTCGCTCGTGAGTTCAAGCACAATATCAGGATAGCGTTATTGAAAATAGGCTAATTTGGGCAATAGCATATGCTCAATAGTCGCCAAAGCTGCGTTAATCCGCACCAACCCCATAGGCGTATCTCGATAATGTTCCAATAGCGTTAGCCCTTAATTGCAAAGTGCGGTGTTTTTTTCTTCTTTTTTATGATCAAAATTTATTTCAATTTGTTTCAACTATATCTAACAACTGTTTTCTTATTTCTTTTGCTGATTTGCTTAAGTCAACAGTAGCAAATTGAAATTGATGATTTTGTATCGTTACAGATTCATTCCTATCGCCATCAACGGAAGGATGCAGCAATAACCCTGATGCGTTTTGGGATAATGGGTCATTCTGATTTTCCTGTGAGCGTATGTAGGTATAGATTTGATAAAGATAGGCATTGCGTAAGCTTTGTTTTCTATGCCAGCCTCCAGTTGTGAGCGTGTTGAATTTGGTGTCAATAATGATGCGCCGTTTTAGTTCTTGATGTTCAAGAATAATATCAGCACGCATTGAGGGAAAGATGTCATCAATTCCTGAAGTTTTGTTACTTATCTGCCAATTGAGTTGTTTCCCTGCTGTTACACGCCAGCCTTTTGGTGATAAGGCCACATCATAAAAACCCGCAACACCTTTTTCATATAGCTTTCTAATCCATTCAATTTTTCGTTCGGGTGAAAAGAGTGATTTGCTGCCAACCATTTCAGTAGGCAGAGCAAGATTAAATGCCAGTTGAGCGGCTGCCATCATGGGTTTATCTTCTACTTCATGTCTACCCAAACGAATGCTAGAAATTTCGCTTCGGGAAGGACATTCACCGACTACGCCCATATGTTTTAAGCTGGCAGATAAATTTCGGCATTTGTGTGCTAACGTTTTTTTATCTTTAACTATTCCAGCAATTTTTTCCAGCGCTGCACGCGCATATCGATTGAGAACGGTATTAACTGTCAACTCATCAAACCGACACGCTACTTTGCCTCGGTTAAGCAGTTGATGGCGCTCGGTATAGAATAGGTCAATGCGTCCACGCACGCGATGGAGTATGTCCGATCTTGATTGATAGCCATAACTTAAATTGCGCTGAATACGGCGCTCTACTTGGCGACAAAGTATTTTTGCGATGAGATCGGGAATATCATCGGGATTGTCTTCTACCGCAATATTTTTCTTTGCCAAGCTCCTGAATAAATCAGAAGCATATAGCATTAATAACCAAAGATTGCGGACAGGAATTTTATTGATGTGGCCTATCTCTTCAGTAAGGTTTATCTCTATTTCATTCATACAGAAATCTTCAATAAATCTTTTGCTGCTTTCGCTTTATCTGGATTATCAAACCAATATTCATCAAGTAAAGGTGATATTTCACTCTCTATGATTTGCTCAAACCATTCATACACATCAGCAATCTTTTTTTCCTTTTCTTTTTCTGATGGCGTAAAGTAGCTATGCCCAATTTGGAATTGGGTACCTAAGTTTGGGTCTTCTGATATTTGCTTATTAAGTGCCGTTAAACATGTTTTTATGGTTTCTATGGCGCTTTCTGCAATGCCACAATCTTTTAACCATTTTTCCCAAGCCTCATTAAATAACGGCATGAGATTAATAAAAGCGAACCGACGGCGTAAGGCTAAATCCACTAAGGCAAGGGAGCGATCCGCAATATTCATTGTGCCGATAATATAAAGATTTTTTGGAATAAAGATGCGTTTGCCGTCTTTGCGCTGATAGGAAAGAGTTAATGCTTCATCTTCTATTCTTTTATCGGCTTCGAGCAAAGTAAGCATTTCACCAAAAATTTGTGCAGGATTGCCACGGTTGATTTCTTCAATTACAACGACATACTCTAAATTTAGATTCTTTTTTGCCGTCTGAATCATCTCCATAAATATGCCATCAACCAATGCCAGTTTTCCATCGCCTGACGGCCGCCAGCCTCGAACGAAATCTTCATAGGAAAGATTGGGGTGGAATTGAACCGCACGAATCTTGCTCGTTTTCGCATCTTTTTCTCCGACTAAAGCAAATGCTAACCGCTTAGCTAGCCAAGTTTTCCCTGTGCCTGGTGGGCCTTGGAGAATAAGATTTTTCTTAATTTGTAGGCGTTGAAGAATTTTTTCCAATTGCTCTTTAGGCAAAAAGCAGCCCTCTGCTAGGATATTTTCAATAGAATAAGGCATGGTAGTTTTTGTTTCTTCTTTTAATTTATTAGATGGGGTAGGATTAGGTTTAGTGGGTTTGCTATTATCATTAGATGACAGCCAAGCCTCATACGATAGCTCTGGGAAAGAATGCACTGGAAAGTTTTCGTCTTTAAATTCTTCTTTTAAAATATCCATTAATTTAAAGTATTCATCTGCACTACAAACCTTATAGTCAGAAAATCTTCTATCATTCAGATGGATTTCAATATATTTTCTTGAATTTCTATCAAGAGGCAAATAATGTTTAGGACGTATCCAATATAATCCCATTGTAAGGTTCCATTTAACATGATTTTGCTTGATTACATTATTATAAATTTCTTTAAACTTGATTTTATTGTTATCGTTATTTTTGTCGGCGTAAGTAATTGCCTGCCTAAACATTTTCCATAGATTGTCAATGTCTTCTTTTTGTTGTTTATAACCATAATCAAAAAACCATGAATTCTGATTATTAAGAATAGGAATTCCATCAAAGGTTTGCGGCGCAGGCATAGAAACACCAAGTAGTTTGGCGAGTTCTTGTGCAATTCTTGTTCGATTAATACCTTTGACGCCTCTATTAAATATCCCCATGACAGTGAATGGGCAAATATCTTGTAAGGAACCGCTGCTTCCATCTTCAAATTTATCTTGCAAAAAATTATCTAGCTCCAATTTCTCTAGAATAGTATAAATTCCTTTAATTAATTCCTGCCTTCTGTTCTCAAAAGCTAATAATTTATTTGCTATTTCTTGATAGAAATCTATCCACTGAAAATTACTAGAATTTTGTTTACCTTCCACTTTAGTATGGGCTGTATTTTTATCTATATTGCTCATCTTTTTTCCTTATAACTAATTTCTAGAATAATTAAACAAAAAAGCAGTACGCTCTGCTCTTTTGATAAATATGTGGTTGACTATATCTTACTTTTCCATCACCAAAATCGGATACGGCTGCCCCTGTTCGTCCAATTCATGCCGTTCCACCGTTTGAAAGCCCATATGCTGGTAAAAGCCCACTGCTTGTGGGTTTTGTTCATTGACGGTTAGGCTATTCACACCCAATTCCGTGATTCCGTGCTGTAATAAGGCCTTGCCGATGCCTTTGCCGCGTTGTTCAGGGGCGATGAAGAGCATTTCTAATTTACTGCCGTTGATGCCCATAAAGCCGATGATTTCACCGTCTTTTTCTGCTAATAATAAATGCTCCACGCCTTTGAACGCTTCTGGCACATAAGGGCGAATGGCGGCGATTTCTTCTTTGGATAAGAAGTGATGAGTGGCTTCCACGCTGGCTTGCCAGAGATTAAGCAAGTGATCTAGGGGTAAGGTTTCGCGGTCTGTTACGGTGATGATATTCATAGTTTGTGCTTTCCGTTTTTTGCGTTCAATCAATTAATTCGGGGGATTATAATGGGGCGCGTTGTGCATTGTCAGCTTATTCTTGTAAAATTTTTCAAAATCCCGCCGCACTTTCCGCTATAATATCCCCCATTTTTCATCACAGTTATCGAGAATCTTATGGCTAAAATTGCAGAAAATCCGCTTGTGTTAGTTGACGGATCGTCTTATTTGTATCGTGCGTTCCACGCGTTTCCACCGCTTACCAACTCTCTTGGCGAGCCAACGGGGGCGATGTATGGCGTTTTGAATATGCTGAAAAGTTTGATTGCGCAGGTGCAGCCAAGCCATATTGCGGTGGTGTTTGATGCCAAAGGGAAAACTTTCCGTGATGAATTATTTGAGCAATATAAATCGCACCGTCCGCCGATGCCTGATGATTTGCGCAAGCAAATTCAGCCCTTGCACGCCATTATCAAAGCCCTTGGCATTCCGCTTTTATCTATTGAAGGGGTAGAAGCGGACGATGTTATCGGCACGCTTGCGGTGCAGGCTTCTCAGGCAGGCCAAAAAGTGTTGATTAGCACGGGCGATAAGGATATGGCTCAGTTGGTGGACGATAACATTATGCTCATCAACACAATGAATAACAGCCTGCTGGATCGCGAGGGCGTGATTGCAAAATATGGCATTCCGCCTGAATTGATTATTGATTATTTGGCCTTAATGGGCGACAGTGCGGACAATATCCCCGGTGTGGCTGGTGTGGGCGAAAAAACTGCGCTTGGGCTTTTGCAAGGCATTGGCAGTATGGCTGAGATTTACGCTAATTTGGAAAAAGTGGCGGAGCTGCCCATTCGTGGTGCAAAAAAATTAGGCGAAAAATTGCTTGCCGCCAAAGCTGATGCGGATTTGTCTTACATTCTTGCGACCATCAAAACCGATGTGCCCTTAGCGGTGAAGCCAGAAGAACTCACGCTTGGGCAAAATCAGCGTGATGAATTAGTGGAATATTTCGCGCGCTATGAGTTTAAGCGTTGGCTAAATGAAGTGATGGACGGCGAAAGCGGTTTAACTAAAGGGGATTTGCAAAGCGCCAAATTTGCAACGCCAACAGCACAAGAAAATGTAGCAAAAAGTGCGGTGAAAAATTCGGTAAAAATCGACCGCACTTTGTATGAAACCGTGGATAGCCAAGCCAAGCTCGATGAATGGCTGAATAAAATTCAGCACGCCAAACTCATTGCGGTGGATACGGAAACCGATAATTTAGACGTAATGCAAGCGAACTTGGTAGGTATTTCTTTTGCTTTAGAAAATGGCGAGGCATGCTATATCCCCCTTGATCATTTGCACGAAGTGGTGCGTGAAAGCCAATCGCAAGGGGATTTATTCGGCAGCGCAGACGCAACCGAAACCTATTTTGAACGTGTGCCGAGCCAGTTAGACAAGCAGCAATGTTTGGTGGCACTTAAGCCTTTATTGGAAAATCCGCAGATTGAAAAAGTGGGGCAAAATATCAAATACGATCTCACCGTATTCGCCAATCACGGCATTGAACTGCAAGGCGTGCGTTTTGACACAATGTTGGAATCCTATGTGCTAAACAGCACAGGGCGACACAATATGGACGAGCTTGCCAAACGCCATTTGGATCATCAACCCATTGAATTTGAAGCCATTGCAGGCAAGGGCAAAAAGCAGCTCACCTTTGATAAAATTGCTATCGAACAAGCCAGTGAATATGCCGCGGAAGATGCAGACATCACAATGAAATTGCACCAAACCCTATGGCCAGAATTAGCACAAACAGAAAGTTTGGTGAAGTTATTTGATGATATTGAAATGCCATTGGTGGGCGTGTTATCACGTATTGAACGCAACGGCGTGTTGGTGGACAGCGAAACCTTGCTCGCACAATCGCAAGAAATTAGCGAAAAATTAACCGCACTTGAAAGTCAAGTGCATCAGGCGGCTGGGGAAAATTTCAACCTTGCGTCCACCAAACAATTACAAGAAATCCTGTTTGAAAAGCTCGGTTTACCGATTATCGCCAAAACCCCAAAAGGCGCGCCTTCCACCAATGAAGAAGTGTTGGAAGAGTTGGCACAACAAGGGCATATTGTGCCGAAATTACTTATTGAACATCGTGGTTTAGCGAAATTGAAATCCACTTATACGGATAAACTTCCGTTGATGATCAATCCACGCACGGGGCGGATTCACACCTCTTATCATCAAGCCGTAACGGCAACGGGGCGGCTTTCTTCCAGCGATCCAAATTTGCAGAATATCCCTATTCGTAATGAAGAAGGGCGCCGTATTCGCCAAGCCTTTATTGCACGCGAAGGGTATAAAATTATCGCGGCGGATTATTCTCAAATCGAACTGCGCATAATGGCACATTTATCGCAAGATCAAGGCTTGATTAGTGCATTCCAGCAAGGCAAGGATATTCACCGTTCCACCGCTGCAGAGATTTTTGGCGTGCCACTTGATGAGGTTACCAGCGAACAACGCCGCAGTGCAAAAGCCATTAACTTTGGGCTTATTTATGGAATGAGCGCTTTTGGGCTTTCTCGCCAGCTTGGCATTCCCCGTGGTGATGCGCAAAAATATATGGATTTGTATTTCCAGCGTTACCCCGGTGTGCAAACCTTTATGACCGATATTCGCGAAAAAGCCAAACAGCAAGGTTATGTGGAAACCTTGTTCGGACGCCGTTTGTATCTGCCTGAGATTCAATCGAGTAACGCAATGCGCAGAAAAGGCGCAGAGCGTGTGGCGATTAACGCCCCAATGCAAGGCACGGCGGCGGATATTATTAAGCGTGCGATGATCGCCATTGACAGCGCCATTGCACAAGATCCGAATATCGCAATGATTATGCAGGTTCACGATGAATTGGTATTTGAAGTGAACGCAGCGCAGATTGCCCATTACAGCGATCTCATTCAATCCCTAATGGAAAATGCCGCAGAGCTTGTTGTGCCACTGATTGTTGATGTGGGCGTGGGCAATAACTGGGACGAAGCCCATTAATTCGCATTGATAAGCGTGCAATCAGAAAAACAAAGTGCGGTGAAAAATTTCCATTTTTTCCACCGCACTTTTGTTATGTTAATAGTGCTATCTCAGCTTATTCATCAAGGAATTTTTTCGCTTTGTAGCGCGGATTCATCAGATTTTCTAAAGAGAGAATATCGTCAAGTTGCTCTTCTGTGAGCAAGCCACGTTCTAGCACCACTTCACGCACGCTTCTGCCTGTTTCTGCACAAATCTTACCAACAATATCACCATTGTGGTGACCGATAAACGGATTGAGATAGGTAACAATGCCGATAGAATTTAATACATAGTTACGGCATACGTCTGCGTTCACGGTAGTGCCATTCACGCATTTATCACGCAAGTTCACGCACGCATTGCTGAGAAGTGAAATGGATTCAAACATTGCTTGACCAATCACCGGTTCCATTACGTTAAGCTGTAATTGCCCTGCTTCGGCGGCGAAGGTAACGGTGGTGTCGTTACCGATCACTTTAAAGCACACTTGGTTTACCACTTCTGGCACAACAGGGTTTACTTTGGCTGGCATAATGGACGAACCTGCTTGTAATTCTGGCAAGTTGATTTCATTTAAACCTGCTCTTGGGCCTGAAGATAAAAGACGTAAGTCATTACACACTTTGGATAATTTCACCGCGGTGCGTTTTAAGGCACTGTGAACCATCACATAAGCGCCGCAGTCGGAAGTGGCTTCGATTAGGTTTTCAGAAGGCACACAAGGCAGTTGGCTTACTTCAGCAAGGTATTTCACCGCCAGTTCCGCATAGCCTTCAGGGGTGTTTAAGCCCGTACCAATAGCGGTCGCGCCAAGATTGACTTCAAGCAGTAATTTTGCTGTGCGTTTTAGGTTACGCACTTCTTCTTCCAATAACACGGAGAAAGCTTTAAATTCTTGCCCTACGGTCATTGGCACAGCATCTTGTAATTGGGTACGCCCCATTTTTAGCACATCGGCAAACTCTTTGGCTTTGGCTTCAAAACCTTTTTGTAGATAACGGATATTTTTCAGCAAGTGCATAATGCTGTTATATACCGCAATGCGGAAGCCCGTTGGGTAGGCATCATTGGTGGATTGGCTGGCATTAACGTGATCCATTGGATCGATAATATCGTATTCCCCTTTTTTATGCCCGAGCAATTCCAACGCAAGGTTGGCGATCACTTCATTGGTGTTCATATTCACGGAAGTGCCTGCACCGCCTTGATACACATCTGTTGGGAATTGATCCATACAGCGTCCATTCTCTAGCACTTCATCACAGGCTTTGACAATGGCATTGGCAATTTTTTTCGGAATAGCCCCTAGCTCACCATTGGCTAGCGCGGTGGCTTTTTTCACCATCACCATTCCGCGTACAAATTCTGGCACATCAGAAATGGTATTATCTGAAATGTTGAAATTTTCCATTGCACGCAATGTGTGAATGCCCCAATAGGCATCATTTGGCACTTCGCGTTCACCTAATAAATCCACTTCTGTTCTTACATCTTTCATTTTTATACCCCTATTTTGGTAGAAAGTGCCTATATTATACGGATTTCATTAGGAGAAATGTTTGAACTAGATCACATTGCCAAAAAGGTATGCTTGATATTAATTTATCTTTCGCATTAGTTTTTTTAGGGCAAAATAGAAAAAACTTACGAATTTTTCACCGCACTTTATTTTTATATTATTTGATTTAGATCAAATAATATTGTGATTTATTGAGAATTGTTCTCATCTTTTTTTCATAAAATAGGCCTGAAAAATCAATAAATTCACCTGTTTTTTGGCTAAAAAAGCATCTTTTTATACATCATTTTAGCCAGTTGAATTTAACAAAATATCTATATATAGTGCTTTCAAAATTATAAAGACACAATATATAGGGGTTGTACAATGAGTTCGTTTTTTGTGATTAAACGTGATGGTTCACGCGCACAATTCGATATTCAGCGCATTGTTAATGCTATTCGTAAAGCGGCATTGTCGGTTGGCATTGAACAGGGCGATTATTGGCAAAAAATGGGGCAACAGGTTGCCAATGGCATTTTTGCCAAGTATCAGCAGGAAATTGACATTCACGACATTCAGTTGCTGGTTGAAAACCAGTTAATGGCGAGTGATTATCCGCAAGTAGCACGCGCCTATATTGAATATCGCCACGATCGTGATTTAGCGCGGGAAAAGCGTAGCCAGCTCACGCGTGAAATTGAAGGGCTGATTGAGCAAAGCAACGTAGAATTGCTTAATGAAAATGCCAACAAAGACGCAAAAGTGATCCCAACGCAGCGGGATTTGCTGGCAGGCATTGTGGCGAAACATTATGCCAAGCGTTACATTCTGCCGCGTGATGTGGTGGAAGCACACGAAAAAGGGGAAATTCATTATCACGATTTGGATTACGCGCCATTCTTCCCAATGTTTAATTGTATGTTGGTGGATCTCAAAGGAATGCTCACTCAAGGTTTTAAAATGGGCAATGCAGAAATTGAACCACCGAAATCCATCGGGACGGCAACAGCGGTTACCGCACAGATTATTGCCCAAGTGGCAAGCCATATTTACGGCGGTACAACCATTAATCGCATTGATGAAGTGCTTGCACCCTATGTGCAACTGAGTTATGAAAAGCATTTAAGAACTGCCCAACAATGGAATGTACCTGAGCCTGAAAATTATGCCAAGGCGTTGATCGAAAAGGATTGTTTTGACGCGTTCCAATCCTTGGAATATGAAGTGAATACGCTTCACACGTCCAACGGACAAACCCCTTTTGTTACCTTTGGTTTTGGTTTAGGCACGAGCTGGCAAGCACGTTTAATTCAGCAAGCCATTTTACGCAACCGCATTCGTGGCTTAGGTAAAAATCACAAAACGCCGGTATTCCCGAAATTGGTCTTTACCATTAAAAAAGGCGTAAACCAACAAGCTGGCGATCCTAATTACGACATCAAACAACTGGCGTTGGAATGTGCTTCTAAACGAATGTATCCCGATATCCTCAATTATGAACAAGTGGTCAAAGTAACGGGATCTTTCAAAGCACCAATGGGCTGCCGCAGTTTTTTAGGCGCGTATGAACAAGAGGGCGAATTACAGCACGATGGACGCAATAACCTTGGCGTGGTTAGCCTGAATTTACCGCGTATCGCACTTGAAGCTAAAGGCGATGAGCAGCGTTTTTACGCCTTACTTGATGAACGTCTTGCCATCGCGAAAAAAGCCTTAATGACGCGCATTGCTCGCCTTGAAAACACCAAAGCACGAGTTGCCCCTATTTTATATATGGAGGGAGCGTGCGGCGTGCGATTGAAAGCTGATGACAACGTGGCGGAGATCTTCAAAAATGGCCGTGCTTCCATTTCTCTTGGCTATATTGGCATTCACGAAACCATCAACGCGCTTTATCCGCAACATCATATTTATGATGACGAACAATTGCGACAAAAAGGCATTGCGATTGTGGAATATTTAGCCAAAGCCACCAAACAATGGCGACAAGAAACTGGCTACGCGTTTAGCCTTTATTCCACCCCAAGCGAAAATTTATGCGACCGCTTCTGCCGTTTAGACACCAAACAATTTGGCGTGATAACTGGCGTAACCGACAAAGGCTATTACACCAACAGCTATCATTTAGATGTGGAGAAAAAGGTCAATCCTTACGACAAACTGGATTTTGAAATGCCTTACCCACCACTGGCGAACGGCGGATTTATTTGCTACGGCGAATACCCCAATATTCAGCACAATCTCAAAGCCTTAGAAGATGTGTGGGATTACAGCTACGACCGCGTGCCTTACTACGGCACCAACACACCGATTGATGAATGTTATGAATGTGGTTTCACAGGCGAATTTCACTGCACCAGCAAAGGCTTCACCTGCCCTAAATGCGGCAACCACGACAGCGAAAAAGTTTCCGTCACCCGCCGAGTCTGCGGCTACCTAGGCAGCCCAGACGCCAGACCGTTTAATGCAGGAAAGCAGGAAGAGGTGAAAAGAAGAGTGAAGCATTTATAGGTGGGGAATGGTGTGAGAATTTTTGTTTGAGGGTTAAATTGCTTTTTTCTTTGTAGTTAAGAACGAGTTTCGCTCGTTGAGCGACTTCCTTTCTTTTGCTTGCTCAAAAGAAAGTAGGCAAAGAAAAAAGCACCCGACTAAATTGCTGATCTTCATTTTTAGCAAATTTTCTTAATGAAAAGTAAGCCTATACTCGCTACGCTGCGTTCAGGCGTTATTTTTCTAAAAATTTGTTAAAAATGAAGGCAATTTACACGGGAGATTATGATACGCCTTCATAGTTCGTAGGGTGGGCTTCAGCCCACCATTTTACCGTTTTCACTCAGTGAGTTGCCTATGCTTTGTTTTAGGTGGGCTGAAGCCCACCCTACAATGCTAAAAATCTTCACCGCCTACGAGCCGTAGGCGGTTAGGTAACACAGCCACGCCGTGGCTGGAACGAGGGAATTTCATTAGTATCTTCTAAAAGTTCAAAAATTCCCACCGCACTTAAAATTAAGCTTAATCTCATTCCCCGTCCAAACCGCCCGAATGGAGATAAAATTTTTAGAAAAATCACGCCGAGCGAGAGCGTAGCGAACATCAGGCTGATTTTTCGTTAAGAAAATTTTATTGGAATGAGGGAAAAGCGGTTTGATCGGGGTTCCCTTTTCTTTGCTTCCTTTCTTTTGGGTAAGCAAAAGAAAGGAAGTCGCCAACGGCGAAATCCGTTATCAATTACGCAGAAAAAAGCAATTTAACGATGAAACCAAAACGTTACTTCTCTTTATTCTGGAACGCAAAAGAAAGTAGGTCGCTCAACGAGCGAAACTCGTTCTTAACTACAAAGAAAAAAGTGATTTAACGATGAAACTAAAACTTTACTTTTCTTCATTCAGGAACGCAAAAGAAAGGAAGTCGCCAACGGCGAAACCCGTTATTAATCACAAAGAAACAAGAAATTAACCTGAATAAAAATAAATATTTATGAACTACCTCCAATATTACCCCGTTGATATCGTAAACGGCGAAGGCACGCGTTGCACTTTATTTGTGAGCGGCTGCGAACACGCTTGCAAAGGCTGTTACAACCAAAAAAGCTGGTCATTCAGTGCAGGGGTTCCCTTTGATAAAGCGATGGAAGATCAAATTATTCGCGATCTACAAGATCAACGCATTAAACGGCAAGGGCTTAGCTTATCAGGCGGTGATCCCTTACACCCCCGCAACGTGCCGACCTTGCTCGCCTTAGTCAAACGCGTCAAAAGGGAATGCCCAGATAAAGACATTTGGCTTTGGACAGGCTACAAACTCGCCGAACTTAACGATCTCCAACGCCAAATGCTGCCTTATATTGATGTTCTCATTGACGGCAAATTTATCAAAGAACAAGCCGATCCCTCGCTTATTTGGCGTGGATCGGCAAATCAGGTGATTTATCGGTTTAAGGTGGAGTAGGGGAGCTACCTTGATTGCAAGCTAGGGGAACGCTCTCTATTTATTTTATATCAAGCCAAAACTCTCCGCCACCAGCTCCCATAACAATTTCTCATCAATCTCAGTGAGATTTAAACTTACCCAATGAGTTTTATTCATATGATAGGCGGGATAAATTCCTTTTATCATTCGTAGTGCGCCAATCATTTCAGGAGCGGCTTTGACATTTAGCACCCAAAGGATTTCCGAACTGGTTAAGCCGATTTTTTCAGCGCTGATATTCATTAAAATAGCGAACCATTTACGGTTCTTGATATGGCGGAAAACTGCATATTGGGGAAATTGTTTCCATAAATATTCGGGCTGAATTTGATATTTTTGCGCGATTTGTTTTATTACGCTATCAGCAGAAATTGTCATTTTGATGGCTCAGTGTATGAAAAAGTTGTGAAAAGTGCGGTGAATTTTTAGCATATTTTTATCTGTAATAAAATAGTCAGAAAGGATTTAGCAATGGATTAGGGGGAACTATTTTAGCTAACCATTGTCTATGTACAGAACCCATTTTATTGTAACAATAAGGAATTTTATGCGTTTAGGTTATTTATCATTAGTATTATTGGCCTTGCCTTTGACGGCATTTTCAGCAGAATCCCTAGAAAAACAGAATATCGTTAGTTTTTCAGTGGAGGTGGAGCAGGAGATTTCGCACGATTTGTTAAAAGCCACGTTATTTACACAAGCGGAAAATAAAGATTTAGCGGCGGCAAATAATGAAGTGAGCAAAAAAATTAATCGTGCTTTTGAGATTTTGAAAGCTTACCCTGATGTGGAATTGCGTGATAATTCGCGTAGCACGCAGATTCGCTATGATGATAAAGGTAAGCAAAATGGCTGGGTTGCGCGCGGGCAGTTAGCCTTACAAAGCAAAAATAGCGAAAGTTTGTCAAAAGCGATCACTGAGCTAAATGGCATTTTAGCGATCGAATATGTGGATTCTGAAGTTTCTTCTGCGGCGATTAGTCAAGTAGAAGATGAAATGATGCAACAAGCGCTGACGCGACTAAACCGCAAAGCCACGTTAATTCAGCAATCTTTAGGGGCGAAAGGGTATCAAATTGTGAATTTGAATATTCGTACCCCGATGGAAAGTGGGCGTTTTGTGGCTCGCCCTTATGTGGCAATGGCAAAAATGGCCAGTCCTGCTTCAAGCGAGGTTCAGCTTAGTAATGGCAAAGCGAATGTGCGCGCAAGTATTGAGGCGAAAATTCAGCTTATTCAGGAATAATGACAGCTTGCGCCATTTTCGATACAATGAGGCATATTTTAACTAGCAATTGAGGTCTAAGATGAAAGTTGCAAAAAATGTAGTGGTGAGCATTGCTTACCAAGTTCGTACTCAAGATGGTGTGCTTGTAGATGAAGCGCCAGCAAACCAACCATTAGAGTATTTACAAGGACATAACAATTTAGTGATTGGGTTAGAAAAAGCCCTTGAAGGTAAATCTGTTGGTGATAAATTTGAGGTTCGTGTCAAACCAGAAGAAGGTTATGGTGAATATAACGAAAATTTAGTGCAACGTGTGCCAAAAGATGTATTTGTTGGCGTAGATGAATTGGTTGCAGGAATGCGTTTTATCGCGGAAACCGATGTTGGCCCATTGCCAGTGGTGATCACCGAAGTGGGTGATAATGATGTGGTGGTTGATGGAAACCATATGCTTGCTGGTCAAGAGTTATTATTCGATGTAGAAGTGGTAGGAACTCGTGAAGCGACCTTAGAAGAAATTGCACACGGGCATATTCACCAAGAAGGTGGCTGCTGCGGTGGACACGGTGATAGCGATGAACAAGGCCACGGTTGTGGTTGTGGCGGTCATCACCATCATCACGACCACGATCACGACCATCATGGTGGTGGTTGCTGTGGCGGTAAACACTAATTTAGTGAACGTTGCAAGAAAAAGAGCGGTGAAAATTACCGCTCTTTTTTTATGGATAATGATTTAAAGTCCAAGATTAGCCACAGGCGATTTTTCGCGCATCACCTAATGTGCCATCATCAATGGCTTCTTTTGGCATGCCAAGTACTTCGTAAACTTTATCGCCATCTTTGAAAAATACAAAACCGCCGTGTTCCATTTTTGTCCAGGTTTCATTCTTAGTAAGTGGAAAGGTGGTAATAATGGTTACTTTATCTTTTTCTGTGGTATGTTGGCGGAAGTCGATCACGCCGTCATCATCAATGCGTTGCGCTGTACCAAAAGGGGCTTTGCGTGTGATGTAATGCAAATTGGTGGAGCAGTGGGCGATCATCCATTCCCCGTTTGAGAGAATAAAATTAAACGTGCCACCTTGCGTTAATTCTTTGGTAATTTCTTGAATGACTTGGAAAATTTGTTCTTCTGTGGGCTTTTTACGAAAGCGATTTTTTAACTGTTCAGCCATATAGCAAAAAGCGGCTTCTGAGTCGGTGGAGCCAATGGGCTGGCAGAAACTTTCCGACATATCAGGGAAACTCGTCAGATTGCCGTTGTGCGCAAATACCCAGTTTTCGCCCCAAATTTCACGAATAAATGGGTGCGTGTTTTCAATGGTTACCTTGCCTTGTGTGGCTTTGCGAATGTGGGCAATCACGTTGAAAGATTTAATGTGGTATTGTTTTACGCAATCTGCAATGGGGGAACTATGCCCGGCTTGGTTATCGCGAAAAATACGCACGCCTTTGCCTTCAAAAAAGGCAATGCCGAAACCGTCAGAATGGCTATCGGTAAGCCCTGCGCGGCGGCGAAATCCTTCAAAAGAGAACACAATATCGGTGGGCGTATTGCAATTCATTCCTAATAGCTGACACATAACGAAACCTTAACTGATTTTAACTTCCTAAATCTTGTTTGATTTAACAAAAAAATTCACAAAAATTCAACCGCACTTTTAGATTAAAGGCGCATATCACATAACTTGGCGTTATTTCTTTTATTGCACCACCATTAAGCCTAAGCAACCTTTGTCTGCTGCCATCAGATCTGCCGCGCCAAAGGTGAAAGGGTGGCCGTTAGAAGACGGCTGTTGAAAGCGAACTAAAATCTGCACTTTGCCCTCAATCCACAGGCTGTCTTTCCACGCAAGATCGTTTTCTGCCACAGGCTTATCATTAATGCTTTCAATGATAAATTTTGCCCCCTGAATTTTAAATCCTGCAGGTTCGTTGCTCGTGATTGTCCAGCGTTCCGTGCTGTTTAATTCGGCATTTACATCAATGCGTCTAGGATCGAAACGTTGTTGATTGAGCATTCCATTATTCGCATCAAGTTGGAACTGACGTTCACGGCGAACTTCCGCCTTTAATGCTTGCGGTGCATCGGTGTTAAACTGCATTGTGTTGTTTTGTGCAAAGGCACTGCTTAAGCCTTGTGGGCGTAGCTCAAGCACTGTGTTGTCGAGCAATTCTTCATCGCTGGCGAAAAAGCCTGTGAGTTTACTGAAGAAATTTCGTTTTTTCCCCACAATTAAGGTGGCGTTTTCCCCCTCATTGAGATTAACAAGAATTTCAGCACGTTCGCCCGGTGCAAGAAAAAGTACCTTTGTGGTTTTCGCTTGTGGTAAAAAGCCTTGATCAAGTGCGATGAGTTGGAAATCGCGCTCGTCATCAAAACGTAATTCATAACGGCGTGAAAGGGAAGCGTTCAGCAAACGTAAACGCACAACGCCGCGTGGCACCTCTAAATAAGGCGCTTCTTGCCCATTGACAAATAAACGATTGCCAAAAAAGTGCGGTCGATTTTGTTGGAATAATTGCACCCCTTCATCATTTAATTGCATATCTTGCAAAATCAAAGGAATATCGTTTACGCCATATTTTTGTGGCAAGCTTGATTTACGGCTTTCGTTATCTTCAATAATGCACAGTCCGAGCAAGCCGCGGTAGGTTTGATACGCGGAATGCCCTAAGGTGCAAGCGGAATACCAGCAAGTGCAAGCAGGCTGAGTGATCGGCAGAATAGGCGACCAGCCTTGTCCTTGTTTGAAAGGGTGAGATACGCCACCCAGTGATTCAGCGCTCACTTGCAGTCCTTGAATGGCTAGCGCCACCATTTGCGACAAGCTATTGCGATAGTTCAGCTTGGCAAAATCCCCTTGGCGCATTTTTAATGTTGGGCCTAAATAATTACCATTAAATCCCCACACTTCGCTGGCTTTTCCCCGCTCTAATTGGGTTTGCGCGCTGTTTATTTCTAAAAAAACAGGCTTGCCACGGCGAGTTTCCATTAATGGGGGAACGCTTAAAGGCTGGCGATCAGCCGCCCATAATGGCGCAGGAATGGCTGAAAAAGCCCCAGCAGTGAGGGCAGTTTTAAAAAATTGACGGCGAGAAAAATGATTCATTTTATTTTGTTGCGTCTTGTTGAGCTTGGCTGGCGGCAATTTCCGCATCAAGTTCGTTGATTCGTTGTTGCATTAAAGAATGGCAATAGCTCGCCAATTCACGCACATTGTCTTTGGTGTAAGCCGAAGTATCCACAGGTGGCAACATTTCACAGATCACCTTGCCATTATCCCAACGGTTAAGATCGATTTTATTTTGCGTGGTGGAACAAACCACTGGTACAATCGGCACGCCAGCGGCAATGGCAGCGTGAAACGCGCCTGTTTTAAATGGCAGTAAACCACGTCCACGGCTACGCGTGCCTTCAGGGAACATCCAAATAGAAAGCTTATCACGGTTAATACGTTCAGCCAGTTGAGTCATTGTGCTATGTGCTTTGGAACGGTTATCACGATCTAAAAAAATGTTACCCGATGCCCAATATAAAATGCCAAAGAACGGGATCCAAATCAGGCTTTTTTTCCCGACACTCACGGTACGTGGCATCACCATATAAGAAATGGTGACCATATCGTAGTTATTTTGGTGATTACCAATGTAAATACACGGCCCGATATTTTCCGCATTGGCAGGGAAACGATGTTCCACTTGCAAACCGAAAAGGGGATACAAACGCCCGAAGCAACGCGCTACATCACCCACGTTACTTGGATTTCTGAAACGAATGAGAGAATAAATCGTGCCGAGCAAACAAATTAAAATACAGCATAGCACAACCACAATAATGCGAAGAAGTTTTAGCATAAACACATACCCTGAAAAAAATTTGCACAAGTATAGCGAAAATCCGCAAATATTTGTATCAATCCGCTAAAAAAATGCTAGGCTATCAAGCAATTTCATTCTTCCCAAAGATATTCAACAATGGCAAAGACCTATTTTATTGCAGATTTACATTTAAGCGAAAATCGCCCAGATTTAACCGCACTTTTTGTGGATTTTATGCAAAATCAAGCCAAAGATGCGGAAAGTTTGTATATTTTAGGCGATCTTTTTGATTTTTGGATTGGTGATGATGAGCATTCCCCTTTGATTGATTTGGTGAAACAGCAAATTCGCCATTTAACGGAAAACGGCGTGAGATGCTATTTTATGCACGGCAATCGCGATTTTCTTATCGGCAAAAAATTTGCCCAATCTTGCGGTTTAACGCTGTTGTCAACTTATCAAGTGATTGATTTATATGGCACGCCTACCTTGCTTTGCCACGGCGACACCCTTTGCATTGATGATGTGGCTTATCAACGCTATCGTAAAAAAGTGCATCAAAAATGGCGTCAATGGCTTTTTTTACATCTGCCTTTAAAAGTGCGGTTAAAAATTGCCGAAAAAATTCGTGCTAAAAGCAAACAGGATAAGCAACATAAATCCAATCAAATTATGGACGTGAATGCGGATTTTGTGTTGCAAACAATGCAACAATTTAACGTTCCGCAGCTGATCCACGGACATACGCATCGGCAAAATTTGCATAAAATCCCACCGCACTTTGAACGAATTGTATTGGGCGATTGGGGCGAAACTTCTTCTGTGCTAGAAGTCTCGCCAGAAGGAATGCGATTTATTAATCAAAAGACGAGCTAAATGCAAATTAAAATTGGCGAAAATTACGCCGCCTAACAGCCATATTCTAGACTTTAGCATCACTTTCGCCTATAATCTTGCCGTTCTCACCGCCCCCATAGCTCAGTCGGTTAGAGCAGTCGACTCATAATCGATTGGTCACAGGTTCAAGTCCTGTTGGGGGCACCAGCCAACCTTATAAATAACCTTTATCTTTTAAAAAGATCAATAAAAACAGTTAGTTAGTTTTTCTCTCTATTCACCTAGTAAATAACAGTTTATTATTTTAATTAAGCATATTTAGATCCCTAATAGTTCCCCTGAGTAGTCGTACTAAAATTAATGCGAGATAAATAAAGGTAGCAATGTGCCTTATAAGAATGGGAATAATGAATTTATATCGTGTAAAAAAACGGATCATTGCGATCCGTTTTTAGATGAAAAATTAACTTTTTTCCACTTCCAATCTTTCAAACACCAACACTCTATTTTCTAGTTTGCGTAGTAATAATGTGGCGATGCCTGTAATGGCAAGGTAGATGACACCTGCGATGCCGTAAATGGTGAGTGCGTCATATTCTGTGCCGTAAAGCTGTCTTGCGTAGCCCATAATATCTAAAATGGTAATGGTTGAAGCAAGCGATGTGCCTTTAAATACCAAAATGATTTCATTGCTGTAAGACGGCAAGGCGCGTTTTAAGGCATAAGGAATTAAGATTTTCAGCGTTTGCCAACGGCTTAAGCCAAGCGCTGCGCAACTTTCCCATTGTCCTTTTGAGATCGCTTTCACTGCGCCGTAAAATAATTGTGTGGAATAAGCCGCACTGTTTAGCGCAAGGGTGAGCATTGCGCAAAACCACGCATTAGACAATAGCGCCCAAGCGGGGCTTTCTACGATCCATTGGAATTGTCCTGGGCCGTAATAAATTAAGAAGAATTGCACTAATAGCGGTGTGCCAGTGAATAAAGTTAGGAAAATATTCACCGCACTTTTTAGCAGTTTATTTTCCATTGCAAGAATAAAGGTTAAAGCAATGGCTAAAATAAACGCAAAAAAGAGCGCAGAAACCGTAAGCAATAGGCTTGTAGGAATCCCCTGTGCGATGGTGATGAAATAATCGTGAATCATTATTCCACTCCTCTTTCAAAGCGGGTAAAACGCCATTCTAGCTTACGAATTAGCACTTGGCTGATAAGCGTAATCACTAAATACATTAATGCAGCAAAGCCATACCAAGTGAAGGGTTCGTGGGTTCTTGTGTTAATTAATTCTGCTTGACGCATTAAATCGTGTACCCCAATCAATGAAACGAGGGCTGTATCTTTTAATAACACTAACCATTGATTGCTCAAGCCCGGTAAAGCGTGTCGCCAAACTTGCGGCATAATGATATGCAAAAAGGTATAGCTACGGCTTAAACCAAGGGCCGCGCCTGATTCCCATTGCCCAAGGGGAATGGCTTGAATGGCACCACGCAAGGATTGCGAAGCATAGGCAGCAAAAATAATGGATAACGCCAACACCCCACAAAAGAATGGGCTAAGTTCCAAATATTTTCCAGTGATTAATTCCAACACTTCAGGAATGCCGAAATAAATTAAGAAAACCACCAAAATTTCAGGCAAGCCACGCAAAAGGGTGATGACAACAGCGCTCGGTTTACGCACGCATTGCCATTTGCTCATTTCTAGGCTAACAAAAATGAGCGATAAAACGAGCCCTAATAATAAGGAACACACCGCTAACCCTAAGGTCATTAGGGTTGCGGTGTACATTAAAGGAAGATAATCCACAAACATAGCGATTATTTAGTCATCCATTTATCGTAAATTTTTTGGTATTCGCCGTTTGCTTTAATGGCTTCGATACCTTTGTTTAGGCTTTCTACTAACGCAGTGTTAGATTTATTTACCGCGATACCTAAACCGTTGTTGAAGTAACGTTTATCCGTAACACGCTCGCCTACGAAAGTTAATTCTGGGTTTTTCTCGAACATATCACGCAATACGTCAGTATCACCGAAGATCAAATCGATACGTCCATTTTTTAAGTCAAGAATCGCATCTTGCAGGCTTGCGTAAGATTTTGCCGTGTATTGTTTAGCTTCTGCGTTAGCATATTGTTGGTAAGTTGTCCCATTTTGCACGCCCACGGTTTTCGCCGTAGCTAAATCTGCTTTGCCTTTTACTGCGATGAAACTTGCTGAGCTTTCGTAGTAAGGTTGGCTGAATGCCACTTGTTTTGCGCGTGCTTCGGTAATATCAATAGCTGAAATTGCAGCATCAAACCCACGGCCTTTAATTAAGCTTGGAATTAACGCGTCAAAAGCTTGGCTTTTGAAATGACAAGTAGCTTCGATTTCTTTACAAATTGCGTTGGCAATATCCACATCAAAACCAACGATTTCGCCTTTTTCATTGGTTAATTCAAATGGCGGATAGCTTGGCTCCATTGCAAAAGTAATATCTTGTGCTTGCGCCATTGCTGCTGAACTTGCTAAAAGGGTTGCTAAAAGTAATTTTTTCATTGTGTAATTCCTTAATGTGAATGAGATAAATATTGTTTAAATTGTTCTGTTTTAGGCTGCATAAAACAGCTTGCATCGCCCATTTCGATGATATGGCCTTTTTCCATATACACCACTTTGGTTGCCACTTTCTGTGCCACAGAAACTTCGTGGGTAACAATCACTTGAGTAATGCCTGTTTCTTGTAATTCCTGAATAATGGACACCACTTGCGCCGTAATTTCAGGATCGAGCGCTGCGGTTGGTTCATCAAATAATAAAACTTGCGGTTTCATCATTAATGCTCGCGCAATCGCCACACGCTGTTGCTGTCCACCAGAAAGATGCAATGGAAAGCGATCAGCAAATTCTTCTAAACGTAAACGGGCAAGCAATTCAAGAGCTTGTTTTTTCGCCGTTTCTTTATCTAATCCAAGCACCTTTACGGGCGCTTCGATTAAATTTTCAATAACCGTTAAATGCGGCCATAGATTGTATTGCTGGAATACCATTCCCACATCTTGGCGTAATTGACGCATTTGTTTTGGATTTGCCGTTGCCGCAGAAAGATCAAATTTATTGTTGGCAATCACCAACTCACCAGACTTTGGCACTTCTAATAAGTTTAAGGTGCGAATCAGCGTACTTTTCCCCGCACCACTTGGCCCTAATAAAACCACGGTATCGCCATCTTCCGCCGTTAAGTTAATGTCAAACAGGGCTTGTGATGAACCGTAGAAAAAATTGAGATTTTTTACACTAATGGTCATTTTTGTTGTTAGCTCTAAATTTAAAGTTGAAATAATATTAATATTTTTTGCATAACTATGCAAATAAAAAGTTAAAAATTTTTACCGCACTTTTGTATGGGCGTTTTTGAGATAAAAATCCCTTAATTTTGCCCCGCACTTTCATCGGAAGGCCAAGAATGCACCACGGCTTTGACTAAGGTTGCAAGCGGGATCGCAAAGAACACGCCCCAGAAGCCCCATAATCCACCAAAAATCAGCACGGCGACAATAATGGTCAGCGGATTAAGGTTTACCGCTTCAGAGAATAAAAATGGCACAAGCAAGTTTCCGTCTAAAATTTGGCTTATCACATAAGCGGCGATTAATGACCAGAAAGTCGGGGTAATGCCGAATTGCGACATTGCCACTAACGCCACGGGAATGCTGACTAACACCGCGCCCACATAAGGCACTAGCACGGATAGCCCCACGGCAACGGCGAGCAACAAGGCATAGCGTAGATCGAAAAATAGGAAGATTGCATAAGTAATCACGCCAACCACCAGAATTTCAATAATTTTGCCGCGAATATAATTTGCGATTTGTTTTTGCATTTCTTGCCATACTTTATCGGCTAGTTTGCGGTTGCGTGGCAGAAATCCGCTGATGTACGTGAGTAATTCTTGTTTATCTTTCAATAAGAAAAATACCATTAATGGCACAAGGAAAGCGTAAATGCCTAGGCTCACAAGGCTGATAATGGAAGAAATTGAGAGTTTAAGCGCTGATTCGCCAAAGCCTAAAATTTTGCTTTTCACGCTAGTGAAAAAGCTGTCGATCATTTGGTAATCCACTACTTGTGGATAATTTTCAGGTAAAGAACGCAACCAATCATTAAGCGAATTAAACATATGTGGCAGTTCGCTAAACAAGTTAATAGTTTGATTAACCAGTGTCGGAATGAGTACCAGCGCGATAATCAGCACAATACTAATAAAGCCGCCAAGCACTAAAATGGTGGCTAGTAAGCGGGGGAATTTGAGTTTTTCATTTAACACGCGGATTGGCATTTCCAGCAAATAAGCCAGTACGATGGCCACCAATAACGGCGCAAGTAAATCACTAAAAAAATAAATGGCGATAAAGCCAAACAGCAAAATGGCGAGTAATGCCATTGCCTGCGGATCACTAAATCGGCGCTTATACCAATTTTTCAACATTTCTAACATAAAAGCTCCTTTCGGCGAGAATTTGTGCTGATTATAAGGTAAAATCAGGGGGATTTATATGAGGGTCTGTTGATAATTCATTTTGCATTTGAGTTATTGTTTAAAATTAGCACAATCGCAGCGATTGAGAATGACGACAAAGAGTGTGCTAATTTTAAACCTAACCCAAAGGGCTGGAACTATTTTTTGTGATAACTGTGTTGAACGCGGTTCGTTTAGAATAGCTAAACTTCCCCCCGTTCGCCTTGTTCTCACAAAAAATAGCTACCAGCTCAAATGTAAAATGAATTATCAACAGCCCCTAATAAAAGGAATTTTCTATGACTGTTAAAATTTATCACAACCCACGTTGTTCCAAAAGCCGCGAAACCCTTGCCTTATTACAACAGCAGGGGATTGAGCCTGAAATCGAGCTTTATTTAGAAAAGCAATATTCCGTTGAGTTCTTGCAACAGCTCGCGCAAAAGTTGCAGCTTAACAGCGTGCGAGAAATGATGAGAACTAAGGATGATTTATACCGCACTTTGCAGCTTGATAATCCTGAGCTCACCGAAGAACAGTTGCTGGAAGCTATTTCACAGCATTCTGCCTTGCTTGAGCGCCCTATTGTAGTGAATGGTGAAAAAGCCAAAATTGGCCGCCCGCCAGAAAGTGTTTTAGCAATTTTATAATTTCTTCGCTATAATAATGCCCGCTCCGCCATAATCATTGAGCGGGCATTATTTTTACCCATTTTATTTATTGAGAGGCAATGATGAAAAAGAAAAAATCTTTTGCGCCCGTTGCTGACGTGCAAGGTTGCACCACCTATCAGCATAATAAAGGGACAATCCGAGATAACGCCATTCAGGCATTATTATCCGACAAATTATTTCGCCAACGCATTGAAAAGAAACGAAAAGGCAAAGGCAGTTATCAGCGAAAAGCGAAACATCAAGGGAAATATTTTGAAAAGCCCGATTATCAAGTTTTTGGCAACAGAGATTTTATAATCGGGTTTTTCTTAACAAAAATAGCAAATAGAGGAAGTCATTATGTCAATCAGAACAGAATGTTTATTTAGCAACGAATGGAACGTACGAATTAGCGATCCCGGTGAGGAAGGCGCGCACAGTCATTTTTTTGAGAAAATTTATATCACGCTTGATGCCCATATTGACGGGGAAAAGATCACCTATGAATTCACCCGCAAAGTGGAAGATCAAGTAAAAATCAACCGCACTTTTACTGATTTAACCGAATTATTCAAATTTTTAGGCGAATATCTTGATCCTGTAGCGCTAGGATTTTTAGGCGTAAAAATCGGTAATCTTGGAGTAAAAGCGTAATTTTTTAGATAATCCGCCAAAAGTGCGGATTATTTTTTGGGCGAATTTATTTTATTGCAAAAAATAAAGCAGAAAGCCGCAAATTGATTGAACTTTCCTGCGAATATCTCTTCTAATTTTCATTCATTCTTTTGGATCTTGAACTTTATGAATACGCTCAAAAAATATCTCGGGATTTTTTACCCGCTCTTTGTTTTCTTTTTCATCAATTTAGTTATTTTGTCTGCAAGCCGATTATTGCTAGGTATTTGGCAAGCAGATCGCATTTCCGCCGTTGATGGCTGGATTCCGCTATTCTTACAAGGCATCAGGATTGATGTAGCAAGCCTATGTTGGTTATTTGCTTTGCCCATTTTGCTCACTTGTTTTTTTGCAGGTAATGGCTCAATTGGACGGCTGGTAAATGACTTCGTGCGCGTATGGCTCGTGTTAAGTAGTGTGTTTATTATTTTTATGGAAATTGCCACACCTGCTTTTATCGAAACCTATGATTTCCGCCCAAACCGTTTGTTTGTAGAATATTTAGTCAATCCGAAAGAAGTGTT
The DNA here is from genome assembly GCF_026226815.1 of Avibacterium sp. 21-594. Classification (NCBI taxonomy): domain Bacteria; kingdom Pseudomonadati; phylum Pseudomonadota; class Gammaproteobacteria; order Pasteurellales; family Pasteurellaceae; genus Avibacterium; species Avibacterium sp. 21-594. Next base: position 1,799,493 of record NZ_JAKKOC010000001.1, on the reverse strand, counting down.
TACTATGCTCGCAAACGGCCATATTCTGGCGTTAATTTTAACTCCAATTTTGACCGCACTTTTTGCTTATGGCTTCTGGCGACTGTCCGCTAATTTATGGAAAAATGTGTCTTATCCAAAATGGTATTGGCGGCCAGTGGTGTTCTTGCTTATCGGCGTACTTACCTTTATTGGCGCGAGATCAAGTTTTCAGCATCGCGGTATTAACCCTGCAATGGTGGCATTTTCTTCTGATCCCTTAGTGAATTCTTTGGTATTAAATTCCAGCTATTCTGTAATGTTTGCCATTCAGCAAATGAAAGACGAAGATCGTTCTTCCGAAATTTACGGTAAAATGCCACTGGACGAAGTAGTCGCTACGTTGAAACAAGTGAGAAACCGCCCTGAAAGTGATTATATTTCTGACAGCTTGCCAACAATGACGAAAAATGTGGCGAGCTATCAAGGCAAGCCAAAAAATTTAGTGATTATTTTGGAAGAAAGCCTTGGTGCGCAATTCGTCCAAACCCTAGGTGGCAAGCCCCTTTCTCCGCATTTTGATGAATTGGCAAAAGAAGGCTGGTTGTTTGAGAATCTTTATGCCACAGGTACACGTTCTGTGCGCGGTATTGAAGCGGTAACCGCTGGATTTACCCCAACGCCAGCGCGTTCGGTGGTGAAATTATCGGGTTCGCAAAATAATTTCTTTACCATTGCGGATTTCTTAAAACAGCAAGGCTATCAAACTTCGTTTATCTATGGCGGAGAAAAGCACTTCGACAATATGGCGAGTTTTTTCTATGGCAATGGTTTTGAAACCATTATTGATGAAAAAGATTATAAAAATCCACGCTTTACCGCCACTTGGGGCGTGAGCGATGAAGATCTTTTCGCCAAAGCCAATGAGCAATTTAGCCAGTGGCAAACAAATGGTAAACCATTTTTTAGTCTGGTGTTTACGTCTAGCAATCACGATCCTTTCGAGTTTCCTGATGGCAAAATTGATCTTTATGAACAGCCTAAGCAAACCCGTAACAATGCCGCGAAATACGCCGATTATGCCTTGGGGTATTTTTTCCAATTAGCGAAAAAATCCAATTATTGGCAAGACACCGTGTTTTTAGTGATTGCCGATCACGATTCGCGCGTGAATGGCAGCACCTTAGTGCCAATCAAGCATTTCCATATTCCAGCCCTGATTTTAGGGGAAGGTATTGCACCACGCCGTGATAACCGTTTAGTGAGTCAAATTGATATGCCGACCACCTTGCTTTCGTTGATCGGAGCGAGTGGCAATTATCCAATGCTCGGTTATGATTTAACCCAGCCGCAAGACCCGAATCGTGCGCTAATGCAATTTGACCGCACAATGGCTTATCGCAAAGGAGACGATGTGGCAATTTTACAGCAAAATCAACCTGTACAAGGCTTCCGTTATGATGAGCAAGCAGGAAAGCTCATTCCAGCTGAAATTCCCGAAGCAATGAAAAAAGAAGCCTTAGCTTACGCCTTGTGGGGCAGCTATGCTTATAAGCAGAAATTATATAAAGCTGATGCACAGCAAAAGTAATCACTAAAATAGTGGAAAAATAGCGGAGAAATCCGCTATTTTTTGTTATCCTAAGCAGCATTCAGATTATTTTCGGACAAGGTTATGACTTCCCACAACAACACCCACAAAAAACAGCAAGAAAATGCACCGCACTTTGCGCAAACTGACGTAGAGCAGTCTAATGCAGCGCCTATTGATAACGAGCAAGAAACCACCCATTTTGGCTTCCAAACCGTGGCGAAAGCAGAAAAACAAAAGCTCGTAGCTAACGTGTTTCATTCTGTGGCAGGCAAATATGATTTGATGAATGACTTACTTTCTTTTGGTATTCACCGTGTTTGGAAACGCTTTACCATTGATTGCAGCGGCGTGCGCAAAGGGCAGAAAGTGCTTGATCTGGCAGGGGGGACAGGGGATTTCAGCGCCAAGTTTTCTCGCATTGTGGGGGAAACGGGGCAAGTGATTTTGGCGGATATTAATTCTTCTATGCTCAATGTAGGGCGAGAAAAATTGCGTAACCTTGGTGTGATTGGCAACATCAATTATGTGCAAGCCAATGCGGAAACCTTGCCTTTTGCCGATAATACCTTTGATTGCGTGATTATCAGTTTTGGGTTACGTAATGTTACAGACAAAGACAAAGCATTGCGTTCAATGTTTCGCGTGCTAAAACCCGGTGGACGTTTGTTGGTGTTGGAATTTTCCAAACCGGTTTTAGATCCGCTAAGCAAAATCTATAATTTTTATTCATTTAATATTTTGCCGAAAATCGGCGAAGTGGTGGTGAATGACGGCGATAGTTACCGTTATTTAGCCGAATCGATCCGAATGCACCCGAAACAAGAAGATCTTAAAACAATGATGGAGCAAGCAGGATTCGAGCAAGTAAGTTACTACAATCTCAGCGCGGGCATTGTGGCGTTGCACCGTGGTTATAAATTTTAAGCGAGCAAAAAATGAACTTTCTGCAACAATTAATGCTGCCACAATGGCTCAACGGTGCGTTGGAATCCTTGCTAAATTATTTGTTAAAACGCACCGCGCATAGCGAAATTTATTTACGCAAACTTAACGGCAAGGTGCTGAAAATCAATGTGCAACAAATTGATTTTCCGATTTATTTTGTTTTTTCGCCGCAGCGCATTGATCTGCTCAATCAATATGAAGGTGAAGTGGATTGTGCGGTGAATCTCAAGGCGCAGCTATTGCTACAAATGCCGAGCAAGCAGCAACTATCCGCCCATTTAAACGATCAATCCATTCAGCTACAAGGAGATTTGCAAGTCTTGCAAGATTTCACTGCCTTGTTGGAGTTTTTAGAAAAAGATCCTGCCGAACTGCTTTCCCCTTTTGTGGGTGATGTGGTAGCACAAAGTGCGGTGAATTTTTTGCGCAATTTTGCTCAAATGGCAAAAAGAAAATTGCAACAAAGCCAGCAATATTGGGGGGAGCGTTTAACGGAAGAATGGGCGGTGATCTCGCCAAGCCTTGCCATTGCAGATTTTTGCGAACAAGTAAAAACGCTGGAAAAACACACCGCACTTGTAGAACAAAAATTAGCTCAACTTGAAAAGAACCGAATTTAATCTGATGACTTTTAAAGATTTCAAACGTTTATACAAAATTATCCGCACTTTTTTAATTTATGGCATTGATGAAGCCTTGCCCCACAACGCCTACACGCGACCTTTGCGCTGTTGGCGAAAAACCTTATTTTGGCTACGCAATCAGCATAAAGATCTCGCCTTTGGTTTACGTTTACGCCTTGCATTACAAGAACTTGGGCCAGTTTGGATCAAACTCGGGCAAATGCTTTCCACCAGACGAGATTTATTCCCCCCTGATATTGCTGATGAATTGGCATTATTGCAAGATCAAGTTGAACCCTTTGACGGCAAGCTAGCACGTGAACAAATTGAACAAGCCTTTGGGGGTAAATTAGAAACTTGGTTTGATGATTTTGATGAAACCGCGCTTGCTTCCGCCTCTATTGCACAAGTGCATACGGCAAGATTTAACGCCGCACAGCCCCTTGCAGGGAAAGAGGTGGTGCTGAAAGTGCTACGCCCGAATATTCAGCCACAAATTGAAGCAGATTTAAGCTGGATGTATAAACTCGCCAGTTGGATTCCGCGTTTATCAAGTGAAGGGTATCGCCTTCGCGCAGTGGAAGTGATTCGTGAATATGAAAAAACCTTGCGTGATGAACTGGATTTACGCACCGAAATGGCCAATGCCATTAAGCTCAAAGCTAACTTTGCCGATAGTCCAATGTTGTATATTCCTGAAATGTATCAAGAATTTTGCTATCGCAATGTGATTACAATGGAGCGTATTTACGGCATTCCCGTTTCTGATGTGGAAACCCTAAAAGCCAACGGCACGGATATGAAATTACTGGCAGAACGTGGCGTGCAAGTGTTTTTTACCCAAGTGTTCCGCGATAGCTTTTTCCACGCGGATATGCACCCGGGGAATATTTTCGTGAATCCACAACACCCTGAAAATCCACAATATATTGGCATTGATTGCGGTATTGTTGGGCGTTTGAACGATAACGATAAACGCTATTTAGCAGAAAGTTTTGTCGCCTTTTTTAACCGTGATTATCGCCGAGTGGCGCAAATGCACGTTGATGCAGGCTGGACGCCGCAAGATACCAATATTGATGAATTTGAACAGGCTTTCCGTGAAGTGTGCGAGCCGATTTTCGCCAAACCCTTATCGGAAATTTCGTTCGGGCAGGTATTGCTCAATTTATTCAATGTGGCGCGCGAATTTAATATGCAGGTGCAACCGCAGCTAGTGTTATTACAAAAAACCTTGCTTTACATTGAAGGCTTAGGGCGTCAGCTTTATCCGCAGTTAGATTTATGGGATACCGCTAAACCTTTCTTACAAAATTGGTTGGACGAACAAATGGGCGTGAAAGCCTTGGCGAAAAATTTAAAGGCTAGCCTGCCTTATATTACTGAGCATTTGCCACAATTCCCCGCGGCCTTAATGGACGCCTTAAAACAGCAAACGCAAATTCGCCAGCAGTTACACGAAATCAATAAAAAGTTGGCAAAACAGCAACGCTGGCAGAAAAAAGCCCTTGCACTGATAATGGGAACAGTGCTGTTTTTGGGAACATTATGGCAATTTTCCGCTTTGCCTTTATGGGCAAATATCGGTTTATTAACAGGCGGTGGGCTGCTTTGGCTTATGGCGTTGATAATGCCATAGCCTTTAGCTAAAGGCAAAATGTGGCGATAAATCAATAAAATGTGAAATAATGCAAATTGTCTATTGTTCAAGATGAATAAAAAAGTTATATTTTGGCACAATTTTATTAAGTTAGTTATAGGAGTAAAAAAATGGGTTTAGGTGGCGTAAGTATTTGGCAATTACTCATTGTTTTGTTAATTGTATTAGTTTTCTTCGGCACAAAAAAATTGCGTAATGTGGGTTCAGATTTAGGGACTGCAGTAAAAGGCTTTAAAAATGCAATGAAAGATGATGAAACAGCTTCAGAGCCGAAAAAAATTGCCGATGACGCACAACAAGCGAAAGCGGAAACTGTAAAAGACAAAGAACAGGCATAATCCGTGTTTGATATTGGTTTTTCTGAATTACTGTTAATTTCTATTGTGGGCTTAGTGGTGCTAGGCCCTAAACGCTTGCCCGTGGCGATTCGTACCGTGATGGGCTGGGTTCGCACCATTCGTGGTTTAGCTGCGAATGTTCAAAATGAATTGAGCCAAGAGCTGAAATTGCAGGAATTACAGGAAAGCATCAAAAAAGCTGAACACCTTAATTTACAGCAACTTTCTCCTGAATTGAGCCAAACGGTGGAAGAATTAAAGGCTTCTGCGGAAAAAATTAAAGCCAATTTAGAAGAAAAAGCAGCAAGCACGCAAACGTCCTTTGAGCATCAAGTGCAAGAATTAAAAAGTGCGGTGCAAAATTCTGAACAAATTTCTCCGCAAGAAACCGCACATCACGACAGCGCTCAAAGTGATACATCACCAGAGAACGCACTTTCCCCTGCAGATATGGCAGAGCTTGCCGAGCAAGATGAATCTCAATTGGAGCTAACCAGTGCGTACTATCCTGAAGATGATACCCTTGCTGATGTTGCCCCTTCAACAAAATCTCAATCAGAAAAAGCATAAAGGCATTTTATGACTGTTGAAGAAACCCAACCTTTAATTAGCCATTTACTGGAACTGCGTGATCGTTTGTTGCGTTGCGTGTTCGTGGTGGCGGTGGTCTTTTTAGGCTTGGTTTATTTTGCCAACGATATTTATAATTTTGTTGCCTCGCCATTACTCAGCGTAATGCCGTCAGGGGCGAGTATGATCGCAACTAATATCGCGACGCCTTTCTTTACCCCATTGAAATTAACGGGTGTCGTAGCGGTGTTTATTTCTGTGCCGTTCTTGCTTTACCAAGTGTGGGCATTTATCGCGCCAGCACTGTATCAGCACGAAAAACGCTTAATTTATCCGCTGTTATTTTCTAGCACTGTGCTGTTTTATTTAGGCGTAGCGTTCGCTTATTATGTGGTGTTTCCACTCGTGTTTGGTTTTCTCACCAAAACCGCACCTGAAGGGGTTGCCATTGCCACAGATATTAGTAGCTACTTAGATTTCGTTCTCACCTTATTTCTTGCGTTTGGTGTGTGTTTTGAAGTGCCAGTGGCGATTATTTTGCTTTGTTGGTCTGGTGTTACCACCATTGATGACTTGAAGAAAAAACGCCCTTACATTATCGTTGCCGCCTTTGTGGTGGGAATGTTGCTTACACCGCCGGATATTTTTTCACAAACCTTGCTTGCTATTCCAATGTGCCTATTATTTGAAGTGGGGTTATTATTTGCGCGTTTTTATCGCCCGAAAGAAGATAATGACGACACGGGCAGCGACACCGACAGCAACGAGAGTGAAGCACAACAACACAAAGAATAATTTCTTTCCAACTAGTTTTAGGGCGAACCAATGTGTTCGCCCGTTATCCTTATAACGAAGAGATTTTGGAGAATAATGATGACTCAACAAATTTTCACAGGCTTTCCTGCACGCCGTTTACGCCGTATGCGTAAGCACGATTTCAGTCGCCGCTTAATGGCAGAAAATAAGCTCACGGCAGATGATTTAATTTATCCGGTGTTTATTATTGAAGGTGAAAATTATCGCGAACCTGTGCCGTCAATGCCTAAAGTGGAGCGTTTAACCTTAGATCAGTTACTTATTGAAGCGGGATTGTTAGTCAAATATGGCGTTCCCGTGATCGCCTTGTTCCCTGTGATTGATCAAAGTAAAAAATCCCTGATGGCGGAAGAAGCCTACAATCCTAATGGTTTAGTACAACGTGCGGTCAAAGCGCTAAAAGCGGCGTATCCTGAATTGGGCGTGCTAACAGACGTGGCGCTCGATCCTTACACGGTACACGGACAAGACGGCATTATTGATGATGACGGCTATGTTCTCAACGACATCACCACGGAAGTGTTGGTAAAACAAGCCCTTTCCCACGCAGAAGCAGGGGCTGATATTGTTGCGCCAAGTGATATGATGGACGGAAGAATTGGCAAAATTCGCACCGCACTTGAAGAGAAAGGCTTTATCAACACGCAAATTATGGCGTATTCTGCCAAATATGCCTCGAATTATTATGGCCCATTCCGTGATGCGGTGGGATCTTCAGCTAACCTGAAAGGGGGCGATAAGAAAACCTACCAGCTCGATCCTGCTAACAGCGATGAAGGCCTGCAAGAAGTGGCATTAGACATTCAAGAGGGCGCGGATATGGTGATGGTAAAACCGGGAATGCCTTATTTGGATATGGTGTACCGCGTGAAACAACACTTTGGCGTGCCAACCTTTGCTTACCAAGTATCGGGTGAATACGCAATGCATATGGCGGCTATTCAAAACGGCTGGTTGAAAGAAAAAGAATGTATTATGGAAGGTCTGCTGTGCTTTAAACGCGCAGGCGCAGACGGCATTCTCACCTATTTCGCCAAACAAGTAGCAGAGTGGATTTACTTAGAAAATCAAGGTAAATAGAAGTCTAAGCAAATAAAAAAACTATCATAAAAAAACACCGCACTTTATCTTGTTATAAACAGAAAGTGCGGTGTTTTTTTATCCAATTTTATTCAATTCCAATCAGCTTGTGCGTTTGAATGCTCAACTGCCATTTCGGTTTATTCGGGCGTTGATTTAGCAAGCCTAATTGCGTAATGGTGTGGAGCAAATTCATTTCGCCGCTGATTTCACAAGGGGAAAGGTAGTAATGCTGCGCTTGAATTTGGCTTTCAATTAATGCACAAAATTCTTGCACATCGGCATCTGCCACAATGCGCACTTCATTGGCTTGCGCAATGCAGCGTTGGCGATATTTCTGCGCATACTCTCGTTTCGGGCTGGTGGCAATGTAATCAATTTGTGCAGGGACAGGCTTTAATCCATTGGTTTCAATGGCAAGAAAATAGCCCTCTGCCTTAAGTTGATCAAGCAACAAAACCAGCTGTGGCTGAATGGTGGGTTCGCCACCCGTGATGATAATATTTTTTGCCGAAAACGACCGTACTTTAGCTAAGATTTGCTGTAACGACCACGGCTCAAAATCATTGTAGGGCGTGTCGCACCAAGGACAGGCCAAGTTGCATTTGCCGAAGCGGATAAAAATGCTCGGCATTCCTGTGTTCGCGCCTTCCCCTTGCAGGCTTTGGAAAATTTCTACAATGGGATAGCTTGGATTAGAAATCAGTTCTGCCATTAATCTTCCCGCCATTAATTTTCCCGATATTCACAAAATGAAGTAGGCGTTTCCCACAAGCGAATGGCGCTAATCGGCAAGTGTTCACTTAAGCGTTGAAAAATAAAGCGTGCCATTTCTTCTGCGGTGGTGCGCGTGGGCATTGCAAAGGTTTTGGAATTGAGATCTTGCAATAGCCGTGCAATTTTACTTTCGCGTTCGCTAGTTTCATCATAAATAAAGGCGTGATCCATTGGGGTGAGAATCTGTTCTTTTACGATCTGTTTGAGATCAGAAAAATCCATCACCATTCCTTTTTTCGCTCCACTGGCGTGTAGTTCCCCTTGCACTTCCACTTGTAATTTATAAGTGTGGCCGTGCAGGTTTTGGCATTTGCCATCGTGTCCGTCCAACAAATGCGCCATATCAAAACTGAATTCTTTAGAAACTTTAAACATTTTGTACCGCACTTTTTTGTTGTAAATATTCGTCTAAACCTTTATTGCGTAATACGCAGCTTGGACATTCGCCACAACCGCCGTCCACCCCCTGATAACAAGTGTGGGTATGATTGCGAACATAATCTAGCGCACCCAGGCTATCTGCTAACGCCCAAGTTTGCGCTTTGGTGAGATACATCAACGGCGTGCGAAGATTAAAATTGTAATCCATCGCTAAATTCAGGGTAACGTTCATTGATTTGATGAACACATCACGGCAATCAGGGTAGCCACTGAAATCCGTTTCGCACACGCCGGTGATAATGTCAGAAATACCTTGCCCTTTGGCATAAATAGCAGTGTAAAGCAAAAATAAAGCGTTGCGCCCGTCCACAAAGGTGTTTGGCAACTCGTCTTTTTCTTGTTTGATTTCTGCGTTTTCATTCATTAGGGCATTTGAGGTAATCGCTTTGATCACAGAAGTATCAATGAAAGTTTGTTTTACCCCAAGATCTTGTGTGATCCATTTGGCTTTTTCTAATTCAATGGCGTGGCGCTGACCATAATGAAAGGTTACGGTTTCCACATTTTCTACACCATAATCGGCAATAGCTTGAATTAAACAGGTGGTGGAATCTTGCCCACCAGAAAAGATAACGACCGCTTTGCGATTGTGATTTTTGAATGTTGTCATAAGATGTCCTAGTTTTTTTGCGTGGGAGGGTTGCGAACCACGGTTACAGCTGAATTTGATTCAACCAACGAAATAAGGGCGGTATTGTACAATAAAGGCGGGCTTAGACAAAGAAAAAGCCCGCAAAAGTGCGGGCTAAAATGGAAAAGTTTTTAGTTAAATGAATCTTTTAAGCGTTCCTCTGCACGGCGAGATTCACTTTTATGTTGCAATTTATTGAGTTGGCGTTCGAGTTTTTCTTCTACTTCATTAATTGCTTTGTACATATCCTCCGATTCGCTACTTGCGAACAAATCACCAAATGGCGTGCCGATGGAGGCTTCCACCGCAAAGCCTTTTGGTACTTTATTTAAAATGAAATGAGGATTAATCAGTTGAGTTTGCCATTTTCCTAATTTAGCAAGTCTTTCTTCAATGTGAGTGCGGATTGCAGGGGTGATGTCCATTTGTTTGCTTGTGATATTTAGAGTCATAGCATTTACCTCTTATTTGATGATAAGTATTTCTACTTAGGATTGAAAGGTCCATCTACAACATAGCCCTGTTGCTAATTTTTTTCAAGCCTTTTTTCATTTATTTGCGTAAATTTTCCACAAATGCAAGCAAGAAAAAAGCGGGCTTTTTATTGCCCACTTTGGTTATTGATGAGAGATTATTTTTTATATTGATAAGTACCATTCGACTGACGAATAAAGGTGCTACCATTCGCTAAGCGAAGCTGTTCAACACGGCCTTGCGAATTGAGTGAAACCTGTACTTTATCACCGGGTTTAAAGCTGCTTAACGTATTGCCTGCACCGTTCGCTTTTGTCATCGCATTCACATCAGAAATATTCAGATTGTTATCGCGGAAGACTTGCATAAGCGAAACGCCTTGTGGAATGGTGAGGGTTTTGCTTGTGCCTGCAGTTTTGCTTGTAGCTGGTTTTGCTTCCACCACAGGAACTTTTTTCTCTGCTTTAGGTTCAGCTTTTTTCACGCTTTGTGCTGTTTGCGCTTTAGTTTCTGTCTTTGCTTTGCTCGCAGCAGGTTTTGTTGTTTGTGTTGTCGCTTTTGCCACAGGTTTCGCCTGTTGTTTTGCTTGTTGGGCAACAGGTTTAGTTTGTGCTACTGCTTTTGTTGTTTCTACCGCTTTTTTCGGTTCAACAGGGGCAGGTTGTGGTTTGGCTACGGCAACAGGTTGTTCAGCTTGCGTTGTAGTTTGTGCTGCTGATTGCGCTGTTGTGTCATTGTTTTGCGCATCGTTGGCATTATTTTCTGCGTTTGCTGCTGTTACTGCTGTTTGAGCATTCTCACTGCCACTTTGTGCGTTTTGCGCATCTGCTTGCTGTGCAGGTTGCCCTTGGTTTAAGTTATCCAACACATTATTTTCCATTGGCTGCTCTTGATTGAGCGATTGGAACTGAGTTGGAATGCTGTTTGACGGCTGTTCAAACGCATTGACGGTATCAGAACTTGGTTTTAACCAAGAGATAATCAACAAAATGATCACCGCCAGTAATAATACGATGAAAATACGGCGATATTTTGGCGGAATGAAGCCTAAAATAGCCCAACGTTCAGGCTTATTAAGATTTCTGCTGATCGGCTCATCTTGTGTTTGCGTGCTTTGTTCAACAACCACTTCTTCTGTTGCGCCATTGTTTTCTACCAATACTTCGCTTTCGCTTGTTTCAACTGTATTGGTTTCTGTTGAAGCCCCTTCTTTTTTGCCTAACGAACTCACCATTTCTTTTGCTTTATCAAGTAAAGAAGGCTCTTGGCTAACAGGTTTTTTAGGGGTAATCGGTTCCATTTGATTAAATTCTAAATCAAGTTCACTTTGCGCCTTGTTGGCTGCGTTATTTTCTGGTTTATGTTGTTCAGTCACAGTTGATACCTTATGTTAATAAAAGCACTAAAATAAAGTGCGGTGCAAATTTTGCTTATTTTAAAGGATATTTTGCCATTGTTCCATTAGCAATTAGGCAGAATATAAAGTTTTATTTGGTTCATTGGCAATTTCGCGTGCTAATTTCGGCACTAAATAGCCTGAAGTGAGCTTTTGTAATTCTTTGTAAATTTCCACCGCACTTTCATCATCAAGATAAAAATGGCTCGCGCCCTCCACTTTATCAAACAAATGCAAGTAATAGGGCAGAATGCCAATGCGGAAAAGTTGCTCGCTCAAGGCTTTTAGCGTGTGGGCATTGTTGTTTATATTCTTCAGCATCACCGCTTGGTTAAGCAAGGTTACGCCCGCATTTTTCAGTTTCGTCATTGCGTGCGCCAAATGCTCATCAATTTCATTGGGGTGATTGATGTGGGTAACCAACACCGTTTGCAAGCGAGATTGTACCAGCAGCTCGCAAAATTCGTCAGTGATACGCTGCGGAATCACCACAGGCAAACGGCTGTGAATGCGTAAACGCTGTAAGTGCGGGATTTTTTCTAATTGTTTTAGCAGCCATTCTAGCTCGTGATCTTTCGCCATAAGGGGATCGCCGCCAGAGAAAATCACTTCATCAATTTCTGAATGTTGCGCGATATAGTCCAAGGCTTTTTGCCAATTTTTCTTATCACCCTTGTTTTCAGCATAAGGAAAATGACGGCGGAAACAGTAGCGACAATTAATCGCACAGCTATTTTTTACCATAAATAACAAACGGTTATGGTATTTATGCAAAATATTTGGCGCGGCGGTTTGTTGTTCTTCTAAAGGATCTTTGCTAAATCCTTCCGCTTGCACAAATTCTAAATGCGAGGTCATTGCCTGCAAAAAGAGCGGATCATTTGGATTGCCTTTTTCCATTCGTTCCACAAAAGGCAAGGGAACACGCAAGGCAAACAGCTTGCGCGCGGCAAAATCTTTTTCAAAAAGAGAAAGGGGAAGATTTAAGTGTTCCAGCAAGACTTTGGGATCAGAAATGGCATTTGCGAGATGATCTGCCCAATTTTCTACTTCTCTAATGGGGATATTTCGGGTTAAAATACGCACTTTTAAAAACAATCTCTTTTTATTTGAGGATAATATGGCTACATATACTACCACTGACTTCAAACCAGGTCTAAAATTTATGCAAGATGGCGAGCCTTGCGTGATCGTTGAAAATGAATTTGTAAAACCGGGAAAAGGTCAAGCATTTACTCGTACTCGCATTCGTAAATTAATTTCTGGCAAAGTGTTAGATGTGAACTTTAAATCAGGTACATCTGTGGAAGCGGCTGATGTAATGGATTTAAACTTAACCTATTCTTACAAAGATGACGCTTTCTGGTACTTTATGCACCCAGAAACCTTTGAACAATATTCAGCAGACGCAAAAGCGGTGGGCGATGCAGAAAAATGGTTATTAGACCAAGCAGATTGTATCGTAACCCTATGGAACGGTGCACCAATTTCTGTAACCCCACCAAACTTTGTGGAATTAGAAATCGTGGAAACTGACCCAGGCTTGAAAGGTGATACCGCAGGTACAGGTGGTAAGCCAGCCACATTAAGCACTGGTGCAGTGGTACGCGTGCCATTATTCGTACAAACAGGCGAAGTGATTAAAGTTGATACCCGTTCTGGCGAATATGTTTCGCGTGTGAAGTAATTTTCAGCGTAAAGCAAATACAAAAAATCCGTACAACAGTACGGATTTTTTATAGCCTTGTTTTTGTCTCTTTGTAAGCTTGGCTGTTTTCTCGTTTACCGATAGCCACGACAAAAACAACCACTTGCTCATCTTGAACTTGATAAATCAAACGGTATCCCGCATTGCGTAGTTTTATCTTATAGCAATCAGGAAAATGACTAAGCCGATTAGCTTCAATGCGAGGATTACGCAAAATCTCAGCCAATTTTTTCTTAAATTGTGCTTTATATTTTCACCAAGTTTACGCCATTCTTTTAACGCTCTTGGATCAAAAACTAGCTCATAGCTCATCTAAGCTAACCTTAATGCCTTTTTCGGGGTGGGCTAGGCGATGACGAACAGTTTCGAGCAATTCAAGATCTTCATCATTGACTAACACAGTTTGAATAGGAAATTTATTATTTTGCGCTACATATTGGAATAGTAATCTTACCGCTTCACTTGGCGTCAGGTTCATTTTCTGTAATGCCGCATAAGCTTCTTGTTTTAGTTCATCATCAAGACGAATATTAAGTGTTGCCATTTTTCCTCCTTCTATTTTGTAATAATTGTAATGCTATTTTGCATTACGCACAATAACAACAAGATAAAGAAAAAGTGCGCTGGAATGATCTGCACCCCAAAAGTTGGACTAAACAACCAACTGATTAAGGTGCAGATTTTTTATGACTAAATATACTCAACGTTTCAAACAACAAGTGCTCGACTTTTATCATCAAAATGGAAAAAACCGTTCGCTTACTCGCCAGTATTTTCAGCTTCCTCAAAGAACGTTAGCACGTTGGATTGCGAAATTTAATCATAATGGAATCAATGGATTAGCTGTGTTAGGTAAAAAACGATATTATTCTGTTGAGTTTAAATTAAAGGTTATTCAAGCTATCAAAAAAGGCCAGTGCTCCGCTGAAGCCGTTTGATATCCCCAGTTCAGGGATAATTAGTCAATGGTTGCAACGCTTTGAAAAACAAGGTATAGATGGGTTATTACTCAAACCTAAAGGTCGTCCAAGTATGAAACTCAACTCGCCTAAAATGCCACCAACGCCCAAAACAGAAGAAGAACGCTTGCGTTACCGAATTTTGGAATTAGAAGCGGAGAATGCAATGCTAAAAAAGTTGCAGGAACTCAACCAACAAAAAATGCAGAAAAAGCCGTCATCGTAAATGCCTTACGCTCGCGTTTCCCGTTGGAATTGTTACTCAGGCTAATCGGATTGGCACGCAGTTCGTTCTTTTATCATCTCAAGCCAAAGGCAGATAAAAATGTAGTGATTTCACAGAAAATAGAGGAAATTTATCGCAAAAATGACGAAAATTATGGTTATCGTCGAATTACCTTGGAATTAAGGAAATACTTGATTATCAACCACAAAAGGGTGCTAGCGATAATGCAACGTTTGGGGTTAAAAGGAAAAAGTAAGCAGAAAAAATATCGTTCTTACCAAGGCAAAGTGGGACACATTGCCGATAATCTGTTGCAACGGGATTTTACGGCAACGATGCCGAATGAGAAGTGGGTAACGGATATCACCGAGTTCAAATGTGCGGAAGGCAAAGTGTATTTATCGCCGATTAAAGACTTGTTTAATAACGAAATTATTGCTTATGATGTGGCGAGAAGTCCGAGTTTTGAGCAGATAACCAGAATGTTGACCCAGGCGGTGAACCGATTAGCGGGGGAAAAACCGATACTGCATTCCGACCAAGGATGGCAGTATCAAATGATGGGTTATCGGGAGATATTGAAAAAACACGGTATTACGCAAAGTATGTCGAGAAAAGGCAATTGCCTTGATAATGGTGCGATGGAAAGCTTTTTCGGGCGATTGAAGACGGAATGTTACTTTGGCAAGCGGTTTAAAACCTTTGAACAGCTTGAAAAAGTGATTCACGAGTACATTCATTACTACAACAATGAGCGTATTCAAGTGAAGCTCAAAGGACTAAGCCCTGTGGAATACAGAACTCAGTCCTTGAATTAAATTAGAATATAGTCTAACTTTTTGGGGGCAGATCAGAATTTTTCACTGCACTTTATTATTTACTCATCATCTTGTAAGAAGTGATAAATTGGCACAATGGCAGCGCCGATGGAAATATCTTCAAATTTTATCTTTGATGCGCTCAGTTGCGCTGAGGTGCGGTTGATGTTTTGTAGTTGTTCTGCATTTTTAACGTAATTAATCAGTTGGTTGATTAAGATTTGAGGCAACATTCCGGTTAGGGCGATGACTTTGGGGTCAAGCCACGCAATGGCGGAGAGAATGAGAGACAGCACTTGGGGCTGGCTATGTGCTAGCCAAGTTTTTACCGCGGTGTTGTCTAATAAGTTTGTTTGATGATTATCTTCGCCAAGTTTTTCGGTGAGATCTTTCCAACTTGGTCTAGGCGAGTTATAGGGGAATAATAAGCCGATTTCTCCCGCATTACCAAACCCACCACGGATCAGTTTACCTTGTGAAATAATGCCTGCGCCAATACCAAAATCAAGGCTGATAACTACCATATCGTCAATATCATTCCATAAACCTGAATAATATTCACCTAAGGCTACGGTGTTGATGTTGTTTTCAATATAACAAGGGTAGCCCAATTTTTCGCTCAATACTGTGGCTAAATTAGGAATATTTTGTAATAAAGGAAACCAAGGGGAGGAAATCGATTTGTCTTCCAAGAGATAGCCAGAAAGGGAGAAACCAATACCAAGGATTTTGGCTTCAGACAAAAATTTCTTTTCAAGCAATTGCGTAACAGCACTATGAATTTTTTGGCATAATTCATCAAATTGTACGATATTGTCATATACATAGCGTTCATTCGCAATTTTATTACCAACAAAATCCACAATCGCCAGCTGAAATGCGTGATCAGAAAAGGTAACCCCAATAGAGCAACAGGCGTTGGGATTTAAGGTTAAATGAAAAGAAGGCGTTCCCCGTTTTTTTACCATTTTTTCCGTTTCTTTGATTAAGCCAAGAAACAAGAGTTTGCGACAATATTGTGTTACTGCCCCTGCGGTTAAGCCTGATAATGTACTGAGTTCCTTGCGTGAAGGGGCATATTGGCGAATGAGGCGTAATAACAATTTTTCGCTAGATTTTAAATTGAATACGGAATTATCTTTTTTCATTTTTCTATCTTTATGAAATAAAAGCCTCACTTTGGCGATCAGAGAGGCTTCTCAGTCAATTTTACCTTAATTTACACAGATAAAAGTGCGGTATTATTTTAACGCATTTTCAACAGCTTGATAAAAATCAGCCATTTTACATAAACCTTGCGCATTGGTTGGGCAATCTTCTAGCTGTAAGGTAATACGATTTGGTGGATTAGTCAAAGTGAGTTTCGTGCCATTACGTAATTGATCAATGGTTTGATAAACGTATTCTACTTTCATAAAGGCTTCGCCACTTGGCGAGACCCATTTTTCAAAGGCAACTTTGCCACTAATTGGTGTCGTTTCCAGTTGATCGGGCAGGTGGTAAGGTTTTACTTTTAATAATGGTAAGAGCGAACCAACATTAGAATCGTGTCCGACCAACAATACGACCTTGGCATTGCGTGCGTTTTCAATATAAGGGTGTTGGTAACCGTAGTCTTTAAAACTATTTTGAATAAAGGTGAGCAGCGGCGTGGCTGCTTCTTTTGCCATTATTTGCGTGCCGAATAATAATTGGTTGTAGCGTTCTTTGATATCAACAATTTTTTTCCAATCTTGTTGATTATTAATGCGACCCCAAGCCACATCTTTAGCAGGAAAGCCTTCATAATATTGCAGTAGGAAGCTATCAGCTGCCCCTGTTCCATCGCGTAATGCACCTGTGGTTTTCGGTTCTTTTCCTTGAGTGAAGGTGAGGGTATTAGGTTCTTGGTCTAAATTACATAAGAGTTTTTCTTGGCATAAGGGGGATTGTGTTTGATTTAACGTTTGTGCAAGGGCGTTGAAATTACTTTGTAGATGTGCGTTTAGCTGAGCAAATCCTCCTTTACCGACTAATTCATCGACTGCGTTGCGGGCTTTTTGCTCAAAGGTTTTATCTACTTTACTGCGAATCACTGGGTTAAAGGTGTTATCCATCGTGTTATATTTGCCAAGATAATTCACTCTAATGGCGCAATGGGAATATGCTCCTTTAGCAAAACTTACCCCTGTATCAATGGTGCGCGGGCGAGCGTTGGTGTAAATAAAGAGATCATCTTTCGGGCATTGTGATGACAGAATGCCAGTTTGTTGCAACCATTCAGACCAGTAAGCCGCGAATAATTTTTCTAATCTTGCCCCTTTGGCAGTGAGATAGCCTGTTTTATCTTGCCATTTCACCCATTGATAGGGCGTGGCTTGAGATAAAATGCTGTCTTTTCCCACTAAGGGTGTGCGAATACCGTGTCGGCTAAAAATCACGATTTTTTCTAATTGTAGCGCTTCTGCTTGGTGATTGTCTGGCACATTAGGCGCCGCATTAAGATTTGTGGCATAAAACAATGTGCTGCTAAGTAAACTAAGGCTTAAGGTGAGCTTTTTCATAGAATGTCCTCCAAGATTAGGATAGAAAGGAAAGGGTATTATTGGCACGAAATGCCCTAAAAATTGCAAAATTTTTAACCGCACTTTTGCACTAACAATATTAAATCTAACTTGCTTTTGTTGGAACAATAATCAAAAAAAGAGAGAAAAAATGAGTTAAGGCAGAACCTTAACTCATCAACAATGTTATTTGGCGATCACTTCTTTGGTGAAATCTGCAATCGCGGCTTTGCTCCAATCTAATGGGAAGAATGGTATATCCGCTTCGCCGACTTCCGCATTTAATGGACGAATACCAAAATGAGCGGCTAATTTTTGTTGGGTTTCTGGGGAGACTAGCCAGTTGGCGAACACCAAACTTGCTGCTGGGTGTGGCGCATTTTGTGCGACAACGACGACATTCCCACCGCCCGGCATACCAAATTTTGGCACATAGAATTTCAATCTTGGGGTAACCGCACCTTGTTTTTGTAAGCTAAATAAATGATCTTGCCACGCAGAAACAATATCTAATTCCCCATCATTTAAGCGTGTTAAGCTATCTGCGTTAGAGGCGGTACGAACCATATTTTGTTTGTTTTGGTTAAACCAATCCCAGGTGCTTTGCCAGTTTTTCGTTTGAGCAGCATCAAATGGCGTGTTTTGATAATCATATTGACCGCTTACATTAAGTAAGGCTTGGAAAATAAATGCTTTACCTGAAGCCCCTCCATTTGGATCGGCATAACCAAATTTTTTCGGGTGAGTTTGAATGTAGGTAACGGTTTCTTGCCAACTTTGTGGTAATTGATCTTCTGAAACCCGTAATGGATCATAAGCAAAGCCTGTTTGATTGCCCCAAAATCCCATTGCTTGATTGTCAAATTTTACCCCTTGTAAGGCGTGGTTAGCTTGGGCGAAATTTGGCAATTTATCGAGATTTCTTAATACCTCATTTTTCTGCACAATCGGGTAGTTATCCGCCGCAATGGCGATCACATCCATTTTGCCTTTGCTTAGTGATTTTTCAGCAATGAGCTTGTTCATATTGCCATCTAGTGTTCCTTCTGGGATTTTCACTTTGATGCCATAGGTTTTTTCAAAATCTTTGACAAAAAGACGGAATTGCGGTTGTAAATACCACACGCTAAAGGTTACCGAGCCTTCTTGTTTAGCTTGCGCTACAATCTCTTCCCAACTTTTTTGGCTGAGATCTTGGGAAGCCGGAACGGACAGGGCGGTGGTTAGCCCTAAACTGATTAATGCGGTTTTGATAAGACGAGTTTTCATCATTGTTTCTCCTCTGGTGGAAATCAGGCTTTGCCTGTGGATTGTGATAAATAGTTACCTTTCAATAAACGCTCGATAATGAGTAACAAGATAACATTCGGAATTAATAAGATAATCGATACCACGGCGGCATTTGGGCGAATGAAAGAGTAGCCCAAGAAAGAATAAAGTATGGTTGGCACGGTGATAAAATCTGGCGAACCGATGACAAAAGAAATACTAAATTCCTCAATACTTTTCACTAAACAGAAAATAATGGAGGCTAAAAATGCGGGCTTAAGCATCGGCAGATACACATCTTTAAAGGTGGTGAATTTTGACGCACCAAGATCACGGCTGGCATCAATCAAATCTTGCGGAACGGAAGAAAATCCTGAAGACAAAATGCGAATCGCGTAAGGCAATGTCATTACCGTATGCCCGATAATAATGCCGATCATTGGATTGCTAATGTTGAGCTGAATTAACACCGCACTAAAGAATAGCGCAATGATCATTCCAGGGATCACCAAAGGAATTAAGGTAATAAGTTCGGCAATTTTTTTACCACGAAACTCCATTCGTCCAAAGGCATAAGCTGTTGGTAAGGCAAGCGTGATGGCGATTAAAGAAACAATCGGCGCAATGGTATAGCTATTCAACATTGCTTCTTTCAGGGCGGTGTTTTCCCACACATAATGCCAACGCTCAAAAGACAGCACAGGTGGGAAAATATCTGGATAGCTCCAAGGATGTTGTGGATCAACAAGCGACCATAATCCTGCCATTAGGAACGGCAAAACGAGCCAAACAAAATTGACTACCACAAAAAAGATCAGCACAATGCGGTTGATTAAACGTGTGTTTTTGCTTTGTATTTTGTTCATTTTACCGCTCCTCGTTTAACAGATAATGGACGAATAATCAGCGTGATTAAAATTGACGCGAGTGCAGAGGTGAGCATAATCACCATCGCTAACACCGCACTTTGATTCCATTCTTCAAATTCATAGGCGCTCATTTGCATAAAGCGAGCTAGCGAATAGGTATCACGTGGGCCGGCAATGCTATAAAAGGCGAAATCCCCTAATGCGCCGATAAAAATCAAAATAAAGGAAACTTGTACCGCACCCAGTGTGAGAGGGAAGATCACATAAATAAAACGCTGCCAACTGTTTGAACCCAGATTTGACGCCGCATCAAAGAGATCGCTTTTCAGAGAATTCACCGCACCGCCAACAAGAATTAAGGCGAATGGAATATTTTTCCACATTTGCAAAATCACAATTCCCCAACCAAAGCTGTCATTTTGCAAGGATTTTGGTTGTTCCCAAATGCCTAACCAAACTAAGGTTTCATTAAGAATACCGTGGTAGGAAATCATATTCATAAATAAGAATGCCGCCACTAATCCCGGCACAAGCATTGGCATACGGAAAAAGGTAACGATAAATTCTTTGCCCTTAATCGGATTGCGTAACCATAATGCAATGGGGTAAGCCACTAAAATGGAAAATACCGCACCCAGAAAAGAAACCCGCACCGAATACCAAAATGATTTATGAAAGATAGGGTTGCTTAACACTTCTTGCCAATAATCAAACGTGAAGTGGGACGGTTCGCCATACATATTCTGTAATCCAAAGCTTTGTGCAACCACTAAATAAAAGGTCGAACCCATTAATAATAAAATGGTGCCAAGCCCTGTTCCAAGCAGTAGCCAGGCTTTGAGATCTTGTTTTAAGGATTTCATACCGCCTCCAAGAAACGAATGGCATCACGAGCAAGGGTGAAATGTAATTGTTCTGACTGATTTAATAACGGTGAAAACTTGGTTAATTGCAACCGCACTTTTTCATTTGGCAAGCCAGAGGTAACCAAGCCTTGCACTTCAGTCATATTCCCCATAAAGGCGGTTTGTAGAACCTTGACACTAAATTTATTTTCTACATTGCTATCAGCTTCACAAGGGATCGCATCTTCAGGACGGAAACAAATATAAATATTCTCAGCCACAGGTTTATGTGCCGATTGCACAACGAATTTGCCCCATAAGGAATCCACCTGATAGAGATCCTCTTGCCAGTGTTTTACGTTTGCTTTGGTGATGTTTGCGACACCAATGAAATCAGCAATAAAGCGGTTGTTCGGTTGATAATAAATTTCTTGCGGTGTTCCCACTTGCTCAATTGATCCCTTATTTAGCACGATAATTTTATCTGACATTGACAAGGCTTCCGCCTGATCGTGGGTAACATAAATACTGGTCAGATTATATTGATGAGAAAGTTGCTTAATTTCAAAGCGTACGCTTTCACGCAGTTTGGCATCAAGATTAGAGAGCGGTTCATCGAATAAAATCACATCAGGACGGGTAACCATTGCACGGGCAAGGGCAACACGCTGTTGCTGACCACCTGAAAGCTCAGAAGGTAATTTTAGCTTCTGGGTTTCTAAATCCATTTGTTTTAATGCCACATTTAAGCGTGAGATTTGTTCATCAATAGGAATTTTCTTTTGTTTCAAGCCATAACAAATATTGTGAGAAACATTTAAGTGAGGAAAAAGCGCATAGGATTGAAAACACATTGCGGTATTCCGTTTTTCTGGTGGAATGTCATTGACTTGACGATCGCCAATGACAATTTCCCCCTCATCGGCACGGTGAAAGCCTGCAATTAATTTAAGCAAAGAGGTTTTTCCGCAGCCACTAGGACCGAGTAGCGTAACGAATTCCCCTTCTTCAGCAGTAAAAGAGATGTTATTTGCTGCATAGAAATCACCAAATTTTTTGGTGATATTGCGTAATTCTAGTTTTGCCATAATCGATTTCTCCTCGATGATAATTTCGTGAATACTCTAAACTAGAAGATAAAGCGCGATCAATTACAATTTAAAAAATAAACTCATTTAAGTTTGTTTTTGTGAGTTTGATCACGAAAATTAGATATTTTCTCCCTTTGGTTGTAATAGTGTTTGCGTGATATTTCTATTGTCTCTAAAATGAGTTTAGTTTTTAAATTGAATGTAAGAGAGAGGTTAAAAATGGCATTTGAATTTAATGTAACAGAGAAAGGAATCATTCTCGCAAATAGCCACCGTGGTTATAGTGCCAAGTATCCAGAAAATACAATGCCTGCCTTTATTGGCGCATTAGAAGCGGGGACACATAGCATTGAACTGGATATTGCAATGACAAAAGATGAAAAAATTGTGGTTATTCACGATTTTTCTATTGAACGTGTTTCTAATGGTGAAGGATATGTGGAACAAATGACACTTGCTGAATTACAGCAGTATGATTTCGGTGAGAAATTTTCCCCCGCTTTCAAAGGCACGCATATTGTAGAGTTAGAAACCGTTTTAAAATGGGCGCAAGAAAATAATGTAGGGTTAATTGTAGAAGCTAAACAACGTCGCAATCATCAGCGTTTTGCGGAAGTCTTAGCTGAGATTTTGCAACGTACCAATACAGTGGATCAAATTTTATTATTAGGCTTTGATCACGTTTTAATTAATAAAGTGAAAGCCTTATTGCCAGCCTTGCGGTTGCAAGTGGTTACCCTCGCACGCTATAACGATCAGCTCAGTGCGGTGTTGGGATCAAACGCCAGCAGTGTTTGCGTGGAATACCACTATGTTGGCAAAGAAGATTTAATTGCCTACAAAAAAGCAGGGCTGTCAGTGAGAATGTATCTGCACGAATCCAAAGAAATCCCCGTGTTAGAAATGTACAATCAAAAATACGGCTATGATACAGAAAGCGAAATTATCCAATGGCTACGCGAGGGATTAATCGATATGCTCAGCCACGATGATATTCCGTATCTTAAATCATTAATTGAAAAAGCGGGGAAAGTGCCTTATTGATGTTCTGAATTATAAGAAAAAGTGCGGTGGAATTTTTCAAAATTTTCCACCGCACTTTTATTTTAAGACTTTGTTTTTCTGTTAAGCATTGGTAATTGCTACGGCTTCACGTACTAAACGGCCGATTTCTTCCCAGTTATGGCTGTTGATAAGGGATTTTTCTACGAACCAAGAACCGCCGCAAGCCACTACGTTTGGAATGGCGAGATAGTCTTTAATGTTGTTTACGCTGATTCCGCCCGTTGGCATAATTTGTAATTGTGCATAAGGGCCAAGTAAGGCTTTGATCATTTTTGCGCCGCCTGAGGCTTCGGCAGGGAAGAATTTCACTGCGGTTATGCCTAATTCTAATGCCGCTTCAATAGACATTGGGTTGTTCACTCCCGGCATTACAGGAATATCCAACTCTTGGCAAAGCTTCACGATTTTCGGGTTAAAGCCTGGGGTAACAATGCAATCTGCGCCTGCATTTTTCGCTTGTACCACTTGTTCGCTGGTTAGCACCGTGCCAGCAGCGATTAAGATAGAAGGGTTATGCTGGCGGATTAAGCGGATTGCTTCTTCCGCTGCGGCTGAGCGGAAAGTGATTTCCACCACTGGTAAGTCGTTGCTGGCTAAGGTTTCCGCAAGGGGAAGAATATCCTGTGCGTTATCTAAGGCGATCACGGGGATCACTTTTAATTGGCGAAGTTTTTCAATAATTTGCGCTGTGTTCATTGCTTATTCCTCAGTTAAATTGATCAATTAGGTGTGCGGTGGCGTTTTTGTCAATAATCGCCCCTTTATGCTGAATGACGATGCCTGCGACTTGGTTGCCTTGTTGGCTGCATTGTTGCGGTAATTTATCACGCAAATAGCCGTTTAAAAAGCCTGCGTTGAAGGCATCGCCTGCAGAGGTGGTATCCACCACGTTAGTTACAGGTGTGGTGGCAACATTTTGCTGGTTGCCTTGTTCATCGCAGAATAATGCGCCTTCTTTACCTTGCTTCAGGACAATATTTTTTACCCCAAGTTGTTTTAAACGTTGTATTGATTGTGCAGGTTGTTCATCTCCCCAGAGTGCTTGTTCATCATCAAAGGTAACTAATGCAAGATGAATGCACGGATAAAGTGCGGTGTAAATTTCTTGTGTTTTTTGTACGGATTCCCAAAGTTTTGGGCGGTAGTTACTGTCAAAAGCAATTTTTACCCCTTGTTTAGCCAGTTGTTGAAGCTGGTTAATGAGGGTATTACGATCTGCATCAGGCAAAATCGCAAGAGAGATTCCGCTCAAATAAATCATATCCATTTCAGCAAGGTTGTTTTGTACTTGAGGATACTCAGGGTGTTGGAGTAAATAACGTGCGGCAGATTCAGAACGCCAGTAAAGGAAAGTGCGTTCGCCAAATTTATCTAACTGGATTAAATAAAGCCCCGCTTGGCGTGAGGGATCAATCAGCACATTTTCCGTATGAATGTGATCTTGTTGCCAATGTTGGATCATTTGTTGGCTGAGTTTGTCATTACCCATTGCGGAAATATAGTGAACTTCGATGTCGTGAGGGGAACTAATGCGAGAGAGATAAGTGGCGGTGTTTAAGGTATCACCTCCATAGGTTTGCCACATATTCCCGAATGGTTCACCGTTGAGTTCGATCATACATTCGCCGATAATTGCAATTTTTTTCACTGTTTCCCCCTTTAATTAAAGTGAGTGAAATAAGCGTTATTATAAGTTTATTATGGTCTTCATTCAATAAAAATGAAATATTGTTTTGCTTTTTCTTCTTTTCAAAAATATTGCTTGTGTTAATATTATTTTGATAATTTTTGATTGATATGTAGAGGCACTATGGAAAAAGATACTCAACCCGATGTTGTATCATCAGTATTGAAGGTTTTTGGTATTGTTGATGCATTAAGCGAACAAAAAGAAATTGGTGTAACAGATCTTGCTCAACGTCTGATGATGTCAAAAAGTACGATATACCGTTTTTTGCAAACAATGAAAGGGCTAGGTATTGTTTCACAAGAAGGCGAAACAGATAAATATCGTTTGACCCTAAAATTATTTGAACTGAGTGCAAGAGCATTAGAATATGTCGATCTGATTGACTTGGCTAATAAAGAAATGGAAGTGATTTCAAAGCAAACAGGCGAAACCTTACATTTAGGCGCATTAGATGGAAATGAAATAGTTTATTTGCATAAAATTGATTCTACATATAATTTAAGAATGTATTCACGAGTCGGGAGAAGAAACCCTTCTTATAGTACAGCTATTGGTAAGGTATTATTATCTGCATTACCAGAAACTGAGGTAGAAACATTATTGAAGAATGTAGAATTTGTCCCCCATACCACGCATACCCTTAAAAATATTGACGAATTAAAACAAGAGTTAGTTGGCGTTAGACAAAAATATTATGCAGAAGATAATGAAGAACAAGAATTAGGTTTGCGTTGCGTTGCTGCACCTATTTATGATCGTTTTGGTCATACCATTGCAGCAATTTCTATTTCCATTCCTGTAGTGCGTTTTGAGCAAGAGAATTTTACTCAGTTAGTCGAGTTATTACATCAAGCAGGCAGAAATGTGTCTAAACAGTTAGGTTATCAGCATTATCCAGTAGCGGAATAGCATTGCAAAATTGGTTAAGGCGGATTATTCCGCCTTATTTTTTGCTAATTTATCCTTCGCATAAAACTGTTGCATAGAAAAGTGCGGTGGTTTTTTTGTTATTTTTTCTCTTTATTGGAAAGATAAAGAGAGAGTTTTGATGAAAATGTCGTTACTCCTTTTCGTAGTAAATTATTTTTGCCTCGAGTGGAACGCCCACAAAGCCATTCTATGATCTTCATTCGTCCATTCTGCTGTTGTAAACAGGCTTGTTGGAACGGCAAATTGGGGTATTGTTGATGCTGAAATTGGGCGATAATTTCTTGGGTTGCTTGTGTGCCAATAATGCGTAAATTAATCGCTGGGATTTGAATATCATAATCCTGTTTTTCAATGGCAAGTGGCTGTTCGGCAGTTTGCCAGAAATGAATCTTTTGACCTGCATAAAGTAATAAAATAAAAGGACGCAGCGACCACAACCCACTTGCCGCACCGCTGTAAGGATCAACCAGTCGCCTATCTGTTTCAAAGAGTCCTTGGGTAACATTGCCTTGTTGAATAGCGTGCTGTTGAATAAAAAAATGGGTGAGTTGAGATAGGATACGTTTTCCTTGTCCATTCGTTTTTTCTTGCTGAATCATTGTGCTGATTAACGCCGTCGGTGCAGCAAAACGGTAAGGCAGGCTACGACCAAAAAAAGCAAAGCCTTGTGGCGCGAATAAATAATGAAAATCTTGACAAAATTGCACCGCACTTTGTTGAATAAAAGTGCGGTCAAAATCTGGAGCGATTTGATCGAGCCAAAATAACCCATAGTGAAAGCCCCAAGAATTGTAGTAATCGAAATTACCTTTTTCGCCATCCCTAAACCAGCCATTGCCAACATAAAATTCTTTAATGCGTTGATAGCGTTCTTGATTGATTTCATCAATGCCAGCAAGATCTTTGACGACCAATTGCACTAATAAGATAAACAAATGCCAGTTATTGTCCACCGTTTGCACGTGATTGATTTGACGTAGCCAATCAATAATCTGTTGCTGTTGTGAAGCGTTGTAGTGTTGCCAAATATGGGCTTTACTCAGCCAAAGGGCAAGGGCGAAATCAGCACTTTCGCAGATTGTTTGCTGAAAACTTTTTAACTTTCCCCAGTAACCTGAATGATTGGGATTGGTTGCATTGAGAAAACCCGTTGATAAAGCCTGTTGAACTTGCTGAAAAAGGGGATGAGAGGGATCTGACTGATAGTGTAAATAGGCGGCTAACAGAGGATAATTGCGTGCCGCCCCTTCAATAGAATCAGAAACCATTCCTTGTTCTGATGGATAACCGTGATAATCGGCACGGGCATAGTCATCATTGGCATAATGAAAAAAGGAGCGAATAAAATATTCAACCAGTAATTCAAACTTTTCTTGTGAAAAAGTGGAATCTTGCGTAAATGCCTGTTTTAGCTGTTTATCAATAAGAGGATCGGTTTTGCTAAAGCAGGCTTTTCGTTTTATTGAACGCTGCAATCTTTCCTTAAAGGCTCGCCAATAATCCTGAAATTGGGGATGTTCGTGAGCTAAATAAGGTCGTTCAGTAAAGCGAATTTTGGGATCTGTTGTCATTTATTTGCTCCTATATACTCTCACTGAAGACACAAATAGCTTCAGTGAGAGCAATTAGCAACGATTAAGCTTTTGGTGTAGCACAGCTTTCAAGTTGCTTTTTCATTTTTTTCGTTGGGCCAGTAATGAACTCCACTGGACGCCAAGAATCACCGGTTTTTTCTAACCAAGGCAATAATTCTTCTTTGATCAGTTTTTGTACCAATTCAGGATTGCTATCTGCAATATTCTTCATTTGGTATGGATCTGCCACATTATCAAAGAGTTTATATTTCAATGGTTCGCCATCTTGACGATCAACTTCTAATGTGTGAGTTTTGGTACGCACGCCACGTCTTCCGAAAGAAGGTTGACCATAAGGAACAAAGAGATAGAGCTGAGAAGTTGGGCTAACCCCTTTGTCGTGTAGCACTTGTTCTGCCAAGCTCACCCCTTCCACACTATCTGGAATGCTATCTTTGAAGCCAAGAAGATCTAAGATGGTTGGATAAATATCTGGCGCAGACATTAAGCTTTCATTCACACCCGCAGGGATTTTGCCCGGTAAGCGGAACATCATTGGCACGCGCATTGATTCTTCATAAATATTATTTTTGGTTGGTGCACCGTGAGACCCCATACAACAACCGTGGTCAGAGAAGAACACTACTAAGGTGTTGTCTGCCAGGCCTTGTTTGTCAAGTTCGGCAAGAATGCGGCCAAATTGGTCATCAACCCCTGAAACCATCGCCAAGTATTCTTTGAAATATTGCGGACCGTAGCCTTCTTGATATTTTTTATCCCAATCGACATTTGGGCGTGTGTTGAGTTCTTTAGAACTTTGCGGATACATATCAAGATATTTTTGTGGCACTTGATCATAAGGGGAATGAGGTGGGTTCATTGAAACCACTAAGGCGAACGGTTTGCTTGGATCGCGATATTGATTACCTTCATTGCGAAGATATTTAATCGCCATATCCGCTTCGTGTTCAGGCCCCCATTGATCTACGTATTCTGGGTATTCACGCGGTGTGTCATTGCCCCAGTACATTGGTTTTAAGTGTAAATCATAAGTGCCGTAAGAATACCAGAAATCAAAACCGTGGCGGCGATCTGGTGGTGTCCAATCATTCCAATAGCGTCCTTCCATTGGGTTGTTGTAGCTCTTAATGTACGGTTCTTGTGGCACGTCCAAATGCCATTTACCAATGTAACCTAATGAATAGCCTTCATCTTTTAATACATCAGACCAACATTTCGCATAAGGTGAAAGTTCAATTCCCACTTTACCGCCGTAGTCGTGGGTATTACCTGTTACCCCATTGTGTAGCGGATATTTACCTGTCATAAACATACCGCGGAATGGTGAACAAAGGGGATAGTTTGACGCCATTTGATCCATCACTTTAGCCGTTTTAGCAAAAGCATCTAAATGCGGAGTGATGGCGGGATCTTGATGTTTAAACCCTTGCGCCATTGCACGCATTTCATCTGGGAATACGATTAATAGGTTCAGTGGTGGGTTGTTGGATTTTTTGGCTGAATCTTTAGCATTATTATTGGCGACTGCATTTACCGCAGTGGTTGACAGCGCTGCTGCCGCACCGGTTGTCGCAACACCTTTAATAAAATTACGACGTGAAATACTCATTGATTACTCCTTATCTTTGACTTAGTTGCACTTTGCGCTACTTCTTAATAAACAAAGTGCGGTTATTTTTTCATAAAAAAATCCTAATCTCCACATTTTAAAACATCGTTTTAGAAAAAATATTTTATTTTGTGAATTAGATCACAGATTTCGATTTTTGTATTTTTTTCTTTTGATTGCGTTCGTTATAATCCGCTCAAAACAATTTGAAACAAATTGCTTGGTAAAATATCCATATCAAAAGAAAAGGAAAAATCCAAAATGAGTACATTACTGAAACTGATTAAACAACATAAAGCAGGTGAAGTAGTAGGAATTTATTCCGTGTGTTCTGCACATCCTCTAGTTTTAGAGGCCTCATTATTACAAGCGAAGCAAGATAACACCCCATTATTGATTGAAGCGACGTCTAACCAAGTGGATCAGTTCGGTGGTTATACAGGAATGACGCCAGCAGATTTTCGTCATTTCGTTGAACAGCTTGCTGACCAAGTGGGTTTTCCGCGTGATCAATTAATTTTAGGGGGCGATCATTTAGGCCCTAATCGTTGGCAAGGATTGGCCGCAGATGAAGCAATGGCCAATGCCGAGAAACTGATTGAAGCTTATGTGGCAGCAGGATTTGAAAAAATTCACTTAGATTGCAGTATGTCTTGTAAAGGCGATCCAGTGCCATTGTCTGATGAAATTGTGGCAGAGCGTGCCGCGCGTTTGGCTGTAGTTGCAGAACAAACGGCAGCGAAAAATGGCTTTGCTGATCGTATCGTTTACATTGTTGGCACAGAAGTTCCTGTCCCAGGTGGTGAAGCAGAAGAAATCGCTGAATTAGAGGTAACTTCACCAAGTGCTGCGAAAGCCACTATTAATGCCCACCAACAAGCCTTTGCACGCGTTGGGTTAGAACATATTTGGCCACGCGTAATTGGTTTAGTGGTGCAGCCGGGCGTGGAATTTGATCACACTAAAGTGATTGATTTTATTCCAGAGAAAGTACAAGCCTTAAGCCAAGTGGTCAATGATTATGAAAATTTAGTGTTTGAAGCGCATTCTACTGATTATCAAACAGAAGAAGCTTACAAAGCCTTAGTAAAAAATCACTTTGCGATTTTAAAAGTTGGGCCGGCATTAACGTTTGCATTGCGTGAAGGTTTATATGCTTTATGTGCAATGGAAGACTATTTATTCCCAGCAGAGCAACGTTCCAACTTACTCGCTGTGCTTGAAGAGCAAATGTTAGCACACCCAGAAAACTGGCAAAAATATTATCACGGCACTGAATTAGAACAGCGTTTTGCAAGAAGTTTTAGCTTTAGTGATCGTATTCGTTATTACTGGACAAATCCTGAAATTGCTACGGCAGTGGAGAAATTGTTAGCGAATTTTGAAAATCTGGATATTCCATTACCACTATTAAGCCAATATTTACCAGAGCAATATGTTGCTGTGCGCGAAGGCACACTTGCACCACGCGGTAGAGAATTAGTGCTAGACAAAGTGCGTGCGGTTGTTCGCCAATACGCCTTAGCAAGTTTTTTCAATAAATAATTGAGGATAGATAAGATGACAAGTTATTTAGGATTTTCAGAAAGCGAATTAGTGGCAGGTAAAGCCATTATGACCGCAAAAGAAATTGAGCATCAGCCTCAGGCTTGGTTACAAGCATTACAGACAGTGGAAGCGCAACGTCAGCAAATCTTAGATTTCATTGCGCCTGTAATGAATGCGGCTAATGGACATGTGATTTTCACTGGTGCAGGAACCTCAGCTTTCGTGGGACATTCCTTACAGCCTTTCGTTTTAACCTTAACGGATAAACGTGTGGAATCCATTGCCACAACAGATATTGTGTCTAATCCTTACCAATATTTTGCACAGGACGTGCCAACCTTATTAATTTCTTTCGCACGTTCAGGTAACAGCCCTGAGAGTGTGGCTGCGGTAGAGTTAGCCAATCAGTGCTTAACTAATTGTTATCACTTATTCATTACTTGTAATGAGCAAGGTGCGTTATATCAAAATGCACAAAAAAATGACCGCACTTTAGCTTTATTAATGCCACCACAAACCAATGACGGCGGTTTTGCAATGACATCTAGCTTTAGCTCAATGATGTTATCAGCGCTTTCTGTGTTCTTATTGCCAAAAGGCTCAGTAGTTGAACAGCTACAATTTATTTGCGATGCCACAGAAAAATTGATCCCTCGTTATGTGGATTATGCTCGCCAACTTTCTAAGGTTGATATGGAACGCATTATCTATTTAGGTAGCGGTGGCTTACAAGGCCTTGCACAAGAATCTGCGTTGAAAATTTTGGAATTAACCGCAGGACGCATTGTGGCAACCTATGATTCACCACTCGGTTTCCGTCACGGGCCTAAATCTATTGTGAATCCTAAAACGGTGGTTGTAGAGTTTTTATCAAATCAACCTTATACCCGTTTATATGATCTTGATTTATATAATGAATTATGCAGAGATGGTATTGCAACACGCATTGTGTGCTTAACCGCACAATCGGGCGTAGAAGGACGAGATGTAGTGAATATCGCAGGCTTTGCTGATGCACCAGATTATGCACTATTGTTCCCGTACATTGTCTTTGCACAAATTAATTCATTTTATAGTTCGTTTACCCGTGGTATTACCACAGATAATCCTTGCCCAACAGGTGAAGTAAACCGTGTGGTTCAAGGCGTTATCATTCACCCATTTCATTCATAATTATTAAGGAGAGTTTTATGTCAACACCTAATATTGTCTGGACCCGTATTGATGAGCGTTTACTTCACGGTCAAATTAAAATTACTTGGGGTAAACATTCAGAAGCCAATTTGATTTTAGTGGCGAATGATGAAGCCGCAGAAGGTCCAAATGCTGCATTTATGCAAGCAGGAATGAAAGCCTCTGCAGGCGGGGAATATGCGGTGCGTTTTTTCACTATTCAAAAAACCATTGATGTTATTCATAAAGCATCACCACAACAAAAAATCTTTATTTTGTGCAACAACCCAACAGATGTAGCACGTTTGGTTGAAGGTGGGGTGCCAATTAAACATTGTAATATTGGTAATATGCACTTCCACGAAGGCAAAAACCAAATTACTAAAACTGTTTCAGTTGATGAAAAAGACCTTGACGCATTCCGTAGAATGGTAAATGCAGGTGTAACTTGCACTATCCAAAATACCCCAGATGCGCAGGAAATCGATATTAAACAATATCTTTAATTTACGATAAGGAGCGTTTATGTTTTACGAAGCATTATTAGTCGCAGTTTGGGCGTTTTTCTGCGGAATCGACAAATACGATGTCGCATTAAATATTCACCGTCCACTCATTACCGGGCCTGTTGTTGGCTTGATTATGGGCGATTTGCAATTAGGCTTAATCACTGGAGCAACCTTAGAGCTTGCGTGGTTAGGTTTAGTACCAAATGCAGGGGCTCAGCCACCTGATGTAACAATGGGAACCATTGCCGCGGTTGCCTTTGCGGTAATGACAGGACAATCTGCTGAAGTAGCAATGGGTGTAGGTATGCCTATTGCAGTATTGATGCAAATGTTAATTATCGGCTTCTTTGCGCTTACTTCTTTCACAATGGGTAAAGCTGATGAATATGCTGAGCAAGCCAATCCAAATGGGTTAGATTTTCTTCTCATTTCAACAATTTCTGTCCGTGCGTTACTATATGCTGTGGTGGCCTTTGTTACTGTTTACTTCGGTGAACACGCAGCCGAATGGATTAATACTCACACACCAACAGAGCTATTAAAAGGTCTTGGTTTAGGTGCGCGTCTTGTTCCAGCTATCGGTTTTGCGATGTTATTAAAAATTATGTGGTCAAAACAAATGGCAGGTGTGTTCTTTATCGGCTTTGTTGCAACCACGTATTTAAAACTTCCAATTATGGCAGTCGCAATTATTGGTGGTTCAATCGCCGTCCTTTATTTCTACTTCTCAGGTAACAGCAATAACAACAACCAATCTCAAGCACAGGAGTTCGAAGATGGAATCTAAAAATGTAAAAAATCAAGTAACAGAAAGCCTTGTTGATGATATTGACGCATATCAAGATCAAACTGTGCGTAAAGTGATTACAAAAGGTGATCTTTGGAAATGTGCAATCCGCGGTTTATTTATGGAAGGTAACTTCAACTTTGAGCGGATGCAAGCGGGTGGTTGGGCATATTCAATTATTCCTGCGTTGAAAAAAATTCACGGCAATAATAAATATGACTTAGCAAAATCACTAAAAAACCACTTACAATTTTTCAATGCGAGTCCGAAATTGTTCACTTTCTTGCTTGGTACAGCCATTGCAATGGAAGAGAACAAAGAAAAACCTTCTACCATTAATGTAATGAAAGTGGCAGGTATGGGACCAACAGGTGGGATTGGTGATGGGATTGACCATATGACCATTATGCCATTAACCCTTGCCTTAGGTTCTTCAATTGCAATGGAAGGATCGATTGCTGGCCCATTTGTGTTCTTTATCCTTTATCAAATTATGCACTTCTTCGTGTATTTCAGCTTAATGTTTATGGGATACAAAGCTGGTACGGCGGCAATGGTGAATATGAGTGATTCTACCGAGCGTCTTGCGAAAGCGGCAAATATTATGGGGATCTTCGTTATTGGGGCGTTGTGTGCCACCTTTATCAAGTTTAAAACCACAGCCACCATTACAATGGGGGGCAAAGCGGTGGAATTGCAATCGGCCTTGTTTGATAAAATTATGCCAAACTTATTGCCTTTAGCATTAGTCTTTTTAATGTTTAAATTAGTGAAAGGTACAGGCTTTTGGGCTAAACCACCAGTGCTTATCTTTAGCACCCTTGCCTTTGGTGTGATTGGGCATTTAATCGGTATTATTTAACATTTGGGATAAAGGAAAATGGGGGAAACCTCATTTTCCTTATCAATAGGATAAAGTAAGGATAACTTATGTTAGGTATTGTAGTATCAGGTCATATTAATTTTGCATCGGGAATGCGTTCTGCGGTAGAGGCCATTGTGGGCAAACAACCACAACTAGAATTTGTAGATTTTGTTGAATCAATGACAACAGATGAATTAGAAGCCGCATTACTTGCCGCAAAAGATCGCGTAAATACAGGCGATGGCGTGTTGTTTTTAGTTGATCTGTATGGTGGCTCTCCTTGCAATCGTGCAATTAACCTTCTATTAAAAGATGAAAATGTGGAGGTAGTGGCAGGCACGAATTTATCTATGATCGTTAATGCCGCACTTGAACGCGAAGAATTTAGCTTAGGTGAATTAACCGAGTTATTAGCGAATGGCGAATTTAGCCAAATTAAAAATTTACGTCAAGATTTAGCCGCACTTTCACAAGACGATGAAGGTGAATCGGACGGACTCTAATTATTTTGCTCACAACACAGAGGAAAAGTTATGACCCCTCAACAACAGCAAATTCTTGCATTGATGGAAAAAGTCTATCAATGGCAAGCAACTCATCAAACGCGCACCGTTATCCGCCGTACAGGGCGTGTACGTTTTATTAAAGATACGGATTGGGATCGCGCCGTATTTTGGGCGAGCGTTTCTAATGCGTGGAAAGTAACCGGTGCACAGACATTTTTAGATGGGGTATTAAATTATACCCTACACACGGGATTTCGCACTGGCCCTCACGCACGCTTTGCCGATGATTTAGTGTGTGCACAGCCTTACCTTGATGTGTATCCCCTATTTAATCAGCCAGAAGCCTTAGAGCCTACCCTAAACTTTGTTGAAGATATGCTAGCCAATCCAAAACCGGGACGAGAAGATTGGTGGTGGTGTGATTCATTATTTATGGCACCACAGGTTTTCTTCAGCTTATCCACCTTAACAGGCGACAGCAAATACCGTGATTATGCAAACCAAGCGTGGTGGGATTCGGTCGATCATTTGCAAGATAAAGAAACCGGCTTATTTTACCGTGATTATCGCTACATTCCTGATGGCAAAGGTGGTGAGTTACGTGAAGATAACGGTGAAAAAGTCTTCTGGGGACGTGGTGTAGGCTGGGTGATTGCAGCGATTCCACGTTTATTCCGTGATATGCCAGAAGACTACCCAGAACGCGAGCGTTATTCAACCCTATACCGCCAGCTTGCGGAAATTGTTTTGCCATTCCAGCACGAAGATGGCTTCTGGCGAGCAAGTTTACTTGATCCGCAAACTTTCCCTGCGAAAGAGAGCAGTGCAACGGCATTATTCTGCTACGCATTAGCTTGGGGGATTAATCAAGGCATTTTAGATCGTGCAACTTATTTGCCAGTGGTTGAAAAAGCGTGGGCAGCATTAGAAAGTGCGGTCAATTCTGAGGGCAAATTAGGCTGGATTCAGCTTCCTGCTTTCAATCCGCGTGAAGTGAAAGAAGAAGACAACATCGATTACGGTGTGGGTGCTTTCTTACTTGCAGGAGCAGAAATTTATCAATTACAAGCCGAATAACGGTAACTTTTAATTATTGAATTAAGGAAAGAAAAATGAAAATTGCATTAATGATGGAAAACAGCCAAGCGGCGAAAAATCCAATTATCTTAAATGAGTTAAAAAACGTGGTTGAGCCGAAAGGGCATAGCGTTTATAACGTGGGAATGAACAGCGAGCAAGATCACCACTTAACTTATATCCACTTAGGGATTATGGCGAGCATTTTATTAAACTCAAAAGCCGTTGATTTTGTGGTAACAGGTTGTGGTACAGGGCAAGGTGCATTAATGTCATTAAACCTGCACCCAGGTGTGGTGTGTGGTTACTGCTTAGAACCTGCTGACGCGTTCTTATTCGCACAAATCAATAACGGTAACGCATTATCTTTAGCTTTTGCCAAAGGATTTGGCTGGGGGGCAGAATTAAACGTGCGTTATATGTTTGAAAAAGCCTTTGAAGGTGAGCGTGGACAAGGCTATCCAGTAGAACGTCGTGAACCACAAGTACGTAATGCTGGCATCTTAAACCAAGTGAAAGCAGCGGTAGCAAAAGATAACTACTTAGATACCTTACGCGCTATCGATCCTGAATTGGTGAAAACAGCGGTAAGCGGTGAGCGCTTCCAACAATGCTTCTTCGACAACTGTCAAGATGACGCAATTCGTGCTTACGTTACTGAAGTATTAAATAGCTAATTTCGTTTTTGCTTTTTATGCAATGTAAGAGGGAAAAGGAAATTTCCCTCTTATCAGATAATTTTAGTTAAATTGAATTATCGTTTCCCTAACCTAACATTTCTTTCACATTAGGAGTTGTTTATGTGTCAATCTCAACCCGCTTATTTTCATATGATGGCAAAACCAAGTAGTTTCCATTGCAATATCAAATGTGAATACTGTTTTTATTTGGAAAAAGAGCAAGTCCTAACACATAACGTTCGCCTAATGTCTGACGATACTTTACGTCAATATACCAAAAACTACATTGAATCCCACGCAGGCGATCACGTTGATTTCGCGTGGCAAGGCGGTGAACCCACCTTACTCGGTTTGGATTTTTTTAAAAGAGCGGTGCAATTTCAGAAAGAATTTGCTAACGGCAAAACGATTACCAATGGTTTTCAAACCAATGGCATTGCGATTAATCGTCAATGGGCAGAATTTTTCAAAGAAAATAATTTTCTTATAGGGATTTCTGTGGATGGTTTAAGTGAGGTTCACGACCGCTATCGTATTTCTGTCAATGGGCAGCCCACATTTGAACGGGTGAAAAAAGCCATTGATCTATTAAAAGAATATGAAGTGGATTTTAATACGCTCACTGTAATTAATGATAAAAACTGGGATAAAGGACGGGAAACTTACCAAGCGTTGAAAGAGTTAGGCTCGACTTTTATGCAGTTTATTCCTATTGTTGAAGTGGCGAATTATTCCTTACAACGTTGTGATTATAGTCCTGGAAAAAATTATCGAATGGCTCCCTTTTCTGTACCAGCAGATGGCTACGGGCATTTCCTATTAGACGTGTTTACCGAATGGGTTCGACAAGATGTGGGGCGTATTTTCGTGCGTGAATTTGATAACTTACTTGGGCAATGGTTGGGTTATCCTTCCACCAGCTGTATTCATACGGAAACTTGTGGTACCGCAATGATCGTAGAAGCCAATGGAGATGTTTATTCTTGCGATCATTATGTTTATCCTGATTATCGTTTAGGTAATGTTAATAAACAGCCTCTCAATCAAATTGCACTTTCAACCAAGCAACAAAAATTTGGTAAGGCGAAAAAAGAAACGCTCACTAAAGCCTGCGAAAAATGTGATGTGAGAATGATTTGTCAAGGCGGGTGTCCGAAGCATCGTATTGTGAATTTGAAAGGGGAAAAATTTAAACAAAATTATCTTTGTCCTTCTTACCAACTCTTCTTCCGTCAAACCGCACCTTTGATGCACCGTATGCGGGAAATTATTCAGCGTGGCGGGTTGGCTGAAGATATTATGAAAATAATCAACTAAAATCAAAGGAGATCATAATGAAACGCTCGTTACTTAGTCAGTGTTTATTATCCGCATTGGTTGTTGGTGCTGCGGCTCAGCCTGTTTACGCACACAGCCAAGATCCTCAAAAACCGAACGTGCTGGTTATTGTAATGGACGATTTAGGCACAGGCCAGCTTGATTTCGCCATTGACAGTTTAGACAAGAACGAATTAAGCAAACGCCCTGTTGCTGCTCGTTATCAAGGTGATTTAGATAAAATGATTGATGCCGCACAGCGTGCAATGCCGAATGTGTCTAAATTAGCCGCTACTGGGGTAAAAATGACCAATGCGTTCGTTGCTCACCCTGTTTGTGGCCCATCTCGTGCAGGGATTTTGACAGGACGTTATCCAGCGTCCTTTGGTATTTATAGTAATGATGATTCTTTCAACGGTATTCCACTTGATGTGAAGCTGTTGCCAGCGTTATTCCAAGAAAATGGCTATGCCACGGCGAATATTGGTAAATACCATAACGCTCGAGTGAATAAAGACAGAAAAATTGGACGTATCACTAAGCCTGATGATGTAAAAACCCGTGATTACCACGATAACTTCTCATCTGTACCAGATAAAGGTTATTTCCCAACGGATCGCGGTTTTGATTATTCTTACAGCTATTTTGTATCAGGGGCAGCATTGTGGAATTCCCCAGCACTATGGCGTAATGACAAGCCAATCGAAGCACCGGGCTATTTAACCCATAATTTAACCAATGAAGCACTGCAATTTATTGATAAAACAGGCGATAAACCGTTTTTCTTAAATCTCGCTTATAGCGTACCACACATTCCATTGGAAGAGGCATCACCTGCCAAATATATGGATCGTTTCAATACAGGGAATGTGGAAGCCGATAAATATTTTGCGGCGATCAATGCGGCTGATGAGGGCATTGGCAAAATTATCGACAAATTAAAAGCTGACGGCAAATTAGATAACACCATTATTTTCTTCTTATCCGACAATGGTTCGGTTCACGAAGCACCAATGCCATTAAATGGAATGGATCGTGGCTTTAAAGGACAAATGTATAACGGTGGTGTGCGAGTGCCATTCATCGTTTCTTGGCCGGGACACATTCCAGCGGATACCAAAAATGACAGCTTAATTTCTGCGGTAGATATTCTGCCAACAGCACTGAAAGCAGCGAATATTAAAGTGCCAGCGTCTTTAAAACTTGATGGTCGTGATATTTTGCCAGTGTTAGAAGGCAAAGAAAAAGTTTCACCGCATAAATATCTCTATTGGGCGGGGCCAGGTGCGAAACATTATAGTGAGGATAACCAAAAATTCTGGGCGGATTATTGGAAATATATCACCTATAACACCAATGACGCACCGAAAAATCCAAACTTAGAAAAACTCTCGAAAAGCTCGTGGGCGATTCGCGATCAAGATTGGGCGTTATACTTCTACAATGATGGAAGTAACAAACTTCATCTTTATCACGACAAAGTTGACCCAGCAGAGAGCCAAGATGTGGCAGATAAATATCCAGAAAAAGTAAAAGAATTGCAAAAAGCATTTTACGACTGGATCAGCACACAACCAAAACCAATGGCGTGGAATCCTGAAGAATTCCAAGCGATTGAGGCTTCAGCAAAAGCAAAATAATCTGATGAATCAGCCACTGTTATGGTGGCTGATTTTTTTGAGGAAGAATGATGACAAAAATTACGCTCAGTGTTTTAGATCAAAATAGCAACATCAAAATTTGCAAAAGTGCTTTTGACTTTTTAATGCTCACTTATAAAGGTGAATATCAAGCGGGCGATGTGATCCGTATTGAGGTAGATAATCCCCCTTGTTATTTAAAGTTGCGTTTAGAGGATAGCTTAGAAAGTTGCCTTATTTATGTAACGGAAAACCTTTTTGAGTTTCAAATTCCGTTTGGTGATCAAACACGCTTATACAATAGTGATAAAGCATTCCAAGGCGGGCTGCATTTCCTCTGGGTTCGCAGTGCGAGAGAGTATGAAATTAACCAATATGGCAATCTAGCGTTTAACCCTTATTGCCAACCTCAGCAAAAAGGTGTGTATCCACAAATTAGTAGTAATATTGTGCCAAGCAATATTCGCTTTGCCCCTTATAATGTGATTGATGGCATTTTTGATAGTAATGCACACGGTTCTTATCCTTTTACCTCTTGGAGCAACGCCCAATCCCCTAATGCACAATTAAAAATCGATTTTGGACGAACAGTAGAAATTGACGGCTTGATTTTGATGTTAAGAGCGGATTTTCCTCACGATGCGTGGTGGGAAAGTTTGAGTGTACATTTTTCTGATGGTAGCGAAGAAATCTTGCATTTAAGCCGAACAGGGCAACCGCAGACATTTTCTTTCAAGCAACGACAAAGTGATTTTATTTTGCTGACTAATTTTATAAAAGGTGAAGACAAATCCCCTTTTACTGCTCTAACGCAAATTGAGGTATTAGGGCAGAATATTAGAATACAGCATAGCGAGAAATAAGAAAATGAAAGTAGGAGGAGGCTTCTAACATATTATATTCCTATTTTTTTAATATATCATTTCGTTTTCTTTCATTTATCTTTGTTTAAGGCTATAATTGATACAATATAAAACCGGTCAAAGGAAAAAAGATGAAAAGTGCAATTGAAAGACGAATGGAGATTGTCGCAATAGTCAATAAAAATTCTTCTGCCCGTGTGGAAGATTTGGCTGAAACCTTTTCTGTTTCTACCGTTACTATTCGGCAAGATCTCAATTTTTTAGAAAAAAATGGCTATATTGTGCGTTCACACGGTGGTGCTGTACCAAATAAAGGAATGATCGCAGAATTAAGCAATGCCGAAAAAAGACATCGTAATTTAGGGGCAAAAAATAAGATTGCGGAAGCCGCGCTAAAACTGATTAATGACGATGATATTATTATTTTAGATTCAGGAACGACCACGCGAGAAATTGCTGCTGCGTTGAAAAAATCCACAGTGAAAAATGTGCTGGTAATGACAAATGGACTGGATATTGCTTCTGAATTAGCCGATGCGGAAAATGTGGAAGTGCTAATGACAGGCGGGAAATTACGCAAAAATGCGATGTCTTTCTCTGGCCCACAAGCAGATGCCAGTTTAGCAAATTACTGTTTTAGCAAGGTTTTTCTTGGTGTTGATGGGTTTGATATTCAGGCAGGCATTACCACTCACAATGAGCAAGAAGCCAACTTAAACCGCATTATGTGTGAGATTTCTAATCAAGTGATTGCGGTAACGGATTCCAGTAAATTTGGTAAAAAAAGTTGCCACGTTATCCGCAAATTTGCCGATATTGATGTATTAATTACCGATTCTGGAATTTCTCCCGAATATTTGACCGCACTTCAGGAAAATAATATTGAAGTGATTATTGTAGATTAAGAGGAAAAAACAATGCGTTATGCCATTAAACCTGAAAAAGTGATGACTTCATCAGGGGAATTACTGAATAAATATGTGGTGATAAATCAAGGCAAAATAGAAAGTATCCAAGAAGAAAAGCCTGTTGATTGCGATGTGCATTATTATCCCGACAGCTATCTTTCCGCAGGGTTTATTGATGTGCATATTCACGGCCGCGCTGGGGCAGATGTGATGGACGAAAACGACACTGCGCTGGCTACCATTGCACAAGCGCTACCACAAACTGGGGTTACCGCGTGGGTGGGAACAACGGTTTCAGCGCCTTGGCAAAATATTCTTTCATCAATGCAACGAATGAAAGATTACATTCAACAAGGCAAGCAATCGGGCGCAGAATTATTGGGTAGCTTTATGGAAGGGCCATATTTCACCGAGCGCCATCGTGGCTCGCACCCAACTGAATATTTAATGCCGCCAACGATTCCACAATTAGAAGAATTATTACAAATTTCCGACCGCACTTTGCTGCGTGTTGCCATTGCGCCTGAAATTGAAAATGCAGAACCTGCTATTAAATGGTTGGTAGAAAATGGCGTGAAGGTGTCTGTGGCACACACTAACGCCACCTTTGAGCAAGTGACCAAAGCCTATTATTTAGGAGCAGATTGCGGTGTGCATTTATTTAATGGAATGAGTGCTTTACATCACCGTGAGCCGGGTTGTACGGGGGCGGTGTTATATCACGATATGCTGGCGGAAATTATTGCAGACGGCATTCACGTTCACCCAGCCGTATTAAATTTAGCTTATAAATTAAAAACTTACCGCAGAATGGTGTTGATCACAGATTGTATGCGCGCAGGCGGCTTGCCAGATGGCGAGTACACGTTAGGTGTGCAAACTGTACGGGTAGAAAACGGTCAAGCGAGAACCTTTGACGGTTCCCTTGCAGGCAGCACTTGTAGCCTAGATCAGGCCTTACGCAATATGGTATTTAAAGCTGATGTGCCTGTATGGGAAGCCATTCAAATGGTTACCACCATTCCCGCCACTTATTTAGGTGTGGCAGATCGCATTGGTGATATTGCTGTCGGCAAAGAAGCAAATTTCACGTTATTAAACAAAGAATTACAAGTTCAAGCCACTTATATTCAAGGTGAACAAGTTTATAAGTGCGGTGAAAAATTTTAAGATTTTTATATTTACAAAGATGGAGAGAAAACAATGTCAAAGTTAAGAACTGAACGTTTAAAAAAATTATGTAGCCAAGACAATTTAATTGCGGCGCTCGCCATTGACCAGCGTGGCGCATTACGCCGTATGCTTGGTGAATCTGCAAGCAATGAACAACTTGCAGAGTTTAAAGTATTGGTGTCTGAATACTTAACCCCTTATGCCTCATCTATTTTGCTTGACCCAGAAGTGGGCTGGAAAGCGGCTGAAAAACGTGCTGCTAACGCAGGCTTATTAATGGCTTATGAAAAAACTGGTTACGACAAAACCCAACCAGGACGTTACCCTGACTTAATTGACGATGTTTCCGTGCAACGCTTAAAAGCGAAAGGCGCAGACGGCATCAAATTATTGCTTTATATCGATATTGACGAAGGCAAAGAAGTGAATGATCGCAAAGAAGCCTTTGTAGAACGCGTGGCTTCAGAATGTAAAGCAGAAGAAATGCCATTCTTCCTAGAGCTTGTGAGCTATGACGCGAATATTTCTGATCCGAAAGAATATGCGAAAATCAAACCGCGCAAAGTGATCGAAGCAATGAAATTATTCTCCGAGCCACGTTTTGGCGTTGACGTATTAAAAGTGGAAGTGCCAGTGGATATGAAATTTGTCGAAGGTTTCGCAGAGCAAGATGCGGTATATAGCCAAGCACAAGCGAAAGCGTACTTCAAAGAACAAAGCGATGCCACCGAAATTCCATTTATCTTCTTAAGTGCAGGTGTGAGCGCACAATTATTCTTAGACACGCTACGCTTTGCTAAAGATGCAGGTTGTGATTTCAACGGCGTATTATGCGGACGTGCTACTTGGGCAGGTGCTGCGGAAATCTTTAAAGCAGAAGGTGCAGAAGCAGCAAAACAATGGTTACTCAACGAAGGTAAAGCCAACATTGAAGCCCTTAATGCTGTATTAAAAGAAACAGCACAGCCGTTAGAGATTTAATCTGATGGCGTGATGCGGAGAAGATACATAGAAAAAGAGCGGTCTATTTTAGACCGCTTTTCTTATTTGAAACATTGTTTTGAAAAATTTTAGATCAAGATCACAAAATCAAAACTTATTCATAGACTGAAACTTCATTCTAGTTTAGATTTGACCTGAATTCTGTTTGAACAGGAGAAATGGAATGAAAGTTTTGCACAATATGCATCCAGAGGATGCTAAACATTATGATTCACAAAGATTGCGCGATGCTTTTCTTTGTGAAGATTTATTTCAGCTTAATAAGATTAATGTAGTATATAGCCATATCGATCGTTTAGTCGCTTTAGGCATAGTACCAAATGGGGCAGAAAAATTATTTTTGGATCAAGTGATTGATAAAAAATCTTTTGGTACGGATTTCTTTTTGCAACGTCGTGAGTTAGGTATTATTAATCTAGGTGGCCCAGCACTAATTGAAACAGAGCAAGAGAGCTACACCTTAGCGCATTTCGATGCACTGTATTTAGGTAAAGAAACGGAAAATATCGTTTTTTCTTCTCTTGATACAAAACAACCTGCAGTTTTATACGGATTAAGCGTTCCCGCCCATCATCAATTCCCAAATAAACTTATCAAATATGCCGAAGCACGGAAAGTTAAACTCGGCTCCTTAGAGAATGCAAATGCTAGGACGATTAATCAATATTTGCATCCCGATATTCTGCCAACTTGCCAACTTTGTATGGGAATGACGGAATTAGAGACTGGTAGTGTATGGAATACAATGCCAGCGCATACTCACGAACGTCGTATGGAAGCTTATCTTTATTTTGATATTGCACCAGATCAAGTAGTTTTTCATTTCTTAGGAGAGCCACAAGAA
This sequence comes from Avibacterium sp. 21-594, assembly GCF_026226815.1. Taxonomy (NCBI): domain Bacteria; kingdom Pseudomonadati; phylum Pseudomonadota; class Gammaproteobacteria; order Pasteurellales; family Pasteurellaceae; genus Avibacterium; species Avibacterium sp. 21-594. The sequence continues at coordinate 1,756,081 of NZ_JAKKOC010000001.1, read as the reverse complement.
ACTCGCCATATTGTAGTGCGAGATAAACAATTAATTATTTCACCAAGCTGGTCAATTCACTCAGGCTGCGGTACAAAAAATTATCGTTTTGTGTGGGGAATGGCAGGTGAAAATCAGACATTTGATGATATGGATTTCATTGAGATGAATGATTTACGTTAAATGCTTATGACCATAAATATCAATCTTTTTACTACTAATCTATGAGGAGTTAAGTATGAAATTATTCAAATTATCTAAGAAAGCATTGTTATTGGTTACTGCGATGGGAGCAATGTGTTCATCTTATACCCTAGCAGCGACTGAGATTAAAGTTTCTTTTAATCAATCAGATAAACACCCTCAGTATCAGGCTCTGCAACAATTTGGTGAGCAGCTCACTAAAGCGACAGATGGACGTTATAAAGTGAGTGTTTTTCCAAATGAATTATTAGGTGATCAGCGAGCATCATTAGAACTAGTACAAAATGGTGCGATTCAAATGGCAGTGGTAGCAAATCCATTAGTTGAAAATTACGATAAAACCTTTGCTGTATTGGGTATTCCATATGTATATGCGAATACAGCGCACCAAGAGAAAGTATTTACTTCTGGTATTTTAGATGATTTGTTTGCATCAACACAGAAATTTGGTTTTGAAGTGCTTACTGCCTATACAGCTGGTGCGAGAAGCCTTTACACCAAAGATGCTCCAATTAAAACCAAAGCTGAATTAAAAGGCAAAAAAATCCGTGTTTTACAATCTGATACTATGATTAAAATGCTTTCTTGTATGGGAGGAACGGGGGTTCCAATGAACCAAGGTGAAGTTTATACCGCAATTCAGCAAGGTGTGTTAGATGGTGCAGAAAATAATGAGATTACTTATGCAGATCTAAAACAATATGAAGTCGCCCCTTATTTTTCTCGTACAGGGCATTTACGAGTCGCTGATTTATTAGTTGTGAGCGATATGTTCTTATCTACAATGACACCACAAGATCAAGCGACATTGAAAAAGCTAGCAAAAGAGAGTACAAAAACTGAATTTGAACTTTGGAATGCTCAAATTAAAAAAGCAGAAGAGTTAGCGAAAGAAAAAGGAGCGACTTTTGTGGAAGTGGATACCACCGAATTCCAACAAAGTTGTCAACCATTGCAAGAAGAGCTAATTAAAACACCAGCTCAGAAAGCACTCTATGAAAAAATTATTGCATTGAAATAAAACATTATGGGATAGATAGTTGATATCTATCCCTTATTTATTGGGAGAGAATAGCATGTATATTCTGTTTGGAATTAAAAAAATTATTGATCGCCTACTCGAAGGTATTTGTATTTTTATTGTTGCGTTAATGACAATCTTAATTACTTATCAAGTAGTTTCGAGATATGTATTTAATAGCCCAAGTGCAGTGAGTGAAATTCTCTCTCGGTATCTTTTTGTTTGGCTTATTCTTTTTGCAGGAGCTTATGTTTTTGGATTAAGAGAGCATATGGAGATTGCTTTTCTAAAAAATAAACTTTCAGCGAAAGGACAAATTATTGCTAATACCATAGCTGAATTGGCAATTGCGGCTTTTGCTATTGGTGTAATGATTTTTGGTGGTTATAGTGCAACCTTACGTCAGATGTTCCAATTGGATTCAGCATTACAAATTCCAATGGGATTTATTTATTCTGCGATTCCAATTAGCGGGATATTGATTGTGTTTTATGTTATTTGTAATTTAATAAAATTTTATCAGCCTAATGAAAAATAGATTATAGAGAGGAAATGATTATGGATCTTGCCACAACAGCAGCATTAGTAATGTTAATCGGTACGGTATTTTTCCTCGTGATTGGCACGCCAATCAGTATTAGTGTTGGAATTTCATCTGTTGCCGCAATGTTGGTTATTCTCCCATTTAATGGTGGAATGGTAACGTCTGCTCAGCGAATTTTCGTAGGTTTGGATTCTTTCGCGTTATTAGCTATTCCCTTTTTCATTTTGGCTGGAAATATAATGAATAGTGGGGGGATTGCTATTCGTTTAATTAACTTTGCGAAATTATTTAGTCGCTTTCTACCAGGATCGCTTGCTCAAACGAATATTATTTCCAATATGTTATTTGGCTCTATTAGTGGATCTGGAGTAGCCTCAGCAGCTGCGGTTGGAGGAATAATGTCGCCAATAGAGAAAAAAGAAGGGTATGATCCTCGTTACAGCGCTGCTGTGAATATTGCTTCAGCTCCTACTGGAATGCTAATTCCACCAAGTAATACGATTATTGTTTATGCCACTGTTGCAGGCAGTGTATCTGTTTCTGCCTTATTTATGGCGGGTTACTTGCCTGGAATTTTATGGGGTGTTGCGGTAATGATTATTGCAGCACTAATGGCAAAGAAGAGAGGATATATTAGTCGTGAAAAGATGAGTTTTACCCAAAGTATTCCCGTAATTTTTGCCGCACTTCCTAGTCTTTCTTTAGTATTTATTGTTATTGGAGGGATTCTTGCAGGGATATTTACTGCGACAGAAGCTTCGGCCATTGCAGTTGTGTATTCATTAATTTTAAGTATTTGTTACCGCACTTTATCTTTTAAAGCATTGCCACAAATCTTTTTACAAACAGCAAAAATGTCTGCCATCGTGATTTTTATGTTGGCAACTTCATCTGTGATGTCTTGGGTGATGGCATTCACACAGATTCCAAATATGATAGCCTCTGGATTACTGTCTATTACAGATAACCCAATTCTCATTTTGTTAATTATTAACTTGATTTTATTAGTGATTGGAACCTTTATGGATCCAACGCCAGCTGTTCTTATTTTTACACCTATCTTTTTACCGATTTGTACTTCTCTCGGAATGAGTCCAATTCAGTTTGGTATTTTGTTGGTTTTTAATCTTTCACTAGGTACAATAACTCCGCCAGTTGGCCCGATCTTGTTCACTGGCTGTAAGGTGGGGAATATTGAAATTGAACAAGTAATAAAAACGCTACTTCCATTTTTTGTAGCCATTTTTATTACGTTAATGTTGGTAACTTATATTCCTGCAATTTCAATGTCAATTCCCGAATTAATGGGATTAGTGAAGTAGTAAATTTATGTTTAATGATATTATAAACATTCCACAATTACTCGGTATTTTAGCTTTTATATTAGGGGTAATTTGTTTTTACCAAAAGAATGATAAAAAGCTCAAAATTGTGATGTTGATTCAAAATATCACTTATATGAGCCATTTTATTTTATTAGGTGCGAATGTAGCGGCATTAAGTTCGTTGCTTTCCACCTTAAGAACGGCAACGTCCATTTATGTTTCATCAAAATATATTGCCTTCTTTTTTGTTTTATTAGGGATTATTTTTGGCTATGTCATTGCAGATTCCGTTTGGCAGGTTTTCCCGATTATTGCCTCAACTATTGGAACGATTTCATTATTTTTATTAAAAGGCATTCCAATGCGTTTATTTATGTTAGTCGGTTCAGCTTGTTGGTTAACAAATAATATTTTAGTGGGATCTTTAGGTGGCGTGTTATTAGAAAGTACGGTTATGGTGGTAAATACCATCACCATTATTCGTTTAATGCGTCAAACTCATAGATAATGATTCATTTCATCTTTAATTCATAGGAGAATTTTTATGAAGAAATTATTAATTGCAACACTTTTCGGTGCATTATTTTCAATGAACGCAGCAGCAGAAGCACCAGCTAAGAGCTATAACGTAGCATTTGAATCACAAGCGCCAGTGTTAGATGGTAAGCTTGATGAAGCCGTGTGGGGCAAAGTGCAAGGAGTAACAGATTTTGTTAATCCTTGGGAACAAGCACAAATGCCAAAAACAGAATTTAAAGCGTTTCACGATGATCAAAATTTTTATTTCTCTTTTGATGTAGAAGATCCGAATGTTTTAATTTATGACACCACCGATCACGAATGGATGGTTGCGCGCGAAGACCGTGTAGAATTATTTATGGCACCGGGCGAAATTGATAAACAGCAAGCAGATGGAAAATATCCAAAATATGTTGCCTTGGAAATGGATTACAAAGGCCGCACCTTATCAATGTTGCGTGATGTTGAAAAAAATATTAATGCAGAATGGGATCCAAAAACCTTAGAAACCGTAGGCGTTCGCACAGAAAAAGGTTATACCCTTGAGGGTAAAATTGCGCTTAGTGAATTAAAAGAACATAATTTAATTCAAGGCAATAAAATCCGCGCTGGGGCTTATCGTGCAGAATTTTCTATTATTAAAGGAAAAGGCAAAGAACAAGCAAATTGGATTACTTGGGTTGATCCAAAAACCGAAAAACCAAATTTCCATATTAATTCTTCATTCGGCGAATTTGTGTTAGAGCCGAAAAAATAAATACCTGACGAAAGGCTGAATTATTCAGCCTTTTTTATTGCCAAGATTCATCTGTTAGTAGTCGGCCAAAATGGCTTTCAACTAAACGTTTGGTAATCTCATTTTGTGGGTGAGTGAAGACATCACGAGTTGTGCCGTATTCGATCATTTTGCCTTCGTCCATCACTAACACATCATCAGAAATATGCTTAATAATGCCCAAATGTTGCCCCACATAAATATAAGAAATACCTAGTTTTTCTTGGATTTCGAGCATTAAATTCATTAGCTGAGTTTTCACCGTGGCATCGAGTGAGCCAAGGGCATCATCAGTGATTATGATTTCAGGCTCAAGGATTAAAGCACGAGCCAGGGCAACGCGCTGTTTTTGGCTCACTGACATTGTATTGATTTTTATGCTGGCGTGATCGGGATAAAGCCCTACCAGCTTGAGAGTCGCAAAGATTTTTTCATCACGCTCTTCTTCGGTTAAATCTGTGGCAAGGCGTAGTGGGGTATCCAAAATTTGACCGACATTAAGCTTAGGGTTGAAGGAACTATTTGGATCTTGGAAAACCATTCTAATATGCTGCGAACGGTAGTGATAATCGCCAAACTGTAAGGGATTATTTTTAAACAAAATTTCCCCCGCACTTGGTGCGATAATCCCCACGATCATTTTTACCAAAGTGGATTTGCCCGAGCCATTTTTACCAATAATTGCTAAGGTTTTCTTACGCTCTAACTGGAAGCTGACATTTTCCACGGCAACGAACTGGCTAGATGAAAAAATGCCGACATTATCATCAAAGGATTTGGATAAATTTTCAATTTTTAATAAGGCACTCATTCGCTTTTCCTATTCTTCGTTATTTTCATCCGTATTAATGATAAGTGGTGTTGCGACATCTTCTCTTTCTTTTCGCTGATTTTCACGCAAATTCAGTGGAAAATGGCAGGCAAATTCATGGTGTTTAATGCGTCTTGTTGGCGGTTTATTAATGCATTTTTTCTGCGCAAATGGACAACGTGGGCCAAGGCGACAGCCAATAGGCAGCTGATCCAACAGGGGAACACTTCCACGCAATGTACCTAAACGGCTTTTAAGCGGTAACGGCTGTTTAAAATCAGGAATAGAATGCAGCAGTGCATTGGTGTAAGGGTGATGTGGTGTGCTGAGTACACTTTCTTTCGGCCCAGATTCCGCATTTTGCCCGCAATAAAGCACGCTGAAACTGTCGCACCATTCACGGATACTATTAATATCATTGCTGGCTAGCAAGATAGATGTGCTTTGGTTTTGGTTCATACTCAACAGCAGGCGGAAAATTTGCACTTTAGTGATGGATTCCAACGCATTGGTCGGCTCATCAGCAATTAATAAGCGCGGCTGATTGGCAACGGCAGCGGCGATCATCACTTTTTGCCCTTCCCCTTCAGTGATTTCATCGGGGTAGCTGTTCATTATGTCTTTATGATCTTTAATCCCCACACGGTGTAATAATTCAATGGCGCGGCGTTTTTTCCAGCCAAACCATTGCCACCAGCGCCCTTTGAATGTCCAAGAGGGAATATTTTGGATCAACTGTTTACCAATTTTGCTGCTGGGATCTAAATTCGTCAGCGGCTCTTGGAAGATCATTGAGATTTCTTTGCCCACCAATTTCCGCCTTTTATGTGGGCTAAGCTTGAGCAGTTCCACATCATTAAACCGAAAGCGATCAGCGGTAACAACCCACGAATCCTTAATGGTGTTACAAATCACTTTTGCAATCAGACTTTTTCCTGAACCCGATTCCCCGACTAAGCCGCAAATTTCCCCTTCATTTAAGGTGAGATTGACGTTATCGATGATTTTTACTCGACCATTTGGCGTTTTTATTTCTATGCAAAGATTACGAATATCAAGTAGTGCCATAGGAATTCCTATTCATAATATTTTTCAATGGCTTTATTAATGCCGTTGCCGAGTAATAGCGCAGCTAAGATCACCGCCATAATGGCAAGCCCTGGTAGGATTACCGTCCAAGGTGCAAGGTAAATCAATTCGAGAGAATCCTTAATCATCACGCCCCATTCAGGCATTGGGCTTTGCGCACCGAGAGAAATAAAACTTAATGCACTAATATCCAAAATAGCGATGGTAAAAGCGCGGGTGATTTCTTGGATATATTTCCCCCAAATATTGGGGAAAATGGCGTCTTTTAATAAAATCCAATTTGATGCCCCTTCAAGGCGGAGCATTAAAATGTATTCTTTTTTCAGCTCTTTTTGAATGGCTTGGTAAATCTCGTGAATAAAATGTGGTAATAATGCCAAGGTAATGGCAAGCATTGCGTTAATCAGGCTAGGCTGCATTAAGGTGGCAATAATAATGGCAATCAACAAAATGGGGGTAGAAAGGAAAGCATCAAGAAAATGCCCAAGTACACGCGATTTAATCCCTTGCGACATTCCAGCCCAAACGCCCATAATGCCGCCTAAAATAGCGGTGAAAATCACCACGATTAAGGCAGAACCCAAGGTGTAGGTTGTTCCTGTAATTAAGCGGCTTAGCACATCACGTCCAATGTCGTCTGTGCCGAAGAAGTAGGCGATTTTTCCGCCATTTACCCAAGAGGGGGGCATTAGCTCAAAACCGATAAACTGCGTTTCAGCGGGATAAGGGGCAATGAATCCGCTAAAAAGTGCGGTCAAAATAAACAGCAAAAATAGATAAAAACTGGCAAGTGCCACTTTATCTTGGCGGAATAATTTCCAAATGGTGGTTAATGTTGCTGTGTGGCGAAATTCTGCCGGATCTTTATCTTGCATACCAACCTTTCTTATTTAACGGATCTAACACAAAGGTGAGCGTTTCTACCAATAAATTCACCACAATAATACATAATCCAATCACGATAATGCCTGCGGAAATACTGTTGTAATCTTGCTGGGCAACGGCATTAATCAGCCAATGCCCAATGCCAGACCAACCAAAGGTGCCTTCAACCAACATACATTGTGCAATCACAAGGGTGAATAATCGCGTCATTTGTGGCACTAATAATGGTAGGGTGTTGCGTAAAATATGCGTACGCAAAATCTTGCACATTGACCAGCCTCTTGTCATTGAAATTTTGATGTAAGGCTGCTCAAACAAATAGCCTGCACGCTCTTGTACGATATGAATAATTTCCATTGTTGGCCAAATGGTTAGCACTAAGGTCGGCAAAATTAGGTGCTGCAGCACATTTTGGATCACCTTAATGCGATAAGGTTCATCAATAAACCAAACGTCAATAATAGGAAACCCCGTGATGGGCTGAATTTCATAAAGCAAATTATATTGCCCAATAGCAGCAATCTCCCAGCCATAAATAGCGGCCGCATAAAGCAATAGAGGCGCAAGCCAAAACACGGGTAGAGAAAGCCCTATGACAGACAAAGTGCGGATGATTTTTCCGAAGAATTTTTTACGATAAATCGCCCCAATTAGCCCTAAAGGAATGCCAAAGAGCAACGCCAGTAAAATGGCGCTAAAGCAAAGCTCAAGGGTAGGGGGGAGCACGGTGAGAACCAAATCACTTAAGGAATCACCGCCGTTATAGCTAATCCCCAAATCCCCATTGAGTAAATTTTTCACATAGAAAAAATAGCCTGAATAAAAATGCGGCGTAGCCAACACTTCATTGAGCGGATCGCGCATTAGTACCGCATAGCTAATGATAGAAAGAATCACTAAGGTGATCACCAACAAGATAAGATGTCTGAAAAACGACAAAATCATTTTTTCTCTCCTTGTTGATAGGATAGCGTAGTAAAGTTAATGCTGCCAAAAGGCGCAAGTTCCAAGCCTTTTACCCGTGAATTCGCAATCAACATTCGTTTTACGTTCGCCACAGGAATGATGGGTAATTCTGACAAAATAATTTCTTGCGCAATATTATAATAATTGGCGCGCGAACGTAAATGCGTGGTATTTAAAGCGCGGTTCATTGCATCTTCAAAAGGCGCATAGCACCAGTTGGAAAGATTTGTGATGTCATTGACCGTGCCGCAGCTTAAAATCGGGCGCATAAAGCTATCGGGATCTAAATTCCCCGCAAGCCAGCCAGTGAGAATCAAATCGTAATCTTCCGAACCATTTCGCAGCTGCTCAATTAAATAAGTGCGAGTGACAGGGCGAATGGCTAATTCCACCCCCACTTGTGCTAAGTCCCATTTGATTAATTCTGCCATTTTTATTGGCGAAGGGTTATACACCTGTTCTTCGTTTAGCACCCACATTGTGAGCTTGAGCTGTTTATCTTGTAAAAAGGCCTTGGCTGCTTTTGGGTTGTAATCATAGGCAAAATCAGGCGTGTTCACCGTTGCCGCCCAAGAAATATTAGGAATAATATTATTCGCTACACTTGCCGTATTATGATAAATCCGATGAATAATGCGTTCCCGATCAATACCTTGCGAGATAGCTCGGCGCAGATCCAGATCTTTCATCGTAGGTTTCAAAAAATTAAATGCCAAATAGGATAAATTCATTCCTTCCGTGGACTTCAAATAATAGCGCTCATCAAACTGCTTCAAAATCCCCAGTTGGCTCACATCAGGGCTAGAGGTGATCTGGCATTCGCCATTTAAGAATTTAATCAAACGCCCCGTTCTGTCTGTGGAAAGATCGATAATAATATGCTCAATTTTCCCTTTTTTACGCCAATAATCTTCATTTCTTGCTAAACGAACATATTGATTTCGCACGAAATTTTGCACTTTATAAGGGCCAGTTCCCACTGGCAAGGTGTCTAGCTGAGAAAGGTTGTCATCAGCGTTGAGCTGCAAGGCATATTCTTGCGAGAAAATAATGGCATATTGACTGGCAAGGTGGGAAAGAATGGACGCATCAGGCTGAAAAAGCTGGATTCGAACTTGATAGGGCGAAGTGGCAACCACAGACTCAATTTTTTCGCTCAATTTAATGCTTTCAAAATAAGGAAAACGCACTTTGCGCGCTTGTTCGTGGAAAATACGATATTGCGGATTTTTGTAGTCCACTAGGGTTTCTAAAGTCGGCAAATCCGTGTTATGTCCTAGCACGCGATTGAGCGAAAATACCACATCTTCCGCATTAAAATTACGCGTTGGGGTAAACCAATCTGTTTGGTGAAATTTAATTCCTTTGCGTAAATTAATGGTGATGGTTTTGCCGTCTGCGGACAGGCTATAACTCTGAGCCAGCACTGGCTCAACGGTTGCGCTGTTATTTTTGATTTCAAATAATTTATTGTAAATCTGCTCGGTTACCACGTTCATACTGGTTCCCGCATCGCTCGTTTGCGGATTGAAAGATAAACCGTTTGCCTGCGTGCAATAAATTAACCCATTTTGCGTGAGAATTTTTGGCACTTTAGGGGCGCTAAAACTGGGCAAGCTGATCAGGCTTGCACTCAGCAAAATAGCAGAAACAACGATTTTTCTTATAAACATAATAGGCATATTTGTGATAAATTATGACGAAATTTTAAAGTATATTAGCGAAATTTAGAAATAAAATGTTTGATTATATTCAAAAAGAACTGGATAACCTAATTGACCGTGGATTTGACCGCACGTTACGTTTAGCCGTAACAGGGCTAAGTCGTAGCGGCAAAACGGCCTTTATTACCAGCCTTGTGAACCAACTTTTGCATATTAATGCAGTGGATAACGCCCATTTACCCTTATTTGATGCGGCACGCGATAAACGGATTTTAGCCGTAAAACGCATTGAACAGCGCACAATGCACATTCCCCGTTTTGAATATGAAACAAATTTGAAATGTTTAACGGACGAGCCACCGCACTGGCCTGACTCCACCCGTGGCGTGAGTGAAACTCGCTTGGCCATTCGTTACCAACAGCGTGGCTTATGGCGTCATTTAAAAGAAACTAGCACCCTTTATCTTGATATTTTTGATTACCCAGGGGAATGGCTCTTAGATTTACCCTTGCTCGAATTAGATTTTCAACAATGGAGCGAACAACAGCGTCAGCTTATGCAAGGGCAACGTCTTGAGTTAGCGCAAAAATGGCGCGAAAAACTCGAAAAAATCGACTTATTTGCGAAAGCTGATGAAGAAGTGCTGGCGCAACTAGCAAAGGATTACACGGAATACTTACTTGCTTGTAAAGCGCAGGGCTTGCACTTTATTCAACCGGGGCGTTTTGTGTTAATGGGCGATCTGGAAGGCTCGCCTGCGGTGCAATTCTTTCCCTTGGTTCATCTTAATGCGGAACAATGGCAAGCCTTGAAAAAAGCTGATAGCAATAGCTATTTTGCTTTTTTAACAAAGCGTTACGATTATTATTGCCAACATATCGTCAAAGGTTTTTATCGAGATTATTTTTCCACCTTTGATCGCCAAGTGATCTTGGCAGATTGTCTTACGCCGCTTAATCATAGCCAACGTGCTTTTTTAGATATGCAAGAAGGATTGCAAGCCTTATTTAAGAGCTTTCATTATGGCAAACGCACCTTGCTTAATCGTTTGTTTTCACCAAAAATTGATAAATTAATGTTCCTTGCCACCAAAGCAGATCACATCACTAAAGATCAACGCCATAATTTGGTCAGCCTGCTACGTCAGCTCGTACAAGAAGGCGGTCGTTATGTGGAATATGAAGGCATTGAAACCGCATACAGCGCCATTGCTGCTATTCGCGCCACACAGCAGGTTACGGTAAATCAAAATGGTAAGTTTTATCCTGCGATCCAAGGCGTTCGACAAAAAGATCAGCAAAAAATCACCCTTTACCCAGGGGAAGTACCAAACCGCTTACCGAATGCGCAATTTTGGCAAACTCAACATTTTGAATTTGATCAATTTGAACCCCTGCCCCTTGAACAAGGCAACCCCATTCCCCATTTACGAATGGACGCCGTACTGCAATTTTTACTCGCGGATAAACTGGATTGATCGCACCGCATTGATCGTAACGGAGAAAGATAACCAATGAAAAAACAAATTTTTCACACCGCACTTGAAGATCAAGAACAACAAGCCTTTGCGCCGAAACAAACTTTTTCGCAAGAGAATTTAATTATTGAAGCGGAAGTGGAAGATGAACTGGGTGATCTCGCACCACAGTTTGAGCAAGCAGTGCAGCCAAAACCCCGTTGGTGGAAAAAATGGCTGGCAGGTTCTGCACTCTTTTTTGGCGGTGCTGTGATTGCGCAGTCGGTGCAATGGTTGATTGACAGCTGGCAAAATCACCAATGGATTTATTTCTCTTTTGCCGTGGCAAGTTGTTCCTTGGTGGCATTGGGAATCAGCGCGATTGTCAGCGAATGGCGTAAGCTGGTGAAGTTAAAAAAACGAATGATCTTGCAAAAGCAAAGCCAAACCTTGCTTAACCGCCAATCTGTACGCCAGCAAAGTGCGGTGGATTTTCAGCAAGATTTTTCCCCACAAGAAAGTGAAAAAGTCCAACAGCTCTGCCAAGATATTGTGAAAGCAATGGATATTTCGCCGCAATCGCCAGAATTGATCCAGTGGCAAAAACAGGCTAATGAAGGGCATTCCGCCAGTGAAACCGCCTATTTATTCAGCCAAACGGTGCTAAAACCCATTGATAAACAAGCCCAAAAATTAATTAGCAAAAATGCCATCGAAGCCGCGGCCATTGTTGCAGTTAGCCCTTTGGCAGTGGTTGATGTGTTTTTTATTGCGTGGCGAAATATTCGTTTAATCAATCAGTTAGCCAAACTTTATCATATTGAGCTGGGTTATTTCAGCCGCCTGCGTTTATTGCGAATGGTGCTATTAAATATGGCGTTTGCAGGAGCAACCGAAGTGATCCAAGATATTGGAATGGATTGGCTTTCACAAGATGTTACGGCGAAATTTTCCGCTCGCATTGCTCAAGGTGTTGGTGTGGGGCTGCTTACCGCAAGACTTGGCATTAAAGCTATGGAATTCTGCCGTCCGCTTGCCTTTAAGCAAGAAGAACGCCCACGCTTAAAGCATATCCAAAAAGAAGTGTTATCGAATTTAAAGAGCTTATTGTTGCCAAGTAAAAAAGCAGATTAATCTCACATTGCCTGATTAAAATTGTAAATTTTTCTTTCCATTTTTACAGAAAAGTTTACAATACTTGCCAGTTTCATCAAAAAATGGCGTGGAGAGCAAGCAATGTCAGCAGAAAAAGATCTTTTTTCACAGGTGGTTATGCAAAGCCACAAAATGCAAGAAGTGGTGGAAAAAGCCAAAAAATTTGCGCTGCTAGATGCGCCTTTGCTTATTCAAGGTGAAACGGGAACAGGCAAGGATCTCATTGCGAAAGCCTGTCATTTTTATAGTCCACGGCGAAAAAATCAATTTATTGCGGTGAATTGCGCAGGGCTGCCAAGTGAAGATGCCGAAAGCGAAATGTTTGGACGCGCCAATGCACAAGCGGAAAGCCAAGGTTTTTTTGAATATGCCAACGGTGGCACAGTGTTACTTGATAGCGTAGCGGAGTTGCCGTTGAGCTTACAAGCAAAATTATTGCGTTTTCTAAATGATGGCACGTTTCGCCGTGTGGGCGAGGAAAAAGAGCATTATGCCGATGTGCGCGTGATCTGCACTTCGCAAATTCCTCTTAGCCATTATGTGGAAAAAGGCAAAATGCGCGAAGATTTATTTCATCGCTTGAATGTACTGAGTTTAACCATTCCGCCGCTGCGCGAGCGTAAAGAAGATATTCCACAGCTAACAGCAATGTTTATTCAGCAAATCAGCCAAGAATTGGGCATTTCTGCACCGCACTTTGATGAAGCCTTTCTTAATTATCTTACCCATTACACTTGGGCAGGCAACGTACGAGAGTTGCACAACGCCTTGTACCGCGCTTGTTCATTGGCTGAAAATAATCAGTTGGCTATTGCTGATTTACACTTAGTGGAGCAAGAAATTCCGTTGCCAAGTATTGAGCAATTTGGCAATCAAACCCTTGATGAAATTATGAATAATTTTGAAGCAATGGTATTGCAGAAATTTTATGAAGAATATCCAAGCACTAGAAAGCTGGCTTCAAGATTAGGTGTTTCACACACCGCCATCGCCAATAAGTTAAAACAATATGGCATCGGGAAATAGCAAGCCGCGGAAAGGCTTTGCTTATTTGCTTACATAGTCCGATAAGTGCGGTTGTTTTTTCAATAATTTTTGCCATTCGCTTTGTTCAATATTCACCTTCAGCAAAAATTCCCCTTGCTCACTGATTTTTTCTTCACGGATACAATCCATTTCATACAGCCAATGGCGAATTTTTCCCGCTTGTGGCGGCAAGCAAAGCTGTAGTTGCACAATGCTTTTGCTTAATTTTTGTCGAATGGCATCGAATAATAGGGCAATGCCTTGTTGCAAATGGGCGGAAATATACACTGCAACAGGACGATTCTGCTCATCATATTCAATATGTGGCGCAAGGTTTTCCACTTGATCAATTTTGTTATAAACCAGCAAAGTCGGCACTTGATCCGCATTGATTTCTTGCAAAACTTCATTCACCGCGTGGATATTTTCTTCTTTTCGAGCATCGGCACAATCCACAACGTGCAATAACAAACTGGCTTCCGTTGTTTCTTGCAGCGTGGATTTAAAGGCTGAAACCAAATCGTGCGGCAGATCTCGGATAAAGCCTACGGTATCCGCCAAAATCGTTGTGCCAATATCGGGAATGCTTAGGCGGCGTAGGGTGGGATCAAGGGTAGCGAAAAGCTGATCCGCGGCATAAACCTCAGCATTGGTAAGCAAATTAAACAGCGTAGATTTGCCCGCATTGGTATAGCCCACCAAGGAAATGGTTGGAATATCCGCTTTCTTTCTGGTTTGACGATTTTGATTGCGTTGTTTTTCCACTTTATTCAAGCGATTTTGTAACTGAGCAATGCGAACTTTGATCAAACGGCGATCGCTTTCTAGTTGTGTTTCCCCTGGGCCACGCAAGCCAACCGCGCCTTTTTGCTGATCTAAGCCTGTTTTACGCCGTACTAAACGAGTGGCAAGATGTTTTAACTGAGCCAACTCGACTTGTAGTTTCCCCTCGTGAGATCGCGCACGCTGAGCAAAAATATCTAAAATCAGCCCCGTGCGATCCACTACGCGACATTCACAAAGGCTTTCTAAATTTCGCGTTTGCGCTGGTGTAAGGCAATGATTTACCAAAATCACATTAGCGTTGTGATCTTTTACCGCTTGGGCAATTTCTTCCGACTTGCCCTGACCGATAAAATACTTCGCTTGCGGTGTTGCACGGCTGGTGGTGATAATGGTGGCAATCTCCACCTGAGCGGATTCTGCTAAAAGCTGAAATTCAGCCAAATCGTCCAGATTTTTATCCGCAGAAAAAAACGCTTGCACAATAATGCCGCGATCTTGAAGTGGATTTGCTGAGAAGAGAGATTGAGAAAAAGGCGAAAGTGCGGTGGAAATTTCGTCTAAATTTTCTACCGCACTTTTTTCTATCGTGCTTTGTTCTAATAAGCTTGAAATGGTTGGATTATCCAAAATTATTCAGCTTGTGCGTCTGCGGCAGCTTCTGCAACAACTTCTTGGTTTGCATTGTGCTGTTGTTGGTGAGCTTGGTTATTGTGATGAGAAACCGCACGCGCAGGCACAACCGTAGAAATTGCGTGTTTGTAAACCATTTGATTTACTGTGTTTTTTAATAAAATAACAAATTGATCGAATGATTCAATTTGTCCTTGTAATTTAATGCCATTCACCAAATAAATTGACACAGGAATGCGTTCGCGACGCAATGCGTTTAAATAAGGATCTTGTAATGATTGTCCTTTTGCCATCTTTTTTTCCTTCTTATATTAGTTATAGGGTATTATGGGAACAAAATTGTCTCCGACGTTCAATATAGCAATAATCTTTATTAATGTCATCATTGCACAAGAATTATTTTAACGTTTGCGTCATTTGCTGGAAGGATTTTTCTGGCGCTAAACTATCAAGCCAAGTGATGGGAGATTTCCAACCACGCAGCCAAGTAATTTGCCGTTTCGCCAACTGCCGTGTCGCACAAATGCCACGAAAAACCATTTCATCGTGATCATAATCGCCTTGCAAATATTCCCACATTTGACGGTAGCCCACACAGCGAATAGACGGCAAGTCCGCGTGCAAATCGCCACGCTGATAGAGTTTTTCCACTTCTTGCTGAAAACCTTGCTCAATCATTTTATGAAAACGTTGTTCAATGCGTTGGTGCAAAATTTGGCGATCCTGCGGGGCAATGGCAAATTGCGTGATCGCATAAGGCAGCGCTTCACCTTTTTGCTCTGTGAGTTCAGTGAGTGATTTGCCTGTGAGATAAAACACTTCCAGCGCACGGTTGATCCTTTGGCTGTCGTTAGGATTAATGCGTTGCGCAGAAATAGGGTCGATTTTCGCCAATTCTTGGTGCAAACCATTCCAACCGATTTGTGCAGCTTTTTGCTCAATTTCTTGACGCAAGTTTTCATCTGCCGAAGGCAGCGGTGAAAGCCCTTCAAGCAAGGCTTTGTAATAGAGCATAGTACCGCCCACTAACAAAGGAATTTTGCCTTGCGCCGTGATGTCCGCCATTTCACGCAACGCATCTTGGCGAAAATTTGCCGCAGAATAGCTTTCGCTGGGATCTTTAATATCAATCAAACGGTGCGGGGCGAGAGTTAGTTCTTCCGCATTGGGTTTTGCCGTACCAATATCCATTCCACGATAAATTAAAGCAGAATCCACGCTGATCACTTCCACCGAGAAATGTTGGCGTAATTTGATTGCTAAGTCTGTTTTGCCCGAGGCCGTTGGCCCCATTAAGAAAATCGCGCGAGGTTTGGCTGACATTATTGTTCCTGATCTAAATAGATTTGCCAATTAATGGTGATAAATAATTGGGATAAATGAAATTCTGCCTGTTGCTGAGCCAGTTGTTCTGTTTCACTGAGTAAATTCACCGCATCGCTGAAAATCTCAATTTTCGCATAATCCAATTGCTGACAAAGTGCGGTTAAAAATTGCGTGAAATTATCCACGTTTTGATTGAGCAGATTGCCCACACATTGCTGTAAATTTTGCTGACGCAAACAGCCCGGCACTTTGGTTAAACTGATGCGATGCTGGGCAAGATTTTCATTAAAATCAAAACCTGCTTGCACAAAGAACGCTTTTTGTTGCTGCCAATGGGCTTGTTGTTCCGTGTCCAAGCGAAACATTATGGGGATCAGCAACGCTTGCTGTGGCACATTATTTTGTTGCAGGCTTAATTGAATATGCGTTTGTTGTAATTTTTTAATTGGCAACAGATAAAATTGCTGGTTTTGTTGCAATAACAAGGCCTTATTTTCCACTAAGGCTAAGGCGCGTAGCATATGGTTAGATTGTGCAAGGGGCATTTCAGGTGCAGATTGAATATTGTTTGGTGCAGCGGTTTGCGTGCTTTGTTGCAATTTCCCTGTTTGTAGCAATTCACCATAAGCTTGGCGTTCCTTTTTGGATACCGCAGGCGTTTTGGTGTAATGGTCAAAGTGCGGTGTAAATTTTGCTGATTTTTCTACAGCACTTTCTTTTGGCGTATTTTTTTCAGCGATGCTTTTCCCTGCTGTGTTCTGCTCATTCCGTTTAGAATAATCAGGCATTGGTTGAAAAATGTTTCTTCCTGCCGCCGCACGGTTTATCGAACCCTGATTGGGCTGCCATAAGCCTTGTGGTTCTTGCACTTGGAAAGTCTTTTCTTCTCGTTGTGTGGCGGTTTCTGCGGGCGACATTTGTTGCGTAGCAATCTCATTACGACCTAATTCAAAACTGGTTTGTAAGGCATTTTGTACACCCTGATAAATAAAATCGTGTACCAGCCGAGCTTGCTGAAAACGCACTTCGTGTTTGGTGGGGTGAACGTTCACGTCCACTTCGTTAGGGTTGAGATCAATAAAAAGAATATAAGCTGGGTATTCTTCTGCGCCTAAATAATCCGCATAGGCCTGACGAATGGCGTGGGTGATCACTTTATCGCGCACCATTCGCCCATTCACATAACAATAAGTGAGATCATTTTGCGAACGCTTAAAATGCGGTTCAGCCACCCAACCAGAAAGGTGCAAATCATCGTGTTTCCAATCAATATGCAGGGCGTGAGCAATAAACTCATCACCACAAATGGCAGCAATGCGTTTTAATTTTTGCGAAAAATCCACCGCACTTTTGTATTGACGCACGATTTTGCCATTATGCGTAAGCGTAAAAGCAATATGCGGTTTTGCAAGCGCAATGCGGCGGATCACTTCATCGATATGAGAAAATTCCGTTTTATCGGTACGCAAAAATTTACGTCTGGCAGGAGTATTAAAAAATAAATTGGCAACTTCAACCGTGGTGCCAACAGGGTGAGAGGCGGGCTTGATGGTGGTTTCCATTTCACGCCCTTGAGCGTAAACCTGCCAAGCTTCTTTTTGCTTTTCCGTGCGGGAGGTGAGCGTAAGGCGTGAAACCGAGCTAATACTTGCTAACGCCTCGCCACGAAAGCCTAAACTTAGAATGGCTTCTAAATCTTCAATGCTCGCAATTTTGCTGGTGGCGTGGCGTGCAAGAGCAAGCGAAAGTTCATCTTTCGGAATGCCTGTGCCGTTGTCGCGAATACGGATCAGGCTCGCACCGCCGTTTTCAATATCCACTTGGATCTTATTCGCACCCGCATCAAGGCTGTTTTCCACTAATTCTTTCACCACAGATGCAGGGCGTTCCACCACCTCGCCGGCAGCGATTTGGTTAGCAAGTTGCGGTGGCAGAATTTGAATTGGCATTGGCGTTCCTATATCAACAGCCCTAACGTAGCTGAATTTTTTGTCCTGTTTGTACTTTGCCGTTTTTCAATTTTGGATTGAGTTTTAACAGCGTTGGCACAGGAATATTATATTCACGCGAAATCGCATACAGGGTTTGATCTTTTTTCACTGTATGGAATTTCGGCGGAGTTTTGTCTTTTCCAGTATTCTCGGTTTTGGTATTTTTGTTTGCAGTTTTATCCGCTTTTTTGTTGTCGGTTTTTAACTTATCTGTCTTTTTATTATCTGTTTTTTTGTTTTCTGTTTTGCTTGTTGTTTTACTATTTTTCGGCTCGGCTTTACTTGTTGCAGCTTTGCTATTTTTGCCATTGTCAGGAATTTTTATGGTTTCACCAATCCATAATTCACGGCGTTTGAGCTTGTTTAAGGCAATAATATCGCTCATTTTGACATCATATTTAGCCGCCAATCCACCAAGGCTTTCACCATTTTTTACTTTATGGCGAATGCCACTGTCTTTTGGTAGATCGTTGTTTGAATTGGATTTTTCTTGCGAATTTTGCCCCGCACTTTCATTTTTACTATTTACCGCTGGCGTTTTAGCAACATTGATTTCACTTTTCACATTACGGCGGCGGAAATCCACCAAACTTTCATAAATCACCATCGCCAATTTTTTACGATAAGCCAGCGAGTTGAGTTTTTTCTCTTCATCAGGATTGGATAAAAAGCCCGTTTCCACCAAAATAGAGGGAATATCAGGAGAACGTAGCACCCCAAGGCTGGCGTGTTGTGGTGTGCTGCGGCTTAAGGTGGTGATTTTGGCAAAACGGCGTAACACAATCGAACCAAGCTCATAGCCTACACGTTGGCTATGGCCAAATTGTAAATCTAGCACCGTTTGATCTAAATATTTCTCTTTATGGGAAGCTAGCACCGAACCTGCGCCGCCTAATAACTCAGAACGCTTTTCATGATCTTCCAACCATTGCCCCATTTCGCTGTTCGCACGCCGATTGGATAGCACCCACACGGACGCACCGCGTAAATCAGGGGAAACAGAAGAATCGGCGTGAATGGAAACCAAATAATTTGCCTTATATTTGCGCGCGATCTCTGAGCGATCTGGCACAGAAATATAATAATCGCCTTTGCGCGTTAGCACCGCGCGGAAGTTGGGATCTTTATCCAACAAGGCTTTGAGTTCTCGCGCAATAGAAAGCGTTACATTTTTTTCATAAATGTGTTGCGTACGGCTAATTGCACCGGGATCTTTTCCGCCGTGGCCTGGGTCAATGGCGATCGTCCAAACATTGGCGAAAGCACTTGAAACGGCGACAAATCCGCATAAGAAAAAAAGGTAAATAAATCGGTAAAGGTTTCTCATTCTAAAACTTCACAAAAAAATAGCTTAGGTTAAATGGCGTTATCAATCCGTTATGCGATGAGCTGTTGAATAATCTGCTCGCCTTGCTTGCTTTTGGCGTGCAAAGTGAGATTGCGCGCGTCATCAACATAATCAATTTGAATGATCAAATCAGGCTCAGCAAGTAAACCACGTCCTTTTTCAGACCATTCAATCAGGCAAATACTTTGTGCATTAAAATAATCACGAATGCCCATAAATTCTAATTCTTCTGGATCACTTAAACGATATAAATCAAAATGATAAATGGATTTTCCCGCTAAATGATATTCTTCCACCAAGGTGTAAGTTGGGCTTTTCACCTTGCCTTCATAGCCTAACCCCTGGATCATTCCACGGCTTAGGGTGGTTTTCCCTGCGCCAAGATCACCGTTTAAATAAATCACAATGCCTTTTTCTGTCGCCATTTGGCTAACAATTTGCATTAACTTTGCTCCAAAGCGACACATTGTGATCTCATCAGGAATATATTGACTAAACTGTTCCATATTTTCTCGGCGATTGGCTAATTTCAGATAAAAATAAGTGCGGAATTGTACCGCACTTTTATTGCATTTTGTAGGGGGAATGATGCGAGATTGTATTAATTTGTAATGCCAGCACGCTCTACTTTTTCTTTAATTGCTTCGGCAACAAAGGCATTCAAGCTAAGATCACCCGCAGCTAACACAGCATTACGGTGAAGTTCTTCGCTAATTCTCACATTAAATACGCCTTTGAAAGGTTTGTCAGGCGTTCGCCCAAGTTCTTGGCAATCTTGCAAATACAGATCCACAGAAGTTTGAAATTCTTTCTCTAATTGTGGCAAGGTTTCTGCTTCGTAGGTAACCACATCTCGGATATATGCCAATTTGCCAAATAGCACATTATTTTCTAAATCTGCTTCTATGGTGCCGACATAACCTTTGTATTTGAGTAATGTCATAGGAATAACTCTATTTTATATAATCAATCTCAATTTTCTTTGGATACCCCACCTGCAATGTAAGTGGCTTATCTGTACAAAGTTGATTTTCTCTTGCGCAGATGAAAAAGCGTGAAGTCATTGCTTTTTCGCCTTGATTGAGAAAAATTTCAGCCACGGAGCGATCAAAGAAAATTTCCACTTGGCGTAAATTTTCAATGCGGCAATAACGCTTGTCGCCAAAGGATTTCATTGAATCTGTTTGTTCCGTTTGACTGCGATCTAAGCAGAGCAACTCGCCGTCATAACTTAGGGTTAAATGCTGATTTTGTGCATTATTAAAGAATTTCAGGCTGAACGGCTGGGCGTTTGCATCAAATTTGAGATAAGCGCGATCTAAATCTGCAATTACCGCCTCTTTTTCAATCGTAATAGATTGCAGTGCGGTGAGATTTTTATAAATATTTTCAATCGGTAGCTGATAGATTTTACCATCTTGTAAGCGTAATTGACGTGGCATTGAAAGCATTGAGTGCCATTTGTAGAGATCTGTAGGGTAGCTTAAATCAGGTAACCCCACCCAGCCGAACAGCATTGTTTGCGTGCCAGAAAAGGTTTGTGGGGCGTAGAAATCAAAGCCTTGATCCAGTTCTGCAATCTGTTCTGCGTAGAATTGGCGATCGGTAAGATTACCCAGTGCATAAACAGCGTGATAATTATTTTGATATTGCTCGCGCTCACGCGCTTTGCCCTGTGGCGACCAAATAAAGAGCGATTTATCGCCCATTTGCGATAAATCAGGACATTCCCACATAAACACGCCTTGATTATCAAAGGCTGGTAAGGCAAGTTCGCCTAATAAACGAGGCATGTCTGCCAAATCGTCCATTTCAAAAATTAACGCCGTGCCGCTGAGATCTTCCCGTTGCGCACCGCAGATAAAGCGGATTTTACCGTCTTTGGTGAGAAACGGTTTGGGATCGCGAACGTGTTCGGTGTAGCCTTGGGGGGCTTGTTCGATAAGCGGACGTTTGCTTAATAATTTTCCGTCTTTGCTGAAAATCGCCAGATTTTGATAAGGTACGCGCTGATTATCGCTTGGACGTCTGGTATTGCCTGTGTAGAACACCGCGATGTTGTCATCAATTAACACTGCACCGCCCGAATAGCAGCCGTGGCTTTCATATAATTCGCAAGGCACAAGCAAATCTGCTTGGCTAAATTGTTGGAAATCTTGCGTGATGAAATGCTGCCAATGTTTCATTCCATGTAAGGCATCAAAGGGATACCATTGATAGAAAAGATGATATTTTTCGCCATCAAAAATCAAACCGTTTGGATCGTTAAGCAGACCCGTTGGCGGTGCAAGATGATAAACAGGGCGAAAATCCTTATCTTGCGCCACGGTTTGAGCGATTTTTTCTAACTCGCCTTGCTCGGCGGCGTAAAGGCTTTTGTATTTCCCTTCATTGAAAATGATCATTGGCATTCTCCTTATTCGCTTAAAAATGCGTGTAATTGTTCGTGGTTCGGTAGGGCAGACATCGCGCCTTTTGCCGTGGTGGCTAATGCACCGCAGGCATTGGCTTGGCGTAAGATTTTCACGAGCGTTTCGTGATTGCTTTGCCAATCAGGATTTTGCGAAAGCCCTGCTAATAAACCGCCCACAAAGGCATCACCTGCGCCTGTGGTATCCACAGGTTGTAATGCTTTGCCTGCCACAATTTCTTTTGTTCCGTTGAAATGATAAAGCGCCCCTTCTTTGCCTAGGGTTACGATAATCAGCTTTTGCGGATAAAGTGCGGTGATTTTTTCAAAAGCTTTTTCAAGGCTGTCGGTTTGCGTTAGGAAAGTGAGTTCCTCTTCCGAAAATTTCAGTACATCGGCTAAAGCGACCGCTTGCATCACCACTTCACGCATTTCATCGAGGCTTTGCCATAGGCTTTCACGCAAATTGGGATCGAAAGACACATAGCCTTGCGCCTGACGAATATTTTTCATCGCGTTGAAGGTTGCCGTGCGAGAAGGATCGTTGATTAACGCAATGGAACAGCAGTGCAGCCATTGCCCTTGCGAAAAGGCAGGTAATTCAGAAACGTGCAAAAATTGATCCGCACTTGGATTAACCATAAAGGTAAAACTGCGTTCACCTTGATCTAATCCCACCACCACGGTAGAAGTGCGTTGTGCGGGATCTAAGGTCATAAACGTGGTATCCACCTTTTCTTGCTGCAAGGTTTGTTGCATAAATTCGCCCAAAGGATCTTTGCCCACTTTGCCGATAAAACCGCTTTCACCGCCGAGCCGTGCTACGCCCACTGACACATTGGCTGGCGCGCCACCGGCACAGCGTAAATAATGTTGTTCGCCATCGGGGATTAAATCCACCACCGCATCGCCTAATACCCAAATTTTTTCTGACATAATTCCACCTATTGATAATGTTAAAAATGGCTAATTTTTTACCGCACTTTTATTTTACGTTTTATTACGTTGCGTTTTTATATGGAAATGTTGCTGATCTTTCAAGGATTTGCAAAATCCATTTAGCTTGCGGGTAAAAAGAAGGCGTATTCTCATACGCCTATCTTTAAAAGGATTATTTCACCGTTACGCGAGCGAATTTGCGTTTGCCTACCTGATAAACGGCGGTGGAGGCGTAAATGATAGCTTTGGCATTTTCCACTTTTTCGCCGTCAATTTTTACCCCGCCTTGATTTACCATACGAATGGCTTCAGAAGTCGAGCTAACAAGCCCCGCTTCTTTTAACAAGTTGGCTAGCCCAATTTCGCCCTCAAAGGTAAATTCTGGCATTTCATCAGGGATCGCCCCTTTTTGGAAACGGTTAATAAAGGCTTGCTCTGCGGCGTCTGCCTCGGCTTCGGAGTGGAAGCGAGCAGTGATTTCTTTCGCTAATAACACCTTAATATCACGCGGGTTGCGTCCTTCTGCTACTTCTTGTTTGAACTGAGCAATTTCGCTTAATGGACGGAAAGAAAGCAAATCATACCAATCCCACATTAAATCATCGGAAATCGACATCACTTTACCGAACATTTCATTTGGTGCTTCGTTCACCCCAATGTAGTTGCCGAGGGATTTCGACATTTTTTTCTCACCATCTAAGCCCACAAGCAGTGGCAAGGTGATGGCGACTTGCGGTTTTTGTCCGTCTGATTTTTGTAACTCACGCCCAATCAGCAAGTTAAAGGTTTGGTCTGTACCGCCTAATTCCACATCGGCTTTCAAATGCACGGAATCGTGGCCTTGTAATAATGGATAGATAAATTCGTGAATTGCAATCGGCTGATTATTACTAAAACGCTTTTTGAAATCATCACGTTCAAGCATACGCGCCACGGTGTAATTGGACGCAAGGCGGATCATTCCCACCGTGCCTAATTGCCCTAACCAATCAGAGTTGAACACGATTTCTGTTTTTTCAGGATCAAGGATTTTGAAAATTTGCTCTTTATAGGTTTCCGCATTGCGTAACACATCTTCGCGAGAAAGTGGCGGGCGGGTTGCGTTTTTCCCCGAAGGATCGCCCACGGTGGCGGTGAAATCGCCAATCAAAAACATCACGTGATGACCAAAATTTTGGAATTGGCGTAATTTATTCAACACCACAGTATGCCCTAAGTGAATATCTGGCGCAGTCGGATCTGCCCCCAATTTCACGCGCAATGGACGATTTTCTTTAAGTTTTTCAATTAGATCCTGTTCTGAAAAAATTTGATCCGTACCGCGTTTTAACTCGGCAAGGACATTGTTAATCTCTGTCATTGGTTTTTCCTATGTGATTCTTGCTAATGTAAACTAGGTTATTATAGATAATCTTGGGCAAATGAAAAGGCGGATTGGGGATTAATCGAAAAGAAAAGGGCGAATTTGCGAAAAGACTTGCAAAATAATCAGCATTACTTATTTGTTTTTTAGCATAATAGTTAAGCGTAACCGTTAAAATAATTCAGAGAAAAGTATTTAATCTACAAATTATTTTGCATACCTTGCAGAAGCAAAAATGGTGGTAGAATAGCTACACTTTTTGTTTTGGAAAAATAATACTTGAATTTAGGGTTGAGAGGTTAAGCTAGAATGCAAGAAAAAATCCAACGTGCACAAGGCTGTTTATTAGGACAATTGGCGGGCGACGCACTAGGCAGTTTGGTAGAATTTTTATCGCCAGAAATGATTCGCAAAAAATACTCTAACGGTGTCCGAAAATTAGAAAATGGCGGAACCTGGAATACCATTGCAGGACAACCAACGGACGATTCTGAAATGGCATTATTGCTAGCGCGCCAATTGGTAAAAATACGCACTTATGATGTCAAAATGGTGCAAAATGTTTATCTGTTTTGGCTTAATTCACAACCCTTTGATTGCGGTATGACTATCGCTTCAGCGCTATCAGGGCAAAAAATTCAAATAGCCAAGCGAATGGTGCGTTGATGCGTATTAGCCCTTTAGGTATTTTTGGTGCGAATTATCCACTTGAGAAAGTGGCAAACTGGGCAATGCAAGATGCGCAATTAACACATCCAAATCCAGTCTGTTTGCAGGCTAATGCTCTGATGGCAATGGCTATTGCTGACGCAATTAGCCAAAAAACCGATGCCAAGGCGTTATTTGTTAAAATCAAACAGTGGGCACAAATGTTAGCGGTTGATAATTTATTGTTACAAGCTATTGAAGAATCAGAGAGCGCTCCACCGCAGGATTATGTTACTCAGCAGGGTTGGGTGATCATTGCCTTTCACAATATGCTGTGGCAGTTAATACACGCTGAAAGTCTTGAAAGTGCTGTGATCGATACTGTAATGCGAGGTGGCGATACGGATACCAACGCAGCCATTTGTGGTGCGCTACTGGGAGCAGTTTATGGCATTAATTCTATTCCTGAACAATGGCTTACAGCCATTTTAAATTGTCGCCCTGCGATGGGGCTTCCTTACGTTCAACGCCCACGCCCAGAATGTTTTTGGCCAGTTGATGCGTTAGAATTAGCTGAGCAACTGGTGAATCTAAGTTGAAAAACAGATTTATAGATTAATCACAGGGGTGATTTTACTACATGAGCTTGCGATAGGGCTATGAAAGCGTGAGTCGTGAATATAGGAATGCTCATCCAAATTCAGCAGTGACTATCCGATAAAAACGACTTTATCCTTATATTAATCTGTTAAGCCAATTTTATTGCCCACGACATTTATTAAAATAGCAAACCATTTGCCGCCGTTGGTATGGCGGAAAATGGCATATTCAGCGAATTTTGCCTATAAATATTCTGGATTAACGTTATGTTATAATGATCGGCAATGTGTTGGATAATTTGACTTGGCGTTATCATTAAATGTCCTTGTAAAAATGGTGAAAAATCTGACCGCACTTGTATTTTATGCTATTTTTTAGACAACATAGAGGCAATGTTATAGGAGGAAGACAATGCGATTTAATCATCTCAATCAACCTATCGGTGAGCCTGTTGTGGATTTTAGCGCAGGGGAGTTGCCGAATATTCAGGTGTTAGAGGGGCAATATTGCCGCTTAGAACGCCTTTGTGTATCTCGTCATTTTAGCGATATTTATGATTTTTTCGGGCCAAACAGCCCAGAAAGCCAATGGACTTATTTGTCTATTGATGCACAACCTAATGAACAAGCCGCGCGGCAACTTTTGCAACAATGGGAAAGCCTGTCAGATCCTTATTATTTGGCGATTATTGATAAGGCGAGCGAAAAAGTGGTAGGGACATTTTCTCTAATGCGTATTGATACGAAAAATCGTACTATCGAAATGGGCTGGGTGATTTATTCAGAAAGCCTTAAACATTCCCGTGTTGCAACCGAAGCCCAATTTTTAGCAATGCAATATGTGTTTGAAACCTTACATTATCGCCGTTACGAATGGAAATGTGATAGTCTAAATCAGCCGTCTTTCAATGCGGCGAAGCGCCTTGGCTTTCAATTTGAGGGGATTTTTAGGCGTGCGCTAGTGTATAAAGGGCGTAACCGTGATACCGCGTGGTTTTCAATGTTGCAAGAAGAATGGCAGGCAATGAAACCTAAGTTCCAACGCTGGCTTTCGGCTGATAATTTTGATGCCACAGGCAATCAATTACGCGCATTAAATGACTGCTAAAAATTTGCCAAATTTTGACCGCACTTTGTTATTTCTTATTGGTAAAGCCTATTGAATTTAGAGAGATGACCCTATTTTTACCTATTGTTTTTGCTTATGATGAGCGTATGATTGCACAAAATTTATCATAAACTTAGGAGTAAAAAATGGAAAAACCTGCAATTGTTTTAGTACACGGTTTTTGGGGCGGTGCAAGCCATTGGAATAACGTGATTAACGCATTGAAAGCACAGGGGTATTTTGATGTGTATGCGGTAGAAAATCCGCTCACTTCATTAGCTGATGATGCAGCGCGTACACGCAAAATGGTGGCGCAAATTCAGAAGCCTGTGGTGCTGGTAGGGCATTCTTATGGGGGTAAAGTGATCACAGAAATGGGCGATTTACCTAATGTGAAAGCTTTAGTTTATATCGCCGCCTTTGCCCCTGAAGTGGGTGAAAGTGCGGGCGGAATTAGTCAACAAAATCCACCTGAAGCATTTTCTGCCATTGTTGGCGATAGTGATGGTTATTTATGGATTGACCGCAGTCGTTATCAGCAAAGTTTTTGCCAAGATGTGAGTGAGGACGAAGCGTACCCAATGGCGATTACACAAAAAGCCCCATTAGCTTCCACTTTTGCGGATACCGTCAGCCAAGCCGCTTGGAAGGTGAAACCAAGTTTTTATCAAATTTCTACGCAAGATAGAATGATCTCTCCGGCTAACCAAAAAATGATGGCGGAACGCATTTCCCCACGTAAAATTATCAGCCTTGATGCAAGCCACGCTTCGCTAATGTCGCAAGCCGAAGCGGTAACTCAACTGATTATAGATGCCGCAACAATGGCATAAAATAAAGAAAAAAGCACCGCACTTTGAATTTTTAAAATCACATCAAAGTGCGGTAATTTTTTCAAAAAAATACCGCCTAAAATTAGACGGTATAAAATAAAAAGACACTCATTAAAAGTTTATTTTTCAGAATCTAAAACTTCGTGGTTTTTCTCAACTTCACGGGCTTTTTGATAGCTTTCGATTAATAGTTGATATTCAGGGAAAACGGCTTGATAAGCCTCTGCCCATTTTTCTGCATCAGGACGATTC
The DNA here is from genome assembly GCF_026226815.1 of Avibacterium sp. 21-594. Taxonomy (NCBI): domain Bacteria; kingdom Pseudomonadati; phylum Pseudomonadota; class Gammaproteobacteria; order Pasteurellales; family Pasteurellaceae; genus Avibacterium; species Avibacterium sp. 21-594. Next base: position 1,728,428 of record NZ_JAKKOC010000001.1, on the reverse strand, counting down.
CAAGTTTGTTGGATTTCAGCGCATAGCCTTATATTTCCGTACGCAAAGAAATACAACATAACCAACTCAAGATTGCCCTTGCCGATCCTTATCATTTACCGAGTGGAATGATCCACGCAGTTTATCCGTCAAGAAAAAGCCTATTACCCACCGCAGCCGCCTTGCTAGAATATTTAGCGCAATGGTTTAAAGAAAGTGATGTGGAATAGGGGGAAAATTTGTGAAATTTTGACCGCACTTTGAATGGCTTATCAAGGTAGATCAAAGTGCGGTAATTTTTTTCAATATTTTTTAGAATGCGATGTTCTCGCCATCATTTGGCACACTAACGCGATCGGTTAATTTTTCTTTAGCGATAAATTCGCGTAAATCTTTACGGCTTACCGCAGTGTGATTGACTGAATCCATATGTACCGCAATGATTTTGGCATTTGGCACGGCTTGGTAAGCGTGAGCCACGTCTTCTTTGCTCATAATAATGCCGTTATTTGGAAAGGCATTAACGCGCGCATCACCTGTATTCATCACTAACACATCAGGGTTGTAATTGATTAAGGCTTTGTTTACATCTGCCGTCCACAATGTATCACCCAAAATATAGAGAGTTTTGTGATCTTTGGCGGTGAATACCACACCCATTGCATCGCCTAAGAGCTTACCCAATGGGGCAACGGCATACATTTCAGGCGTGCCGTGTGCGCCCCCTGTTTTGTGTAGCGTTACTTTGCCGATTTTTAGGCTTTCATCTAGCACGCGAACATCTTTAAACCCTTGATCTTTAATGAGTTTTGCATCGGCTTGATTTTGTACGATGATAGGCAAATTTTTCGGTAAGATTTGTTGTGCCACAGGATCCCAGTGATCTAAATGGGTATGAGTAACCACCACCGCAGACACGCCTTTGAACACGTCTTCAGCAGGCATAGGTAACTCAATCAATGGATTACGCTTTTGGCTGTTGAGCGTGCCTTCAAAACCTTCATAAGTGCCTTTTTTGGCAAGCATTGGGTCGATTAAAAAGGTTTCGCCCGCATAAGTGAGCTTAGCTGTGGCATTGCGAATATGTTGATAGACATCTTGCGCCAAAGCGTTAGTTGCCAATACGGCGCTAAGTAAAAAGCTAGAAAATAAGTGTTTAATCTTCATAAAATTTCCTTTGTTGATGAAAAATGCCATTATCGCTATTTTGCTAAATCAAAAATATTGGCTTATTATTCATATAACGAAAAGATTGGCTCAAAAATCGAGAAAAATATGACCGCACCTGTTGTTGCTTTGGTTTTATACCCTAATTTTAATCCCTTTCAATTTGCCATTCCGAATATGGTTTTTTCACTGAATATGGGTGAAGATCCCTTATTTAAGGTGAAAATCGTGGCAGAAAATACCCAAAGTTGCTATGGCGAAAAGGGCATTTTTGTGCCTGCTGATGGGGATTTATCCTTGTTGGAAACAGCTGATGTTATTGTTCATTTTGGTTGGCACGATTTAACCCAACCGCCTAGCTTAGCAATGCAAAACGCCTTGCAAAGTGCCTTGGAACGTGGCGCATTATTAGTGGGGCTATGTTACGGTGCGTTTCCATTGGCATACAGTGGCGTGCTAAACGGCAAACGTGCCACAACCCATTGGCTAGGGGAGGCGGCTTTTCGTCAGCGTTTTCCAAACGTAAATTTGGATATTCAAGCGATTTATGTGGAAGACGGTAAGGTGATGACTTCAGCAGGCACGGCGGCAGGGCTAGATTGCTGTTTAGCCATTGTGCGGCGGATTTATGGGGTGAAAATAGCCAATCAGTTGGCTCGAATGTTGGTGATCTCACCACACCGAGAAGGTGGGCAGGCACAGTTTATCGAACGCCCAGTGGCAAGAAAATCCGCCAGTGAAAATATCAATGAATTATTGCAGTATATTCAGCAAAATTTGATGCAGGATTATTGCATTAATGATCTTGCCCAGCGTTTAAATATGAGCCGCAGCACCTTTACCCGCCATTTTCGCCAAGCCACAGGAATGGCGTTTACAGAATGGTTGATTGAAATTCGCTTGCAGCAAGCACGCATTTTATTAGAAAGCACAGATTTAGAAATTGAACGCCTTGCGGCTCAAGTGGGATTTCATTCTGCCACCGCCTTTCGCCAACATTTCAAGAAAAAACATCAAATTAGCCCAAGCCTTTGGCGGAGAAGATTTAAGGAAAAATTGTGAAAAAAGCACCGCACTTCCCCATTTCACGCACAAAAAAAAAGTGCCTCTTTCTGTGGGGGGAGAGGCACTAAAGTGTTGGAGTGATTATCTATTATTGTTTGAATGGTTAGATGATAATAGTTCTCAAATAGGAAGTCAATAGATAAATGCAAATAATTCTCAACAAATTTTGTTATTCGATGTAAGGCACTGAATTTGTAAGAGAAAGTGCAGTGGGAATTTGTTGAGAAAATTCAAATTCCCCTGCGTAGGCATAAACTTCCACACCTTCTTTAATGGCTTGGCTAAGCAGTTTGGCATATTCGGGATCGATATATTCTGCCACTTTGAAGCGATCGAAACCGTTGTGCAATCCTGCGAAAAAAATCACCGCTCTATGTCCCAGCTTTTTCATCGCCATTAATTCACGCAAGTGTTTTTGCCCGCGGGTTGTTACTGCATCGGGGAACATTCCGAGATTGCCTTTTACGAGCGTGACGGATTTCACTTCAACATAGCAATCGGGCAAGCCTTCGCCTTTGAGCAGAAAATCAATGCGGCTGTTTTCTTCGCCATATTTCATTTCAGGCAGAATTTCGCTGTATGCGGCTAATTCTTTGATTTGCTTATTTTGCAAGGCTTCAAAGGTGAGCTGATTGGAACGGTGCGTGTTAATGCACACCATTTGCCCATTTTTGAGCTGGGTGAGCTCCCACGAATGGGGGTATTTACGAGTTTTGCTGTCGGAGGTGGAATACCAAATGGTATCGCCTTTTTCGCCACAGCCTGTCATCGCCCCTGTGTTGGCGCAGTGAATGGTAAGGATTTCACCGTTCGCTAGTTCTACATCGGCTAAAAAACGTTTGTAACGGCGTATCAGTGTGGCGGATTGAAGTGCGGGTAATTGCATTTTGTGTTCCTGTTTCGATTAAAAAGGGAAGTGTATCATTTTGTAAAATTGTGAAAAAGTAAAGTGCGGTGCTTTTTTATTCGTTTTTAATTATTGATTCTATGGCTTTTTTAGATGATTTTTAAAAATTTGATTTATAGGTAAATTTTTTCAATGAAATTTGCAAAATCTTTTTGTATCTTTTTTGCAATAAATGGTACAGTTAGGGCAGTTTGACTTTTGTCATTTATGGGCTGGAAAGCAAGGTTTTCCAGATTTTATCATCAACCAATTTGAAGGAAACATTATGTTAATTGGTGTACCTAAAGAACTGCTTGATAATGAAACCCGTGTGGCGGCAACGCCAAAGACTGTTCAGCAAATTTTAAAGCTTGGCTTTGAAGTGCTGGTTGAACACGATGCAGGTTTTAAAGCAAGTTTTGAAGATCAGGCATTTATTAATGCAGGCGCGAAAATCGGCACAGCACAAGAGGTTTGGAATGCCGATGTGATTATGAAAGTGAATCCGCCAACCGATGAGGAAATTGCGTTAATTAAAGAAGGGGCAACCCTGATCAGCTTTATTTGGCCAGCCCAAAATGAAGCCTTAATGCAAAAATTATCGGCTAAGAAAATCAATGTGTTAGCAATGGACGCGGTGCCGCGTATTTCTCGTGCGCAATCCTTAGATGCCCTTTCGTCAATGGCGAATATTTCAGGCTATCGTGCGGTGGTGGAAGCTGCCAATGCGTTTGGTAGTTTCTTCACTGGACAAATCACGGCGGCAGGTAAAGTGCCACCTGCGAAAGTGTTGGTAATTGGTGCGGGTGTGGCAGGTTTAGCGGCGATTGGTACCGCAAATAGCCTTGGTGCCATTGTGCGTGCCTTTGACTCTCGTCCTGAAGTAAAAGAGCAAGTGAAATCAATGGGCGCAGACTTCTTAGAAATTGATTTTGAAGAAGAAGGCGGTTCAGGCGATGGTTATGCGAAAGTGATGTCGGAAGAATTTAATCGCCGTGCAATGGAGCTTTATGCTGCACAAGCGAAAGAAGTGGATATTATCATCACCACTGCTGCGATCCCAGGAAAACCTGCACCACGTTTGATCACCAAAGAAATGGTGGATTCAATGAAACCGGGTTCGGTAATTGTGGATTTAGCCGCCCTAACAGGGGGAAACTGCGAGTACACTAAACCGGGTGAAGTGTTCGTTACCGATAATCAAGTGAAAGTGATCGGTTATACCGATTTCCCTGCACGCTTGCCAACGCAATCTTCCCAACTTTACGGGACTAACTTGGTGAACTTGCTCAAGTTATTATGTAAAGAGAAAGACGGTACGATCAATATTGATTTTGATGATGTTGTGTTACGTGGTGTAACAGTCATTCGCGATGGTGAAATCACTTGGCCGGCACCGCCAATTCAAGTTTCTGCCCAACCACAACAAAAAGCTGAGGTTGTAGTTGAGAAGAAAGAACAAAAACCACAAGATCCGCGTATCAAATACGGTATTATGGGAGCAATTGGCGTGCTGTTCTTATGGCTAGGTTCAGTAATGCCTGCGGCATTCTTATCACATTTCACCGTGTTCGTACTTGCTTGTGTGGTGGGATACTATGTGGTTTGGAATGTGAGCCACGCCTTACATACCCCATTAATGGCAGTAACTAACGCCATTTCAGGCATTATCATTGTGGGAGCGTTATTGCAAATTGCCCAAGGCAGTTTCTTTATCAGCCTACTCGCATTTATTGCAATTTTAGTCGCAAGTATCAATATCTTTGGTGGCTTTAAAGTGACCCAACGTATGCTTGCAATGTTTAGAAAAGGTTAAGGAGAAAAAGCAATGTCAGAAGGTTTAGTACAGGCTGCATATATTGTAGCGGCATTACTTTTCATTATGAGCTTAGCAGGGCTTTCTAAACACGAAACTGCTAAAGCAGGTTGTTGGTATGGTATCGTGGGGATGACTATTGCCCTTATCGCAACCATTTTCGGGCCACAAACGTCAGGACAAATTTGGATTTTAATTGCAATGGCGATTGGCGCGGTGATTGGTATCCAACGTGCATTAAAAGTAGAAATGACCGAAATGCCAGAGCTTGTAGCTATTTTACATAGCTTTGTTGGTCTTGCTGCTGTGTTGGTCGGCTTTAATAGCTTTGGCTTACACGTTACGCCAGAATTTGTTGCACCAGAAGGTACAGCATTTATCAGCGAAGCAGCATTAGAAAATGCGAAAGCAGCATTTGATGCGGAACAAGCGACTTTAGCAACTATCCATAATGTTGAAGTGTTCTTAGGCATCTTCATCGGGGCAGTAACTTTCACAGGGTCTGTGGTCGCATTCGGTAAACTACGTGGGATTATTAATTCTAAAGCCTTAATGTTACCGCATCGCCATAAATTAAATTTAGCGGCGTTAGTGGTTTCGGCGTTATTAATGATCGCATTTTTAAGCTCGCCAGAAAATATCTTCCCAGTGCTATTAATGACTATCATTGCTCTTGCCTTTGGTTGGCATTTAGTGGCATCAATTGGTGGTGCAGATATGCCAGTGGTGGTATCAATGCTGAACTCTTATTCAGGTTGGGCAGCGGCAGCAGCAGGCTTTATGCTTAATAATGATCTCTTGATCGTAACTGGGGCATTAGTAGGCTCTTCAGGGGCGATTCTTTCTTACATTATGTGTAAAGCAATGAACCGTTCATTTATCAGCGTTATCGCTGGCGGTTTTGGTAATGATGTGGTTGCAAGTGGTGATCAAGAACAAGGCGAACACCGTGAAACAAGCGCGGAAGAAGTAGCGGAAATGCTGAAAAATGCAAGCTCTGTGATCATCACACCGGGCTATGGAATGGCGGTGGCACAAGCGCAATATCCCGTGGCTGAAATTACACAAAAATTACGTGATCGTGGCGTGAATGTGCGTTTTGGTATTCACCCAGTAGCAGGGCGTTTACCGGGTCATATGAACGTGTTACTCGCTGAAGCCAAAGTGCCTTATGACGTGGTATTAGAAATGGACGAAATCAACGATGATTTTGCTGATACCGATGTCGTCTTAGTTATTGGCGCAAATGACACCGTAAACCCTGCGGCAATGGATGATCCAAACAGCCCAATCGCAGGAATGCCAGTGCTAGAAGTGTGGAAAGCCGCTAATGTGGTGGTATTCAAACGCTCAATGGCAGTAGGCTACGCCGGCGTACAAAATCCATTATTCTTCAAAGAAAACACCCAAATGCTCTTCGGCGATGCGAAAGAGCGTGTTGATGATATTTTGAAGGCGTTGTAGGGATTGCTGAAAATGTATTAAAAATGAACCGCACTTTGAATTGAAGTGCGGTTAATCTAATTTTATCATTTATAGATATGCTACACGGAGCTTGTATGATTTGGAGTGATTTAAATAAAAATAGGTTGTATTACATTATTAATTTATTGCTATTTGCATTTTTTTCTACATTGATAACTATAAAAAATGCTTATTATATTGCTCCGTTGTTACTAGTTTTAATATCTTTTTTTGTAATTGCTAGAAACAAAAGTGAAATTGTTATCTCTAAATATATAAAATATTATATATTTTCTGCCTTAAGTTTTTATTTGGTTTCGTTCTTTGTTGCTTTAATTAATGGAGATTCTATTCCTAGTTCATTTAAAGCAGATCATTTCTTAATCTTGTCAATACCTATTATTCTATTGCTTCAGAAATATAAACTGACTTTTAATTTTATTGCATTAGTTTTTGGGGTAAGTAGTTTCATTTATGGTATTTCTGCGATATATAATAAATTCTTCATTGGAATAGAAAGAGCATTTAGTTATATTCATCCAATTCCAGCAGGAGCGATTATAATGACTGTTTCTTTGTATTGTTTTATTTTTGGAGTTAATTATCTAATAACTAATAAAAAACTATTAGGTATATTAATGTTGTGTTCAGCATCGGTAGGACTTTTTGGAAATATTTTAACTGGCTCAAGAGGAACTTGGCTTATTTTTCCTGTGGCTATTGTAGTTTTAAGTTTTCACTATAGAAAATATTTAAAAAATATCATTATCCCTTTCTTAGTTTCTATTTTAGCTTTAGTTATTATTGCAGGATTTATTCCCCAAACAGGTATTCAAAAACGTTATAATGAGGCGATTAGTGATGTTACTCAATATTTTGATGGAAGCAATAAAGAAACTTCAATAGGAATGAGATTTGAGTTATGGCGAAGTGCTTTTCAAGGTATTAAAGAAAAACCTTTATTAGGTTGGGGGAAAGATGGCATGGATGAAAAACGATTGGAACAATCTAAGAGCTCTGATTTTCCTTCAATTATAAAAGATTTTCCTCATACTCATAATCTTTTTATTGAGCAAGCTTTTTATAGAGGCATAATTGGATTGGTTTTTCTAGTGCTATTTATTTATACTTTAGGATTTTTCTATATAAAAATGTATAGGAAGGCTGAGAGTGAAGAAAAAAAACTTATAGCACTACTAGGAATAATTAATGTTCTTGCATTACTTTCATTTAGTCTTAGCGATGCTTTATTAAGATTGAAGGAATATGCAATGTTCTTTTATATGTGTAATGTTATTTTTTATGCAATGACAATTGACAATAATCGGAGATTAACCGAATGATATCTATTTATGTGATCCATATTGAGTCAGCAAAAGATAGAGAGAAACTTATTAAAGAGCAATTTGATAAGTTAGGCATTAAATTTCAATTTTTTCCTGCAGTTAATGCAAGAGAGAATCCTGAGCATCCTTTATTTTCTCATTATAATTCAGAAAAACATTTTCAGAGAAAAGGAAGAACTCTTTCATTGGGCGAATTAGGTTGTTTTGCTAGCCATTATTCTTTGTGGAAAGAATGTGCTAATAGCAATACACCTATCATTGTATTAGAGGATGATATAACTATACTTAATAATTTTGAAAGTGTTTATTCGCAATTAGATAAAGTTTTAGCAAAATATCCTTTTGTATGGTTACATAGAAATTATCGAAATAATGCAAAACAAGAAATAGAAAATTTTGGTGCGTTTTCTGTAGCTAAATTCTATAAAGATTATGTTTGTACACAAGGCTATGCGATAACGCCTAAAGTAGCTCAACAATTTTTAGAATATTGCCAAGAATGGATTTATCCAGTTGATGATCAAATGGCTCGTTTCTATGAAAATAAAATAGAAAATTTTGCTATATATCCTCCTTGTATTGAGCATAAAGAAGAAATTGTTTCGCTTATTGGTAAAGATAAGCGTGGGGAGAAGAAGATAACTATTTCTTCTAAAATCAGACGCGAATACTTTAACTTAAAAGATCGCATTAATCGGTTTATACATAATTTTTTATTTAGGCTAAAACATTAATTTCACTATGCAATACCTCCTACTCTCCCTCTTCACCCTCGCTGCGGTGATTTTCATTATTAATTCACATTATCGCTGGACGTATTTTTTTGCGATTGCACAGTTTGTGTTGTTTTTCAGTTTAATGTTTAGCCTTACGGGGCAGTGGCAGCGTGGGCTGAATTTTGCAGCGGTGCTGTTTGTGGTGCTGATGCTTTTTCATCGGCTGAAAATTCATTTTTATAAACAACCGCTCTTGGTGTCTGATTTCTTTTTAGTTCTGGACTGGCGAAATTGGGAAACTTTGCTGCATTATCGCTCGGCTATTTTCGCCATTGCAGGCTTGATTGGATTGCTGGTTTATGCCGTGATGGGCTGGTCGTCAGCAGAGGTGGCAGGCACTGAATGGCGAATTTTGGCAAGTGCGGTGCTTTTTCTCACGATTTTTGCCATTTGCCATTACAGCAAAAATAAATCAGCCATTAAGCAATGGCTTGATTCCTTACCTGATGATGGGCGAGATGTGTTTTTAAACCTACCAATGTCTTGCCGTGGTGTGTTTTTTAAACCGCCTGTTTTTGATGGTGATGCGGATTATTTTCTTAAACAAAAACAACAGGTTGCTGATTATTCACGCACTGCGCAGGCAGAGAAACCAGATATTGTGGTATGGCTTCAGGAATCTACCCTAAACCCGCATAGTTTTGTATTTGAAAGCGCCGATATTTCGCCAATTACAATGTATGAAAATCAGGTTGATACCAAGTTTAACAGTCATTTGCGTGTGCATACCTTAGGTGGTGCAACCTGGAAATCAGAGTTTGCTTTCTTGTCTGGGTTACCTTCAACGGATTTTGGCGCAATGGCGAATGCCGTGTTTTATTCTGTTGTGCCGCATTTGCAATACAGCTTTATCCAAAACTTGAAAGCACAGGGCTATTATTGTGTGGCCTTATCACCGTTCACAAAAGGCAATTACAACGCTAAGCCGGCCTATGATCATCTTGGTTTTGATCTAATGTTGCAGCCGCAAGAGTTGGGTTATCCCGCACCATTAAGCAAAAATTTATGGACGATTGGCAGTGATGAAATGAGCCAATATGTGCAGAAAATTTTGCAAAAAGAAGGTATTCCTGCACTTGAAAAGGTAAATCAGCCTTTATTTGTTTATGTTCTTACAATGCGTGAACACGGGCCTTATCACGATGTTGGTAATGTATTTAATCTGCAAAATCAAGGCTTTACTGCTAAAGGAACGGGCGAGTTAAACGATTATATTCAGCGAATTGTGAAGCTCAATGATGTTATGGAAGATTTCAATCGCTATATGCAAAATCGTCATAAACCTTATGTGCTGGCTTATTTTGGTGATCACCAAATTTCTATTAGTGGTGCGCAGCCTGCTTATCAATTTGATTATCCAAATCCAGATTACATTACGCAATTTGTGGTGCGTAGCAATATGCAAACTGACTTTGAGCAACAACAGGATTTCCTTGATTTAGCTCAGGCTGGCGGTTTGATTTTAGAAATTGCGGGATTGCCTGCCGATGAATTTATGCAAGCCAATATTGCAATGCGCAAATTAAGCGGTGGAAAACTGCAAGATTGCCGAGATGAGCAATTATTGGCAGGCTATCGTCATTATTTGTATCAACAATTAAAGGTGGCAAAATAGATGAGCGAGCAAATCGAAACGCACCCATTTCCCGCGATATTGCCACCGCACGCCACAGTGATGATGATGGGAAGTTTTCCCCCTAAGGCGGAAAAACGCTGTATGGAATTTCATTATCCGAATTTTCAAAATGATATGTGGCGCGTGTATGGTGAAGTGTTTTTCGGACGTGCGGATTATTTTCAAGTGCCAAATGAAAAACGCTTTGATTCCGCTCGAATTAAGGATTTCTTATGGCAAAAGGGCATTGCATTATGTCCAACGGTGCGCAAAGCCATTCGAGAGCAAGATAATGCCTCAGATAAATTTTTGAAAGTGGTGGAAAGTGTCAATCTTAGCGAAGTACTGCCCCAAGTGCCACAATGCCACTGGATTTTCACCACTGGGGGCAAAGCCACTGAGATTTTGCTTTCCCTATTGCCTGAAAAGGTTAAAGCACCGAAAACCAACAGCTTTATCCCATACCCTTACCCCGATTTCTCGCTCAATTTATATCGCCTGCCTTCAACTTCAAGGGCTTATCCACTTGCCTTTGACAAAAAAGTGACGGCCTATCGGGCATTTTTTGAAATGGTGGGATTGGTTTAAAAATATGGCAAAAAATAGCCGCACTTTTGATGCTATAGCTTAAAAGTGCGGTTGTTTTTTGCGAATTTATTTAGTTCTTTTATTCCAGCGTCCCTTGCTGTTTTAAATATTCCAAAACTTTTTGGGTGGCGAGAGAACATTTTTCTTTGTCTTGATAACCAATCCAAGCTAATTCAGCAATTTCACTTTCAGGGCGATAATCACCGATGAAATCCCCTTTGTAACAGGTGAGCGTTACAACGCAATCCATATTTTTTCCGTCTGCTTGAGCGGAAAATGCACCGATTCGTTGAAGGCTATTTTCAATTAAGTCGATGCCCAATTCTTCTTTAATTTCGCGCATTAGGGCTTGTTGATCACTTTCGCCTTGCTCTCTTTTTCCTCCGGGGAGATAAAATTTCTCTTTGCCTTTAGAGCGTGCCATTAATAATTGTTTATCTTTAATGTATAGCCAAGCTAGCTTATCGATTTGCGTCTTCATTTTTGCCTCGCTGAAAATAAAAATCTGCACCTTAAACGCAGAATATTGTATTCCTGTTTAAGGTGCAGATCAAAGTGCGGTGCTTTTTTGCGAATTTTATAAAAATTACGCTTTAGCTTGCGCGCGTTTTACTAAAATAACAGAAAGGGTGAATGCAACGGCGAAAGAAATTACCATACCCACGCTGTACATTGCAAGGCTGTCTGGTTTAATAGATGGAATACCTAAGAACCCTGCTGCGCCAAGTGCTTGCGCTTTTACATTGAAGAACGCAATAAAGGCGCTAGATAAACCTGAACCGATCATTGCCGCTAAGAAAGCTTGGCGATAGCGTAAGTTCACCCCGAACATTGCAGGCTCAGTGATCCCTAATAACGCAGAAATACCTGAAGGAACAGCTAAGCCGCGTACTTTTGGATCTTTCAATGCGAATGCCACGCCTAAACAAGCCGCACCCTGTGCGATGTTTGACATTGCCGCGATTGGGAAGATGAATGTACCGCCCGATAATGACATATTAGAAAGCAGCTGCGTTTCTACGGCGATAAAGGTTTGGTGCATACCAGTGATAACGATTGGTGCATAGAACGTCCCGAAAATACCACCACCGATAAAGCCAAGTTTGTCATATAACCAAGTTAAACCGATAGTGATCAAATCCCCCGCTTCACGTCCGATTGGCCCAATCACGGTGAACGCCAGTAAACCTGCGATAAAGAGCGAGAACATTGGGGTGATCAGGTTGTCGAGATAAGACGGCACAAATTTACGGAATGTTTTTTCTAACGTAGCTAGAACCCAAGCCGAAATCAAGGTTGGAATTACCGTGCCTTGGTAGCCCACTTTTTCGATTTCTAAACCGAATACATTCCAGTGTGTGATTTTGCCTTGCGCAGCGGTAAGGGCATAGTTCCAGCCGTCCGCCAATGCAGGGTGAACCAATAACATTCCCAATGCTGCCCCTAAGAACGGATTTCCACCGAATTTACGGGTGGCAGAAAAACCAAGCAATACCGGCAAGAACACGAATGGCGCGTTGGCAATAGTATTAATAAAATCAACCAAATCAGAAAGATTGCTGAAGCGATCCACAACAGAATAACCCGTGATAGGTTGCCCTGAATCGCGCAAGGCTTGTGGTACGTCCCAGAAGAAACCTTGTGCGGTAAGCATACTGTGGATACCCATTAACAAACCGCCCGCCACGATAGCCGGGATAATTGGCACGAAAATATCCGCCAAGCCTTTCACCAAGCGCATAATTAGCCCTTGGTTATTTTCTGAAGCTTGTTTCGCCACTTCATTTTTGGTCATATCGCCGATGTTAAGCTGTTTCGCCATTTCATCGTGTACTTTATTTACGGTACCTGAACCAAAAATAATTTGATACTGGCCAGAAACTGCAAATTGACCTTTTACACCATCAATATTTTCGATAGCTTCTTTGTCAATTTTGCCTTCGTCTTTCACCACAATGCGTAAGCGAGTTGCGCAATGTGCAAGCGCGCTGATGTTGTCTTTGCCGCCCAGTTTATCAATCACCTGCTTGGCAACATTTGGAAAATTCATCGGTTTTCTCCTCTTGTTGATGTCGAATTAAAATTGCACAGATTTTAGCTAAAACCTTCAAGCGTGGCTAGTGTAATGTGTAAAAACTTTGCTAATGATCAACAGAATTTAGCCAATTCATTAATTTGTCCAAATCTTTCTGCCAATTTTGCGATAGTTGTTCCAAATAATGGGCGATTTCACTTTCCCAATTTGGGTTTTCGCTATGTTGGGCTTGTTCGGCGATTTGTTGGATACGTTTTAAGCCCACTGAACCTGCCGCACCTTTGATTTTATGGGCAATGTTGCCGACTTCAGTTTTGTGAGCGGGTTGAGTTTGATAAATTTGGTAAGCCGCCATTAATTCCGCCATATAATCAGGCATTAGCTGTTGGAAAAGTGCGGTGTTATTTTTTACTGTTTTTACGCCCAATAAAGCGACAAATTCATTGAGCGTGGCGAAATCTAGTGCTTCATCTTGTTCTATTGCTGTTTCTGGCATTGCTTTGGAAGAACTTTCGCCTAGCGGCATTACGATCTCATCAGCAAAATATTGATAAAGACATTGCGTCAGTGCCTCTAAAGAGAGGGGTTTACGCAGAATATCGTCCATTCCTTGCTGTAAATACGCTTGCTTATCGTGCATTACATTGGCGGTGAGTGCAATGAGTGGCGGCAGATAATCATATTCATCATTTTCGTATTTTTGGCGTAAATGCTGGGCGATTTGAAAGCCCGACATATCTGGCAGCTGAATGTCAATGAGTAGCAAGTCATAGCTATTTTGTTCAAATTTTTCAATGGCTTGTTGCCCCGTCATTGCGACATCTACTTCATAACCTAATTTTTCCAGCACGGATTTCGCCACGATCACATTCACTTCAATATCTTCAATCAGCAAAATACGCAGTTGGTTTGGCAGATGTTGATGATAGGCTAACGGCTTGCTGACGGGGGCAGCCTGAATGGTTAAGGTAAAAACGGAGCCTTTTTTCACCGCACTTTGCACGCTGAGATCACCGCCCATTAAATTGGCAATGGTTTTGGAAACTGCCAAGCCAATGCCGCTGCCTGCGTGCTGATATTGATTGGATTGCACGCGGTAATACATTGCGAAAATATTTGCTAGCTCGCTTTCAGCAATGCCAATACCCGTATCGGAAATGGCGAAAGCAAATTGCTGTTCGCCAGTTCGGCTAACTTTCAGCTTGATCACGCCTTTGGGGGTAAATTTCACCGCATTATTAATTAAGTTCCATAAAATTTGGCTTAATCTGGCGCTATCTAGCATCAGCCATTGCGGTAAATCAGGTTCGTATTCCAGTTCAAATTTGAGCTGATTTTGCTCCGCCATTAAGGTCGCAAAATTGGCAATATCATTAAGAAAGGCATAAAAATCCGTTTCTTTGCGATTTAACTCAATTTTGTGCGCATCAATTTTTTCCAAATCAATAATATCGCTAAAAATATGCCCTAAAGACACCGCACTCATATTGATGGTTTTCAGATAATTTTGCTGTTCGGCGCTTAAATTGCCGTCTAATAAAATGCGGCTTAAGCCAATAATGCCGTTCAGTGGTGTGCGTAATTCGTGGCTAATGGTGGTCATCAAGGCGGTTTTGTTACGGCTGTTTTGCTCTAAATCATTTAATGCCACAGAAAGTTTTTTTTCTGCCACCATTCGTTCTGAGACTTCACGGCGTAAATTTTCCACTAATTTGGCTAATTCAAGGCGAGATTTTTCCAGTTTTTCCACTAAAAGGGTGAAGAAATAGATTACAAAGGGCGCGGAAATCAAGCCAAACACCACGGAACGCACCACGTCCGTCCAATAAACCGTTCCCACCACACAAAGGCTGAACAACACTTGTGTGCATAAAGCCAACACTGCCAGTGCTAAGACGCCAAGTATAGAAAATCGCACGCGTCCAAGGCGGATTACCCAATCCACATAACGTTGTGCAAAGTGTTTGATATTTCTCATTTTACAACCTTGATTTAGCCAAATAGACAATGGCATTATGATAACAACAACGCATAAAAAAAGAGATAAAAATTTGCCCTAGACAAGGCTAGGGCAAAATTTGAATAGGTAAGAAGAAAAATGATGCGATAATTAACGGCTGCGGAAAATAATGCGTCCTTTACTTAAATCGTAAGGGGTCATTTCCACGGTTACTTTATCGCCAGTTAAAATACGAATATAGTTTTTACGCATTTTCCCTGAAATATGTGCGGTTACAACGTGTCCATTTTCCAATTCCACACGGAACATCGTGTTTGGCAAGGTTTCTAAAATCGTGCCTTGCATTTCAATGCAATCTTCTTTAGCCATTAATTCCTCTAATATTAGTTAATAAATAAGTCAAAAAACGGGCGAATTATACTCTTATCAATCGCATTCACCAAGTTTTTTCTAGAAATTTAGTCTAATGGGCAAGTTTTGCTAAATTGTGGTAAAATCCGCCGCCGTGAAATTCACTTCATTTTTTATCTTCAACTAAGGAAATGTTTATGAGTATTGCCTCGCCACAAGCGGTGCTAGATTTTTGGTTTAGCGAAGAGAATCAACCGTTTTGGTTTGTTAAAAGCGATGAATTTGATGACAAAATTCGCGAAAAATTTGACCGCACTTTAAAAGCCGCCGCGCAAGGTGAATGCACCAACTGGCGTGAAACCATTGAAGGGCGCTTGGCAGAAATTATCGTGTTAGATCAATTCTCGCGTAATTTATATCGCAACACCCCAGCAGCCTTTGCGCAGGATTCAATGGCATTAGTGTTGGCTCAAGAAGCCATTAAACAGCCTGATTTTGCTAGTCTACCGACCTTATGGCGTAAATTTATGATTATGCCTTATATGCACAGTGAATCAGCGCTGATTCATCAGCAAGCGGTGGAATTATTTACCGCACTCAATGATGATTACACCTTAGATTTTGAACTGCGCCATAAAGCGATTATTGATAAATTTAATCGTTATCCGCACCGCAATGCGATTTTAAATCGCACATCAACCGCGGAAGAAATTGAATTTTTAAACCAGCCTAATTCTTCTTTTTAATTCGGAGTATTGAATGATTCATAAATTAATGAAAGCCCGTGATCACCACGAGGTCCATCGTGTTGCCACCACATTAGAGCTTTATTTTGATTTAGTTTTCGTGATCGCCATTGCAGCGACTGCAAGCGGCTTGCATCACGCCCTTGCGGCGCATCATTTCAGTGAAGGCTTAATCCATTTTGCCACTTCATTTTTCTGCGTGTGGTGGGCGTGGATGAACTTTACTTGGTTTGCCTCTGCTTACGACAATGATGATTTTACTTATCGCATTGTAACAATGGTGCAAATGTTCGGCGCAATTATTTTAGCTATCGGTATTAATAATGTATTTGAACACAACGATTATGTGATGATTTTGATCGGCTACATCGTAATGCGTGTAGCAATGGCGTATCAATGGTTTCGTGCTGCAAAAGGCGATCCAGAGCGCCGCACCACCTGTTTACGTTATGCTTTCGGGATTATTTTCGCACAAATTTGTTGGACTATTGTGGCATTAAAATTCCCTTATTTATTCAACACCTTATTCCCATTCTTAGCCTTGCTTGAGCTTTCTGTGCCAGCCTGGGCGGAAAGTGCCAACAAAACCCCTTGGCACCCACATCACATTTCAGAGCGTTACGGCTTATTAGTGATTATCGTTTTGGGCGAAGGGATTTTAGGCGCAACTAACGCCATCACACCATTATTCCACAGCAATGAAGCAATGCTCACTGAAGCATTCCCATTAGGCTTAGGGATTTCAGCGTTAATGTTCTCCCTTTGGTGGCTTTATTTCAAAATGCCGTGGGGCGAATTTTTGCACAGCGATCGCACGTTAAATAATGCCTTAGTCTATGGCTACGGACATTTATTGATTTTCATCGCGCTTACCGCTTTAGGTTCTGGATTAGAATTGTTAGCCGATTCCGTGAAAGAATTTGGCACAATGGCGGAAGTGGTGGAACACGCAAGTTCAAATGCACATTCTGTTTCGCCTTTATTTGCAATGACCGTGTTAAGCATTTGCTCGGCGGTTTATCTCATCGCCTTAGCATTCTTGCGTTGGTATTTAGATAAAGATACCAATTACAGCGTGATCGGTTTTGTGCTTGCTATCGCTGCGACTTTCCTTGGCGTGCTATGTGTGTATTTAGGAATGCCGTTGCAATGGTCAATTTGGTTCACCGTGATTGCACCAATTGCAATGATCTCATTCTATAAAACGAAGCCAATTGCTTAAGTTTCATTGATCTTTCCCCTAGCTGAAAAAATGGGCTAGGGGAGATTTAACATTTTGATTTTTCTCACTCTTGTATTAGGATGACTAAACCTAATCTAAATAAGGAAGATCATTATGTTAATTCACCTTTCAACACAACCTGCCAGCCCAGTTTGGGGCGAAAATGCGTTACTCAGTTTTGCAAATGACGAAGGCACGGTTCACCTTAAACAAAATTCGACAAATTCCGACCGCACTTTAATTCAAAAAGCCGCGCGTAAATTGCGTAATCAAGGCATTAAAGAGGTGGAATTAGTGGGCGAAAATTGGGATTTAGAAAACTGTTGGGCGTTTTATCAAGGTTTTTATTCTGCAAAACAGGATTATGCCATTGAGTTTCCTCATTTAGATGACGAACCGCAAGCGGAGCTATTTGCCCGTATTCAGTGCGGTGATTTTGTGAGAGAAATCATTAATTTACCTTCCGATGTTATCACGCCACAAAAATTAGCTGAACGCGCGGCGCAATTTATTGCAGAGCTTGCAGCGGAATACGCCAATGAAAGTGCGGTGAATTTTGAGATTATTTCTGGCGAAGCCTTATTAGAGAAAAATTATCAAGGCATTTGGAATGTGGGCAAAGCCTCCAACCATAAGCCAGCAATGTTGCAATTAGATTTCAATCCAAGCCAAGATCCAAACGCCCCTGTTTTAGCTTGTCTAGTGGGCAAAGGGATCACCTTTGACAGTGGTGGTTATAGCTTAAAGCCAAGTGACTCAATGTCCACAATGCGCACTGATATGGGCGGCGCAGCCTTAGTTACTGGCGCATTAGGTATGGCCATTGCTGGTGGCTTAAACCAGCGCGTGAAACTTTATCTCTGCTGCGCGGAAAATATGGTAAGCGCCGAAGCAATGAAGTTGGGCGATATTATCACTTATCGCAATGGCGTAACCGCTGAAGTGTTAAATACCGATGCAGAAGGGCGTTTAGTGCTGGCTGATGGCTTAATTGAAGCGGATAAGCAAAATCCACAATTTATTATTGATTGCGCAACCTTGACGGGCGCAGCAAAAATGGCGGTGGGCAATGATTATCACAGCGTGCTTTCAATGGATAACGAACTCGTTGCAAGCCTGTTTAACGCTGCACAAACGGCTAACGAGCCTTTCTGGCGTTTGCCTTTTGAAGAATTTCACCGTGCGCAGATCAGCTCTCAATTTGCCCAAATCGCCAATATCGGCACAGTACCAGTGGGCGCGGGCGCAAGTACTGCAACAGCATTTTTATCTTACTTCGTGAAAAATTACCAACACCATTGGCTGCATATTGATTGCTCGGCGACTTATCGTAAATCAGCCAGTGATTTATGGGCAACAGGCGCAACAGGCATTGGCGTGCAGACCTTGGCGCATCTTTTACTCAACCAAGCAAATTCATAGGAGGAAAGCGTGGAACGGACATTATCCATTATTAAACCTGATGCGGTAGAGCGTAATTTAATTGGCAAAATTCTCAACCGCTTAGAAAGTGAAGGGTTTCACATCATCGCAATGAAAATGGTGCATTTAACGCAAACACAAGCAGAAGGGTTTTATGCGGAACATCAAGGAAAGCCATTTTTTGATGATTTGGTGAAATATATGACTTCCGCACCAGTGGTGGTTTCTGTGCTAGAAAAAGAAAATGCAATAAAAAACTACCGCACTTTAATGGGCAAAACCAACCCAGAAGAAGCCGATGAAGGCACATTACGCAAAGAATTTGCCTTAAGCAAAACTCAAAACTGCGTTCACGGCTCTGATAGCCCTGAAAGCGCCGCCCGTGAAATTGCCTATTTCTTTGCAGATTCGGAAATTTGCCCACGAGCAGAATAATATTGTGCTTTTATACAAGCACAAGAGCGATAAAAACAAAAGAGCCAATAAAATTGGCTCTTTTTTATGCTTATGAAAAATAGCAAATTAATCCAAACGCGCTGCCATTTTGAGCCAGTCGGCTTTAAATTCACGGCGCATATTGTTGATTGCGTCAATAATATCGTGGTGAACAAGGTGTTCGTTTTGGATTCCCACGCAGTAACCGCCTTTGCCTTGTAAAAGCAGATCTACCGCATAAACGCCCATACGAGAAGCTAAAATACGGTCAAAGGCGCAAGGTGTACCACCACGTTGGATGTGACCTAAAATGGTTGCGCGAGTTTCGTGTTTTACACGGGCTTCAATTTCTTTGGCTAACTCATTCACATCGCAAATATGCTCTGTCATCGCAATGATTGCGTGGCGTTTGCCAGCTTGGATACTGCGCTCAAGGTGCTGAATTAATTCTTCGCGGTTAAATTCTACTTCTGACGCTACAATGTATTCACAGCCACCTGCAATCCCTGCAGAAATGGTTAAGTCGCTACAATGTCTGCCCATTAATTCCACGATTGAAATACGTTGGTGCGAGCTTGATGTATCACGCAAGCGGTCAATAGCCGTTACCGCCGTTTCTAATGCGGTTTGATAGCCGATGGTGTAGTCTGTGCCTGCCACATCGTTATCAATAGTGCCGGGGATACCCACACAAGGGAAGCCGTGTTCTTCGGTAAGCAATTTTGCCCCCATATAAGAACCGTCCCCACCGATAACAACGAGTGCATCAATGCCGTGGGAACGTAAAATTTCCGCACATTTTGCCCGCACTTCTGGGTTTTTAAATTCTGGGAAGCGTGCTGAACCAAGGAATGTTCCGCCGCGGTTAATAATATCTGATACGCTATAACGTGTTAATTGCTTGATTTTATTGTGATAAAGCCCGTGATAACCATCATAGATACCATAAACTTCTAAGCCTTCGCCTAAGGCTGAACGAACCACACCACGGATCGCAGCATTCATTCCTGGGGCATCACCACCACTTGTTAATACGGCAATTTTTTTAATCATAATCATCAATACCTTTATTCAAAGTTAATAATATAAAAACTGTGCGTAGCTTACACTATTCGCCAAATCCGCTCTAGAAAAATTTCGTGAATTCTATCACATTTTGATTTAGGTTAAGTATTTGGCTGTAAGCTATCAGCTTGAGCTTGTTCAATCTGCACCACGCTGGTTGGTTCGTGATGAATTACTATATCGACACGGGGAAAACATTGGCGTAAACGCTGTTCAAGATGATCGGTAATTTGATGCGCTTCCACAAAAGAAAGATGATCATCGAGTTCCAAATGAAATTGAATGAAACGAATTGCCCCTGAGCGGCGTGTACGCAAATCGTGAAAGCCTAAAATATTC
The DNA here is from genome assembly GCF_026226815.1 of Avibacterium sp. 21-594. Lineage (NCBI taxonomy): Bacteria > Pseudomonadati > Pseudomonadota > Gammaproteobacteria > Pasteurellales > Pasteurellaceae > Avibacterium > Avibacterium sp. 21-594. The sequence goes on along the minus strand of NZ_JAKKOC010000001.1, from coordinate 1,708,151 downwards.
GGTTGCGATTGAATCACCTGTTCAATTTGCGTAATTTCTTGTGGCGGCAAGGCTTGGTCGAGCAATAACTGAATAGCATCGTAAAACATTTTTGCCGCATTACATAAAATATATAAAGCAATCAAAATAGCAAAAATTGCATCAGCCCACAGCACACCCCATAAGCTCAAGCCTAAAGAACATAAAATCGCAATATTCATCAGTAAGTCGGTTTGATAGTGCAAGCGATCCGCCTTAATCGCAGGGCTATCAGTTTGCTTGATGATATGGCTTTGATACAGCACCAGAAGCAAAGTTGCCACAATGGAAAACAGCGTAACCATAATGCCGAGATAGGTTTGATTTAACAGCTGCGGTGAAGTTAAACGGTAAATCCCTTGTAATAAAAGGAAGATCGCACTACCAGAAATAAACGCACTTTGAATGAGCGAAGCAAGGGATTCCGCTTTACCGTGCCCAAAAGAATGGTTGTGATCCGCTGGCATTAGGGCAAAACGCAAGATCAGCATATTCATAAAAGACGCCAATAAATCCAGCGTAGAATCCGTAATGGACGCTAGCATACTGACGGAGTCCGTTTTCCACCACGCAAAACCTTTGATTAAAATTAACAGCAACGCGGTGAAAATGGCGCAGTGAGCAGCCCGTTTTACTTGTTTAGAATATAACTCTTGCATTAAAGATGACAGCTCCAACTAAAATGCGCATTATTTAATTTCTGCATTTCTTTATCCACCACATATTTCTTCAAATAACGAATTACGCGTTTATGTTTCATATTCATTAATTTGCGATCTTTGGCTATTTTTACTGAATATTGATATTGCACAAAACCGCAAGCTCCAACTAAAATACGCATTATTTAATTTCTGCATTTCTTTATCCACCACATATTTCTTCAAATAACGAATTACGCGGTTGTGTTTCATATTCATTAATTTGCGATCTTTGGCAATTTTCACGGAATATTGATATTGCACAAAACCACAAAATGGAATCTCTTTACCCCGTGCCACGTTTACCTGCCAATCGGGATTTTGTTCAGTTGGATCGTAAATCACAAAGGCAAACAGCTCATTTTTTTTGCTATAAATATCGAAATGCTCTACGCCAGTATTACGATAAACCCGTTTGCGCAAGGCAATGCGATCTTTTAAAGAGAGCTTATCCTTATTGCGATCTTGCAATAATTCGATGGCACTATGCCATTGCTCCGCGCTTTCACCTTTTGGCACATAAACGTAACGAGCAATGGTGCCTAAATCTTGCTGCGAGGCGAGATAATAGGTTTTATCATTATGCTGAATCTGTTGCTCCACCGAAAGTTGTGGGGAAGTGGTGCAAGCAGTCAGCAAAAGAGCGGTTGAAAAAAAGATGATTTTTTGTACCGCACTTTTCTGTTTTACAATCCATTGAAGTAATTGTTTCATTTTATTCACTTAAATCGCGTTTAAACACGAATTCCTTTTCCGTTGATGAAGTGGCGTCAAACCAGTAGCCACCGAGATCAAAATCTTTTAATTGTTCCACTTGAGTGAGGCGATTTTGAATGATGTAGCGACACATTAAACCGCGCGCTTTTTTCGCATAAAAGCTGATCACTTTATATTTACCATTCTTATTATCTAAAAAAACTGGTTTTATAATATGCGCCTTCAACTCACTTTCCTTAACGGATTTATAATATTCATCGGAGGCAAGATTAACTAACACATTATCCCCTTGCTGATCCAAGGCTTGTTGCACCGCCGCGGTGATAATATTGCCCCAAAAATGATACAAATCCTTGCCTTTCGGGTTGGCTAATTTTGTTCCCATTTCTAAACGATAAGGCTGCATTAAATCCAAAGGACGTAGCAAACCATATAAGCCCGACAACATCCTCAAGTGCTGTTGGGCGAATAAAATATCATCACGAGATAAATGCGTGGCATCTAACCCCGTATAAACATCACCTTTGAACGCAAAAATCGCAGGGCGCGAGTTTTGTTCATTGTGATCCTGATTCCACTCAGCAAAACGTGCCACATTTAATGCCGCTAATTTATCGCTAATGGACATTAGAGAGGCAACATCTTGCGGTGTAAGCTGACGACAAATCTCAATCAGCTGCTCGCTATATTCCGTTAAATCAGGCTGAGAAACCTCAAATTTTTCCACCGCACTTTCAAAATCAAGGGTTTTGGCGGGAGAGATAATTGCTAACATAATGAAATCCTTATAAATTCTTTAAAGCGTTAAGGGCAGTTGCCATTCTATCGGCGCTAATTGATGCTGTTGTAAATAAGCGTTCGTTTGCGAAAAATGCTTGCAGCCGAGAAATCCGCGATGTGCCGATAAGGGTGAAGGGTGCGGCGCAGTTAGTACGCAATGTTTTTGTCTATCAATAAATTGCCCTTTTTTCTGCGCGTGGCTGCCCCATAAGAGAAAAACAAGATTTTCGCGTTGTTCATTTAAGGCGGAAATAACCCGATCGGTAAAAGTTTCCCAACCAAAGTTTGAATGGGAATGGGCTTTGCCTTGTTCCACGGTTAAAACAGTATTTAACAGCAGCACGCCTTGTTCTGCCCAGCTCACTAAATAACCGTGCTGAGGAATTTGAAAGCCCACATCATTGGCTAATTCTTTATAAATATTGACTAACGAAGGTGGTGGCGCAATACCGGGTTTCACCGAAAAAGATAAACCGTGCGCTTGGTTTGGCCCGTGGTAAGGATCTTGCCCTAAAATCACCACTTTCACTTGATCAAATTCGGTTAATTTAAAGGCATTGAAAATCTCATTGCTCGGCGGATAGACAATTTTGCCTGCCGCTTTTTCACGCTGGACTTGCTGTAAGATTTGCTGAAAATAGGGCTGGCTTTTCTCGCCACCAATCACATCTTTCCACGTTTTCATTTTGTTTTCCTCAGCGTTAAACCTAGGCTAAGATTATAAATAACCTTGAGAAAAATTGATAGAACAAGTTTTTGCTATTCGTTGATGTTATGTTATTTAATTGTTATGAAATTGTTTCAATTCTCGCTGTTTGTTTTGGTTATTTTTGATATAAGTCAAAATGGTAATATTTTTTTAATTAAATTAATTCCTGTATTCTCAAAATAATTGAATTGCTCAAATAATTTGATAAAATTTTACCCCACTTAGGTTACTTAACACACAAATTTAGGAGTTCGTATGATTAAAGGTATTCAAATCACTCAAGCCGCAAATGATAACTTATTAAATTCATTTTGGTTATTAGACAGCGAAAAAGGTGAAGCACGTTGTTTATGTGCAAAAGGTGATTTCGCAGAAGATCAAATCGTAGCAGTAAGCGAATTAGGTCAAATCGAATATCGTGAATTACCAGTAAATGTTGCCCCAACAGTAAAAGTTGAAGGTGGTCAGCACTTAAACGTGAACGTTTTACGCCGTGAAACCTTAGAAGATGCGGTGAAAAATCCTGAAAAATATCCACAATTAACTATCCGTGTTTCTGGTTATGCAGTACGTTTCAACTCATTAACCCCAGAACAACAACGTGATGTAATCACTCGTACTTTCACTGAAAGTCTATAATTAATTCCTTAATTATTGTTGATATGTTTGATGTAAAGATTGCCCTAGCCTCAGGTTAGGGCAATTTTTTTGCTAAAATTTTTCTAAAAAACACCGCACTTTTTCTTTTCTTATTCTCTTTTTATCACCTTTCAATCGTTTGGGCTGATAACGATTAAGGCGTAATCAAGGTGAAATACTTTCCCTTTCATATAGCATAGCAACGCATATTCAGGTACAATCGCCCAGTTAAATTTTGTCAAATTTTAGAGTTTAGTTTATTTATAAAATATGAAGAACATTCGTAACTTTTCAATCATTGCGCATATTGACCACGGGAAATCAACCCTTTCCGATCGTTTAATTCAAACCTGTGGTGGGCTGTCCGACCGTGAAATGGCGGAACAAGTATTAGATTCAATGGATTTAGAGCGTGAGCGTGGGATCACCATTAAAGCGCAAAGTGTAACGCTCAATTATAAAGCGAAAGACGGCGAAACCTATCAGCTGAATTTTATCGACACCCCAGGACACGTGGATTTTTCTTATGAAGTTTCGCGTTCCCTTGCGGCTTGTGAGGGCGCATTGCTTGTGGTAGATGCAGGGCAGGGTGTTGAAGCGCAAACCTTGGCAAACTGCTATACCGCCATTGAAATGGATTTGGAAGTGGTGCCTGTGTTAAACAAAATCGACTTGCCTGCCGCTGAGCCAGAGCGTGTGGCGGAAGAGATTGAAGACATTGTGGGTATTGATGCGATGGACGCTGTGCGTTGTTCTGCCAAAACAGGGCAGGGCATTGAAGATGTGCTAGAAGAAATTGTGAAAAAAATCCCCGCACCTGAGGGCGATCCTGATGCCCCATTGCAAGCCTTGATTATTGACTCTTGGTTCGATAACTATCTTGGCGTGGTTTCTCTCGTGCGTATTAAAAACGGTACGTTACGCAAAGGCGATAAAATCAAAGTGATGTCCACTGGGCAATCTTACAACGTGGATCGCTTAGGGATTTTCACCCCGAAACAAGTGGATACCCAAGTGTTAAACTGCGGCGAAGTGGGCTGGGTTGTGTGCGCGATTAAAGATATTTTAGGCGCGCCAGTAGGGGATACTTTAACTCTACACAATAATCCTGCAAGCACCGCGTTACCAGGTTTTAAGAAAGTAAAACCACAGGTTTATGCAGGTTTATTCCCGATTAGTTCAGACGATTATGAAGCTTTCCGCGATGCGCTAGGTAAATTAAGCCTAAACGATGCCTCTTTATTCTATGAGCCAGAAAATTCCACCGCACTTGGCTTTGGTTTCCGTTGCGGTTTCTTAGGCTTATTGCATATGGAGATTATTCAAGAGCGTTTAGAGCGCGAATATAATCTTGATTTAATCACCACCGCGCCAACCGTAGTCTATGAAGTGTTGCAAACTAATGGTGAAGTGATCTATGTGGATAGCCCATCAAAATTGCCACCACTAAATAATATTAGTGAAATTCGTGAGCCGATTGCAGAATGTAATATGCTGTTGCCGCAAACTTATTTGGGTAACGTGATCACCCTGTGCGTTGAAAAACGTGGCGTGCAGACCAATATGGTATATCACGGCAACCAAGTCGCGCTGACCTATGAAATTCCAATGGGTGAAGTGGTGCTGGATTTCTTCGATCGCTTAAAATCCACTTCGCGCGGTTATGCTTCATTGGATTATGGTTTCAAACGTTTCCAAGCCTCTGATATGGTGCGCGTGGATATTATGATCAACGGTGAACGTGTTGATGCGCTGGCGTTGATTGTCCACAAAGATAATGCCCCTTATCGTGGCCGTGAATTGGTGGAAAAAATGCGTGAGCTGATTCCGCGTCAGCAATTTGATATTGCGATCCAAGCGGCCATTGGTAACCATATTATCGCGCGTTCAACGGTGAAACAGTTGCGTAAAAACGTACTCGCTAAATGCTATGGTGGGGACGTCAGCCGTAAGAAAAAACTGTTACAAAAACAAAAAGAAGGTAAAAAACGAATGAAGTCTTTGGGTAACGTTGAAGTGCCACAAGAAGCGTTTTTAGCCATTTTACACGTTGGCAAAGATTAACAAGGAAAGAGAATGTCAAAATCAAACATATTTTTTATTCTATTAATTGCTGCAGGCTATGGAATATGGAAATGGTTGGAGCATTTAGGCTTGCCAAATACCTTCACCATTTTATTGATTTTATTAACCGCACTTTGTGGCGCGCTTTGGGCTTATTATCGCTTTGCCGTGCAGCCTAAACGTGAACGCCAAATTCAGCGCGTTGAACAGCGTAGCGGAAAATCGTTAAGCGAAGAAGAAAAAGCGAAAATTGAACCGATTTCAGAGAGCGGTGAGTTTTTAGCTTCACTTTTTCCTGTGCTTGCTTTTGTTTTGATTTTGCGTTCTTTCTTATTTGAGCCATTCCAGATTCCGTCTGGCTCAATGGAACCGACCTTGCGTGTGGGCGATTTCTTACTGGTGGAAAAATATGCCTACGGCATTAAAGATCCTGTTTTTCAAAATACCTTGATTGAAACAGGCAAGCCGCAGCGTGGCGATATTATCGTATTTAAAGCGCCACCAGAGCCAAATGTGGATTACATTAAACGCATTATCGGTATTCCGGGGGATCGCATTGAATATAACGAAGCGGATCGCCATATTACGATTACTTATGGCAAAGACGGCAAAGAATGTACGGAAAATTGCGTAACCAAGGCATTTACTTATAGCGAACCGCAACCTGATGCAGATTTCAACATTATCATCGGGCAAGATCGCCAAGGTAAACCTGTATATAGCAATGTTCACCCGTTAAAAGTAACCGAAACAGGCGATGTAACCCACCAAATTCATTGGGATCCACAACCGCCGAACGCCACTTACTTGTATCAAGGTTATCGAAACCAGCAAAATTACATCACCGAATGGGTTGTGCCAGAAGGGGAATATTTTGTGATGGGGGATAACCGTAATCACAGCGCAGACAGCCGTTTTTGGGGCTTTGTGCCAGAGAAAAATATTGTCGGCAAAGCAAAATATATTTGGCTAAGCCTTGATAAAAAACAAGGCGAATGGCCAACAGGTCTGCGCTTTGAAAGAATGTTTAGCAAAATTGAATAAAATCGAATAATCAGAATAATGACAAAAAACTTAGAACGCTTACAGCGTAAAATTGGCTATCAATTCCAAGATATTAATTGGCTTAAGCAAGCACTGACGCACCGAAGTGCGGCGAAAAATCACAATGAACGCTTGGAATTTTTAGGCGATGCGATTTTAAACTACACCATTGCAGATGCCTTGTATCAGCAATTTCCAAAATGCAACGAGGGGGAACTCAGCCGTATGCGAGCCACCCTTGTGCGCGAACCCACCCTTGCCCAACTGGCGCGTGAATTTGAGCTAGGCGAATATATGCTGCTTGGGCCGGGTGAATTAAAGAGCGGTGGTTTTCGCCGCGAATCTATTTTAGCTGATTGCGTGGAAGCCATTATTGGGGCAATTTCGCTTGATCAAGATCTGCCAACGAGTACTCAAGTTACGCGAAAATGGTATCAAGATCTGCTAAAAAATATCAAACCAGGGGAAAACCAAAAAGACCCCAAAACCCGCTTACAGGAATATTTGCAAGCGTCCCATTTCCCTTTGCCGAGCTACAAAGTAATTGATATTAAAGGGGAAGCGCATAACCAAACCTTTACCGTAGAATGTCGTGTGGAAAAAATCAAAAAAATTGACCGCACTTTTATTGGCGTAGGTTCAAGCCGCCGTAAAGCGGAACAAGCCGCCGCAGAACAAATCTTAAAAATATTGGATATAAAATGACACAAACAACAGAACATCACCAAGAACAGCCAACCTACTGCGGATTTATTGCTATCGTAGGGCGTCCAAATGTGGGGAAATCTACCTTATTAAACAAAATCTTAGGGCAAAAAATTTCCATTACATCAAGAAAAGCACAAACGACTCGCCACCGCATTTTAGGCATTCAAACAGACGGCCCTTATCAAGCCATTTATGTGGACACCCCAGGGCTGCATATTGAAGAAAAACGCGCCATTAACCGCTTAATGAACCGCGCAGCAAGTAGTGCCATTGGCGATGTGGATTTAATTATTTTCGTGGTGGACGGCACGCATTGGAATGCCGATGATGAAATGGTGCTAAATAAACTGCGCCGTGCTAAAGCCCCTGTGGTGTTGGCAATAAACAAAATCGACAATATCAAAGATAAAGAGGATTTACTGCCATTTATCACCGAAATCAGCCAAAAATTTGATTTTAAAGCCATTATTCCTATTTCTGCACAACGTGGCAACAACGTGCAAGAACTGGAAAAAATTGTGCGTGAATCCTTGCGTGAGGGCGTACATCATTTCCCAGAAGATTACGTTACCGACCGTTCACAACGCTTTATGGCATCTGAAATCATTCGTGAAAAATTAATGCGTTTTATGGGCGAAGAGCTGCCTTATTCTGTAACCGTTGAAATCGAACAGTTCAAAACGAACGAACGCGGCACTTATGAAATCAACGCCCTAATTTTGGTTGAACGCGATGGCCAGAAAAAAATGGTTATCGGCAATAAAGGGCAAAAAATTAAAGTCATCGGTACAGAAGCACGCGCCGATATGGAACGCCTATTTGACAACAAAGTCCATTTAGAACTTTGGGTGAAAGTGAAATCAGGCTGGGCTGATGACGAACGCGCCTTGCGCAGCTTGGGGTATATGGAAGAATAATCCAAGCTTTGTATAGCCAGAAACAATAAGAGCGGTGGAAAATATTAAAATTTTTCACCCTCTTTTTTATTATTTACTAATGGGCTTTTTTACAACTCGCCAAAATATCTAAATCCTTTTGATACACTTCCGTTTTTAAATTCATATCCATCATTCCAATCACGGTGCTAAATAAATTGTCGTGGGAATAATGTTGGACGCTGGCGTTGTGGCGCAGGCAGTCTAAATCCACACCTTCATTTTGCTGCCAGGTTTTAGAGAACCAAAAGAACATTGGCACTTTGGTTTGATAATCTGGCGCGATGGCATAAGGCGTGCCGTGCAGATAAATGCCGTCCTCACCAAGGGATTCACCGTGATCTGACACATAATATACCGCACTTTCCAAATCATCACGGTGTTCCAATTTTTGGATCACTTGATCAAGGAAGTTATCAATATACAAAATGCCGTTATCGTAAGTATTCACTAATTGTTCGTTGCTACAAGTTTGAATTTCGTTGGTGTCGCACGTTGGTACAAACTTTTTAAATTCAGGCGTGTAACGTTCGTAATAGGTTGGCCCGTGGCTGCCGATGGTATGCAAAATCAATACCGTATCTTTTTGGCTTTCATTAAGAATTTTGTCGAAATCTTTTAATAAAATGTCATCTAAACATTCGCCGTCAGTACAGTATTCTGGCGTTTTCATATTGGTAACTTCATTTGGCACACGCAAGCAAACGCCTTTGCAATCGCTGTTATTATCTAACCAGAAAATGTTCACGTCCGCACGTTGTAGCACATCAAGCAAATTATCCATTTTTTGTGCTTTGCCGCCATTGTATTGGGCTTGGGGGAGATAAGAGAACATACAAGGCACGGAAATGGCGGTTGATGTGCCACAACTGGAAACGTCCGTAAAATTGATGATGTCTTTGCCACGCGCTGCCAGTTTTGGGGTGGTTTGGCGTGCGTAACCATTTAATCCCCAGTTTTGCGCACGCGTAGTTTCGCCCACCACAATCACGGTGAAATGGCGATATTCATCAGGTTTGGCTTGTTGTGCATCTAAACCGATTTGTTCATAAGGGCGATTCGCTTCACGCACGCGTTTGATTTCATTTACCCCTGCACTAATGAAATTAGACGGCACAATTAAATTCACCACAGGTTTATTGTTGCGTACAAAGGCGGCGTAATCTTGATAAAAACCTTTCGCAATGCCCCAAATCACTACGCCAGAAAGAGCGATCAAGCCCACGCGCAAACCAAGCTCTTTCCACCAAGTGCGGTAATCCACCTTTACCATAATGTATAAAATGGCTGGCAACACGCCAAAAAACGCAATCCACGCGAGATATTGCCAAGTGAGCATACGAACACTTTCCGCTGGCGTGGTTTGCAGCACATTTTCGAGCATATCCGTGGTGAAATGCACATCATAAAATAAGGCTTGATAGCTAATGGCAGCGCTAATAATCAGCAACAGCGGAATAATCACTTTGTGCAAAATAGGTAGCGCAAAAAGTTGAAAAACCGCATTTAGCGTAAAGAAAATAAAGACGGGAACGGTGAGAAGAAAATAATCTTCAGGCTGCCCCGCAAATGGGTGCAGCGCCCACACTTTTTTGTAAAAAGGAAAATTTAGCACTAAGGTAAAATAAAGCGCAACCAGTGCAATTAATGTTGCGCTTTTCAATTTAAAGCGAGAAAAAAGCATAAAGGTATATCCTAAACATAATAAATAATGGGGCTGTCCTAGATAACACTAAAAAATCTATTTAGGTTAGAATGAACCAATGAGAAAAAGTCGTCTAAGTCAGCACAAACAAAATAAACTCATTGAGCTATTTGTTGCAGGTGTTACTGCAAGGACAGCAGCAGAGTTAGTCAATGTAAACAAAACGACTGCCGCATATTACTTTCATCGTTTACGCCAACTCATCTATCAAAACAGCCTTCACTTAGAGATGTTTGAAGGTGAAATTGAAGCCGATGAAAGTTATTTTGGCGGTGCTCGCAAAGGCAAACGTGGTCGTGGTGCGGCAGGGAAAATTGCGGTATTCGGGCTTCTCAAGCGCAATGGCAAGGTTTATACCGTTGCGGTTCCAAATACGCAATCTGCCACCTTGTTACCCATTATTCGGGAGCAGGTAAAGCCTGATAGTATTGTTTACACCGATAATTATCGTAGTTATGACGTGCTTGATGTGAGTGAATTTAGTCATTTTCGTATCAATCACAGCACACATTTTGCTGAAAATCATAACCACATTAACGGAATTGAGAATTTTTGGAGCCAAGCAAAACGCCATTTACGCAAATTTAATGGTATCCCAAAAGCGCATTTTGAGCTTTATTTAAAGGAATGTGAATGGCGTTTTAATTACAGCAACATAAAAAGTCAAATTTCTATTTTAAAACAATTGGTTAAAGGGAGTTTAGCCTAGTTATCTAGGACAGCCCCTAAATAATTCCAAGCTTTGTCATTAGGATAATAAAAAAGTTCTTATGAATAGGATATATCCATTATTTTACCCCTTTAAAGGTAGCCATATAATTGGCGCTTACGTCCTGATTTAATTTAAATGTTCCTGTTAGTGGATTATAGTGATAGCCCACCATATTCACACATTCTAACTTTGCCTCGTCCGTCCACGCCAAAAGTTCAGCTGGCTTGATAAATTTTTCGTAATCGTGCGTGCCTTTTGGTAGCATTTTTAATACATATTCCGCACCGATGATCACTAAAGCCCAAGCTTTCAAGGTGCGATTAATAGTGGAGAAAAATAGCACGCCATCTGGTTTTAACAATGCTTTGCAGGAGTTGATGATCGAACTGGGATCGGGAACGTGTTCCAGCATTTCCATACAGGTTATCACGTCAAATTTTTCCCCACCAAGTGCGGTATGTTTTTGCAGAAAATTTTCTACTGTGGTTTGTTGATAATCAATACTTAGCCCCTGCTCTTGGCTGTGCAATTTTGCCACTTCAAGCGGGGCGGTGGTCATATCAATCCCCGTAACAGTTGCCCCTTGTTTTGCCATTGCTTCTGATAAAATTCCCCCACCACAGCCAACATCTAACACTTTTTTCCCAAATAATCCTTGTGTTTGCTGACAAATATAAGCTAAACGCACGGGATTTAAACGATGAATGGGTTTAAAATCCCCCTCAGGATCCCACCAAGTTTTTGCCATTTTTTCGAATTTGTCCAGTTCTTGTTGGTCGATGTTTTGCATTATTTTTCTCGTCTTTTAAAATTTCGTTTTTCTTTGGAGCTGATAACGGGTTTCGCCGTTGGCGACTTCCTTTCTTTTGCGTTCCCAAAAGAAAGGAAGCAAAGAAAAGGGAACCTCGATCAAACCGCTTTTTCCTCATTCTGATAAAATTTTCTTCACGAAAAGTAAGCCCATACTCGCTATGCTACGTTCAGTCGTTACTTTTCTAAAAATTTTATTGGAATGACGGCGGTTTGGACGGGGATTATATTACAAGTGCGATGGAAATTTTTAAAATTTTGTGGAAAATGACCGCACTTTATGGTTCGAATAGCTGTTTTTAGTAGTTAAAGAAAATATTTTTTCTATGTTAAATTTCTTTTTTATTTGGGGGGGGATAACGGGTTTCGCCGTTGGCAACTTCCTTTCTTTTGCGTTCTCGAATGAAGAAAAGTAAAGTTTTGGTTTTATCGTTAAATTGCTTTTTTCTTTGGGATAAATAACGGGTTTCGCTCGTTGAGCGACCTACTTTCTTTTGCTTGCTCAAAAGAAAGTAGGCAAAGAAAAAAGCCCCCGACTAAATTGCTGATCTTCATTTTTAACAAATTTTCTTAACGAAAAGTAAGCCCATACTCGCTACGCTGCGTTCAGGCGTTACTTTTCTAAAAATTTGTTAAAATGAAGGCAATTTACACGGGAAATTATGATACGCTTTCATATCTCGTAGGGTGGGCTTTAGCCCACCATTTTGCTGTTTTCACTTCGTGGGTTGCCTATGCTTTGAGGTGGGCTTAAGCCCACCCTACCCTACAATGCTTAATAGCATTCCCCGTCCAAACCGCCCGAATGGAGATAAAATTTTTAGAAGAATCACGTCGAGCGAGAGCGTAGCGAACATCAGGCTGATTTTTCGTGAAGAAAATTTTATTGGAATGAGGAAAAGTGAGTTCGTCAAATTTCTCACTTACAGACAAGGAATTTTGTTGAAGACAGTACTCCAGTACGGCAAGACAAAATAACGCAGTCTGGAAGTAAGAGAAATTTGACGATGATCGGGGTTCTTTTCTTTGCTTACTCTCTTTTGGGTAAGCAAAAGAAAGGAAGTCGCCAACGGCGAAACCCGTTATTAATCCCAAAGAAAAAAATACATAACGATTAGAGAAATCATTGAAATTATGATACAATCTCGCCTAATTTTTTATGTAATTAGGGAATATTTCAATGACGAATTTGGTCTCCAACGTTACCCCTGTGAGTATTGAGGAAGAGCTTAAATCTTCTTATCTTGATTATGCAATGTCTGTGATTGTTGGACGTGCGTTGCCTGATGTGCGTGATGGGTTAAAGCCGGTACACCGCCGTGTTTTATATTCAATGGATCAAAGTGGCATTACCTATAATAAAGCCTATGTAAAATCTGCTCGTGTGGTGGGTGATGTGATCGGTAAATATCACCCGCACGGTGATAGTGCAGTTTATGACACCATTGTGCGTATGGCGCAGCCGTTTTCATTGCGTTATATGTTGGTGGACGGTCAAGGTAACTTCGGTTCAGTGGATGGCGATGCGCCAGCGGCAATGCGTTATACCGAAGTGCGTATGCAAAAGATCACGCAGGAATTATTAACGGATTTAGACAAAGAAACCGTGGATTTCTCGCCGAACTATGATGGCAAAGAAATGATCCCTGATGTGTTGCCAACCAAAATCCCAGCCTTGTTAGTCAATGGTTCATCGGGGATTGCGGTGGGTATGGCAACCAATATTCCCCCACATAATTTAGGTGAAGTGTTAGATGGTTGTTTGGCTTATTTAGACAACGAAGACATCACCATTGATGAATTAATGCAATTTATTCCCGGCCCAGATTTCCCAACAGCGGCGTTAATTAATGGTCGCAAAGGCATTGAAGATGCCTATAAAACAGGGCGTGGAAAGGTTTATGTGCGTGCCAAAGCAGAAATTGAAACCAGCGAAAAAGGCCGTGAAACCATTATCGTGACGGAAATTCCTTATCAAGTAAACAAAGCGAAATTGGTGGAAAAAATCGCTGAGTTGGTGCGTGATAAAAAAATCGAAGGCATTAGCAACGTACTTGATGTATCCAATAAAGAAGGTTTCCGTATTGAAATTGAAGTGAAACGTGATGCCGTGGGCGAAGTGGTGTTGAACAACCTTTATGCACTCACCCAAATGCAAGTGACCTTTGGTATCAATATGGTGGCGTTGGATCACGGTCAGCCGAAATTATTCAATTTAAAACAAATTATTGAAGCCTTTGTGAAACACCGCCGTGAAGTGGTAACTCGCCGTACGGTGTTTGAACTGCGTAAAGCCCGTGAACGTGCGCATATTTTAGAAGGTTTAGCCATTGCCTTAGCGAATATCGATCCCGTTATTGAATTAATTCGTGCGTCAAAAACCGGTGATGAAGCCCGTGAAGCCTTGCTTGCACGCGGTTGGGATTTAGGCAACGTGAGTGGAATGTTAGAAGCGGCAGGAATGAATGCTTCTCGCCCTGAAGATCTTGCGCCAGAATTTGGTGTGCGTGATGGGCTATATTACCTTTCTGAAGAACAAGCCCGCGCTATTTTAGATTTACGTTTACAACGCCTAACAGGCTTAGAACACGAAAAAATCGTTACCGAATACCAACAAATCTTGGTTGAAATTGGCGAATTATTACGCATTTTAAATAGCACTGAACGCTTAAGAGAAGTGGTGTGTGAAGAGTTAGAACGTGTTAAAGCGGAATTTAACGATGAACGCCGCACTGAAATCACAATGGCGTCAGGCGATATTAATTTAGAAGATTTAATCGCACAAGAAGATGTGGTGGTAACCCTTTCTCACGAAGGTTATGTGAAATATCAACCACTTACCGATTACGAAGCACAACGCCGTGGCGGTAAAGGTAAATCCGCAACCAAGATGAAAGAAGAAGATTTCATCGAAAAATTACTGGTCGCGAACACCCACGATACGATTTTATGTTTCTCTAGCCGTGGACGTTTATACTGGCTCAAAGTGTATCAATTACCGCAAGCCAGCCGTGGCGCACGTGGTCGTCCAATTGTCAATATTTTGCCATTAGATGAAAACGAGCGTATTACCGCCATCTTGCCAATTTCCGCTTATGAAGAAAATAAATTTGTGGTGATGGCTACTGCAGGCGGTATGGTGAAAAAAATCGCTTTAACCGAATTCAGCCGCCCACGTTCTAACGGGATTATTGCCCTTAACTTGCGTGATGAAGATGAACTCATCGGCGTGGACATTACAGACGGTTCAAACGAGATTATGCTGTTCTCATCACAAGGACGCGTGGTGCGTTTTGCAGAAAGCGCTGTGCGCCCAATGGGACGTACCGCAACAGGGGTGCGTGGCATTAAATTAGCCCTAACTAACGATCTTGCGGAAGATGAAAGTGCGGTGGAAATTGAAGAAATTTCTGACGATAACAGCGAAGAGACGCTAGATCTGAATATCGACAAAGTGGTGTCGCTGGTGATCCCGAAAGATAACGGCGCAATCCTTACCGCAACGCAAAACGGTTATGGTAAACGTACCGATTTAGCGGAGTACCCAACTAAATCACGCAACACCAAAGGGGTGATTTCTATCAAGGTGAGCGAGCGTAACGGTAAAGTGGTTGCCGCAACCCAAGTGGAAGAAAATGACCAAATTATGCTGATTACCGATGCGGGAACCTTAGTAAGAACCCGTGTTAGCGAAGTGAGCATTGTTGGACGAAACACCCAAGGGGTTCGCTTAATTCGCACCGCCGAAGACGAGCAAGTGGTAAGCCTTGAGCGTGTTTGTGATGTGGACGATGAAGAGAGCGATGTTGAAGGTGAAAGCGTTGAGATCAATGTTGAAACCACAACGGAATAATTGATCACGATTAAAATTAATAAGCTACCTGCGGGTAGCTTATTTTGTAGAGACGGTATAAAAGAGATAACGCATTATGGCATATCAATTTTTTAAAAATCTAATGATTTACCGCTTAACCAAACCGTTGGACTGGTCAGCGGAATATTTACAGACTCAATTAGAACAGGGGCAATTTTATCCTTGTGGACAAGGTGATATGCAAAAATTTGGCTGGGTTTCGCCATTGAAAACCAGTGAATTATTGCATTTTTCTGTGGGTAAGCAGATTTTATTATTGGCCAAAAAAGAAGAAAAAATCCTTCCTGCGCAAGTGGTTAAGCGTGAATTAGAGCAACGAATTAATGAGTTAGAACAAAAAGAAAATCGCAAATTAAAGAAAGTGGAAAAACAGGCGCTGAAAGATGATGTGGTGGCAATGTTACTTCCGCGTGCGTTTAGCAAATATCAGCAAACCGCGATTTGGATTGATAGTGATAAACAGCTTATTTATGTTGATGCAGCATCAAGCAAGCGTGCGGAAGATGCCCTTGCTTTATTGCGCAAATCTTTAGGTTCATTACCTGTTGTGCCACTCGCTTTTGCCAATGAGCCAACTATCGTAATGAGCCATTGGGTAAGTGAAAATGCCACGCCTGCTTGGTTAATTCCTTTGGAAGATGCTGAATTGCGCGGCAGTCAGGATAACGCCGTGATTCGTTGTAAACAGCAAGCTCTTGATGCAGAAGAAATTCTTTCACTTTTGCAGGCCGGTAAAACCATTACGCAATTGGCGCTTGAATGGGAAGGGTATTTGTCTTTTGTATTAAACGAAGATGGCACGTTAAAACGCTTGAAATTTGCAGATGAAGTGCGGGAGAAAAATGATGATATTTTGAAAGAAGATGTCGCCCAACGCTTTGATGCAGATTTTGTCTTAATGACAGGGATTCTTTCACATCTCACCGAAAACTTACTCGATGATTTTGGCGGGGAAAAAGAGCGGTTATAAGTTTTCTTTTGTAAAAAATAAAGGGCTTATAGAAAGCCCTCTTGTTGATTTAATTAAACATTGCTGAGATCGATTCTTCATTACTGATACGACGAATGGCTTCAGCTAACATTCCAGAAAGAGTAAGTACACGCACTTTGCCCAAGGCTTTGATTTCTGGGGTAAGTGGAATGGTGTCTGTAACTACAATTTCATCAAGGGCATCGCTGGCAAGATTTTTCGCCGCTGAGCCTGAGAAAACTGCGTGAGTTGCGTAAGCAAAGACACGTTTTGCACCACGTTCTTTGAGTGCTTCTGCGGCTTTGCATAGTGTTCCGCCTGTATCGATCATATCATCAACGAGAATACAATCACGTCCAGCTACATCACCAATAATGTGCATAACTTGCGATACATTGGCTTTTGGACGGCGTTTATCAATGATTGCCATATCAGTATCGTTGAGTAATTTTGCCACTGCACGAGCGCGAACCACACCACCGATATCAGGTGAAACCACGATTGGATTTTCAAGATCGGTTTTCTTTAAAATATCGTGAATTAATACTGGCGAACCAAATACGTTATCCACAGGAACATCAAAGAAACCTTGAATTTGCTCAGCGTGAAGATCACAGGTTAAAACACGATCTACCCCTACGCTTGATAAGAAATCAGCCACCACTTTTGCGGTGATAGGCACACGCGCAGAGCGCACACGGCGATCTTGGCGAGCATAGCCGAAATAAGGGATTACCGCAGTGATACGGCCTGCTGATGCACGGCGTAAAGCATCAACCATCACAAGTAATTCCATTAGGTTGTCATTTGTTGGTGCGCAGGTTGATTGAATAATGAAAACATCGCTACCACGCACGTTTTCATTGATCTGCACTTGAATTTCGCCATCGCTAAAGCGTCCTACGGTGGCATCACCGAGAGAAAGGTATAAGCGTTCAGAAATTCGTTTTGCTAGTTCTGGCGTTGCATTACCAGCGAAAAGTTTTATGTCAGGCATTGTAAAATTAACCTCAGAATTTTAGATGGAAGAATGTGTAAAATATTGATCTCATTGGAATAAATGCTCCATCATTTGGTGTAATGGCGAAACATTTAGCCCCTTTGCAACAAAACCAAAACAGTCTTTTGGCTTATTTAGAAATACCGCTTGAGCAGATTGAGCATCGTCAAATTCTGCGAAAACACAAGCCCCTGTTCCCGTTAATCTTGCGGGTGCATATTGTAACAACCAGCCCAGCAGTTCTTCAACCTCTGGATAATGATCTCGCACAATTTTTTCGCAATCGTTTGTATAATTTTCAGCTAAAAGTTGTGAAAGTGGTTTTTTCGGGGTATTGCGTGGCAAATTGGGATCTTGAAAAATGACGCCTGTTGAAATGGAAACCTCAGGTTTTAGCACCACATACCATTTTTCAGCAGGATTACAATAATGGATCTTTTCCCCCACGCCTTCTGCAAAGGCCGCTTTGCCGTGAACGAAAATAGGCACGTCAGCGCCTAGCTGTAACCCTAACTGAGCTAATTCTTCAAGGGAACATTGTGTTTTCCACAAAGCATTAAGGGCAACAAGTGTGGTAGCCGCATTTGATGAGCCACCACCAACGCCGCCGCCCATAGGCAAGATTTTATCTAAATGAATATTTGCCCCAAGCTGGCAACCTGTGTGCTGTTGAAGTAGACGCGCTGCGCGATAAATGAGGTTATCTTCTTGTTTTAAATGGGGAATTTCTGGAGAAAGAATGATTTGAGAATCGTCCCTAACGCCAATTTCCAGCCAATCGCCAAAATCTAAAAATTGGAATAAGGTCTGCAATTCGTGGTAACCATTTTCCAAGCGTCCATTAATATAAAGAAACAAATTTAATTTTGCTGGGCTAGGAAAACGGTAGCGTCCATTTTTCGGCGGAACAAAAAGTGCGGTGGAAAAATGATAATTTTTCATTAGTATTTCCAATGATTAACGCGAATTTTCAGGGTTTGTGCGTCATTTTTTAGCAAAATATCCCGTGGCAGCGCAGGGGAGCGGTCTTGATGATAATTCAAATAATCCACCGTCCATTGTTCACCATTGACGGCATAAGTAAAGTTGGCGAGCAAATGGTTCTCACCCACATTGTAATCCTGTTGATTGTTCGGCTCACCTTTCAACCAAGTGGCCAGCTGGGTGAGCGGAATATCCATTCCGATAATTTCGCGTAATAATGCTTGGGCATCTTTAGCGGAGCGCTGGCGTCCTTTTTCATCTGAAATGGTTAAGCCTTGCGCGTGCATTTTAAAGGTGAGTTTGGAACTACTTAAGGCTGAAGAAAGCACCAGCGTATAGGCTTTCGGATTTTGATATTGCCAATCAAAGGCGGTAGAAAAACGCTGTTTGGCGCTGATATAGCCAATTTGTCCTTCTGCTTGATAAGCGCTAATTTGTTGAATTTGTTGCAAATGTTGCTGCCAAGTGCGGTCGTTTTTTTCAATATATTGCACATCGGCAGGGCGGTTATCATCAATATCAAGGGCACAGCCTGCTAATAACAAGCTGATAAATAAAGGAATAAAAAGGGTTTTTAAGAATTTCATTGGTTCACAAGGGTAAAAAATTTGCCTGTATTTTACGGGCTTGTATGGTGTGAGTAAAGGCTGAGAAAGGGATTTCGTATTTTTTTACAAAAAAGTAAAATTTTTTTTCATTTTTCCCCTTGAAATTTCTCTTTCAGCCAACATTTTACTTCCATCAGTGAGTTGGGCTGAAAAATGTGGAAATTTTCCACCGCACTTTGAATGTTATTCCTGTGTGAAAAAATGCAAAAAAATTTGCAACATTGCACTTGAAATTTTTAAAGCTAGCCCAATTTAATCAATCGTAAACGAATTAATCGAATTTTATTAGGAGAAAACATATTATGGGAAAAATTATTGGTATTGACTTAGGTACAACAAACTCTTGTGTGGCTGTAATGGACGGCGACAAACCGCGTGTTATTGAGAATGCGGAAGGGGATCGTACAACTCCGTCAATTATTGCTTATACAAATGATGGCGAAACCTTAGTAGGTCAGCCTGCGAAACGTCAAGCTGTAACAAATCCAAAAAATACATTATTTGCAATCAAACGTTTAATCGGTCGCCGTTTTGAAGATCAAGAAGTACAACGCGACGTGAACATTATGCCATTTAGCATTGTGAAAGCAGACAACGGCGATGCGTGGGTTGAAGTGAAAGATGAAAAAATGGCACCACCGCAAATTTCTGCTGAAGTGTTGAAAAAAATGAAGAAAACAGCAGAAGATTTCTTAGGCGAGCCAGTAACTGAAGCGGTAATTACTGTACCAGCTTACTTCAACGATGCACAACGTCAAGCAACCAAAGATGCAGGCCGCATTGCAGGTTTAGATGTTAAACGTATTATTAACGAACCAACAGCAGCAGCGCTTGCTTATGGTTTAGACAAAGGTAAAGGCAACCACACTATCGCGGTATATGACTTAGGTGGTGGTACATTTGACTTATCTATCATCGAAATTGATGAGGTAGATGGCGAAAAAACTTTTGAAGTGTTAGCAACCAATGGTGATACTCACTTAGGTGGTGAAGACTTCGATAACCGTGTAATTAACTACTTAGTTGATGAGTTCAAAAAAGAGCAAGGTGTTGATTTACGCAACGACCCACTTGCAATGCAACGTTTGAAAGAAGCAGCAGAGAAAGCGAAAATCGAACTTTCTTCAGCGCAACAAACTGATGTGAACTTACCTTACATCACTGCAGATGCAACAGGGCCAAAACACTTAAACATTAAATTAACTCGTGCGAAATTAGAAGCCTTAGTAGAAGATTTAGTAGCACGCTCATTAGAGCCTGTGAAAGTGGCATTGAAAGATGCAGGTTTAAGCGTATCAGACATTGATGACGTGATCTTAGTAGGTGGTCAAACTCGTATGCCATTAGTACAACAAAAAGTGGCTGAGTTCTTTGGCAAAGAGCCTCGTAAAGATGTGAACCCTGATGAAGCTGTTGCAATCGGTGCGGCAATTCAAGGTGGTGTATTAGCAGGTGATGTGAAAGACGTATTGTTATTAGACGTAACCCCGCTTTCATTAGGTATCGAAACAATGGGTGGCGTGATGACTACCTTAATTGAGAAAAACACAACGATTCCAACGAAGAAATCACAAGTGTTCTCAACTGCTGAAGATAACCAAAGTGCAGT
The DNA here is from genome assembly GCF_026226815.1 of Avibacterium sp. 21-594. Classification (NCBI taxonomy): domain Bacteria; kingdom Pseudomonadati; phylum Pseudomonadota; class Gammaproteobacteria; order Pasteurellales; family Pasteurellaceae; genus Avibacterium; species Avibacterium sp. 21-594. The sequence goes on along the minus strand of NZ_JAKKOC010000001.1, from coordinate 1,687,567 downwards.
AACCATTCACGTGTTACAAGGTGAGCGTAAACAAGCGTCTGCAAATAAATCACTAGGTCAATTTAACCTAGAAGGCATTAACCCAGCACCACGCGGTATGCCACAAATTGAAGTAACTTTTGATATTGACGCAGACGGTATTATCCACGTTTCAGCGAAAGATAAAGGCACAGGTAAAGAACAACAAATTACCATTAAAGCTTCATCTGGTTTAAGCGAAGATGAAATCCAACAAATGGTGCGTGATGCAGAAGCCAATGCAGAAGCTGACCGTAAATTTGAAGAATTAGTTCAAGCGCGTAACCAAGCTGATCACCTTGTTCACAGCACACGCAAACAATTAGGCGAAGTTGGCGATCAATTATCTGCTGATGATAAAGCCCAAATTGAAAAAGCCGTGAGCGAACTTGAAACAGCAGCGAAAGGTGAAGACAAAGCTGAAATCGAAGCGAAAACTAAAGCGTTAGTGGAAGCATCACAAAAATTAATGCAAGCCACAGCACAACAAGCTCAAAGCGGTGAACAACCACAACAAAACAACGGTGATGATGTGGTAGATGCTGAGTTTGAAGAAGTGAAAGACAATAAATAATTCACATTCAACAATAATCCAAAGGGCATAGCAATATGCCCTTTTAGCGTATAAAAAATAGGATAAAAATGGCAAAACGAGATTATTATGAAGTGCTTGGCGTTGAACGTGGTGCAGATGAAAAAGCGATTAAAAAAGCCTACAAACGCCTTGCAATGAAATTACACCCCGACCGCAATCAAGGGGATAAAGAGGCTGCCGAGAAATTCAAAGAAGTGCAAGAAGCCTATGAAATTCTAGGTGATAAAGAAAAACGTGCTGCTTATGATCAATATGGACACCAAGCCTTTGAACAAGGCGGATTTGGTGGCGCAGGCGGCGGTTTTGGTGGCTTCAGCGGTGCAGATTTTGGCGATATTTTTGGTGATATGTTCGGCGATATTTTCGGTGGTGGCCGCTCACGCCAACAGCGTGTTGTGCGCGGTGAAGATTTACGCTACGACATCGAAATTACCCTAGAAGAAGCGGTTCGCGGAACGAAAAAAGAAATTCAGTTTGATACCTTGGCAGAATGTGATCATTGTCACGGTACAGGCGCTGAAAAAGATTCCAAAGTGGAAACCTGTCCAACCTGTCACGGTGCGGGACGAGTACGTCATCAGCGTGGTTTCTTTGTAACTGAAGATGTGTGTCCAACTTGTCACGGCACAGGTAAAAAAATTGAAAATCCGTGTAAAAAATGCCACGGTGAAGGACGCGTTTACAAGAAGAAAAATCTTTCCGTTACCATTCCAGCAGGCGTGGATACCGGCAACCAATTACGCTTAGCTGGTGAAGGTGCAGCAGGGGAGTTTGGAGCGCCAGCGGGGGATTTATATGTGGTGATTCACGTTAAACCGCACCACATTTTTGAGCGTGATGGCAATAATCTTTACTGCGAAGTGCCAATTAGTTTCACAATGGCAGCACTTGGTGGTGAAATTGAAGTGCCAACCCTTGATGGTCGCTTAAAAGTGAAAATCCCAGCTGAAACCCAAACAGGTAAATCCTTACGTTTACGCGGTAAAGGCATTAAGTCTGTGAGAACAGGTTATACTGGGGATCTCATCTGCAAAGTGATTGTGGAAACCCCAGTGAAACTCAACGCTGAACAGAAAGAGTTATTAAGAAAATTTGAAGAAAGCCTTGAAAGCGGTAAGAAAAAACACCGCCCGAAATCTTCAAGTTTCTTTGACGGCGTGAAAAAATTCTTTGATAATTTAGGCAAATAACGCCACAAACAAAAACAGCTATTCTTAGGAATAGCTGTTTTTTTATGGTTGGAATTTTAAATTTTTCCTCCAATCTCCTTAAATTTTTCGACAAAAGCAGCAAGCTTTTCAAATACAGTTCGTTTTTTCGTTCTATATTGCGGATTTAAAGGGCTAAGTTTTGGTAGCGCTTCATTCAATGCTGTACCATTTTCACTCGCATAGCCACGTTTTAAAGAGGCTGAAATATAGCGTTTTGCAGCTTCTTCATTAAGTTTTTCATTCTTAATGAGTTCATTCGCTTCTTTTTCTTGCTCTAATTGGGCAAATTTATAAAAGGACTCTATAATTTCAACTCTATCAGGAATACTATTAAGATCAGTTTGCTGGATAAAGTCAATAATTAAACTTTCTTTTGCTCGGTGCCCCACGCTTGAACGAATAATTCTGCGAACTTCTTTAATTAGATCGGACTTATTATTGGTTTTCTTATTTTCATCAAAAATTAATTCTAAAATATAATCTAAATTAATTTCTTGTGATTTTAATAGATCGACTTCGAAAACCACATCACTCCAATCTATATTGGATATTTCTTGACCATTTCCATCGGTTTGTTGGCGCTGCCAATCACGAATATCATTATAAGTGGAAAGATAGTCTTGACGGATTTTCTCAGGCAAAACAATAGGATCTGTTACATATTCACCATTTCCCTCATTAATTTGATTTCCAGAATTACTACTATCTGTAATTGCATTATATTCATCATAATTTCTTAAAATATTATCAATACGCAAATACTCACCAAATAATTTCGCAAAGGCTTTCTTATCTGATTCTTTTTCTATAGCAGTGGGATCAGGAAATCTCGTTTGTAACTCTTTAACAATTTCTTTATATCCTCGAACTCGCTCACCAGCATCATTTACATAACCATTCATATAATCCTGATAGCTACGTTCTAGCACCACATTTTTAGTATTTTTATCGCCAAAAAGCGTAATGGCATCAATGGTGGCTTGCTCCAAATCTCGGAAAGTCACAATATTGCCGAAAGTTTTGGTGCGGTTAAAAATGCGGTTGGTGCGCGAATAGGCTTGAATCAGCCCGTGATAACGCAGGTTTTTATCCACAAATAGGGTATTTAAGGCAGGTGCATCAAAGCCCGTTAAAAACATACCCACCACAATCAGCAGATCAATTTCTTGATTTTTGACCCGTTTGGCAAGGTCGCGGTAATAATTTTGAAATTCCTTGCTATCCACGCCGTAATTGGTTTGAAACATAGCGTTATAGTCGCCAATGGCTGCCTGCAAAAATTCCTTAGCAGAGCTGTTCATCGCCGTGGGTTCAAAGTTTTCATCTTCAATATCGCCAATGGCATCTTGCGCTTCATTGGGCGCAAAAGAAAAAATGGTAGCAATTTTTAGCGGATTTTCTACCGCACTTTGTAATTGTTTAAAAATCTCATAATAATGCTTAGCGGCTTCTACACTACTTACGGCAAACATCGCATTAAATCCCTTGCCTGAAGCATTGAGGCGGTGGGTTTTTTGTTTAAAGTGCTTCAAGACATAACGGGCAATTTCGTTTAAGCGCTCGGGGTGCAAAAGGGCTTGCTTGTTTTCAAGGGCTGAGAGTTCTTTAAGATCTTGCTCTTGCTCTGCGGCTCTAAATTTAGGGCGGACATCGTTATAATCGACTTTAAATTTCAGCACTTTTTCATCACGAATGGCATCAGTGATGACATAAGAATGCAATTCCCTGCCAAAGACGCTTTGCGTGGTTTCTGAGCCTAAGGCATTTTGCGGGAAAATCGGCGTACCAGTGAAACCAAACTGGCAGAATTTTTTAAATTTCTTTTTAAGATTTTTCTGTGCTTCGCCAAACTGTGAGCGGTGGCATTCATCAAAAATAAATACCACAGGCTGGCTGTAAATCGCCAAATTCTCTTCTGATTTCATCAGATTGTTGAGCTTTTGAATGGTGGTTACGATGATTTTATTATCATCTTTTTCAATATTGCGTTTTAAGCCAGCGGTGCTGTCGGAACCATTGACGCTATCAGGGGAAAAGCGCTGATACTCCTTCATGGTTTGATAGTCTAAATCTTTTCTATCCACCACAAAGAACACTTTGCTAATAAAATCTAGTTCCGTAGCAAGGCGTGCGGCTTTAAAACTGGTTAGGGTTTTGCCTGAACCTGTGGTGTGCCAAATAAAACCGCCGCTTTCAGGCTTGCTCCAATTGTTACTTAGATGAGTGCTGCGGATTTTCCAAAGAATGCGTTCGGTGGCAGCAATCTGATAAGGGCGCATAATCAGCAGCGTGTTGCTGACATCAAAAACAGAATAATGCAGCAGCACATTAAGCAGGGTATTTTTTTGGAAAAAAGTGGCGGTGAAATCTTTTAAATCTTTAATCAGCTCATTATTGGACTTTGCCCAATTCATCGTAAAATCAAAGCTATTTTTATCGCGCTTGGTAGTGTTGGCAAAATAGCGCGTATCCGTGCCGTTGGAAATGACGAAAATCTGCAAATATTTAAACAGGGAGTTTTCTGCATTAAAGCTCTCTTTTGTGTAACGATGCACTTGGTTGAACGCCTCACGAATTGCGACCCCGCGTTTTTTCAGCTCAATTTGCACCAGCGGCAAGCCATTGACTAGCACCGTCACATCATAGCGATTGGCGTGCGTGCCTGTTTGCTCAAATTGCGTAATCACCTGCAAGCGGTTGCGCTGAATGTTCTTTTTGTCTACTAGATAAATATTCTGGATTCGCCCATCATCAAACACGAAATCATAGATATAATCGTGGTGAATTTTTCGGGTTTTATCAATAAGGGTTTCCGCAGGTGGATCAAGATACTCCGCCACAAAACGCGCCCATTCTTCATCACTGAAACGCACCTCATTCAGCCGTTGTAGTTGCTCGCGCACATTTGCCAAAAGGTTGTCATTGGTGGTGAGGTCTTGGCGGAATTCATAGCCTTGCTGCACGAGGTCGGCGATAAATTCCCGCTCCAAATCCGCCTCGCTTTGGTAGTGGCTGGGCTGTTCAATTTTTTCGTATTTATCCAATATGATAAATTCATCTGTTTCGGCGATGGGGGTGGTTTGTGTGGTCATCTTTTACCTCTAAAAACTTGCTTATTGCGTAGCAAAACTTGCTTAAACAAAATAAATCTTTGTTTTTCAATACGTTGAGAGATTATGGTTACCTTGCTTAAGCCATGCAAAATCTTGCTTCATCTTGCTTAAAATTCAAAAGCAAATCTCGATAATACTCATATTGCTTCTGCCGCAGTTCAATTTCTTTGGGCAGGCCGTCTGAAAGGGAGCTGGTGAGCGTATGGAATTTATCCAAGATGGCGGCAATGCGTTTTTGTTCTTCCAATGAAGGAACGGGAATTTTATAGTTAGAAATCATCTGAAGATTTAATCCCCCTCGTGTACCACTTCCCGATGAAATTTGTCTTAAATTTTCATATTGAGTAAGTAAAAAATGATAGACAAAATCATGGTTTATTTTTTCTTCATTAAAAGTAAGTGAAGCCAAAGATTGATTGGTTGTTAAATCTATTCTTGTTCGTGCTACTTTCCCGCGAGTTTTGCCTTGCCCAGCTAATGCAATCACTATGGAATTTTTGGGAACAAATTTGGCGCTAGAGTTATCAAGTCCTAACTGTGTAATAAATTTTTCTGTTTGATAAATAGTTTCTAAATTAACTTCTCCAGAACTCATCCAAGGGATTGAACCGTTCTCCCAATATTCAGGAATATTTGTTTTTGGCGTTCCTCCTGAATAAATTTTTTCACAGATCTCCCCCAACGTTCTCCACTCTACTTCATCGCCAAAGGTGAGCAATTTGTCGCGATAGTGTTGATATTGTTTCTGGCGTAGGGTAAGCTCGCTGGTAAGCTCGCTGGTAATCGCTGTAAATGCGTCTAAAATTCGGGCGATTTCTCTTTGTACAGACAGCGGGGGAATGGGGATTTTTATTTTTGAATATTTAGAAATCCACTGTCGTGCATGATCTTCTGGTTTATAGTGAATACATTTCATAGCATAGAAAACATACTTGAAATGTATAGTATCTCCCTTTGGTGACAGCATTTTCATGGCGGAAGATTTGACTTTAAAAGGAAAATCTACCCAATGAAAGGAAGTTGTAAAATCATCAAAAATAATTACAGGATTTTCCTTTGAGGCTTGATAAATCCCATCTGTTTCGTTGGTGTAGCCCAAAATAAAACTTTGTCCAGCAGTGAGAACAGGCGTTTCATGCTCATCTGAATACTCTTTGGATTTTACTAAAAAGGGTGTAGGTTGCTCATAATCTAAAACTTCCCCCAGTGTTTTCCATTCTACGGGTGCGCCTTGTAGTAGTTTTTCTAAGTAGTTCATAGCTGTTTCTTCTTCGTCTTTTGGGTTAATGTTTTAATTTCTTTCAGGTAGTCTTCTTCTACGGGGCTGAGGGTTTTTGCCTTGTATTTACGGAGTTCGGCTTTGGCTTTTTCTTGCGCTCGGGCAGAAGAGATTTTGCCAGCATTTTCCAGCACTTTTCTGCCCGTTGATGCCAAAATGGTATCCAGTTCGCGTAAGAAGTCTGCCATACGCATTTCGCGCTCTTCTAGGGCGTTGAGTTCGGCTAGGTCAAAGTAGGCGGCAACGAGGTTGTTCAGGATTCTGAGTTCTTTTTCTTCCAAGAAGTTTTTGGCGATCATGGCTTCTGCCTGCGTGGGCTGTGCGCCTTTAAAGTGGGTTAGTCCGGCAAAAGGCTTGTCGCTGTCTACACGGTAGTAGATGACTTCGCTGGCGGTATGGCCATGGGCGGCATAGTGCAGTTTGTTTTGTACGGTTTGGAAAAACTGCTTGCTGATGTCGCTTTGTGGGTCGTAATCGGTGGCGGTGGCATAGAGATCCAGCACTTGGCGGTACATCACTTTTTCGCTGGAACGAATGTCCTTGATGCGTGTTAAAAGTTCTTTCCAATAGCTGCCGCCGCCGAGGTTTTTCAGGCGTTCATCGTCCATAGTGAAGCCTTTGATCAGGTATTCTTTAAGCCGCGTGGTAGCCCATTGGCGGAAGCGAGTTCCTTGCAAGGATTTCACCCGATAGCCTACGGAGATGATGACATCAAGGTTGTAGTGTTCTACTTGGTAGGTTTTCCCATCGCTGGCAGTTGTTGCAAAATTTGCAACAACTGAATCTCTTTGCAGCTCTCCTTCTTCAAAAATATTTTTGATATGGCGAGAAACGGTGGATTTGTCTCTGCCAAAAAGCTGTGCCATTTGGTCTAGGCTCAGCCATACGGTTTCATCTTCTAGGGTTACCTTGATTTGTATGCCGCCATCTGCAGCGGTGTATAAAATCATCTCGCTCATGCTTCTATCTCTTTGATGATTTGGGCAATCTCCCCACGCAGCTGGCTGATTTTGGTAACGGTTTCCTCAATTTCGGCATTGAGCTGGTTGATGTCAATCACTTCGCGCGTGTCTTTTGTCTCTACATAGGTGCTCACGGAAAGATTGTAATCATTTTGCGCGATGGTGCTGTTGTCCACCATGGCGCAGAGATGTGGCTCATCTTCTTTTTTGTCAAAAAGTTCGATGATGTGGGCGATATGATCATCGGTCAGCACATTGTTATTGGTTTCTTTTTTGAAAAATTCCTCGCCATTTGCATTGATGAACTGGGTTTTTGTATCAGGTTTGTGTTTGGAAAGTACCAAAATATTCACCGCGATGGTTGTGCCAAAGAACAGGTTTGGCGGCAGGGCGATAATGCTTTCCACAAAGTTATTGTCTACCAAATATTGGCGGATTTTTTGCTCAGCACCGCCACGGTAAAAAATTCCAGGGAAGCTTACTATTGCCGCACGCCCTCTGGCAGAAAGATAGCTTAGTGAATGTAAAACAAAAGCAAAGTCGGATTTAGCTTTTGGTGCTAATACGCCTGCAGGTGCAAATCGTTCATCATTAATTAAAGTTGGATCATCACTTCCAACCCATTTTAATGAATAAGGTGGGTTAGAAACAATAGCATCAAACCTGTCTTCATCACTAAATTTAGGCGTTAATAGTGTGTCTCCTAATTCAATATCAAATTTATCATAATTAATGTTATGCAGGAACATATTCATTCGAGCAAGGTTATAAGTAGTCTGATTACGTTCTTGACCAAAAAATCCTTCTTCAATTAGATGAGAATCAAATTGTTTTTTGGCTTGCAATAGTAGTGAACCTGATCCGCAGGCTGGATCGTAAATTTTATTCACTATTTTTTGTCCGTGTAGCGCGAGTTGTGCAATAAGTTTAGACACACTTTGGGGAGTGAAATATTCTCCACCCGATCTACCCGCATTAGCGGCATAATTGGAAATCAAAAATTCATAGGCATCGCCAAAAAGGTCAATATGATTATCCTCAAAATCGCCAAAATCCAAATCTGCCACGCCTTTAATCACGGCAGCAAGACGTTTATTTTTATCCTCTACCGTGTTGCCCAGTCGGGAGCTTGTAACATCAAAATCAGCAAAAAGCCCTTTAATATCATGCTCGGAATCGTACCCGTTAGCAGAGCTTTCAATAGCGTCAAAGATTTTTTTCAAATCCATATTTAGCTCAGGGTTGATGTGAGCATTTTTGGCAATATTGGCAAAAAGCTGTGAGGGATAGATGAAATAGCCTTTGGTTTTAATCGCATCATCTTTAATCTCTGGCGTGATGGCATCATCAGGAAAGCTGGCGTAATTTACATCAGGATCGCCACCTTCAATGTAATGACAAAAATTTTCGCTGATAAAGCGGTAAAAAAGTGTGCCTAAAACGAATTGTTTAAAATCCCAGCCGTCTACGGCGCCGCGTACGTCGTTAGCAATTTGCCAGATTCTGCGCTGCAATTCAGCGCGTTGCTGAGTACTTGTCATTTGTATTCTCCCAAGATTTGATGATATTTATTCTACTTATATTGTACTTACTAATTGTGTATTGATGAATCTGTTACTCCCCAAAATCCGCTGGTAAATGATGCAACATCGCTTTCCAAATGCTGCTGCTGCGTTCGCGGTTTTCCGCTAGGCATTGAATGGCAAGTTCAACATTACCTTGTTCGCAGCTTTGGCGTAGGGCTTGGTAAAATTGCATAGTGAATTGGCGTGATTTGGCTTCAGAAAAGAATAACGATGCCACTTGGTGATAGAGATCTTTAAAGCTATTTAGAATTAAGCCATAGACGGGTTTGTTCGCCACAAAGGTAAAAGAGCGGTATAAATTATAGTCAAATTCTGCGTAGGCTTGTGGGGTGTCGGCCAAGTGCGGTAGGTTTTCAAATAATTTTAATGAAGCGGCAGGATCGGTTTGAATGGCTTCTGGGATATAATGTTCGCCCATTCGAGTGCGCAAAGATACCACATTGGTGATGATCACAGGAATGGTGGATTTATCAAGCTGAATCAGCGTGCTGATAATGTTCGGCCCGGCGGTTTCCCATACATTATTCACGCGGGTTGGCTTGCCGTGTTGAATGCTTAACCAGCCATCACGGGCAAGGCGTTGCAACACTTCTCGCAATGTCGTTCTGGTTACCCCGATTTTTTCTGCTAATTCCCGTTCTGCTGGTAGATCAGAACCCGGTGGAAAATGGTTATTCCAAATGCTTTTTACAATATATTCCTCAGCTAATCCCGCTGGGCTTTGGGCTTTAAGAAGCGACTGATGATTATTCATACTTTTGCGCAATTATTTGTTGAAAAATTTGTGATATAGATAACAAAATAGAGATTTGTTATTATCCTTGAAAGGTGGATATATTACAATTAGCACAGTTATATTTTTTCGTTTTAAAGTAAAGGTCGTAATATGAACTATTCTCAAGCATTTCTGAAAAATTTTCTTGGTTCAAGTCCTGATTGGTACAAACTGGCAATAGTCGGATTTTTAGTTTTAAATCCGATTTTGTTTTTTTGTGTTAGCCCATTTATTGCAGGCTGGGTGCTGGTTGCGGAGTTTATTTTAACGCTTGCAATGGCGTTGAAATGTTATCCATTACAACCCGGCGGGCTGCTAGCCATTGAAGCGGTGATGATTGGAATGACTCACCCCGAACACGTTAAAGAAGAAATTATGGCAAATTTTGAAGTAATTTTGCTGTTAATGTTTATGGTGGCTGGCATTTATTTTATGAAACAGCTGCTCCTTTTCATTTTTACCAAGCTGTTACTCAACATTCGTTCCAAATTGGTGTTATCCCTTTCATTTAGCTTAAGTGCGGCATTTCTTTCCGCATTTTTAGATGCCTTAACCGTGGTGGCGGTGATTATTAGCGTGGGAATGGGGTTTTACGGTGTATATCATAAAGTGGCATCGGGCAAACAATTTGATGATTCTGATGATATTAATGATGACAAACACATTGGCAATAGCCGTGAAACCTTGGAAGAATTTCGTGCCTTTTTGCGTAGCTTAATGATGCACGCAGCCGTGGGAACGGCATTAGGCGGCGTGATGACAATGGTCGGCGAGCCGCAAAATCTGATCATTGCTGAACAAGCAAAATGGGGCTTTGGTGAATTCTTTTTCCGTATGACACCAGTTACCGTGCCAATTTTAATTTGTGGCGCATTAACTTGCCTTGTGGTGGAAAAATTCCGCTTATTTGGTTATGGTGCGAAACTTCCGCGTAAAGTGTGGGGCGTACTGGCTAAATTTGACCGTAATCGCCAGCTTAAAATGAACAATCAAGAACGCGTAAAATTGGTAGTCCAAGCCTTGGTGGGCGTATGGTTAGTGGTTGGCTTGGCGTTCCATTTGGCCGCAGTCGGGCTAATTGGGCTAAGTGTCATTATTTTATGTACATCAGCTTGCGGTATTACCAGCGAACACGCGCTCGGTAAAGCCTTTGAAGAATCCTTGCCATTCACTGCATTGTTGGTGGTGTTCTTCTCAGTGGTCGCGGTGATTGTGGATCAGCACCTGTTTGCGCCTATCATTGATCTTGTGCTTTCTGCTTCCGAAGATGTGCAATTAATGCTGTTCTATGTTTTCAATGGGGTGTTATCCGCGATTTCTGATAACGTATTTGTGGCAACGGTTTATATTAACGAAGCAAAAGCCGCATTGGAACAACAGATTATTTCGCCACATCAATTTGAATTAATTGCTGTTGCCATCAACACAGGGACAAACTTGCCATCGGTGGCAACGCCAAATGGGCAAGCGGCATTTTTATTCTTGCTGACTTCTTCACTTGCGCCGTTGATTCGTTTGTCTTACGGAAGAATGGTTTATATGGCGCTACCTTATACAATTGTGTTATCTTTAGTGGGGTTATTTGCGGTAGAATTTTTATTACCAGCAATGACACAACTTTTAGCACAAATTGGATTAATTACGCCAGTATAAGAAGGATTCCCAATGCTGAAATATTTCAAACAGTTATCGCTCAATCGTGGTGGTTGGTTGCTTTTATTGATCTCAACAATTGCGTTAGAAAGCACCGCACTTTATTTTCAACACGGAATGGGGTTGGCCCCTTGCGTAATGTGTATTTACGAACGAGTCGCCTTGTTTGGCATTACATTTTCAGCATTAATTGGCTTGCTTTATCCGCGCGCATTAATTTTGCGTTTATTGGCATTATTGGTGGGCTTGGGCAGCGCGGTGAAAGGCTTATTGCTGGCCATTAAACACGTTGATTATCAGCTCAATCCTGCACCTTGGAATCAATGTTCTTATATGGCTGAATTTCCACAAACCTTGCCGTTAGACCGCTGGTTGCCTTATGTATTTAATCCAACGGGATCTTGCGCGGAGATTAGTTGGTCTTTCTTAGGCTTTTCAATGGCACAATGGATTGTGGTGATTTTCGCCTTTTATAGTTTATTATTGGCGGTTTTATTAATTAGCCAATTTAAACGGGTAGAGCAAAATCGTAATATTTTTAGATAGTTTATTGTGATTGAAAGATAAAAAGTGCGGTGAAAATTTCTGATTTTTTCACCGCACTTTTTTATTTGCTATATTTTTTATTTGCTATGCAGAAGAATTCATTTAATGGGCTAATTGAATAGAAATATCTGCTAGCTTTTCCCACACATCATCACTAAATTCAAGTTTTACCAAACGTTCTAATTCAGCGAGCTGTTGAATGATTTTATACAATTTGCGATAAGTTAAGCGTTGGATCGCTTGCAGAAAAAGCGGGCGGCGTGATTGCCAAATTTTGAGTTGATCAAACTGTTCGCGCAATTTTGCGGTAGAAAGCGGTTGATCAATATTGTTCATTCCTTGTTGTGGTTGAGTAAGCGTTAGGATCGTAATTAGCTCGCGTTGTAAGGTGCGCAATAAAATCACGGGCTGAATGTCTTCGCCACGTAAACCGTCTAAAATGCGTCTTGCACGCTGGCTTTTCCCCTCCAACAAGGCATCAATCCATTGAAACACGGTGAAAACGGAAGATTGTTCCACCACATTTTGCACTTTAGATAAGGTGATTTTTTCTTTCGGATAAAGCAAGGCGAGCAGTTGTAAGGTTTGTTTTAAGGCAAGAAGATTATTTTCGTAGCTGTAACACAAAAGCTGGATTGCTTCTGGCTCAACAAAAATCTCTAAGGCTTTGCTGCGCCCTACAATCCAACGGGGGAGCTGTTCAATATTTGGTGTCTGACAATTGACGATAGAAAATTGCGCATCAAACTGATTAGCTTGCACAAACCAATCTTGCTTTTCCATTGGTTTGGTGAGCTTTGCCGTTTGTAGAATAAGCAACACGTCTTGACTTAATAAGCCAACTAATTCGGCTAAACGCTTTTGTAAAGGTGCGGTGAGATTTTCAGGAAAATTTAGCAATAAAATTTGACAGCTAAAAAATAAGCCCATTGATTGCACTTGTTCGTTTAATGCGATCCAATCGGTGCTGTTATCCAGAGTGATTTCATTTTTTTCATCAAAGCCTTGCTGCTTTGCTACAGCACAGATGAGATCCTTGCTTTCTTGTAAAAGCAAGGGATCTTGCCCCACCAGACAATAAATTGATGCCAATTTTTTCTCTAGCGAGGCACTCAGCTGATCAGCAAACAGACGTTGCATTATTGGCTTTTCACCTGTTGTTTTAACGCCACCATTTTGGTGATCAGTTGACGCGCAGCTTGTTCACGCATATCGTTCCAAATCACGTCTTTCTCGGCAGATTTCGCTAAGGCAGCGCGCGAGTTATCAAAGAAAGTGCGTGTAACTTGGGTGTTAATTGGATAACGTTGCTTATTTTTAAGCTGAACGCTGGCTTCCACTTGCAACACTAACACTTTTTCCGCCTCACGCCCCTGTTTGAAAATAGACGCCACTTCGCTATTCTCACGAGCATTATTTAAGCGCAACACCACCACATCACCTTGCTCAACAAGCTGAATGTTATTGGCTCGCAACTGCTTGCGCATAGCAATCGTCATCGCATCATAAGGATCACTACTTTCCAAACGCAATGTTTTCATCTCTTGTGGAATTAATTCACCATTTTCAAAGTGGAAACCACAAGCCGTAAGTGCAGCCAACGCACCGACAAGGCATAATTTTTTAAGTAAATTCAACATAGTGTTTTCTCTTAATAATTCGCTCCACTCAATGAGTGGAGCGGTTGGATTATTTCGCGACAAAGCTAAATAACTTACCTGGTACATAGATGGTTTTCACAATGGTTAAACCGTCTAGGAATTTTTGTACATTCGGAGCGGCAAGGGCGATTTCTTTAATGGCGTCTTCTGTCATATCCGCAGGCACGGTGATTTTCGCACGCACTTTGCCGTTTACTTGCACCACCACCAGTTTTTCATCATCAACCATTGCTTGCGCATCGGCTTTCACCCAAGGGGCGAAGTCAATGGCGTCTTGGTTGCCAAGCTCTTTCCATAATTGGAAACAAATGTGTGGGGTGATTGGGTAAAGCATTCTTACCACTGCATTTAAGGCTTCTGCCATTACTGCGCGATCTTGTTCATCGTCCAATGGCGCTTTGGTTAATTTGTTCATTAACTCCATTACCGCAGCAATCGCCGTGTTAAAGGTTTGGCGGCGACCAATATCATCGCTGACTTTCGCAATGGTTTTATGCACATCACGGCGAAGCGCTTTTTGGCTACTGGAAAGTGCGGTCGGATTTAGCGCAGTTTTTGCTGGATTTTGGCTGTATTCAAACACTAAATTCCATAAACGGCGTAGGAAACGATTTGCCCCTTCCACGCCTGATTCTTGCCATTCCAAGGTCATTTCCGCAGGGGAGGCAAACATCATAAATAAGCGCACGGTATCCGCACCGTATTTTTCCACCATTTCTTGTGGGTCAATACCGTTGTTTTTCGATTTTGACATTTTTGTCATTCCGCTGTGGACTAACTCGCGTCCTTCATCATCAATGGCACGGATAATGCGTCCTTTCTCATCACGTTCAAGAGTTACTTTCGTTGGTGATACCCAAATGCGCTCGTTGGTGTCGCTGGTGTAATAGAAGGCATCAGCCAATACCATTCCTTGACACAATAATTTGTTTGCTGGCTCGTCAGAGTTTACCAAGCCCGCATCACGTAATAATTTGTGGAAGAAGCGGAAGTAAAGCAAGTGCATTGTGGCGTGTTCGATGCCGCCGATATACTGATCCACAGGCAACCAATAATTGGCTTCATCAGGGTTGAGCATTGCTTGGTGGAAATCTGGGCAAGTGTAGCGTGCGTAATACCAAGAGGATTCCATAAAGGTATCAAAGGTATCCGTTTCTTTCAAAGCTGGCTCGCCGTTGTAGGTGGTTTTCGCCCACTCAGGATCGGCTTTGATCGGGCTACGCACGCCGTCCATTACCACATCTTCAGGCAATACAATCGGCAAATCTTGCAACGGAGCTGGTACAACCTCGCCATTTTCAAGGGTAAGCATTGGGATCGGTGCGCCCCAATAACGCTGACGAGAAACACCCCAGTCGCGTAAGCGGTAATTCACTTGGCGTTTGCCCACGCCCATTTGTTCCAATTTATCCGCAATGCCTTTGAATGCTGCGTCAAAATCTAAGCCGTCAAATTCTGCTGAATTGATCAAAATACCGTGTTCGGTGTAGGCCTGCTGTGATAAATCTAACGGGCTACCGTCTGCGGGTGTAATTACAGGATAAAGCGGTAAATCATATTTTTTAGCGAACTCATAATCACGCTCATCGTGCGCAGGCACAGCCATTACGGCACCTGTTCCATAGTGCATTAACACGAAATTCGCTACCCAAACAGGCACTAATTTTCCTGTAATCGGGTGAATGGCGTGAATGCCCGTTGCCATTCCTTTTTTCTCCATTGTGGCAAGCTCGGCTTCCGCCACTTTCGTGTTTTTAGCTTCTTGAATAAATTGCGCAAGTGTGGGGTTATTTTGCGCTGCTTTTTCTGCTAATGGGTGCGCGGCTGCCACAGCAAGATAAGACACGCCATAGAAAGTATCAGGACGCGTGGTATAAACTGTTACGGCTTCATCAGAATTTTCAATGTTGAAAGTAATTTCCACCCCTTCCGAACGGCCAATCCAGTTACGTTGCATTGTTTTCACCATATCTGGCCATTCTGGCAGATGATCTAAACCGCCCAATAATTGCTCGGCATATTCGGTGATTTTAATAAACCATTGTGGGATCTCTTTTTGTTCCACAGGCGTATCACAACGCCAGCAACACCCTTCGTGAACTTGCTCATTGGCAAGCACGGTTTCATCATTCGGACACCAGTTTACGCTAGAAGTTTTTTTATACACTAAACCTTTGCGATAAAGCTCTGTGAAGAACCATTGTTCCCACTTGTAATATTCAGGTTTGCAAGTAGCGATTTCACGATCCCAGTCAAAACCAAAGCCCAAAATTTTGAGCTGATTTTTCATATAATCAATATTTTCGTATGTCCATTTTGCAGGCGCGGTTTTATTTTTCACCGCCGCACCTTCCGCAGGCAAGCCAAATGCGTCCCAACCCATCGGCTGTAACACATTTTTACCGTTCATTCGCTGATAGCGCGAAATTACATCACCAATGGTGTAGTTGCGAACGTGTCCCATATGCAAGCGACCAGACGGATAGGGGAACATTGAAAGGCAATAATATTTCTCTTTGCTTGGATCTTGCACCGCTTTAAATGTTTTATTCTCAGCCCAATATTTCTGCACTTCAGGCTCAATTAAATCAGGGCGATATTGTTCTTGCATAATGTTACCTTTAAAAAATTATCAAAAAATTGACCGCACTTTGCCCATTTATTACGGCGATTTTAGGCGGCATAGATGAATAAGAAAATGTAGTATAGGATAGCGTAAAATGGGGAAAATTGATAGAACTATTGCGAAAATTGCCACCCTTATTGGTGGTGGCATTTCTCATACAACGGCACTAACTCTTGAATGGTTTGTGCGATAAATTCCACAGCATCAATGTGATCTAACTCGGCTTTTTCAATATTTTTCCCTATACAGAAAAAATCTTCATCATTGTTGAGTAAAAAATCCTGCGCAGAAAGCGACCGCACTTTGCGGAAATCGGCGTATCCACTTTCATCGCCACGCCAAAAATCAAAATCGGCATACTGAGTTTGATCCAGCTGTTCAAACCATTGGTTATATTGTTGTACATTGATTTGCGAGCGATCGGCGCGGTAGCAATGCCAATCAAGGCTCACTTGTAAACGGCGACGGTTTAAAATAACCGATAAAATGGCGGCAGAATTTTTGTTAAATTCATATTTGAAATAAGCGAAAAAATGCGCCCGCACTTGCCAACCGTTACACCATTTTTCAATATGGGGGTCAGCAAAAGGCGTGCCAAGGCGTTGAGCCACTTGCAAAATCGCCGTTTTCCATAAATTCCATTGCCGTTTGTAATCCGCTTTAATTTGCGGGATTTGCTCTGGGCAGAATTTTTTCATCTGGGCGAACTGGAAAAAAGGAAGATTGAACAGCTCGCAACTGGCAGAAGTAATCAGTTTTTCTTTCATAGGTTAGGTGTATTGTTTCATTGCAGGTTGAGTAAAATACTGTTTATCTTCCCAGCGTAGCATTGTCATTCGATTGCCCCACACGCAGCCGGTATCAAGGGCATAAATATTAGCTGGCGTAGGCGTATCCACTAAACTGGCCCAATGGCCAAAGACGATATTTTCCGTTTTGAATAGGGGATTATTAAGCCGAAACCAAGGGGTTAGCTCAGAGGGGGCTTGATCCACAGGAGCTTTGCAATCAAAATCAAGACGGTGATCGTAATAGCAAAAACGCATACGGGTAAACACGTTGATAATGTAACGTAGGCGATCGATGCCCTGTAAATCAGGCGACCAACGATCAGGCCGGTTATCATACATCTGTTCGATCATTGCATAATAATCACCGTGGCGTAGCACTTGCTCCACTTCGGCGGCACAGGCTTTTGCTGTTGCAAGATCCCAATCAGGCGAGATCCCAGCGTGAGTGAGTAAAAATCCTGCTTGTTGATTATGAATGAGCAAAGGTTGCTGGCGTAGCCAATCAATCAATTCGTGAAAATCAGGGGCGTTGAAAATGGCGTCCACGCGATCCTTGGGTTTGATTTTTTTAATGCCAAGTGCGGTGGAAATTAAGTGCAAATCGTGATTGCCCAGCACGGTGTGCGCCGCGTTACCAAGGGATTTGACTAAACGTAAACATTCAAGGGATTTATCCCCACGCGCCACCAGATCACCCACTAAATAAAGCACATCTTGGCTTGGATCGAAGTTTACCTTTTCCAACAAAGCGTGTAATTCGTCATAACAGCCTTGCAGATCGCCGACTAAATAGGTTGCCATATAAAATTCCATCAAAGGTTATAAATAGAACGATAAAAAAATGCACCTTACTTAAGGCAAGGTGCATTATCAGTTAGCAATTTGAATTAACCTTATTCCGCTGTTTTCGCTGAAGTAGCTTCAGCATAAACGTGGCTAATTGCATTGTGATGTCCCGCTGCGCCTTTACCGTAGAAATAGTAACGTGATTCTTTCCATTCTACGATAGGGTAGTCGCCTTCCGTGCTTGCAATCGCTTGGGCTGAAGTCATTTCAGAACGTGTATGTGGCACGGCTGAAACGGTGCCTAAACGGCCGTTAAACTCATAAGTGCGGTCGGTTTTTTCTGAAATTTCCACTTGCTCATTAGCGTGCGTTTGAGTGCTTTCAGCTGGCGCACTTGGTGCTGCTGCACTTTCACTATGCAAACGTTGTAATGAGGCTTGGACTTTTTTCTCCACCGATTCATTAGCTGGTTGTGTTACAAAACCTGCCAATGGGGTTGGCTCATTGCTTTCTTGCTGCACCAATAATTGGGTTGCAGGTGTAGTTACGGCAGTTTCATCGCTGCCATTTTGCTGTTCAAGCAATTCATCAACAGACAAGAAATTGTTCGATTTATTGCTCGCAAAAGCATTGCTATCAATCCACACTTTACCGCTCGCTAATTCTGGTGAAGCAACCGCTGCGAACAATGGCATTGGCGATTTTTCTTCTGGTGTACGATATTTACGCACGCGCAAATGACGCGGTAAACGGCGGCGATTATCGCGGCGTTTTTTGCTGTCATTTTGGTTGTTTTCGTTGATGATCGCATCAGTATTCGCTGTTGTATCTGTGGTTTCAACGCTTGCAACTGGCAACATTTCTTCAGCGTTAGGCGCTGTTTCTACCATAGGCAATGCGGTAGGGGATTGCTCAGCTGGCGTGATGATTGGCGCTGTTACATTTTCTTCAATACGCACTTTTTTGCGCAGATCACGGCGCTGGCGGCGTTGCTGTACTGGTGCATTGGTACTTTCGCTTGTGCTATTTTCTGTAACGATTGCGTTATCTTCAACCACTGGCAATGGTTTTTTGCTTTGCTTATTGCGACTAGGACGACTTTCTGTATTGTCGAAAGTGCGTTCATTGCGCTTATTCAAGTCTTCATTTGACTTTTGCTCATTGCGATTACGTCTTGTATTGCGGCGATCGTTATTACGGCGGCGATTATTTTTACCACGAGGTGCGGTCTTTTTTTGCTCCGTTTTTGTTGCAAACAGGCCTTTAATTTTGGCAATAAGCCCAGCAATAAAGCTCGATAATCCACCACTTTTCGGCTCAGTTGGCATTGGCGCTGGCGTTTCAATCGCCAAAGATACCGCCGCGTTTTCTAACACGTTTTCAGTGGTTACTGCTGCAGTTTCGATATTACGGCTTACTAAAGATTCTTCCGCATCAAAAGTATCTTCTTGTTCACGGTGAACTTTTGCAAGGTTGTAGCTTAAATGATGGTGATTTTCCCCTTCGCGAATACGGAATACACTAAAATGAGGTGTTTCCATTGCTTCATTCGGGGCAACCACAATATCCACATTATGACGTTTTTCAATATTGTTAATGGCGCGACGTTTTTCATTCAATAAGTAAGAGGCAATTTGTACCGGTACAATGGTGTGAACTTGCTTGGTGTTTTCTTTGATCGCCTCTTCTTCTAGCAACCGCAAAATGGATAAAGAAAGGGATTCATTATCACGAATTTTGCCTGTGCCTTGACAACGCGGGCAAACGTGGTGAGAAGATTCACCCAATGACGGGCTTAAACGCTGGCGGCTCATTTCTAATAAGCCAAAGCGAGAAATACGGCTAATTTGAATACGTGCGCGATCTTGACGCACCGCATCACGCATACGATTTTCCACTTCACGTTGATGACGAATTGGGGTCATATCAATGAAATCAATCACGATCAAACCGCCTAAATCGCGCAAACGTAATTGACGGGCAATTTCATCTGCCGCCTCAAGGTTGGTGTTGAGTGCGGTTTCTTCAATATCACCACCACGGGTTGAGCGTGCGGAGTTAATATCAATCGCCGTCAGTGCTTCAGTAACATCAATCACAATCGAGCCGCCAGACGGTAAACGCACTTCACGTTGGAAGGCTGATTCAATTTGCGATTCAATTTGATAATGGCTGAATAGTGGCACTTCGCCTTGATAAAGTTTAACGCGGTTGATGAAATCAGGACGCACTAATTTAATGTGTGCTTTGGCTTTTTCATAAACCTTTTGATTATCAATCAAAATTTCGCCAATATCACGGCGTAAGTAATCACGAATCGCACGCACGATCACATCACTTTCTTGATGAATTAAGAAAGGAGCAGGACGACTTTCAGAGGCTTGTTTAATGGCTTCCCAATGATGTAACAAGACTTTTAAATCCCATTGCAATTCTTCTGGCGATTTGCCGACCCCAGCGGTACGCACGATTAAGCCCACGCCTTCAGGCACATCAAGGGAACTCAGGGCTTCTTTTAACTCTAAGCGCTCCTCCCCTTCAATGCGACGTGAAATGCCACCCGCTCTAGGGTTGTTTGGCATAATCACCAAATAGCTTCCCGCCAACGAAATAAACGTGGTAAGAGCAGCCCCTTTATTGCCACGTTCTTCTTTGTTTACTTGCACGATAACTTCTTGCCCCTCGTGCAAAATATCACGAATATTTGGGCGACCTTGATAGACATAATCGGCGGGGAAATATTCACGGGCGATTTCTTTTAATGGAAGGAAACCGTGGCGTTCTGCGCCGTAATCAACAAATGCAGCCTCAAGGCTAGGTTCAACACGGGTAATACGGCCTTTATAAATATTGGCTTTTTTTTGTTCGTGTCCGGGACTTTCAATGTCCAAGTCAAATAATCGTTGCCCATCAACGAGAGCAACCCGCAACTCCTCTTTTTGGGTTGCATTAATTAACATTCTTTTCATTCGATTTTCTCTTATATTTTTATCTTAAATTTGTCATAAAAAATCACCGCACTTTGGCTTCGCAATCGACCTCGTGTCTGTCGCAAAATGTCATTCTCTCGACTGTCAGTTGCTGGGTGCATTGATTGCGTTATCGAAACGATCTTTCGATACAAACAAAATGACTGAAATCATTATTTTGCAAGCGTGGGAGATTTTTATCACACTCATTGTCTAATTTTCATTCTGCCATCACAGTAACAAAATCAAATTAGACGAAATTTATTTTATAAAACAACGTCTTATGCCATTTGCAGCGTTATCTTTGCGTTTATTTCATTTTTCCCAGTAAGCTGGCAAAAATTCGCTCTATTATCTAACGATAGGGATTTTTTAGCAAGGTAAATCCGTGCATTTGTGCTATAATCCGCCCAATTTTGCAAAGGATAAAATGAAACCAATGTCGAACAAAACTGATGAAAAAATTGTAAATCCTAGCGTAAAAATGTTGCAGATTAGCGAAGATGAAGCAGGTCAACGCATTGATAACTATTTGTTAAATAAGCTCAAAGGCGTGCCAAAAAGTTTAATCTATCGCATTTTGCGCAAGGGCGAAGTACGGGTCAATAAAGGGCGAATTAAGCCTGAATATAAACTGCAAAGTGGTGATGTTGTGCGTGTGCCGCCTGTACGCGTGAGTGAGAAAACGCAAGCACCAGTATCGAAAAAGCTCAACAAAGTTGCGCAATTAGAACAGCAAATTATTTTTGAAGATGATGCCTTATTGGTACTCAATAAGCCTTCGGGCATTGCGGTACACGGTGGCAGCGGATTAGATTTTGGCGTGATTGAAGCCTTAAGGGCATTGCGTCCTGAAGCACGTTTTTTAGAGTTAGTTCATCGTTTGGATCGGGATACTTCAGGCATTTTATTAGTGGCGAAAAAACGCTCGGCGTTGCGTCATTTGCACGAGCAACTGCGTAATAAAACCGTACGCAAAGATTATCTTGCCTTAGTGCGTGGGCAATGGCAATCTCACTGCAAAGCGATCAAAGCGCCCTTGCTAAAAAATGAATTAGCTGGTGGCGAACGGATTGTGCGCGTGAGCGAGCAAGGCAAGCCGTCAGAAACCTTATTTAGCATTGAGGAACGCTATGACAATGCCACCTTGGTAAAAGCCTCCCCAGTTACTGGGCGAACTCACCAAATTCGTGTGCATACACAATATGCCGGCCACCCCATCGCCTTAGACAGCAAATATGGCGATAAACAGTTTGATAGCCAAATGGCAGAATTAGGTTTAGATCGGTTGTTTTTGCACGCTTATGCCATTCGCCTTGAACACCCGAAAACGCAGGAAACTTTATTTTTTACTGCACCGTTAGAAGGCAAGTTAAAAGAAATTTTGAAACAGTTGAGAAATCAGAAAAGCTATTAAGAAAAAATCCCGATAAATATATCGGGATTTTATTTTTCAGAGAATAATTAGCTATTTTGTGCAATAAATGCCGCTAATTGATTTTTAGGCAATGCGCCTACTTGCGAAGCAACGGCTTTTCCTTCTTTAAACATTAATAAAGTTGGAATGCTGCGAACGCCAAATTGGGCTGGTGTTGCTTGGTTTTCGTCAATATTGATTTTCACAATTTTCACTTTATCGCCTAATTCTGCTGCTAATTCATCAAGAATTGGGCCAACCATACGGCAAGGGCCACACCAAGGTGCCCAGAAATCTAATAATACAGGCACATCTGATCTTAAAACATCAGCTTCGAAAGTGGCATCAGTTGTATGTAATACTTCACTCATTTTATTTTCCTTATTTGTCTTGTCTATTGTCTAATTTGCCATAGGTTATGGCGTTTTCCTTAATATGAGGCGATGATAGCACAAATTCAAGCTATCATCACTAATCAATGTAATTGTTAAAAGTTAAGATGGCAGTACTAAATTCGGGCAAGGTTTGCCTGTTTTTAGGCTGTAAATATTTTCTAGCGTTACGTTAGAAATACTGGTTAGCGCTTCTTCCGTTAAGAATGCCTGATGCCCTGTGAGCAACACATTATGACACGAAGATAGACGGCGGAAGACATCATCTTGAATCACTTCGTTGGATTTATCTTCAAAGAACAGATCGCGTTCATTTTCATATACGTCCATTCCTAATGCGCCAATTTTGCGTTGTTTTAAGGCATCAATCGCTGCCTGTGTATCGATCAACGTGCCGCGGCTGGTGTTAATAATCATCACGCCATCACGCATTTTGGCAAAAGCGTCGCGATTGAGTAGGTGATAGTTTTCTGGCGTAGCAGGGCAGTGCAGGGTGATGATTTGCGATCTGGCATATAATTCATCAAGCGAAACATATTCTGCACCCAATTCTTCCGCAACAGGATTTTTAAACGGATCATAAGCCAAAATGTGCATACCAAACCCTTTTAAAATACGCATTACGGCAATGCCAATTTTCCCTGTACCAATCACACCCACCGTGCGCCCGTGCATATTGAAGCCAGCCAATCCTTCAAGGGAAAAATTCGCTTCACGCGTACGTTGATAAGCGCGGTGAATACGGCGATTTAGAGTTAGCATTAAACCTACGGTATGTTCTGCCACCGCTTCTGGCGAATAAGCTGGTACACGAACCACTTGAATGCCTAATTCTTGTGCGGCTTTGAGATCCACATTATTAAAACCAGCGCAACGCAAGGCCACCATTTTTACCCCAAGTGCGGCCAATTTTTCCAAGACTTTTCGGCTGCCATCGTCATTCACAAAAATGCACACCACATCACAATGTTCTGCCATTTTGGCGGTAGATTCCGTGAGCATAAAATCAAAGAATTCCAGCTCAAATCCATACTTCACATTGACTAATTCTAAATATTTGCGATCGTAGCTTTTTGTACTATAAACAGCGACTCTCATTCTATTCTCCCTGTTTTGTTACTTTAATTGGGCGAAAGCTTGTAACAGATCCGCTTTGAGATCTTCCACATCTTCTAATCCCACCGAGAAACGCAACAGACAGTTGCACACGCCACGGGCAATACGTTCCGCTTCAGGAATATCCATATGGGTTTGAGTCGCAGGATAAGTGATGAAACTTTCTGTGCCACCTAAACTTTCCGCAAAAGTAATCAATTTAATGGCTTTTAAGAATGGATTTACCCAAGCCTCATCTTGCAAACGAAAAGAGAGCATTCCCCCTTTGTTTGGGTAAAGTACATCTTTCACTTGTGGCTGTTCCGCAAGGAATTTCGCGAGTTCTTGCGCATTTTTTTGATGACGTTCCATTCGCAATGCCAAGGTTTTCATTCCACGAATGGTCAAAAAGCTATCAAATGGCGAAAGCACTGCGCCCGCACCATTTTGAATATAAAATAGACGATCACAAAGTTCCTGCCCATTGGCCACCACCAAGCCCACTAAGGCATCATTATGCCCAGCGATATATTTTGTTCCGCTATGGATCACAATATCCGCGCCACATTCTAAAGGACGGAATAACACCGGCGTTAAGAATGTATTATCTACGATAAGTAATAAATTGTGCTTTTTCGCCAATTTTGCAATGGCTGGCACATCACATTCTTCCATTAATGGATTTGACGGTGTTTCCACAAAAATCGCTTTGGTATTTGGTGTAATCGCCTGCTCAATGGCGTCAAGAGAAGCGGTATTCACATAAACTGGTTTCACCCCGTGAGTATTTTTATAGGCAAAATCTAATAAACGATAAGTGCCGCCATACACATCGCTAGACACAATCCATTCATCGGGCGCAGCAAATAACTGCATAATTAACTGAATCGCCGCCATACCAGAAGCGCAAGCAAAGCCGCGTTCACCGCCTTCTAATTTAGCAATGGTTTCTTCTAAAACAGTACGCGTAGGGTTTTTCGTGCGGGTGTAATCATATCCCGTGCTTTCCCCAATACCGTGATGACCATAGGCAGTAGAAAGGAAAATAGGCGTAGATACTGCGCCTGTTCTTTCATCTGTGCGATTGCCTGCCTGCGCGAGTAGTGTTTCGATTTTGTATTGCTGTGTCATATTATTCCTCGTAAAAATTGCAAAAAATTTCACCGCACTTTTATTCAGCAAGAGAATGATGCCGTGCAGTATGGATAAATAGCATTGCCACATTTTGGCACAAAGGATCGCCTGTTTAAAGTAGATTTTAAATTTAGTTTTGCGATGAGATAAAAAGATTAAAAACGATCTAAAATTATCCATAAATCGCTTTGTTTTAAAGCATATTTACGCGTCTTGCATTTTTTTTCATCAATCAATAATATTTTTTCATATTTTTAATTGACAGCGTTCAAGAAGTCAGTAAAATGCACGCCACTGACAGCGAATGTGTTGCAGCGAAAGCGGGAATAGCTCAGTTGGTAGAGCACGACCTTGCCAAGGTCGGGGTCGCGAGTTCGAGCCTCGTTTCCCGCTCCAATTTACGCTACGGCGTGTTAGCAAAGCGGTTATGCACTGGATTGCAAATCCATGTAGCTCGGTTCGACTCCGGGACACGCCTCCATAATGCAACCGCAGTCAGCAATATCACTCAGCCCGAGTGGTGAAATCGGTAGACACAAGGGATTTAAAATCCCTCGACTTTCGAGTCGTGGCGGTTCAAGTCCGCCCTCGGGCACCATTTAGAATCAGATTTTTACTTGATTTTTAGCGTGAAATTTGGTTAGTCCTAAAAATATCTTCTATACATAGTGCTTTCAGCCAATACTTTCTTATTCTTCTTGTATAAGTGAGTATGATTATGAACACTAGTCAAGCTGTTATTAAAAAACCATTCATTATTACTATCGCCTCAACCAAAGGTGGTTCAGCAAAAAGTACAAATGCGGCGAATATTGGTGCATTTTGTGCAGATCACGGGTTAAAGACCTTATTAATTGATACCGATACGCAACCGACACTCAGTGCTTATTTTGCCTTAGATTATGTTGCACCAGGTGGTATCCACGAGTTTTTGACCTATCAAGATGTCGATCCCGCCCATATTATTTCAAAAACAACCCTACCAAATTTAGATTTAATTCAATCCAACGATCCCACAAATAATGTCAGCCAGATGCTACGTAATGCCCCTGATGGTGCAATACGGTTTAGCTTTTTGCTTAAAAAGCTCAACGGTTATGATGTGATTATTGTGGATACACGCGGAACGCGAGATATTACGGTAGATATGTCCGTACTTGCTGCCGATTTGTTATTTTGTCCTATCTTGCCACATATTTTATCCGCAAAAGAATTTATTCGCGGTACGATTGGAATGTACCAAGAATTGCAGACCTTTGAAGCATTTGGCTTTTCGCTCCCGCCACTCAAGGCCTTGCCTAACTGTGTCGATCATACCAATGATGTTAAATTTGTGCTTGGTCATCTCAAACAGCTTTTTGAACAAAACTTAAGTGCTGATAAAACCCTCCTTGATTTTCATATTCCTGACAAAGTCGCTTACCGTGAGGCGGCAACCTATTCACTGCCCGTCTATCGACATAGCAAAGCAGAGTATGCCGTAATCCAAGCCCTTTGTATGCATTTATTGCCTCAATTTGCTCTCCAATTTGAGCAAGGTTTAGGAGGGCATAATGCGTAAAATGAAAAAGTCTCCCGCCGAGCTTTATTCGCTTGAGGCAGAACATTCGGTCATTGGCGGGTTGTTGATTAATGCGGATGGTTTTGATGATGTGGCGATCATTCTCAATGCTGAAGATTTCTATCTTATACAGCATCGCTATATTTTTGAAACTATCGCATCACTTGCGAACCAAAATAAAGCCGTCGATATGCTTACGGTGTCGGAATATTGCAAAGAAAAAGGCACCTTGGAAGAAGTTGGTGGTTTCGCTTATTTAGCTGAAATGGCACATAACACGCCATCGGTTGCCAATATTGTGGCTTATGCGGAGCTTGTCAAACAATATAGTCGGCAACGTCAATTTCTAGCCTTGGGGCAGTTTATTTTAACTGAAATGACCGAGCCTAAGAATGCGGAAAATTTGGCAGCACTTGCCGAGCAAATTGAACAGCGATATACGCAAATTTCGTTAAATCAAACCGATAAAAGTGCGGTGCAATTAGCGGACATTTTTTCGCAAATGTTCAACAAGATGGAGCAATCCACCTTAAATGCCGATCCTGTTACAGGTACGCCATTGGGTATTCAACAAATTGATGAATTGACCACTGGTGGGCAAGCGGGGGAACTGATTATTATCGCAGCTCGCCCTGCGATGGGAAAAACGGCACTTTCCCTCACGGCAGCAGCAAGTATTCTGGATAAGATGACAGATCAACCCGTGTTTTATTTCAGTCAGGAAATGCCAGCAGATCAACTTTTACAACGTTTTATGGCAATGAAATCACGAGTGAGTTTGCAAAAGATTCGTCGAGCAACTGAGCTTGAGGAAGAAGATTGGGGCAAACTTTCTGAGGCTGTGGGGCGTATTCAAAAAGACTGGAGCAAACGTTTAATTATTGATGATGAAGGAGCATTAACGATCCCTCGATTACGCAGTAAAGTACGTCAATATAGCCGACAATATGGTTTGCCTGCGGCGGTGTTCATTGATTATCTCCAATTAATGCGAGGCACAGGCAGAGTAGAGAACCGACATCTTGAAATCACGCAAATTTCAGGGGCATTGAAAGCCTTAGCTAAAGAATTAGGGCGTCCTGTTTATGCCCTTTCACAACTCAATCGTAGTTTAGAACAACGCACCAATAAACGTCCTGTCAATGCGGATTTACGCGAATCTGGCTCGTTAGAGCAAGATGCTGATGTGATCCTATTTATCTATCGTGATGAAGTCTATCACCCAGAAAGTGTTGATCGGGGGCTAGCTGAAATCATTATCGGCAAACAACGTAATGGACCATTAGGGAGCGTGAAATGCCGTTTTTATGGTGAGTTTAGTTTATTTGAAAATGAAATGAATTTAGGTGGATATTACGATGAACACTAAGAACAAAAAATTATCAGATGCCGTGGCACGGAATTTAAATGTTGCACCAATGGTGAATACCTCGCCTTCTTATGTGGGGGCGGCTGCGACGCATTACCCAACAACCTCTCAGTACATTACGGTAACCTTGGATAAATTACGCCCTTATGAGCATAACCCACGTAAAACGCGTAATCCTAACTTTGAGATGATCAAAGAATCCATTCGCCGACGTGGGCTTGATCATAAACCGAATATTACTCAACGCCCAGGAGAGCCTTTTTATATTATCGCAGACGGAGGGAATACTCGTATTCAAGCCTTAAAAGAATTGTTTAGTGAAACCCAAGATCAGCGTTTTTGGTCAATTGAGTGTCTCTATAAACCTTGGAAAGGAGAAACCGCAGATAGTGTAGAAGCGGAATTGGATCTGCTGATCGGTCACTTAATTGAAAATGATACGCGAGCTGATCTTACTTTTATTGAGAAAGCGTTGGGGATTCAGCAGGCGAAGGAATACTATGAGAAAAAACTTGGGCACTCATTATCCGCTCGAGAGCTTTCAAGTGAATTAGAAAATGATGGGTATATTATTCATCAAACAATAATTTCAAAGATGGAACGGTGTATAAATTATCTGTACCCTTTTATTCCTGATGTATTGTTTAATGGCTTAGGTCATAGCCCAATAGAGAAGTTGTTAGCCATTCGCAATAACGCCCTTGAAGTTTGGCAGCAATATCAATTTGAAACAGAGATTACGTTTGAGGCTATTTGGCAAAACAGCCTTTCTCGTTGTAATGACGATAACCCATTCAATGTAAAAATCTTTCAAGATGCGTTAATTAATGAGATGACGGATGCCCTTGAGGGAAAAGTCAGCTATGAAATGCTCTATATGGAAGTGGATCTGGATGAGCGTAAATTTCAGAAATTAGCGCAAAAGCAACGCGAAATTGATGCCCAAATTCAGCATAGTGAAGAAGATGTGGCGAGATTTCAGCAACAGCAATTGGGAAAATCGCACCCAGAGCTGATTCAATCCGATGATAGCCCACCGCTAGAGAACACAAATGTGATTTCTCCAGTATTTGATGAAAATACCGAAAATTCAGCAAAAAATGACCGCACTTTAGCGGAAGAGGTTAGCACGGATAATTCAGAAACTGAGGCAGTCAATGAGGTTATTCATATTGAAACAGCCAATGACGTTGCTACTAATGAACCAACCCAAGATCTCGCGCAGCAATTTGCACAAAATTATGGCATTACGCCAGGAATGAGTATTCAGGCACAGCGTGAACAGCAGGCACAAGCTAATGGTTTGGAGTTCGCTTGTGTTGGGCGTCAACCTGTTTCAGATATTTGGCAGGTATATCCAAGTCGCCAACATAAGGCTGAAGCCTATTCGCTTGCTTTAGATATTGCCGAGCAGTTTGGGCTTGATGAACTCGTTGAACACGTTGTAAACGAGCCCGTCGATTACAGCTTTCAGATGAAAGCCGTCGAAGATTCCTTAAAAGATGACACCCAACGTACCATTTATGAGTTACTCAGTATGTTGCAAACACAGAATTTAGCCTATTCGGAAGCCTGTTTTCTTGATACGGCATTATTGTTAGGCTCAGCAGACCGAGAACCTAAAATTGATGATGTTACCTTGGTGAAATTATTTCGACTCATTCGTCTTGTTCGCTATTTGCGGGCTTCAGCTTAATGGAGGCGTTATGCTTGATAATTTAAATAAAGTGATTTTAGACCACATTGTAAATAATATCCGCGAAGGCAACGTGAATACCTGCCATCACCTTGGCTTTTCAACGGCAGAACTCAGTGAAATCCAACAGTTAAGCATTGATGAAATATACGATATTGCCCAATCTAAAGTGCCGATTGCAGCGATTAGTATCGATCACAATGCCTTTTGGAAAATGGTCAAAATGGCGCAGGTAAATTCACAGGAACGTATGATTATTGATCGTGCCTTGCTCCTTGGTGCGTCCATTCAAATGTTGAATGCCTACTTTGGTTTGAGTACAACGAAAGTCTCAGCAAGACGCAGTTTATTGGGGATTCGTGAAGAGCCTGGACGAAAAGCCACAGCCACAGATGAGCAAAAGACGCTTTTATGGGAGTTATGGTGTCAACATAAAGACAGTATTCAAAGTTTAGAGTCAATGGAAGGTCTGGAATTATTAATGCTGTTTGCGGAAGAAACGCAAATTAATTTGACGGCGATTTGGCGTGCGGTTGAGCCTTGGTATCGTAATAAAAAATAAAAGAAAAAATCCCCAAATGTGTGAGCGCACGTTTGGGGATTGGCGAAAAATCGCCTTGGCATTCTTCTTGTATAAAATGCAGAAGCATTATAACGAAATACAGACCCAAAACAATCGAAATAATTCACAACAGGTTTTGGAGAATTAAATATGACAATTTTTGAGCAAATCACCACATCACCCAACACAGAGCAGGGATTACTCTTTTTTGGGAATCAACACGAAACCGTGCCAACACGGCTACTTTATGATCCGTATTTAACCCCGCGAGCCAAATTTGCTTGGCAACTGATCAAGCATAAGGCGAGAGAGTTTCAAGGGGGATTATTTCCGTCTTACGAGGTATTGGGAAAGCTGCTTTCAGATAAACCTTACCTGAATGCGAGCCTATCGCGTAAAACTGTCAGTCAAACCTTATTACTGCTACGCCTGACAAGGTGGTTGACCCTTTGTGAAACCGTGCGTAATGAATTAGGGCAAGTAAAAGGGAATGTCTATTTACTGCACGATGAGCCTATCCCCATATTAGATGCGATTCAACTTAACGAAGATTACTTGCATTTGCTCCATTCAGCCACAAAACATAAAGACGTCGTAGTTCGAGGGGTTGCAACGCATATTGTCGATAATATTCTTTCAGATAAAACCCAGTGGCATTATGTTTCGCATATTGATTGGATGCAAGCCCGTTATCAAGATTATTGTTCTCGTGTTAAAAATGAAAAAGAGGCTGATTTTAGTACCTTAAATTTAGATACTATCCAAGAAAATTTACTGAGTTCCAATAGGGAACTTGGTCAAGCAAGTGAGGAACTCAGTGAAAAAATGACCAATTTACCGAGTTCCATTAAGGAACTTAGCCAGAATTTACTCAGTTCCAATAAGGAACTCAGCCAAGAAAAACAGGCTAAGTCATTGATTTTAAGCTCAGTTCCGTTAAGGAACTCAGCGAATACCTCGTACAAGTACAGTACTGTATTTATAAATAAGTACTGTACAGGTAATCCAGAGGAGATTGATTGGTCATTGAAATTAAATGCCTTTGAGAAACAATCTATTGCCAAGGCAATGGAGGGGCTTGATTTAGGCTTATGCCAAGCCATTTTGTTTGAGGCTGAGCAGCGATTGGCAAAAGGAACTATTAAGAAGCCGCATGGCTATTTGCTCAGCTTAGTGAGAAAAGCACATTTAGGGCAATTTAACCCCTATTTACTTGAACAGCATCTGAGTCAGAGTAATCCATCAATGATGAATAAATCACAGACACAGATGACTGTGCCAGAACGAGATAAAACACCATCATCTGTGCCAACATTGGAACAGCGGCAAGCACGTGCCGAAATGATACGGAATTTAAAAACGCAGTTATTGAATTAAGTACAAAAAATAATCACTGTCCAGGGGCTGTACAAAGTACAAAAAATAATCACTAAAAAGGGGCTTTTCAAAGTACAAAAAATAACCGCTGAAAAGGGGCTTTTCAAAGTATAAAAAATAACCGCTAAAAAGAGGCTACACAAAGTACAAAAAACAATCACTGTAGGGGGACCCTACAAAGTACAAAAATTAACCAGTGAAGCGGGACGCTTCAAAGTACAAAAAATAATCAGTGAAGAGGGACGCTTCAAAGTACAAAAAATAATCAGTGAAGCGGGGCGCTTCAAAGTACAAAAAATAATCAGTGAAGCGGGACGCTTCAAAGTACAAAAAATAATCAGTGAAGCGGGGCGCTTCAAAGTACAAAAATTAACCAGTGAAGCGGAACGCTTCAAAGTACAAAAAATAATCAGTGAAGCGGGGCGCTTCAAAGTACAAAAAATAATCAGTGAAGCGGGGCGCTTCAAAGTACAAAAATTAACCAGTGAAGCGGGATGCTTCAAAGTACAAAAATTAACCAGTGAAGCGGGACGCTTCAAAGTACAAAAAATAATCAGTGAAGCGGGACGCTTCAAAGTACAAAAAATAATCAGTGAAGCGGGGCGCTTCAAAGTACAAAAATTAACCAGTGAAGCGGGACGCTTCAAAGTACAAAAAATAATCAGTGAAGAAGGGTTCTTCAAAGTATAAAAATCAACCATAGAATAGGAGTATCTATATGACAACCACTGATCTTCAAAATCAACGACCAGGACCATTAAGAAGTGCGCCTGAAATTACCATTAATACGCATCACGCATCTAAATTATGGGTAGGTCGTGCAGCTGTACGAAATGAACAAGGCAAAATTACCCGTGCGGGGATCATCAGTATGCCGAATTGCCTGAGTTTATTAAGTCAAATTCAACGTGCGGCAACGAATGATGATCCTTATGCAGATGACTATTTACTACGGTTTGAAACCAAAGTGCTGGGTTATCGTCAGGAAATGCAGCAATTGGTTGATAAGGTAAATTACCTTTATAGTGAACAAATCCCCGCGGCATTCCATATGGAAAATTCAGTGTCAGTAGAGCCTGTACGTTATGCACTGACCTTTAATTCTCAACTTGGCTATCAATTAATTTACCTTTTTCTAAAATTTGATGAGCTCGCTTGTGCAGTAATGGCCGCCTCTCATATTGCCTTAATGACCCGTAGCGAAGCCTCAGATTGGATTGAAGCTGGGGCAAAATTAATTCGTCAGTGTTTTGGCTTGGTTGAAAATTATCGCCATTCAGGGATTACTCGCCGCGATGCAATCGAAAATAATGCACGCTATAAAGCTGCGATAAAACGAATGAAGTATGAATTATCCCCTGAAATTTTATCAGGTGAAAAACGTGCAAATTTTGCTCCAGTTATAAAAAATGCCTCGTCATCTGAGGCTGAACCAGAACAAGACGAGTTTGTTGAGAATGGCTCAGAATAAAAGAACATCATAAGAATGGCACAGTGCTAAGAGGGAAAGAATGAAAAATGAGTTAATTCCAAAAAGTATGTACCGTGATTTAGCGGTGCATACCCCACTTAATTTGGCATTGAAACAGTTTTTTAGTGAGATAGCCAGCATAGAGGATTGCGAGCAATTACAGCTCTCGCTTTATCAAGTGAGAGAGCATTTAATCAGTCAACATCAAGATATTGTCCAGAAACTGAGAAGCAATGAAATTACAAAAGCCTTAGGGTTTCGTTTAATGCAAGATAAAGCCTCTTCATCGGGTGGGCATTTTTTACGTTGGCGTATCACTATTGGGCAAACTAACCAATCCGCTGAAAAAGGCGGGTTGATTTGGAAAGGATTGGTTGAAGATAGTACGGTATCTGACGGCATTAAAAAACGTATTGCTCAGATGGAAAAAGAACGCTTAGTGTTAAATATGCAAATGTCGGTATTAAATTCGATGATGCGACAATTATCCGCAACCATTGATAAATTAACCGAAGTTGAAGCCATCATTCAAGGTGAACTGTCGTCTAATTAAAAAGTTTGTAATGGCTGGATTTTCAAGTTTGTACTCATTGGATTTTCAAAGTTTGTACTCGCTGGATACAAAAGGCCTTTTAAAGGTAAGGGGACAAGCCCCTTACCTTAACGAAAAATGGCATTACCTTTGGATAGGTTATAGATAACAATCACTGAGTAATAGGGGAGTATTAGTAATGGAGCATCAAATAGATTTTAATCATTTTATTGATATAACGTACAGCATTACATCGTGGGAAGATTCAAAAAGTATACAACAAGACTTATTGTTAGGTGAAAGCCGTAATTTGGCACTTTATACTTACTTAAGTTCCCACTATGGGGATAGTGCAGATATATATGATTTTTCAAATGGAAAACAGGTTTTTGCATTTTATTTAAGCCAGAATAGATTTCTTTCCCTAGTTGAGCAATTTAATTTACCAATTGAAATAAAGTTAAATAGAAGTAATGATAAGTGTAAAGATGAAATACTAGATGGGACTTATATCGGTTTTTATCTGGTAGATAAAAAATAGAGTAGTTAGGTAATTAATTTGACACGTTATTTATAATGGAGGTTGTTATGTCAAAGATAGAAATTTCATTCACAATTAAAGTAAACCATAGCAGCTCAATAATTATCTAAAATTGAAATTGAATTACCCCCTTTATTCCTGACTAAAATCACGTTTAATACAGATAACGTCAATTATCAATCATTTGTGAGGACAACATTATGGCAGGGATTAATAAAGTGATTATCGTGGGTAACCTTGGTGCAGATCCTGAAGTAAGAACAATGCCGAATGGCGAAGCGGTTTCCAATATAAGTGTGGCAACTAGTGAAAGTTGGATAGATAAGAATACAAGTGAAAAACGTGAATTAACCGAGTGGCATCGGATTGTGTTTTATCGTCGTCAAGCTGAGATTGTGGGAGAATATTTACGCAAAGGCTCGAAAGTTTATGTCGAGGGGCGATTAAGAACCCGTAAATGGCAAGACCAAAATGGGCAAGATCGTTATACCACAGAAATCCAAGGCGATGTACTTCAAATGCTAGATAGCCGTCCTGAGCGCTATCAAGCAGAGCAGGCAACGCAAGTTGGAGCGGCACAACAAGGTCGTAATCAATATGTGCAACAGAGTCAGCCTGCCTACCAAACACCACAAACTCAAACTTCAGCATCTCAGCCTGTACCACCCCCTATCCCTGATGATGGCTTTGACGATGATCAGATTCCTTTCTGAGTTGCAATGATGAATATTTAATTATTTTGGGGTAGAGTTAAATGCCATTCTGGCTAGCAATTCGGAGTTGATATAATGAAAACATTAAAAATTACGACTACACTTTTTATATTGGGCATTATCTCAGGTTGCGCTGAACTTTCTGCAATTAACCAAAAAGTGGGGGATTGGGCAGGGGAAATTAATCGTACGCTCAATGCAGATAAACAACAATTTTCGGATACCTTAACCTCTAAACGGGATATTGATACCCTGTATGTACGTATTAAGCGTAATGTGGGGTTTGAAACAATGGAAGAAATGTTGAAATGCGATCCTGAATCAAATAAGAACTGTGCCTGGAAGAAAGCGGCAATTGCCGAAGGCGGCTATGTTCATGAAAAAACGCCTGGTGTTTATTATCGAATGGCGGATTCTTTTGGTAAAGAGGGGCGATATTATGCCGCAGTTACCTTAGAAAAAGAGGGCAGAAATACCCTTATTTCTTGGAAAGTGAAAGGCTCTCAAGACTTTGCTAATCAAATCAAAGCGGATATTTTAAAAGCGGCTAAATAGGTTTATTTGCTCTGAAACCTCAGTATTGCCCAATCTTGATGATTGGGCTTTTTTACCCGAAACCATTTGCTTTTAGTTTTATTTTAATGCCTTTTATTTTAGAAAAACATTCATTAAGTTTGTTTATTTGCTTTTCGCTTAATCTGAGATTCTGATGTAGATATTCGAGTAAACTTTGGGAAAACTTATGTTCTGGTTGCTTTTCCAGAAATATATTCAACCAAAAATCAGCGGCATAAACAGATTGCAGCGATTTATAGGTAAACAAAGGTTGTTTGGTGCCATACATGACAACACTGAGATATTTTTCATCATAAATATCTATCTTTTTCTCTGATAAAAACTTTTGATAAATAGATGTTAACTTTGCTGAGTTAGAATTAGAAGTAGATATTTTGGGGATATGAGAAAGTTTTTCGAATCTTAACAGTAAATAGGCTTTAGCAGCGTTATCATCAAAGTAGTCATCAAAATCAAGCGAAGTAGGTAATTCTTCACTTGTATTTGCATAAAGTGTGCTTTTCCCCTCCCTCTTAGTTGAAGTGTGTTCTTCTACGCAACCTTTTGTTATATCTATGATTTTATCTTTAGGATTATCAACCTTAGTTGGATCTTTGGCACAATTCGGGCCTGCATAACTATATAAACCATTATCGTTAAGGATAATAACGGCTTTCCCAGATGTAATATGTCGAGGGCAAAATTGGCATTTTACTGTCGGTGCAAAATCTATTCTTATTTTTTTCCATCCCATAAATTTCCTCCATTTCAGAATTGAATAAATGATTGTTTATGCGAAAGAGATTTTATTTAATTATCGGAAATATAATTAAATGAACACTTATTATGTCATCTTCTCCTTATCCACGGATACCCGAACAAGTTTTGCTTGACTATCAAATTGAATTAGAAAATTGGGTGCTTTCAGCCTCAATTGATGAAATTAGAGATTATTTTGTTATTCTCCACGGAGGAGTATTTCCTGATGATTGGCATGATTGTGTAAGTCGTCACCAAAATAATTCAAGCGGAAATTTAGAACATATTTCATCATGTGAACAATGCCAATACCTGCTGTTAGCTATTCATACAATGAGCAGTTGTCGAAAAGAGCTGAAATCATTATTTGTGAATAGGATCTGAAAAACTCTCTTATATTTCATGACAATTAATCATCATTTTTACATTAAAAGTAATTTAAATTCAATCTAATTGATTAGAAAGTCATGCCTGGAATGACTATTTTTATAAAAGGATAAATAATGAAACTCTTTCTATGCGAAAAACCCAGTCAAGGACGGGATATTGCAAAAGTGCTTGGTGCAACACAAAAAGGAGAAGGTTATTTATCTACGGCTGATGGCACAATCGTTGTGACTTGGGCAAGAGGGCATTTGGTTGAGCAATTCTCGCCAGAACAATACGATCCCGCATTTAAGGCGTGGCGATTAGATACCCTCCCGATTATTCCTTCCCAATGGCAAGTTTCCCCTAAACCCGATGCAAAAAAAGAATATAAAACCGTGATGACATTGCTGAAAAAAGCACGCACGGTAGTAATTTCAACCGATATTGATCGTGAAGGGGAAACCATTGCCCGTGAGTTATTAGATATTGCGGGCTATCGTGGACATATTCAGCGGTTATGGATCACCGCATTGGATGAGATCAGTGTGCGTAAAGCACTCAGCCAACTTAAAACCAATGAAGAAACCTTGCCACTTTATTATGCTGGGCTTGCCCGTAGTCGGGCAGATTGGTTAATTGGAATGAATTTTAGTCGAATGTTTACCCTTTTGGCACAACAACAAGGCTATCAAGGTCCGCCGCTTTCGGTAGGACGAGTGCAAAGCCCTACATTGGCTCTCGTGGTGAATCGAGATAAGGAAATCGCGAATTTTGTGCCAAAATCTCATTATGCCCTGCTCGTTCAAGTAAGCTCTGACAATGCGACCTCTTTTGCTGCAACGCTTTTTGTACCAGAGCAATATTGTGATGAAGAGGGGCGTTGTTTAGAGATAAAGGTTGTTCAGGAGGCAGAACAACAGATTCGTCAGGCGGGGCAAGTGTGCGTACAGAATATAGAAACAAAGCGGGAAAAAGAAAGTCCGCCGTTACTTTTTGCATTAAGTGATTTGCAGGCAGAATGTAATCGCCTCTATGATTTAGGAACGCAACAAGTGCTTGATATTGCCCAATCCCTCTATGAAAAACACAAAGCAACTACCTATCCGCGTACGGATTGCGGCTATCTCCCTGAAGCACAATTACTTGAAGTGCCTCAGGTCATCAGTAGCCTAATGCAGTCAGATCCTAAGTTACAGCCTTTGCGAACGCAGCTTAATTTGAGCCAAAAATCCCGTGCGTGGAATGATAAAAAAATTACCGCTCACCATGGGATTATTCCCACAATACAGCCTGTTGATATTGCTAAAATGGACGAAAACGAGTTTAAGGTGTACGACTTAATTCGTCGTCGTTATCTCGCTCAATTTCTACCGCACGTTGAAGTGGATAAAACCCAAATTCGGTTATCTTGTGGAGAGCATCAATGCCTTGCCAAAGGTCAAGTAGTTGTGGTTGCGGGTTGGAAAGCCTTGTTTCGTTCGTCTAAAGAAGCACAGGGAGAGAAACAAGGTTTGCCAATACTGAATAGTGGACAAATATTGAGGGTGATGAAGACGGAAGTAAAATCACTTAAAACCACGCCACCTGCACACTATACAGAAGGCACCTTGCTCACGGCAATGGTGAATGTTGCCCGTTTTGTTACCGATGAACGGCTAAAGAAACAATTACGCGAAACGGAGGGGTTGGGAACAGAAGCCACTCGAGCCAGTATTATGAAAACCCTTTATGATCGTGGTTATATCAAGAAAAAAGGGAAATCCATTGTGGCGACAGAGGCTGGTGTGATGTTGATTGATAATTTACCAACGGTATTAAAAGATCCTGGTTTAACGGCATTGTGGGAACAAGCCTTAAACCAAATTGCCGAGAACCAAATGAGCTTGCAAGGATTTATGCAAAAGCAAGAACAGTTTATTCGGCATCTTATTCAAACCTGTGGGCATCAAGGTATCAAAATGGGCAATATAGCCATTAAAAAATGCCCGCAATGCGGTAAGGGACTTCGAAAAATGAAAGGGAAAAATGGGGACTTCTGGGGTTGTACGGGCTATCCACGATGCAAATATATTGAATCAAACGCCAAGAAAAAATCCTCTGCCAGAAAAGCAACACCAATTAACCTTTCTCAACAATTTGCAAATTTGCGTCAATCTGTCAAATAAGGTAGTATTGCAGGCAAAAGTAAGCCGTTTTAACATTGTCGGTCATCAATGTTGTGCCGAAATACCCTTAGCACTCTGAAAGAGGGTTCAGTGATATTGGGAGTGTGTGTTTTATCTTTTTATCGACAATCGCGTGATTGCTAAGTCGTCATCGCATTTTATTAAGTGTTATGACGACTTAGCAATACGTTGCTTCTTTATCCTAGCCAGAGCCCACTGGTGAAAAATTGGGTGCCCTTTGTATCGATTGAGATGCCTCCGTTATACTGATTAAAGACCACAATGTAATCAGGTAGATGCGATAGGAAATCAAACATTGTAACGAAGATGGGAAGATTTCAATCATCCATTTATATTGGTCTGTCATTCACACAATTTTTTCAAATTGTTATCTTAAAAAGTAAATAAGCCATAAGTGAATTGTTCATTTATGGCTTATTTACTTATGGAACAAAATTCTTTTTTATTAATATTTAATTCTTTCTATACGGGAGAGGCGATTTTGCGGTTTAATGTGGGCATTAAGTCGCTACGTTGTAGCCCTTAAAAGTTGCCAAACACTTGAAAGAGCAACGGACTAGCCCGATGTGGTAGTTGTGTTAATACCAGCCGAAATGTCATCAGCATTCTGAAAGATGACGCTGTGAAAACAGGAATGCTGCCTCATCTGTTAACCCTGGCGGGGAACATTTTTCCCGTGTTGGGTAAGGATGTTTCTCCGCTTTTTTTATTTTTACTTTAGGAGAAACATTATGTCTAACTCATCTACACAAAAAAATTTCTTTAACCTTCATACTCAAGGTTTAGGCTACTTGAACAATATTCGTTTAGTTGAGCCGAAAAAAGGAACGCCTTTCTACTCTTGTGATATTGCTGCATTAGTAGGGGAATCATCTCAGCCTGAATACCGTTTTTTCAACTGTAATGTGGTTGGAAAAGATACGGAAAATCTGGTTAAACGTTGTCAAGATGCCGTAAATGCTAACAAAAAAGTCCTGATCGCCTTTGTGATGTCAGACCTTTGGTTTGATACGTTTACCTATCAAAAAGACGGTAAAAATCACAAGAAAGGTGATACAGGCGTGGCATTGAAAGGTCGCTTGATTAATATCAAAATGATTAAAATTGATGGTGAACTCAAATATTCTAGCGCTACTGAAGCAAAAACAGAACATGTTGAAAATGCCAATGTAGAATTAGCCACACCAAACGCTTAATCATTACACTCAACGGAAAGACTGGCACGCTTGTCAGTCTTTTTCTTTATCCTCATTTTTCTTTTTAGCAGGAGAACACAATGAAACAAGGTATTTATGTTAACGGAAAACCTGTCTTCACTCAGATTGCTCATGGCAATGTGAAAAATATGGTTGCCTCATCACAAACCATCTCAATAGAGAATGGACAAGTGTCAATCCAAGCCCCACAGCTTACCATTGATGGTCAGGTTATTGTGCTTGAAAAAGCACCTGTCTTACACATCGAAGTTTTCGGCAATGTGAATCATATTGATGCTGGCAATGTCACTGACATTGCGGTAACAGGTAATGTCGAACGCATTGAAACGGTCAATGGTGATGTGTCGATACACGGCGATGTGTCAGGTAATGTTAAAACCGTGAATGGTGATGTACAAGCACAACGGATACAGGGGGCAGTTAATACGGTTTCAGGTGATATTTATCGCGATGATTAACCGTTGATTGCCTGTTTTAACATTCACTCAACCCCACATAGGGAATGATGTCCCTTGTGGTGTCGTTCCCTTAATTTTATGAAAGGCGGTGAACGATATGTTTACTTTTAAGCGGAACCATCAATTTAACCATCGATGGAATCTCAAAACCCTTCGTCGTATCGGAGAAGATTTGCGTAAGGCGGGGGCGATTACTGGTG
Source organism: Avibacterium sp. 21-594 (assembly GCF_026226815.1). NCBI lineage: Bacteria > Pseudomonadati > Pseudomonadota > Gammaproteobacteria > Pasteurellales > Pasteurellaceae > Avibacterium > Avibacterium sp. 21-594. The sequence continues at coordinate 1,647,392 of NZ_JAKKOC010000001.1, read as the reverse complement.
TCGGATTTGTTGGATTGGTTTTACCAAATGATAATATTGGATTGAGTGAGTCTTTGTTACTTGCACTATTTGGCATATTATCGTGGGGTATTGGCTTGTACCTAGAGTATGTAGTCGATACAATATCACCGAAATCACGACAGTCTTTCTATAAAAGAAATAGAAAGGCTAATCAACCATAGGAGGCGATATGAATGTATGGCTGATTGCAGCAATGGCAATAATTTTAGTGCCCGCTATCACCTTAGCCGCTTGGGTAACTTGGGATTATCGAGATATTTTGTTTGAAAACAAAAAAACACGAAAAACCCGTTAACTCTTCACATTAAATCAACCTATTTTTGAATAGGTCGGTTCCAACTTTACCCATAGGGGAATATTTTCCCTTGTGGGGCAGATATTCCCCATTTTATTAGGAGAATATCTTATGTCACTTAACACTTATGCAAAATTTGTCCCAAACGTATTTTTGGCGAAATGTGCTGAACCTCATCAACGAGGGGATATTGTCATGCTAACCAGTAAATATGGGAAAGAAACGGAAGTAGAAATCTATAACCTTGTGAAGCAACAAGATGACTTCTATTTTTATTCTTTTGTGCGTTGTGATGGAGTCAATCGTCAAACCCACGCCTTAAACAAAGCAGAACGCTATCAATATTGTGCAAATAACGCCCATAAGCGTAGTGAGCAATATTGTGAGGCAGCTAATGAAGGACGTGAGTTTTTAAGCCTCGGTGAACCCATTAAAGTGGGACATCATAGCGAAAGACGACATCATGCCTTAATTGAGCGTAATGCCAAACGTATGGATAAAGCGGTCGAAGAAATGCAAAAAGCCGAGCATTATGAGGATAAAATCCCCTATTGGCTAGAGCGTGCAGAAGTCATCGATTTATCTATGCCAGAAAGTCTTGCGTATTTTCAGTTTGAATTGGCAAAAGCCAAGGAAAATCATCAAGATTTGAAGGATAACCCAGAAAAACGCGAGCATAGCTATTCACTCACTTACGCCAAGAAAAAAGTCAATGAATTGGCGAAAAAAGTTGAGCTAGCTCAGCGGCTTTGGGGCTAATTGCATTGATCTTTAACGTTAAAAGTGCAGTGAAAATTGACCGCACTTTATTCACCCATAGGGGAAACATTCCCTTATGGGGCGTTTCCCTTTCATTTTTTATCAATTAAGGAGAAACACCATGACAACATTAACGGTAAACCAAGTTTTGGAAGCGGCTCAAATTTACGATGAAACCGTAAAAAATATTCAGCAACGATTCATCTATTTAACCTATAAACTCTGCGATCGTGTCAGTGAGTTGACGCATCTGTCTTCAGTGAAAGGGTTCTATCGTCAATTATCACAGTGCCAACGTGAAATTGAATGTGATGAATCAATGAGTATGGATTTTGCCTGTATTCAGGCGTTTGAGCCAGAACATGCTTGTTTTCAAAAAACAATGCAAAACCTAGCCTTTATTCAACAATGTCAACAATTGTTAAATGGCAGTCACGCACTTTTAGCTTTTGGGCGTCCATTCGAGCTCAAACCAACACACTGGGATTTTCAACTAATCTCAGAGCAGGCGTTAGAGGCAATGGAACAAATCAATGCACAAATGCGTAATTTCTCTTTTATTTCGCCAGGTAAAACCTATTTGGTTAACAGTTTAATCATTGAGCTTGAAAGTATTATGCATAAAGCCCAGTGTATTATTGACCTTGTGAAACAACGTGGTTTTGCTGAAGTACCACAAAATCCGTGGGAGTTGTTACAGCAATGGAAAAAGCAAGTTCATCGTTTGCTCAATGATGCCTTAATGCTCATTGAACAAGAAAAAGGACAAGTAGCTTTATCTGTACGAGCAAACTAATTATTACACCATCTTAACCCTAGAGGGAAATACTTCCCTTTAGGGTGTGTTTCTCTCTGATTGATTATTTAGGAGAAACACATATGTACTGCAATAATATTATGCCTGAACTCTATCTCCATTCTGTTAGCCAAAATTTAGCAGACTGGGAGGGTATTCTTTATCACTTTAATGCCACAATTGAAGATAGCGAGGTTTGGGAAGTGGCTCGAGGTTGTGAGGACATTCCTCATCTTGGCAATATTTACCAAAGCCTCGTTATTGGACGACTCGAAAGTCTCTTTTTTGAACAGATTAGTTTAGAGGAGGGCGATGAGCGAGTTAAGGTATTCACCTTTGTAAATGGTTTCGACAGCCATTTTTGTATTGATGGTGAAGCGATTAACACGCTTAATGCGTTTATGGCAAAAGTGGAAGAAATCAAATCTACATTGTACTTAAATTAATGAAAAATAGCGGCATAGGTCGCTATTTTTTTACCTTGTTTTAGTGATTTTTGTGTTCTCCCTTATTTTTAACCGTTGCCAAAAATGAATTTAGGATTTGTTTAGCAAAATTCTCCCGTATAGTGAAAGATTGTTATTACCGTTATTGAGGAGTACTCACGTGGAAATTTTGTTTCGTCATCACAATCATTTATTTAGTTTATCTTTAAAAGAGATAATAGAAAGCCTCATTTGGTTGAAAGATAAAGGATTTGTCCCCCATATTCCTGAGCAATGGATTAAACAAGTTGTTTGTGCTGTTGAGCCCTCTCGGCATCAACCTTACATCTATTCACCTTGGTATGTACATATTTATCCCGTTCAGCATATCACCTTTCAATGCGATTATTGTGATGAAAATTTTGCTTTTCTGATACAGAAAAAATACTTTGATCTAACTTCAGCTTCACCAAAAAAGGCGATTTCCCATTTTACGTTTCCAATTACCCTGTTTTTGGATACCCTCAAAAAATTAGAAATTGGGGGACAAATTCCTACGTTACCCATAAGTTTTTGGTTAAGATTAGCGGGGCGTTATGCAGATTTTGATTATTGGTATCAACATTAAACTGACCATCGCTTTTTATTACGTAATAAGTTTATTGGCAATAGCTAAGTAGTTATGCTGTCGTTTATCCTCATTCTTTTTTGAAAAAATCAATTTCTGGTAAAAGTCATAGTCGAATTGGATTTCTGTTGTCCACAATACATTGTTTAGAGGATTTTTCGGATCATCAAAGTCAAATTTATCTTTTTCTTCTGAAATTGAGTAGGTCATTTTTTCAATAATCTCCCCATTTTCTTTTGCGATAACTTTATGTGAATGAAAACAAAATGCGATGGTTGTAAATTTATTTGGCTTGTTTGTAATAATATAGCTAGATTCATTTTCAATGATTTCGATATCTTTACTTTGTCTTAAGGCACAAATTAATTCAGTTGCTTTCTCATATTTTTTTGAAATACGCTGTTGGTATAAAGATTGGCTGTTACTGAGATAAGCAAAAATCCAAGGCGTATTTCGTAAGTCTGCTCCCGTATAATATTGACCTTTACTAGACAGATAAGTGATTAACATTTTTTCTGCTAAGTTAGGTGTAATTTGGATACCTGTTGTTACCTTTAACAGATAAATTATCCGATCGAATTGTGTTTTTAGTTGGTTAAGAATTTGAATCGCTAAAGGAGAGGCGACACTTCTTCGCTGTGTACGAACATAATGCTGTCTGGCTCTGTATTTGCAACAGTGATAATCTTCCACATTATTCAATGCCAACCCCATGACGTTATAACCACAATGTTTTCCATATCGACGCTTGTCTTTGGGTTGTCTAATCATACCGATAAGTTCTATCGGGTTGTTACAACCAGGGCAAATTGCATAAGCGGTTAATATACCTTTTGGATTATGTTTGATAATAGGGTGCTTTTCGTTGTGTCAGCCTCTCAAACTGTTCAGAATTATTTCCTATATGGTATTCTTTTTGGGTATTTATGCTTAGTTTATAAATTTTCATTATTCCTCCTCATCATATCCTTCTAATATAAAATATCATACTCATCGTTTTTAGGTATTTATTTCTATTGCCAAAATAAAAAATTATTCCACTTCCGTCTTATCTTCTCCATAGTAAAGCCAATCGTCATTAATTCATCACGTTATTGGAGAAGAACAATGAAAAAATCCGCTTTTTCACTTTTAATCGTGGGAGGGGTGAGTGCGACATTAATCGGCTGTGTTCAGCACCCCACTCAAAATCAAAATGGCTCTCCCTCTGTTGAAACGCATCCTTTGCCCGCTTCTCAAACGGTTATTGAAAAAAACGTTCAGCAGCCTTTGGTGAGATCAGAACAGGTGATCGTTCCTGATATTTATCAAACTGTTGATGAATCAACCACACAAATTATCCGTCAGGGGCGTTATACGCTCGTGAACACCTCACCAGAAGAGGGGCAGAAGTATTTGCTGGAGCAGATGGTGACGGTAAATATGTTACCACAGAAAAAAAGCCCCAATGTAGTAACCGTTGGACAAGGTTTAACACGCACTTTATCTGGAACAGGGTTGCGTCTTTGTGCAGGCTCTCATTTTAATCAAACCGCGTCGCTCTTTTCGTTACCGCTCCCTAAAGTTCATCGTCAATTTGGACCAATCAAACTTCGTGAAGCCCTCCAAATGTTGGCAGGTCCCGCCTACGCAATGACGTTAAATGCGTTTAATCGTACGGTGTGTTTTACACCGCGTGATAAGCCTATTGATGTGGAAACCAAACGTGTCGAAATCATTTCAACCACGACAGAAACTGAGGTGATCAATGAATAAATTGGCTCAGTGGGTTTCATTGTCTATCTTGGGGATAGGCATTTCGCTTCATGGAAATGCGGATCCCTTAACGCGTTCTTCGTCGTTACTTTCAGCAACGTCAAGCCACACGACAACCTTTGAAAAGCAGCTAGATACACATACCCTCACCCAATCCGAATTACAACAGAAAGCCCAAGAATGGGGATTGACCACTGAAGAATGGCAACGTTACCTTGAATTACAAAAAGGGGAGCGGGGAATATGGTCGCCGAATCTTGATCCCTTAACGACCTTGGGCATTGAAGCAAAAACCGAGGAAGAACGTACCCGATATGCTGAACTCTTAGCCCGTAAGATGTATGAACGTGTTGAACGGGAGCTTGCATTTCAGCGTGCCTATGATAAAGCCTTTGCCAAACTTTATCCTAATGAATTGCCGTTTGAGGTTGAACCGCATATTTCACAATCGGCTGGACGGGTGATTTATTTTACCCGTTTAGACAACTGTGCAAAATGTGAGGCGGATGTGAGCCGTATTCTTTCCCATGTGGGCAATAGCACCCCTGTCGATATTTATATCGTCGGCGGGAATGATAACGCGATTCGAGAGTGGGCGAAGAAACATCACATTGATCCGATTAAGGTGAAAAAACGGTTAATTACCTTAAATCACGATACAGGTTATTGGTTGCAGTATGCGAAAGGCAAAATGCCCGCCGCATTTCAAATTCAACAGGACGGACAATGGCAATCACTCGTTTATTAGTGAGTATTTTCCTGTTGTGTACCTGTACGGTTTCAGCACAGGCGTTTAGTTTTGGTCAAGACATCGATCAAGATATTCATAATGCAGCACAGCATTATCAAGTGAGTGAGGCGATGTTAAGAGGTTTAGTAAAGATGGAAGATGGCTGGTATGGAAAACGTTCGCCAACAGGGGCATTAGGCGTTGGACAGTTTACGCAAAAAACGTGGAATTGGTTAGCACAGAGTACGCGAGGGAAAATGCTTGGAATGCGATTAATAACCCCCTCAAATCGTGGCACCAAATCCGATCCACGGCGTCATCACCGCACAAATACCTATGCCACTGCGTTATTAGCCCGTTGGCATTTGGAACAGTTTGCCTTACGCGGCATTAAACCGACTGATGAACATCTTTATCTTGCCCATAACATTGGTTTAGAGGGATTGCATCGAGCCTTGTTAGGGCGTGCGAATGCCGAAGATATTCGCAATATGCGTCGCAATGGTATGCGTAAAGGGATGTCGGTTGCGCAATTTCTTGCGTATCAAGGCCAGCGTTATCGACTGCATAAACACATTGCCAATAATCGAATCCATTTAAACGAACAAAACTATGCTTGGGTATCTCCTAAAAGTGCGGTGCAAAATCAAGCCATTTTTTGGGTTGAACCACAAGGTACACCGCTTGTTTGGGTTGAGCCAAAATAAATGATAAGGGAAATTTACGAGATTTGAAAAATGATGAATAAAAGAATGACTGCCATTATCAAATTTATTTTCAGCGTTGGGGTTTGTTTTCTCGTCGTTTATGGTTGTGTATGGCTGTATTTTTTCTCACCCGCTCATTTTGAGACAACGATAGTCCAATTAGCCAGATTGCAAGGTTATCCTTTAGCCTATCAAGCCTTATTTAATCAGATTTATTGGGTTACGCTACTCATTAGTTTGAATCTTGCGGCGATAGGTTATTTCATCTATGTGTGTTTTTTAAGGAGAAAATAAATGAACCGACTTCGTTCGCTCATGTTGAGTGCGATGTTTGTTTTCTGCACAAGTACCATTTCGGCAGAATTGCCCGTTATTGCTGATTTAGGTGGTGAAAGTGCGGTGCGTTTTTATGAAGGAATTCAGCCTGAGGCGGATGAAAATACCTCCCATTTCCCGAATGCAATCCCCGATACCATTAGTGAGGCCGATATGCTCCCTGTGGTTTCCCATCGTTTAACCCCTGGCAAAGTTAATCCAATAGCCCTTGACTTGACAGGAATGTCGCCACTGTTTTTAGTGGGAGTAGATAACTTATCTCGTCAATGGCTTAAACAACATTATGACGTATTATTAGCCAATCAAGCAGTGGGATTAGTGGTGAATGTAGCAACCCTTGAGGAATTGACCGCACTACGCGAGCTTGCCCCAAATTTGCCATTATTACCAACCAGTGCGGACGATTTAAGCCGCCGTTTGAAGCTGAATCATTATCCTGCACTAATCACTGAAAGAGGAGTATCACAATAATGGCATCGAAGTATTTATTAGAAGGGCTACTACGTCCCCCTGTGGAATTTTATCCTGCTGCGGCTCATGCTGCTTGTGCCTATATTTGTGCGGTAGCACCTTGGTCGCTTGCCTTAAATCCGATGATTGGCTATGGACTTGCCGCAGGCTTTGGCGGGATCAGTTATTTTCGCTTTCGACAAGGGTGGCGTATTGTGCGTTACCATAGGAATTTAAAGCGATTGCCTTATTATGCGTTAACCAGTCGTCAAATTCCTGTTAGTCAGAAATTTTTATTTCTGGGTCGCGGGTTTGAATGGCAACCTGAACATACTCAGCGATTGTATGATTGCTTTTCAGCAGAGGGAAAAAAATACCTTCGCCCATCTAAACTCTTTCTGCGTGCTAGAGAATATGAAAAACATCACGATAATGTGATCACCAAGTTCACCACCTCAGATTCTCCTTTTAATCCCGTTAGACCCTTACCGCCTGTTGAGGGAATTCCCGCTATTCACGGGATTGAAGTCAATGAAATTGATGTGATGCAGCCGTTAAATTCACGCGGTGGGCATACAGCAGTTTTTGGCACGACGGGGGTAGGGAAAACCCGTTTTGCTGAGGTCCTTGTTACGCAAGATATTCATCGAGGAAAAACGCAAGCCGAGCGTGAAGTGGTTGTCTTTTTTGATCCCAAAGGCGATCCCGATATGTTAAAACGGATGTATGCCGAAGCGAAACGGGCTGGGCGTGATAAGGAATTTTATATGTTCCATTTAGGCTATCCTGAACGCTCAGCACGCTATAATCCTATTGGACGCTTTGGGCGTGTTTCAGAGGTTGCTGGGCGGATTTCAGGGCAGTTAAGTGGCGCGGGTAATTCTGCCGCCTTTAAAGAATTTGCTTGGCGTTTTGTCAATATTGTTGCAAGAGCCTTGGTTGAAATGGGGGAACGCCCAAATTATTCGCAAATCTCTCGTTTTGTACAAAATATTGATTCTCTGTTTCTTAATTATGCGAAAACCTATTTTGATGCCCGTGATCCTGCACTTTGGCCACAGCTATTAAGCATTGCCGCAGGCGTTGATGTAAAAAATTTATCCTTTGGTATGAAAGACCGCCCACTGATTTGGGTGATCAATCAATATATTTTGGAAAATAAAATCTTCGATCCTGTGCTTGAAGGATTGGCGACGGCTGTACGTTATGATAAAACCTATTTTGATAAAATTGTGGCGTCATTATTACCGCTCTTAGAAAAATTGACCACGGGGAAAATCGAAGAGTTATTATCGCCAGACTATACGGATGTGAATGATGAACGACCAATTTTTGATTGGGAAGAGGTGATACGTAAACGAGGCATTGTGTATGTTGGGCTTGATGCGCTTTCTGATGCCACGGTTGCAGCGGCGGTAGGTAATAGTATGTTTGCCGATCTCGTTTCAATGGCTGGACATATTTATAAGCACGGCGTAAATGAAGGATTACCTGAGACATTTGGCGGTTCAAATAAACCCGTAAAAATCAATTTACATTGCGATGAGTTTAATGAGCTAATGGGCGATGAATTTATCCCCCTTATCAATAAAGGACGTGGGGCAGGTATGCAAGTCACCGCCTATACCCAAACCATCGCCGATATTGAAGCCCGTTTGGGAAATCGTGCCAAAGCCGAGCAAACTATTGGTAATTTTAATACTTTGATTATGTTTCGGGTTAAATCGCCTGAAACCGCAAAATTGCTTACCGATCAACTGCATCGGGTGACGATTTTACAGAGTATGGTGACTTCAAGTGTGACCGACTCAAGTAATCCTGATGATGACAAAGCCTTTACCTCCAATACAGGGGAGCGGATTTCACAAAAAGAAGTGCCGTTATTAGATGTGGCGAATGTCACCAACCTCCCTAAGGGGCAAGCATTTATTCTGATGAACGGGAGTACGTTATATAAAGTGCGAATGCCACTGCCTGCCATTGATAAAGACGATGTGATCCCCGCTTCGATGCAAGAACTTTTGGAGAAAATGCAAAAGCATTACCATGTGGCGACAAATTGGTGGGAGCCTGCGTTTAAGGAATATACTCCCTCAAAAGATATTGCGAGTTCATTTGAAGAGATGATTGCAGAAGAACGCATTGCCAAGGTAGAGGTGGATTGGGGTAACGATATAGATATGCCCGAAGAGGAAAGTGATGCCATTAGTCAAGTGGATACCGATGATGATATAGGAGAAGAAGAATGATGTTTGAAAATGAAACCAATGTGCTTGATTTACCGAATCAATATATTAATTTTGAGGAAGCCTTTGCGGTGTCAAGTGGGCTACCAAATGCTGAAGCGCTGCTTTTTTATCTGCAACCCTATTTTAATAAATGGGTCGAAAGCCAAGATTCCGTACATCAATTTTCCACAAAGTATGCCGATGAGGGCATCTCACTGTGGACAGCCAGTGATGTTCCTTTACGCGAAGAAGATATTGCAAAACAACGAACCTGCTTTTATTTGGTGTCAACGAAAAATGAGCAAGGTTACGTCCTTATTCACTGTCAGTTATCGCATAAGGAAGCACTTCAGTGAGTGAACAAACCTCAAGTTCAAGCAAGAAAAAGGGGCCTTGTCATACAGTTTCAGCCTTATTGGCTGCATTGTTTATCTCTCTATTATTAAGCATTCTCTTTGAATGGTTAGGGATTGCCTTTATTTGGCCTGAACAAGGTCATCGGCATAGCCAAGCGATGATGATTCAGGAATTAGGCTGGATTTCAGAAAGTGCAACACGCAGCCTCTTTGGTTATTCACCCAGTGAACTTGCCAATACGCTTACCTTGACGGTGCATGATTGGCTGTTTGTGAAAACAGGGTTTCAACCTTGGTTACAATCACCCAACAAACACAGTGATTGGGAATACCTGATTTACCATTATACGCGAGCCTATTTAGAGTCCATTATTTATGTGTCGATTACCTTTGTTGTGCGGTTGATTGTGATTATTTTTACCAGCCCGTTGTTTTTATTAGCTGCCTTTGCGGGCTTTACGGAGGGGTTAATGATGCGTGATTTGCGTAAATTTGGTTCAGGACGAGAATCAAGTTTTTTGTATCACCATGCAAGACGCTACATTAAGCCTGTGATGATAGGTTCTTGGGTACTTTATTTGTCTATTCCTGTTTCAGTTTACCCGAATATTATTTTAATTCCAGCCGCCTTTTTATTTGGTTTATCCATTTGTATTACCGCAGCGAGCTTTAAAAAATATTTGTAACCAAGCGAAAATAGGGCGATTTACCGCCCTTTTTGGTATATAATTAATTATAAATAGCGATAAGGAATACTTTACTCGTTGATATCTTTTCCCAAACCTTTATGAGAGGGGCGTAAAAGGGTAAATTTTTTAGAAAATTTCGAATGATAGAGGAAAAACAAATCATGAAAGTAATGACAGAACATCATTTAACGCAGCAACCACTATCGGTATTTGAACAAGAGATTTTGTCCTCATTTGAGCATTCTTTGACTGAGGAACAGCGTTTTTTACAAGGTATTTTAAGCGGTAAAATCAAAACTTATTCACACGAAGAAGTTATGTCAGATTTGCGTAAGGTCTTGAAGAGATGAAACAAGATTACATCGTTCGCTGGTCTGAAATGGCTCGGTTTCAGTTGCTTGATAAGGCAGAGTACATCGAAGAACAAAGCAAAAGCCCTGAGGTTGCAGATAAATTTATTGATGATATTGAGCGTTTAGCCGAAAAATTAAGCTATATTGCGTCTGCCTATAACGATGGAAAATTTCATACATTCCCTTTAAAAAATGGACATGCTGTAAAATTTTTAGTGATAAGGGATTACGTAATGATCTATGCCTTTCACCCTAAAGGCTTAAATATAGCTTAAATAATAAAACACAATCATTAGCAATAATCTTTATCTAACCACTGTATTTGATGAAGTGCCTCTGTTGAACTACTGTTAATGATAATCGCCTCGGGCTCATCAGCAATAACTGCGTTGACTATCTCATTAATGTTCCAGTTTTTTTTGTGGTTAATGCGATTTTCTCTTGAATGTCTTTCCATACATACCAAGCATACCTCATATATTGTATGATTAAAAGACCTTGTTTGATGGTATTTTACATTGAGGGAATTTTATGGAAGTATCAACAAAAATAATTTTCATTTATGCCTTTGTTATTATTTTATTGATTTTATTTACTGCTGTTGTGGATAAACATGCAGCTACTGTCTTTTTTAATAAGGCAAGAATACTTTTACAAAAAGGAAATCTGAACGAGATTAGCCTTACTATCTTAATCAAGCAAACAAAGGTAAAGCGTTATTATGTATCTTATATGTTAAGAAGATTATATCTAATCACATTGACTGATGATATAAAAGAGCATCAAAGTACGGTGTTAGAGCTACTTCTTTATTATGAGCGAGAGATTGATTTAGTCAATTTACCCAATAATTTGAAAGAAATCGTTAAATTGCTTCAAAAAAATAATTCTCCAGAATTAATTAAGCGATTGACTGATTCTATCAATTCACTCTATTTGTCAGATAAGAATCACAAAAGATGTAATCTTATTTTAGGTGGAGCCAGTTTCATTCTGGCAATTGCGAGCGTGATACCTGAATTAGCAAAATTTTTAAGATAATTTTTTAATGTCTATTGATTGCATGATTGAAATAATAAACGCCAATTTGATTACATGGAGTTTGTTATGATGTCATTTTATTTGAGTATCATCTTAATTATGATGTGTGGTATGAATACGTTTGTGGGAATAACGTATCTCTTTCAAGATCGCCAATATCTTTGGAGCGGTGTTTATTTTATGTTAGGAGGCGGTACGTTGGCGTTAGGATTGCATTTTCTGTTTCCGTTTTTGAAATAATTTTAAAATCATTTTCCTTGATAACAGGTGTAAAATCAGACCATTGTTCAATCCTGAATGCACGAATATTTCGAACGGAATAAGGAAACCGTTACATTGCTTTTAATGCATTCATTGCTTGGAAAAGATTCGCCATATTTTCATCCGCATTCGTGTATAGGCCTCCTTGAATACGTTCAAAGCCAAACCTGTTTAAGGTTGTTCCTATATCCGTATAAGCCTGAGTAACCCCCTTCGGGTGGTTTTCTTCTGTGTCAGCAACAACAAGATCAAATGAAATTGCGTACATTTATTTACTCCGCATTAGGGTCATTGAGCAATTTAGATAATCGATATTTCTGTTGTTCACCACTTTCAATTAACGTGATATTTACCAAAATATCGCCATCGGGTAATGCTTTATCAGGTTTACCCACTTGATAAAGGATACCAAAAGGACCAAATGTTTTAATAATGCCCGTAGGCACTTCAGCAAGTTGCATTACATTCTCCTGTTTATGAAAAATTTAATGGTTTCAAGCTGTGAATATTTAACTAAGACTTAATTCTGCCACTAATTCAGGGCGTTTTTCTAGGAGTTTTAATAAGGTAGCAGCCGCACCACTGGGACTACGCACCCCCTGCTCCCAAGAACGTAATGTATTGACTGAAATCCCTAATGTCCTTGCAAATTTATCTTGCGAAAGCCCCGATTTTATTCGTGTTTCAACAATAGACGATAAGTTTATTTTATTCTTTCTTGCTAACTGTCCTTTTTGGGTTTGTTGAAGTGCCTCCGCTAAGCTGTTTTTAATGGTAATCGCCTCGGGGTCATCAGCAATAACTGCATTGACTATCTCATTAATATTCCAGTTTTTTGTAGCTAATGCAATTTTCTCTTGGATATCTTTCATTTTTTACCTCGCTGTAACGTGTTTAATTCTTTTGTAGAAATATTCTCTTTTTCATTTTTTGCATACATATCAAGCATAACAATAATCCCGTCATCTAATAAATTAAAATAAATGATTCTTAACCCTCCTCGTTTGCCTCTCCCTAATGCTCTCCAACGAATTTTTCGCAAGCCATTCGCATTAGGAATAACATCACCGATTAAGGGATTATTTGCTAAAAAACTAAAGAAAGTGGCTCTCTCTTCTTCGCTCCAAAGTTGATCTGCTTTCTTCTTAAAACTTTCTTGCTCAATAATTGTGTACATCAGCGACACTCGGAAATAATTATCATACCAAGTATTATATCTCATACATTGTATGATTAAAAGTGCCAGCCAAAACTCTCTCAATTCTGAACAGAATTTCTCATTAAACTTCCATTTCGTTTTTGGCAACCTTAACCCGAATCAATTTAAGTTAAGGAGTTGTCGATGAATACGTTAGGAAAAAAGGTTTTACTCACCGTCTCTGTGTCTATGATGGCATTGACTGTACAGGCTTCCGAAAATGCCCAGTTAGCTCAGGCTATCAAGCAACTTGAAGCCGCTCAGCATTCGCTTACGCGTGCGGAGGCTCTGGCTCAGACCTCGGAGAAAAACCGTGAATATTTTGATTATCAAGCTGCACGTCGAGATATTAATGCGATTAAAAGTGGCATTAATCAATATATCAATCCAACACGTGCCATTCCTCGCGATCCCAACGCCTCTCGTCGCTTGCAAGAAGATTACACCAAATTAAGACATTAAGGAGGACAGTATGGCAAGTGATTATACCCCGCTTAAGGCCTTTGAAATTGCCAGTGGCCTAAATGCCACAGAGCTTCGTGCCTTCTTTGCGATTATTTTCGTGGCATTGTTGCTGTTTGCTTATGTATGGGCAATAAAAAAAGGTTACAGCGGGTTATTCAATGGGTTTAAGGGAGATCTCTTTGACTATTTAAAATTGATTCTAAAAGGGGCAGCAGTGTTAATTGTTGTCGTGCTATTTTTCGTTTCTGAGAGGTAATTATGACTCTTTTCCATTCTTTTTTTCAGCAAGTAAAACGCACTTGGCAATGGGGTGCACAGCGTTATTTGGCTTTTTCAGTTCTGTGTTTGGGGGCTGTGCAAAACGCCTTCGCCGCAGGACCTGATGCGTCCAAAATTCCTGATTTTAAAATTCCTGGCGTGGATAGTAATACGACCGATCCGATGGAGATTATTTTTATTGTCGCGAAAGCCTTAGCAACACTTGCCTCTGTGCTATTTGCGGTTTGGTGCATTTTAACAGTCGTTAAAGCCTTAATTAAAACATACAACCAAGCAACAGATGAAACCGATAAAAAAGGTTGGACGCCTTTTATTGCAGCCTTAATTGTTGGTTTTATTCTGATTTTCTTCTCGCTCTGGTTGGTGAAAATGGCCGTTGGGCTTTTCTAATCTTATTTTACTTACCCTTTGCTCACAGGATAAGGATACGCTATGTCAACTCAAGACGATATTCAATTTTTACCCACCCGACTTAATCGAGAAGCGACCGTGTACGGTGGGATGACGGTGCCTGAATTTGGTATTGCAGCAGCGATCGGATTTGGGGTTGGGTTGGTGATTGGCATTATGCTGTGGGCGATTGGGCTGTCTTGGATTCTTGCGCCTGCTCTTGCGATGTTAATGTGCATTATTTTTGTACTGATTGGCAAAGTGCTATTCGCCCGTTTAAAGCGGGGCAAGCCAGAAGCCTATTTAAACCGTCTGATTGAAGAGCGTATGGATTCGCTTTTAGGCGGCAATAAATTTATTCGGCGGGTCGGCTTTTGGGCCACTCGTCGTTCTTCAAAAGGACTGTTCTAAATGAGTAGATTGAAAAGTGAACTGAACCATAAAGATCGCCAATTAACCGTAGCCAAGATTGCGATCGTTTGCATCACCCTTATTTGTTTTGCCTTAATGTTTATTATTTACACCTTCCCAAGTACCTTGAAAATCTTACTTCCCCCTGATTTAAGGGCAGGCAGTCAGCGACCTTGGTGGGAAGTGCCTACATCAACCGTGTATGCCTTTGCCTATCAAACCTTTCAGCAGCTTAACCGCTGGACACTTGATGGGACACAAGATTACGAAAAAAACATTGAAGCACTTAAGCCCTTTTTAACGCCCTCTTGTGAAGCATTTTTGCAACAAGATTATGAGGATCGCCAACGTCATAGTGAATTGCGAGATCGTGTGCGTGGCGTGTATGAAATCCCAGGACGGGGATTTAGTGATGATCGTGTGATTGTCCATAGCCGAGATAGCTGGACGGTGAATTTGGATTTAAGTGTCGATGAGTATTACAAAGACGAGCCTGTCAAACGTGTTTTAACCCGTTTTCCTATCAGTATTGTGCGAATGGATATTGATTCACAGCGTAATCCTTGGGGACTAGGTTTTAATTGTTATGCCTCCATACCCTTACGTTTAGAGGCAAGTGAGAGTGAGGAGAAAAAATAAATGAAACGAAAAACCTTACGAAATTTGACCGCACTCTGTTGTGCTGTGATTGCGTGGAATGCTCAAGCCGAAATCTTAATGAAGTGGCAACGCCTCCCTTTGCCGATTGATTTGCAGGTGGAGAAAGAACGGGTCATTTTGGTCGATAAAAACGTCAAAGTGGGCTATCCAAAAGCCTTAGAGGGGAAAATCCGTTTACAATCCACAGGTGGGGCGGTGTATCTTAAAGCCTTAGAACCCTTTCCTACCGCACGGTTACAGCTCAAAGATATGCTGACCAACGAAATTATTTTGCTGGATATTACCGCAAAAGAAAAGGTGGCCAATCCTCAAGAAACCGTTCGCTTGCTTTATGAGGGAAAATTAGAAAATCAATCAGGCAGTCTGAATCAAGATGAAGAGGCAGAAGAGCAAGTTTCTGCCTCTCCTCAATTACCTGTACCTGCTGCCCTGACCCGTTATGCCGCCCAGATGCTTTATGCCCCATTGCGTACGGTCGAATCCGTTCCAGGTATTCGCCAAATTGCACACGGCTTGCCGTCAAAAATCACCACGTTATTACCTGCATTACCCATCACTGCAACGCCATTAATGAGCTGGCAACTGGGTGATTATGTGGTTACCGCTATTCGCCTACAAAATAAAGGCGCCTCACGCCTTGACCTCGACCCGCGTGAGCTGCAAGGGCGTTTTTATGCGGCGACTTTTCAACATCATTGGTTGGGAGGTAGCGGTTCAACGGAAGATACAACAACCCTTTATTTGGTCACGGAAGGGCGACCAAATCAAGCTATCATTCCTGAATCGAAAAAATATGTGCCACCGAAAAAAGTCAAACGCACCAAAATTGTGGTGAAAAAAGTGATTGAGCAAACTCGCTCTGCAACAGTGAAGGAGGCACAGAATGAAAGCCAATAAGATGTTTATTGTCATTGGTGCGATTATTTTCCTTATGGTCGGTGGTGTATCCTATCTCTTATTTAGTGGTTCGTCATCGTCTTCAAGCACAAAACCCAGTGTGTTGGATACCGCACTTAAAGATCTCACGCCTGAAGAAATCCGTCAATTGGGTTTAGAGGGAGATACCAAAAATGACACGGTTCGTACGTTAATTGGGGCGGCGAAAGAAAGTAACCGTCGTTATGAGAAAGTAATCTCGCAAAATGAAAAAATCCTCAAAGAAAATGAAACCTTGCGTAAACGTGAGCAAGATGTGCAGCAACAAGTTGATGAGGCGGTACAAAGCAAAACGCGAGAGCTACAAAATATGGTGGCGATACTTCGCGAAGAAATGTCGCAGTTAGTTCAAGGTCGCACGTCCTCTAATGAGTCAAGCACTTATCAGGGCAATACAACCAATGGGATTGGCGTTGAGGAGGATACTCCGCTTCCTATCGGAAATGGTCAAGTGGGAACGGGGGCAGAGGAAAACGGACAGCGCGTTGAATGGGTTAATCCCGATGATCAAATCGAAGATGAACGTAACCCTGCTAAAATTGGCTTCCCAAACCTTAACGTATCCAATACCACATCGGGTAAAAAGGGATTACCTTTTATTTCAGGCAGTGATGAGAATGACCGTGGCACAACCTCTTCAAGCTCATCGAGTGGGAAACAAAAAAATAAAATTGCGGTTTACACGATCCCTGAAAATTCAACGTTGATGGGCTCAACGTCAATGACCGCCTTATTAGGGCGTATCCCAATTGGTAATTCAGTAAATGACCCTTACCCGTTTAAAGCCATTATTGGACGAGATAATTTAATTGCTAATGGCATTGAACTGCCAGACATCGAACAAGCCATTGTGTCAGGGACGGCGACAGGGGATTGGACCTTATCTTGTGTGCGTGGTAAGGTAAAAAGTCTGACGTTTGTATTTAGTGATGGACGGATTGTTACCCATGGCAACCTTGGCAAAGGGGATGAAAACATTGGCTGGTTATCCGACCCACATGGTATCCCTTGTATTCCTGGGGAGCGGAAAACTAATGCCCCGGAATATTTAGGCACGCATTTCTTACTGGCTGCCGCGGGCGCAGCCGCACAAGGTTACTCGCAAGCTCAAACTACAACGGTGGTTGATGGCAATACGGTTGTTGGTGCGGTAACGGGACAACAAGGCAAATATGTGGTGGGCCAAGCACTAGGGCAAGGCATTCAAGAAACCGCAAATTGGTTTAAAGAGCGTTATGGGCAGAATTTTGATGCCATTTATGTACCACCTGGACACCCTATTGCGATCCACATTGATAAAGCCATTGACATTGATTACGACCTCAAAGGGCGTAAAGTGAAATATGCCCAATTTTCTCGTTCCTCTCAGCTTGATTAAGACTTCAATTAAGGAATTTGCTATGAAAAGAAGACAAATTTTTACCGCACTTATCACGTTTTGTGTATTGTCCGCTTGCTCAACTTCACAAAAAGCCTTATTGCCAACTGGTGAGGAAACAATGCAGGCGATTTGGAATAAAGGGGGCAGTGGCGCACAGTTACAGGTTTATCGCGATAGCAATAACCGTCAGCTTGATCCTGTCAATTATATCGGCTTTAAAGAACAACGGGATTATACTCGCACGGCAGAAAATGAAATTAAAAACCTTTTTCCCAAGCTCCCTAATCCTGATTTAATTATGTATGTGTATCCTCATTTATCGGCATCAGGTGAGCCAATGCCGATCCCTGGGTATTCCACAGTGATCCCCTTTTATAGTCGCGTACAGTATGCACAGCCAGGTGAACGGACAAGGGGGTTATAATGGGCGTGTTTTCAGACGTATTGACGTCCTTTTTTCCTGATAAGGCGGCTTCTCGTCCAGAAAAAGGCGAGGAGGTAGAGAAAAACGTAGAGAAGGAAACGCCGTCCTCTGAGCCTTCATCTGGGTTTTCTGTGCCTCAAACTGTGAAGCGGAGTGGTAAATTAACCCAAGCAGCACATCATCAGCGTTTATATAGCAAACAGCCCTCTTTTGTGGATTATTTGCCGTGGGGCGAATTTTTAGAACAAGAAGGTGTGATGTTATTAGATGACGTACGCAGTGTTGGCGTAGTATTTGATGTTAAACCTATTGGTACGGAAGGGCGTGGTGAGGACTATTTAAGTCGTGTACGCAGCCTTGTTAAAGACGCACTGCAAGACAGTTTTGATGAATTAGATAATTACCCGTACGTTGTGCAGTTTTATTGTCAAGATGAACAAGATTTACGCCCTTATGTGGAAAGCCTGAAAGCCTATATTGCCCCTGATATTGTGCAAAGTGCGTTTACGCAAGAATGGTTAAAAAATACAGAAAAACATTTAAAAGACATTAGTAAGCCAGGGGGATTATTTGTTGATGATCGCATTACCAATACGATCTGGTCTGGGCGTATTCGCCGTACGCGAATGGTCATTTACCGTTATGTGGGAAAAAATGAAGAACAAAGTGCGGTAGAAAGTTTAAATAATGCCTGTGAGCGGGTGGTTGGGGCATTAACGACCGCGGGGCTTCACTTAACACGCCAAACAGGCGAGCAAATTCATCAATGGTTACTCCGTTGGTTTAACCCTAATCCTGCGATGGCGTTTGATCTCGATAATGGCAGCTGCTATGACAAACTGCATCAACCAACAAGCGATGATTTGCCGTTTGTTGGGCAAGATTTCTCTGAAAATCTCTTTTATAACCAACCTGAAAGCAAACAGGATTATTGGTATTTTGATGGGCTACCTCACGAAGTGGTGGTTGTTGACAACCTAAGAAATACCCCAGCCATTGGGCATTTCACAGGTGAGGTACGGCGTGGTAAGAATATTAATGCCTTATTTGACTTGTTGCCTGAATCGACCATTATGGTGACAACTATTGTGGTGTATCCTCAAGACAAATTAGAAGCCCATCTTGAACGAATTAGCAGCCGTGCGGTAGGCGAAAATTATGAGTCGATTTACCTGAAACAAGATGTCAAAACCGTGATGGAATACCTCAAAGATGGTCACAAGCTCTATCAAGCCAGTCTGGCGTTTTATCTTCACGGTAAAGATGAAAAAGAACTCAAACGACGTTCTCGTGAACTTCGAACCATTTTACTGAGTAACAATCTTGTTCCCGTTAAAGAAAATGCTGAAATTGCCCCGTTGAACAGTTATCTTCGTTGGTTACCAATGAATTTCAATCCGCAGTTGGATATGAAAACCCATTACTATACCAAGTATTATTTTGTGCAGCACCTCGCTAATATGCTGCCTGTCTTTGGGCGGGAAACAGGCACAGGACACCCTGGCATTACCTATTTTAATCGCGGTGGTTCACCCCTGGATTTTGATCCCATTAATCCGAAAGACAGAGCCAAAAATGCCCATAAATTGCTGTTAGGGCCAACAGGATCGGGAAAATCAGCCACATTGAATGCCCAAATGGCACAACTAATGGCAGTACATCGACCACGTCTCTTTGTAGTTGAGGCAGGAAACTCCTTTGGCTTATTTGCCGATTACGCCCAACGTTATGGTTTAACGGTCAACCGTATTTCCCTTGAGCCGAGCAGTGATATTGCTTTACCGCTTTTTTCCGAAGCCCATAAACTCCTCGAAATGAACGTCGATGTTGAGGCGGTTATTGATGAGGAAGAGGACGATGAAGAGGGCAGTGAGCAACGTGATTTATTAGCTGAAATGGAATTGACCACACGCTTAATGATCACGGGCGGCGAGATGAAAGAAGATGACAAAATGAGTCGTGCCGACCGAGCCCAAATCCGTCGTGCCATTATGATGGCCGCCGAAAAAACCTATGCTGAGGGGCGACAAACCCTCGCGGGCGATGTTCGCGATGCTTTAGAGGCGTTGAGTCAACACCCCGATACCCGAGAGGAGCGACGTGCAAGATTGGCTGAAATGGCAGAGGCGATGGATATGTTCTGTACGGGAATTAATGGGAAGTTTTTTAACCGTGAAGGGGAAATTTGGCCAGAGGCAGACATCACCCTTGTGGATTTAGCGATGTTTGCCCGTGAAGGCTATGAAGCCGAGCTTTCTATTGCGTATATTTCCTTAATTAACCATATCAATAGCCTTGGGGAAAAATACCAACACAGTTTTCGTCCTATCGTCAATATTACCGATGAATCCCATATTATCACCGTCAATCCCTTGCTTGCTAAATTCTTGGTAAAAGGGTCAAAAATGTGGCGAAAATTGGGCATTTGGTTGTGGCTGGCCACGCAAAATATGGAGGATTTTCCGAAAGAGGCAGCGAAATTGCTCAGTATGATTGAATGGTGGGAGTTGCTGAATCTGACCAATGATGAAATTGAAGAAGTGAACCGTTTTCGTCGTCTTTCTGAAGCACAAAAATTGATGTTACTTTCTGCGAAAAAAGCCGATAAAAAATATACTGAGGGTGTGGTACTGGCAACCAATATGGAAGCCTTATTCCGTGTCGTGCCACCGAGTATTTATTTGGCTCTGGGTATGACAGAAAAACACGAGAAAGCACAACGCCGAGCCATTATGGCTGAGCATCAGTGCAGTGAACTTGATGCAGCCCTGATAATGGCAAAACAGATTGATAAAGCAAGAGGAATTACTGATGAGCCAACCTAAGACAAGTCGTGTCGGCCTCTTATTTCAAGCTGACCCAATTATTCGTCCTTTTAATCTTGCCCCAGTTTTGCAAGATTTAGAGCGGCTTTGTAAGCAGATTTTGGCAAGAGTGGGGAACGTACAACAGTTTATTTTGTATCCGCATCGTGTGTTCAAACAACGTGCGTGGCATATTAAGGTGATTGGCGAGAAAGGGATCACTTACCTTTTACTCAATATTGGTGGGTATTATCAATTTGTTAGCGAGATGAATGCCACACGGCTTTCTTTAAGTGTTGCCGATGACATTGATGCCTTTTGGTTTGCTTATGCGTTGAGTGAAAAACTCGGGATTTCTCCGACCATTCCGACTGGACTATTTGGCGGGGAGGCACAATGAAAACCCGTTCAAAAACACGCAAAATTTTGACCGCACTTTTAATCGGCGTATTGCTCTTTTTAAGTGTGCTTTTACTTGGCGTTGTCTTGGTGACTTATATGCCAGGACTGAATCTAAATCAATGGTTGCAGGAAACTGCCAATGGGTGGATGGCGTGGCGACTTTGCTTGTATGCGGTGGTGATAGGGTTAATGTATCGTATTTATCGTGTTCGTCCGTTCTCCGTTCAACTGTGGGGATTGGTGATAGCGGTATTTCTCACCGTTGAAGGGCTGAATTTACTCTATCGATTATAAAGGGGAGGAAAAGATGACGTTTAATGTAGACAGCTATCTTGAATATTTTCTCACGTTATTGGGGTGGATAATCAACAATGGTCTATTTGGATTACTGGCCAGTACAGGCTTATTTATTGCCCCTTTAATTGGGGTACTCATCAAAACGTGGTTAGAAGTGAAAAAACAAGGGGCAGATGAGGGAAACAAAGGCGAATTGCTGATTGATTGGCTAGGCATACAATTTTTTCCTGCAATGCTGGTGATTGTGATTACCCTTGCCCCGATGTTACCGATTTCGCTCAATAATATGGCTTACAATGTGGAGCAATCGAAGCATTGTGGCTATAAAGTGCCATTAGCCCCTGAAAAAACAGGTTATGCCAATATGGTGAGTGAATTTGCCGATAAACAAGCCAAAGTGCCCTTGTTGTGGGGCTTGATGCACGCGGTGAATAAAGGGATTTTACACGGTGCGGTTTCAACCATTCCTTGTAAGCCTGATTTGCGTCAAATCCGTTTTGAAGTGCAACACGAAAAAATTAACAACCCCGCACTGCTGACCGAAGTCCGTCAATTTGTGCAGCAATGTTATTTGCCTGCTCGCCGTAAAGTGTTGGATAGCCAAGTGGCAATGAATGCCGCACAAGCTAGAGAGGTAAGCTGGCTTGGCGGGAAAATTTTAGTGAATAATAGTGAACTTTATCCTCGTTATCGAGCGATGCAACCGATGCAACGTTGGGCTTATGACCCTAACCGTGATCAGGGATTACCCAATACGGGCGAGGGCGGTTTCCCGCATTGCGATGAATGGTGGGCAGACAGTGGCATTGGGTTAAAAGATATGTTGTTGTCAGATATGCGACAAAATCTATCGGTGAAATTAGGCGAGCTGTTTACTGATGCGAATATTCAAGATGAGGCGTTACTTCGCACCTTATTACGCCCTGAAAATATTAATATCTCAAGGGGAAAAGCCTATGAAGGATACGGTGGCAGTTTAGATTCTACACTAACCAATAATGTTTCTTCAGTGGTATCCGCATTGGGGATTACGGCGGGCAGCCTTGCTGCGTACCCAGGTTTTGATGCAATGCGTAATGCGTTGCCTATGATCCAAGCCTTACTGATTATGGCAGTCATTATTTTAACGCCGATTGTCATTATATTTAGTGGGTATTCCTTAAAAGCCATTGTAACGTTGATGTTTGTGCAGTTTGCATTAGTGACCGTGTCATTTTGGTGGGAGCTAGCACGTTGGTTGGATTCGTTTCTGATTAGCATTTTGTATAATTCCCCTGGCCATCAATCAGAAATCAGTTGGGCGTTTCTCCAAAATAGCCGTGATGATGTGATTATGAGCTTTGTGTTAGGGGTAATGTTTTTGGTTTTGCCTGGTGTTTGGGTTACGGCAATGTCTTGGGCTGGAGTGAATGTAGGAAAATTGGCAGATCATTTCACACAAGGCTCACGACAAGTTAAAGAAAGTGGCTCAAATGGAACAAATATTGTTCAATCTGGTGCAAAAACAATGTCGAAATAAATAATGAAAAATAGCAAAGTCATTCTTGATTTTGCTATTTAATCATCATCGGTTCTTATATCACCGACATAAAATCCAAACCCTAAGTCTCCGTCTCTATAACCATCTTCAGTGTCTTTCTTATTACCATCAGTTGAAAGAATTTCACTGAAGAAATTTAAGATACCTTTTACATCTTCAGGAAAAAATTTAAATGCCACGATTAAAGCTAACAAAATTGTGAATGCGGTCAAGTAGTAAAATACACCAAAGAGTAAGACAGAAATGCCGAGAACAATGACTGCCTTAAGCCATTTAGATGCCTGCCAGCATTGAAATTTGTTAATCGCGTTTTCTGTTTTATCTACGAATTTTGCAAAACGTGCCATTTTCATTTTTGCCTCCGTTTATGATCTCCATAGGGTTGTACAATTTATATGCTGACTATTCTTGTCCTCTTGTGTAGAAAAGTCAATAGGCAATTTACAATGAATTTGCGTAATCATTTGACATTACAAAAAATAAAGCTACACTAAAAGTGTATCATAAAATGATACGATTGTGGTTAAATGAAAGACTAGTGGATTAAGGAGAGGCTGAGTTTTCGTTTATCGAGAGATATACGTTTTGCCTAGCACAAATATGAGATTACAAGTAAAACAATGGGGCAACAGTAAAGCGATTCGTTTACCGAAAGACTTTACTGAATCAATGAATTTAAATATGGGCGATTTTTTAGAACTAGAAAAGGTGGATGACAATACAATCAAAATTGTCATTGTTCCTAATGCCCCGAAAAAAAGAAGACTCACCTTAGCTGAACGTATCGCAATGACCTCTACTGAACAGCTCCCCGTTATTGAAGAATGGGATTCTCTTACGCCAATAGGGAATGAAATTTAATGGCTAAATACAATTTTAAACGAGGGGACATTATTACTGTGTGCTTGAATCCTGTTGTAGGAAACGAGTTACAAGGGGAGAGCCGTCCTGCATTGGTACTAAGTAACCATACCTTTCATAATTTAGGATTTATGATGATTGCTCCCATTACACAAGGTAATGCTACACTGGCGAGAAATAACGGTTTTGCCGTGACACTAAGTGGGACAGGTTGTAAAACACAAGGTGTTATTGTAGCGTACCAAGCCAGA
Source organism: Avibacterium sp. 21-594 (assembly GCF_026226815.1). Classification (NCBI taxonomy): domain Bacteria; kingdom Pseudomonadati; phylum Pseudomonadota; class Gammaproteobacteria; order Pasteurellales; family Pasteurellaceae; genus Avibacterium; species Avibacterium sp. 21-594. The sequence continues at coordinate 1,623,263 of NZ_JAKKOC010000001.1, read as the reverse complement.
ATTATTGATTTTAAAGGAAGAAATGCAAAGAAAGTGGAGTCGGTGCCTGACTATATTTTAGCTGAAACACAGGATATTGTTGAGGCAATTCTGAAAGACTAATTTTTTAGGTGAGTTGGGGGGATTTGTGTCGATCTCAATGTAGTAAAAAAGAACAGTTTATCCTGCTCTTTTTTAGCATTACTTTAACATTCGCATTATATGGTAGCGAAACACCTACTTGTAAAACTCGCATTATACGGCAGCGAAGCACCTACTTGTAAAACTCGCATTATACGGTAGCGAAGCACCTAAATTAAGTAGCACTATGATAGCTGATGCTCTCTTTCCCAAATATAGACGCTTTTCAGGAAAATATCCAATAATTTCTTTGGGGCTGTAGTAGATTAGCAACAATGCTATACTACAAAAATGAAGATAACATATTGTAAATTAAAGAAATCCATACAGAAAAAACTGCTGATGCGACCAGTGCATCATTAAACCAGTTATCCCAAATGTTATTGGCAAGAGTGATGTCCATATCAATCACGCTTGGATTATAAATTGTTTCTTTCATCATCAATGTACTTGTCCAATTCATCTTGCGTTGATATATCTTCTGCTGGAGTGAGTCGTTGAAGTATCTCAACTGCACTTTTTCTTGCAAGAAGTTGGTAACATTCATCATCTTGTTTCATCGGTGATTAAACCTATTTATGGTGATCAATATGCACCTTCTGCTAAGGATTTTTTCTTGTGTTGTAATAAAAAGGAGCGTAATAAATTGGAACGCCCCTTTTTAGATACTTTGTTGTAGCCTAAAGACCGCTACGGCGAATCTGTGTTGAAGCAAAGTTTTGTTTAATCGCTTTTTTTACATTACATTCGATAGAGTCGTCATATTGCCCATTCTTGTAAATGTCAACGCTAGGGTTGTCAATCGTGTTGGTACCTCTACCTTGAAGAAAACCAACACGGTAAGAAATTCCGTTATTTTTAAGTTCCATTACATTCGTAATAAATCCTGAACCTACTGAAATTTCAGAGTTTTCATTGGCGATGACTTGTTTGATTGGATTTTTAAAACTAAATTGACCATATGTGTATTCATAATCACTGCCAACTTTTTTCACCATAATGGGTTTACCATCTGTTGCCGTGCAAGAAAAAATGATATTGCTATTATTTGCAGCAAGGGCATTAGTAGAAAAAAGTGCGGTTAAAATAATGCTTGAAAAAAGATATTTACGCATAAAAAGCTCCGGCTGTTTTGAGATGTTAATAATGTATCAATGAAAGATTAAAAATGCGACTATTTTTTAGTTTGTTTTATTCAGGACATAATCAGCCTCTTGATTCCGACGTCGAGCATTCATTCCGCCGTTATCAACTTGTCGTCTTCTGATTGCATTGGCTAATGCAGTCATATCACCTGTATTGGCTGAGACGTTTGCTGCTTTTACCACGGACTCCAATTTACTCAGAGAACCATAATTGTAAGCCATCGAGGTTAAAACAGCTTGTGCATTAGGTGGTAATTTATCCCAAGTCTCGGCAGAAACGTTTCTTCTCGCAATATTTGCAAATTCCTTCGTTCTTCGAGCTAAATCACGCTCAGCATCTTCTCTGGTTACGGTCATTCCAGGTTGTACTTTGATCACCGTACCATCTGCTTTGGTTATCGTATCTGAGCCGTAGCCTAAACGCTGTGCATTCATATCCCATTTTGCTTTACTAATAAATCCTTCAAACTTTCTCAATAGACTTGTCGCTTGATCAAGAGAGGAACCATTGATGGGGGCAATTGGTTTATAATTGCCAGAATAGTTTCCACTTGCGTTATAAGGCGGTCTATAAGGCACAACGTTGTTCACAATCGGAACATCTAGGGCAATGTTTCGGCGAGGTAAGGCAATATCGCCTGCTTCCATATGATCTTCCACATTTGGTGTGCCGTAAGCTAAGTCATTGACACGTTTATCCACGTTGTCATAGCCCTCTCCATGGTTGCCAACATTGGCTTCGCGGTTGAGTTTGTTTTGAATCACGACAGATGCTGTGTTACTGGTGATCATTTTTTGCATATCCATTTCAAGTTTGACTTGAGAGATTTCTAAATCAATTTTATTTAAGGTTTTTTCCAGCTCTTGTTGTGCATTTTGATCGGCTGCTACATAGGGTTCGCGCATTCCTGCGAGTATTGCTCGACGAGCTAATAGCATTTTTTCCATCACTTTGGCCGTGGCGATTTCAGCACTTAAACGTTGGCTAAGCACTTCCACATCAGGATCTTCGCGTAAGGCTTCAATGAGTCCCCGTGTAACAGGAATAGTATTAGAGCTCAGTTCAGCCAGCATTTCTTTACTTGGCGTGTCCATATTCAGCACTTGCTCGAGTTTCTCTACGGTTTGTACATTTTCTTCTTCAATTGCAGGAGCCAATCCAACCCCTGCTTTTGAGCTGGTTTTCGGGCCACAATCTTCAGTACAGGTCGAAATGGACTGTTCACCAATGGTTCGGGTTAAAAAGTCGGAGAGTTTTTGTGGCGAATCAAAGGTTTGGCAAGTCGCCCCTGTGCAAGATTGCCCTGTAAGTGGGCTTTCATCTAAGGCGTTGCGGTTGTGTAAGAGGTTGTAACCTGCTTTAGAAACATCTTCAATCAGTTTGATTTGTTTTTGATTTTCGCCACCGCGTTTTTGACCGCCAATCCATTCTTTACCATTTTTTCCTTTGTTATCTTCCGATTTTTTCTGTGCTTTTTGTGCATCGGGTTCGGTGGCCACAATGCTTTTGTAATTTTCCAAATCCGCCGATTTTGCCCAACGCCCATTTAGGGTATAGTCAGCGAGCTGTTTGGACATGGCTTCACAACTGGTTTTTAGGCGATTAAAATCAAGCCGTCCTTGATAAACACCATTGGTTAAAATGTCATAAAGTTGTGGATTAGCACGTTGGATAACGATCGCTGGAAGACTGGCTACTGCCCCTTTTGCTGATTCCATCACGTTGCTCATCAAATCTTTAAATCCCTCCGTGATACCGTTTAATTGGTTTTTTACGGTGGTTTTAATATCAAAATTACCGCACATTAAATTGGCTTTCCAGCCAATCCCAAATTCAATGGCTTTCAGGGATTTTGCTCGTGTCGGTGGTGTCATATAGCCTGAACCGCCGCCGATTTGATAGTAAATTTGATCGGATAAAACGGAGTCAGATTTATTAAATTGAATGTTGTCTAACAGAGAGCGCTCTGCATAAATGGGAGATGTACTGAGTGCGAAAAGTACCGCAACACTCACTTTATTGAGTCGTTTCATTTTGTTTCCTTTTATTCGTTATCGTTAGACCAATCAATACTGTATAAAAAGGTTTGCCCACGACGCTTACAGCATTTATAAGGGCGCCATAACGCCCAGGCATAATTGCCTTTTTCAGATAACATTGTCGGCGGGGTATCAGGGAATGCACTGCAAGATTGTTGCATCTCGGGAGAGAGCTGTTGCCATTTATGATTATTGGCATTGCCTTCTTTAACAGGTTTGGGATACCAAGTGCCTGCACCGCCTGTTCTCGCCGCAGGCTGATAGATATGGAGTTGTCCTGTGCGGGTAACAATGTCGGCAACACGCTGTGCAATGACGGCTGATGCCTTATAATCATCCACTTGGGTTACCGCACCACCTCGTGGATAAATATTTCCCCACATCTCCGCCCCTGAACGTACTTCACGCATTCCTGGTATCAGTGCTTCAGGGTAAAACATCTCAGGCAAATTTTGTTGCCACGCAAAGTAATCAAGGCTACTTAAAAAATACGGCATAAATGGTGTTGTTTGGGTTTGGCAATAATAACCTGTACTTTTTAACAAATTACCAATCGCCCCTTGAGGGTGGCCAAGTGCAGTAGCATTTTTAAAATTAAGCTGGCTGTAATTTTTTTGTGGTGAGCGATATTCCCCGCCTTTAACCCCTTGAGACATCACATTCATTTCTGACCACGGATTTTGTCCATCGTGGTTATAGGCTGAAACCACCATTTCAGGCAAAAAGTGGCGTACTTTTGTTGAAGTGCGAACTTTGCAACCAAAATAAGTGCAGAAGAGCCAAAAACAGGTGCCTACCACCTTGTATTCTAAGCAGCTGGTTGAAGCACTCGATGCCATAATGGTCGCGGTATTAATTTCGCCTTGTGCTGTTGTAGTAAAAGCAAGTGCGGTACAAAGTGCGGTCAGTTTTTGCGGGATTTTTATTGTCACGTTATTTTCCCTCTTTTTGATTTATCCATTGTTTCCAAAGTTGAATGGCATACTGAACATCAGTTACACCATAAATAACACCTTGACCAAATTGTGGGTTGTCAAATAACACGGCGGGGACTTTGCGAATGCCCATTTGCCAGCCCATAATCACGCCTTGATAAGCCTGCTGTAATTCGTGGATTTTCGTTTGGCTATCAGGATGTTGAAAGAAGGCTTTCGATTGACTTTCCGCTTGGACGGGATTGGTACTTAATGTTTGGCTAAGCGCATCTTCCCATTGTTCGACACGGTCGAGATGGTAAAGATGCTGAGCCAGTTGGACATTTTGAATGGGATAGGCTTGTGTGCTGAAAACCGTGATATTGACTTCGCGTGGAAGTTCAGCCCAAGCAGCTATACTGATACTTAAATATACAAGGAGCGTTCGCTTTATCATGACCTTTTACCAACTAAAAGAGAAATAGCCCAACCTTAGCGAACTTCCAAAATGAACTGAATAATTAATTCTCTTTGAAATAGAAACAATTATTGTGCAAAGAAACAGCAAAAAAGGATTTTTTTATGGGAGTGAATTTTGTATGATAAGGGCATTAAGTCAGCTACTTTGGTAGCCCTTAAAACGTTGCAGAACACCTGAAATAGCAACGGACTAGCCCGTCGTGGTAGTTGTGTTCATTGCCGAAATAACCTCAGCATTCTGAAAGAGGTTTCAGTGATTACACTGTGAATGTGTCTTTTATCTCACCTGTTCAGGGAAAAATGTCCCTGCAGGGCGTTTCTCCTTGAACCTATGTTTAACTTCAATGGAGAATGCATTATGAGCAATTCACTTCCTTTCGATCCCTTTGGATCATCTCAACAACCCGAAAAAGCCAAAAAATCTTTTTCCTATGTTTTAGGTCGGGGTTTAGGCAAAGCCGTGGTTTTTGCACGCAACAAACTATCAGGCGTGAGCCAAGCAGTTCATCACAGTATTGAAGACGATGTTCAGCGACGTTTGGCTGAGCAAGAAGCCTTTCACGAAATGTTGCAACAGCAACAGGAAATTTCGTATTGTGAAGAAATCGAAAAACTTAAGCGGCGTCATTTAAAAGTCGTTCTCTCAATGAGCTTAATTGGCTTACTGATGGGGGCGGTGTCTGCGGCTATCTTATTTTGGTATTACTAAACTGACATTTAGTTAACCTTGCTACGTCCTTTGGGGAAACATATTGCTTCCCACAAGGAGGTTGTGTTTCCCCACTATTTTTAAGGAGAAACACAATGAGAGTGCAAATTTTATTCTCAGCAGTTGGAGATTATATGCCGAAATATCAGCATCTTGATACTAAACCCCAGCAAGCCTTGATTGATGAAATTATTCAGCGAGCTAAGGCTGTTTGGGCAGCTCGCCAACCACAAGAAAGTGCGGTGCGATTTTTACAAAAAATGCCAGCACAACATGGTTCACATTTTCGTTTTTTGGAGGTGACTCAAAAAGATGAAAATACCTTGTTGGTCTCAGGAGGGCGAACAAGATGAAAGCCAAGCTAAAAGCATTATTCCATCATTTACAGACAGTAACGTTATTACGCTTAAGTGATGATTTACGCAAAGGAGCTTACCTGATGGGACTTGGACTTGTAGGAACGGTTTTATCTTCAGACAACGTTTCTGTTCTTGAAGGGATTTTTCTCTTTCTTTTTGGTGCAGTTACTTGGATAATAGGTCATCTTTGTGCTTATTATACAGATATTAAGTCAAAACATACGCAAGGAGAGAAAAAATGAACTGGCCACTCTTTGTTATACTCGGTTTGTCAACGCTCTTTATAGGCACGTTTGTTGGGCTTTTATATTGGGCGAATTGGGATTTAATTAAAGCAGAGTTTTCAGAAGATGAAGCACTTGCTGACAAAGATCCCGAAAACAAATCGAATTAACCTTTCAACACCTATCTTAATCGTATCACGATAAGATATTCCTATCCTTAGGGGAAAACCTTTCCCTTGAGGAAATGTGTTTCCCCTTTTTTATTTTGGAGAAACACAATGAATATTTTACACACTTATTTTGACAATAAATTGGTTGAAGCTGGCTTTCCAAGTGAATTAATGATTGAAAGTTCGCTTTCTTATAGCCAAGGCGATGGCGTTGCCTTTTATGGTCGGCTTTATTCTGATGATTGGATTAATTTGTATAAACACATTTATCCTGACCAAACAGAGAAAGCCTATCGCCGATTTGCATTTATTGCCGAATATATTGGGGCGAATGAGTATTTCAATGTGCTTGACATTACGCGTAATCATTTCGGTTATCGCTATTCCCATTGTAATACGATGAGCCTTGATACGCGTCCAGCGGAAGAAGCGTTTTGCTTTCGAGATATTCGCAACAAAGATAAAGAAATGTTCAGGGCAATCTGGGACAACTTTATTGCGGATTTAGGCGAATACATTAAAGACACCTCAACAATGCTGGAACGTCTTGGGTATCGTTTGCTGGAATCAATGTATATTGAACCAGAAGAAAAACGTCGCACCATTAATACTAAGCAGTATCGCATTGAATTTACGGTTGAACCCGTGCCTTTTCATTATGGCTATTTTAGCTCAGAAGATTTTGGCTATGAGGATACCAATCAATTTTGCGAAGCCATTTTGAATGGCATGAAAATCGTTGATTTAAGTGCTACGGTCTATCACAAAGCACTCGGCATTCAAATGGGCGAAAGTTCATTAGGTTGGTGTACTTACTTGAGTGAGGATACCACTTACCGAGGCCATAGACGTGATTTAATCCTTGATGCCATTCGTGAAGCGAGAACCTTTGCACACAAGCTAGCAGGCTTAACGCAATTACGTCAGCCTCAATAAATTGACTTTCTTTTCAACCCAATCGGGGAACATCTCCGATTGTGGGGCTGTTCCCCTTTTTATATTTAGGAGAACAGACATGAACAATTCAACTCAGAAAAAAGATATTTATCAAGAAATTACCGATAGAATTATCACCGCACTTGAAGCAGGCACGGTTCCTTGGCTAAAACCTTGGGATAACCCTGAAGGCAATTTAGGCATACCTTGCAATGCCGTGTCAGGACGATACTATCAAGGAATAAATATCTTACTTTTATGGATTGCTGGCGCAGAAAATGGCTATCGACAATGTAAATGGATCACCGCACGGGCAGCTAACAAATTAGGCGGCTATGTGCGTAAAGGTGAGAAAGCGACAATTGTTGCGAGCTATTGCCCGATTGAGCGTGAAAAATGTGATGACGAAGGTAACCCGATTTGTGATGAAGATGGCAACCCTGAAATGGAGCAGTTTGCCATTTTAAAACGTTATCCTGTTTTCAACATTGAACAATGCGACGGTTTGCCGAAAGCAATGTTTGATAACACGCAAGAACGTGCAGGGGATTCTGAACTGACCCAATACCAGATTTACGCAGACATTCGCAAAATTATTGATGGAATGTCGCTGACAGTGGATATTGTACCCAATCCCGAAGCCTTTTATCAGCCAAAAGCCGATAAAATCGTAATCCCTGAAATGAAACAATTCCATTCAGAGCGGGATTTTTACAGCGTACTTTTGCACGAAATGACGCACGCCACAGGGCACGCCTCGCGTTTAAATCGAGAAGGCATTGCCTCAGGTAAAGCCAAATTTGGCAACAAAGTCTATGCCTTTGAAGAGCTAATTGCTGAAATGGGTGGGGCATTTTTATGTGCACATCTTGGGTTTAGCCAAGTTCCACAAAATGCCGCCTATATTCAAAGTTGGCTCAAGATTTTGAAAGAGGATAATCGAGCCATTCTTAAAGCCTCAGGGTTTGCCCGCAAAGCCTGTGAATATATGCTTGAGACGCTTGATGTTCAAAAACAATATGAGCATTACTATCCTGAAGCGGCGTAAACCATACGGAGTGGCATCATTTAATGATGCACCTCTTTCTTTCAACATTTAAAAGTGCGGTTAAATTTTACCGCACTTTTTCCCAATGGGGATACATTTATCCCTTTGGGGCAGTGTATCCCTTTTATCATTTCACTTAAATAAGGAGATACACGATGCCAAATTGGTGCGAAAACTCACTTGAAGTCTCAGCTCAAGATTCTGCCATGCTGAAGTCGATTGTTGAAAAAGTTTTACGCTTCGATCAAGAAGAAAATCAGCTGGTGGTTGATTTTAACTTGTTAATCCCAATGCCTGAAGAAGTGAATATTGTTTCTGGAGGCTATGGTTGGCCATCATTTCGATTATTGGGGCTAGACAGGTTACAGCAACTGACTGACGAGCTAATTGATGAATTTATCAAAGATGGCAAGAAAGCGTTACGATTATCTTTGTTATCACGAGAGAATCACTGGACAGTGGGTGATTTTATCCATTGGCTTAACGTTCATTCTAATGAACAGGATTATTTTCACTTTGATTTAGCCTTAGGGCAGCAATATATTGATAATCAGCGTAAATATAATGCGCCTACTTGGTATGAATGGGCTTATGCGAATTGGGGCGTAAAATGGAATGCGGATACACAATGTTGCGATGATATACTTGATGGACAGACGTATTTTTGTGTGAGCTTTAATACCGCATGGTGTCCACCTTCAGAATGGTTTACTGAGCTTACCCATCGGTTTCCTGAAGCAAGTTTTCGATTAGCCTATTTTGAACCGGGAATGCTATTTGCAGGTATTCAAAGTTCTGATGAAACAGAGACTTGTCATTGCGAATATCCTGATTCAGTAGAAAGACTTTTCAATATTGCAATGGAGTTTGGTTATTCGAAGGACGATTTTGAATTTGACCATGAATAATGGTAATAAAAGCACTCAGTATTGAGTGCTTTTTTACTGTAAGAAGTTTAGGTTTAGGCTTCTCGATCTAAATGAAGATTGATGTTTGCTAGTGGAAAAAATAATTTGTGGGTATCTTTAGAGAAAGGGAGAAATCCAAATTGTTGATAAAAATCTACCGCACTTTGATCTTTGGCATCAACAATCAATGCATAAGCCGCAATATCCGAACGAATAATGCGTTTTAGTGCGTTACCGAGTAAGGCTTTTCCTAAACCATTGCCTTTTGCTTGCTTATCAACGGCTAAGCGACCAAGTAAAACCGCTGGAATACTAGGGTAACGGGGCAGTTTTTTCTTAAGGTTTTCAGGGAGATCAACAAGAGGAATACTTGCTGAAGCTAAAGTATAGTAGCCTAAAATACGTTTGTTTTCATCAATGACAGCAAAGCAAGAGGCGATACGCCTTTTGATGTCTTGTGAAACCTGTTTTTGTAAATACTGATTTAACGGCGGAACGCCACAATCAAATTGATCGCGTAGATAGGCTTTATCAAATGCAGTAATCTTGATATTGGGGAGCATTATTCCCCCAATAATGAGGTGCTTAAATCAAGTGCTTCTTGCATTTTTTTATTTGGCATAGGCGGTGAAATTAATGCTTCTGCAAAACACTGCTGATCAGCGATGGAAAGGTGGATAAGTTCATTTTTTTCCACTGTTTTTTTCGCAGCCGACAGTGCTGCACTAATTACAAAATCACTTAAACTACGTCCTTCAAGGATTGCAGCACGCTTTAATAGTTGTTGCACATCAGTATTAATTCTAGCTTCAAATCTCGCTGTGGCTGGCATAATATTCTCCTCTTTTTTTAGGTGTTGATTGTACGGTGTATGTACGGTAATTTCAAGTGCTAAAATGGAAGGAGGAAAGTATTTTTGTTGTAGTGAGTTACTCTTCGTAGCTTTAGTTATTTTAGAATAACGCCTTCGTTGAAATCTGGTTTCTAGTTAGGAGCAAGTGAATTGGTGCATTTCTCATCTTTGTCAGTTTTTTTCTGCTATTAATAAATGCTTGCCAGTTTGTTAGTGACTCAAGGTAAATGTAGTCGATAGTAGTGATAATAATTGGATTTCTTAAGGTTTCTAATTGCTTTATGATGATATCCAATTCTTGAAAGTTTGAAACATCAATACCTAAAATGTCCTTGTCATTTAGATTAGGGGATTTATTATTTAAGTCAAGTAGTGAATTAATCAAAACTACGCTTTTGAGCTTTGTTATTTTGCTTAAGAGAGTTGATTTTCCTGTTGCAATTTTTCCAGAAATAATCACCAATATGGAGCTGGTGATGCTATCAAGGTGTTCTTCTAAATAGTTATTAAAACGAATATTAATAGGACTATTTTGAGTAGATGTCGCATTCAGTTTTAAAATGTTATGGTTCATGATATTCCTCATTACCGTTTTTAATGATATTAAACCTTATATTTTCGCCAAACTCTCAATACTGTACTTTCACTTGTATTAAGGATTGCCGCGGTCTCTTTAATGGATGTCCCATTTTTTCGCTGTTCAATAATGGCGTGGTGTAATGCGATATTGGGTTGCCGCCCTCGATATTTTCGTTGCTTTCGAGCAAGAGCAATTCCCTGATGTTGTCGTTCTTTTCGTTTTTGGAAATCATTGTGTGCCACGCTGACGGCAAGTTTTAAAAACATATTCTGCATTGCAGAAAAGAGGTCTGACATTAAAAATTTAGGGTCAAAAACCTCTGCACTTGTACCGAGGCTTTGTGACACGGTATCAAAGTCAAATACTTCAGGAACCTGAATTTTTGCCCCTTTTGATTGTATGGCATTAATTAATTCAAGGGCTTTTTTCGGTTCTAACCGTGTTAAGCGATCGATGCTTTCGGCAATCACGACATCGTTTTGTTGCAAATCACTAATTAACCGAGAAAGTTCTGGGCGTTTTTCCCATTCCGTTGTGCCTGAAATTTTTTCACGATATACGGCTGCCACATAAAAGCCTTTACGTTTTGTATCATTGATCAGTTTTTCTTGCCGTTGTAGATCTTGCTCTTCGGTGGAGACTCTCATATAGATTCGTGCGAACATAAAATACTCAACATACCTTCATTAAGGTCATTTTTTTATGACTCGGTTATTGAACCCCATTTTCAGTCTAAATGACGGGGGCATTTACTGGATTTTTGCCAGTGTCATTGAGGTATACCCTAATTACAGTAGCTATTTTGCAAAATATCAGGAGATTTTAGGAGAATTAATTGTTTTGAAATTTCAGAGAATTTAGGAGAGGAAAAGTCATTTAGGATAAATATACTGGAACAGGAGGAATAAGATGACCTAAAAATGAAAATCTTGATTATCGTTATAACTCTTCTTTTTTCAAGTTGGGCCAACGCACAAATTCAAGCGGGCCAAATTTGCCACGCAGATCCCGAAGTGACAGAGTATAACTATGCGGGGGTATGGGAAAAATTTGAAGATGGTTGGATTTGTAATTATTGGCAGTTTTTATCAGAAGATGAATGGGAAGAAGTGATTATAGAGGAAGAAGGAGTGGAAGCAGAAATTGATGAATAAAAAGAAACCCCAATTTCATCAATTGGGGCTATCTCTTTTGCAAAGGGGGGTCCAGCTAATCAATGATCGCTATCTTCACAGTCCCTAAGTCTTCCTATATGCTATACTTCAATGACATCGTTGTCAATGTGTTAATTAATATGGTTTAAAATTATGGCATTTAAAATTAGTGAGCTTCACACTCTATTATCCCAAGCAAGAATAGAAACCTATCTATCTTACTTCAAAGATGAAGATGACCTTTCATTAAAAGATATGCAGGCATATGAACTCTATATTTGGAACATACAAATAAGTGGCGCACTTTTGGAAGTGATTAGCTTATATGAAGTAGCATTACGAAATGCCATTATTAATGCGCTAGAACCTAGTTATAGGGCACATAGTATTCTAAATGATAACTTTATTCGAGCATTAAAACCGGCAACAAGAGAAGAATTGCTCCGTATTGTAAATAAGTTGTCTTCACACAAAACCTATGAATTCCATTTCATCAATGGGCGCTTACAGCCATTAAGAATAGATACTAATGAGATTTCGCCAGGAAAAGTTGTAGCAGAGCTTAACTTTATATTTTGGGAAAATATGCTATCACGAACTCATCGAATGAGATGGATAAATCATTTTAATAAAGCATTCCCTAATGTTTGTATTTCCTCCCCTGATGAACGTGATTTAATAGTGAATGAGATACATAACATAACAAGCCGAGTGCGTTATCTAAGGAATAGAATTTGTCACCATGAGCCAATTTTCGATGAAAGTAAAATCGATCTTATCAACGTATTTAATAATATAAAACAGGTGTTATGGTACATTTCGCCTAAAACGGCAGATATATTGAAGCAACTTGAGCGTATAAGTCAAACAATCGCACGAAAACCCCAAAAAGGAAAAGGCATAAGGGAAATCCCCTAAGGGATTTAAGGGTAACCTTTCCAAGGGGAAAGGTCTTACCCGAAAAGGCCAAAGGGCTAAATGGCCTTTTCTTTCATTACTCATATTTTTTGCGAGATACCTTAATGTTTAAATCACTGACACAGCTTTTTAAATCAAAACCACATACATCTAAAATTACAAAAGATAACGCAGCCCCAAAGCAGAATATAGATGGTTGGATCAGGCCTTATTCTGCTCAAGAATTACTTAATACAGAATTGCGGCAGCGTTATCTTGGCTTGCTGTGGCAACAAGTCTCAATGACAAGGGAAATGTTTGAACATTTGTATCAAAAACCCATTGAACGTTATGCCGAGATGGTTCAGCTATTGCCAGCCTCAGAATCACATCATCACGCTCATTTAGGCGGGATGCTAGACCACGGTTTAGAAGTCATTTCTTTTGCGGCTAAATTACGCCAAAACTATGTTCTGCCATTAAATGCAGCCCCAGAGGAACAAGCAAAACAAAAAGATGCTTGGACCGCAGCAGTGATTTATTTAGCCTTAGTCCACGATGTAGGTAAATCCATCGTTGATATTGAAATGCAGTTACAAGATGGGAAACGTTGGTACGCTTGGAATGGCATACCAACATTGCCTTACAAATTTAGATACATTAAGCAGAGAGATTATGAACTTCACCCTGTATTAGGGGGATTTATTGCAAATCAATTAATTGCTAAGGAAACTTTCGATTGGTTGGCAACCTATCCAGAGGTATTTTCTGCGTTAACGTACGCAATGGCAGGACATTATGATAAAGCCAGCGTATTAGCTGAAATTGTGCAAAAAGCAGATCAAAACAGTGTTGCTCTTGCTCTTGGCGGTGATATTACTAAACTTCTCCAAAAACCAGTAATTTCCTTTGCAAAACAACTTGTTTTAGCCTTACGTTATTTAGTTTCACAAAAATTTAAAATCAGTGCTAAAGGTCCAGGAGATGGTTGGCTTACCGAAGAAGGGTTATGGCTAATGAGTAAAACTGCGGCAGATCAAATTCGAGCTTATTTGATAGGACAGGGGATTAGTGCGCCGAATGATAATCGTAAACTGTTTGATGAAATGCAAGCTCATCAAGTTATTGAAAGTACGTCAGAAGGTACGGCGATTTGGTATTGTCAGTTAAAGGCAGATGCAGGTTGGAAACCAAAAGATAAGTTTAGCTTGTTACGTATTAAACCTGAGGTAATTTGGGATAATGTTGATGATCGCCCTGAATTATTTGCTGGAACAATCCGTGTTGTAGAAAAGGAAAATGAGGAAGAAGAAAATACATCGAATACAATAAATGCTGTTGCAGATACTGCACCTATAAATAAAAAAGGAAATACAGAGACTACCTCAAACTTACAAGAGAACGATGCCGAACCTCAATCAATTAATTCATCTCAGAATATTGATGCAACACTAGAAAATAATGATGAGAATAGTGTTGATTTTTTACTAAATATGTTCACACCTAATAGCAATAATAAGCAACAAGTTGAGAATATATCTTCTGAGAATTCTGAAACTGAGGCAGCAATGACATTAAAATCTGAGTCAGCGGATTTAGATACTTGTATCACTGTTGAAACGGAGACTGTTGTTGTATCTTCAGCAGATAAAAATAAGCATTTCAAATCCGAAGGGCAGAAATTTGTAGATTGGCTAAAAGATAAACTGCTAAATAATAAACTCACCTTTAATGATCGTACGGCAAAAGTTCATATTGTTAATGATTGTTTATTTATTGTTAGCCCAAGTTCTTTTGAACTATATTTACAAGAAAAAGGGGAGCCTTATAATGAAGAATGTGTAAATAATTTACAATATGAATTTCAAGCATTAGGCTTGCATAGAAAACGAATAATCAAGGATGACACGACTAATTTTTGGCGTTGTAAGGTGATTGGACCTAAAAAATCGTCATTCTTAACAGGTTATCTTGTCCCGAATACCAAATTATTTTTTGGTGATAAAATCTTAATAAATAATAGATACCTATCATTAGATGACTAGATACTTCTAGGTTTATCTAAAAAATATAATTTAATATGTATCTAAATCATTTAATATTTTGGTTGTCTTGACGTATTCTATAATAATATACTAATAAACCTATTAACTTTTCTTCAAGTGATGTTTGTAGCATATAATCTTGAGGTGTAAGACTGTACTGGTAAAGCTGTTGCTCAATCGGTGGATTTATATTTATAGTGCGCTCCATATCATAAAGTGCTGTTTTTAATTGAGAAATTGTTATTCCTTTTTTTTCTTGTTCTGCTGTAATTAGCTCTTTTTGTAATTGTGTTATTTTCTGTTTCAGTTGATTTTTTGCCAACTCTTTTTGAATGTATTCTACATATTTAACAATGTTTTCTTGTTGGTTTAATTGATACTGTAATTCAATATTCATTGAGTCAATTGTTAAGATACCTGGTGAACTATGTGGTATAGGTTGAAAGTTCTCACTTTTTTGTTGTAGATAAAAATAACTAACTAGAAAGGATAGTATAACACCTATGCAAAAACTACTTAGAAGGCTAATGTAGCGTCTATTATTTTTAGGTGGAGAAAAACTATGAGTTGCTTCTATCACTGGGGCATTGGGATGTTCATAGTTTATTATCTTTTGTGCTATAGAGGGAGTTTTTTGAATTTCTTTTTTAACGTTTATGTTCTTTTTCTCTTCTATATGAAAATTATTATCCCGCTCTCTTTCTATTTTCAGTTTCTCTTGTAATAAGTTTAATGTATTAGTCAGATTACAAGATGTATTTGTATGTAGACTAATTTGATTTAGTATTTCTGTAAGGTGATTTTTTAGCCTGTAGAGCTCTTTTGAGGTTTTATCATCAATATTTATACTTAAGATTAAAGGACTAATATGTTTATTTAACCAGTTTAAGATATTTATCCTAGCCTGAATTCCATCAGGCCAGAATGTAGACCAGTGATTACTCATTAAAGTAGCCATAATGCTTAGATTTTGATTTATTTGTGTAATAGTGGGATCTAAATAAGCTTTGGCAACGGTATAATAGCAAAGCGTTTGTAGATCCATACCATTTTGGTTAAATATACCATAGGATAAATTAGCAACTTTTCTCCAGTCAATACGTTTTTCTGGACGACTGAGAAAGTTGATTTGCTCCCTAATTTTTAAATAAGCATCTGTATTAGAAGGGTTTTTGCCTACTTGGATTTCCGTAATGTGTTTATCCATATTTTTCATATCTATTCTTTAAAATAAAGCATTTAAAAAGCATACTAATATAATGTTTCAGGTAATTTGAATAGTTTAAATAGTTCCTTAGAAAATGGATTGTCTGAGGCATCAATATGTACTCTATAAGTAGCATATCCTCCATCAACATCATAGCGAATATCAAATGATCCTTCTTTTTCATTACTTATTTTTCCAGTAGTAAGTAATTTCATTTGTGCCCAAGGTCCTTTGAAGATTAAACTACGTGGAGCATTACTTGATGTTGGAACGAGTGTCAGCTTACTTTCTACATTCGCATTCATTGAATTTGGCCAGACAATATTTGTTTGTTTTTTTAAGCCATGTGAATAATCAATAATTTGACCATCAAGATTTAATACACTACGTCTTTTATTTGCTGAAATATTGATGGGCTCAATGGTAAATTGAATACCAATTCCATTTCCTGTATTAAAGAACGTATCTCTAATTTCTTGAGCTAGCATTAATTGCTCAACGACATCATTCCTAATTAATGGTGAGTGATCCTCTGATAATTCTGTTAGGTCGCTTTCGATAAATGGTTTTAAATTATGTTGATAAAATTCATCCAAAATCCCATTAGGGGCAAAAAAACGGGTGAATTCACTTAGTGGAACCTCTTGTGCGCTATCAGAAAAAGGATAACGCCCATCTATATAGGTTTTATATAGTTTTACCACTTTATTGTTCCATTCAACTTCTAATGAAACAATAGCTGATTTTAATACTGCACGCCAAGAATATTCCGCAAGTTGTCCTAACCAACGAGAAACTGGTTGAGGCTGTGTTTTTGCTAATTGCTGCAGTTCTAGAATAGGATCAGATGAGCGCTGATCTATTCTTAATTTTACTGCTTGTAATGCAGCTTTTCCAGAATCTGGTGCATTATGGATGGATAGAAGATAGCGATGTAGATCAGATAGCTTCTGATAAATATCTTGCAATGCACTATTTTTGTTTTCTGCATCGTTTAAGACTGATTTTTCTTCAGCAAAACTATGATCTATCTGCGACATTAATCGATACTCTAGCGTATTTATTGCTTCTTGCAATTCCTTTCCTTCTTTATCTGGTAATATAGGCGGTAGCGTATTTTCGCTTAAAATAACCAAGGCTCGCTTAATTGTTTGTTCTCCGCCTGTTATTTTTTCAATTGCACTTATTGCTTCTTCCAGGTTAGCAAAATCCCTAATATCTAAATTATTTAGCGCAGATCGCCAAGTGGAAATATAATCATTCACATATTGTTCTGAAATACGCTCGCTAATACGTTGTCGATCTGCGTCGCTGTATTCCATATTTTCTTTAAGATTTAATACCCAACTATCCATTGCTATTAAATCAATTAAATGCTCATTTTGTTTAACAAAATAATTTTTTAGTCCATGTTCTGTAAAGAATCTAGGGATCTTCAATAATTGCTCATTATTTGCCATATACACTGTATCAAAACCTGAGCCTATTTCATCCCTATAATTCAAAGGAGCCGCAAGCACAGTGTTTGCTTTTATTTTTAAGTTTTGGTAAACCCGATCGTAAATTGAGAGACGAGCTAATTCGATTTGAGCATCCTTTATCGATAAATCATAGGGTTGATAAGCCTCAATGAGAATCTCATCTCCGTTTAATCGACCGTTAAACCAGTTAGTATGTTGCAATGCATAATCTAGATGTAACATTAGATTATCTTGTAATCCTTTTTGTCCTGGAAATTCATTACTCCAGTAATTACGCATAAACTCTTTGACAAAACGGTTATCTCTACCGGTTTTATCATCAAGCATACGCATTACCCTTAGAATTTCTAATTTTTCTTCACTTTCTGCTGGCGCATTATTGAGTTCGATTAGTAAACCACTCATAATGGCTGGAATAAACCTTAATTGAAGAAGCCTTAAATAAGTGCTTTCTACATAGGGGCCAATATCGTTACCTTGATATAGTCCCATATCCTTAAAAATATAAGATTTATCGTGATAATTGCCGTAAGATAATGTGGCTTCTCGGATTGGGTTAAGTAGTGGTAATTGTTTATCTCCAAAATGATCTTGCTCAGAGGAAATAGGGATCGCTTTAAACTCTTTTACTTGTTCAAGTACATTGATACCAGCCTGATAGTTTTTATAATAGAAGTAATGCCAGCTTCCTAATAAAGCTAATGCAAGAATACCACTTGAGAAACAAAATGTTTTTATGTAAGAGCGATATTGCTTTATCCAGCCTTGGCTTTCTTGTGCGAGATTTGGATAGCTAAAAATAACTTGCTCAAAGAGTTCATTACAAAAATAAGGTTGAGTATTTTTTACTCCCCATATTGGGTAGGTTTGTCTACCAAGGTGATATTGTTCCGATGCAGACTGTACAAAAATGTCATCTATTTTCCCTTTTTGAGTTGCAGATGTCAGATAAACCCCTTTTAGAAAATGAAATGAACGACTTTTATTCGTCATTAAACTTTCCAGAAAGGGAATGCATATATCCATTGCTGTTGCTAATTGTCTTACATAGCTAAAAAGTTGGCTACGTTTTTCAGAAGTCGTTTGATAGAGTAAGGAAGGGAGTAGAGCATTCATTTGAGAAATCCAGTGATTCCAAAAATGCTCTAACTCTATTTTCCAATTTTCACCGTGTTGACTAAAGCTAATACCTAATGCAGCATCTTTTTGTTCTTTATTTAATGTATGGTAAATACTATCAAAGCCGTGCAATATATCTAGTTTTGTCATAATCAGGTAGATGGGCAATGCTCCCTGAGTCATCTCAAAAATATCTTGCAAACGCTGAGATAATAGCTTTACATACATTTCTTTCTGAGCTTTGTCTGACACTAATAATCTATGTATATCGATAGTAAGAATGATGCCATTTAATGGTTGTCTTGCTCTTTGTTCGGCAATTTGGTGTAATAAATTACCCCACAATTTTTTATATAATTTGGGTTTTTCTTCAATATTATCGAGCTGTTCTATGAGATTGTGATTAGGGTTTATTACTACGGCTTGTTTATTAGTAAATATCGAGAAATTTACTTGCTGCTCACCCTCTTCATCATTATATAATTTAGTAAAATTTCCACCTTCTTGCAGTAATGTAGTTTTTCCGCTATCTTCAATCCCTAATATAAGATACCATGGCAGGAAATAGGCATAGTCTTGTTGGTTTATATGTCTTTTGAATTGATTAATCCAATGGTCAAAATATCGACGTTGTGCATCTATTTCAGGTTTTATAGATTGATACTTTTGTTGTTTATCTTCTTGTTGACGTGCTTCAAGTGTTCTTAATCTTTGGATTACTTTCCAAGTAATAAAACTTATTGCAATAATAATTAATATAGCTGTTGTTAGCCATCTTGAAGTTAAACTTGATAGTGGTTTATATTCACCTAAAGCAAAGTGTTCTCCTTTTAGCCAGATGAAGATTAATAATGCAAACCACCCTATAATACATAGCACAATTCCTGAACTTCTAATTTTCGTTAAAAGTGGTTTAAATGTTGTTAATGCTAATGGTAATTTCATTTTTATAAACCTTATATTTCTAATTTCTATCTAATTTTTGTTTAAGTGTACTATATAAACTATCTTCCCATTCTTTTACAGAAAGATTTTCTATGGATTTATAAATAGAAAAATAATGTTGTTTGGCTAGCTCATTGAAGCCTTTCTCTTCTAGTAGTTGAGCTAAGAAAATTTGATCATAAAACTTGTCTTTTAAATCTGTATGTTTCTTTCTATTCAAGGATCCAAGTGCAATTTCAATATCTTCATTATATAAATCATCAGTAGATGTTCCATTAACCTGAAGCGCAGATGTATTATCATTTATATACAAATTATCCTCAGATAGCCATTGTAGCAAACGTTCAGAGCAGAAAGCTGTTCCATCGCTAAAATACAATTCTTTTAATTGAGGTAAACGTTCTAAAAATTCATTTACGGAATCTCTAATAGCATTTGCTATTTCATCATAGCCCAATGAAATAGCTATCATCGCAGATAAATAATGTCCTTCAAACCAGTAAGGCGAAACAGTGAGACTATGTTCGATATCTTTCCATAATGCAATATCTGCATTTGCTATTGATGACTCATAATAGGCGATTCGATCTGCTGAAGGTGGAGATAAAGGCGTTTTATTTTCTTCAGCTAAAGGAATTGTAGTAATGTTATTCCAAATTGCATAGCGTCTGAGTAAATAACCTAAAGGTTGGGATATTTCACGATCTAATAAATATTCTACCACCTTAAACAAGGTATTTTTCCAGGCTCTCTCATTGCTTGCATCCACTTCTATAGGGTCAATAATAGAATTATTTGATGGCGTAGAGGAGCCAAACGTTTGTTTTTGTGATTTCGGTGGTTGTTTCTGTTCGGGATCTTTAGGAGTAATGGTAATTTCTCGATCTACAGCGTAACGAGAAAGTAAATCCATCAATGTCGTAGCCAGTTTGTTATCTTGCCAATATTGATGAAGTTTATTTAATAGTTGAAGTGCAACTTCTTGTTCTATTCGGGAGGCAGATTGCTTGAAGTTGTTAGCAGCATTTTCAAAACGTTTACAGATTTGTACTGTTAAACGATATTTCTTTAGTTCAGAAGATGGCGGTGCGTTTTCCCAATATAGCTCGACATAATCACTCAATAATTGCAGAGCAAGTAATACCTCTAAAACACCACCAGAATGCTGTAGCGTTCGTAATAAATGGGCTAAGATTCTTAAATCTTTACTTTCGTTAGAGAGTAGAGAAAGGGCCGTTTTTTGAACGTTATCAATATCCAATAGTTCATGTTCTAGAGAGCCTAGCTTAACCATTTCGCCATCTAAATATTCCCAGTCTAGATTTTGTTCTGAGATTTCTTGCTCAATCGGCGAACTAATAGGAGAAGCTATTAACTGACGCCAAGGATGTTGTTCTAAGTAATCCATAGTGTTGCTCAACGTTATAAAATTTATTTACCAGTGACAAGCTGTTCGTAGCGGCTTAATTTCATTAGCCAATTCTTTGATGTTGAAGATCAAATCAGAAAATTCTTTATGTTTAGCTTGTATTTTTAATGTATCTGCATTAAATAATTTTTGTATTTCTTTGATCCCATCTAAACCACGGCTAGACTCGAGTAAAAAATAGTTTTCACGAACAAACCATTGTGTTGAGAATGTCGAATTTTCTGTTGTCAATATCACTGAAATACTATTCTTTTTATTGATAGGAGCCGGTAGAGCTACTTGTAATCGAGTGATATTATCAATACAACTAAACATAAGAATTGGTCTATTTGAACGATACCCTAAAGCGGGTGTTGTTAATAGTATTGTTGGATTAGTATCTCCGTGTTCAGTTAAGATAAAATGGGTAGTATTCGTTTCGCGTTTTGCTTCCTGCTGATTTGCTCGAGTCCAAGCCTCTCCTTTGGGGGAGTTTGAGTTTTGCTCCCCAGTTTCTTGACCAATAGAGATAGAATCGTAGCATTCTATTCGTTCTAACACAGATTGAACCGCACGGCATTTTTTTATGTCTTTTAATAGGGAAAGCTCTAAATTTTCTCCCTTTTCACTGGCGTGTATAGCAAGCGGGAGAAATAGAATTCCGATCACGTATAAAATTAGCTTAAATTGCATTCTTTGTCTCCAATTTTTGCAATAAACGTATGGTTATCAACGATAAAGTGGATATGATCTATGTTTTCCTTATTTGCTAATGCCTGTAAAAGTAATAATGAAATTGGAGGTAATAGTTGGCCATCTATAATTGATTCAAGAACTCTAGCTCCATTTTCAGATCTACTTGCACGAGATAAAATTTCCTCTTTCACTTCTTCTGAGATAGTCACTTTTGCACTAAAACGCTCAGTGAGTAGGTTAACGAGCTTATTGAGTTTTCCATTTACAATGGTCAATAGCGTTTCTTTATTCAATGGTAAATAAGGAACGATTTCCATTCTTGCCAAAAGAGCTGGTTTGAAGAAATTTGCTAGTTCAGGATAAAGCTTATCCGTTATCACTTCAGGCGTTTCGGCATTCTCTACAATAGTTTGGTAGCCTAAATTTGATGTTAGAAAGAATACAATATTTTTACAATCAATTAATCTACCTTCTCCATCGGCAAGCTCCCCCTTATCAAAAGCTTGATAAAAAAGGTTTAGTACGTCAGGGTGCGCTTTCTCGACTTCATCTAGTAAGACAACGGAATAAGGTTTGCGTCTAATTGCTTCGGTAAGTATTCCTCCCTCGCCATAACCAACATAGCCAGGAGGCGAGCCAATCAAGCGAGAAACAGTATGCTTTTCTTGAAATTCAGACATATTGATTGTCGTTAGATACTGTTTCCCTCCAAATAATAAATCTGCAATTTGTATTACTGTTTCTGTTTTACCGACACCACTTGGACCTACTAATAAGAATGAGCCTAGCGGGCGTCCTAATCTACGCAAATCAGCTCTTGCAGTAAGTAAATGTTTATATAGGTGGTGAATTGCAAGATCCTGACCTTTTATTTCTTGGGTTAAAAATTGAGGTAGATGGGTAATTGTATTCAATTCATCTTGTGATAATTTGTCTAATGGGACTCCGGTCCATTCTGCAATAACACTTTCAATCTGCTGTTTCGTCACTTGAGGTGCAACAAGAATTTGTGTTTCTTGTAATTTTGATAAACGAGAGGATAAATGTTTTAACTTATTGATATTTGATCTTTTATTCGCAACATCATTATTTAAAAGAGCCTCTCTTAATTTTATAATCTGGTTTACGCAATCTTTTTGCTTTTCCCATTGTTTAGATAAGGCATCCTTTTGCTTCTGTATATGATTGTATTGTTTATTTAATTGCGTTAAACGAACATTATTTTGGCTAAATCCTATTGAAATTTCACGCTCTAATAGCTCAATTTCTAATTTTATCTGTGATAATTGATTCTGAAATAAGGCTAGTTGTTTTGGCGGAGAAGTGAAATTAATAGCCACCCTAGCACAAGCTGTATCTAGTACATCAATGGCTTTGTCTGGTAATTGCCTGCCTGTTAGGTAACGTTCACTCAATTGAGCTGCGGCAATAAGCGCTTCCTCTTCAATCAATACATTATGGGCGGTTTCATAAATATTTTGTAACCCCCTTAAGATCACTATAGATTCTTCAACATTTGGCTCATCAACCTTGACTAATTGGAATCTACGAGAAAGTGCGGCATCTTTTTCAAAATATTTTTTGTATTCACTCCAGGTAGTTGCAGCAATAGTTTTTAATTCTCCTCGAGCAAGTGCGGGCTTCAATAAATTGGATACATCTAACCCACCTTGTTGATTACCTGCACCAATTAATGTATGAGCTTCATCTATAAAAAGAATTATTGGTTTTGGTGAATGACTAACTTCATACATAATACCTTTAAAACGTTTTTCGAACTCACCTTTTACAGATGCACCAGCTTGCATAGCTCCGAGATCTAATGTCATCAACTCGGTATCTTTCATATTTTCAGGGACATTTCCTTCCACAATACGTAAGGCAAGCCCCTCAACTAATGCGCTTTTACCAACGCCAGCTTCTCCAACGATAATCGGATTATTTTTTCTACGACGACAAAGTATATCAATCATTAAGTTAATTTCGTCATCTCGGCATAAGACAGGATCTAATTTATTTTCTCTTGCTAATGCGGTCACATTCTGTGCATATTTATTAAGAAGCTGATGTTCAGTTTCATAGTTATTTCTATTTTGCTCTCTTTCGAAAGTATCGCTTTCACTAGAGCCAGATGTAATTTGCTCAAATTGTTGCTTTAATAAATCACGATTGATATTAACTAAGATATTCGATACTTTGGGTAATAAGTAACGTTGTGGTGTTGCAAGTAAAGTTAATAAAATAGCGCCACTTCTAAGGACTTTTTGATTAAGTTCAGTGGTTGTTAGCAACCAGGCATCTTGTAATAAATCTACTAATAATGGTGAGAAACTAGGGTAGTTCCCCTCAACTAAAGATGGAGTTTGAGGTAATGTTTCTTGGAGCTGTTCTGACAGTGTATCTACGTCGATGTCAAAATGAGAAAGTATTTTTCTTATATCACAAAGTGGGGTTTTTATTGCTTGTAATAACAGATTAGGTACCAAAATTTCTGTTTGGTTTTCTGACATACATTGTGCAGCAGTACTTTCCATAATGGATTTAGTAACTGGAGAGAGTTTGGCAATAAGGCTGGATAATTCTACTTTCATACATTTTCCTAATTAAGTAAATTATTTAATTGCTCTAAAATTACATCACTTTGATGGTCTAGCATAAAGAAATAGACCGCATAAATACAAGTTAATACGATAATGAGATAGATAAGAATTCTTTTAATTGTGAGCTTTTTGGTTAATGAATAAGGTTGTTGTATTTGCTCATCATTATTTTGATATAAAACAAGATGTTCTGGTTTATTCTCTCTTAATGTGAGGAGCAAATCATATAAACGTTTAAAAATATCTTCAAACTCAGCATTATGATTGTTTATTTTGTAACGTCCTTTAAACCCCAAGGAGAAGCATAGATACATAAATTCAAGGAGATCTCTATAACGTTTAGGTTCAGACATTAGCTTATCGAGTAGGATATAAACTTTCTCACCACCCCAAGTCTCATTATGGAAATGAGTCAATAAGGATTTATTTAACCAGCTATTGCTGCTTCCCCATCCATGCGATAGCACAACCTCATCAATAAATGTGCATAAAATATATCGGAAAGAGACAATCATACCAGCTTCATAATGATTTTCTCTTAGTAACTGCTCCATAGACTGTATATCCGTCACCACTTGCGAATACAGTTTCTCGGGCATCATATCTGCATTTACTTCTTTTAGGCGTAAAATCATTCCGAGTAATGGCGTTGCAGCATCAATCATCTTATTAATGTTATTTCCGCGCAATGGAAGATGATAATATTCTTGTAATGATAAATCAGACTGATCGAACATAAATTAATTCCTTATCGCCCATAAATGCATATCTAAATCTGGAAATTCGCCTGATATATGGAAAGCAATAGTTCGATTACGTTTAATTTCTTGCCATTCATCTGAATTTGTATCTAGCTGAAAATAAACATAACCTGCATGGTAAGGTAGCTCTCTTGGGGCTGCGCCTAATGATATAAGAGAAACACCGGGTACTTGTACACTTACCAGTTGCTGTAGGCGACCTTGAGAGGTAACTTTGGTTTGATGCATAAATTGATGAGTTAAATTTTCAACAGGTATCCTTGCAGATACAGCTAAAATAAATGTTGCAGTGTTGAGTAATTGTTCATCATTAATTGCTGCAGAACGAATGCCATGTTCGTTAATAGCAAGTTGGATTGATACTGCTCTAGGTGTTAGAACTGTACTTAATGCCATTCTAATTTCTGAACATAGTTGCTGAAAACTTTTTGTCAAATTAAGGTGATCATAAGGAGGGAATGGGCTTACTGTTCTCGAAGCATCAGTAAAAACCATCAATTCTCCACAAAATGAAGCAAGTTCTCGATAAAAATATTCAGGATGTAAATTAGGATGAATATTTAAATGACGATAAAATGGCAACTTACGGTTAAGTAATTGTAGCATTAAAAATTCAGAAACCTCAGCAACGCCTCGCTGTCCAGGAGAACCAATGCGAGATGCCAATGTTAATGTTCGTTGATCCAGTGTATTTTCCATTTCAACGACAAAATCTTTCAATACCGTAGAAGCAGAGATTGTCATACAGGTTGGAATAAACTTTTCATCTAAAATAATTTGGCCATTTTCCAATCGCTCTTTTATTTTAGCAATAGGGATATAGGTATAAGCACTCTTATCTTCCATTTCAAACATTAAGCGTGGTGATAATTGAGCTAAAAATATGGTTGAAGTATCTCCATGAGGTGTATGCAAATCTCTTATTTCTTCATGAACTTCTTTATAACGTACGATATGATTATTTTTTTGATTTTCTGATTGAATTTCATTAATAGTATTCGTTAAAGTAGGTAATGCTAAATAAATGCATTGTCCAACGACATTATCACCTTGTTTAACTTCAAGAATATTTGGGTTGGCATCTTGAGATGGTATATCAAAATAAGTACCATCAGAAAAATAACCTTTTGCAGCGATGAGAGAAATTCTACCTAAGTTCAAAAGCTCCGAATCAATTTCTACGTATTGTAATCCATAATTATACCCTGTTAGAGAAAGGAGCTGGTTCGACAGTAGATAATCTAAATGCCGTTGTTGTTGCTGGAAGTGCTGAGGTCTAACAAAAGTCCCTTCTCCCCAAATAACGCGATTTCTTGTTGCCATATTTATTCTTTATACTCCTTAATATCAAATGTCCATTTTTTTAAATAAACTAAAATATTATAATGGTATCCCTTACCTTTGATTGGAATGACTTTGCGCCATTGTGCTTTTTCTGGATCTGAGTAATAGGCAATAACCCCTAAATAACGTGTATCTTTATCTAATGTAATATCAGAAATAACCTTGTACTGATCTGGTTGAACTGCATAATCTTGATGAGAAATATAGTTTTTTCCTAGTATATCTTTTAAGCTATCTCCTTCAAATTGTTCATAGTAAGAGGCGAGTAATTTTGAGTCTTCAGAAAGATAAATAACTTGTAATTCTAAAGGGGAAGGCTCACCATCATCATTAGGATTAACATTATTATCAGTTAATAAAGTTAATGCCATTGTAGATGGCCGATCTTCAATTGGTCCTACTGGGGTGCTAGGGTCACTAATTATCTGCCCAATTTTTGTCGCTGTTTCTAAAGTGCTACTGCACCCAATTAAGACTATGCTAATTGGTAAATAAATGGCAATTTTCAGGAAAAAACTAAATTTGCTAATCATACTGAATCCTATTACTTACCCTGTTCCCGTAATGCTTTATCGTAGGCTTGTTCGTATACTTCCCAAAACAGTTTCTCAAAGCCTTGCTGACGTGTTGAAGTCAATTCTCGATAGTAATTTTCATACATTCGCCAAGCCCAGGATGGATCCATGTCTTGCCGTTCATTACTGCGGCGATAATTTTCAAAACGAGCCAATAACATTTCGGGTGAGAATGCCTGTAAGATTGCAGATAACGCACTAATGATAGCCATTTTGTTTGCTTCATTATGAATGAGTAAATTATTTAAACATTCAGATACAGCAGCAGGCGCAGCTAAATGAACAGGGCTTTTTTGATTCCCAAATAAAATGTCCATTGTGGCTGGATAATCTAAGTTTAAACGTAAGGGATTATCCTCAATAGGGCGTAGGTGTTTATCTGATAAACTACTTTGAGCTTGCTGTAAACGTAATAGACCATCAACTGTTGCTTTTAATGTGCTTCCTATCTCACTTAGAATATCATTGATGTCTTGGCTATTGTTTAACGGTATTTTCGTATCCATTTCTCGTAGCAAAGGGGAAATGGTGACATATGCATTTTCAATATATTCGGATTTTTGATGTTGTTCAGGTTGTGGTAAATCAATAAAGTTTGATGAAGACATGGTAGAGCGTCCTATATTTGAAGAGGTAGCCGAAGAGTGAGTAAATGGACTTTCATTATTTAATAATCCTGTGGAGGAAACTGTTGGATCATCATTAGATAAGGCTGATAAAGGATCTAGACTTTTATCCTCTTTGAGGAAATTATTTGTTTTATTCTGAGGGGAGGAGAATTGTTTTTTATCTCCGATTAGGTGTTTTAAATGATCTTGCGTACCGATAATTTCTACTGGTTCTAGAGCGAGAGATTTAAGATCCACATCTTTTTCATTTTCAATATAAACTTTAATCTCTATATTACCAATGGTGATGATGTCACTTTTATTTAATCGAATAAAACCAGAACGAGCATTTATCATACTTCCATTGATCGAAACCTCATTCTTACCGGTGACTTGGAAGCAATAATGGTTATCTCGCCATTCAACTCTAGCCTGGTCGGGCTGAATGTTATTCTTGGTATCTTGAATAACCCACAGATTATTCTTACTGCTACCTAGCGTTCCTCCATTGTAATCAAAAATAAAATAAGCCTGACAGCCACTCTCTATATTTGCAGAGTTTGTTACTTTCAGGATTAGAGTCTTATTGTCTCCGCTTATCATTTTATTGCTCCATACCAATTTGTGTTAGTTTTTTTACTGATAATAATAAAAAAACTAAAAATAGATTTAACAACTAAAGAAGAGGCTGCCTATAGGAAAAGCAAAATACAGACACCCTGCTTAAACCTCGGACGTAAAACATTATATAACTAAATATGTTTTTGTGGAATCTTTCATCTTAATGAATAAATACAAAGTCGAGTATCGTTTAGCTTGCATTGCATATATAAACTATGCTGAAATAATGTTCAATCTATCTATATAAGCATAAGGAACGCCATTATGCAACACTCAAATTTAATTTCTTCTCCAAAACGTTGGTCTATTACGCCGAAAGGCAAAAATCCTGCTCATATTGGTGCTTCTGTGCTACACCCTGATGGTTCAGTTGGCCAGGTTGTGGGAGGGCAATCTACAGTCACCTTTGGTGGCAAAGCGGCGGCTTGTATTGGTGATAAGGTAGAATGCCCAGGACATAGTGGTGTAATTATCGCCGGTGCAAAAAGCGTCTCAATTGGTGGTAAGGCCTTAGCTCGAGAGGGGGATAAAACCAGCTGTGGCGGGGTGATTATCAATGCCTTTCCAACGATTACCGTTTATGACAGCACAAAAACCGTGCATGGCAAAAGTGCAGAGGGCAAACAGGAACTTAAATTATCTCTCTTTCAATCAGCCTTTTCTGAGCAAAAGAAATATGTAGGAATGCCGTATAAGCTTTACATTGATGGGAGTGAAGTGGGTGAGGGCCTTTCTAATGAAGAAGGGGATTTTTACCTTGAAGTTCCAGAAAACACCAACGAATTTGAGCTTGTGCTTAAAAATGGCGATCGCTATATCATCGCGACGGAAAGCTAATCTTCTGTAACATTAAGGAGGAAACGTGATGGACGAGGAAAAACAACCGATTCGCATACAACTTGCGAAACATCAAAATGAAGTGATTTTAACAGAGCGTTGGTTTTTAGATAATGCGGAGACTTACCAAAATGGGGATAAAAGTCGACCGGTGGATGCAACATTCAAAGCCTTAGTGAATGGTGAAACGGCATTTGCTGAAGTGTATGAAGCAATTAACAATGCCAAGCGTTCTGTTGATATAGCAATTTGGGGCTTTCAGCCCTCTATGTGTTTTAAGCGAGGTAGCGATGACAAAACTTACCGCATTGGGGATTTGCTCATAATCAAAGCGTATGAAAATGTACAAATTCGTTTACTGGTTTGGAGTATGTGGTTTCATGCACAAACCTTTGTACATGAAAATGCGAATTTAGGTGGAATGCAGGGCGTAAAATATCGTAGTGTAACTGACGTCATTAGGGCGCAAGAACAATATGACTACTATTGGTATATGGCGATTAAAGGGGAGTTACACCTTTTTCTAGAAAGAACTAAAATGAATTTTACTGATCCTTATCTAAAGGATGCAGCTGAATTTAAAGAGGCGAAAACTATTTTTAACAAAAGCCGTATTAATTTAATCAAAGATATTGAGGCTAACTATTCACATTTAGTCACTTTTTCCCGCACAGTGGCAAGAAAGAAAATCCAATATAAAAATCGCCGTATCGCTTTATTTAATGACACCTTTGATAACCGTAAGTATTTTGATAAAAATTTGCCTTGGCAAGCAGAGCTAACTTTATCTGCTACTTCTTCACATCACCAAAAAACAGTGTTAATTGATTATGAATTGCCAGAATGCGCAGTCGGCTTTGTGATGGAGCATAATATGATTGATAACTATTGGGATACGAACGAACATCATTATGGCGATATCAAACTTCCTCACCTAGGAAAAAATGTCAATACACCGTTACAAGATGTGTCGAGTGTTGTGACGGGTGAAGTGTTATGGGATATCAACTATAACTTCTGCCAATCTTGGGATCGTAATGGATTATTTGAAAATCGAGGGAATTATGAGGCGACAGAGAATCTCACCCAACAACGACAACATCTAACCCGTGAAATGTTTATCCCTAATGAAAAATTTGGCCATCAGGTTAAAGCCCAAACTTTACGCACTTATGATGAACCACGAGTCACCGATATTCAAAAAATTTATCTGCAAAATATCAAAAAAACGGTGAGCTATATTTACACGGAAAATCAATATTTTCGTTATCCTCCGTTAGTTGAAACCTTCCTTACCCATTGGGAAAAAATGCGACAAGCAGGACGAACTAGTCCGATTTACTGGTTTGCGGTAACAAACTCAAGTGATGATGGGCTTGGTAAAGGCACTTACACCACTAATCAAATGTTGAAATTATTAGGCAGACAAGATGTGATGCCTAATGTAGTAAGGCAGTTAAAGATTGAAGAAATCCAAACAAAAATTGAGTATCACTACTTTAGATTAACTCAGCCTAATTCACATTCAAATCCAAGTTTAGTGATGAAGGAAATCGATGAGTTAAAAAAACAAAAAGCAGGTTTAGAGGAAGAGATAAAAAAGACCCAAAAAAATGTTGAAAAAGGAATTGACCAAAAAGAACTTGAGTTGCTCAAAAAACTTGAAGCCAAAATTGACCAGACACCAGGTATTAAAAGCCATATTTGCACATTAGCCTCAGCGAACAGTTGGGATGAGGTGTATGTGCATTCCAAAGTGACCATTATGGATGATGTTTTTACGATAATCAGCTCAGCCAATTTAAATACCCGCAGTATGGAGAAAGATACTGAGTTAGGTATAGTAATTGAGAATGGGCAAGTTGCTCGTGAGTTGCGGCAAACTTTATGGGGTTTGCATACAAAGAATGATAGTGATGCCAATCCTCCTGATTTGCATGATCATCGTGATTCTGAAAAGGTATTTAATAAATGGAAAGATTTAATCAATGCAAATCAATCTGCAAGAGAAAAAGGCGAGATGCCTAAACATCCTTTACGTCAATTTTTCCGGGCAGATCCGAAAGTATCGAGGTTAGACTAATGAAGCACACGTGTTTAAAAATATTTTGGTTTATTGCCATTGCCGTTCCCGTAAGTTTTGTCTTATTGATTAAGTATTTAGAATGTAACCCTATTTTTATGGGTGGGGGGCCGAGTTATCGGCCGGAACGCTGTACCGCCAAAGAAAGAGCTGAAAGTGAAAAATTGAAAAAGGAGTATAAAATGGATGTTATGCAACAACTTGCTGCCTTAGAATTTAGCTGTGTTCATGAAGAGAGACCATCTATCCCCGAAGAAGCCCAACTGCTTTACAACTATGCTCTTTATCAAGACTTACACAAAATGTGGACAGGGAAAGCCGGCGATTGGAATGAACTTTTGCCTTATTACCGAATTGCCGCAGCTAATGGGGATTATAAAGCCAATGTAAGGTTGCAATATTTATTAGAAACCAATCGTGCCTTAACCTCAACGAGCTATGATGAGGTACATAGTTTGAATAAGTTATTAGCGAAATCGCTTCCAGCGACGGCATATTATAAGCTTTATGGACATCTAGATATTGGCTTTGGTGTCACCACCAAAGAAAAAGACGGTAAATATGCCTATTTAAGAAAAGCAGCAGATTTGGGTAGTAAAGAGGCGCAGTATGTAGTATCTAAATACATAGGTGCAGTTGATGATCCTGAAACGCTTAAATATAGACTAAAAATAATTGAACAGCTCAGGCAATGTGCTTCAGAACAAGGCTTAGCGGAGGCTTCGGAGTTTTTAGGAATCAGTTATCAGGATGAAAGACAATATAAGCAAGCAATTCAAGCCTTTCATCAAGGGGTAAAAAACGGCTCTTCTTCTTCTGCAGGATGGTTATCTAGTGCTTTTGATGATAAAAGGAAAGATGACGGAAGTGATATGTATTTTTTAAATCTTTCTACAGATTTAGAACGCTCATTAAGATACGAGATGATAAGACACTATTTATCAACGAAAGACTATCTCCAACCTAAAGTCCCTGACCTTGATGAAATAGTTCCCTTACCCCCAGCCAAACTCCCACCTTGGGACGGTAAAATCGCATTCCAACGTTGGTTTGAAGGCCCTTCACCGCAAAAACCAAGTGATGAGTTAATGCAAAAACTGGCTGAAAAAGCCGGGCTAGATTGGCAAACTGGTCTTCCGTTGAAAAAATAAGGGGGAAACTACCGCACTTTTTATTGAGAGCAGAAAAAAGTGCGGTGGAAAATTAAGGCGGATTTATGGTTTTTGTTTAAATATCACTGTTCTATTTTTATCCTAATGTAGCGAGGTTAGACTAATGAAGCACGCGTGTTTAAAAATATTTTGGTTTATTGCCATTGCCGTTCCCGTAAGTTTTGTCTTATTGATTAAGTATTTAGAATGTAACCCTATTTTTATGGGCGGAGGGCCGAGTTATCGACCAGAACGTTGTACCGCCAAAGAAAGAGCTGAAAGTGAAAAATTGAAAAAGGAGTATAAAATGGATGTTATGCAACAACTTGCTGCCTTAGAATTTAGCTGTGTTCATGAAGAGAGACCACCTATCCCCGAAGAAGCCCAACTGCTTTACAACTATGCCCTTTATCAAGATTTACACAAAATGTGGACAGGGAAAGCAGGGGATTGGAATGAACTTTTGCCTTATTACCGAATTGCCGCAGCTAATGGGGATTATAAAGCCAATGTAAGGTTGCAATATTTATTAGAAACCAACCGAGCCTTAACCTCAACGAGCTATGATGAGGTGCATAATCTCAATAAACTTCTAGCGAAATCACTTCCGGCGACGGCATATTATAAGCTTTATGGACATCTAGATATTGGCTTTGGTGTCACCACTAAAGAAAAAGACGGCAAATATGCCTATTTAAGAAAAGCAGCGGATTTGGGTAGTCGAGAAGCGCAGTATGTGGTGGCAGATATGTTAGGGGATATAGATGATCCCGAAACGCTCCCATATAGACAAAAAATTATTGAGCAACTTAGACAATGTGCTTCGGACCAAGGCTTAGCAAAGGCCTCCACATTTTTAGGTATCCGTTATAAAAATCAAGGTCAATATGAGCAAGCAATTCAAGCGTTTCATCAAGGCGTAAAAAATGGTTCTTCATCCTCAGCAAATAGATTAGCTTATGGATTTGATGGTAAGCGAAAAAATGATGGTGAAGATATTGATTTTCTAAATCTGCCTGAAGATATAGAGCGTTCAGTAAGATATAAAATGATACAGAATTATT
The DNA here is from genome assembly GCF_026226815.1 of Avibacterium sp. 21-594. NCBI lineage: Bacteria > Pseudomonadati > Pseudomonadota > Gammaproteobacteria > Pasteurellales > Pasteurellaceae > Avibacterium > Avibacterium sp. 21-594. The sequence goes on along the minus strand of NZ_JAKKOC010000001.1, from coordinate 1,590,181 downwards.
TGTCAACGAAAGACTATCTCCAACCTAAAGTCCCTGACCTTGATGAAATCGTTCCCTTACCCCCAGCCAAACTTCCACCTTGGGACGGTAAAATCGCTTTTCAACGTTGGTTTGAAGGCCCTTCACCACAAAAACCAAGTGATGAGTTAATGCAGAAACTGGCTGAAAAAGCAGGGTTAGATTGGCAAACTGGATTGCCGTTGAAAAAATAAGGGCAAAGACGATGCACGTTGAATGTATTGATGTTAGAGACAAGGAATCTCATTATGCAAGACTCAAAATCAACTTTTTCTCCAAAACATTGGTCGATTACGCCGAAAGGCAAAAATCCTGCTCATATTGGTGCTTCTGTGCTACACCCTGATGGTTCGGTTGGCCAGGTTGTGGGAGGGCAATCTACTGTCACCTTTGGTGGCAAAGCGGCGGCTTGTATTGGTGATAAGGTAGAATGTCCAGGACATAGTGGTGTAATTATCGCTGGAGCAAAAACCGTCTCCATTGGCGGTAAGGCCTTAGCCCGAGAAGGGGATAAAACCAGCTGTGGCGGGGTGATTATCAATGCTTTTCCAACGATTACCGTTTATGACAGCACAAAAACCGTGCATGGCAAAAGTATCGCTGGTGCTAAAGAGATTCGATTAAATTTAATGGAATCGGCACATTCAAAGCAGAGTGCTTATGCTGGAATGCCTTATAAAGTGATGATTGAACAGCAAGAGATTGGGCAAGGTGTTATTGATGAAACCGGCTCGCTTTATTTTGAAGTGAAAGACACAGACAAAGAAGGCGAAATTGAGCTAGGCAATGGGCAACGGTTTCATTTGCAATTAATTGAGGAAATAGACCTTGCTAGTACATTAGATAAACAAGGGTATCCGACAGAGCAAGCTCAAGATAACGAGCTTGCTGATTATCACCAAGTATTAAAGGATAACTAAGATGTCAAAAAACCGCTATCCAACCATTGTTATTTCAAAGGCCACAGGCCAAGGGAAGTTAAACCAAAGTTGGTTTTTACGGCAAGATGCCTGTAACGAGATGGGGGCGGAAAGGCCGGTGATTGTTCAGCCACCACCTGCAACACCGGCGACGTTTCAGCCATTGATTAATGGTCAAACAACTTTTGAAACCCTGTATGATTTTATCGCTAAGGCAAAACATTCTATCGACATTGCAATTTGGGGTTTTCAACCTTCCATGCTTTTTAAGCGAGATGGGGAATCTCCTTGTATTGGTCGATTATTGATACAAAAAGCCGTAGAAGGCAGAGAGGTTAAGGTTTTAGTATGGAGTATGTGGATAGACGTCCAAACCGTAAAAGGATTGGGCGAGGCTAATTTAGGAAATGCGCCGGGGTTAATGCCTTTCCAGCAAAGAGGTAAAGCATATCAGAGCGAGGCTCAGCGCGCTTATGATTATTGGTGGTATCGTGCGGTGGCGGGCAAGATAGGAGAAAAGGATTTAGCCGAGTTAAACCGATTAAATGAAGTTTATTCGGAAACGGTGTTTAGCGGGGCTTTTACAGAACTTTATGGCTTTAGTTTCAGTGAGTATCGTGTGAAATTGCAAGTGAAAAAACGCAGTGTGAAAAGTCATTTTAATCATTATCCTGAGGCCAGTGCGTTACCTTTTATGAACCGGCTCGTATTGTATGTTTCCCCTTCCCATCATCAAAAGACGGTGCTGATTGATTATATTGACCCACCTAATGCAGTGGGATTTGTATTAGAGCATAATATGCTTGATGAGTATTGGGATGAAAGTAGTCATTACAGCCGCCCCATTGCACCACATACACAACGTAACGCGCCGATACCGTTACAGGATGTCTCTTCTTTAGTAACGGGAAAGGTATTGTGGGATATCAACCATAATTTTTGCCAATCTTGGGATAGAAGTGATAGCCGTAATTTAGTGGGATGGTTTGACCGAGAGGCAAGGGAAGCCTACAACACCTCTTTGGCCTCAGATAGACGAAGAAGTGTGCTAACGCGAGATTCGTTTGCCCCACGTCCTGAGCTGGGTGAATTAATTATGGCACAAATTTTACGCACTTATGATAATCCGAAAGAAGAGCATATCCGAGCAATGTATTTGGAGAATATCAAAAAGGCGAGCCATTTTATTTATACGGAAAACCAATATTTTCGCTGGACAGAATTGGTGCGAGCGTATCAATCCCATTGGCAGCGATTGAAAGACAATGGGCGAGAGGTCAGCCAACCGTTATATTGGTTTGTGGTGACCAATTCCAGTGATGCGGGAATTGGTAGTGGAACCTATAACACCTATCAAATGCTCAAGCTATTGGGGCGAGAGGATGTGTTACCGGGGGTAAGCACCCAATTGGATAGTGACAACACGAATGATGGTGATTATACCAAATATGATGATTATCGAAAGAAAAGACAAGAGCTAGAAGAGCAGCTTGAAACCTTAACTGCACAAGAGGAACGAGGGCAAGGTGGAGAGGCGGTTACCCAGAAAAAAGCAGCAGTTTTAGAGGAATTATCTGCATTAACTGAACAGGAACAACAGGCGATTCAGGCACAATATGAAGAGATGAAACAACTCAAACGCGAAGTCAGTGATGCGGTGGGGATTCGGACGCATATTTGCACGCTAACCTCAATGGATGCGTGGCAAGAGGTGTATATTCATTCGAAAGTTACGATTATTGATGATGTGTTTACCTTCATTGGCTCAGCCAATCTGAATACCCGCAGTATGCAGGTGGATACGGAGTTGGGGATTATTTCCGAATGCCAAGCCGTGGCAAGCCAGTTACGTTATGATTTATGGAATTTGCATACTAATAATCATCTAGAAGCCAATCCCGAAGAGATGAAGAGTTTTAAGAAAACAAAAGAAGTTTTTAGAATCTGGGAAGAATTAATAGAAATTAATTTCAATGCTAAAGCTAAAAATGAACCTCCACAACAACCTTTATGTGAATTTTTACGTTTAACCACTGAAATTTCGAGGTCAGACTAATGAAACAAATAAAAAAACTTGTGTTACTCAGTTTTATGGCCAGCTTGTGTGCGTGCCACACAGCGGTTTCAACCAATAAGGATAAGCCAATGACAACCTCTAACAGCATTTTAGATAACCTCACCTTTGAATGTAAACACGAAGTGCGTCCACCTATTGATAAAGAAGTACATAGCCTCTATGACTACGCACTGTATCATGACCTACACAATATGTGGCGGGGCAAAAAAGGTGATGAGGTCTGGCAGAAGATGGCGGTGTATTACCGTATTGCTGCTTACAATGGTGATTACCAAGCGAATTTACGCCTACAGTGGCTGCTGGAAACCAAACGTGTGGTGGTGAAGAAACCACAAACAGAAGTGTATCACTTAAATAAAGAACTGGAAAAAACTTTACCTGCCACCGCAATGTATAAACTTTACTACCACCTGGATAGCAACTATGGGGTAAAAACTACCCCAGGAGGGAAGTTTGTCTATTTGCGTAAAGCAGCGGATATGGGGAGTAGGGAGGCGCAACTTAATCTAGGACAGACATTAGCATTAATTAAAGATGATGCCACACTAAAATTTCGTCTAGATTTAAGAGAGCAATTACTGAAATGTGCAACAACGCAGGGGCAAGGTGAGGCCGCAAAGTGGTTAGGAATTTATTATGAATCTGATAAAAAATATCAAGAAGCAATTCAAGCCTATCATCAAGGTGTAAAATCGGGCAATCAGCAATCTGCATTTAAACTATACCAAGGATTTGATAAAAGCAAGAAGCATCGCCTAAATGCGGGAATTATCCAAGATCTTGAACGATCAAAACGCTATGAAATGATTGGCGATTATTTATTTGATTATGATTTTCTAAAACCCACCGTTCCCGATCTTGATGAAATTGTGCCTTTACCCCCTGCCAAACTTCCCCCTTGGGACGGCAAAATTGCCTTTCAACGTTGGTTTGAAGGCCCATCACCACAAAAACCCAGTGATGAGCTAATGCAAAAACTGGCTGAAAAAGCAGGGCTTGATTGGCAAACTGGATTGCCGTTGAAAAAATAAGGAAAAAACCACCGCACTTTTCATTGAGGGCAGAAATAAAAGTGCGGTGGAAAATTAAGGCGGATTTATGGTTTTTGTTTAAGCATCACTGTTCTATTTTTATCCTAATGTAGCGAGGTTAGATTAATGAAATCAATCAAAAAACTTGTATTACTCAGTCTTATTGCCAGCTTGTGTGCGTGTCACACAGTGGCCTCAACCAGTAAGGATAAGCCGATGCAAAAAACCAACAGCATTTTAGATAATCTCACTTTTGAATGTAAACATGAAGTGCGTCCGCCTATTGATAAAGAAGTACATAGCCTCTATGACTATGCCCTTTATCATGATTTACACAATATGTGGAGGGGCAAGAAAGGTGATGAGGTCTGGCAGAAGATGGCCGTGTATTACCGTATTGCAGCCTATAATGGCGATTATCAGGCGAACTTACGCTTGCAATGGTTATTGGAAACCAAACGTGTGGTGGTGAAGAAACCACAAACAGAAGTGTATCACTTAAATAAAGAACTGGAAAAAACTTTACCTGCCACCGCAATGTATAAACTTTACTATCATCTTGATAGCAACTATGGGGTAAAAACTAGCCCAGGGGGGGAAGTTTGCTTATCTGCGTAAAGCAGCGGATATGGGGAGTCGGGATGCACAATACGAGATTGGGCAAATATTAATTCGAATACAAGATGACGCTACGTTTTTATTTAGAAAGCAACTAAGGGAACAATTTTTAAGCTGTGCAACTCATCAAGGTCAAGGAGAGGCAGCAGAATGGCTGGGAATCCGCTATAGAGCAGAACAAAGATATGAAGAAGCTATTCAAGCTCATCATCAAGGAGTCAAAGCGGGCAATCAACCATCTACATTTCGTTTATCCCTTGGATTTAGAGAAACTGATCTTAAAGATTCGTATTATCTAGGTGGTAAAATAGATCTAGAACGAGCCACACGCTATAAGATGATCGATGATTATTTATTTAAATACTACTTTTTAAAACCCACCGTCCCTGACCTTGATGAAATCGTTCCCTTACCCCCAGCCAAACTTCCATCTTGGGACGGTAAAATCGCTTTTCAACGTTGGTTTGAAGGCCCTTCACCGCAAAAACCAAGTGATGAGCTAATGCAAAAACTCGCTGAAAACGCAGGGCTGGATTGGCAGACAGGTCTTCCGTTGAAAAAATAAGGGGGAAACTACCGCACTTTTTATTGAGAGCAGAAAAAAGTGCGGTGGAAAATTAAGGTGGATTTATGGTTTTTGTTTAAGCATCACTGTTCTATTTTTATCCTAATGTAGCGAGGTCAGACTAATGAAACCAATCAAAAAACTTGTATTACTCAGTCTTATTGCCAGCTTGTGTGCGTGTCACACAGTGGCCTCAACCAGTAAGGATACGCCAATGCAAAAAAACAACAGTATTTTAGATAACCTCACCTTTGAATGTAAACATGAAGTGCGTCCACCTATTGATAAAGAAGTACATAGCCTCTATGACTATGCCCTTTATCATGATTTACACAATATGTGGCGGGGCAAAAAAGGCGATGAGGTCTGGCAAAATATGGCCGTGTATTACCGTATTGCTGCCTATAATGGCGATTATCAAGCGAATTTACGCCTACAGTGGCTGCTGGAAACCAAACGTGTGGTGGTGAAGAAACCACAAACAGAAGTGTATCACTTAAATAAAGAGTTAGAAAAAACTTTACCTGCCACCGCAATGTATAAACTTTACTATCATCTTGATAGCAACTATGGGGTAAAAACTACCTCAGGGGGGAAGTTTGCGTATTTACGAAAAGCAGCGGATATGGGGAGTCGAGATGCACAATATGATATAGGACAGCTTTTAGCGTTGTTTAATGATAAAAATACCTTGCGATTTAGGTTAGACCTGCGGGAACAATTATTAAAATGTGCAGCGATGCAAGGACAGGCAGATGCGGCTAGATGGTTAGCAATATCTTATGATAATGATAAAAATTATAAAGATGCAATCCAGATGTACCATCAAGGTGTAAAAGCAGGAAACAAATTATCGGCACTTAGTTTAGCTGAAGGATTTAAAGTACATGAACCAGGAGAATATATGTATTTGGGAGGGAATATAGATCTTGAACGTTCAACGCGTTATCAAATGATCAAAAGCTATCTTTCTAAATATTATTTCCTAAATCCCACTGTTCCCGACCTTGATGAAATCGTTCCCTTACCCCCAGCCAAACTCCCACCTTGGGACGGTAAAATCGCTTTCCAACGTTGGTTTGAAGGCCCTTCACCACAAAAACCAAGCGATGAGTTAATGCAAAAACTCGCTGAAAAAGCAGGGCTAGATTGGCAAACTGGATTGCCGTTGAAAAAATAAGGAAACCATTATTTTATCTGCACCTCAAAAGTTGAACTAAGAGGCAATTTATTAAGGTGCAGATTTTTGTTAAAACATTGTGCTAGTTTTTATTCATTCTTAATTGAATTAGGTTTTCTCTAACTTGATTAATATTATCTGGGGTAAAGAATCCTTCGATGTTTTTCCAAATTGAATGGAATCCATACGGCCCTTCAATCATTTCTCGTTTTGCTTCGTTAGGCTCCCAATTTTGATATATGATTCGATACATAGCAGAAATTAGACCTGTACGATCTGCGCCATGATAACAATGCACTAATACCGCACCTTGATTTTGTGCTTGTTCAATTTCCCATAGTACATTAGCGACTTCTTTAGGCGTTATTGCCCAAGAAAGTAATGGTGTATTGATAAGTTTTAAATTGGTATGCTGAAAAGCGTTCCTGTCTTCATTACGATCAAAGAAACGTAAATTGACAATGGTTTTTATATTGTATTTTTGAATTAAATCATAGTTTTCTGAGGTGAGTTGCTCACTACGAAATAATTTATTATCTATGTTATAAAGGTTTGTGTCTTGGTTTTGTAATGTGGCCCAATGCTGTGTATTCTGCGGTATTTCCGTGGGCGTTGTTGTACAGGAAGAAATAAGTAACATTGGAATAATTATATAAAAATTTTTCATAGATATACTTTAGAACCTAATTTAGTTTATTTTTTTTACCTTAGTTAAAGGTAGCTTATATAGAAGTTTTAACTTCTACAATATTGTTTAATACTCAACAAATCATATTGATAATTCTTATTTCCCCCAATTCGGCAGTGTTGTCGGTTTATATGGTACAACTTTGTAACGTGATTTATCTGGGGCTGGATCATCTACCCGTATTATGGCTAGATTTCCCCACTTATTGGGATAACGTGCGTGTTCATCGTAATTCTCACTATTTACACAAAAATAAAAGTGGTATTCCTCCTTTCCAATAACACGTTCAAAACGATAAATCGCGTAGCATCTATCTCTACCAATATATTTCTCTTCATCAATGCCGTATATTCTTTGATCTTTGGGTGATAAATCGAGAAATAAGAATTTTTCTTTAAACGTTAAATTAAATTCTTCAAAATCACTGTCTAAAAAGTGGGTTGCTTGCCCATAATTATCGTTCCAGATTCTTATTTCGGCAAAATCCCAATATTTTTTATTGAAGCGTTTGTTAACTTGGCTACCGTATATGCCTTCAACAAAAATTTCTTTATTGCCTTCACGTCTTTTTTCGAAGGTGTGATAGTTAAAAATCTCTCCATATCGAATGGGCGAAAAGAATTTTTTAGGCAGAACTTCCCCGCCTTCAAAAGGCGTGCCTAATTTAGCGATCTCGCCTGCTATGCTAGATTTTTGACCAAGAACATTTAAGCTACTCCAAATTAATTTTTTAACAATAGCAATATCCTGTGGTGTAAATTGGTAGGTGTGTTTAGGGGTTATATGATAGATACGAATATATTCCTTATTTATATCCTCGTTAGAAGAGGACTTGGCAGAGCAGGTGATATAAATAAGGCAGCAACAGAAGTTTACTAAAGCTTTTCTAAGTAGATTCATCGTGTTTTCTCCAGTTCCCAGAAGATATCATACGGTTGTTTGTTATCTCGAATGGCGGTAATAAATTCATCCCAAAACTTTTTTGTTATATATTCATCCCCTTTATCTATTACTTTTCGTCCAATAAGTTCATTCTTGGCTTCATATTCTTGCATTTGGTCATAAAACGCATAAGGATTAATCGCGTGGATATGCCCTGTCATCACAGCACTTCTTCCCCAAGGTAAATCAGGCAAAATATTTGCAATGGCATCATACCTTACCACTTTTGCACAGGTATAATTGTTTGCAATATTATAATATTGCTCTCGTTGTTTTATTCCGTTTCTGATTCGTACTACATTTTTATAAATGGCTTCATACTGTGCTTCGGTAATTTTTAATTGAAACAAGGTGACTTTTTCGGATATTCGGTAGTCAGCGGTCGCTATTCCATAAGCACGATTGAAGTCCTTTCCGAGCTCATAGCCGACCTGAGCGGCAGGATAAGGGGCTAACATTTGATTAATTTGATAATATTCAAAGGTTCTAATAAGAAATTTATCATTTTAAAATCTTGTAAAATAAGATCATTAGCAAGCTCAGATAAATATATCCCATAACTATATAGCATAGGATGAAATGTATTAAAAAAAATATAAAACCAGAATTAAAATAATAAAAAGACATAATAAAACAGGATAGAAATAGACAAATAATTGGGCAAACTATGAAAAATAAATATTTCTTAGTGTGGAAAAATGTTCTTATCAAAAACCATAAGGTAAAAGAAAGAATGTAATATAAATATATTCCTTGATAGTCTACAACTCTAGAATATCTAAAACCTCCTGTACAGACATATAACAGAAAGAAAGTAATTATAGCGAACCATTCAGCATTTTGTTTAAGAAAGATATTGTTCATTTTTCTTTTATTCTTTTGGAAGCCCATCTAAAAACCTATGTACGTCTAATTTTCCTCTATTGATATAGTCTAGCATATTTTCTCTTATAGTTTTTTCATCCTCATATTCAGAAGAATCAGGATCTTCATCTATATAGTTAATCTTTTTAGAGATAAAGTCTAAGTATTGTTTTTTTATGTTAGATGATGAATATAATTTTAAACAGGAATTAAGGTCGTTGTGGAAATATTTATCCAGCATAACTCCTTTTTTTGGAAAGATAACATCTTTTTCAATAATAATATATTTTTCCAGTAATTTATTACTTTTAAATAATCTAGGGAGGGGATAAAGGTTATTATAAAGATGTATATATTCATTAGTAAATAATGAGTTCTTTTCCATTCCTATTCTTACATCAAGACAATGTAATGTCCCTAAATATTGGAATTGCTCCAAAGCTAACTCGTCATTAGAAAGTTTCTCTTTTACTTGTGTAAGCAAGTTGGATGCATTGCTATTATTTATAATAAAAAATAAAAGTGTTAATAAAAGCTTTTTGTTTGGCATATCATCTTAACTCTAAAAATAAAATTTGTTCTTTAGTATTTTTACTAATGAGCATACGGCATAAATTATTATTTTTCTAAACTTTCAACAAAATCAGACAGCTCTTTTGATTTATAAAAACTAATGCATTGTAAGAATATATCATTAGCTATAATATCTTTTCTTTCCTCCATGTGAATTATATATTTTTGTTTATGAAATTCATTCGTTTTTTGAGTTACAAAATTCATTAAATCATATATTTCCTGTACCGAATGATTTTCGGATAACTTAGAAGCATCATTTAATTCAATGCCAAGCTCTTTGTAGTTTATAGTTAAACATAGTTTTAAAGCATAATCTCTAAAGTCTAAAAATACCTCTTTTTCTTTAGCAAAGCAGGGTACGCTTAAAAACAAAAATAATAGAATAAGTCTCATTTTAACTCCTTTCTATAATATTACTCCTTTAGGAATCTAAGAATAGACTTTATGTATATATGTTGTTTATATAGTTTCAATTTTTTATTTTAATATAAGTCTTCGATATAAATAACAAAACAGAGATAAAAAATAATAAAAAATATTCAAGATATATCGAAATAACCTCTCTTTCTATGTTCGATTTAAATGAGTTAGTGGCATTTATGAAAGCCCATCCGCCAATTAATATAGAGAGCGTGATTAAAGATAAGAAAATAAAATATTTTCTTCTTTTTGAAAAAAACTAAAAAGAAAGTGAATTGACAGAATATGATTGCAAGAATAAAAAAAAGAAAATATCCTCTTGTAAAGGGTGTGATCCATAGTTTCATCAACGAATATACTATATTTTATATTTAGGTTGATATCGATTATTATTAATGCAAAAAAAATGGCAAGGATTGTAAATAGTATGTATTTCATATTTCATCTCTTTTTAGTTGAAGTAGGACTTTATTTGTGATGTGAAGTCACTAATGTTAGTTGAGGATATTTTTCTAGTCTCCATAAAGTTTCCTAATTCTAATGGTGCAATGATTCCTTCTATTTTGTATCTATATTCTATATTATCGGAAGAGTCTTTTAATTCAATGTTAAATATGTTTGTGCCAGCATACTTTAATGAGTCAATAGTAACTGTTGTGCAGTTTCTATAAAATAAATTATATTTACTAATAACCTTTCCATATTTTTTCCATATCTCTTTTTTGTTAGAGTTATTAGGTGTTTCATTACTATTATTCCACAAGTCCTCAAAGAAAGTTATGTTTTTATCTAATGAGACATCATTGATTTTATATATTTTATAATTTTGGGGCTGTAGTAGATTAGCCCTAAATTTCACACTATTTTCGCAATATTTTTAACTGCTCTTTTGGTGTCCCAAAGTTAAACCGAAATTCACATTCCTTCAAGAATAAAGGAAAGTTTTTTCGGTTAATTCCATTATATTTTCGGAGTATCCGCTTCGCCTGATTCCAAAAACTTTCAATGCCATTAATATGATTTTGTTTCACCGCAAATAGCTCGGAATGATTGATTCGTTCGTGGTGAAATTCACTCACATCAAGCGCATCATAACTGCGATAAGTGTCCGTATAAACCCAGCTATCAGGCTTGATTTTTCTTTTAATAACAGGGAGTAATGTTTCACTCTTGGTGTTTTCAACTACAACAGTAAATACCTTTCCTTGTCGTTTTAGTAACCCAAAAACAGCAACTTTTCCAGCCGCTCCTCGTCCTCGTTTTCCCTTTCGATGACCACCAAAATAGCTTTCGTCTAGTTCAATTTCCCCCTCAAAAATCTCGTTAACTTCAAGGGATAAATGATAGCCAATCACAAGCCTGATTTTATGGTAGAACAAAGCGGCTGTATTCGGTTGAATATCTAGCAAATTTGCTGCTGTTCTTGCAGTAACTTCTGCGACAAAAAACTCAAGCAGTTTTTTCTGTATGGATTTCTTTAATTTACAATATGTTATCTTCATTTTTGTAGTATAGCATTGTTGCTAATCTACTACAGCCCCCTTTATTTTTTCTTTGGGTTGTAATGATTTTTCATAAAGAGTAATAATGGATTAAGTATAAGTATCAATGCCTCGACATATAAGTTATCAATGATATATTTTATTGTGGGTATGGATTGATTGCTTTTTATGCTTAATAAAAATAATGCCATTAAAATAGTATAGTAAATAAAAATAAGCACCTCAATAGATAAAATAAAAAGTATTAATTTTCTATTTACTAAGCAAATAAATCCCATTATTGAGTATAACACGAATAGCTTTGAGATTTGAGAAACTATACCTCTTAGTTTTGATAGATTTTCAAATGAAAGATTACTAATGTAAAGAAAGTCATCCCCTATTCTTATATTAATATCTACATAGGTGAGTATGTTATATAAGTATAAAAAAACAAGCATCGCAGTTATTATTTTTTTCATGGTTTTCACCCTGGAAATAGAGTTAGCTTCATATATTGCGTTATGTTTTTTACTATTGCAGAATTATTGCTGTTCTCCAAATAATTTTGTAATCCAGCAGGTGTAAGAAGTATACTCCAAAGTGGCTCTTCTGTTTTATTTAAGTTAGAGAATAAGTTGCTACCCGCTTTTTCAATAGTATCAATTGTAATAGTTGTACAATTCCTATTGTATACAGCATAAGTATCAATGACATGCCCTTTTGTTATCCATAAATTTTTAATCTTAGGATTATCTTTAAATTTTTCGGGGTTATTCGGTTTTTCATTACTTCTACTCCATTCAAAATTTAAGATACTAAGCACTTTACAAGGGGTAATGTCCAATATTTTATAGACAGAACAAAGACTATCATGTTTACTACTTTTCATATATAGTATAGCTTCACAATCCTCGAATTTTCCTAAAACTCCCTCTCCTGTAATTTTCCAGAAATCAACATCATCGTATCTTCCATATGTATAAACAGTTATATGATTATCAATACTAGTCATAATGTAAGCATGTCCCCATCCTTCCGTTTCAACCCACACATACACTCCATCAGGAATTCTTCTCGTGATTTGAACTTTAACAATGCTCTTAGTCGGGTCCTGTGTAAATGTTCCAACGGTTGTCTTTTTCTCTTTTTCCATTATTTCCAACTCCAATGATCATTTTCTACTTCATCAATATGTAACCGAATTTCAGCTTCAGCAGATTGTCCACTAAAATAGACAGGTGTTAATCCATTTTCATCCGTTATTCCTTTTTGTTCGCCTTCTGGTAATTTAATTGAAAAAGGGGTATTTGGGTAAGGCCTTCCTTCATCATCTAATAGATGGAACTGGAGCCTATAGAGCGGTTTTAATTCCCCGGTATTATCCGGCACTTGCAACTCCTTCTCCTGCATTCCAATATGCACGCCATCCAACCAAATGCCTTCTTCATTCATCAAAATCGTGTTTTTACCAAAGCGAAGGAGAATTTTTTCATTGTCCATCGTCAGGCTGGTTTGTTTGCCCACTTCAAGCTCAATACGGTCGTGTGCCGCGTTGAAAATCTCTTTAGCTTGAATGGCTTTAAGTAAGCTGATGGTTTCAAGGTTGTTTCCCGCTAAGACGGTTTTGATGTCATTACCAGTGGTGATTTGGGTGGTTCTGCCTTGGTCAATTTGAGTACGTTGGCTACCGTTAACCGTTAAAGTTCGGTGGTTTTTGATGTGATTTTTTTGGTCATGTTCAACCAGTGTGGTCATATCCCGCTGGGCATGCATTTCAAATAATTCTCGGTTCGCGGCATCCTCAAAGAGAATGCTGTTGTAACCTTCCCCTTTGTAGGTTTTTGATTTAATGTGCATTTGGGTATAGGTGGCAGGCAGATTACCCGGAGGAATTTGTAGCTCATTATACACGCGTCCAATAATCAGCGGTTGGTCTGGGTCGCCTTCTAAAAAGCTCACCACCACTTCTTGCCCAACACGCGGAATGGCGAGCATCCCCCAGTTTTGCCCCGCCCAAGGTTGAGCAACACGCACCCAGCAAGAACTTCTGGAATCGTTGAATTCCCCTTTATCCCAATGAAATTTCACTTTAACCCGGCCTTGGTAATCCGTGAAAATTTCTTCCCCTTTGGGGCCAGTGACTACCGCAGTTTGTGTGCCACAGATTTGTGGTTTTTGAGGGAAATTACTACGGAAAGTTTTTTCCGGAGAAAGACATTCAAAACGATTAGTGATAAAGGTGGTGTTTTCACGTTGGCTAAAATGGCTTTCCTCTTCTAAGGCTTGCGGTTGTTCGCCATGATGTTGAATGTAAGTTAATTGCCAAGGCTGATTGAAGTCAGCACGAGGGTGGCGATGAATGTGTAAGAGCTGACCTATCCTTAAAGCAGGGTGATTACTTTCTCCCTCGCCCGTATGGGCATCACGGCGTAAACTGTCGAGACGATATTGGGCAAAGCGTTCGCCACTGTCATTTTTATAGCGGCCAGGGTAGTCGTAGTAAGGGTAGTCTCCTTGGAATTGAATCTCTTCTTGTGTGCCTTGTAAGCCATATTCCGCATTCCAGTTTGGTTTTTTGAAGGTGTAATCTTTTAATAACACTTCAGAAGGACGGATTTGTTCGGTCCATTGGAAGGTGCGGAGATGAGGGGCTTGGCGTAATACGGTAGGATTGGCATTATAGTCAAGGGAGAGGGTATCTTCCTTGGATAAACGATGGGCATCATCGTAAATAAAGAGCCGGTCAATTTGATTATGTTCATCTTCCGTACAAAAGAAAAACAAGCCTTCTTCACCGATAATCCGTTGGAAAAATTCATAATCGGTTTCGCGGTATTGCACACAATATTCCCGTCTTGTGCGGTAGGCGATATCAATGGTGTGAAAAAGCACATCGGAATCGCTCAGCAGGGTTTTTAAGATATCTTCAATGCTGGTATGTTGGAAAATACGAGAGCGTCTTTTTTGGGTTAATCGCCAGAGATGAGGGGAGAGGGTAAAGTGATAAAAGGTATAGCGTTCACCGGTTTTACCGAGTTTGATTTGTGTTACGATACCGGAGATATTCCGTTGTCGCTCACCATCTTGCCAGATGGAAAGGGTTGCTGCGCAGTCGAGTAGTGAACCAAATGGACGCTGGTTATGTTGTGTTGCCGCGACAATGGAGAGTTTAAAGAGGGAATTATAGCCTTCTTCGAAATCGAATTTGACAACACGGAAGGTGTCAGGCGGCAGTTGTGCTACTTCGAGGGTGAAGTGGAGATCGTTAGCAACGGAGAAGGTTGGTATTTTAGTCTCATTTCGGTACATAGGATACCCTTTTCATTGATATGCAATGGTTCATTTATCTTGATAATATAAATGAACTTAGGTGAATTCACAATTAATGAAAAGGAGATTTTCTTGGTATGCTGACAAAAGCGCAGTAGTTTTTCGCCTATTGCTTAATACTCAACAAATCATATTGAAATTGATAATTCTTATTGCCCCCAATTTGGTAAAGTTTTTGCTTTGTATGGCACAATTTTATAATTAGGTGATTTTGGCTCATCTAACCGTTCAATCACAATTTTTCCAAATCGATAAGGGTATTTATCCGTTTCTTGGTAATTATTGCGGCTCACACAAAAATCAAATTGGAGATGGGCTTTTTCATCTTTGCGTTCAAATCGATAAATTGCATAGCAATTGTTTTCCTCTTCCTCAAAACGTGCAGGCTCTCTGAGGCTATAGGCAGAATATCCTGCTAGATATTTATTAGTATCATTAGTAAGTAATTCTTTTAAAAAATATTTATGCTTAAACACAAGATGAAAGTCATTAAAATCTTTTTGAGTAAACTCTGAGTTCATTGCCATTTTTTCTGCAACAGGGAATATAGTCGCGGTTTTCCAGTATTTTTTATCTTTTTTCTTAAAGTATACACTGTAACGTCCGGAAACTCCTTTATGCTCTTTAATTGGATCTTGAAAAATGTAGTAGTAATAGATTTTTCCATTTTTTATAGGAGCAAAGAGTTTCTTGGGGCTATCTTCTCCTCCTTTAAACGAATAATTTAGCTTATTTAAAACAGAATAGATATTTCCATCTTCTAAAACATTAATAGAGCATTGAAGGAAAAATATAAAATCTTCTACATTTTTTCGTGTAAACTTATAAGTTTTGATTTTTCTTATTTGTTCTGCGTTGATATATTTTTCATATAAATCCTCTTTTTCATTTTTTAATTTTTTCTCGATGGGGACACTATGCCATGATATAAATAATAGAAGGAGTCCAAATAATATTTTTTTCATTTTCTTACTCCCTTTTCTAAAATAATGTCCTTTGGCATCTTGGATGATATCAGTTTCTTGTGATTTCCATTTCTAATTTCCTCAATGAAATTACTCCATTCATCCTCTGTTTTATCTGCCATGTCAATAACAAATTCTCTGACAAACCTTACTTTCTTCTTATACTCCTGCATTTGTTCATAAAAAGCATAAGGATTAATTGCCTGAATATGTCCTGTCATCACAGCACTTCTTCCCCAAGGTAAGTCAGGTAAAATATTTGCAATCGCATCATCCCTTACCACTTTTGCGCAAGTATGATTATCAAAAATATTATAAAAACGTTCTCCTTGTTCTATTTCTTTTTTTATTCTCTCCACATTTTTATAAATCGCTTCATACTGTTTTTCAGTGATTTTTAATTTAAATAAGAATGTTTTTTCTGGTATCCGATATTCAGAGGTCCCTCTTCCATAAGCACGACTAATGTTGTGTCCTATTTTATAGCCTGATTGGGCGACAGGCTGCTTGGCTAATATTTGATTAATCTGTTCTTCGTCAGGGAGTTGATGGGCTTTTCTATATTCATCTAATCGTTCAGCATCATTAACTAAAGGCCCAACACTTAAGAAAATCGTAGCATTTAGGTTTTTAACTAAATACATAAATGCATGTCCTGGGTCAGTTAATGCATTATGAAACGGAATTTCTAGCCCGATATCTCCCACAACATCATCCTCTATAGAGATTTTTTTATAAGCGGATCGTTGAGGCTTATTATCTTCCTCTTGATTTTGTTTCATTTCCTCTTCAAAATTAGGGTTAGTTAAAGGTGATTTATTGACCTCAAAGCCAAGTACAAGAAAATAAGCATCTTCAGCGTGTATCGTATAGCTGTTATTTTCAATGGGCTGTGTCTTGCTTTTTGTAATAATAGGAGTAATCATTTATTGTTCCTTATAGTTTTTCCCAATCAATTTGTACATCTACTTTTGTTTCGTCTTGAGTGTAAATCGGACGCGTTTTTCCTTCATTATCACTGATACCTGTTAAGGTTTTACCATCATAACGTATGATATAAGGCATATTTTTGTATGGATTACCCGATTTATCTTGAAGTATAAAGCTATGGCTATAGGGTTGAATGCCTTCTGTTAAAAAATTCTCTTTTTCAATTTCCTTCTCCTGCATCCCGATATGCACACCATCCAACCAAATCCCTTCTTCATTCATCAAAATCGTGTTTTTACCAAAGCGAAGGAGAATCTTTTCATTGTCCATCGTCAGGCTGGTTTGTTTGCCCACTTCAAGCTCAATACGGTCGTGAGCATAGTTGAAAATCTCTTTCGCTTGGATAGCTTTAAGTAAGCTGATGGTTTCAAGATTGTTTCCCGCTAAGACGGTTTTGATGTCATTACCGGTGGTGATTTGGGTGGTTCTGCCTTGGTCAATTTGAGTACGTTGGCTACCGTTAACCGTTAAAGTGCGGTGGTTTTTGATGTGATTTTTTTGGTCATGCTCAACCAGGGTGGTCATATCCCGCTGGGCATGCATTTCAAATAATTCTCGGTTCGCGGCATCCTCAAAGAGAATGCTGTTGTAACCTTCCCCTTTGTAGGTTTTTGATTTAATGTGCATTTGGGTATAGGTGGCAGGCAGATTACCTGGTGGGATTTGTAGTTCATTATACACGCGTCCAATAATCAGCGGTTGGTCAGGGTCGCCTTCTAAAAAGCTCACCACCACTTCTTGCCCAACACGCGGAATGGCGAGCATTCCCCAGTTTTGCCCCGCCCAAGGTTGAGCAACACGCACCCAGCAAGAACTTCTGGAATCGTTGAATTCCCCTTTATCCCAATGAAATTTCACTTTAACCCGGCCTTGGTAATCCGTGAAAATTTCTTCCCCTTTGGGGCCAGTGACTACCGCCGTTTGTGTGCCACAGATTTGTGGTTTTTGAGGGAAATTACTACGGAAAGTTTTCTCCGGAGAAAGACATTCAAAGCGATTAGTGATAAAGGTGGTATTTTCACGTTGACTAAAATGGCTTTCCTCTTCCAAGGCTTGCGGTTGTTCGCCATGATGTTGAATGTAAGTTAATTGCCAAGGCTGATTGAAGTCAGCACGAGGATGGCGATGAATGTGTAAGAGCTGACCTATCCTTAAAGCTGGGTGATTACTTTCTCCCTCGCCCGTATGGGCATCACGGCGTAAACTGTCGAGACGATATTGGGCAAAGCGTTCGCCACTGTCATTTTTATAGCGGCCAGGGTAGTCGTAGTAAGGGTAGTCTCCTTGGAATTGAATCTCTTCTTGCGTGCCTTGTAAGCCATATTCCGCATTCCAGTTTGGTTTTTTGAAGGTGTAATCTTTTAATAACACTTCAGAAGGACGGATTTGTTCGGTCCATTGGAAGGTGCGGAGATGAGGGGCTTGGCGTAATACGGTAGGATTGGCATTATAGTCAAGGGAGAGGGTATCTTCCTTGGATAAACGATGGGCATCATCGTAAATAAAGAGCCGGTCAATTTGATTATGTTCATCTTCCGTACAAAAGAAAAACAAGCCTTCTTCACCGATAATCCGTTGGAAAAATTCATAATCGGTTTCGCGGTATTGCACACAATATTCCCGTCTTGTGCGGTAGGCGATATCAATGGTGTGAAAAAGCACATTGGAATCGCTTAGCAGGGTTTTTAAGATAGCTTCAATACTGGTATGTTGGAAAATGCGTGAGCGTCTTTTTTGGGTTAATCGCCAGAGATGAGGGGAGAGGGTAAAGTGATAAAAGGTATAGCGTTCACCGGTTTTACCGAGTTTGATTTGTGTGACGATACCGGAGATATTCCGTTGTCGCTCACCATCTTGCCAGATGGAAAGGGTTGCGGCGCAGTCGAGTAGTGAACCAAATGGAAGCTGGTTATGTTGTGTTGCTGCGACAATGGAGAGTTTAAAGAGGGAATTATAGCCTTCTTCGAAATCGAATTTGACAACACGGAAGGTGTCAGGCGGCAGTTGGGCCACTTCAAGGGTGAAGTGGAGGCCTTTGGAAACAGAAAAATCGGGGAATTTTAGGGTGTTCATTGTTATCCCTTATTAAAATTTTTTATCTGGCGTGACATAGTAATACATACTGTATTTCCAAAACACAATAAGTTCGTGAACACCCCATAAGACAGTGGTACATAATAGAAGCTTTGTCAGCCTATTTTTGTGGTATGTAAATTTGTCATCCGTCTTTTAGTCTTATTTGCTATATTCATCCACTTCCTTACCAAAATAGGCGTCCCAATCAATTTTTATATCAATATTATCTTCATCCTCATCTGAAACATAAACCTCCTCTGTTTCTCCGTTCTCATTGGTAATTCCTTTTACGGTTTCTCCATCAAAATGCATAATATAGGGTATATTTCTATATGGCTCACTTTCTCCTAATAATCTAAAACGGTGAGGACTTTTGATTTTTTCAGGGATCTCTACTCTTTTTATTGCCTCTCTTCTTTTTACTTCTTTAATAAAATGAGGGCCACAATCCGCCTTATACCAATAATTATCCTCACTTAATGCAGCACAATATTCAGATAATTCATTAAAATCTTCATCAGATAATCGGTCTAAGTTTCGTTCACCTACTGGATCAATATAGAAGATTCTGTGCATATCTTTTTTCTTATAAAAAAAACCATAGCCAGAACCAAATTCACCACTTACTCTGACAAGTCCTATCTCACTATTAAAAAATATAACAACTCCAACCAATATAAGATTAGAAAGACATAATAAGATTGTTGTGCATTTATAAAATTTTTTATTCATTAATTTTTCCTTTTCTTGGTGCAGATAGTTGAAAATGTTGTCTTAAATAGGTGACAAATTGCATTCCTACATTTCCTGGACAAGTGCGGTGATCATTTGATAAAGCGAACTCTCGATGCCCTCCTAGTTGTTTAATACAGAACACTGATAGCAATGCCTCAATTAAAATAATACAAGCATATTTTTGAGATTGAGGAATACTAGATGAGTAGAAAAAGTCTAGGTGGTCTATAAGATAGTCTTTTTTATCTTTTTTCTTCTTCCAATCAACTTCACCTCTTTCTGAATAATCCCCAGTTAATAATATTCCTACTTTATGAAAATTGTTCTCATTAACATGGGAGCCTTGGAATCTAATATCTCTCCCCTCAGCTATTTGACCATCACAGGCAACAATATAGTGATATCCTATATCATCGAACTTACCACTCATGTGTTCGTTTTGTATACTATGCGCTACTTCAAATACTGGTACACATTCTGTTCCAAATGATGCGTTTCCTTGATGATGGATAACAATATCCGTATAATTCCAATCATCCGATAATTCTTTCTTGGGTTTTTTGGCATTCCATTCTGAGCGTTCAATAAATTTATTTGAAATTCCTAGTATGAGATTTTTTTCAATGTAATTGATAATAGCTTGTCTTGTTGCAGCTTTATCATTAAGCTGAATGTTTTTAATCTCACAGATATCTTTTTTTAGTTTCACTTCAGTTGTTTTATTTTTATTCATTTTTCAATAGCCTGATTAGCGTGTAGTATATTTTTTTATTGTTTTTTCTCTGCTTCCAAAGGAATATTTTCTGGCTTTTTATTACCTTGGGTTTTCATCTGTTTTTTATAAGCTTCCCAATCAATTTCTATATGTACATCATTTTTATCGCTAACGTAAACGGTTTCTGTCTCTCCTTTATCATTTGTTATACCCTCTATAGTTTTTCTATCATATTGCATAATATAAGGACTATTTCTATATATTTCACCGTTATATGTTAAAATAAAAGAATGAGGACGTAGAGAGGCTCTTCTTTTTACTTCCTTATTAAAATAAGAGCCACAATTATTGTCATACCAATTATTATCTTTACTAGCTGCCATACAAAACTCTGATAGTTCATGAAATGCTTCATCTGAAAGTTGATCTAGGTCTTGTTCTCCGACAGGATCAAAATAATAAATCCTATGCATATTTTTCTTTTTATAAAAGAAGCCATAATCAGCTCCAAATTCTGTAGTTGTTCTTACTATACCTATTTCACTATTGAAAAACATAATCATACTAGCCAATATTAGATTGGAGATAAATAATAAGATTGTTGTACATTTATAAAATTTATAGAGTTTTTTATTCATTAATTTTTCCTTTTTCTGGTACAGATAGTTGAAAATGTTGTCTTAAATAGGTAACAAATTGCATTCCTACATTTCCTGGACACGTTCGATGATCGCCTGGTAAAGCAAATTCTCGATGTCCTCCTAGTTGTTTAATATAAAATACTGATAGCAATGCTTCAATTAAAGTGATACAAGCATATCCTTGAATTTCTGGGACACTGAATGAATGAAAAAAGTCTAGATGATCTATAAGGTAATCCTTTGCTTTCTTTATGCCAGTCCAATTAACCTCACCTCTTTCTGAATAATCCCCCAGTAATAATATTCCTATCTTATTTGAATTATTCCCATTTACATGAGAGCCTTGAAATCTAATATCTCTTCCTTCTAAAATATTCCCTTCACAGCTTACAATATAGTGGTAACCGATATCATCAAAATTTTGAGGTCCTTTCATTTCAGATTGTTGAATTTTCTGTGTTTCGTTCATAGGGTCTCCACAACAGAAACCGAAACTTGCATTTCCTTGATGGTGAATGACGATTGCATTATAGTTCCAGCCTTCGGTGAGTTTTTTCTTAGGCGGTTTAGCTTTCCAACCGGAGCGTTCAATAAATTGTGTTCCGAACCTTTCCTTTAGGTTATTATTCACTCTATTAATAATAGTCTGCCTTGTTGCTGCTTTGTCATTCGTTTTTATAACATGCTCTTTAACTTCATATTCTTTTTCCAATCCTATCGTTGTAGTTATTTGTTGATTCATTCTTCAATAACCTCATTAGCTTGTAAGAGTCTTTTTGGTGATTTAAACAGCACATGAATATTTACAGTTTCTTTTTGGTTGCTTTGAATATATAAATAGCCATTTTGATCTGTTTCTTGTTTAATTCGTTTTCCTGATGAAAATTCAATTTCACAAGGTCGATGAGCTAAAATTTCTCCAGTAGCTTTATCTGTTACGAGAACCTTCGCGATGTAATGAGATTCTTTTTTAGGCTCTCCGGTATTATCCGGCACTTGCAACTCCTTCTCCTGCATTCCAATATGCACACCATCCAACCAAATGCCTTCTTCATTCATCAAAATCGTGTTTTTACCAAAGCGAAGGAGAATCTTTTCATTGTCCATCGTTATGCTAGTTTGTTTGCCCACTTCAAGCTCAATACGGTCGTGTGCCGCGTTGAAAATCTCTTTCGCTTGGATTGCTTTAAGTAAGCTGATGGTTTCAAGATTGTTTCCCGCTAAGACGGTTTTGATGTCATTACCGGTGGTGATTTGGGTGGTTCTGCCTTGGTCAATTTGAGTACGTTGGCTACCGTTAACCGTTAAAGTGCGGTGGTTTTTGATGTGATTTTTTTGGTCATGTTCAACCAGTGTGGTCATATCCCGCTGGGCGTGCATTTCAAATAATTCTCGGTTCGCGGCATCCTCAAAGAGAATGCTGTTGTAACCTTCCCCTTTGTAGGTTTTCGATTTAATGTGCATTTGGGTATAGGTGGCAGGCAGATTACCCGGAGGAATTTGTAGCTCATTATACACGCGTCCAATAATCAGCGGTTGGTCTGGGTCGCCTTCTAAAAAGCTCACCACCACTTCTTGCCCAACACGCGGAATGGCGAGCATCCCCCAGTTTTGCCCCGCCCAAGGTTGAGCAACACGCACCCAGCAAGAACTTCTGGAATCGTTGAATTCCCCTTTATCCCAATGAAATTTCACTTTAACCCGGCCTTGGTAATCCGTGAAAATTTCTTCCCCTTTGGGGCCAGTGACTACCGCAGTTTGTGTGCCACAGATTTGTGGTTTTTGAGGGAAATTACTACGGAAAGTTTTTTCCGGAGAAAGACATTCAAAACGATTAGTGATAAAGGTGGTGTTTTCACGTTGGCTAAAATGGCTTTCCTCTTCTAAGGCTTGCGGTTGTTCGCCATGATGTTGAATGTAAGTTAATTGCCAAGGCTGATTGAAGTCAGCACGAGGGTGGCGATGAATGTGTAAGAGTTGGCCTATTCTTAAAGCTGGGTGATTGCTTTCTCCCTCGCCCGTATGGGCATCACGGCGTAAACTGTCGAGACGATATTGGGCAAAGCGTTCGCCACTGTCATTTTTATAGCGGCCAGGGTAGTCGTAGTAAGGGTAGTCTCCTTGGAATTGAATCTCTTCTTGTGTGCCTTGTAAGCCATATTCCGCATTCCAGTTTGGTTTTTTGAAGGTGTAATCTTTTAACAACACTTCAGAAGGACGAATTTGTTCGGTCCATTGAAAGGTACGGAGATGAGGGGCTTGGCGTAATACGGTAGGATTGGCATTATAGTCAAGGGAGAGGGTATCTTCTTTAGATAAACGATGGGCATCATCGTAAATAAAGAGCCGGTCAATTTGATTATGTTCATCTTCCGTACAAAAGAAAAACAAGCCTTCTTCACCGATAATCCGTTGGAAAAATTCATAATCGGTTTCGCGGTATTGTACACAATATTCCCGTCTTGTGCGGTAGGCGATATCAATGGTGTGAAAAAGCACATCGGAATCGCTTAGCAGGGTTTTTAAGATAGCTTCAATACTGGTATGCTGGAAAATGCGAGAGCGTCTTTTTTGGGTTAATCGCCAGAGATGAGGGGAGAGGGTAAAGTGATAAAAGGTATAGCGTTCACCGGTTTTACCGAGTTTGATTTGTGTGACGATACCGGAGATATTCCGTTGTCGCTCACCATCTTGCCAGATGGAAAGGGTTGCAGCGCAGTCGAGTAGTGAACCAAATGGAAGCTGATTATGTTGTGTTGCCGCGACAATGGAGAGTTTAAAGAGGGAATTATAGCCTTCTTCGAAATCGAATTTGACAACACGGAAGGTGTCAGGTGGCAGTTGTGCCACTTCGAGGGTGAAGTGGAGGCCTTTGGAGGTGAATAAGTCGAACATAATTTCTCCTTGCTAAATTCGTATTAATTTTTACTCTCTAATTGTCAATAACACATCGGGTTCTTGCACTGGATGACCTATAAAACTAGTCCAGCCAAGTAAACTATCTTGCTCGGTTCCTAAAACCATACCTGATACTTGCTCTTTTGCTAATCCTAATCTCAAATCCCAGGCAAATTGATCTTTTAATATAAAAGAGACAAAGGTAACGAGGGGGAGATAATTTTCTCCATTTGGTAAAAATGACAAAAATTCTTGCCGAGAAAGGTTGTTGAGCTGTAATTCAAATTTGCTTCCTCTGTTTGGCTTTCTGCTACCTAAGGTGAAATTTTCACCTAAACAAGAACGGCCTTTTGGTGGTTTACCCGCTTCTTTTTTCATTAATCCTAATCGGTTTTGTTCATCTTCGATGATTTCAACATAACGAAAACACCAACTTTCTAGTGAGACGAACTCTAAATCAAAACAATGGGAAACCAAGTTACAAATGATTTCAGGGGAGCGAGCAGGACTAGATAAAATACCAGCATAAGCTAACATTTTGGAATGATTGACAGAGAGTTTGTTTCTGATACTTTTATAGCCAAGTCCAGCTAAGGCAAACATTCTGTTAGAATATTCGTCAGTTCCATTTGTTTGGTAATTTATGTAGTAGCGATATTTTCGCCAAATCTGATGTAGTAATAACGATAGTCTATGGTTGAATAAGTCCATAAAATCAACTAATTTTGTCTCTTTATGAAGATATTCAGTGGCTAGACTATCTAGGTAATAGCCAGGTAGGGGCGATTGGCTACCATGCAAACCTAAAAAAGAAACTTGAAGTTCAAATGTTCCTTCCGGTAATTCTTTTAAGTTAGCGATGTCTCTAATTGGGAAGCCTAATCCGGCTAGTGATGTTAGGCGAATAATTTCATCTTTAGGTAATAAACTTAAGCTTTCACTTGGATCAACCCCTTTGATTTTACATAATAGCTCCATTAGCCGATAGAAATTGTATCGGCTAATGTCTAGTTTTTGGGAGGCGGTGTTTACATCAATTGATGCTGTCCGATTTGAATAGGCCATTCATAGCTCGCTTGATTATCTAAATTTATTACTTTCAGTTTGTGAAATGAATTTACACTTGCGTAGAGAGAGAAGAATTGGGATAGCACAGTGCAAAATAAAAACATTTCACCTTCAGAGTTAAATTCGCTTTGTTTGATATATAAGGTAGATTGTAGTCCTCTAATAGAAACACTTTTAAATAATCGATCTATAGGCTTGGTGTCTATTGACTTAATCGCATCAAGTTTCTTTTGGGACATTTTGGCATTTCTCCTACTATGCCAGCTGGGCAGATCATAGGTTCTAATAATCTCTTTTAATGCCTCAATTTCGAGTAACGATAAGTAGTTTAGTGAAGAATTGGAAATTAATTTCCAAGCGAGTGTTCCATCTAGTAATGGATGCAGTGGCATAGATGGACGAGTGATATTTTTAAATTCAACAATTGCAGGGTTTGTTTCTGTGCCAATGCAAATATCACCAACTTTTAAGTTGGTTGGTATTTCACGGTTAGTGCAAGTCACATTGATCGAGATGGATTCGGTTTTTTCTAAACTTATTACCTCATCGCCTCTTACAAAAGAAATATAATGATCAAATCCTTTTTCAAATAAGGCATCTTTAGCCCTTACTTTATAATAAAGCTCGGTTCGTCCTTTAGCATATTCAATTTGATGCTCAAAGCTTTCAAAAGGTAAGTAATGACGTGTGGAAGAATGACGAGGCCCTCTAGCTTTATTGTTCCTATTTTCAACATGGCTTGATACTTGATCTACTGAGAATATTTCATACCATTCAGGATGAGAATAACTTCCTTTTAGCAAATATTCATCTTTATCTCCATCGAATCTGAGCGGTTCACAACTATGCTTAAATAAATTTATTGCAGGTGTGCAATGTAGTCTAAAGGTTGATTTTCTGATTTGAACATCTGAAGACAATGGCTCAGAGAAATAGAGGTTTAATATAAATTGATTTGATTCATCAAGAGTATTTGGTAGTGGAGCGATACCATTTACGTCAAAGAACATGAAGCTTTCGGGAAAGCAGAAATATTCTTGTAAGATCCGATAACCACTGTAAGCATTTTTAGGGTAAGGTAAGAGTGCGTCTTCTTTATTAAATCCTGCAGGTGAAAAATTAAACTCAGGTAATGTTATTTTCTGGTCGTTGACAACAATCTCTGCACCTGTCAAGTAATAGCTAAACCATAGATATAGTTGCTGATTAGTGTAATCATCTGCTCCAAGATAAAAACGCAACTTATTTAAATCTAGTTCAGAGAGTTTTAGTGGTGATTCACTAGAAAATACTAAGCTAACAATAGCTTGCTCGTTACTATTTAATACACTTGCATCCGAAAGAGAGAAGGGATTGAGCCAAACATCACGGCAAGTCTGAAATTGACATTGTAGTTTTTTGTCGGAGTTACCAGATACTATAGGACGGCTTAATAACGTGGTGCCTTTATTTACGACATCAAAACCTTTTGCAACTTTAGGGTTGGGGAAAAATTCAACGATAGTCATACTTGGTGTTGGGCGCAGATAATTTGGCCAGAGCATATTAATCAAACTATGAGTGAACTCTGGAAATTGATCTTCAATTTTAGCTCTTAAACTACCAGATAAAAAGGCAAAGCCTTCTAGTAATCGTTCAACATCGGGATCAGCACTTTTTTCAGATAAAAAATTAGCCAAATGAGGTTTTTCATTAGCAATTTCTTTACCTAATTCACGCAGATAATCTAATTCTTGTCTAAAATATTTTTCAAGAGACATAATCACATCTTAAGTAATGTTGCTCATATCTAGATAATAACGATGATCGTTATCTAGGTGTAAATTAAAGGCAATGTCTTTGGTGTAGTCTTCAAAGGATACTGTTGCCGTGACGTAAAAAAATAGGGTTAGAGGTTGCTCTTCATTAGGAAATGGTGTCACATTTACCGCGATGATTCGAGGCTCAAAATTCAAAATGCATTCTTGAATGATTTGGGATATTTTTTGATAGATATCTCCTGTATTACTCGTGGCATCATTTAAGTCCATAATTCCTAATTGGACCGCACTTTGTGATGTGCCTGGATGGGTATTAAGGATATTGTTAAGATTATGTTTTATTGATTCGATAAAAGTTTTGAGACCAGAATGGGAGAGTGGAGAAGGATTTACCTCCTTCCCCTGTATACGCTCAAATAAGCTAGCTGTACTATCTCGTTGCCAACTTAATAATGCCATTTTTCTA
Organism: Avibacterium sp. 21-594; assembly: GCF_026226815.1. Lineage (NCBI taxonomy): Bacteria > Pseudomonadati > Pseudomonadota > Gammaproteobacteria > Pasteurellales > Pasteurellaceae > Avibacterium > Avibacterium sp. 21-594. The sequence continues at coordinate 1,563,154 of NZ_JAKKOC010000001.1, read as the reverse complement.
TTCCTTGTCTAGACGGCCAACAAGCGATAGTTCAAAGTTAGATCCCATATATTTAAAGTGTGGTCTTAATTTGATGGAAGACAAGAACCAACCTGGATCTCCCTCTACATCTGATACAGAAATAGATGCCGCTCTGAATGGGCGACGACTACGAACATCTGCAGGTGGGTTTTCTTGATCAGCAACATATTGCTTGAGCCATTTATTTAACTCGGTTTGTAAATCAGTTGCTTCTTTCCAGCTACCAATTTGCTCACGTTGTAACACTTTTAAGAAATGAGCTACTCGAGTAATCATAAATGTATATGGTAATTGAGTACCTAATTTGTAGTTGGTTTCTGCTATTTTACCCTCTTTTGTATTTGGGAAAATTTTTGGTTTTTGAACAGAATTAGCAGAAAAGAATGCAGCATTATCGCTGCCTTTACGCATAGTTAATGCGATAAATCCTTCTTCCGCTAATTCAAATTCTCTTCTATCTGTAATAAGCACTTCTGTTGGGATCTTTGACTGAATTTGTCCCATCGCTTCATAAATATGAACTGGCAAATCGTAGACTGCACCGCCACTTTGTGGGCCAATAATATTTGCACACCAACGATATTTAGCAAAACTATCCGTCAAGCAAGAAGCTAGTAAAAATGCGCTATTACCCCATAGATAGTGTTCGTGGTCTTTACTTACATCCTCTTCATAGCCAAAAGTTTTTACCGGATTGTCTGACACAGAGTAAGGTAAACGAACTAAGAAACGAGAGGCAGTTAATCCTAAACTACGAGAGTCTTCAGATTCTCGTAATGAACGCCACTTAGCATACATTGGTCCTTCAAACACTGATTTTAGATCTTTAATTGCAGGTAATTCAGTATAACTTTGAATACCAAAGAAAGCGGGGGATACGGAAGATATAAATGGGGCGTGAGCCATAGAACCTACAGCGCTCACATATTGCAAGAGTTTCATATCTGGGGATTTAGGGGTAAATTCATAGTTCCCAATCACGGCACCAATAGGTTCTCCACCAAATTGACCATAGCCAGAAGAATAAACGTGTTTATAAAAACCAGATTGAACAATTTCAGGTGCAAATTCGAAGTCATCGAGTAATTCTTCTTTTGTTGCATGAAAAACGTTAATCTTAATATTTTCTCTAAAGTCTGTTTTATCAACTAATAATTTTAATGAGCGCCAAGATGATTCTAAATTACGAAATTCATTGTGATGTAGAATCTCATCTACTTGGGCGCTTAATTTCCGATCAATCTCATTGATCATTTTATCTATTAATAACTTGTTTACTGGCTCTTCTTTTGAGCCTGTTTCTAAAATGTTACTAATAAAAGCAGCGACACCTTGTTTAGCAATATCATAGCCTTCACTATCTTCAGAAAGCCTTGTTTGAGCCATGATTTCATCAAGTAATGAGCCCGAGGTAGTGGTATTTTGTTCGATTTGTTCTGTTTGGATTTTATCAGCCATATCTAAAGTCCTCTGGTATGATCAACTATTTTTTATCAACTAAATTTAATTCTGCAAGTAATTGAGCTCGGGATTGCTCATCTTCGAGTAGTTCTGCGATTCTAGCTCGAAAAGCCGGAACATTCCCAAGTGGTCCTTTGACGGCAGTTAATGCTTCTCTTAATTCAAGCAATTTACGTAATTCTGGAACGGATTTAACAATGTTATCTGGAGAGAAGTCATTAAGAGATTTGATGTCTAATTGCACATTAATTTCATCATCTGGTGATGCGTCATCGGATAATTTGTTTGCAACATTAATATTCAAACCAATTTCCATTTCTTCCATAACTGAAGAAAAATTGTTTTTATCAATAGAAATCATTGATCGCTCTTCTATAGATGAGTCTTCTGCTTTTCCCTTCATATCACCAACAACTAAGAGATTTAATGGTAATTCAACTTCGGCAGTTTCACCGCCTGTTGCCGGGACGTATTTAATATTGATTCGCTCTTTAGGTGCAACAGAACCTTCTTTTTTACTCATAGCATTATCCTTCTTTAATTGTATAGAATGAAAAGGGGTATACATGGTATATAGACCATCTACAAATTTAGTATATCAAAATTCTGGTTCTTTAATAGAGTGTTTTTTAAGCTTTTTGTTGTTTTTTTAGATAAAAAACGACATACTAATATACAAGAAATCATCTTTTTTGATTTCTGACGTCAATAATTATTTATTACATTATTACATTAGTGAGGACAACTACTATGCCAACTCCATGTTACGTTTCAATTACAGGAAAAACCCAAGGTAATATCACAGCTGGTGCGTTTACGGCTGATTCTGTGGGAAATATTTTTGTTGAAGGTCATGAAGATCAAATGTTGGTTCAGCAGGTTAAACACCAAGTGACCGTACCAACGGATCCACAATCAGGTCAACCATCAGGTCAACGTGCACATAAACCATTAATTTTAACGGTAGCCCTAAATAAAGCAGTTCCATTACTTTATAATGCGTTAGCTTCAGGAGAAATGCTACCGAAAGTAGAATTAAAATGGTATCGCACATCAGTTGAAGGCAAACAAGAGCATTACTTCACAACTACATTAGAAGATGCAACTATTGTTAATATGGATCTTTTAATGCCACATGCACAGGATCCTTCTCAAAAAGAGTTTACTCAATTACTTGATGTCTTTTTAGCTTACCGAAAAATCACTTGGGAGCATACTGTAGCAGGTACATCAGGTTCAGATGACTGGCGTACACCAATTGAAGCTTAATTAACTAGATTAGCTACGAGTATGGTGTGTCAAGCACACCATACTTTATTATAGCTACTATATTAAAGGTCCATCACCTAACTTAATTTAAATACTCAATGTTTGGGATTGAGTATAAGGATGGCTTTTATCGACCTTTGCATGATTTTATGCCACACGATAATCTAAAGTTTTCTGTTCAGCTTCTTTTATTAAGGCCTCATTCAATTATTTAATTCGAGTGGGAAGTCTCTTTCTTTTATAATTCTATTTGATCTTAAAGTTCCTGCGTCAATATTGATTTTTTCTTTGTCATTGATTATTCTTACTTTTAAGCTGTAAAAGATAAGAAAATGTAGCAGAGATGAATAGATTAAATCTTTTTTAAATGCTATATAATATTACGAATATCTATTTACTATTTTTTTCTTGTTTGCTTTGTCTTTTATAATACATGGTTCCTGAAATATCAAATAATGTATATAGGTGTTATTTATAACTAATTGGAATCCTACCTATAGCCATGTAATGAGTTACTCCCTTAAAGATCGAGTATGCTCTCGCATTTATTATCTGAAAAAATGAAATAAAAATTGATTGCTTAGTATATTTTGGATAGATATATTACGAGCTAGTCAACGTTTTATCTAGAATAGGGATGTATATGTATATTGGTCATCGTTTAAAAGAAGAAAGACAGAGAATGGGGTTAACTCAAAGAGCATTTGCAAAATTAGGAGGTGTTAGATCACAAGCTCAGTTCAAATATGAGCATAATCGAATTATGCCTAGAGTCGACTATTTAATGAAGCTAGGATTAGAGGGTGTTGATATTAATTATATACTTTTTGGTGAGAGGGGGGTTATAGCAATAAATAAAGAAGAGAAGTGTTTGCTGGATTTATTACGAAACTCAAAGGATATAAGAGATTTTATCCTGCATGGAGTAAATTATTTTAAATCGATAGAAATTTAGTATATTAGAAATTTTTTAATTAGAATATTAAAGGAACCTTAATTATGGCGGTAGGTAATATTACATTTGAAGAGTTATTACAAAATTTTTTTATATAAGTATCTCCGAGGAGATACAATTAAGAGTTATCAGAAAGCTATTAGACTCTTACAGAGAAATTGCAATGTTATGTATCCAAATGAAATCTCTAGTTTATTGCTTTTAGATTGGAGAAGAACCGCGGTTGGGAGTAATATTAAACCAATCACATGGAATAGCTATTTGCGCCACATCAAAGCAATCTATAAATTTGGAATTGAACAAAATTTATTAGATTATCAAGATAATCCTTGTAATAAATTATTTTTAAGAGAGGGAAAAGCTAAGCGGAAAATTTTGTCTAGTACAGAACTAGCAAAGTTAGATTTTTTTCTGCAAGGTGCACATAATTTGCCAGGTATCTTGAATCCTGTATGGTTTGTTGAAACGTTAATAAAGACATTCAGATATACAGCAATTCGCCGAGCTCAATTAATAAAATTAAAGGTTGGTGATATAGATTTAGTGAGTAGAATTATTCATATATCTCCCGAAATAAATAAAAATCATCATTCACACACAATTCCTATTTCAGATAAGTTGTTTCCTTATCTTCAGAACCTTATCCTTGAATTAAAGCGAGCAAATCAAACTAATGATTGTCAGTTATTTAACTTTAATCTCTTTTGCCCTTTGTCCAGGAATAGAGCTAAAAATACCAGTGAACATCAAATAAGCCATATATTTAAAGTTATATCTCGTTCTGTTGGGTTCAATGTATCTCCACATAGATTTAGGCACACAGTTGCAACAAATTTAATGAAGAATCCTAATAATCTTTACGTAGCCAAGCAGTTATTGGGGCACAGGGATATTAAGGTAACACTAACTTACATAGAAGACGATGTGGAAATGATTAGAGACACTGTAAATTCAGCATTATTATAAAAAGTTAATGTCCAGCCTTTACAAGCCTTGGAATTTGTGTAAGATCAAGTTATCTATTTAGCAATAGATCTTGTGGTAGTATTGGCTGGATCTTCCACTTGAAGAGCTATTAGAGTTAATGGGCTATACAAGGGATTTAAAATCCCTCGACTTTCGAGTCGTGGCGGTTCAAGTCCGCCCTCGGGCACCATTTAAAAGTACAAATAAATCAATAAGATAGTCGCCAAGAGCGGCTTTTTTTATATCTTATTTTTACCGCACTTTTTCTTTTGGTGTCCATTTGGTGACTATTTTTAGCCTATCTTAAAAATTCTGATAAGCCATTTTCTCTTAATTTGGTGACCAATGGTCACCAAATTTCAGATGTGTGAGCGGTTAGCTGTAAATCATTTTATACAAACTCCCCACGTAAAATAGAAATTCTTTTTATATTTCAATATGATAGCTTTCGTTTTGATAAAACCTGATCTTTTTTAACTGAAAATCACTGAAATTAACTGTAAATTTTTCAGTTAAGATCACATTTCCTTTTTTCTAAGATCCCTTTTCCGTCCTAGCTTTAGATAATTTTTGCCTATGAAATTTAACTGAAAAAATGGCAATTTTTTGCATAAAAAACGCGGGTGGGAGAGTGGATTTTCCGTGACGTTTGACGTGGCGTAAGAATTTTCCGTGGATAAGTTTGGTTTCACTTTATAAAAGAAAAGCTGTAGCCAAAGCCTTTTAAATAAAGGCGGCAGGTAATAAAAAAGCCACCTAAATAGGTGGCTAGATGTGTGATGATATGTTTACTGCTCAATAATCGGCGTGAGTTTACCTTTCTCATTTAATGCCCTACTGTTGTAGCCGCTGAACGTGCTGCTTTGATCTGGTGCTGGGCCGCCATTATGGGTATGACTTGCAACAGTATTCGCAAGGTCGGCAACGATTTGAATTGTTTCTCCGTCGCTTTGCCGTATGCCAAAATCAAAGTACGGAAAAGTAATGGATTCCTTAAGAGCTGAAATCATTAAAGTATGTAAAAATCCGTATTATAAACCGTTTAATATGCGTTAAAAATTTACTTAAAACCAACCGCACTTTAGTTTAAGTGCGGTTGCAGGAGAATCAAATGAAACGAAATTGGGAGCTTATCCGCAAAATTTTGTTCAAGCTTGAGCAAAAGGTTGATGATACGCCATTAGATAGTGAGAGCATTAAAGGCTTTCCAGCCGATGTAGTAGTGTATCATTATCAACTGTTGGCACAGGCTGAACTGATTTGCATTGAAGACAATTCTACAATGGTGATGCGGATTTTGTGGCAATAAATTTAACGTGGCAAGGACACGAATTTCTTGACAAAATCCGAAGTGATACAGCGTGGAATAAAATTAAACAAATCATTAAAACGAAAGGGATTGATTTATCCTTTGAGGCAATTAAGTTAGCAGGGAAAAGTTTATTGGTTTCTTTATTGAAATAACTTGACTGCCAGTGGGGATTTGGTAGATTGGAAGATAACGTTTAGGAGGTAATATGTCTGATTTAATGTTTTTTATTCGAGGATTACTAGGCTTTTTTTGGTCGTTGATTATTCTACCTCTACTTTTTTTAATACCAATAGGTTTATTTATCGCGGGAATGGTTTATTTTGATATTAATCTTTCTTGGTGGGATGTTTTAATTGTAGGCTTGTTGGGTGGATTTTGCTTGGGAACAATAATTAACACCGTTAAAATATTGCCTAATCAATAGGAGTTATTAATGAGAAATACTTATAGTTTCATTACAGACAGCCTCTTGTTTGGTGCCAAATTCTATATCGCGGCTTTTTCTCTTTTGCCCATATTATTGGTGTTATTGGCGGCTTTTAGCTTTTTCTCTTGGAAAACGATTGTTACCGCCTTGTCAGTATTATTTGTTGTATTACTGTTTTTGCATTGGAAATTGAGTAAAAAAGCGTTTTTTGATAGGGAAGATAAACGCTATTCCCGATATTGGGACAACAGTTTTTATAAGTAAGATTAAATTCAAATAGAAGCTCGCTACGGCGGGCTTTTTTATGGGAGAAAATAATAATATGGCGGGTTCACTTGGGCAATTAAATATTCAGTTGGCGTTAGATCAAGTTAAATTTCAAGATGGTCTGACAAAGGCACAACGGTACGCAAGCAGTTTGCTGAAAGAACAAATACATATTTAAAAAATATTGAAAATGCAGCGATAGCAACGAATAAAAGTTTGGATTTTGCTGATAAACTTAATAAGTTAAAAGTACTTAGTTTTGTGTTGCCAAACCCAAAACAGATTATTGGGAGCCTTGATAACTACACGGAATTAAGTAATTAGAAAAACCCTGCAATAACAGGGTTTTGAGTATTTTTAAAATGATATGTGATGAAAGCGGGGCTTTTTTATTCCCACTCAATCGTCGCTGGCGGTTTTCCGCTGACGTCATAAACCACGCGGGAGATGCCGTCCACTTCGTTGATGATGCGGTTGGAGATTTTGCCAAGTAGGTCATAAGGCAGGTGCGCCCAATGTGCGGTCATAAAATCAATAGTTTCTACTGCACGGAGGGAAACAACCCAATCGTATTTACGCCCATCGCCCATTACGCCTACGGATTTTACCGGTAGGAATACGGTGAAGGCTTGGCTGACTTTGTAGTACCAGCCTGAATTGTAAAGTTCTTCGATAAAGATAGCATCGGCACGGCGGAGTAAATCGCAGTATTCTTTTTTCACTTCGCCGAGTACGCGCACGCCTAAGCCCGGACCGGGGAATGGGTGGCGGTTGAGCATTTCTGCTGGAAGCCCGAGGGCTAAGCCGATTTTACGCACTTCATCTTTAAACAGTTCGCGTAATGGCTCTACCAAGCCAAGTTTCATATAATCTGGCAATCCACCTACGTTGTGGTGGGATTTGATCACGTGTGCTTTGCCCGTTTTGCTCGCCGCAGATTCGATCACATCAGGATAAATCGTGCCCTGTGCTAACCATTTGACGCTGCTGAGTTTTTTCGATTCGTCATCAAACACATCAACGAACACTTTACCGATCATTTTGCGTTTCGCTTCAGGATCTGAAATGCCTTTTAGTGCGTTTAAGAAACGATCTTCGGCGTCCACTCGAATAATGTTTAAGCCGAATTTATCGCCGAACATTTCCATTACTTGATCGGCTTCGTTTAAGCGTAACAAGCCGTTGTCTACGAAAACACAGTGTAGGTTTTTGCCAATAGCTCTGTGTAATAATAAAGCGGTAACGGAAGAGTCCACACCGCCTGACAAACCTAAAATCACTTCGTCATCGCCTACTTGCGCTTTAATGCGAGCCACGGCATCTTCGATGATATTTTCTGGTGTCCAGTTGCGTTCGCAGCCACAAATGTTTACCACAAAATTGGTTAAAAGGGCTAAGCCGCTTTTGGTGTGAGTCACTTCAGGGTGGAATTGCACGCCATAGAAGTGGCGGTTTTCATCAGACATCGCCGCAATCGGGCAGGTCGGCGTTACACCCGTGATTTGAAAGTGCGGTGGTAATTGAGTCACTTTATCGCCGTGGCTCATCCAAACATCGAGTTTGTGTTCGCCATCATCTAAACCAGCGAAAAGTGCGGTTGGATTTTGTAAAGAAACGGAAGCATAACCAAATTCACGATGGTCAGAAGTTTCCGTTAAACCGCCTAACTGCATTGCCATTGTCTGCATTCCGTAACAAATTCCTAGCACTGGCACGCCAGCGTTAAACACATATTCGGGCGCACGTGGGCTGTTTTCTTCCGTGGTACTTTCCGGCCCACCAGAAAGAATAATCCCTGTTGGGTTAAATTCACGGATTTGCTCTTCTGTTACGTCCCAAGCCCACAGCTCACAATACACCCCAATTTCCCGCACACGGCGAGCGATAAGCTGGGTATATTGTGAACCAAAGTCTAAGATTAAAATTTTGTGATTGTGGATATTGTTCATTTTATTTCCAGTTATTAAATTAATTATGTGAAAAAGTGCGGTATTTTTTACCGCACTTTTATTTAGCCCATTCTATAATTCGGTGCTTCTTTCGTGATGGTAACATCGTGGACGTGGCTTTCTTTGATGCCGGCGCCGCTGATGCGTACGAATTGCGCTTTGGTGCGCAGATCTTCAATGGTGGCGCAGCCTGTTAATCCCATACAAGAACGTAAACCGCCCATTTGTTGGTGGATAATTTCTTTTAAATAGCCTTTATATGGAATGCGCCCTTCGATGCCTTCTGGCACGAGTTTATCGGCAGCGTTATCGCTTTGGAAATAGCGGTCGGACGAGCCTTTGCTCATTGCACCTAATGATCCCATTCCACGGTAAGATTTAAAGGCTCTGCCTTGGAATAATTCGATTTCCCCCGGTGCTTCTTCTGTGCCTGCGAACATTGAACCCACCATGACACAACTTGCGCCAGCAGCAATAGCTTTGGCAATATCGCCAGAATAACGGATACCACCGTCAGCAATAACAGGAATGCCGCGATCTTTTAAGGCTTCGGCCGCATCGGCAATGGCGGTGATTTGTGGTACACCTACGCCTGTTACAATACGTGTGGTACAAATTGAGCCAGGGCCGATACCAATTTTCACCGCACTTGCACCGGCATCAGCAAGGGCAATCGCACCTTCTGCTGTCGCCACATTGCCTGCAATAATTGGTAAATCAGGATATTTCGCGCGAGTTTCACGCACACGTTGCAACACGCCTTCGGAATGTCCGTGGGAAGAGTCAATTAACAACACGTCCACGCCGGCTTGTACAAGGGCTTCGATACGTTCTTCATTGCCTGTGCCAGCACCTACTGCAGCCCCCACGCGTAAACGGCCGAATTCATCTTTACAAGCGTTAGGTTTTTGTTCGGTTTTTTGGAAGTCTTTTAAGGTGATCATTCCTTTTAATTTGAAATCATCATTCACCACGAGTACTTTTTCTACACGGTGTGCGTGCATTAGGCTGAAAATTTCTTGGCTAGATGAGCCTTCTTTTACGGTAACTAAGCGATCTTTTGGTGTCATCAGATCCGCAACGGTTTTATTCATATCTTTCACAAAACGCGTATCGCGCCCTGTGATAATACCTTCTAACGCACCTTGGTTGCTCACCACAGGGAAGCTTGCAAAACCATTTTTCTTCACGATTTCCGCTAATTCGCCAATGGTTAAATCAGGGGTAACTGTGATAGGATCGGAAACAATGCCGCTTTCAAATTTTTTCACTTTACGCACGCGATCCGCTTGGCGTTCAATGCTCATATTTTTATGAATGAAACCAATACCGCCTTCTTGCGCAAGGGAAATGGCAAGTTTCGCTTCGGTAACGGTATCCATTGCGGCAGAAAGCATTGGGATATTTAAACGAATGGTTTTAGTTAATTGCGTGGATAAATCGGCAGTGTTTGGCAGCACGGTGGAATGTGCTGGAACGAGAAGGACATCATCAAACGTGAGGGCTTCTTTTAATACGCGTAGCATAGCAATATTCTCTCTCTGTAGAAGGGAAAATCCCTAAGGTTAATATGAAAAAAGGGTAAAAAATATTGCGGCGAGATTATACAGAGTTTATGCTGATTTTGGAATGGCAAACCGCAAATATTTTTTGTATTTAAAAAAATTCGCGACTATTTATAAAAAAGAAAGTTATAAAAGGAAAAGAAATGTTTGAGCTTTTAACCTTGTTGGCAGACGGCAAGAAAAATTCTCGCCAAAATTTGACCGCACTTTTACATTGTGATGAAACGCAACTCAATGCTCATATTCAGACGCTAAGCGAACTGGGCATTAAATTTGAACGGAACGGTGATGAAATCCAGCTCAAGCCAGAATTGCCCTTGCTTTCGGTGGAGAAAATAAAGCAACGCCTTGCGCCTTATCCCGTGCTGGTCAAACCTGTGATTCATTCCACAAATCAATTTTTATTGGAACAGATTGAGCAGCTAGAAAAAGGGCAACTGTGCTTGGCAGAATATCAATACGCAGGGCGTGGGCGGCGTGGGCGTGATTGGCTTTCGCCTTTTGCAGGGCAGATTATTCTCAGTGCCTATTGGACGTTCCCACCTCAGATTTCGCTGAATGGGCTGAGTTTAGTTATCGGCATTGCCATTGCAGAAACCTTACAAGCCTTTGGCGCGCAAAGCATCGGGTTAAAATGGCCGAATGATGTGTTATTGCAAGGGCGAAAGCTGGCGGGCGTGCTGGTGGAAATTACTAATCGTAAGAATGGCTTGCTGAATTTGATTATTGGCATTGGCATTAACCTTGCCTTACCCAAACAAGCCAATATTAATCAACCTTGGGCAGAATTACGAGAAATTCTACCGCATTTTGATCGCGATGAAATCATCATCGCGCTAGTGCAGCGGCTTTATCATTATCTCGATCTCTTTGAACAAAAAGGAATGGCATTTTTTCATTCACGCTGGGCGGAATGGGACGCTTTTCTTAATCAGCCCGTGAGCTTGATCAGCGAAAACGCGAGCCAGCACGGCATTGAACGTGGCATAGACAGCGAAGGCTACCTGTTATTAGAAACGGAACAAGGCCTTGTGCGATTTAATGGCGGCGAAGTGTCGCTACGGAGAAAAGCGTAAAGCTAAATAAAAGGGGAACATTTCCCCTTATTCTTCAAATTATAGTTAAATCACCTTTTGTACAAGGGCTGAAATATCTTCTGCAAAACGTTCTTGCGCTGCCATTTGCTCAATTTGTTGCGGTGAATATTTCTTGCCGTTATACACCACCACAATGCTCACATCGTCAGGTTGCAGAAAATGGCTCGTGCCGAATTCAGTATAACGGGTTGCACCAATGCTAATGATCGCTTGGGTTGGATAATGGGCTTTTTTTAGCAAATCAGCGATATGATTCATCGGACCGAAATCAGGCTGATTATTCATTTGTCCCACAATCCAATCAAGCAATTTTTGATGAAAATAGCTGTATCCTAAAGCGGGGCTATCCACGCCATAAGCATTCATCTTGCCATCACGTTTATGAAAGCAAGCAATGCGATAATCATCAATTTCACTGCCTAAGTCAAAGGACGTGAGAGGAATTGTTGTCGCCGCCAAGCCCTTGGTTTCCTCGCCCCAGTTTTTCTTTTCACAAATTTTATTGGCATTAGGACGGCGGATAGAACAATCGTTATAAGCCGCAAAGGCGTAAGGCAAAAGTGCGGTAACTTTTTCGCCAGAATATTGCACTTCACACAACAGGGCAATTTCAGGCTCAATCTGCAAATTATCCGCCCCCGCTTGCGGAAAACGAATATATTCGGCACTTAACGGATTGACCGCCAAAAAGTCATACTCGCCTAAGTTTTCTGCAGGCACATAAAAAGGAAAAATTGCTTTGGGTTGATGGGTTTCTGCCGTTTTCACTTGGGCAAAATCTTTCGCCTCACCTGCTTGTTCCAAATGCCCCGCAAAATTGCCTGCCACGCCAAGGCCGATAACATTTTTTGTCATTTTCTTGCTCCTTTTATCTTGATGACATATCCAAATCCTACAAGGTTATAAGGAATTTTCAAGGGGAAATTTTGGGGAGGAAATAATCTGTTATGTTGATAAAATAAAAGCGAGAAATTCTCGCTTTTATCTTTTAAATTAGGCAGTTAAATCTTTAATTTGCGTTGTCGGCGCGTTGTTCATTACTGATTTCACCCCATTTTTTGCCCCTTCTTGAGAAGCATAATATTGGCTGCGTCCGATTTCTTGATGATTTTTGGCTTTCAATACGAAATAAGGTTTCTCATTTTTCGCCACGCGGAACTCAAAATTCGCCTCATCGCTACCATTTTTCTGCACAGATTCAATACCATTTAGCGCAGACGCTTTGGTTTTATACAATTCACTGGTCAAGATAATTTGCGAGTTTGCCGCATAAAGGTTAAACATAAATTGACCATCACTTGCTTTTTTCAATTCATACCAGCCTAAAGCCATACTATTTTCCTTCTTAATGAATCGTGGGATATTCCACCAGTTCATCATAAGCTTTTTTTCTGTTTTTTCAATGGATTTATCATAGACAAGAAAAAGAGCGGTAAAAATTTTGCTAATTTTCCACCGCACTTTGCCTGATAATTCAGCGGTGTGATTTCAAAATAATCAGTTGCAATGATTTTTGGCATTTTTTGCGATTTTTTTTGCAAAAAGGGGTTGCAAAGATTTTAAAGAAGCCTATAATACGCCGCACACAACGACGCGACGTTGTAAACAAGTTGAAAATACACATCGCGTCGTTGTTTTTTGCTCTTTAACAATCAATCAGACAATCTGTGTGGGCACTTGTTGATTCTGGAAAAATTTAAAAGATTTAGAACAATTAGTGCTTAACTGAAATTCATAGTGATTTTAAATAAAATCACAGAGCTTTGTTAGTGTACGAATTGAGAAAGATTAAACTGAAGAGTTTGATCATGGCTCAGATTGAACGCTGGCGGCAGGCTTAACACATGCAAGTCGAACGGTAACGGGTTGAAAGCTTGCTTTCGACGCTGACGAGTGGCGGACGGGTGAGTAATGCTTGGGAATCTGGCTTATGGAGGGGGATAACCATTGGAAACGATGGCTAATACCGCATAGTATCGAAAGATTAAAGGGTGGGACGTTTTAGCCACCTGCCATAAGATGAGCCCAAGTGGGATTAGGTAGTTGGTGAGGTAAAGGCTCACCAAGCCTGCGATCTCTAGCTGGTCTGAGAGGATGGCCAGCCACACTGGGACTGAGACACGGCCCAGACTCCTACGGGAGGCAGCAGTGGGGAATATTGCGCAATGGGGGGAACCCTGACGCAGCCATGCCGCGTGAATGAAGAAGGCCTTCGGGTTGTAAAGTTCTTTCGGTGGTGAGGAAGGCGGTAGTGTTAATAGCACTATTGTTTGACGTTAGCCACAGAAGAAGCACCGGCTAACTCCGTGCCAGCAGCCGCGGTAATACGGAGGGTGCGAGCGTTAATCGGAATAACTGGGCGTAAAGGGCACGCAGGCGGTAAATTAAGTGAGATGTGAAATCCCCGAGCTTAACTTGGGAATTGCATTTCAGACTGGTTTACTAGAGTACTCTAGGGAGGGGTAGAATTCCACGTGTAGCGGTGAAATGCGTAGAGATGTGGAGGAATACCGAAGGCGAAGGCAGCCCCTTGGGGAGATACTGACGCTCATGTGCGAAAGCGTGGGGAGCAAACAGGATTAGATACCCTGGTAGTCCACGCTGTAAACGCTGTCGATTTGGGGATTGGGCTTTAGGCTTGGTGCCCGTAGCTAACGTGATAAATCGACCGCCTGGGGAGTACGGCCGCAAGGTTAAAACTCAAATGAATTGACGGGGGCCCGCACAAGCGGTGGAGCATGTGGTTTAATTCGATGCAACGCGAAGAACCTTACCTACTCTTGACATCCAAAGAAGAACTCAGAGATGAGTTTGTGCCTTCGGGAGCTTTGAGACAGGTGCTGCATGGCTGTCGTCAGCTCGTGTTGTGAAATGTTGGGTTAAGTCCCGCAACGAGCGCAACCCTTATCCTTTGTTGCCAGCACTTCGGGTGGGAACTCAAAGGAGACTGCCAGTGATAAACTGGAGGAAGGTGGGGATGACGTCAAGTCATCATGGCCCTTACGAGTAGGGCTACACACGTGCTACAATGGTGCATACAGAGGGGTGCGAGCCTGCGAGGGTGAGCGAATCTCAGAAAGTGCATCTAAGTCCGGATTGGAGTCTGCAACTCGACTCCATGAAGTCGGAATCGCTAGTAATCGCGAATCAGAATGTCGCGGTGAATACGTTCCCGGGCCTTGTACACACCGCCCGTCACACCATGGGAGTGGGTTGTACCAGAAGTAGATAGCTTAACCGCAAGGGGGGCGTTTACCACGGTATGATTCATGACTGGGGTGAAGTCGTAACAAGGTAACCGTAGGGGAACCTGCGGTTGGATCACCTCCTTATAAAGACTGGAAAGATGAGTGCTCACACAGATTGTGATGATTGATGTTAGACAAACGAGAGCAAAACTCAATGTCGTGTAGAGATTACCTTTATATGTAGTCCCCTTCGTCTAGAGGCCTAGGACATCGCCCTTTCACGGCGGTAACAGGGGTTCGAATCCCCTAGGGGACGCCATTTAAAGCTAATTTTTTAGCGATTTGCTCTTTAACAATGTAAAAACAAGCTGAAAACTGAAGAGACTTTCAAGCTGATGAGGGAGTGGTCATCGTGATAGAGCCATTTTCTTATTAAATTGAATTAGTCTGAGTAAAAGACTTACTTGAACAAAAGCAAGTAAGCGTTCTCAACGAGAATGAAGACACTTCAGGGAGAAAAATCCTTGAGGTTGTATAGTTAAGTGAGAAAGCGTACAGGGCGGATGCCTTGGCAATCAGAGGCGATGAAGGACGTGCTAATCTGCGAAAAGCGTGGGTGAGTTGATAAGAAGCGTTTAACCCACGATGTCCGAATGGGGAAACCCGATAGGTGAAGAACCTATCATTGTTTACTGAATAAAATAGGTAAACAAGGCGAACCGGGAGAACTGAAACATCTAAGTACCCCGAGGAAAAGAAATCAACCGAGATTCTGTGAGTAGCGGCGAGCGAAAGCGGAGTAGCCAGTGAGTGATAGCATGTGATTTAGGAGAATTAGCTGGGAAGCTAAGCGACACAGGGTGATAGCCCCGTATCTAAAAAATTGCGTGTAGTACTAAGCTTACGACAAGTAGGGCGGGACACGAGGAATCCTGTTTGAAGATGGGGGGACCATCCTCCAAGGCTAAATACTCCTGATTGACCGATAGTGAACCAGTACTGTGAAGGAAAGGCGAAAAGAACCCCGGTGAGGGGAGTGAAATAGAACCTGAAACCCTGTACGTACAAGCAGTGGGAGCCCGAAAGGGTGACTGCGTACCTTTTGTATAATGGGTCAGCGACTTATATTTTGTAGCGAGGTTAACTGAATAAGGGAGCCGAAGGGAAACCGAGTCTTAACTGGGCGTTGAGTTGCAAGGTATAGACCCGAAACCCGGTGATCTAGCCATGGGCAGGTTGAAGGTTGGGTAACACTAACTGGAGGACCGAACCGACTAATGTTGAAAAATTAGCGGATGACTTGTGGCTGGGGGTGAAAGGCCAATCAAACCGGGAGATAGCTGGTTCTCCCCGAAATCTATTTAGGTAGAGCCTTGAGTGGACACCTTTGGGGGTAGAGCACTGTTTCGGCTAGGGGCCCATCCCGGGTTACCAAACCGATGCAAACTCCGAATACCGAAGAGTGATACTCAGGAGACACACGGCGGGTGCTAACGTCCGTCGTGGAGAGGGAAACAACCCAGACCGCCAGCTAAGGTCCCAAAATCTATATTAAGTGGGAAACGAAGTGGGAAGGCTTAGACAGCTAGGATGTTGGCTTAGAAGCAGCCACCATTTAAAGAAAGCGTAATAGCTCACTAGTCGAGTCGGCCTGCGCGGAAGATGTAACGGGGCTAAAATATAGTACCGAAGCTGCGGCATCAGGCGTATCACTAATACGCCTTAACGATTAACCACTTGCGAAGCAAGTGGGTAAAGCGAAAAACACGTTGAGTGTAATGGCAAAAAATCGAAGAGGGATATTAGTGATACGCCTGTTGGGTAGGGGAGCGTTGTGTAAGCGGAAGAAGGTGATTTGAGAGGATTGCTGGACGTATCACAAGTGCGAATGCTGACATAAGTAACGATAAAACGGGTGAAAAACCCGTTCGCCGGAAGACCAAGGGTCCTGTCCAACGTTAATCGGGGCAGGGTGAGTCGGCCCCTAAGGCGAGGCTGAAAAGCGTAGTCGATGGGAAACGGGTTAATATTCCCGTACTTGGATAAACTGCGATGTGGGGACGGAGTAGGTTAGGTTAGCGTACTGTTGGAGATGTACGTTTAAGTTGGTAGGTGGGTGGACTAGGCAAATCCGGTTCACTGTAAACACTGAGAGATGATGACGAGGCACTAAGGTGCTGAAGTAATTGATACCACACTTCCAGGAAAAGCCACTAAGCTTCAGGTTTATCTAAACCGTACTGAAAACCGACACAGGTGGTCAGGTAGAGAATACTCAGGCGCTTGAGAGAACTCGGGTGAAGGAACTAGGCAAAATAGCACCGTAACTTCGGGAGAAGGTGCGCTGGCGTAGTGTGAAGTTCTTTACGGATGGAGCATGAACCAGTCGAAGATACCAGCTGGCTGCAACTGTTTATTAAAAACACAGCACTCTGCAAACACGAAAGTGGACGTATAGGGTGTGATGCCTGCCCGGTGCTGGAAGGTTAATTGATGGTGTAATCGAAAGAGAAGCTCCTGATCGAAGCCCCAGTAAACGGCGGCCGTAACTATAACGGTCCTAAGGTAGCGAAATTCCTTGTCGGGTAAGTTCCGACCTGCACGAATGGCATAATGATGGCCAGGCTGTCTCCACCCGAGACTCAGTGAAATTGAAATCGCCGTGAAGATGCGGTGTACCCGCGGCTAGACGGAAAGACCCCGTGAACCTTTACTATAGCTTGACACTGAACCTTGAATTTTGATGTGTAGGATAGGTGGGAGACTATGAAGCGGTAACGCCAGTTATCGTGGAGTCGTTGTTGAAATACCACCCTTTAACGTTTGATGTTCTAACGAAGCGCCTGAAACGGGTGTTCGGACAGTGTCTGGTGGGTAGTTTGACTGGGGCGGTCTCCTCCCAAAGCGTAACGGAGGAGCACGAAGGTTTGCTAATGACGGTCGGACATCGTCAGGTTAGTGCAATGGTATAAGCAAGCTTAACTGCGAGACAGACAAGTCGAGCAGGTGCGAAAGCAGGTCATAGTGATCCGGTGGTTCTGAATGGAAGGGCCATCGCTCAACGGATAAAAGGTACTCCGGGGATAACAGGCTGATACCGCCCAAGAGTTCATATCGACGGCGGTGTTTGGCACCTCGATGTCGGCTCATCACATCCTGGGGCTGAAGTAGGTCCCAAGGGTATGGCTGTTCGCCATTTAAAGTGGTACGCGAGCTGGGTTTAGAACGTCGTGAGACAGTTCGGTCCCTATCTGCCGTGGGCGTTGGAGAATTGAGAGGGGCTGCTCCTAGTACGAGAGGACCGGAGTGGACGCATCACTGGTGTACCAGTTGTCTCGCCAGAGGCACTGCTGGGTAGCTAAATGCGGAAGAGATAAGTGCTGAAAGCATCTAAGCACGAAACTTGCCTTAAGATGAGTTCTCCCCGACTTTAAGTTGGTAAGGGTTGTTTGAGACTAAGACGTAGATAGGCTGGGTGTGTAAGCGATGTGAGTCGTTGAGCTAACCAGTACTAATTGCCCGAGAGGCTTAACTATACAACACTCAAGGGTTTTGGCTTGTTTTTGATTGGAAAGAAAGAGTAAGAATAAAGACACTTAGTCGGATAATGGCATAGAAATAAGAGAAGTTATCGACTAAGAGAAATAAAGTAAAGAATCTAAAGAATACAAAGAATTATCTTGGCGGCGTTAGTGCAGTGGACCCACCTAATTCCATGCCGAACTTAGAAGTGAAACGCTGTAACGCCGATGGTAGTGTGGGGCATCCCCATGTGAGAGTAGGACACCGCCAGGTTTTGAATAAAAGAAGAACGCCATTGAGGGAACTCAGTGGCGTTTTTTTATTTTTGGTAATTATTAAAATTAATTACTAAAGTTTTATTAGACCAGAATGTACCAAATTTTTGCATCCAACCATCTTTTGTTTTGTGTAGCGGAGAGATTAACTTAAAATTTCTCCCGATAAAAAAGCTTGCCATCATAATGCAAGCTTATTTCAAAAAATTGTTTTTTACTTGATGATGACGTATTTTACACGTGCTTGTTCCTGCTTTATTTTTTCTAATTCTGCATAATGTTTCTTTGTTTGAGCGAATACCATAATCAAGCGAATCACAAACGAAAACACAAAAATGCCAAAGAAAGCAAGAATGTATTTCATATCAATTGTAAATAATAGAAAGAGTGAACTTAATGCAATTAATATGCCAAAAAAGATTTTTGTCCAAAATAAGATGAAATCAGCTAGCATTTTTCTTTCCTTTATTCACAGATATCATTAAATTGATTGTATTGCCTAGTGAATTACAAGGCAATAGATATTAATACATATATTAGTTATTACGAAAAAAGAAATGTTCTTTGAAAAATCTAGCCAAAATTCACCGCACTTTTCTAGCTTAATATTCGTGTTATCATAATCAAACGTTTTTGTTATGAGAAAAGAATATTATGAACATCAGCCAAGCAGCCGAGAAAGTAGGTTTATCCGCCAAGCAAATTAGGGATTATGAAAAGGCAGGATTGTTGCCAGAGGCGCAACGCACTTTATCGGGTTATCGCTTTTATTCTGAGCAGGATTTAAGCCAGCTGCGCTTTATTAGTAACGCGCGTAAAGTGGGATTTTCATTGCAACAAATTCGCGAATTGTTAAGGTTAAATAGCGATCCGAATCGCACCAGTCGCGAAGTAAAAGCCATTACAGAACAACATATTACGGAGCTAAAAGATAAGATTGCGAGCTTACAAGAAATGTTGGATTTGTTGCAGCGCTGGCATTGTTCTTGCCAAGGGAATGATAGCCCTGATTGTTCTATTCTTTCAGGGCTAACGGAAAAAACGAAATTATAGGCGTTTGTAGGTTAAGAAATAATAGCAGCTGACCGCTAAAAATGAGCAGCCGACCATCGTTAAAAGCATTGGCGCGGCGCTGTTAATTTTCATTAATGCAACAAGCGATCCTACACAAGCGCCCGTGCCGAAACGCACACTGCCCACCATTGAATTCGCTGTGCCAGCCATTGCAGGGAATTTTTCTAAAATAGATGCCATTGCATTTGAGCTAATGAGCGAATTCTGCCCAACAAACAGTGCTACGCCAATGGCCATTGACCAAAAGCCAAGATCGAAAAACACCACTAATAATAACCAAATCGCCGCAAGAAATTGAATGATCAAACCTGTTTGCAGCATTTTTTCTGCGCCGACTTTGGTTACCAAGCGTCCATTTAAAAACGAACCTAAGGTCATCACGCTAATATTCAGCATAAAGAAATAACCAAAGTTTTGCTCCGCAATGCCATAGATACCGATATACACAATCGATCCCGCAGTTAAGAATGCAAACAAGCCACCAAAGCCAAAGGCGCTCATAAACATATAACCCAGCACTTCTTTTTTCTGCCATAAATTGACGAAATTGCGCACTACAATGTTTAAGCGTAAAGGAATGCGGTTTTCTTTTTTATGGGTTTCAGGAATGATGAAAAACACCAGCAAGGTACTCAACGCGCCCATTACCGCAATCACATAAAAGATCGAGTGCCAATGGAAATAAGTTACCAAATAGCCACCAATAATTGGTGCAACCAGTGGAGCTACCATAAACACAAGGGTGATTGTGGACATTGTGCGTGAAAGTTCATTTTTACTGAACAGATCGCGTAACAATGCGCCCACTAAAACCACGGGCGCAGCGCCAAAAAAGCCTTGCATAAAGCGTAGCACGGTAAAACTACCAATTTGATTGATTGTCGTGAGAATTAACGCGGTAATGGCACTGACAATCACGCCTAGCAGAATAATGGGTTTACGCCCATAGCTATCGCCCACAGGTCCCCAGAAAAGCTGTCCTGCAGCCATACCGTAAGCGAAAAAGGTTAGGGTATGCTGAATTTGCTCAGGGCTAACGTGCAAATCTTGCGACATTCGCAAAAAGGCAGGCAAATACATATCCACCCCAAGCGGCGGCAACATTGAAAGTAGCCCAAGGGTCAAAATGAAAATAAAGCTGGGTTTATGAATCGTTTTTTCGCTCAAAATGCTATCCTTATTTTAATGCGTTTAATTCTTCTGCGCTTAAAGGGCGGTATTCCCCTTCTTCTAATTGATCATCTAGCACTACATCGCCAATTTTCCAACGGTGCAGCCCAATCACTTTGTTGCCTAAGGCGGCAAACATTCGTTTTACTTGATGATAACGCCCTTCACTTAGGGTGAGATTCACATTGTAATCATCAATAATTTCAAGTTTGGCTGGTTTGGTAGGGTGTTTTTCACCACGCAATAAAATGCCTTCGGCGCAGGCTTGTTGATAATGATTTTCTACAGGATCGGCAAGGGTAACCAAATAGGTTTTCTCGCAATGATGTTTTGGTGAAGTGATGCGATGGGACCACTGTCCATCATCGGTGAGCAACACCAGCCCTGTGGTATCCACATCTAAGCGCCCTGCACTGTGCAATTTGCCGGCAAGGGGATAATCAAAGAATTGATAAATTGTTGGATAATCACCGTCATCATTGGAACAAACATAGCCTTGCGGTTTATTCAGCATAATATAATGCCCCGCTTCAAACCAAGTAAGGCGTTCGCCATCAAAGTAAATCTCATCTTCCGCACTCACTTTGGTTGCGCCGCTTTTCTCAATTTTTCCATTAATTTGCACCGCACTTTGGCGTAGGGCTTTATTGGCTTGAGAGCGCGTTAATCCTGTTTGCTCGGCTAAAAATTTATCTAATCTCATTGCGTGATTTTCTCGTTTATAAAAACGAAATATTGTACAACATCTCGGCATAAAACCCTAGGGTCTGTTCCAAAATCAAGAGTGCTTCTCTTGGTGAGAAGCGCCTAGCTACACCGAAAACAAAAGTGCGGTTGATTTTGTGAATGAATTGTAAATAATGTGTTGTAAATCACAGATTTTCTGATTTTTTCGCCTATAATAGGGCGTTGAATTATTCTCACAACCTTTTCAAATTGTTATAAGGACTGTTTTATGGACGCACAATTACGCCAAGCGGCGCTTGATTTCCACGAATTTCCAAAGCCGGGAAAAATTGAAGTTACCCCAACCAAATCTCTCGCCACACAGCGTGATCTTGCTTTAGCTTATTCCCCAGGAGTGGCAGAGCCTTGTTTAGAAATTGAGAAAGATCCTGCCAACGCTTATAAATACACGGCTCGCGGCAATCTTGTTGCGGTAATTTCTAATGGAACCGCGGTGCTAGGTTTAGGCAATATTGGCGCCTTAGCAGGAAAACCAGTAATGGAAGGGAAAGGCGTGCTATTTAAAAAGTTCGCGGGCGTAGATGTGTTTGATATTGAAATTGATGAAAAAGATCCTGATAAATTAGTAGAAATTATCGCCGCACTTGAGCCAACTTTCGGCGGCATTAATCTGGAAGACATCAAAGCCCCAGAGTGTTTTTACATTGAACAAAAATTGCGTGAGCGAATGAATATTCCTGTATTCCACGATGATCAGCACGGCACAGCCATTATTTCAGCCGCTGCGGTGATCAACGGTTTACGCATTGTGAATAAAAAAATTGAAGACGTAAAATTAGTGGCATCGGGTGCAGGTGCAGCTTCTATTGCTTGCTTGAACTTGTTGGTTTCTCTTGGAATGAAAAAAGAACACATCACCGTGTGCGATTCCAAAGGCGTAATTTTCAAAGGCCGTGATGAACGAATGGACGAAACCAAAAAGCTTTACGCCATTGAAGACAACGGCACGCGCACCTTGGCAGATGCAATGCCGAATTGTGATATTTTCCTTGGCTGTTCCGCGGCGGGCGCATTAACCCAAGAAATGGTTAAAGTGATGGCGCCAAATCCGCTAATTCTTGCCTTGGCTAACCCAGAACCTGAAATTTTACCGCCACTTGCTAAAGAAGTTCGCCCTGATGCGATTGTTTGTACAGGCCGTTCAGACTATCCAAACCAAGTAAATAACGTGCTTTGTTTCCCATTCATTTTCCGTGGTGCATTAGATGTGAGCGCCACCACCATTAATGAAGAAATGAAATTAGCCGCGGTGTACGCCATTGCGGATCTCGCCTTGGCAGAGCAAAGCGAAGTGGTTACTTCTGCCTATGGTGGCGCGGAAATTTCTTTTGGGCCGGATTACTTAATTCCAAAACCGTTCGATCCGCGTCTTATTGTGAAAATAGCCCCAGCGGTCGCGAAAGCGGCGATGGATAGCGGCGTGGCAACCCGTCCGATTGAAGATTTTGATGCCTATTTAGAAAAACTCACTCAATTCGTTTACAAAACGAATTTATTTATGAAGCCGGTATTTGCCCAAGCAAAACAAGACAAAAAACGTGTCTTGCTAACAGACGGCGAAGAAACTCGCGTACTGCACGCGGTGCAAGAAATCGCCACCTTGGGCATTGCCCAGCCCGTGCTATTGGGACGCACGCATATCATCGCCGAGAAAATCAAAAAACTTGGCTTGCATCTTGAAGTAGGGCGTGATTTTGACATTATCGACATCGAAAACAATCCTTACTATGACGAATGCTGGCAACGTTATCACGACAAATTAAAACGCCAAGGAATGACGCCATCAGGTGCAAAACGCAAAATGTTGCATAATCCGACCGCACTTGGCACAGTGTTGTTAGAACTTGGCAAAGCCGATGCTATGCTCTGCGGATTGGTTGGGCCTTATGCTTCTCACTTAGGTGCAATCAAAGATTTCACTGGTGTGAAAGCAGGCGCAATTCCTGCTACTGTAAATGGTTTGGTGCTACCAACGGGCAACTTGTTTATCGCCGATACGTTCGTTAATCCAAATCCAACGGCAGAAGAATTAGCGGAAATCACCTTAATGTCTGCGGCAGAAGTTCGCCGTTTTGGTATCGAACCACAAGTGGCGCTGGTTTCTCATTCTAACTATGGTAGTTTCAATGATGAAAATGCAGTAAAAATGCGTGAAGTGTTAAAACTTGTGCGTGAAAAAGCGCCAGAATTAATCATTGACGGTGAAATGCACTGCGACATTGCCCTTTCCGAAAGTTTACGCAACGAAGTGATGCCAGATAGTCCGTTAAAAGGCGCGGCAAACTTGCTAATTATGCCAACAATGGAAGCGGCGCGTATCAGCCTTAACTTGCTACAAGGCACCGCAACGCCAATCACCATTGGGCCAATCTTAATGGGCGTGAATAAAACCGCGCATATTTTAACCTCAGCGTCTTCTGTTCGCCGTATTATCAATATGGTGGCAGTTGCCGCAGTGAAAGCACAACAAGAAGTGTAAATACAAGGATAAATGAAATGGGGGCAGATAATTTTGCCCCCATTTTTATTTATAACTGGAAAAGTGCGGTGTTTTTTCTAATTATTTCTCCGCCAAAATCACCGCTCTTTTTGGCGCAGGGTAGCCTTCAATGGTTTTGCTATGATCGTTTGGATCAAGAAAATCAATCAAGCTCTCATTTTCTAGCCATTCGGTTTTACGTTGTTCTTCAAGGCTGGTTACCGCCACATCTACACAGCGCACATTGTGGAATCCGCTTTTTTCTAGCCATAAAATTAAGGCCTTGACTGAAGGGATAAAATACACGTTTTTCATTTTGGCGTAGCGATCTTGCGGCACAAGCACGGTGTTTTCATCGCCATCAATGACTAAGGTTTCAAGCACCAATTCACCGCCAGCTTTTAGCTGATTTTTCAATTGTGCAAAATGTTCAAAAGGCGATTTGCGATGATATAACACACCCATTGAAAACACGGTATCAAACACGCCTAAAGGCTGCATTTGCTCAATGCCAAGGGGGATTAAATTGGCGCGGCGGTCATTATTTAGCAATTTACGCACCGTTTCAAATTGGCATAAAAATAATTCAGTAGGATCAATACCCACTACCATTTTTGCCCCTTCGCCCACCATTCTCCACATATGATAGCCACTGCCGCAGCCTACATCTAAAATCACGCGATCTTTGAGTGGGGCAAGGTGTGGAAGCACACGATCCCATTTGAAATCAGAACGCCATTCGCAATCAATATGAATGCCATAAAGATGATAAGGCCCTTTGCGCCAAGGCATTAATTGCTTGAGATGATAAATAATACGCTGACGCTCGCCTGTGCTGAGTTCAAAATCGCCCTCAGATTGCACCGCACTTTTTAAATTAATCTGATTGGCGTGCAAATCAGGCAGAAAATCCACAATTTTTGCCCATTTCGCATAATCACCGTGTACGTGTTTTTCCCATTGTTTGAGTTGTGCGGGTAAGGTTTCCAACCAAGCAGAGAGCGGGCTTGTTGCGATTTGTTGATAAAAAGGGCGAAAATCAATCATTTTTATTGTCATCAGGTGTTAAGCTTCCAAAGGAAGCGATAAAGTTTGAGAAAGGTCACATTTTACCTGATTTGCTACTATTATTCTATGCGCCTTTTGGTTAGACTAGCCAACAGCGTAATCAATTTAATAGTAAGTATGGAAACCGTAGAATTATTAGTTAATGTTACCCCAAGTGAAACCCGCATAGCCCTTGTGGATACAGGGATTTTGAAAGAAGTGCATATCGAACGCCAAGCCAAACGCGGCATTGTTGGCAATATTTATAAAGGGCGAGTAACGCGCGTGCTGCCCGGAATGCAATCGGCTTTTGTGGATATAGGCTTGGAAAAAGCAGCATTTTTGCACGCTTCTGACATTGTTTCGCATACAGAATGTGTCGATGAAAACGAGAAAAAACAGTTCATCGTCAAAGACATTGCGGAGCTGGTGCGTGAAGGGCAAGATATTGTGGTGCAAGTGGTGAAAGATCCCCTTGGCACGAAAGGCGCAAGGCTGACCACAGACATTACCCTGCCTTCTCGCTATCTCGTGTTTATGCCAGAAAACAGCCACGTTGGCGTGTCGCAACGGATTGAAAGCGAAGAAGAACGTGCGCGCTTAAAAGATCTGGTATTACCGTTTTGCGATGAATTAGGCGGCTTTATTATTCGTACGGCGGCGGAAGGGGCGCGAGAAGAAGATCTGCTGCAAGATGCCGAATTTTTAAAACGCTTATGGCGCAAGGTAATGGAGCGCCGAGCAAAATATCCAACACGTTCAATGCTTTATGGTGAACTTGCACTTCCGCAACGAATTTTGCGTGATTTTATTGGCGTTAGTTTAGAAAAAATCCGCATCGATTCCCACCTTTGCTTTGAGGAAGTGAAACAATTTACCGAAGAGTTTATCCCAAGTTTAACCAACAAATTAGTGCTTCATTCTGGGAAACAGCCCTTATTTGATGTCTATGGTGTGGAAAATGCTATTCATACTGCTTTGGACAAGCGTGTTAATCTCAAATCGGGCGGTTATCTCATTATCGAACAAACGGAAGCAATGACCACTATTGACATTAATACCGGCGCATTCGTGGGGCATCGTAACCTTGAAGAAACCATTTTCAATACCAATATTGAAGCCACCAAAGCCATCGCTCAACAGCTTCAGTTACGCAATCTTGGCGGTATTATCATCATTGATTTTATTGATATGCAAAAAGAAGAGCATCAAACCCGCGTGCTGGAATCCTTACAAGAAGCACTGGCAAAAGATCGTGTAAAAACCAGTGTGAACGGCTTTACTCAGCTCGGTTTGGTGGAAATGACACGCAAACGCACTCGCGAAAGTTTAGAACACGTTTTATGTGATGAATGCCCAGAATGTAGCGGACGTGGACGGGTGAAAACCGTAGAAACCATTTGCTACGAAATTATGCGTGAAATTATCCGCGTACATCACCTTTTCGACAGCGAAAAATTTGTGGTGTATGCTTCAAGAGCCGTGGCGGATTATTTGATCAACGAAGAAAGCCACGGACTCGTGGCAGAATTAGAAGTATTCGTTGGCAAACAAATTCAAATAAAAACCGAAGTGTATTACCACCAAGAACAGTTTGACGTGGTAGTAATGTAAAACTTCACCAAAAAGCACCGCACTTTGTTTGCAAGATAGATTAAGGCAGATCAAAGTGCGGTCTTTTTTTATGAATTTTTTGCTATAAGCCCTGCGGAATCAGTATTCCTTTCTTGCACGATTTGATAAATTAGCGTAAATTATCAATGTATCATTTGATGATACATTAACTATTTTGTGAAAGTGAGTAAAGCAATGAACATCAAAGTTGAAATCAAACAGTGGGGAAATAGTAAAGCCGTGCGTTTGCCAAAGGATTTTGCTGCTGCAATGAATTTAAATGCGGGAGATATGTTGGAATTTGCGCAAGTTGATGAACAAACTATTAAAGTTGTTGTGCTACCCAATCCAAGCAAGGTAAAGAAAAAAAGATTAAGCCTTGCGGAACGTATCGCAATGACATCGCATAAAACGTTGCCTACTTGCGATGAATGGGATTCTATTGAACCCGTGGGAGGCGAAGTTTAATATGGTAAAATCGCCCTTTGATCGTGGTGATATTATCTCGGTGTGTTTAAATCCGACGGTTGGAAAAGAAATTCAAGGAGAACGCAGACCTGCGTTAGTGCTGAGTAGTCGTGCTTTTCATCAATTGGGTTTTATGAAAATTGCGCCGATTACACAAGGTAACGCTGAAATGGCAAGAGAAAATGGCTTTGCTGTTACCTTAAGCGGTACAGGCTGTAAAACGCAAGGTATTATTCTAGCTTATCAAACAAGAACCATTGATTTTAGACATCGAGATGCGAAGAAATTAGAATCTGCACCAGATTATATTGTGTCAGAAGTTCAAGATATTGTGGAATCCATACTCAGAGATTAATATTATGGTTTAAGCTGTTAGCTTGACTAACAGCTTTTTTATTTTTAATGATGATTAAAACGAGAAAACAATGCTAAATAAAGTAACCCAATCCCTACTTGCGCCGAGTCAGTTGGCAACGCAAGATTTAATGAATGTGTTTAACCTAATGGATCACCGCAATATTGATTATGCGGATTTATATTTCCAGCTTAGCCAAGATGAAAGTTGGGTGTTAGAAGACGGTATTATTAAAGAAGGCGGTTTTCATATTGATCGCGGTGTGGGCGTGCGTGCGGTGAGTGGTGAGAGAACCGGCTTTGCTTATGCGGATCAAATTAACTTGGCGAGTCTGCAGCAATGTGCCAATGCAGTGAAAGGCATTGCGCAGCCTACGCAGCAAAGTTTTATTTTACCACAGCCGTTCACACCAGTTTCTGCGGTTCAACGCTATGCGGCGATTAATCCACTGGAAAGCCTCAGTAAAGAAAAGAAAATTGAATTATTGCATTTGGTGGATCGCACCGCGCGTTCGGCTGATCCGCGTGTTACCAAGGTTTCTGCTAGTTTAAGTGCAATTTATGAAGAAGTGCTGATTGCTGCCACTGATGGCACATTAGCTGCGGATATTCGTCCTTTAGTGCGCTTGTCTATTTCAGTCTTGGTGGAAGAAGATGGCAAGCGTGAGCGTGGTGGCGCAGGCTGCGGCGGACGCTTTGGATTAGATTGGTTCTTTGAGATAGACAATGGCGAAATGCGCGCAGTGGCGTTCGCAAAAGAAGCGGTGCGACAAGCTTTGGTGAATCTTAATGCGATCCCAGCACCTGCTGGATTAATGCCTGTTGTGCTTGGTGCAGGCTGGCCGGGCGTGCTATTACACGAAGCGGTCGGACACGGCTTAGAAGGGGATTTCAATCGTAAAGAAAGTTCCTTATTTACGGGCAAAGTGGGGGAGCTGGTAACTTCACCGCTTTGCACCATTGTTGATGATGGCACATTGCCAAATCGCCGCGGCTCGCTCACCATTGATGATGAAGGCGTGCCAAGCCAATGTAACGTATTGATTAAAGACGGTATTTTGCAAGGCTATATGCAAGACAAAATGAATGCGCGCTTAATGGGCGTTGCGCCTACGGGCAATGGCCGCCGTGAAAGTTATGCCCATTTGCCAATGCCAAGGATGACCAATACT
This sequence comes from Avibacterium sp. 21-594, assembly GCF_026226815.1. Classification (NCBI taxonomy): domain Bacteria; kingdom Pseudomonadati; phylum Pseudomonadota; class Gammaproteobacteria; order Pasteurellales; family Pasteurellaceae; genus Avibacterium; species Avibacterium sp. 21-594. The sequence goes on along the minus strand of NZ_JAKKOC010000001.1, from coordinate 1,534,755 downwards.
TATATGCTTGAAGGAAAAAGTAAATTTGACGATTTGATTGCTTCTGTAGATCGTGGCATTTTTGCACCGCACTTTGGTGGCGGCCAAGTGGACATTACTTCAGGCAAATTCGTGTTCTCAACCTCTGAAGCCTATTTAATCGAAAATGGCAAAATCACCAAACCAGTCAAAGGCGCAACCCTTATCGGCAGCGGTATTGAGGTGATGCAAAACATCTCAATGGTGGCCGACAGCGTAGAAATCGACCACGGCATCGGCGTATGCGGCAAAGAAGGCCAAAGCGTACCCGTTGGCGTTGGCCAGCCTGCATTGAAGATTGAAGAAATTACGGTAGGTGGGACGAGTTAGTCATATTTTTCAAAGTAATTAGCCTCTATTTTTAGAGGCTATTTTTTTATTCTTCTTTATGCGCTTTCCATTTCAACATTCGCTCTACTAAATTAAGTAGTTCAGCGCGTTCATAGCCATCTAATCCTTTTAATAACTGTTCTAATTGTCTGGCTTGATCCATAGAACGATTACTACTATTTGTTAATAAATCTGCAATTTCACAGTGAAATATTTCAGATAATTCTAATAAACGTAAAATATTTGGAACTGATTTCCCACGCTCCATTCGAGAAACAGCATCATTACTAATTTCCAAAATTTCTGCCAACTGCGCTTGAGTCAATCCTACTGCTTGGCGGTATTTTGCTATGGCTTGTCCTACATTGAGTAGTAGCTGCTTATTCTTATCCAGCATTATTTTCTCCCTTAAAAGAGAGAAATAATAGATATTGACTTCTATTCATAAATAGCACAATATACTTATACTAGATGTTAAAAGTCTAATTTTGGGGCGGAAAAATAATTTACAAAAAAATAAAAAAATTTTTAGCTCGACACAACCTGACGTAAGTCTTACTTAAAACTTATTTACAATAGCTTTCAATCAATAACCAAACCGATTTCTAAGTTATGACAAAAAGTAGTAGAACCAATCAGTTAGCTCAACGTATCAGTGCTTTGCTTGTTGATCTCAATATGGGAAAGCGTGTTGATATTAATCAACTGGCAGAACGTTTTGAAGTTTCTATCCGCACTTTACAGCGTGATATTAATGAGCGATTAGATTTCCTCCCTTGGGAAGAACTTGGCCCAAGATTTTATAAATTAAACCGCCAAAAGTTAGATATTTTAACGGAAGAAGATATTCAACGCTTTGCCCTTTTTGCAAGTATCTCCAACCTTTTCCCAAGTGTTGATAAAGCTTTTTACCAAGAAAAACTCACACAATCTGTGCAAGTGAAAGGCTTTCAATATGAAGATATTTCACATCTGAAAGCTCAGTTTGATTTACTTAATCAAGCCATTCACGAAAGTAAAAAAATCTCTTTCAAATATAAAAAGTTATCAACGAATCAAAACAGTTTTTATCAGATTTCCCCTTATTTACTCACAAATAAAAATGGCATTTGGTATCTGGTTGGTACGGATAACAATCAAAATGATAAACAAAAAACCTTTTGTTTTACCCAAATTAGCCAGCTGGAAGTACTAGCCGAGCATTTTATTCCTAATCAACAGTTTATTGAGCAAATTAAAAACAGCGATTCGCTTTCTCACGGCAATGTGATAACAGAGGTCGTGATTCAGATTTCCGCCTTTGCAGCACCATTTTTCTTACGCCGTAATTTATTACCAAATCAAAAGCTATTACACAAGTTAGAAAACGGTGAATTGTTATTGGCTTCAGAAAATGCCAATCCCCTAGATATTCTGCCCATTGTGCAATATTGGATTCCACATCTCTCTATTATCAGCCCGCAAAACTTGCAGGGAGAATTGCAAAATAACTTGGTACAGTATTTGAGTAAGATGGAAAGTAAATAGGAGCAATACAAATGAAGCTGACTTCAGTAAAGTTGGAAACATTAGATAGCCAAACATTGAATAATTTAATTCAAAATAAAGTAAGTTTTTCAGTAAAAACAGAAGATTTTATGCGAGATATTGATCGTATTGAATATTTAATCGAAATGAATGGCTTTACTTGCCGAGTCTATACGGAAAACCGTGCTGCAGGAATTGGGGCAGCCATATTTTCTGGTATAGGAACATTAATTGGTACTGCGACTGCTATTGGTATTGCAATTCATAATATCGCTACCTACAACCCAGATTTTGAAATTGGTAGAGACTTTATGAATAGTCGAATCAATGTAAGTTATAAGAAATAAGAAGATTAAGGGGAATGTTATGAGCTCCAAAAATAAAGATAATTTGTCTTGGGAAAATTTAGAGAAGAATACGATCGCAGGTGCCACTGCTGAAACTGTATCAAGATATGGTTCCGCTGGGGCTGAATTTCTTAAAGGCTTGAGAGGAATTGATTATGAAACCGGGCAGAAATTTGACCGTAGCTTACTAGATATTTCTGAATATGCTGGAAACAATATAAAACAGCAAGCAGGCTTTTCAGCTGAAATTGATAGTGTAAGTCGAAAAAATGCCGAAGCAATTATTGAAGGAAAAGCAAATAGATTTAGTAGAAGTGAAGATATTTCAAGTTATGGCAAAAATCATAATGTGGTAGATATTGTTGAATTACTGGACGGTAAGGAAATTTCTACTTCTCAAATGAAATTTGTTACGGATACAGATAAGTTACTAAAGAGAATAGCTTGTGGTGAAGGTGGGGGGAAAAATGATTATTCACGCTATATGGGAGTAGATAAGTTAGAAGTTCCTACTGAGCAAGTTGAAAAAATGAAAGAGACTTGCCGACAAGAGGCTAAAAAGCTTACAGAACAAGCTAAAAAACTTAGACAGAAGGGAGATCTAGAGAGAGCAGCAAAGCTTGAAAGTCAAGCTAAAAATTATAGTCAGTTAGAAGGAAAAATAGCAGATTCTGGATTAACTACAGATGAAGCTATTGCACTTCGTTTAAATCCTACTTGGGAGACAGCAAAGAATATTGCAGCAATTAGCCATAGAGCTGGAATAGAAGGAGCTAAATTTGGGGCAGCTATAGGAGGAGGAATTTCTTTAATTAGTAACATTGTTTCTGTTTATTCTGGAGATAAAGAATTTTCGGACGCGCTAACAGATGTATCGTTAGATACATTAAAAGCAACGGGTGTTGGTTATGCAACAGGATTTGCTGGTTCAACAATTAAATCATTGATGCAGCAATCACAACATACAGCATTGCGTAGTCTGAGCAAAACAGGATTACCAGCAATGATTATTTCTGCTTGTATTAGTACGGGGAAATCAGTCAATAAGTTTATTAATGATGAAATTTCTCAATCTGAACTTATGCAAGAAATGGGATTAACTGTTTCAAGTATGCTTTCTGCATCTATGTTTACGGTCTTAGGGCAGATGGCAATACCAATTCCTGTTTTAGGCGGACTAATCGGTGGAATGGTAGGTAGTGCTTTGGCAGGTACTTTTTATCAGGGGTATTTTGCAGCATTACAAGATGCCAAACTTTCCGCTAAACGAAGATTAATGTTGGAAATTCAGTGTGAGGCTTCTATTCGCTTAGCTAGAAATTATCAACAACGCTTAAATCAATTGTTTACAACAAAACTAATTCAATTAAATAAAGAAAGTAAATCATTATTTTCTATATTGAATGATTCTAATATTTCTGCTGATGATTATTGCGATGGTATTAATCGTTTTGCTGAAGTATTAGGAAAACAACTTACTATTCGTAATATAGCAGAGCTGGATTCGGCAATGCTTTCTGATAAACCTCTAATAATTTAGGAGAGAAAAATGTTTTTAAATCAATTATCTGATCAAGGCGCAAGAACGCTTTTTTTAGAATTAGCAGCGATGGTTGCAATGATTGAAGGAAATAAACAATCCATGGCAAAACAAGTAGCTGATAATATGAAGGGACGTAAAGATTATATTAGTCCTTATGCAACGTTTATAGATGATTTAGAACTCATTCGTTTGGAAGAGTACACTAAAGAATTATCATATCATGTAGATGAGTCAGATGATTTTCATGATTTTTTATATGATATTTTATCCAAAAAAGGAAGATATTATAATTATCTTGGGCGCGAAGAAGAAACTTTGAAGTCTCTTTTTAATAAGGGTAAAGAAAAGATCTTAGATGAATATAAAAATAATTCTAATATAAAACAAGATATTCTCAATAAACTTGTTGGTGAAGGGATTGATCTATTATCATTAGATAAAAATGTAATGGAAAATCTTATACTTGAGCTTGCAGAGATAAAAATGCAGGTTTTTCTTCAAGTATTAGAATATTTAGTGAAAGAACGAGCATGTATTTCTAGATTAACAGAAAAAGACAAGAAAATTATTATTTTTGAGTTAATTGGAATGGGGTTGTCTAACAATAACTTAGATGAAAAAGAATTTTTGCTAATCCAAGAGATTGCAAAATTATTTGATATAGATGCTGAATACCTTGAAGAATTTAAGGATTTGGTCAAGGTCATCTATAAAGTTCAAAAAGAAGCTTCAGATTTAATTAATGAATAAACAATAGGAGAATAGAAAATGGCAGTTCCATTAATCGCTGTAGGTATTGGTGTTGGATCTGGATTGCTTGGAGCTTATAAAGGTTACAAAGCAATTCGTGATAATAATAAAGCTGGAGAGCTTAATGATTCAGCAGAAAGCATTGTAAAATGGTTTGAGGTCAGAATGAATGAGGTAAGAATTGGATGTGAAAAAACTTTGACAGAATTAGGCCAGAGAAAAGCTGATACATTATCAAATAATGTAAAACATTTTTTAGAAACGTTTGAGCAAATTAAAAATGTTGATTTTGCTCATGAGGGGGATTTGGGAAATTTAAATCTTAAAGAATTCAGCCATACCACATTACAAGAAATGGAGAAACAAGTATCTTTTATTGTTTCTTCGGGGTTAGGGGCAGGAACAGGTGCGGTAGCTGGTGCATTAACAGCATTTGGTGCATATAGTGGTACTATGACATTTGCCGCTGCAAGTACAGGAACTGCGATAAGTTCATTAAGTGGTGCGGCAGCTACAAATGCTACCTTAGCTTGGCTGGGCGGTGGAAGTGTTGCGACTGGTGGACTTGGTATGGCTGGTGGAGCAATGACTCTTGGGGCATTAGCCGCAGGTCCTGCGTTGGCTATTGCTGGCTGGTATATGGGCGCGCAGGCAGAGAAAAAACTAAATGAGGCCTATAGTAATCTTGAAGTCGCTAAGCAATTCGCAGCGGACGCGAAAACAACAATAACACTGACGGAAGGGATTTCTAATGTCGCAAAATTATCTATTGATATTCTCTCTAAATTAAGAGCCAAATCTCGTCGAGCTTTAAATGAATTAAAATTAGTCATTGAAGATCAAGGTATTGATTATTCATCTTATAATCAAGATGCTAAATTTACAGTTATGAAAAATGTAAAAATTATGCAATTGATTAAAGCAGTGATTGATACACCTATTTTAGATAAAGATGGAAATTTATTAGGTGATAGTGAGACTAGTTTAAGAAGTATTCTTAGCACTGTTAAGCAAGACTTTGATGGAGGAGAAACATTTACTTTAAGTAAATAAGAAAGGCCGCCTGAGTATATTACTCAGGTGGTATATATCTGATATGGCTAAATTATCTGATTTTCCTTGTTCCTCTTGCGGCAAGTGCTGTGAGAGAATTGGTTTGAATGAGCAAACAAAGTTTTTAGATCGAGGTGATGGAATTTGTATGAACTTTGATCAAAATACAAGGCTGTGTAATATTTATAATGATCGTCCCTTAATTTGTAGAGTAAAAGATTATTATTTAGCACATCTTTCTGAACAATATTCTTGGGAAGAGTTTGTTCGTTTAAATATTGAAGTTTGTGAAATATTACAGAAAGAGTAAATGTAAAATATTGACCCTATCCCAAATTCTGTGTAAACACCCATTTCAACTTAACGGTGATCGTCGAGGCGATCACCAAAATCAATCATAAAACGATTCATTGCCTGTTTCCAGTTTTGAATCGGCATTGTCCATTTCTTTGACGCATCTTTCATCGCCAGCCATATTACCTTGAACACCGACTCATCCGTCGGGAATACATTGCGTTTTTTAATGACTCGCCGAATCACGCTATTGAGTGACTCCACCGCATTGGTGGTATAAATCGCTTTGCGAATATCCGACGGATAATCAAAAAATGTCGCGATATTCGCCCAATTCTCCTCCCAACCTCTCGCTACAAGCGGGTATTTTTCCTGCCATTTTTGCGAAAGTGCGGTCAAATTCTCGCGTGCTTGCATCTCCGTCGGGGCTTGATACACCTGTTTTAAATCCGCAGTCACCGCCTTGTAATCTTTCCATGACACATATTTCAAACTATTACGCACCAAATGCACAATGCAAAGCTGAATCTTGGTTTGGGGATAAACGGCATTAATGGCGTCAGGAAAGCCTTTTAAACCGTCCACACACGCAATTAAAATGTCTTTTAAACCGCGATTTTGCAGCTCTGTTAGCACGTTTGCCCAGAACTTCGCGCCTTCGTTTTCGGCAATCCAGAGTCCGAGTAATTCTTTATGCCCCTCCAAATTCACACCCAACGCCACAAAGACGGACTTGTTGATAATCCGCCCGTCTTGACGCACTTTGACCACGATGCAATCCAAATAAACAATCGGATACACCGCATCAAGCGGGCGATTTTGCCATTCCAAGACGCGCTCTTTAACCGAATCTGTCACGCGAGAAATCAAGCTCGTTGACACATCAGCATCATAGAGTTCTTTGAACATTTCGACGATTTCTTGATTGCTTAAGCCTTTGGCATATAAGGCGATAATCTGCTCGTCCATTCCGGTAATTCGGGTTTGGTTTTTCTTGATAAGCTGCGGTTCAAAGGTGCCCTCACGGTCACGAGGGGTATCAATTTCCATTTCACCCTCATCACACATCACAGTTTTGGACGTATAGCCGTTACGCGCATTTTTGCCTTTTCGTGGCTGATGTTTTTCATAACCAAGGTGGTCAGTCAGTTCCGCGTTTAGGGCTGCTTCGACCGTGATTTTTTTGAGCATTCGAGAAAACTGATTAAGGTCTTCCGGCGTTTTGAGGTGTTTGGCAAATTCTGCTGCCAAGGCGTGGAGTTGTTTTTCGTTCATAATAAAATACCTGTATCTAATGTATTATCTCAGAAACAGGCATTTACACAAATTGTGGGAGAGGCTCAAAATATTTACTCTTTATCTTTTTAAGATATAACTAAAGATAAAATAAGGATCAATAGATAATGATTAATCTTTCTAATCTTACCACTTACTTCAAACAAACCCGCGATTCCCAAAACTATTCCGACAACTTCAAACTCCGTATTCATCGTGCGTTAAGTTGGTTAAAACAGGCAGAGGAAACGGCGGATTTAGACACCAAATTTATTTTTCTTTGGATTGCGTTTAATTCGGCGTATGCAAAAGAAATTAAAAATTTAGAGAACAAAGAGCGGGCAAATTTGAATGAATTTTTATTGCGAATTTGTGCTTTAGATGAAGATCAGCAAATTTATGATTTAGTCTGGAAAAATTTCTCACAATCTATTCGCTTACTGACCGATAACAAATTTATTTTTCAGCCGTTTTGGCATTTTCATAATGGCAATATCACAGAAAAAGACTATCGAATTGCCGAAATGAATGAGCGGGAGAAGCTCCTTTCTGCCTTAGAAAATCGGAATACTTCTCGCATTTTAGATGTATTGTTTAGTCGCCTTTACACTTTGAGAAATCAAATTCTTCACGGTGGATCAACCTTTAATAGTTCGGCAAATCGTGAGCAGTTAAAGGTGAGCAGTCAAATTCTTTCGTTGTTTTTACCTGTAATGATTGAAATTATGATGAAAAACCATAATGAATTGGATTGGGGTAAACCGTTTTATCCGTTTGTGAAAGGTTGATTTTATATTCAAAATAATTGATTAATTATTCATTTTGAACTATGCTATCCTCACTTTTGGAAAATTTAAGGATCGCAAATGAGTGCTTATAACAGACAAACCTTTGATGAAGTGATGATACAAAATTATGCGCCCGCAGAGTTTATTCCTGTGAAAGGGAAGGGGAGCAGAGTTTGGGATCAGCAAGGGCGAGAATATCTTGATTTCACAAGCGGTATTGCGGTGAATGCGTTGGGGCATTGCCCTGATGAGATTGTGGCGGTACTGAAGGAGCAAGGGGAAACGCTGTGGCATTCTAGTAACTGGTTTACCAGTGAGCCAACCTTGCAATTAGCTACAAAATTGGTGCAGAAAACCTTTGCGGATCGAGTGATGTTTGTTAATTCTGGTGCGGAAGCTAACGAGGCCGCGTTGAAATTGGCTCGCCGTTATGCGGTAGATCATTTTGGTGCGCAGAAAAGCAAAATTATTGCCTTTAAGCAAAGTTTTCACGGACGTACATTATTCACGGTGAGCGTAGGTGGGCAAGCGAAATATTCTGATGGCTTTGGGCCGAAACCTGCGGATATTATCCACGTTCCTTTTAACGATCTTGCAGCGGTAAAAGCTGTGATTGATGACCATACTTGCGCCGTGATTGTTGAGCCGATTCAAGGGGAAGGTGGGGTTAAGCCTGCTAGCGGTGCATTTTTACAAGGCTTGCGTGAACTCTGTGATGAAAATAACGCGTTATTGATTTTCGATGAAGTGCAAACGGGCTTGTCGCGCACGGGGTATTTCTATGCCTATATGAAATATGGCGTTGTGCCTGATATTCTGACTTCTGCCAAAGCATTGGGCAATGGCTTTCCAATTGGCGCAATGCTCACCACCCATGAGATTGCGAAAAGTTTTTCTGTTGGTGTGCACGGCACAACTTTTGGCGGCAATCCCCTTGCTTGTGCAGTGGCATCAAAGGTGGTGGACGTGCTTTCTGATGAAAAATTCTTAGCAAAAATCCACCGCACTTCTGAATTATTTATGCAGAAATTGTCTGAGCTAAATCAAGCGTTGAATTTATTTAGCGAAATTCGTGGTGAGGGCTTGTTGATTGGCGCAGAGCTAAATGCGAATTATCAAGGAAAAGCCAGCGAATTTGTGAAAAGTGCGGCTAAAAATGGACTAATGATTTTAGTTGCAGGCCTTGATGTCTTGCGTTTCGCCCCCGCGTTGAATATTAGCGATGAAGAATTGCAAGAAGGGTTTGTGCGCTTAGAAAAAACGTTAAGAGAAATGGTTTAGGTAAAAATAGGCTCTGGGATAAGAGCCTATTTGATATTCAATAAACGGCTTTCAAGGCAACTTCGCAATCACCGCATACCCATCTTCAATTCCTTCTATTAAATAGTCAGAATCTGCGCTGATAAAGGTGGATTGACCTTGTTTTAAGTGAAGTGCGGTGGAATTTTCGCTAATTTTTAATTCGCCACGCATTACTAATAAAATCTCTGCACTTTGTGAATGTAAACGATGTTGTTCACCTTGTTGATAGCTCACTTGAGTGAGGGCAAAGTCTTTTGCGGGTGTTTGGTAAGTAAAAACTGGCTCATTTTTTGGTGCAATAGGGATAATTTGCGGTATGACTTCTCGGTAGTCAATAACTTTCAACAATTCAGCAATATCAACGTGTTTTGGGGTTAAACCACCACGAATAACATTGTCGGAGCAAGCCATTAATTCAATATTTTGACCGCGTAAATAGGCGTGTGGAATCCCCGCATCTTGGAAAATGCCTTCGCCTTTTTTGACTTCGACAATATTAAATAAGTAGAAGCAAATCAGTCCTACATCAAGTTTTTCAGGTGGAATTTGCATTGCTTCCATCGTGTAAAGTACCCAATAATCAGGATTATTAAGGCTAAGCTGATGTTGTGCATAAGCCGTTTGATTAGCTTGAATAATCGGATTAAGCCACATAGCGAGTGCTTGTTGCTCTGCTTGCATCAGATCAGCATAAAAATTCGCTAAAGATTGTTGTGCAAGTTTTTCAGCAAGCGGTGCAAGAGATGGGCGAGCTTGTAGTGTTTCGATAATTGCTTGCTTAGTTTTGAAGCCGTGTAAGAGCCAAAAATCGGACAGCGCGATCATCATTTCCGGCTTATGATTATTATCTTTATAAGTTCGCGTTGGATCGTTAAGTGCAATACCGAGGGCATTTTCTTTAGCAAAACCCGCTTCTGCTTGTGCTTTTGTTGGGTGAAGCTGAATTGAGAGGGGCTGTTTTACATCTAAAATTTTGAGTAAATAAGGTAAGCTGCGACCAAATTGAGCTTGGCTTGCAGCACCAAGTGCGGTGGGATTTTTGGCTAAAAATGCGTTTAATGGTTGTGATGTACCATTTTCTTCAATGATCGATGGCGCAGAATTGTGATCGCCTAACCACCATTCGGCGTAATATTCATTTTGTTGCGCTGGAATGTCCAGAAATTCTGGTAAAAATTGGTGTCCGCCCCAAACATAATGCTGAAGCTTGCCGTTTAATGGGTAAAGCATAGTTATTTTCCTTTTTTATTTTGTTTTTCGCTGTGGTGTGCGGTAGATTTTTGTTTTGCTTGCTCTACAGCATTTTGAGCTTGTGAAATGCGTCCGCTATCAGTGAGATATTGCAAAATTTTTTCCACATCTTTAGGATTTTGTGCGGCTAAAGGCACGGCTTTTCCATTTTTTAGCACTAACTGCAAGAAACCATTTTCACCAATATTAATGGTATTAATGTAAGCATATTGCAAATAAAGATTATTTAAGAAAAAGCCTTCTTTTTTCAAAATAAAGACAGGGTAGCGGATAAAGAAATGATAAATCATTAAAATGCCAAACATTACCAATAAAAACATTGTGTAAGGTTCAATGCCTTGTGGTAAGGCTTGATAAATCGCGATACCAACTAGCGCAAGCATAATAATGCCTTCAATTTTTGATTTACGACGTAAACGCACATTTAAGACCGTTTCACCAAAGCGTTTTTCCATAAGGAATTGATCGTAGAAAGCATATAAAAAATAAAGAATGATAAAGACTAATAAAGCGGTATTGATCATAACTACGTCCGTATTCTGATTATGTAAAAAATAAACTCTCCACGAAAGTTCGAGGAGAGTTTAATTTTATCATTATTCTGTCTTTAAGTAACGATTAAGCGAGAATACCTGTTGCAGCACCGATGATACCGATGACAAAAATACCCACGATAATCCATAACGCATTGACACGATTGCGTAATAGCCACATACAAGCAAAGGTAAATAGCAATGGCAGTAAGCCCGGCATCAAGCTATCGAGGATAGATTGCACGGTGGTAACCTCAATCGTACCATCTTGTTTTTCAATGGTAGAAACCACCAGAGGTACATTAATGCTTGTCCATTTTTGTACCAACGCCCCCATTATAAAGAGACCGAGAATAGATGCACCTTCGGTCAGTTTTTGCAATAACCCGCCACTCATATCTTGTACAACATCAAGCCCTTTCTTATAGCCATAAACCACACCGTAATAACGGGTTGCTAAACGTACAAGGTTGAATAAAAAGAAGAATAATAATGGGCCAAGAATGCTTCCACTTAGTGCTAAACCTGCGCCGAGTGCAGCAAATACAGGGCGTGCTGTTCCCCAGAAAATAGGATCACCCACACCAGCTAGAGGCCCCATTAGCCCTACTTTAATCCCGTTGATTGCCGCATCATCAATTTCTTTCCCATTGGCTCGCTCTTCTTCCATCGCAATGGTTACACCAAGAACAGGTGCTGCAACAAAGGGTTGAGTATTGAAAAACTCTAAATGGCGTTTGATTGCATCTTTACGTTCTTGTGAATTCGCATCAGGGTATAAGCGTTTAATCACGGGAACCATTGAATAAGCAAAACCGAGCGCTTGCATACGTTCAAAGTTCCAAGAGCCTTGGAAAAGGTTAGAACGCATTACGACTTTATTTAAATCACTTTGGGTTACTTTTTTCATTTCTGTTGTCATTTTTCTTACCCCATTAATCTAATCTGTTATCAAGATCATTGTTACCATTAGAAACCACTTGCACCACTTGTTTACTTTGGTTGTATTTTGGGTGAAGTTGGATATAAAGTGCTGCCATAATTGCACCTAGCACACCTAAGGCAACAAGGTTGAAATTCGTAAAGGCGGCAACCACAAAACCTGCGTAGAAAAATGGCATTAAATGCCCTGCACGCATCATATTAATCACCATTGCATAACCTACCACGGCGATAATTCCACCGGCAATTTTTAGACCTGTTGTAACTACTGCTGGAATCGCATTTAGCATTGATTGTACAGCGTCTGTTCCTGCGGTTAAGGCAACAATCAAGGCTGGAATAGCGATACGCATTGCTTGTAAAATTAAGGCACTGCAATGAATCCAGTCTAAGCGGTTTAAATTACCATCTTCAATGGATTTATCGGCAGCGTGTTGGAAACCAACAGTGATGGCACGCACAACATAAGTTAGTACTTGACCTGCGGCAGCAAGTGGGATCGCCAAGGCGATTGCGGTGGTAATTTCTTGACCGCCAACAATCACAAGGATCGTAGAAACGACGGAAGCAAGGGCGGCATCTGGCGCAAGTGCTGCACCAATATTCATCCAACCCAGAGCGAGTAATTCTAACGAACCACCAACGATAATCCCTGTTTTAATATCACCGAGGACTAAGCCAACAAGTGTACAAGCAATTAATGGGCGGTGAGTTTGGAATTCATCAAGGATTGAACCCATACCTGAAATACAGGCAACAATAAAGACAAGAATAATTTGTAGTGTTGAAATTTCCATTATAGTCATCCCTTATACAAGATTGTTTTTCTTTAATAAATCCATCATATATTGACGGCTATCATTTGATACTTTGCGCACATCAAGTTCCACACCCATTGCGTCAATGGCTTTGAATGCGTCAATATCTTTATCATCAACGGATACGGCACTGGTAATCATTTTTTTACCATCTTTGTATGCCATACCACCAATATTGATCGATTTCATATCAAATCCTGCTTCAAGCAGTTTTAACACGTCTGTTGGATTGGTGAATAACAACATCATACGCTCGCCCGCATATTCAGGGTTGTTATAAACGCGGATCATTTTTTCCACACCCACAACGTGAGCGGTAACGCCCGGAGGGGCTACGCTTTTCAGCATTGTTGAACGCACGCTATCTTTCGCCACATCGTCATTGACTACCACAATACGAGAAACTTTGCTTTCTTTTGTCCAGCGTGTTGCTACTTGACCGTGAATTAAGCGGTCATCAATACGCGCAAGCCCAACAACAAGATGACCTTCTTTATTTGGTGTAACCACTTCAGGTTGGCTTGGTGCAGGGGCGGCTTGAGCAACGGCTTGCGGCGCTTGCTCTGGCTCTTCTTCCACATATCTTAAGGCACGCACACCAGTACGGCCTGTTTCTAAGGCAATCGCCACCAGTTCTTGTAAACTTGGGCCATCATCACGCGCCATAAAGGTTTCCACCAACATTGGCACGTTTACCCCAGTCACAATATCCATATTATCTTTGCCTTCCGATACACGGTTCGCCGCATTAAACGGACTGCCGCCCCAAGTATCTACAAGGAACAACACTTCATCACAATGTGATAGGGTTGTGCTGAGTTTTTCCTGATATTTCGCCATAATCGTTTCAGCGTTTTCGCCGGGAACAAAATCGATCGTGGCAACGTTTTCTTGTTCACCAATCAACATTTCGGTCGTTTTGAGCAGTTGTTCTGCCGCCACGCCGTGTGTTGCGATGATGATCGCAATAGCCATAAGGACTCCTTATACAAGTGGTTATGGTTTAAGTTTAAAATCTGGCGCGGATTGTATAGGAAAACACTCCAATTTAATGTGATTAAGATCACAGTTTTTTGACAATAAGTAATAATAACGCGAATTAAGTATCTGTTTGTTTAATATTTGCCTAATTTTTGTGTAATAATTCAAAATTATTTTTGCTCAGAAAAAACATTTCGATCATATTTCAACATATTTTTAACAAAGCATTATCCAATAAGGCTTGGCAGGCTCGCGATAAGTAAAAATAAATTTTGCGATCTAAATCGAAAAAATAAAGTGCGGTATTTTTTTCGCTATTTTTTCTTGGTTAAGCTAGGCGATATCTGTATTTAGCCCATTCATCACATAATGAACAATCACAAAATGAAACTGTTTAATTGGCAAGCTACGAATTTTTTGCAACAAAAACAACAAGGTATGATCGTAGCAGAGAATATTGAAATAGCGCGGCAAGCCTTGTTTCAACGGCAGTTGCAAAATATCAAGCTGCAACGCAACTGGCAATTTCCGCGTAAACCGAAAGCGAATGAATTATATGAACTGATTAACCAGCTGGCGTTGCTACTGAAATCCGCCGTGCCGATTAAGCAAAGTTTGCAATTATTGCTGCAGAATTGCACAGTGATTTCCTTAAATCTATGGCTTGGGCGATTGATAGAAGATCTTGAAAGCGGTTTAAGCTTTTCACAAGGAATTGAAAAACAAGGGAAATATTTTTCACAACAGGAACAGCAGCTAATTAAAGTGGGCGAAATGACAGGCAAGCTTGCGCAAGTGTGTGAGCAAATCGCACAATATCGCCAACAATCCTTAATTCTGCAACGAAAAATCCAAAAAATCTTGCTTTATCCTATGTTGGTGCTGGGCATTTCCGTGCTTTTGACCTTGTTGTTGTTGATTTTTATCGTGCCACAATTTGCTGAAATGTACGGCAATAATAATGCTAGCCTACCCGCATTTACCACATTTTTATTACATCTTTCCGAAGGATTGCAACAACATTTTTGGCAACTTGCTTTGTTATTTATACTGGTTTTGCTGTTTATTCGCTTTCGTCTAAAGCGTTCGGCAAAGCTAATAAAGTGGAAAAATAGGTGTATCAATAAAATGCCAATTTTGGGCAAGATTACCCAGTTAGCCCGCTTGATTCGCTTTAGCCAAGCTCTTGCGCTAATGTTGCGTTCAGGCGTGCCGTTAAATATGGCATTGCAATCTTTTTTACCGAAACAGCAAAGCTGGCAGGTAAAGCAAGTTTATACGGGCGATCCCGTGCTAAATCAAGCGGTGGAAACAGCGTTATATTGGCTCAATCAAGGTTATAAATTTTCCGATAGCGTAGCTAGTGATTTCTTTCCAATGACAGCACAACAAATGCTAAAAATAGGTGAAGAAAGTGGGCAGGTAGCACAGATGCTACAACATATTGCTGATAAATATCAGCAGGATCTCAATCATCAAGTGGATCTACTTTCTCAACTGCTTGAACCTTTGCTAATGGTGATTATTGGCGGTTTAATCGGTGCAGTTTTGCTAGGAATGTATTTACCCATTTTCAATATGGGATCGATGATCCAATGATTACGCTTGCAACATTTTTATTGGGTGGCTTTGTTGGGCTACTTATCTTTCTGTATATTGCTACTTTTGCCCAACGGCTAACGCAGACTGTATGGCAAGATTATTGTGAACTTTTCCAGTTACGACAAAGAGAAAAGCCAATGCCACATTCTTCTTGGCAGGATAAAAAGTGCGGTGATTTTTTGTGTTATATTTTTGCCTTTGCAGGATTGTTTATCTTGTGCGGTAAGCTTAATGTGGATCCTTATGTCGCATTATGGTGGGCGATTTGGCTGGGCTTGGTGATTTTAATCAGCATTATTGATTGGCTTTATCGATTGATTTCACCATTATTATGCGTTTGGCTTTTCTTATGGACGCTGCTTGGCGTGCATTGGCACATTATTCCGCTTTCCTTGGAGCAGGCCGTGGCAAGTGCGGTAGGAATTTTGTTAATTTTTTATAGTATTTGCTACATAAGCCAAATGGTTTATCACAAAACAATGTTAGGTGAAGGGGATTGTTGGCTAGCATTTGCGCTCAGTGCTGGCATTTTCTGGCAAAAATTACCGCACTTTGTTTTTCTTGCTTGTTGTTATGCTATTGTTTTTTGTGGCATACAAAAATTGTGCAGGCGTGATGGGCAACAAATTGTGCAACAAATTCCTTTTGCACCGTTTTTAAGCCTTTCTGCCTTGAGCCTATTATTGCTTCGCTAAAAAAGACAGCGTATGATTTCTAGCAAAATAAATAAAGGTAGGAAAAAATGAGTTATATCGTTGGCGTAACGGGCGGCATTGGCAGTGGCAAAAGCACCATTGTGGATTTATTTGCCGAGTTAGGGGCGGAAATTATTGATGCGGATATTGTGGCAAGAGAAGTGGTGGCGAAAGGAACGCCATTGCTGGCGGAAATTGCAGCACATTTTGGCGAAACTATTTTGCTAGATTCAGGCGAGTTAAATCGCCAAGCCTTGCGTCAAATTGTGTTTGAGCGTCCGCAGGAAAAGGCGTGGTTAAATAATTTGCTTCACCCTGCCATTCGGCGTGAAATGTTACATCAGCTTGCGCAAAGCCAAGCGCCTTATGTGTTGTGGGTTGTGCCATTGCTGATCGAAAATGATCTGACGGCATTTTGTGATCGCGTGTTAGTAGTTGATGTGCTGCCAGAAACTCAGCTATTGCGTGCATCGAAGCGGGATCAAAACAAAATTGCCTTGATTAAAAATATTATGGCATCACAAGTCAGCCGAGAAAAACGTTTATCAGTCGCCGATGATGTGGTAGATAACGAACCGGAATTAGGCCAAAATCTGCCTTATTTGCAGCAAAAAGTGTTAGAATTGCACCACCAATATTTACAACTTGCAAAGGAAAAAGAGAAAACCAATGGGTGAAGAAATTTTTGAAGTGCCTTGTCCTGTGTGTCAAAAAGCCGTGCCTTGGACGGCGGCAAGCCAGTATCGTCCTTTTTGTAGCAAGCGTTGCCAGCTAATTGATTTAGGTGAATGGGCAAATGAAGAAAAAGCCATTCCCTGTGAAACAGCGGATTTCGCTACCAATGAGCATTTTGGCGAAGATTGGCGTGGCTAGCTAAAAGAACGTTATTTAAGAAAGCAAACAAAGGAAAAAAATGAATATTCAACATCAACAAAATCCACAAGATGGCGAGTTTTTTGTCCTTGATGAACAAGGGCAAAAAGTGGCAAAACTCACTTATTATTTTATTGATGCGCATAGCATTAATGCTAATCACACTTATGTTTCAGAGAGTTTACGCGGGCAAGGTGTGGCGGATAAACTTTATCAGGCCTTAGTGCAATTTGTGCGAGAACATCAATTAAATTTAGTGCCAAGTTGTAGCTATATTGCTAAAAAATGGCAGCGTGAAGCGCATTAATCCCTTTAACTAATTGATCGAAAATCACAAATTTTGTCTAGCAACGGTGGCAATTAAAACGCCGTTGCTGCAATCGCCTGTCTGTTGCCTATCTATTTTCTTGTCCATTTTCTTAGGCATTCTCCCGATTTTTGCAAAAGGATTGAGAAATTAAAATTATCTTGCTAAAATCCACCGCACTTTTTTACAAAAGTATGTTCGGATGAAGGTAGCTGGAGAGTAGGGAATTAACCCTGCACCGACGAGGTAAAATCTTTCAGGTGCTATTAAGTTAGCGAGGACTGTTACTGGACGAACCCTTGGAGAGATCCATTGCATTTGCAAAATGGACGCCGAAGGCGCAAAAGAGCGGTGAAATTTTCATCGTTTTTCAAACGCTCAGGCAAAAGGACAGGGGCAAGAGATTATTTCAGGTGATATAACGCGAGGCTTCGCGTTGTCTTTTTTCTATTCGCCAAACTCTTTTCGCCTCCTTGTAAACCGAGATTTTTTACGAGGAACATTCAATGTCAATCACTGAATTATTGTCATCAGTCAATTCATTTATTTGGGGCCCGCCACTGTTAATTTTATTATCTGGCGTAGGGCTTTATTTCACCTTTCGTTTAGGTTTTATTCAAATTTTTCAATTGCCAAGAGCCTTAACTTATTTATTTAGAAAAGAAAAAGGCGCACAAAATGGCAAGGGCGATGTGTCTGCTTTCGCCGCATTAAGCACCGCTTTGGCGGCAACCATTGGGACAGGAAATATTGTTGGGGTGGCAACCGCCGTACAAGCTGGCGGCCCGGGCGCAATTTTCTGGATGTGGCTAGTGGCGTTGTTTGGTATGGCGACCAAATATGCAGAATGTTTATTGGCGGTGAAATATCGCATTATTGATAAACGCGGATTTATTGCTGGCGGCCCGATGTACTACATTGAACGTGGGTTAGGCATCAAATGGCTAGCAAAAATGTTTGCCATTTGTGGGATTTTGGTGGCATTTTTCGGCATCGGGACATTCCCACAAGTACAGGCTATCACCCACGCAATGCAGGACAGTTTTCATATTCCTGTGGAAATTATGGCGCCCATTATCACGCTTTTAGTGGCAGCGATTATTTTAGGCGGTATTAAACGCATTTCTTCTGTTGCCGCCATTGTTGTGCCTTTTATGGCTGTGCTTTATGTGGCAACCTCAATCATTATTATTGTATTGAATTGGCAACAAGTGCCAGCAGCGGTGAGTTTGATTATTGAAAGTGCATTTAATCCGCAATCGGCACTTGGCGGTGCATTAGGTTATACCGTAATGAAAGCCATTCAATCAGGCGTGGCGCGTGGTATTTTCTCTAATGAATCAGGTTTAGGTAGCGCGCCTATTGCAGCGGCTGCGGCACAAACTAAAGAGCCTGCACGTCAGGGCTTGATTTCAATGACTGGAACGTTTTTGGATACGCTTATTGTTTGTACGATGACAGGCGTTGTGATCGTGCTAACAGGGGCGTGGCAAGCGCCAGAAGCAGGGGCAGCGGTAACCAATCTTGCGTTCTCCAAAGGACTTGGTACAGCAGCGGGCGGCACGATTGTTACCCTTGGATTATTATTTTTCGCATTCACCACGATTTTAGGCTGGTGTTATTATGGCGAGCGCTGTTTCGTTTATTTAGCAGGGGTAAAAGGAGTAAAATTCTACCGTTTTATCTTTATTGTATTAGTGGGCTGTGGCGCCTTTATTCACCTTGAAACCATTTGGATCTTGGCAGATATTGTCAATGGATTAATGGCATTCCCAAATCTTGTCGCCTTAATTGGTCTGCGCAAGGTGGTGCTTGAAGAAACCAAAAGCTATTTTGCACAGCTTGGTTTAGCAAAATCAATGTAAAAATAAAGGGCTGAATGATTATTCAGCCCTTATTTGATTTTAATCTCTTTTATCTAAATTGTGATTAGATTACAGAAACATTTAAGCTGTTTGCATTGCCAACAAGCTGTACTTTTGCACCTGGAACAAATTTAGCATCGTATTTTTGTACAACAACGATTTGTTTACCGTCATTTTGTTTGATTACCAATTCTTGTGCATCAACTTGGCTCGCTTTTTCTTCTACTTTGCTACCAATTACCGCACCAGCGATTGCGCCCACCGCAGTTGCAATGGCTTGACCTGTGCCGCCGCCGATACCAGAACCTGCGATACCACCAAGTACACCGCCACCAACAGTACCGATTACGCCTTCATTTTTCGCTTGAATTTTCACTGGACGCACAGAAACGATCGTACCATAGCTAATAGCGCGCGCTTCTTTTGCTTGACCACCAGAATAAACATCACCGCTGTAAATGTCTTGGTTTGCACAACCTGCTAAACCTAAGCTCATTAAAATCGCTAATGCTAGACTCATTTTTTTCATAATAAATACCTTTAACTTACGTTGTCTAATTTATTGATTTCCCTATCTATTATTCCGTAATAATAGATTTTATATGATAGGGGTGTAGCTTAATGCAAGTTTTATTTTCTTGATTGTCCATAAAACTTACCGCGATAGAAGGATTTGGCAACACCTCACCTTCCACCTTTGGCGTACTCACTTTGACTTTTAAAATGTCTGATTGGTTCCATAAAAAAAGTAAATTAATACGCGCAATCCATTGTTCGACCGTTTCATCAGGCAAAAAAGGCATAACGGCTTCAATATGCTCCCAGCCTTCCTGTGGATATTGTTTATTTTTCGGGAACGGCAATTCCACGATCTGTACTTGCTGATTGGCAAAAGTTAATGGCGTATCTAATTGAATAAGATAGATTTTTCGCCCATTGACTAAATTATCACTTAAAATTTTACCGCACTTTAATAACTCACTGAGCCAGCGTTGCGCAGATTGCTCGCTGTTCACTCGCACGGCAAGATGATCAATCACATAATCTTGCAACGGCAACGCCATTTTTTCCGCTAGTTGTAAAATATGCTGCTCAAATTTGGCAAACTCATCGTAGGAAAAGAAAGGGTTGTCAAAAAATGAAAAATTTTGCACCGCACTTGTCATTTTTTCTTGCTTTGTCTTTGTCTTAATTCAGAAAGAAGGTATCATAGCGAATTATTTTATTTTCACAATTAAAAATTAAGGATAAACCGTGAATATTCAATCCATTTTATCTGACAAAATTAAGCACGCGATGATCCAAGCAGGGGCTGATGAACAATGCGAAGCCCTAGTACGCCAATCTAACAAACCACAATTTGGTGATTATCAAGCTAACGGCATTATGGCGGCTGCGAAAAAATTGGGTTTAAATCCCCGTGAATTTGCACAAAAAGTGCTAGAACATCTTGATCTTAGCCCTATTGCCGACAAAATTGAAATTGCAGGCCCTGGCTTTATTAATATTTTTCTTTCACCAAGTTGGCTTGCGGATAACGTGCAAACCGCATTAAAAGACGATCACCTTGGCATTCACACGGATAAAAAAGAAACCATCGTGGCGGATTATTCTTCACCAAATGTGGCAAAAGAAATGCACGTTGGGCATTTGCGTTCAACCATTATTGGTGATGCCGTAGTGCGTACCCTTGAGTTTCTCGGACATAAGGTGATCCGCGCGAACCACGTTGGCGACTGGGGAACGCAATTCGGTATGCTCATCGCCTATTTAGAAAAAATGGAAAATGAACACGCCAGTGAAATGGAATTAAGCGATTTAGAAGCCTTTTACCGTGCGGCGAAAGAACATTACGACAACGATGAAGCCTTTGCTGAAAAAGCCCGTGGTTATGTGGTGAAATTGCAAAGTGGCGATGAATACTGCCGCGCAATGTGGAAAAAATTGGTTGATATTACAATGCAACAAAATCAACGCAATTATGATCGCCTAAACGTTACCCTCACAGAAAAAGATGTGATGGGTGAAAGCCTGTATAACCCAATGTTGCCTGCCATTGTAGAAGATTTGAAATCGCAAGGATTAGCCGTGGAAGATGACGGTGCATTGGTGGTTTATCTTGATGAATTTAAAAATAAAGATGGCGATCCAATGGGCGTGATCGTACAGAAAAAAGATGGTGGATTTTTATATACCACCACAGACATCGCCGCAGCCAAATATCGTTATGAAACCTTAAAAGCCGATCGCGTATTAGTGTTCTCGGATACTCGTCAAAGCCAGCATATGCAACAAGCGTGGCTGATTACCCGCAAAGCTGGTTATGTGCCAGAGAGCTTCCAATTAGAGCATAAAAACTTTGGAATGATGCTTGGTAAAGATGGCAAACCCTTCAAAACACGCAGTGGTGGCACAGTAAAATTAGCTGATCTTCTTGATGAAGCCATTGAGCGTGCAGATAAATTAATTAGCGA
The DNA here is from genome assembly GCF_026226815.1 of Avibacterium sp. 21-594. Classification (NCBI taxonomy): domain Bacteria; kingdom Pseudomonadati; phylum Pseudomonadota; class Gammaproteobacteria; order Pasteurellales; family Pasteurellaceae; genus Avibacterium; species Avibacterium sp. 21-594. The sequence continues at coordinate 1,513,187 of NZ_JAKKOC010000001.1, read as the reverse complement.
AAAAAGCACCGCACTTTCTCCAGAAGAAAAAGCTGCCGTGGTGGAAGCGGTGGGGATTGGCTCAGTGAAATATGCGGATTTATCCAAAAATCGCACCACGGATTATGTATTTGATTGGGATAATATGCTCAGCTTTGAAGGCAACACCGCGCCTTATATGCAATATGCTTACACGCGTATTCGTTCCATTTTCAACAAAGCGGGTATTAGCCCCGCACAGCTTGCAGATGCACCAATCAAAGTGGTCGATGAAAAAGAGCGTACTTTAGCCATTAAATTGCTCCAGTTTGAAGAAGCAATCCAACAAGTGGCAAAAGAAGGCTCACCACATATTCTTTGTGCTTATCTTTATGAATTGGCTGGCGTGTTCTCAAGCTTCTACGAACATTGCCCAATTCTTAACAATGAAGATGAAAGCATTAAACTCAGCCGTTTAAAATTGGCCTTACTCACAGAGAAAACCTTAAAACAAGGGTTGGATCTGTTGGGGATTAAGACTGTTGAGAAAATGTAATGCTTATTTAAGCTTAGAAAATTAAGTGAAGAAAACCGTCTAATCAGACGGTTTTTTTATGCCGTTAAAATTTGCTTTAAGGCTTGGACAAAACCTTGCGGATTTTCTTGATGGGCATTATGTCCAGCGTTCGGGATTAAATGTAAGTTCAGTTGGTTTTCCACCGCCATTTGGTGGAATTTGCTATCGTTTTCACCACAAAGATAAAAAATTGGCAAGGAATTTGACCGCACTTGTGGACGAAAATCAGGTTGTTTGGCAAGGGAAGTGGCTTTGAGCATTTGGGCGATATTTTCACCACAATTAGCTTGGCGAAGTTGAATTAAAGCTTGCTGTTGCTCGGCGGTTAAGTGAGCAAACACGCGTTGTTGATACCAATCTTCTAACACTTGATGCGCAGGCTGAGTGGCAAAGCGTTCCGCCCAATCACAATCATTTTGCCAGCGTTGTTGGCGTTCTTGCTCGCAGGTTAGCCCTAAATTTGCGCCTTCTAAAATCAGCCCTTGCAAATCCCCTTTTTTCACTTCGGTTTGTAAGGCGTAGTAAAGGGCAAGTCGTCCGCCGAGGGAATAACCGATTAAAAAATAAGGCTGATTTTGCACCGCACCTTGGATTTGCGCACTTAAGATTTCAGCGCTTTGAGCAAAATCCTTGGCGGCAAGCTGCTTATTTTCGCCGTGAAAAGGAAGATCAAGGGCAACGCAAGGAAAGTGCGGTAGTTTTTCGATGATTTTTTGCCAATCGGCTTTTGTGCCAAGTAACCCGTGCAGAAAAACCAAATACGGACGTTGCGTTGCCATTTCGTTATTGAGAAGTTATGCGCCAATCACCGCGTGGCTAATTTGTTCAATCAGGCGTTTATAAATATTGCTGCCATCACTGTTGTTCACCTTAATTTCAATCAAGGTGGCTTCACGGCGGAAATAAGCCTGTTTTAGCACCGAGCTTAAATCTGCCCAAGTGTAAGGGCGCGCATATTTGAGATCAAACATTGATGCGGCGTGAGAAAATTCCAAATTATGTGGCATACGATAGAATTTATCTTTCATTTCTGCATCCACAGGCAGCATATCGAAAATTGCGCCGCCGTTATTGTTGATAACAAAAATAATGGTTGGCTGGTTTACTTTTTTAAGCAATGCTAAGGAATTGAGATCGTATAGGGCAGAAGTATCCCCTAACATCGCAACCACAGGCTGATTTGAGCCTAAACTTAACCCTGCAGTGGTGGCAAGCAAACCATCAATGCCACTTGCGCCACGGTTGGTGTAAACAGGGTAGCCTTCAGGCAGCTTGGTGAGCGCATCAACCAAGCGCACAAATAGGCTGTTGCCTAAAAAGAGCAGACCATTGTTCGGCAATAAACGCTCTAAATGATGGGCTAAAGAGGCTTCATTCAAATTGCCCCCCACTTGCTGTTCCACAAAGCTTGCGCAGAACTTGGCAAGGGCGATTGGCTCGAGTAGCCAAGGTTTTTGGCGCAACGGTGGGTGAGCGCGTAACCAATGGTGAATTTTGCCATTAAAACGAGTGTGCGCGTGATGGTTTGGATCAACCGAATTATCTGACGGCTCAACAATCCAATATTCCCCTTTAAACGCCGCCATAAATTGATTAATACGCTTGCTGATAAAATGTGAACCAAATTGCAACACAATATCTGCTTCTAGCAATTTTTGTTTAACAGTTTGATTTGCCAGCCAAATATCGGCATAAGGCAGAGTTGGCTCAACGCCCGATTGAATATCGGTGAGCATAATCCAACCTTGGGTTTCAGCCCAAGTGCGAATGCCCATCGATTGCTCTGGTGGCAGTTTGCCGACCAAGATGATCCCACGTTTTGTGCGCCAATGATCCCAATGTTCGTGCATTACTACTTCTCGTTGTGGCGCTTGATGATTATGCCACGGCTTGTTTTGGCTTAGCCAACGTTGAATCGGCGCAAGCCAAGAATGTTGATCAATCTGATCTGCATTGGCTTCATACAATGGCTCCGCAAATGGCACATTAATATGCACCACGCCAGCGTGCTGACTTTGGCGATAACAAGCCTGTTCCACAATCGAAATCAACCAATTTGGCGTGTAATCTTGGCTAGGGCGCGGTAAGTCCACCGTTGCCACAGGATAATCGGCAAAAATATTGTGCTGTAAAATCGCTTGATTTGCACCGCACTCTAATAATTCTGGCGGGCGATCAGCGCTTAATACAATGAGATTAACCCCACTTTGGCGCGCTTCAATCACCGCAGGATAAAGGTTTGCTACCGCTGTACCAGAAGTAACAATAATCGCCACGGGGTTTTTATGCGCTTTGGCTAAGCCAAGGGCGAGAAAGCCCAAACCACGCTCATCAAAATGAGTATGGCATTTGGCTTTGCCACCTTGTTCAAGGCGTGCCGCTTCTAACGTGAGTGGGGTAGAACGAGAACCGGGCGCAATGCAAAAATGGCTTACACCTTGGCGCACAAGGGTTTCCAAGATTACTTTTGACCAACAACGATTAAATACACTCACTGACATAGGGTTCTCCGTTTATTTTGTCCGTTCTTTTTATTCTTGTAATAAAGAAATTAATCCTAAGGCTTTACGCTCAATTTCTTGCCATTCTAACAAGGGAATAGAGCCTTCAACAATCCCTGCACCGGCAAAAACGCGAATTTGTTCTTGCTCAATGAATGCAGAGCGAATGGCAACGCAAAATTCAGCCCATTCTTTTTGCATTACGCCTAATGTTCCTGCATACCAACAGCGATCAAAGGTTTCCGTTTGGCGTAAAAAGGCGAGTGCCTCGTTGCGCCCTAAGCCTGCCACGGCTGCGGTGGGGTGAATGGCGTTTAAGAAAATATCATCACCATATTCAGGGGAAATTTGCGCTGAAATTTGGCGTCTTAAATGCTGTACCTGACGTAAGGTTTTCAAGCCCAAAGGGGACACCGTAATGTGTTGGCTATAAGGGGCAAGATGTTGTCTAATATCATCAACAACTAATTGATTTTCATAAATATTCTTTTCATCTTGCAACAACCATTGTGCTTGTTGTTCGGTTTCTTGTGCATTTTCACCCGCTAACGCTGTGCCAGCTAAGGCCTCAGTTTGCAGCTGTGAACCTTGCCGTTGATATAGGCGTTCAGGGCTTGAGCCAATAAAAATACATTCTTCCGTTTCGGCAAAAAGAAAATGATAGCAACCGAAATTATAGCGTTCACTTTCGCCCAAAAAATCATAGGCGTTCAGTTTGCCTTCTGATTGGAAAAGGGTTTCATTGGCCAACACGATCTTATTCAGCACGCCTTGTTTAATGTGCTGTAAACCTTTTTCCACCCATTCGCACCATTCATTTTGTTCTGCCCGTTTTTTCCCAAAATGAATGGATTGTTGAATTGGGCAAAGTGCGGTGCTTTTTTCAAAGGTTTTTAATGCGTTTAAACAGGCTTGGCGCTCTTGCTCAACATCTTTTGTGTGATCGATAAATAACTGAATGTTTAACTTATTTTCTTGCTGTTGCAAATACAGACGCGGCAAGAAAAATTGGCTTTCGCCATAAAATTGCACGCCGCCCACTAAAGGATAACCGCTTTGTTGCATAAAGGATTGTGCTTGATTTAATTGCGAAAAGCCGCGCACTTGCCCGATAGCCGCCACAACTTGGGTGCTATCGCGGAAATTCAGGTAAAACTGCGGATAGGTTTTTTGCCCTTTTAACCAGCTTAATAAATTGAGATCAGCCTTAATTTCAACCTGCACGCAAGCGATCCCTTGTTGCGTAGGCAGCGCAGGGGAAATTCTCTCGATCAGCTGTTGTTTAATTGATTGCAAATTATCCATTTAAAAAGCGTTGTTTTTGCCAATAAAATCAGTTAAAAATAAGGGCTAATTCTACCGCACTTTGGCAGAATTTTTTATAAAATCTTTTCATCTTTGCAAAATAAGCGTAAAGTGGGATGAGAAATACGCCGATTTTTATCGGCAATTTTTTACCCCAATGATAACTGCACGCAACATTATTATTTTTAGCAACCAAAAGGATAATAACAATGACAAAATTTCCTAAATCAAGCAAGTTAGAACACGTTTGTTACGATATTCGTGGGCCAGTGCATAAAGAAGCACTGCGTTTGGAAGAAGACGGGCATAAAATCTTAAAATTAAATATCGGCAACCCCGCGCCTTTTGGTTTTGAAGCACCAGATGAAATTTTGGTGGATATTTTGCGTAACCTCCCAGCGGCACAAGGTTATTGCGATTCCAAAGGGTTATATTCTGCGCGCAAAGCCATTGTGCAATATTACCAGTCAAAAGGGATTCACGGTGCCAATGTGAATGATGTGTATATCGGTAATGGCGTGTCTGAGCTGATAATGATGTCAATGCAAGCCTTGCTGAATAATGATGATGAAGTGTTGATCCCAATGCCAGATTATCCATTATGGACGGCAGCGGCCACCCTTGCTGGCGGAAAAGCAGTGCATTATTTATGCGATGAACAGGCAGATTGGTTTCCTGATTTAGAGGATATTAAAAGCAAAATCACTTCACGCACTAAAGCCATTGTGATTATCAATCCGAATAACCCAACGGGTGCGGTGTATAGCAAAGATTTATTGCAAGGCATTGTAGATATTGCTCGTGAACATAATTTAATTATTTTCGCCGATGAAATTTACGACAAAATTTTGTATGACGATGCAGTTCATCATCATATTGCTGCCCTTGCACCAGATTTATTAACCATTACCTTTAATGGTTTGTCAAAATCTTATCGTGTGGCAGGTTTCCGTCAAGGCTGGATGATTTTAAATGGTCCGAAACATCAGGCGAAAGGCTATATTGAAGGCTTGGATATGCTAGCTTCAATGCGTTTATGCGCCAACCACCCAATGCAACACGCCATTCAAACTGCATTAGGCGGCTATCAAAGCATTAATGAATTTATTCTGCCAGGCGGACGCTTATTAGAACAACGCAACAAAGCCTATGAACTGATTAATCAAATCCCTGGGGTGAGTTGTGTTAAACCAATGGGCGCGCTGTATATGTTCCCGAAAATTGATGTGAAAAAATTCAATATTTATGATGATGAAAAAATGGTGCTGGATTTATTACGGCAGGAAAAAGTGTTGCTTGTACACGGGCGTGGTTTCAACTGGCATTCCCCAGATCACTTCCGCATTGTTACCTTGCCTTATGTGAATCAAATTGAAGATGCGCTAACCCGATTAGCACGCTTTTTGGAACATTATCGCCAGTAGGTGAATTGCAAATAAAGAGAGAAATAGCAATACAACGTGTATTGCTATTTTTTTATGAGGAATTTTTATTATTCATCGGTCAATTTATTGATACCAAAATGACGATAGGTTCGCAATGTGGCGATACGCCCTCTTGGGGTGCGTTGTAAAAAGCCTTGTTGGATTAAATAAGGCTCAAGCACATCTTCAATGGTTTCACGTTCTTCACCAATGGCGGCGGCAAGGTTGTCTAAGCCCACAGGGCCACCGTTAAAACGTTCAATAATGGCGCTTAATAATTTGCGATCCATAAAGTCGAAACCTGCGGGATCAACGTCTAACATTGAAAGGGCGGATTTGGCAATTTGTGCGGAAATTTGTCCAGCATTTTTAACATCGGCGTAATCTCGCACACGGCGTAATAAACGGTTGGCAATACGCGGTGTACCACGGGAACGACAGGCAATTTCTTGCGCAGCATCTTGTTCAATGGCTAAATTTAAACATTGCGCACTGCGAGCGACAATAGATGTAAGATCTTCTACAGAATAAAACTCTAAACGTTGAACAATACCGAAACGATCTCGCAAAGGGGAAGTGAGCGAGCCTGCTTTGGTGGTGGCGCCAATTAAGGTAAAAGGGGGCAGATCCAGTTTAATTGAGCGTGCCGCTGGGCCTTCACCAATCATAATATCAAGCTGATAATCTTCCATTGCGGGATACAGTACTTCTTCAATGGCTGGGGAAAGGCGGTGAATTTCGTCAATAAATAGCACATCATGTGGTTCAAGATTGGTCAGCATTGCCGCTAAATCGCCTGCTTTTTCAAGCACTGGCCCTGAAGTGGTACGGATATTTACGCCCATTTCATTCGCCACAATATTAGCAAGGGTGGTTTTCCCTAACCCTGGTGGACCGAAAATCAATAGGTGATCGAGCGCATCTTGGCGCAGTTTGGCGGCTTGGATAAAAATCTCCATTTGCTCACAGACCTGAGGTTGCCCCACATAATCGGTGAGTAATTTAGGGCGAATGGCACGATCAATGACTTCTTCATCGAATTTTTCCGTTGCGCTAACAATTCTATCTACTTCAATCATTATTCTGCCTTCATTTATAACGCCGCTTTCAGGGCTTCGCGGATTAATTGTTCGCTGTTAAGCGCAGGATCGGCAACTTTCTTCACCATTTTTTCCGCTTCATTTGCTTTGTAACCTAGCGCGATTAATGCCGCTACCGCATCATCAATTTGAACATTTTCTTTATTTGGTGATTTTTCTATCGCAGGCAAATGCGTGCTTTCAATAAAGAAATCACCTTGTGGTAAATCCTTAAATTTCCCTTTTAATTCAACCAGTAAGCGTTCTGCTGTTTTTTTCCCTACGCCGGGGATTTTGACTAATTTAGACAATTCTTCACGTTCTATGGCATAAGCAAATTCATTGACCGACATTGCAGATAAAATGGCAAGCGCCAGTTTTGGGCCTACACCGTTGGTTTTGATTAGCTCACGAAATAAAGTGCGGTCTTGTTTGTGAGAAAATCCGAACAGCAAATGCGCATCTTCCCGCACGACCAAATGGGTGAACAGGGTGGTTTGTTGTCCTGTTTCTGGCAAGTTATAAAAGCTGGTCATTGGCAATAAAAGCTCATAGCCCACGCCTTGCACATCAAGCAAAATTTCTGGTGGCTGCTTTTCGACTAATAATCCTGTTAAACGGCCTATCATAATTTCCCCTTAAAACGATTTGCCATAGGATAAAATAAAACTGGATAAATATCCAGTTTTAAACGATAAATTTTCACACTTAACCATCATAAACGGAAACGCCCGCGACTATATCTTGGACGCAAAAGTGCGGTGTTTTTTCCCTCTGTTTTTTGCACATTTTGATTAATTTGCGATAAATGCGCGAAGGAATGGGAATGCGTGATGGCAATGGCTAAGGCATCGGCAGCATCGGCTTGCGGTTTCGCGGAAAGATTAAGAATGCGTGTTACCATTTCTTGCACTTGGGTTTTATCGGCCGCCCCTGTGCCAACCACCGTTTGCTTGACTAAGCGCGCGGCATATTCAAACACCGGTAAATCGTGGTTCACTGCAGCGACAATCGCCACGCCACGGGCTTGTCCAAGTTTTAAGGCAGAATTGGCGTTTTTGGCTAAAAACACTTCCTCAATGGCAAACATTGTGGGCTGAAATTGAGTGATAATTTCGCTCACGCCCGCATAAATACGCTTTAAACGGGTTGGCATATCTTCTGCCTGAGTGCGGATCACCCCGCTGCCTAAATATTCCAATTTAAGCCCCATTTGGCGAATCACCCCATAGCCGGTTAAACGAGAACCAGGGTCGATACCTAAAATAATTGCCATCTTTTTTCCTAAATGAAAAAGGTGCTGAAGATCACGCACCTTTTAACTTATCGCCGATCAAATCAATGTGAGAAATTAAAGCAATGCTGCTACTTCATCACTGATTTCGCCATTGTGATACACGTTTTGCACATCATCACAATCTTCTAGCATATCAATTAAGCGTAATAATTTTGGTGCCGTTTCCGCATCAAGATTTACCGTAGTTGATGGGATCATTGTTACTTCAGCTTCTTGAATTTTGAAACCTGCTGCTTCAATGGCTTCACGCACTGCACTTAAATCTTCCCACGCGGTGTAGATTTCAAAACTGCCGTCTTCTTGTGGTTGAATGTCATCTGCACCCGCTTCAATTGCCGCTTCTGTAAGCGCATCTTCATCGGCTTCCGCAATTAAAATCAAACCTTTTTTACTGAACAAATAGCCAACAGAACCTTCTGTACCTAAGTTTCCGCCGCATTTAGTGAAACTTGGGCGAACCTGCGAAATGGTGCGGTTTGCGTTATCACTTAAACATTCCACCATTACCGCTGTGCCACCTGGGCCATAGCCTTCATAAACTTTGGTTTCCATATTGGTGTCATCGCCACCGCCCACACCGCGATCAATTGCACGGTTGATGGTATCGCGCGTCATATTGTTAGAAAGGGCTTTATCCACCGCTGCACGCAAACGCGGGTTAGCGCTCACATCACCGCCACCTAGTTTGGCTGCGGTAACCAATTCACGGATTAATTTAGTAAAGATTTTTCCACGTTGGGCATCTTGGGCGGCTTTACGGTGTTTAATATTTGCCCACTTACTATGTCCTGCCATTTTTTTTCCTTCTATTTTTTGTGATCTTTTTGATCTTGAGTTTAATTAAATTTGTTTGTTTTTATAAATCGGGTTTCGCCGTTGGCGACTTATGTTCACCACAATAGGCGTCATATCATTTAGTGCGTAATTATTGCTACTATCAAATCTCCCCCTGCCCCTCTTTGCTAAAGAGGGGGGGATATGAGCGTATTATTAACGCATTTTGAGCTATAACTACAAAATTCCCCTCTTTAGCAAAGAGGGGTTAGGGGAGATTTGGCAGAATTTATTTCAGCCAAATAATCAATCAGCCCTTATTTACCAAATATTTCTCAATCGCTGCGGCGTTATTTGGCGATTTTGTCATTTGCACGGCCTGTTGTGGGGAAACCCATTTAAAGGCTAAATGCTCGCTTAATTGCGGTTCAAATTCCTCTTCCACGGCGCATAAAAACCAATATTCGTGCGCGTGGGTGATATTCGGTGCGTATTTATAGCGGAAATGGGGAAAAATTTCAAATTCTACGCTTTCGTTGCAATCAAAAAGTGCGGTGGAATTTGGCAAAATTTTTAACCGCACTTCTTCCCAAAGCTCACGGATTGCCGTTTCTCTTGCAGTTTCGCCATTTTCCATTGAACCTGTTACCGACTGCCAAAAATCAGGATCATCTTTGCGTTGTAGCATCAGCACGCGATTTGTGTTTTTGGCGTAGATAATAACGAGAACGCTTTGGGGATTTTTATAGGTCATTTATCTTTCTAAAACGTTTATATTATTGATTATGGGGCGTATGTGATACGCCCCTTTCAAACACCCCTAACCGTAGCGTGGGCTTCAGCCCACGGAATAAAAAAATTGCGTTAAATTGTGGGCTGAAGCCTATCGTTTTTACCAAAATTAACAGCGGCGGTGTTATTTGATCTTATTGTGGGCTGAAGCCCACACTACGCCCCATCGCCACAGCGTGGCGCAGCCGGCTAACCGCATACGGCGCGTATGCGGTGGCACAGATCCAACCATAGCAACAGTGTTTCCTAAAAAACACAGTTGTTACAATTGCCCAGAAAAACTATTCTGTTTTATTTTCCTTAGCCACAACCGCAACTCCCAACTCCGCCAATGCCTGCGGGTTGGCATAGCTTGGGGCTTCGGTCATTAAGCACGCGGCGGCGGTGGTTTTCGGGAAGGCGATCACATCACGAATGTTGTCTGTGCCAGTTAAAAGCATCACTAATCGGTCTAAACCAAAGGCTAAACCTGCGTGTGGTGGTGTGCCGTATTTTAAGGCATCAAGTAAGAAACCGAATTTTTCTTGTTGTTCCGCTTCGTTAATGCCAAGAATGCGGAAAACGGTTTGCTGCATTACCGGATCGAAAATACGCACAGAACCGCCGCCCACTTCATAGCCGTTAATCACCATATCATAAGCATTGGCTACTGCTGCTGTTGGATCTTGCTCAAGCTGTGCTGGGCTGAAATCTTTCGGTGAAGTGAATGGGTGGTGCATTGCGGCAAGGTTGCCCTCTTCATCACGTTCAAACATAGGGAAATCTACCACCCAAAGTGGTTTCCATTCTTCCAAGCGAGTTAAGCCTAAATCACGGCCTAATTTCAAGCGTAATGCGCCCATTGCGTCAGTGGTAACGTTCCATTTGTCTGCGCCGAAGAAAAGAATGTCGCCATTTTGTGCTTGCACACGGTTTAATAACGCATTTAACACGTCTTCTGATAAAAATTTCGCAATTGGACTTTGCACGCCCTCTAAGCCTTTTTCAAGCTCATTAACTTTCAACCACGCTAAGCCTTTTGCGCCATAAATGCCAACAAATTGGGTGTATTCGTCAATTTGTTTACGGGTAATGCTTGCACCATTTGGCACGCGGATCACGGTTACGCGCCCATTTGGATCATTAGCAGGGCCGCTGAATACTTTGAAATCCACGTCTTTGACTAAATCAGCCACGTCCACCATTTCTAACGGGTTACGCAAATCAGGCTTATCTGAACCGAAACGTTGCATTGCCTCCGCCCAAGTCATCATTGGGAATTTACCGAGATCTACGCCTAAAATGTCTAACCATAATCCGTGAATCATTTGTTCCATAATTGCACGCACTTCAGGGGCGGTTAAGAATGAGGTTTCCACATCGATTTGGGTAAACTCAGGCTGACGATCCGCACGCAAATCTTCATCACGGAAACATTTTACAATTTGATAATAGCGGTCAAAGCCCGACATCATCAATAATTGCTTAAATAATTGTGGCGATTGTGGCAAGGCATAAAATTTACCTTTATGCACACGGCTTGGTACTAAATAATCACGCGCACCTTCTGGCGTGGCTTTGGTGAGCATTGGGGTTTCAATATCTAAGAAACCGTGATCGTCCATAAAACGGCGTACAAAACTGGTGATTTTCGCACGAGTTTTTAAACGTTGTGCCATTTCAGGGCGGCGTAAATCCAAATAACGGTATTTTAAGCGTTGCTCTTCCGTATTATTTTGATTGAAATCCAACGGCAACACATCAGACGCATTGTAAACAGAAAGGGATTTCGCCAACACTTCCACTTCACCTGTTGCCATATTTTTATTGATTTGATTTTCAGGGCGCGCAATCACTTCCCCTTTAATTTGTACGCAAAACTCATTACGCAAGCCAGCCGCAGCAGTGAGTGCTTCTTGATATTTCGGGGCAAAGCAGACTTGTACAATGCCTTCACGATCACGCAAATCGATAAAAATCAAGCCCCCTAAATCACGGCGCTTATTCACCCAACCGCTCAGAGTAACTTCTTGTCCAATGTTGCTGCGGTTTAACGCCCCGCAATAATGAGTTCGCATCATAATATTTTCCTTATTGAAATCTTAAAAAAGTGATAACCGCAAGATTATAGCGGAAATCTTGGGGGGATAGAATTGTTAATTGAGAAGTTATGCAAAAACTTCTGAATGTGTATTTAACCGAACTAATTTTAGGCATTGTTGTTCAATTTTATTTTTTCTCTTCTGCTATTTGTTGCAATAAGGTGGCAAGATCAGTTTTGTCATCAAGAGAGAAACGTTCAGCCGTTCCACTTTCAATTTCATTCATTGCCGCTAAAGTTTTTGCATTAGGTTGTAAATAATTCAAACTCAAAGGAATCGCTTTGGTGGCAGCAATTTCAGTTAAAAACATATTAAACACTTGTGAAGGGGTAAGGCCATATTGGGCAATCACTTCAAATGCTTCTGTTTTTAAATGTTGTGGTAAACGAAAATTCACCACGGCATTATTGTTTGTCATTGTCGTCATAATCAATCTCTCATTGGTTAAATTGACTGTATTATATTGCATATACAATGTCATTACAAATTAAGATTGATACATTTCCATTTGTGAGAACCGCGGTCTTGCTCTAAAATGCTGACAAAATAAAGAGCGGTAAAAATTTTGTGAATTTTCACCGCACTTTGATGACAAATTTAGGATAAATAATGAGTAAAGATACCATTTTTTCCGCCCCGATTAAGAACTTGGGCGATTTTACTTTTGATGAAAATGTGGCGGAAGTGTTCCCTGATATGATCCAGCGTTCTGTGCCGGGCTATTCTAATATCATCACCGCCATTGGAATGTTAGCCAGCCGTTTTGTTACGCCAAATTCTAATGTGTATGATTTAGGCTGCTCTCGTGGGGCGGCAACCCTTGCGGCCAGACGCAACATTCATCAGCCGAATGTGAAGATTATTGGCGTGGATAATTCGTTGCCGATGGTGGAACGTTGTCGCCAGCATATTCAGGCTTATCATAGCGATGTTCCTGTTGAAATTTTGTGCGATGATATTCGTAACATTGAAATCAACAATGCCTCAATGGTGATTTTAAATTTCACTTTACAATTTTTGCCTCCGCAAGATCGCACCGCGTTGTTAGAAAAAATTTATCAAGGGCTAAATCCGAATGGGGTGTTGGTGCTGTCGGAAAAATTCCGTTTTAATGATGAAAAAATCGATGAATTATTGATTGATTTACACCACGAATTTAAGCGCGCCAATGGTTACAGCGAGCTAGAAGTGAGCCAAAAACGCACCGCACTTGAAAATGTAATGCGTACTGATGATATTGAAACCCACAAAGCGCGGTTGAAATCGGTGGGATTTTCTCACATTGAATTGTGGTTTCAGTGTTTTAATTTTGGATCAATGGTGGCGATTAAATAATGCAAATACGTTCATTGTTCTTGGTAGGATTATTGCTTGGCTGTGTTAATCTGGCTTATGCTCAAGACATCACTACAGCTCAAATTTCCTCACAGCAAGTGGAGCAAGCGTCAAGTACCACGCGCGATTTTATTATTTAGGGCTGTAGTAGATTAGCCCTAAATTTCACACCATTTTCGCAATATTTTTAACTGCTCTTTTGGTGTCCCAAAGTTAAACCGAAATTCACATTCCTTCAAGAATAAAGGAAAGTTTTTTCGGTTAATTCCATTATATTTTCGCAGTATCCGCTTCGCCTGATTCCAAAAATTTTCAATGCCATTAATATGATTTTGTTTCACCACAAATAGCTCGGAATGATTGATTCGTTCGTGGTGAAATTCACTCACATCAAGCGCATCATCACTGCGATAAGTGTCCGTATAAACCCAGCTATCAGGCTTTATTTTTCTTTTAATAACAGGGAGTAATGTTTCACTCTTGGTGTTTTCAACCACAACAGTAAATACCTTTCCTTGTCGTTTTAGTAACCCAAAAACAGCAACTTTTCCAGCCGCTCCTCGTCCTCGTTTTCCCTTTCGATGACCACCAAAATAGCTTTCGTCTAGTTCAATTTCCCCCTCAAAAATCTCGTTAACTTCAAGGGATAAATGATAGCCAATCACAAGCCTGATTTTATGGTAGAACAAAGCGGCTGTATTCGGTTGAATATCTAGCAAATTTGCTGCTGTTCTTGCAGTAACTTCTGCGACAAAAAACTCAAGCAGTTTTTTCTGTATGGATTTCTTTAATTTACAATATGTTATCTTCATTTTTGTAGTATAGCATTGTTGCTAATCTACTACAGCCCCTATTATTTTTTACGACCGCACTTTAACCACTGCACCGCAGCTTATCGCAGCCAGCCAAAAATTAGGCGCTGAATTGCTGTATGAATACCAAAACTTTAACGCCATTGCGGTGCATATTCCTGAACATTTAGATCTTTCAACAGGAGAAAAGCAGCTTGCTCAACTCAAAGGTGTGCTGCAAGTTAATCCATCACAAATGATACAGCTGCATTGATCTTATTTCTTATTCGGTTGGGTGGAAAGTGCGGTGTAAAATTTCTTTTAATAAATCATAAACAAAGCGCACTCGTTCGCTCACCATTGTTTGATAAGGGCGATATAAATAAAGCTGCCATTTTTGTTTTTCCACCTCTGGAAACAGTTCTATCAATTTGCCTTGATCGATATAAGGCTGGCATAAAATATCAATCAGCTGCGAGCAAGTTCGCCCAGCCAAAGCCGATTGCAATTCGCTATACATATCGGAAGCCAAAAATTTAGGGTGGGTTGGAATAAAATGCTGTTGGGCATTAATTTGCCAGTGCCAAATGCGTTTCAGTTTCGGGTTAATCAAGCCGCTGAGCGGATAGTTTAACGCCAGATCTTGTAGGCTTTCGGGCATGCCTAAGCGTTGCAATAATTTTGGTGCAGCAACAATTTTTTCTTGTAAGGTAAAGATATGATGGGCTATCCAATCTTGCTCAGGCTCAAGACACACGCGAAGCCCAATATCAATTTGATCATCAATGGTTTTTAGCTTATCTAAAGACACGCGCCAATCGATGACCAAATCGGGATAGGGTTCAAGTGCGGTCAATAATTCATACAAAACCTGATCATTATAGGGCATTGGCGGAACGGTAATTCGCACAATGCCTTGCATCGCTTTATCATTAATTTTTTGTGAAGAAAAAAGCCGTTCGCTATCGACCAATAATTGTTGTGCTTGGGGCAGAAATTGTTCGCCAAATTCCGTGAGTTTAATGCTACGCGTATTACGTTGAAACAAGCGTTCACCCAGCAGATTTTCTAGCTCGGCAATCATTCGGGTTACCACTTGTGGCGATACCGCAAGGCGTTGTGCAGCTTCGCGAAAGTTTAAAGTTTCACTTGCCACACTAAAATAACGCAAGGCATCAAGTTTATTCATATTATTCCTTTTTTGCGAATAGTCTATTCCGATTTTATCCCTTTTCAATGTAATTATCTAGGGATAGAATGCACGCCAGAAAAAACGCTAAAACGGTTTTTCATAGTGAACTTTATAAGATAAAAACTTTTGGAGAGTAAAATGACAGATTTAAGTAAAAACCCCGTGGCGGATCGCGCTGAACACAATGCGTTCTTCCCATCAGAATATTCTTTAACCCAATACACCAGCAAAAAAACAGACTTTGATGGTTTCAAATTCGATAAACCTTATACTGGTGGTAAACACAAAGTATTAATGATCGGTACAGATGAGCGTTATATCGAAATGCAAAACGGTAAATTATTCTCAACAGGTAACCACCCCGTTGAAATGTTATTACCTATGTTGCATATGCACCACGCTGGCTTTGAAATTGATGTGGCAACCTTATCAGGTAACCCAGTTAAATTAGAAATTTGGGCAATGCCAGAAGAAGATAAAGCGGTAATGGATTTATATAACCAATACTTGCCAAAATTAGTGAATCCGAAAAAATTAGAAGATATTTTACCTGAAGTCCTAGCGGAAGATTCACCTTATATCGCCGTATTTATCCCGGGCGGTCACGGTGTATTAGCAGGCGTGCCACACAGCAAAGACGTGAAAAAAGTGTTAGATTGGGCATTAAATAAAGATAAACACTTGATCACTTTATGCCACGGCCCAGCTTCTTTATTAGCGGCTGGCGTAGGTGAAAAAGCGGAAGATTTCCCATTCAAAGGCTATGAGCTTTGCGTATTCCCAGATTCATTAGATGAAGGTGCAAACCAAGCAATCGGTTATATGCCAGGTAAATTACAATGGTTAGTGGGTGAAAATCTTGCTAAATTAGGCGTGAAAATTATGAACGAAGGCATCACAGGTCAAGTTCACAAAGATCGCAAATTGCTTACTGGTGATAGCCCATTAGCATCAAACAACTTAGGGATTTTAGCAGCGGATGAATTATTGAAAGCAGTGAAATAGCCGAGTGAAATAATTTTGGGGTCTGTTGATCATTCATTGTATATTTGAGCTGATAGCTAATTTTAAACGATAACTCAAATGTACAAAGACCCCTAAGAGCGGTGTAAAATTGAGAAAATTTTCACCGCTCTTTTTTATCTAATAAGATCAATGAAATAAGGAACAATAATGAGCAATAATATTCAAGGCAAAGTGGTCTTAATCACAGGGGCGTCAAGTGGATTAGGTGAAGAAACCGCACGCCATTTAGCATCATTAGGAGCTAAAGTGGTACTAGGTGCAAGACGTTTAGAACGTTTGCAAGCCCTTGCTGAGCAAATTCAGCAACAAGGTGGCGAAGCCGTTGTGGTGCAAATGGACGTATCAAAACGTGAAGACGTAGAAAAATTGGCACAAGCTGCGTTACAACAATTTGGTCGCATTGATGTGTTAATCAACAACGCAGGCATTATGCCGGGTGCAGTGATGAGTGCGTTAAAAGTAGATGAATGGGATCGAATGATTGATGTGAATATCAAAGGCGTGCTATACGGTATTGCGGCGGTGTTACCAACAATGCTTGCACAAAATTCAGGGCATATCATCAACCTGTCTTCTGTGGCTGGCTTGAAAGTGTCATCGGGCGGCGGCACAGTATATAGTGCCACAAAATTCGCTGTGAAAGCCATTAGCGAAGGGTTGCGTGCCGAAATGGCAGGGCATAATGTCCGCGTAACTACCCTGTACCCAGGGGCGATTGAAAGCGAACTAAAATTCAGCAGTAGCGATCCAGAATCTCGCGAACGCGTGCAAAAATTCTATGCCGCCCACGAAATTCCAGCTAGCTCCATTGCGAGAGCCATTGCTTATGCGGTGGAACAGCCAGACAACGTTGCTGTGAACGAAATCACCATTCGCCCAACGGTGCAAGAGTTTTAATTCATACTCATTTTTATCACGGAATGCCGTTTTTTAACGGCATTTTCATTGGAGAAAATAATGAAAACAGCATTAATTGTGGGCGCAACTGGCGTGGTGGGCAAGGCATTAGTGGAATTATTATGCGAAGATCCACGTTATCAACAGATTATCCTTTGGGTTCGCCGAGCGGTAACCTTTTCTCACCCCAAAATTCTTGTTCAACAAATTGATTTTGATCAGCTTGAAAACATAGCAATGCCTACTGTGGACGAAGTCTTTTGCACCCTTGGCACTACCTTGAAAAAAGCGGGTAGCAAAGCACAGTTTCTCAAAGTGGACGTGCAATATCCCATCGCCTTGGCAACCTTAGCCAAACAAGCGAATGTACCTTGTTTTGTTTTTGTATCAGCGATCGGCGCCAATGCTCAGTCAAACTTGTTTTATTACCAAGCCAAAGGAAAAGCGGAACAGGCGCTCACAGCATTACAACTAAATTGCTTGCAAATTGCACGGCCTTCATTAATTCTAGGCGAACGTGCTGATTTTCGCTTAGGAGAAAAGATCGCCGCGTGGCTGTTTAAGTTTTTACCAGCCAGTGTCCTTGCGGATTATCGCCCAATGACAGGGCAGCAAATTGCGGAAAAATTAATTGAACAAGCGCAAGATCATCAAGAAAAGGTAAAAATCTATTATCCAAGTAAAATGTAAGGAAAATAAAATGCCACAAACAACACCACACACAATGCAACAAATTAATATGCGAGAAGCGGGCGCGCCCGATGTGTTATTTATAGAACAAGCCACCATTCCCACACCGCAAGCTGGTGAGCTACTGGTTAAAGTGGCTTATGCAGGGGTAAATCGCCCTGATATTATGCAGCGCCAAGGGTTGTATCCAATGCCCAAAGGCGTTACGCCAATTATGGGCTTGGAGCTTTCAGGCACAGTGGTTGCGGTGGGTGAAGGTGTGAGCGAATTTCAGCTAGGCGATAAAGTTTGCGCCTTAACTGATGGTGGTGCTTATGCCGAATATTGCCTTGTGCCAGCCAGCCAAGCCTTACCAGTTCCTAAAAATTATTCGTTGCTAGAAGCCGCCGCGTTGCCCGAAACCCTTTTCACCGTTTGGGTAAATTTGTTTATGCAACAACAGGTTAAAGCGGGGGAAAGTTTATTGGTTCACGGCGGAACAAGTGGCATTGGGCTAACGGCGCTTGCTATCGCACAAAGCCTAGGCATTAAAACCTATGCCACCGTAGGCAATGCAGAAAAATGTACCGTTGTTGAACAATATGGTGCGGTTGCAATTAATTATAAAACGCAAGATTTCGCCGAAGTTATTCAAAGTGCGGGTGGAATTGATGCGATTTTAGATGTGGTCGGCGCGAGTTATTTCCAACGCAATTTAGCTTGCTTAAAGCAAAATGGCAGATTGTTTTTAATCGGCTTTATGGGCGGTGCAGTGGCACAAAACGTAGATTTATTGCAAATCGCCTTAAAACGCACCCATATTACTGGATCAACAATGCGTAGCCGCACTAAAGCTGAAAAAGCGGAAATCGCACAATCGCTACAACAAAATGTTTGGGGCAAATTAGAAAACGAACAAATCGCCAAGCCAATAATTCATCAAGTCTTTGATTTTAAAGATGTTCAGCAAGCACACCAAGAAATGGATAAAGGCACGCATATTGGCAAGGTGATGTTGGCGTTTGGTGCTGAATAATAGATAGTTTTTTTAGTGTTATCATTTTTTCTTTGGGTTGATAATGGGTTTCGCCGTTGGCGACCTACTTTCTTTTGCTTGCTCAAAAGAAAGTAGGCAAAGAAAAAGCCCCCCGACTAAATTGCTGATCTTCATTTTTAACAAATTTTCTTAACGAAAAGTAAGCCCATACTCGCTGCGCTGCGTTCAGGCATTACTTTTCTAAAAATTTGTTAAAAATAAAGGCAATTTACACGGGGAATAGGGAGCTGAATTTTAAAGTGCTGTGGGAATTTTATAATTTTTAAAACTCTGTGGAAAATGACCGCACTTTATTGCTGGCTGATTGCTTTTTTCTTTGGGTTGATGATGGGTTTCGCCGTTGGCGACCTGCTTTCTTTTGCTTGCTCAAAAGAAAGTAGGTAAAGAAAAAGCTCCCGACTAAATTGCTGATCTTCATTTTTAACAAATTTTCTTAACGAAAAATCAGCCTGATGTTTGCTTCGCTCTCGCTTGGCGTGATTTTTCTAAAAATTTTATTTCCATTCGGGCGGTTTGGACGGGGAATGTGGTTGGGGATAATTTTAAAGTGCGGTGGAAATTTTGTGAATTTTTCACCGCACGTTTATCTATTATGCCTTGTATTTTTAGATTTTACCTGCTTAATTCACTTCCACAGGCTTTACAATCTCACTCGGATAGCAGCCGAGAATTTTTAGATAGTTGCTATGTGCTTGCAATTCTTCTAACGCTTGTTGCACTTCTGGGTTGTTGATGTTGGCATCAATTTCAAGGTAAAACATTTCGTCCCATGGCTGACCATAAATCGGGCGGGATTCCAGTTTCGTCATATTAATATCGTGCTTTTTGAACACCAATAACGCGTCCACCAGTGAGCCTGCTTGGCGTTTATTTGTCGTCATCAATAACAGGGTTTTAGTGTGAATTTGCGGCGATACCACCACAGGTTCTTTGGCAATCACAATAAAACGGGTGATGTTATTCTCTTGATTGGCGATATTGCTTTTCAGCACGCGTAAGCCATAAAGATGACCGCCATCTTCATTCCCCAATGCCGCAATATTTGGCTTGTTCAGGCTTGCCACTAACTGCATTGCGTGCGAGCTGCTTTCGCAATATTCGATATGTACACGATCAAGGCTGCGAATAAACTGGCTGCATTGCTGGATCACTTGCGGATGGCTGTATAGGGTGTCAATTTGGCTTAACTCGCCGTGTTCTGTTGCGAGTACGCAATGTTTGATCGGGTATGCCAACTCACCAATGAGCGATAAATCCGTATGCTGTAACAAATCATAGACTTCATTTATTGAACCTGAAGTCGTGTTTTCCAGCGGCAAAATGCCGTAATCCGCCTCGCCATTTTGCACTTTTTCAAATACTTGCTCGAAAGAACTGCAACTCAGTTCAATGAACGGTTTTTGATAACGGGTTGCATAACTGCGTGCCGCAAGATGAGAATAAGATCCGCGTTTGCCTAAGAAAGCAATATGGCTATTTTGCTCACGCTGTTCATTGAGTTTCTTTTGCAAATAGGCTTGCTGAGTCAGCACAGAATCTTCAATAATTTTCTGGAAAATTTGCGTGATATATTGTGGATCAAGCTGATAATTTTCATTTTCAGAAAATTGAATCAATTCTTGTAATAATTGTTGCTCACGCTCCACATCACGCAAGGCTTTCTGCGTGATTTCTTTACTGCGTACCACGTCATAAGCCAAGCGATGACGCTCCGAAAGCAGTTTTAATAAACTGCGGTCAATTTGGGTGATTTGTTGTCTAATTTCTGCTAAATCCAGTGCCATTTTGTTATCTCGGTTATAGAGGATTGGGGTAGGATAAACAAGATTTTATTTGAGATCAAATGAATGTGTGTTTCTTTTTCTTTCAGTGATTTGAATTGAGAATGTAGTTAAGGTAAATTTTAAAGTGCGGTAATTTTTTAGGGTATTTTTTTGAGCAGACATAGGTTTATTTTTGCTATTGATAAAATATTCCCATAAAAAAACGCTCAATTGCTTGAGCGTTTTCTTGTTCTAATTTGGAAATTAGCGACGTAAACCTAAACGAGCGATTGTTTCGCTGTATTTAGCTAAATCAGTACGTTTTAAGTAGTCTAATAATTTACGACGACGAGAAACCATACGTAATAAACCACGGCGACCGTGATGGTCTTTTTTATGCACGGCAAAGTGTGCTTGTAAGTGGTTGATTTGTGCAGTTAATAATGCAATTTGAACTTCTGATGAACCAGTATCTTTTGCATCACGACCAAATTCAGCAACGATAGCTGCTTTTTTTTCTGTGCTTAGAGACATATTAAAATCCTCAATAGTAGGGGTAGTCATACATCAAACGCCGATCTCTAATTCAGCGCCGACAAGGAGCAACAATTGTAGCGATTAAGAGAAAAAATGCAATAAATATCTTGGGTAAATAAGCATTTTAATTATATGATTTAGCCAAGTTTGATTTCATTTTCAGGTGGATTATGGAACTTGATCAGCAAGTTGCACAGAAAATTGTTCAACGGGCAATGCATATTATTCCAAACAGCGTCAATGTAATGGATAAAAATGGGGTGATTATTGCTTCTGGCGATACTTCCCGTTTAAAGCAAAAACATACGGGAGCGGTGATTGCAATTCGAGAAAATCGGGTTGTGGAAGTTGATGAGTTTCTTTCGCAAAAATGGAATCAAGAAGCCAAGCCTGGTATCAATATTCCGATTAATTATCTCGGTAATATTTTTGGTGTTGTGGGGGTATCAGGCAAGCCAGAGGAAGTACGTCCTTATGCTGAATTAGTAAAAATGACGGCGGAATTAATTGTTGAACAGCACATTTTAATTGAGCAAGAACGCTGGTCGCATCGCTATAAAGAAGAATTTATTTTACAGTTAGTCAATGATTCGCAGAAATATCCCCAGCTTGCTCAACAGGCAAATTTCTTTGGCATTGATTTATCCCTTGATTATGTGGCAACGCTGATCAATTTGTGCCATTCCAATCAAAATCAATTACAGGAATTAGTCAGCTACTTGCAACAGCAAAATGTGCTTTTTGCCATTCATTCTTTGGATTCCATCTTGATATTATTACCAGCAAGTGAACGTCAAAATAAAACGTTGTTGAAAACTTTTGTGCCAGCACATTGGAATTCTCGCCAATATAAGATTGTGGTAGGCGGTTTTTTAGGTGGAAATGAAAGGTTATCTCTTTCTTATAAAACGGCATTAAGTACGCTAAGTTACGGGTTAAAATTTTTCCCTAAAAAATCAATTTATTTTTTTGAACAATACCAGTTGCCGGTTTTATTAGATGATTTAACCGATTCTTGGCAAGCAAAGGAATTGTTAAAACCCATTAATAAACTTTATGCACAAGATACCCATCAACAATTACGCAAAACGCTGCAACAATATTTTTTATCAAATTGTGATCTCACTCTCACTGCACAAAATTTATTCATTCATAGTAATACGCTGCGTTATCGACTTAACAAAATTGAGCAAATAACTTCTTTGTCTTTCAATAAGATAGATGATTTATTTATATTCTATTTAAGTATATTATTAAAAAAGTAATTTGTTTATTTCTACAAATTATTGTGAATTACCCTATTATTTTTTGTATTTTTAGATAAAGCATTTTCTCTTAGAGAAAACAATAATGTGATTGCTGATTAATCATATAAAAGGAGAAATAATATGACGGGCATCGCACTCATTATTAGCTTTATCCTTGCTATCCTTATTATGATTTTTATGATAGCGAAATTAAAAGTTCATCCTTTCCTCGCATTAATGAGCATTTCCCTTGCGTTAGCGCTTATTGCGGGCATTCCACTCACTAAAATTCCAGCAATGGTTGGCGCTGGCTTTAGTGGCACATTTAAGAGCATCGGTATTGTGATTATTTTCGGTGCAATTATTGGTATGGTGCTAGAAAAAACAGGTGCAGCCTTAAAATTAGCAGATATGGTTGTTAAACTGGTTGGACAAAAACGACCAGAGCTGGCTATGCTTATTATGGGCTGGGTTGTTGGTATTCCTGTATTCTGTGATAGTGGTTTTGTTGTATTAAACCCAATTCGTGAAGCGATTCAGAAAAAAATTGCCGCTAACCCCGTTGGTACTGCGGTTGCACTGAGTGCGGGGCTTTATGCCGCCCACGTTTTTATTCCGCCAACACCAGGGCCAATTGCCGTGGCAGGTGGGCTAGGTTTAGAGCATAATTTATTATTGGTCATTCTTATGGGGATTGCAGTATCCATTCCTGTTTTAATCGCAAGTTATCTTTTTGCCAAATTTATTGGTAAGCGAGTTATTTTGCAAGATGATGGTAATGATGAGCTGATTGCTCAAGGTTATGAAGCCTTATTGAAAAAATATGGCACTTTACCTAATGGCTTTTTAAGTCTTGCGCCAATTTTTGTTCCTATCATTTTAATGGCATTAGGTTCAATCACTAAAATTTCAGGTGCAACAGGGGATATTGCCAATTTCATTTTATTCTTAGGCAATCCGATTATTGCCTTAGGTGTTGGGTTAATTTTTGCCATCATTCTTATTTTTCAATGTGGCAAAATGAGTGAGTTTGAAACCTTAACCAACGACACCCTAAAACTCGTTGGCCCAATTCTGTTTATTACAGCAGCTGGTGGCGTATTAGGCAAAGTGATTGTTGAAGCGGGATTCGTAGAATATATTAAAGAAAATGCATATATTATTAGTAGTGCGGGGATTTTCTTTCCATTTATTATCTCAGCGATTTTGAAAACCGCACAAGGCAGCTCTACCGTAGCAATGATCACCACTGCGGCAATTATGGGAATGTTCAATGTTGATGATTCTCTAATGAGTGCATTAGGCTTAACCAGTGAAATTGCTGCGGCGCTGACCGTAATGGCGATTGCGGCAGGGGCAATGTGTGTTTCTCACGCTAATGACAGTTACTACTGGGTGGTAACAAACTTTAGTAAAATGACACCACAACAAGGCTATCGCACACAAACCACACTCACTTTTATTATGGGAATTGTGGGGATTAGCACTGTTTATGTCCTTTCCTTGGTTTTACTTTAACAGGAATTAACAATGAAAATACTCATCGCACCTGATTCATTCAAAGAAAGTTTGACCGCGTTTGAAGTGGCGGAGGCGATTGAAATTGGGTTTCGCAAGATTTTTCCGCACGCGCAATATTACAAAATTCCAATGGCTGATGGTGGGGAAGGCACGGTGCAATCTTTGGTGGACGCGACGCAAGGCAAGCTGATCCAATGCACGGTTACCGCCCCTTTGGGTAATAAGATTGATGCCTTTTGGGGGCTTTCTGGTGATGGTGAAACCGCATTCATTGAAATGGCGGCAGCTTCTGGGTTGCATCTTGTGCCAATGGAGGCGCGTAATCCATTGAAAACCACTAGTTTTGGTACGGGAGAATTGATTTTGAACGCCTTAAATTATGGGGTGAAAAAAATTATTCTCGGCATTGGTGGAAGCGCGACCAATGATGCTGGCGTGGGAATGTTGCAAGCCTTGGGCGCGCGCTTTCTCGATGCTGAAAATCAATCTTTGGGCTATGGTGGCGAGCAGTTAATTCACACCGCTCATATTGATTTAAGCCAGCTTGATTCACGTTTAGCACAAGTACAAATTGAAGTGGCTTGTGATGTGAATAATCCATTATGTGGTGAAACTGGCGCATCTGCCGTGTTTGGTCCGCAAAAAGGCGCAACCGTGCAAATGGTGCAACAACTTGATGCAGCGCTTGCTCATTTTGCCGAGAAAGTACGGCAACAGCTTGGCATTAATATCGCCAATCAATCTGGTGCAGGAGCGGCTGGCGGAATGGGCGGTGGATTATTGCTGCTACCTAAAGTGCGGTTGAAAAAAGGCGTAAATATTGTGTTAGAAACCTTAAATTTTAGCGCCCAAGTGCAAGATGCTGATTTGGTGATTACTGGCGAAGGGCGAATGGACGGGCAGAGTGCTTACGGAAAAACGCCCATTGGTGTCGCCAAAACTGCTAAGCAATTTGGCAAACCTGTGATTGCTATCGTAGGCTGTCTGCGGGAAGATTACGAAGTGGTGTATGAACAGGGCATTGACGCGGTCTTTCCGATTATTCGTCAGCTCGATAGTTTGGAAAACACCTTGCGTTCGGGGAAAGAAAATCTGATTTCAACAGCGCAGAATATCGCTAGATTTTATCAGTTAGCGATGAAGTAACAGAATAGTAAAAAGACAAGTGCGGTGGAAAATTTTCAGATTTTTCACCGCACTTTTTATTGCTGATATTTTATTGGTGCTTCTTTTGGCTGAGATAAAATTCCGCAAGCGCTAAATCTTCTGGACGTGTGATTTTAATGTTGCTGGTTTTACCTTGAATTAATTGCGGTTTGAAGCCAAGAAATTCCATTGCAGAAGCTTCATCGGTAATATTTTGTTGTTGCGTAAGCGCTTGTTCAATAGCTTGCGTGAGCAAAAGAGCGGGGAAAAATTGGGGCGTTTGTGCTAACCAAATTTCGTTGCGGTCTTCTGTTTTTTCAATTTGCTGATGTGAATTACTTCTTTTGATGGTATCGATTGCAGGAATGGCAAGAATTGCACCATCAGGCTGTGTGATGTCCGCTAAGGCAGAGAGTTCTTGCTGCGTTAAACAAGGACGCGCGGCATCGTGTACCATCACCCAAGTGTTTGCACTAGGATTGATCGCGTTTAACCCATTGAGAACAGATTGCGCGCGGGTTTCCCCCCCTTCAACAAGATGAATTTTTGGGTGGTTAAGCAAATCTATTTTTGCCAAATAAGGATCCTTAGGCGCAACCGCAAGGATAATGCGATCAATATGAGATGAATTGAGTAGAGTTTCTAATGTATGTTCTAAAACAGTTTTGCCAAGAATTGTCAAATACTGTTTCGGCCGATCTGCCTGCATTCGGCTACCAATACCAGCGGCTGGCACAACGGCGATAATTTCTCTTTTCATATTATTTGTGATCTTTAACAATGCGGTAGAAAATTTCGTTATTTTTTACCATTTCGTGCTGTTGTCTAGCGCGTTCTTCAATGGCATCAACCCCTTCTTTGAGATCTTTGATCTCAGCTGCGATGGCGTGATTGCGTTGGGCTAATTTTTCATTTTCTTGCAAATGTTGTGCAATTTCTTGCTCGAGCTGTTTATGATCCAAATAGCTATTTTTGCCAAACCAAAAATCATATTGGAATAGCACTAATACTGCGAGCAGAAGGAATACAAGTAAACGCATAGGTTCCCCAATTGGATAAAAAACAATAGTGTACCTTGAAATGGTGAAGATTTGTAGGCTTATGGCGGAAATAAATTTGCTAAAAAAGCACCGCACTTGTTAGGTTGTGTAGGGAATAAAAAAGTGCAGGAAAATCCTGCACTTTAGTTGGATAAATGTTGCGCAAAGCAGTAATTAAATTACGCTTGACCTTTAACCGCTTTTAATCCTAAGAATGGGGCTTTGTCGCCTAATGCTTCTTCGATACGGATTAATTGGTTATATTTCGCAATACGGTCAGAACGGCTCATTGAACCAGTTTTGATTTGGCCTGCTGCTGTACCTACCGCTAAATCTGCGATAGTTGCATCTTCAGTTTCACCAGAACGGTGAGAGATCACTGCAGTATAACCTGCATCTTTCGCCATTTTGATTGCCGCTAAAGTTTCAGTTAATGAACCGATTTGGTTGAATTTGATTAAGATTGAGTTTGCGATACCGCGTTCAATCCCTTCTTTTAAGATTTTGGTGTTAGTTACGAATAAATCATCACCCACTAATTGAACTTTGTCGCCTAACACTTTAGTTTGGTAAGCGAAGCCTTCCCAGTCTGATTCATCTTGACCATCTTCGATAGAAACGATTGGGTATTCTTTGCAAAGCTCTTCAAGGTAGTGTGTGAATTCTTGAGAAGTGAATGATTTACCTTCACCTTTCATTTCGTACATACCGTTTTCTTTGTTGTAGAATTCAGATGATGCGCAGTCCATTGCAAGAGTAACGTCTTTACCTAATACATAGCCTGCTTTTTCTACTGCTTCTTTGATACAAGCAAGCGCTGCAGCGTTTGATTCTAGGTTTGGAGCGAAACCACCTTCATCGCCCACTGCAGTGCTTAAACCTTTAGATTTTAATACTTTAGCAAGGTTGTGGAACACTTCAGCACCAATGCGTAGTGCTTCTTTTAAGGTTTTCGCACCCACTGGTTGGATCATAAATTCTTGGATATCCACATTGTTATCTGCGTGTTCACCACCGTTGATGATGTTCATCATTGGTAATGGCATTGAGTAAACACCTGGTGTGCCGTTAAGCTCAGCAATCCACGCATAAAGTGGTAAACCTTTAGATGCTGCTGCTGCTTTGGCATTAGCAAGAGAAACCGCTAAAATTGCGTTTGCACCGAATTTAGATTTGTTTTCAGTGCCGTCTAAGTCGATCATAATTTGGTCGATTTCAGCTTGGTTAGTGGCATCTTTACCCACTAAAGCTTGTGCGATTGGGCCATTTACCGCTTCAACCGCTTTCAATACACCTTTACCTAAGAAACGAGATTTATCGCCATCGCGTAATTCTAACGCTTCACGAGAACCTGTTGATGCACCAGATGGCGCAGCTGCAAGACCTACGAAACCACCTTCAAGGTGAACTTCTGCTTCCACAGTTGGGTTACCGCGAGAGTCGATGATTTCACGACCAATAATTTTAACGATTTTCGCCATTTTGTTTTCCTCATATTTAAGTTAATTTTCAAAGATAAAATCTGAAATCCCGCTAATCTTAAAACGATTTTTCATTTTTGTCTTGTAAAAAATGCGATTAAATTGATCACCGTTAAATTTTAGTACATTCATTGCTTGAAATCTAGGAAACTAACGCGAAGTTGGTAGAAATAAATTCAGTGTAAATTGCCCAATGAAAGATTTTTTATAATAAAATAACCGCACTTTAATTATAAATAGGACAGAAATTATGCGTTGGCAAGGCCGTAGAGAAAGCACAAATGTTGAAGATAGACGAAATTCAGGGCGTTCCTTTGGTGGTGGAAAACGAACGGGCGTACTTGGTTTGATTATTTTGCTTGTTGGTGCTTATTATGGTGTTGATCTTTCTGGCTTAGTTGGCACGCCTGATTTTATTGAACAACCAACGGCCAGTCATACCCAATCAAGCCAAGAAGAACAGCAACTGACCAGCCTTTCTCGTGTGGTGTTGGCTGATACAGAAACGGTTTGGGGAAATTATTTTTCACAACATAATCAGCATTATCAAGCACCAATAATGGTGTTATATAACGGGGTTACGCATACCGCCTGTGGCACAGGACAGTCCGCAATGGGGCCATTTTATTGTCCGAATGATCAGCGTGTTTACCTTGATCTTTCCTTTTATAATGATATGAAAAATCAGCTTGGAGCTGGCGGTGATTCCGCGTTTGCTTATGTGATTGCGCACGAAGTAGGGCATCATATCCAAAATTTATTAGGTATCTTGCCTAAAGTGCATCAGGCTCAGCGAAATGTAAGTCCTGCGCAAGCCAATCAACTTTCGGTAAAACTGGAATTACAAGCGGATTGCTTTGCTGGCGTGTGGGCGAATCAAGCAAGTAAAACAGGCCTGTTTGAAGCGGGGGATATTGAAAAAGCCTTTCACGCCGCTCAAGCGGTAGGTGATGATCGCTTGCAAAAACGTTCTCAAGGTTATGTTGTACCTGATAGCTTTACGCACGGCACATCAGCTCAGCGTTTAGCTTGGTTTAAACGCGGATTACAAAGCGGACAACCTAGCCAGTGCGATACTTTTGAGTAGTATTGGGGTAGCCACACAATATGACAAAGCGAATAATCAGGTTTTAACCAACGCATTAATCCCTGAAATTCGGAATAACCTCATAGTAAAAAGTGGAAGCGATGTACTTGATGGGCTTTCTAGCTCAGGGCGAGCATTATTAAACCACCCACTCGATACAACCAAAACACTGACACAAAATATAGCCTATAGTGCTTCGGAGTGCCTTAAATCACTCTCTAGTTGTATAGGTGAAAAATGGTCAACACTGACTAGTGCCTCAAAAGATATTTTACGAACCCATTACAATCAATCGGATGTAAATTATCTGTATGGCAAAGATATGTCTGTGGAAACGACGCTAATTCCGTTAATTCGGGGAGGGAGTGTTGTGGCTGAATTTGCTCCTGTCGCTAAAGCTGGGAGTGCTGCGGTTAAAGGTGCAAGTATATTAGGTCAAAAAGCGACAGTGGCTGCTTCTGAAAAAATTACTCGGGGAGGAAGTTTAAGTTATGTAACAGGCAATGAGCTAGGAAATAATTATCGTATATTATCACTCGGTATAGTTGAAGGACCTAACGGAGGAAAACTCATAAATACTGAGGTAAAAGATGCTGTTACAAATAGCACTATTTATCAAAGAATCTCTTCTAATGGAACGTTGTCTAATCAATTTATGATGATTGATGATAATGGTTTGCAAATAAATGTATCAAAACCTTTAGGATTAAAAAACACATTAAATCAAAAAGTACCAATCCATCATATTTGCACAGATAAAAACTGTATATCTACAGTAAATGGAGGACCTTGGACTCCTAGATTTGAGAAGATTTTTGATGGAGCAAATTTAAGTTTTAATGATGTAGATAATAAAGTAAAAGTGGTGGGACACCAAGGTCCACACCCAGAAAAATATCATAAAATTGTATATGATAGATTGTATGATGCAACAAGAGGTTTATCTCCTAAGAGTACACAATATGAAGAAGCTGTGAGATCTACATTGAAGCAATTGAAAATAGAAATATCTGATTCAAATACAGAATTAAATAAATTAGTCATTGGAGTTGATAGATAATGAAATATTACCGTTTATCTGAAGACATGGAAATTCTAAACAAATGGTATTTAGGGGAAATAAATGATTCTCTATATATAGAACAATGGGGGTTTACAATGTTCCCTCATTATTCCATTGATAAAGAAATGTCTGTACCAATTGAAATTCATGGGATAAAAACAGATTTTACTGAAAATCTTGTGTATGGAGTTCCTATATTAAGTCCAAAAGCAAAAGATGTTTTGCTACATTATGACATTATTTTTTCAGCGGTTAATGTTTTAGATAATGGGAGATTTTTTTCAACATATTATGCAATAGGAGTAGATATTATTGATGCTATAGATGAAGAAAAGTCTAAGTATATAAAATATAAAAAAGATGACCCAGTTAGGCCTGATAGAGAAGGAGACTATAAATATTTTGATAAGATTGTATTAAATTCCTCAAAAATAGATGGCAAACATATATTTAGAATTAAAGGTTATTCTATATATTTAGTTATTAGCGAAGAATTGAAATTAAGAATTGAATCAGCTGGTTTAACTGGATTTTATTTTGAGGAGATTTGTGTATATACAGGCTAAATTTTATTTAACAATAGAAAAAGAGTAGTCCCTCCTTAAGACTCTTGAAGATAGATTGGTAATGAATCTCTATTAGAAATTTAAAAATCAATAAAGACGAACAAACACCAGGTGCACAAGTGAATAAATGGCTAACCAAGGAGTAATTAATGAAATATTATAGATTATTAGATGATATTGACTACCCAAACCGTTGGTATTTAGGAGGTATTCATAGCATTGATAATTGGAAATTAATAAATGCAGAGATTCATGAAACTAATCTGATAATACGATTAATTCAAGATGGAGAAGAACTTGATTATACAACTATGGTTCCATTTAACGTTCCTATTGTGAGTGAAGATTTTAAAGTTTTGATAGAGAATACTAATGGTCTATCTTTTATTCCTGTCAAAATAGAAAATAAAAAAACAATAAAAAAATATTTCGCCATGGTCATTCATAATGAAATTGATTGTGTTGATGAAAATCGTTCAGAATTTACTAAGTTTGAGAAGGATGATCCTATAAGGCCAGACTTGGCTGGTGAATATGACAGTTTTTATAAACTGAAATTAGATTATTCAAAGATTAATAAGGCGTTATTTCGTTTAGGCAAGTTTTCTGTAGCGATTATTATTAGTGAAAGTATAAAAAAAGAGATCATAAAAAATGCTTTAACTGGTGCTGAGTTTAAAGAGGTTTAGAAAATGTGATGTCAGTGGCGAATATAGCGTAAAAAAACATCTTGGGAAACAAGATAGATATAAACCAATGATAGAGCTAATGGAGAAATATGCTTAGAAAATGCATTTAGGCCATTTAGGAGCCTCTCCCACAATTTGTGTAAATGCCTGTTTCTGAGATAATACATTAGACACAGGTATTTTATTATGAACGAAAAACAACTCCACGCCTTGGCAGCAGAATTTGCCAAACACCTCAAAACGCCGGAAGACCTTAATCAGTTTTCTCGAATGCTCAAAAAAATCACGGTCGAAGCAGCCCTAAACGCGGAACTGACTGACCACCTTGGTTATGAAAAACATCAGCCACGAAAAGGCAAAAATGCGCGTAACGGCTATACGTCCAAAACTGTGATGTGTGATGAGGGTGAAATGGAAATTGATACCCCTCGTGACCGTGAGGGCACCTTTGAACCGCAGCTTATCAAGAAAAACCAAACCCGAATTACCGGAATGGACGAGCAGATTATCGCCTTATATGCCAAAGGCTTAAGCAATCAAGAAATCGTCGAAATGTTCAAAGAACTCTATGATGCTGATGTGTCAACGAGCTTGATTTCTCGCGTGACAGATTCGGTTAAAGAGCGCGTCTTGGAATGGCAAAATCGCCCGCTTGATGCGGTGTATCCGATTGTTTATTTGGATTGCATCGTGGTCAAAGTGCGTCAAGACGGGCGGATTATCAACAAGTCCGTCTTTGTGGCGTTGGGTGTGAATTTGGAGGGGCATAAAATTACTCGGACTCTGGATTGCCGAAAACGAAGGCGCGAAGTTCTGGGCAAACGTGCTAACAGAGCTGCAAAATCGCGGTTTAAAAGACATTTTAATTGCGTGTGTGGACGGTTTAAAAGGCTTTCCTGACGCCATTAATGCCGTTTATCCCCAAACCAAGATTCAGCTTTGCATTGTGCATTTGGTGCGTAATAGTTTGAAATATGTGTCATGGAAAGATTACAAGGCGGTGACTGCGGATTTAAAACAGGTGTATCAAGCCCCGACGGAGATGCAAGCACGCGAGAATTTGACCGCACTTTCGCAAAAATGGCAGGAAAAATACCCGCTTGTAGCGAGAGGTTGGGAAGAGAATTGGGCGAATATCGCGACATTTTTTGATTATCCGTCGGATATTCGCAAAGCGATTTATACCACCAATGCGGTGGAGTCACTCAATAGCGTGATTCGGCGAGTCATTAAAAAACGCAATGTATTCCCGACGGATGAGTCGGTGTTCAAGGTAATATGGCTGGCGATGAAAGATGCGTCAAAGAAATGGACAATGCCGATTCAAAACTGGAAACAGGCAATGAATCGTTTTATGATTGATTTTGGTGATCGCCTCGACGATCACCGTTAAGTTGAAATGGGTGTTTACACAGAATTTGGGATAGGGTCGCTAACAGAGCTGCAAAATCGCGGTTTAAAAGACATTTTAATTGCGTGTGTGGACGGTTTAAAAGGCTTTCCTGACGCCATTAATGCCGTTTATCCCCAAACCAAGATTCAGCTTTGCATTGTGCATTTGGTGCGTAATAGTTTGAAATATGTGTCATGGAAAGATTACAAGGCGGTGACTGCGGATTTAAAACAGGTGTATCAAGCCCCGACGGAGATGCAAGCACGCGAGAATTTGACCGCACTTTCGCAAAAATGGCAGGAAAAATACCCGCTTGTAGCGAGAGGTTGGGAGGAGAATTGGGCGAATATCGCGACATTTTTTGATTATCCGTCGGATATTCGCAAAGCGATTTATACCACCAATGCGGTGGAGTCACTCAATAGCGTGATTCGGCGAGTCATTAAAAAACGCAATGTATTCCCGACGGATGAGTCGGTGTTCAAGGTAATATGGCTGGCGATGAAAGATGTGTCAAAGAAATGGACAATGCCGATTCAAAACTGGAAACAGGCAATGAATCGTTTTATGATTGATTTTGGTGATCGCCTCGACGATCACCGTTAAGTTGAAATGGGTGTTTACACAGAATTTGGGATAGGGTCGCTAACAGAGCTGCAAAATCGCGGTTTAAAAGACATTTTAATTGCGTGTGTGGACGGTTTAAAAGGCTTTCCTGACGCCATTAATGCCGTTTATCCCCAAACCAAGATTCAGCTTTGCATTGTGCATTTGGTGCGTAATAGTTTGAAATATGTGTCATGGAAAGATTACAAGGCGGTGACTGCGGATTTAAAACAGGTGTATCAAGCCCCGACGGAGATGCAAGCACGCGAGAATTTGACCGCACTTTCGCAAAAATGGCAGGAAAAATACCCGCTTGTAGCGAGAGGTTGGGAGGAGAATTGGGCGAATATCGCGACATTTTTTGATTATCCGTCGGATATTCGCAAAGCGATTTATACCACCAATGCGGTGGAGTCACTCAATAGCGTGATTCGGCGAGTCATTAAAAAACGCAATGTATTCCCGACGGATGAGTCGGTGTTCAAGGTAATATGGCTGGCGATGAAAGATGTGTCAAAGAAATGGACAATGCCGATTCAAAACTGGAAACAGGCAATGAATCGTTTTATGATTGATTTTGGTGATCGCCTCGACGATCACCGTTAAGTTGAAATGGGTGTTTACACAGAATTTGGGATAGGGTCCCATTTAGCCCTTTGGCCTTTTCGGGTAAGACCTTTCCCCTTGGAAAGGTTACCCTTAAATCCCCTAAGGGATTTCCCTTATGCCTTTTCCTTTTTGAGGTTTTCGTGCGATTGTTTGACTTATACGCTCAAGTTGCTTCAATATATCTGCCGTTTTAGGCGAAATGTACCATAACACCTGTTTTATATTATTAAATACGTTGATAAGATCGATTTTACTTTCATCGAAAATTGGCTCATGGTGACAAATTCTATTCCTTAGATAACGCACTCGGCTTGTTATGTTATGTATCTCATTCACTATTAAATCACGTTCATCAGGGGAGGAAATACAAACATTAGGGAATGCTTTATTAAAATGGCTTATCCATCTCTCTCGATGAGTTTGTGATAACATATTTTCCCAAAATATAAAGTTAAGCTCTGCCACAACTTTTCCTGGCGAAATCTCATTAGTATCTATTTTTAATGGCTGTGAGCGTCCATTGGTAAAATGGAATTTGTAGGTTTTGTGTGAAGACAACTTATTATTTACAATACGGAGCAATTCTTCTCTTGCTGCAGGTTTTAATGCTCGAATAAAGTGCGGTGATATTTTTGCGATAATTTCAATCGATATAAATAAAGCAAAGAAAAAGGAGAAATGTTTGACGCATTTCTCCTTTTTAGATGTCTTTAGTTTGAATTATTCAAATAAATTCTTATGTAATGCTCTGACCACATCATCAGCTTGTTCGCTTTGGACTAACATACAAATATTGTTGGTGCTTGCGCCGTAGCTGATCATTCTTACGTTGTAGGCTTCTAGGGTATCGAAAATTTGTTTGGCGATACCTGCGGTAACGTGTAAATCATTGCCCACTAATGCGACTAAAGATAAGCCAGTATCCACTTTTACGCTAGACACTTCTCTTAATTCCGCAAGCAATTCTGGCGAGAGCATTTCCGCGCCTGATGAAGCAGAGCCTGTTTTGTCTAAGGTGAGAGCTACGCTTACTTCAGAAGTGGTGATGGTATCCACAGAGATTTTGTGTTTCGCTAAAATGTTGAACACATTGGCTAAGAAACCTTGCGCGTGTAGCATACTTAAGCTGGAAAGCGTTACCAAAGTTTGATCGCGGCGTAATGCAATTGCACGGAAAGTTGGACGTGGTTGTGGATCTTTGGTTACCCAAGTACCGCCGTCTTGTGGGGCTTTGCTTGAGCCTACGAACACAGGGATATTGCTGCGAACCGCTGGAAGCAGAGTTGCTGGGTGTAACACTTTCGCCCCGAATGTTGCCATTTCTGCCGCTTCCGCAAAGCTCATTGTGTCAATGCGTTGTGCTGCTGGTACAATGCGTGGATCGGTGGTGTAAATACCGGCTACGTCCGTCCAAATTAACACGTCTTTAGCGTTTAATACTTCGGCTAAAAGTGCCGCAGAATAGTCGCTGCCGCCACGTCCTAAGGTGGTGGTTTTGCCTTGTGGATCGCGTCCAATAAAGCCTTGCGTGATAATCATTGTGTCGTTATCTTGAGCAAGAATCGGTTTTAATAGCGCATCGCTATTTTTCTGCGTTTGCTCGTCATCTGGCGCGGCTTTACCGAAATGGCTGTTGGTTGCCACAATGGTACGCACGTCCACCCAAACGGCTTTTGCGCCAAGCTCTTTTAACACTTGAACGAAAAGCAAGGTGGACATCATTTCCCCTTGGCAGATCAATTCGTCTGTTAAAGCAGGTGAAGCAGCCACGCTTGCGGCATCAGCAAGGCTTTCGATATGTTTTAAAATTTCTTCAATTTTTGCCCGCACTTCGCTGTCGTCTTTAAGTTCAGCTAAAATCGCTTCTTCAATTTGACGCACTTCTGCGATGAGTTTCGCGCGTTCTTCTGCGTTCTTACCATTAGCAAGCGCAACCAATAAATTGGTGATACCTGCCGAGGCCGAAAGCACCACCACACGCGTATTAGGATCAGCGGTTACAATATTTGCACAAGCGCTCATTGCGCTATGATTTGCAACGCTAGTTCCACCGAATTTTGCCACAGAGAGAGTTGACATAGTTTTACCTTCCTATAAAAAATCAATGATGTTGTATTAGAATGCCCTAGAAATAACGATTTCATTAAACATTGTCAAATATTATTTTATAAAATTAAATAAAAAACGCCATTTTTAAAATGACGTTTTGATATTATAAAATTTTAGCCCGAATAATCGAATAATTTTCAATTTATCACTAAAGGATTAAGGGCGCGCTAAATAATCGCCCACGCCCACCCATTTGTAAGATGTTAGCGCTTCTAATCCCATTGGCCCGCGGGAATGGAGTTTTTGTGTACTCACTGCCACTTCTGCACCTAAGCCAAATTGTCCGCCATCGGTAAAGCGTGTACTGGCATTGACATACACCGCTGCGCTGTCCACTTGATTGATAAACTGTTGCGCAAGAGGTTGCGAGCTGGTTAAGATCGCATCAGAATGTTGCGTACCATATTGATTAATAAAGGCCACCGCTTCATCAATATCTTTAACAATCACCACGTTGAGATCAGGCGAACCCCATTCTTGTTGTAAATCCTGCTCTTGCAATGGCACAACTTGCGCGCCCGCATTGCTTAAAATAGAAAGTGCGGTGGAATTTGCGTGAAATTTTATTTTCGATTGGCTAAATTCCGCCAACATTGGCAAAAATTGCTCGGCAATGCTTTTTTGCACTAACAAGGTTTCAAGGGTATTACAAGTGCTTGGGCGCTGAGTTTTGGCGTTGCTAATCACCGCTAAGGCACGGTTTAAATCGGCGCTTTTTTCTACGAAAGTATGGCATACGCCCACGCCCCCAACGATCACAGGAATGGTGGAGTTTTCTTTGCAAAGCTGATGTAAGCCCGCTCCGCCCCTTGGAATAAGCATATCCACATAGCGATCCAGTTTCATTAATTGCATCACTAAATCACGGTTTGGATCAGTAATGGCTTGCACGGCATATTGCGGTAAATTGGCTTGTAATAAGGCTTGTTGCACCACTTCGACTAAAATTTTGTTGGAATGTTGGGTTTCCTTGCCGCCGCGTAAAATCACCGCGTTACCTGTTTTTAAGCATAAGCTGGCCACATCAATGGTTACGTTTGGTCGCGCTTCATAAATGGTTGCTACCACGCCTAAAGGCACGCGCACGCGTTCAATTTTTAATCCACTGTCTAGCGTGCCACCATCAATGATTTTACCCACAGGATCGGGCAGCGAAATAATATGACGAACATCTTGGGCAATGGCGTGTAGCCGTTCAGGTGTGAGCAATAGGCGATCAATCAAGGCTTCCGACAAACCATTTTGTTGAGCGGCTTGAATGTCTTTTTCATTTTCCGCCAAAATGAGATCAGCTTGTTGTTCTAATTGATCAGCGATACATTGAAGCGCGTGATTTTTTTCTTTCTCGCTACATTGTGCCAACACAAAAGCCGCTTGTTTGGCTTGTTTGCCCATTTCTACTAAATTCGTCATTGTTTATCCTTATTTTAATTTTTATTTGATTTTTTTCGGCAGTTTGTCATCGGCTTGCTTTTCGGCGATTTCCTGTTCTTGATAATCGAACACTGGCAAATGCCACTCAAAACGAATGGCGAGCAAGCGAATGGTAAAACCGCAAGCGAGGGTTACCACGATCACGATATTGTGATTAATATTCAACTGAAGCAAGCCAATATAAATACTTGCTGCCAGCAATGCAACACTGGCATACAGCTCTTTTTGGAAGACAAGGGGAATACGGTTGCACAGCAAATCCCGCAACACGCCACCAAATGCGCCAGTGATAATTGCTGCGATAATCGCAATAATAAAACTATGCCCCATATCTAATGCAATCTGCGTACCGATAATGGAAAACACGATAAGCCCTAAGGCATCTAGCACCAAGAAAATGGTACGAAAATAGCGCATAAAATGGCGAATGAACGGTGCAATCACCACCGTTAGCACCGCAGCACAGGCAACGATAATGAAATAATGAGGATTTTTCACCCAACCAAGGGGATAATGCCCAAGCAGCACATCACGTACCGAGCCACCGCCAATGGCAGTCATTGAGGCGATGATAATCACGCCGAAAATATCCATTTTTTCACGTCCTGCGGCTAATGCCCCCGTGATCGCTTCGGCGGTGATGCCCACAATATACAAAATGCTCAGTAGCATAAATCCCTTCATTAAAGTGCGGTAAAAATTTGCTTTATTTTAGACAGGAATTGGGCAGTGAACAAGGGCGAATGACGAATGAAACTGAGCAAAGAAAAAGAAATTGGATCCGCGCTAAAATCTCGTTAAAATGGCAGGCTAATTTCCCTTTTTCATCTCATCAATAGCAAAATAACAAGGATTTTTTATGTCAGAACCGCGTTTCGTGCATTTGCGTGTGCATAGCGATTTTTCAATGATTAATGGTATTGCGAAAGTAAAACCGTTGGTCAAAGCCTGCGTGGAAAACGAAATGGTGGCAATGGCATTGACGGATTTCACCAATTTCTGCGGTTTGGTGCGATTTTATGGCGAAGCTCTTGGCTCAGGGGTGAAGCCCATTGTTGGGGCTGATGTGCTGGTGAAAAGTGATTTGCTCGGTGATGAACATTTTGAACTCACCTTGCTTGCGAAAAATAACACAGGCTATCACAACATCACCTTATTATTATCCAAGGCGTATGAACGGGGTTACACGGATTTACCCTATATTGATCAGCAATGGCTGGTGGAACACCGCGAAGGCTTGATTATTCTTTCTGGCGGACGTAATGGCGATGTGGGGAAAAAATTACTGAAAAATAATCCTGCGGATGTCGAAAGTGCGGTGCGTTTTTATCAAGAATTTTTCCCCGATCATTTTTATTTGAGCCTTTGTCGCACTGGTCGCCCTGAAGAAGAACGCTATATTCAGGCCGCCTTAAAATTGGCAGAAAAACATCATATTCCCCTTGTGGCAACCAATGATGTGTGCTTTTTGTCTTCCGAAGATTTTGAGGCACACGAGATCCGCGTTGCGATTCACGATAGCTATACCCTTGATGATCCAAAACGTCCGAAATTATACAGCGATCAGCAATATTTCCGTACTGAAGAGGAAATGTGCGAATTATTTGCCGATATTCCCACCGCACTGGCAAATACCGTGCAAATCGCCAAACGTTGTAATGTAACAATTCGTTTGGGCGAGTATTTCTTACCAAAATTTCCCACCGGGGATCTCAGCACGGAAGATTATTTGGTGCAAAAATCCCGTGAGGGCTTGGAAGAGCGCTTAGCCTTTTTATTCCCCGATGAAAAAGAGCGGGCGGAAAAACGCAAAGAATATGATGAGCGCCTGCAAGTTGAGCTAGATGTGATTAACCAAATGGGTTTCCCCGGTTACTTCTTAATCGTAATGGAATTTATCCAGTGGTCGAAAGATAATGATATTCCTGTTGGCCCGGGGCGTGGTTCTGGGGCGGGATCGCTGGTAGCTTATGCGTTGAAAATTACTGATCTTGATCCCCTTGAATTTGATTTGCTGTTTGAGCGTTTTTTAAATCCAGAACGGGTATCAATGCCCGATTTTGACGTGGATTTCTGTATGGACGGGCGAGATCGCGTGATTGAACACGTGGCGGAAACCTATGGACGCGGTGCGGTGTCGCAGATTATCACCTTTGGTACAATGGCAGCCAAAGCGGTTATCCGTGATGTAGGACGGGTATTAGGGCATCCTTATAGCTTTGTGGATCGCATTTCTAAATTAGTTCCGCCTGATCCGGGAATGACCTTAGCCAAAGCCTTTGAAGCAGAACCTCGTTTGCCTGAAATTTATGAAAGCGATGAAGAAGTTAAAGCATTAATTGATATGGCGCGCAAGCTCGAGGGGGTAACGCGTAACGCAGGGAAACACGCTGGGGGCGTGGTGATTTCGCCGGGGCTGATCACTGATTTTTCGCCCTTATATTGTGATAGCGAAGGCAAACACCCAGTTACCCATTTTGATAAAAATGATGTGGAGTATGCCGGGCTGGTGAAGTTTGACTTCTTAGGATTGCGTACGCTAACCATTATTAAATGGGCATTGGATATGATTAATACGCGTCTGGCTAAAGAAGGCAAGCCGTTAGTGGATATTAATCGTATCCCACTTGATGATGCGCAATCTTTCCAAGTGTTACTCAATGCAGAAACTACCGCGGTATTCCAGCTAGAATCGCGTGGAATGAAGGATTTGATTAAGCGCCTGAAACCAGACTGTTTTGAAGATATTATTGCGTTGGTTGCGTTGTTCCGTCCGGGGCCGTTGCAATCAGGAATGGTGGATAATTTTATTCGCCGTAAACACGGCGAAGAGGAAATTTCTTACCCTGATGCAGAATATCAGCACATTTCACTCAAACCGATTTTAGAGCCAACTTACGGTATCATTTTATATCAAGAACAAGTGATGCAAATTGCGCAGGTGCTGGCAGGTTACACCCTTGGTGGGGCAGATTTATTACGTCGGGCAATGGGGAAAAAGAAACCCGAAGAAATGGCAAAACAACGCTCTGTATTTGAAGAAGGGGCAATTAAAAACGGGATTGACGGTAACCTTGCAATGAAAATTTTCGATTTAGTAGAAAAATTTGCAGGTTACGGATTTAATAAATCGCACTCCGCGGCGTATGCCTTGGTTTCTTACCAAACATTATGGCTAAAAGCGCATTATCCCGCAGAATTTATGGCGGCAGTAATGACGTCTGAAATGGATAACACCGAAAAAATCGTTGGGCTATACGATGAATGTTTGCGTATGGGCTTAAAGGTTACCCCACCAGATATTAATACAGGAAAACATCATTTCAGCGTGAACGATAATGGGGAAATCGTCTATGGTATTGGGGCAATCAAAGGCGTGGGAGAAGGGCCGATTGAAGCCTTAATTGCTGCCCGTGAACAAGGTGGTATTTTCAAAGATTTATTTGATCTTTGCGCTAGAGTGGATTTAAAGAAAATCAACCGTCGCACCTTTGAAAGCCTCATAATGTCAGGGGCATTCGATAAATTAGGTCCACATCGTGCAGCGCTAGCAAAAAATTTAGAAGATGCTTTAAAAGCCTCAGATCAATATGCCAAAAATGAGGCGATAGGACAGGCGGATATGTTTGGCGTGCTGACAGAAACGCCAGAAGAGGTGGAGCAGGCTTATGCGAAAACACCACGTTGGAGCGAAAAACAAATTTTAGATGGCGAACGAGAAACCCTTGGACTGTATTTAAGTAGCCACCCGATTAGCCCTTATTTAAAGGAAATTGCTCATTACAGCTCAACAAGATTAAAAGATCTTGTACCAAATTATCGTGGACAAATCAGCACCACTTGTGGCTTGGTCGTGAGTTCTCGGGTAGCGATAACAAAAAAAGGCAACCGCTTAGGCATTGCTACCTTAGATGATCGTTCGGGGCGTTTAGATCTGACATTATTTGGCGAAAGCCTAGAGCGTTTTGGTGAAAAATTACAAAAAGACACCATTGTGATTGCGTCAGGGCAGGTCAGTTTTGATGATTTCTCGCAAGGCTTAAAAATGTCTGTGCGAGAATTAATGACCCTTGACGAAGCACGCAGTCGTTACGCCAAAAGTCTGGCAATTTGCTTAACGCAAGAACAGCTTTCGCCACATTTTATTAAGCAATTTAAAGATACTCTTAGCCCATATAGCGGCGGTGCGTTACCCATTAATATTTATTACCAAAGTCCACAAGGACGCGCGTTAGTCAAACTCGGCGTGCAGTGGTCAGTGAATCCAAGTGATGAATTGATTAATACGCTAGTGGAGATGTTCGGCGAAAGTGCGGTGGAAATTGAGTTTAAATAATTGAAATGTAAAAATAAAATAAGGCGGAACAAACCGCCTTATTTTTTGCTGCAAATTTTAGGTGCAAACCACTTTGATTGCCAAACCACCTTGCGAGGTTTCGCGGTATTTGGCATTCATATCTTTGCCAGTTTCGTACATTGTTTCGATCACTTTATCCAAGCTCACACGCGGGTTCGAGGTGCGTTGCAATGCCATTCGGCTCGCGTTAATGGCTTTGACGGAA
This sequence comes from Avibacterium sp. 21-594, assembly GCF_026226815.1. NCBI lineage: Bacteria > Pseudomonadati > Pseudomonadota > Gammaproteobacteria > Pasteurellales > Pasteurellaceae > Avibacterium > Avibacterium sp. 21-594. The sequence continues at coordinate 1,471,579 of NZ_JAKKOC010000001.1, read as the reverse complement.
GCAATGGCGTTGCGCTCAATGCAAGGCACTTGCACTTGGCCGCCCACAGGATCGCAAGTCAGTCCCAGATTATGTTCCATCGCAATTTCAGCGGCCATACAAACTTGCTCGGGGCTACCGCCCAAAATTTCTGTTAAGCCAGCCGCTGCCATTGAGCAAGCAACTCCCACTTCGCCTTGACAGCCTACTTCTGCCCCTGAAATGGACGCATTCATTTTGTAAAGTGAGCCGATCATTCCGCAAGCAAGTAAATAGCGTTCTACAATTTCATCGGTAATTGGCGAAATGAATTTTTCATAATAAGACAGCACCGCAGGCACAATACCGCAAGCACCGTTGGTTGGCGCAGTAACCACACGTCCGCCTGCGGCATTTTCTTCATTGACCGCAAGCGCATACATATTGACCCAATCGATCACTTTCATTGGATCGTTGGAAAGCCCATTGTTGGCTTGCAGTAAACGATGTAAAGTTGCCGCACGGCGAACCACTTTAAGTGGGCCGGGTAATAAGCCTTCCGTAGCCAAGCCGTGCTCAATACATTCTTTCATCGTTTGCCAAATGCGTTTTAGGTGCGTTTGCGTGGCTTTTTTTCCGTGTAAGGCAATTTCATTTTGTAGCATCACGCTCGATAAGGCTAAACCATTTTCTTTGCAATGATGCAAAATATCTGCCGCACTTTGGTAAGGGAAAGGCACGTTGATGTCGGATTCTTCCTGCTGATTGAAATGGGCTTCATCAACAATAAATCCGCCACCAATAGAATAATAGGTTTGCTGATAAAGCAAGTTGTCATTCTCATAGGCGGACAGCGTCATTCCATTTTCGTGTAAAGGCAGAAAGGTTTGATGAAAGACCATATCGCTTTCATAATCAAATTTCGCCACTTGCTGCCCTTGTGCTAATGGCAAAAGTGCGGTGCTTTTTACATCAGAAATAAATTTAGGGATTAAATCAATATCCACATCGTGCGGTAAATAGCCTGCTAAGCCCATAATAATGGCAATGTCGGTATTATGCCCACGCCCTGTCATTGAAAGTGAGCCATAAACATCAACCTTAACTTGGGTTACCTTGGCGAGTAAATTTTTCGCCACTAAATCTGAAGCCGTCCGCGCAAAATGAGAAACGCGTCCACATAACTTGAGAAAAATTTTTCCCACGTTATGTGGATTTTTTATGCCATTTAAACGCCATTTAAACCACCTTTAAATTTTCTGAAATAGACCTCCATACTTCTCCAGTTTTATTCCTAACCACTCAGACTCACTACCGCTTATTTCAACTTTACTCTTTCCCCATACAGAGCAATGATGTCCCCAGCACAAAAACAGGAGAATAAACAATGAAAAAACCAACTGAAAAAGCCATTAATAAAGTATTAGAAACCATTGCTAAAGAGGTGGGGCGTATTGATACACTAGAAACAAGAATGACCGAACTAGAGTAACAGCGATAACGCTTATTTGGTTCGCTGTTATAGTTGATACCTTTTCCTAGGCGAACCGTGTTATTCGATGCCATAGACTGCTTTCACCATTTTTGTTACATCGTCCATACTCACCCCTGTTTCTTTTGCGGCTTCTTCTACCGCTTCCGCCGCACGCTTGATGGTTTCTTGACGGATAGCCTGCTCACGTTTAAAACTCAGACTTTCTGCCTGCTCTAAACGTTGTACTGCAGCAGAGAGTAGCGCAATAGACTTCGGATCAGCACTACCGTCCTCACTCATTCCAAGTGAGGTTTCAAAGGCAATGTTTTTAACAATTTCCATCAACATTTTGCCAATATCAGACTGTGGTGCCTCACCAAATTGTTTTGTCCAGATTTCTGCTATTTCACGAGATTGACGGATTTTCGCCCCCATTTTTTCCATTCGGCTGGCGTAACGGTTAAGCCCTGTTTTGCTTAACAAGGCTGTTTCAGGTAAGCCACAATCACGGATCAGGTCATTAATTTCTTCTAAGATTTCCGCTTGTGAAAACTGCTTATCGCGCAACATCATTGCGAGCTGGGTTTTAATATTCGGCGGCAATAAATCCACTTTGCTTGCACGCCCAGCCTTGTTCAAATTCGTTGGTTTCATCTTCTGCCAAGGTTTCCACTTGGCGTACGGTTGAACCATCTTTCCATTGTGTCCATTGCAGTGGTAAACGTTCTTCTGGCTCAACAAAATCTGCATCAGGTTTATCAAACCGCTTGCGATATTGATCCATTTCGTGGTCGCTAAGTTTTTCGTGGTTTTCCACCATTTTCTTAGCGATACGACGGTTCTCATTAGTAAGCCGTTTCTGTATTCTTGCGCCTTCTTCGCTGTTAAAGGCGGTTTTCACTACACATTCGGCATCACATAAATACACGCCATTCAGGTCGTAAAGGTGGACGGTGCCGTGCAAGTTGTCAGGGTCATAACGCACAATCACATTGCCGATATTGCTGCCCACTAATGCGGTGGCTTCGTAAATGTTCTTCTGATTGTGTAAGACATAACCTGCTTTTAAGGTAAAGCGTCCGTGTTTATCTACTTTCGTGCTTTCACCGAGCATCATTAGCTGACGTAGTTGTTCATCGGTGGCAAAAACTTGCTTGGTTTTGGCGTAATCGCGTTCCCATAATTGGTTGGCGCTGTAAATGCCTTGTCCTAATTCCGTTTCACGATCCGCTTTGTCATTCCAAAGCCGCACGCCTTGTTCTAAAATCTCTAAAAATAAGGCTTTATCTGCCCCCACTTTGCATTGATAGCTTTCGGGCTTTTCGGCTACGCTCCAACCTGTAAAAAAGGTGCGTAATCGTTGATCATCATCAATATAAGCGGGTAGGCTATCTCGTCTAAATGCCCGTTCTATCGGCTTGCCTCGTCCATTCCCCCTGCCTTTAAACACCAAGGTGCGGATAACTTTGATACCAAGGCGATCTAACATGCCATCAATCACTACACCGTCTTTTGCGTGCTTGCCACGTTTACGTTGTTGCGTGGTTTGCTTATCTGACGCGGCACGGGTGTTATCCATTAAAATGGTTTTCGGGATACCGTATTGTTTAATCATTCTTAAAGTGGCTTGGCGAATTTGATCGCCGTTTTCGCTATCGTCCACGCAGTACGCCAAAATGCGACGTGTACGCACATCTTGCCAAAACCACGTTTTTGGTCGGATAGGCTTACGCCCCTCGCCATACCAATTCACCCAAACGTTATGCTGATAGCCATCACCATTGACGATTTCGTAGGCGTCTAAATCCACCACCGTACGCACTTGCGGTGCGGTTAATTCCCTGAGTTCGTGTTCCCCACCGCGAGCAAGTGCCAGCTCTGCAGGAGTAAATTCGCGGTGTAGTTTCCGTTTTAAGCTAGTTAGGCTTGGTATTTCCCAGCCGTTTTCTTCAGCGGCAAGGGTTAAACGGTAATAACACACGCTGAATTTAGGTTTGCTTTCGCGTAAGTAATCTTTCAAAAAGAATTTCCACGCGTTCTCTGAAATTTCAGCAAATCGGCTGGAACAATCTCGTTCAACACGATCAAGCAACAGGGGCAGCCAATTGCCTTGCGGTTGCTTTTTCACCTTATACCACCAGCGTTTTAGGCTACCTTGACTGACTTTTTCACCTTCGCTATTGGCATAAAATTCAACCACTTTTGCCATTGCTTGCATTAATGGCATTTTGTTTTCAACTAACCCTGCGAGCTTTAACACCGCTTGAAAACGGCGTTCAGCTCGTTTTTCTTGTTCAAACGTGGCTGATGACAATACATTCCACGCACTTTCACTCATTTGCTTTTCAGCCTGTTTTTCCACCGCACTTTGTTTTGATGGCTTGCTGTTTTTAAGCAAATATTCTGCTTGGACTTCTTGGGGTAGGGAGGTGAAGGCGTATTCAAATACTTTTCCTTTTACACCTTCTTTTCTACGTTTTTCCCAACCTTGAGATTTTGCTTGATAAATTATCCCTTGAGATGTTTTTGGCGTGCATTCAAGAGGTAATAAATCTTGAATTGTTATCCACATAACCGATTTTCCCTAGCGTAATAACGAGATGGCCATATTGTTTTAGGATCAACCCCAATAGCCTCAGCAATAATTCGCTCCCCTTTTGGATAACTTACTCTTAATGCATTTTTTAATGTCGAGGGAGCTAGACCTGCTTTCTTAGAAAGAAACTCTAATGTGATATTTCTTTCGTGAAGCTCATAAACAATTTTTTTATTACTCCAATCTTTTTCTTCCACCATTTACCTCTTCTTGCTTTTATGAGATAGTTAAGGATTAAGTCTTTAGTGTAAACCGACAGTGTTACACTTAACTTTAAAACTACTTTAAAACACTTTTAGCTTTAAAGCAATAACTTTAAATCAAAAAAATTAAAATTTTTAGGTAATTTTAATTATCTAATTGATTTATAAATAGATTTATTTCCCTCTCTGTTTTAAAGCTATCCTTTAAAACAAGGTGCTTTGTATGAAAGAAAGATGGATAGAATTAAAACACCTATTAGGCAATCCTGATATGCCAGATACCATTCAGGGAATTACATATAGGGCAAAAAAGGAAGGGTGGCAGCGACGTCGGATTAATGGCATAAAAGGCAAAGTATTTGAATATTATGTTGGTGATATGCCTATTTCTGTACAGCAAGCTTTGGGCTTTTCTGAACCCTTAACAAAAGAACCTGATAACCCTGTACAGCTAAGCCAAGACGATTTACAAAAACGCATAGATCAGCTAGAAAACAAGCTGCAAGCCCTTGAAACTAAGGCACAAGGCTTTGTTTCGCCTAAACCGCCAGAGGGTTTAACGAATGACGAATGGCAGCTTGTGTGTGCGTTTAGGCGGTGCAATAAGGATAGGCAAGTTGGCTTGTTGGCAACAGCTGAAGCGTTAGCAACCCAGACTGAAAAGGAACAAAAAGAGAGCCAGACCACGGTTGAGGTTTGTGCCGTAGCCTAAGGTTTCAGACAAAAAGCCATCTAAGGTGCTTATTTTTGAATTTTAAGCACCTAATAATTTGATAATAAAAAGGTTTCTTTGATTTTTCAAGGTGGGGTAACTCTAAATAATTAAACGCTAGCCATATAAATTTAAACGTCATTTAAACGCTTTTAAATTTGGATCTGTGTTTCTCACTTTAAGCGGTTAAACTGGCTCTAATCAGCTAATTTTTCTCATTTTCTCATCTTTAAATTTCTCTCAATAAAAAAGGGGCTAAACTCTCTTAACCCCTTACTCTATAAGACTTCCGACCACTTAATTCCGTTTAATTCAACATAAGTCCTAATTTCTCACTTTTAGTGGTTGGTTACAGCTGAGATTGCAATCATTCCCATCACGGTAACGAAAACATTGCTAGCATAGCCTTGATAACGCGCCATCGCAGGCACTTTTTGAATGGCATACATTGGCATTAAAAACAGAATTGCGGCGATAATTGGCCCACCAATGGATTCAATTAAACCAAGAATACTTGGATTGATAATTGCCACCGCCCATAAGGTCAATAAAAAGAAAAGTGCGGTGAAAAAATTCAATTTTTTTCGATTCGTAATATCTTGTTTGCCCGAAAATTTTAAATACAGCCCTTGAATGCCTTCTCGCGCGCCTAAATAATGGCCAAAGAAAGAGCTGGTAATAGCAAGAAATGCCACTAAAGGGCCAAAGTAGGAAATATAAGGGTTATCAAATTTATTGGCTAAAAAGGAAAGGATACTGATATTTTGCGCTTTGGCTTGCACTAAATCTTCTGGGGTAAGAGTTAGCACGCAGCTAAACACGAAAAACATCACGAAAAATAGTAGTAAGGTTGAGGTGTTTTTCAATGCTTGGCTTGCGTGGCATTCGGTCAGCTCTGGCAATTTGTATTCCCGTTGTTGCGATTGCGAAAAGCAAGAAATCGCAGGGGAATGATTAAAAGAAAACACTAACACCGGAATGGTGATCCACAGCGTGCTAATAAAACTGGTGGCGTCAGGCATTTGGTGAAGCATTGCCGTATTCCATTGCGGAATTAAATAAATGGAAAGCGAAAATAAAATAAAAACAAGGGGATAGACCAAAAATTCGGTCATTTTGAGCATTATTTTTTCGCTCATTAGCATTACCGAAATCAGGCTTGCAATCAAAATGAAAGAAAGCAAAATGCGGTTCGGTGCGCCTAGCCCTAACTGGTTGACAATAAAGGATTCCACCGTATTGGTAATGCCATTACCATAAATTAATAAAATAGGAAAAATGGCGAAAAAGTAGAGTAGGGTGATAATTTTCCCTGCGCCTTGTCCAAAATGTTCTTCTACTACTTCTGTAATATCGCTGCCGGGTTTAGAAGATGACAGTACAAAGCGAGATAACGCACGGTGTGAGAAATAAGTCATCGGCCCAACCAACAGCATAATGGCGATTAACGGCCAAAATCCGCCCATTCCAGCATTGATGGGTAAAAACAGCACCCCAGCTCCTACGGCCGTGCCGAATAAATTTAACGTCCAAAGTAAATCGAATTTGTTTGTTATTGTTGTTTTAAACATTATTGTTGCGCTCCTTTCATCAGCATTTGGCAGGAAATTAACCCTTGCAGATGATATAGCGCATAAAAATTTTATGTGGAACAAAATATCAAAATTGTGAAGGCAATCGTTTGGCTAAAAAATAATTGCTTAGAAAATAGATAGTTAGTTACGATTTATTAACATTTTTTTGTGAGATTAATGCGGATAGGCTTTCATTTTATGTTTAAATTCTTTCTTTTATCACTGCGTAAAAAGTGCGGTGAAAATTTTTCTAATTTTTACAGTGAGTTAGGATAAATAGAAAGGTTTCGTTTTATGTGATAAATGAGAAATAAAAATAAAAAAAGCGCCGCACTTTTTGTGCAACGCTTTAAATTCAGAATAATCGTTCTTAATCCATAAAACTTTGTGCTTTTTCCACCATTTCTTTTGAGCCAACAAAGAGCGGTGAGCGTTGGTGTAATTCCGTTGGCTGAATATCTAAAATGCGTTGATAGCCATCAGTGGCAAGGCCGCCTGCTTGTTCGGCTAAAAATGCCATTGGGTTGCCTTCATAAAGTAGGCGAAGTTTGCCATTTGGATAGTTTGTGGCGCTTGGATAAATATAAATACCGCCTTTCAATAAATTGCGGTGGAAGTCAGACACCAAAGAGCCAATATAGCGTGATGTATAAGGGCGTTGAGTAGCTTTGTCTTCTTCTTGGCAGTATTTAATGTATTTTTTCACCCCTAATGGGAATTTGAGATATTGCCCTTCGTTAATGGAATAAATTTTGCCGCTTGCTGGCATTTGGATATTTTCGTGCGAAAGGCAGAATACGCCCAAGGACGGATCGTAAGTAAAGCCGTTTACCCCATTTCCTGTGGTGTAAACTAACATTGTTGAGGAACCATAAACAATGTAACCTGCTGCCACTTGGCGATGCCCTGGTTGTAAAAAATCTTCTAAGGTTACTGGCGTGCCGATAGGGGAAACGCGGCGGTAAATAGAAAAAATCGTGCCAACGGCAACATTCACATCAATATTTGATGAGCCGTCTAAGGGATCGGTTAAAATCACATATTTCGCATTGCGTCCGCGTTCGGTATCAAAAGCAACAAAATTTTCTTCTTCTTCGGAAGCAAATCCTGCCACTTCTTCGCGTGCAATGAGGGCTTGTTTCATTGTGTTGTGAGCAAATAAATCTAACTTCATTTGCACTTCGCCTTGCACATTCTCCACGCCAGAGTTACCAATAATGTTATTGGTTAGCCCTGCTTTGTTAATATCACGGTGGATCACTTTCGCCACTAAACGAATAGAAGAAAGAATGCCCGAAAGTTCGCCTTTTGCATTGGGATATTCCGCTTGCTTTTCAACAATAAATTGCCCTAACGTTTTCATAATTTATCCTTATTTTTGAATGAATACATTGTACAGTTTGAAAGAGTTGATTTATTATAGCTAGCCTTTGAGCAAGAGAAATAATCTCCTACTGAGTTTGTGATCTCAGGCACATTTTATTTTCGTTTTTTGTATAAGAGATAAAAAAAATGACACAAAAACATATTCATATTCTTGGAATTTGCGGCACGTTTATGGGCGGTGTGGCGATTATTGCCAAACAGATGGGATATAAAGTAACGGGATCGGATGTTAATGTGTATCCGCCAATGAGTACTTTTTTACAAGAAAATCAAATTGAAATTATCCCTAATTATGATCCAGCTCAGCTTGAGCCAGCGCCAGATTTGGTGTTAATTGGTAATGCAATGAAACGTGGCAATCCTTGCGTGGAATATGTGCTTGAGAATGGTTTACCCTATACTTCAGGGCCGCAGTGGTTGCACGATAACTTATTGCGTGATCGCTGGGTGTTGGCGGTTTCTGGCACGCACGGGAAAACCACTACAACAGGTATGCTCAGCTGGATTTTAGAGAAAAATGGACTAAACCCCGGCTTTTTAATCGGTGGCATTGCGGGCAATTTTGGTACATCTGCCCGTTTAGGTGAAAGCCCATTTTTTGTCATTGAAGCCGACGAATATGACACCGCATTTTTTGATAAACGCTCGAAATTTATTCACTACAATCCAAAAACTTTGATTATCAATAACATTGGTTTTGATCACGCGGATATTTTTGATGATCTCAAAGCAATCCAACGCCAATTTCATCATATGATCCGTACCATTCCGGCAAGTGGACGCATTTTATCTTTCGCCAATGAACAAAGTGTAAAAGAAACCTTAGAAATGGGCTGTTGGTCGGAACAGCAATTCTTGGGAGAAGGGCAGGAATGGTATGCCGAACGCATCACCAATGATTGCACCGAGTTTTCTGTGTATCATTTTGGCGAAAAAGTGGCAGAAGTGAAATGGAATATTGTTGGACAACATAATATGCATAACGCATTAATGGCAATTGCGGCGGCATATCACGCAGGCGTGTCGATTAAAAATGCCTGCGCCGCTTTAGGCAGTTTCATTAATGCAAAACGCCGTTTAGAGCTAAAAGGCGAAGTGAATGGCATTAGCGTGTATGATGATTTTGCCCATCACCCTGCAGAAATTCTCGCAACTTTAACCGCACTTCGCGATAAAGTGGGCGGCGGTGTGCGTATTCTGGCGGTGTTAGAACCTCGTTCCAACACAATGAAAATGGGCGTTCATAAAGATGAGCTAGCACCAGCACTGGCACGCGCTGATCATATCTTTTTATTACAGCCAGACAACATTCCGTGGGACGTGGTGGAAATCGCCAACCAATGCGTTCAACCAGCTAGCTGGACAGCAAATTTAGATAAATTAGTGGATATGATTGTGGCAGAAGCCAAACCAAGCGATCACATTTTAGTGATGTCAAATGGTAGTTTTGGTGGTATTCATCAAAAATTACTTGATAAATTAGCCAATTAAAAAATAAATGAGATTTATTGAAAATAAAAGGTGCTATTTTAGCTATATGCTGTTACTATGGCTTTGCTTTTTAAGCAGTAGAGATAACAATCAATAATCTGTGGCTATATTTAAAGTTTTTTATTTTATCATCATAATATTATTGCGTTATCTAAGATTAGATTTAACTTAGGATTTACAATGTCTAAAAATAATGGAACCGTTAAATGGTTCAATGAAACAAAAGGGTTTGGTTTTTTACAATCAGAAGGTGGAGAAGAAGTGTTTGTACATTTCTCAGCAATTCAATCTAAAGGATTCCGCACCTTAAAAGAAGGTCAAGCCGTGGAGTTTGATATTATTGATGATAAAAGAGGAAAAAAAGCAGAAAATGTAATGGTTTTAGCTTAATTCCCGAATAAAATAAACCATCACTAAAATGTGATGGTTTTTTCTTTTCTAGTAAATTATTTTTTCCAAATGATGTGATATTCCCGATCCTCTTCTCGATGTGAAATGAGAAATTTGGCAAAAATATCGGTCATTTCATCATTATCATCAACAAGCCCAATCCAAACTTCCGCATACTCTTCAGGATCAATTAATACACCAATTTCTTGCTCCCAGTCATCGGCGGTTTCAACAAACTCCACCGCACCACGTTGTTCAAATTCTAAGTTGAATAATAAAATATCCGCTGGATCAAGATTTTCCGCAGCCATTTCAAGAAAAATATCATAAGCAATATCAATCGCCGCATCAGGATCTAATTTTTTAATAGATTCAGTCATTTTTTATGTCCAAGAGTAAAAAAGATTATCATAGCACATTCAGTAGGTTATAACATCTGTGATGGAGATCACATTTTTATCTAAGAAATAGCAATAAATTTATCGTAGAATGATATTCCTTTATTTTTCATTATGTTATTGGAGTTTAAAATGAAAAAAATTCTTACCGCTCTTTTTATGGTATCCGCAGTGAATATGACTATTGCTAAAGAAGTTAATATAAAAATTTTGGGTACTTCTGATGTTCACGGTAGAGTTGTTCCGTGGAGCTATGGGGCAGATATTGCTGATTCTTCAGGTTCTTATGCACAGATTTCTTCTTATATCAATGAGGTTCGTAAGCATAATCCAAATGTTGTGCTAGTCGATATTGGCGATGCCATTCAGGATAATCAAGTGGAGGTTTTTGCTAAAAGTCCTGAATATTATAAAGATAATCCGATTCCTAAAGTATTGAATCAAATGAAATATGATATTTTCATTTTAGGTAATCATGAATTTAATTTTGGTATGACAGCTTTAGATGAAATTCTGAAAGATATGCAAGCAGAAAAGCTTGCAGCGAATTTCTACTATAAGGATGGTCGCCGTTACCTTTCGCCAACAAAAATTATTGAAAAAGATGGCGTAAAAATTGGTTTTATTGGTTTAACTACACCGATGTCAGCGACTTTTGAATTAGATACCGGCTACCTTGATGCAATGACTTTTAGTTCACCAATTGAAGAAACGAAAAAGCAAATCATAGAATTAAAAAAACAAGGTGTCGATGCTATTGTTGTATTAGCACATATGGGAATTGAAAATGAAAACAATATTCCACAAACAGGTGTGGCCGATTTGGTGAATTCAGTCGATGGTATTGATGTGATTATTGCGGGACATATGCACAAGAATATTCCTAGTGTAACAATCAAAGATACGTTGATCACAGAACCTCATCGCTATGGAACGGTCGTATCTGAAGTTGATCTCGTTTTTGATGTTGAAAAAGAAAAAGTAAAATTATTAAATAAAACAGCAAAAACGGTACCTGTGAAAGATATTCAGGCAGACGAGGAAATTGTCAAAATTTATCAGCCTTATCATGATGAGCTTCGCCGTTTAAATAACGTTGTTATTGGAGAAACTGAAAACTCTATGGTTCCACAAGGTGAAAATTATGGGGTTTCAGTGGCATTTTCCCAAGATACTGGATTATCTTCCTTTATCCACGATGTTCAGCAATATTATAGTCACGCAGACGTGGTTTCTTTTGCCTTTGATCATCAAAAAGTGCGGTTAGAAAAAGGGCCAATTAAGAAAAAAGATATTATCTATAATTATCGCTATGCGGGTGGAGATGTCACAGTTTATGAAATGACAGGCAAACAATTAAAACAATATATGGAATGGTCTGCAGATTATTTTGATACCCTTGAAGCTGGTGATAAAGCTTATCGCTACAATTCAAAGCGAGCAAAATCAAAATATGTTACCTTTGATTTATTTGGTGGCGTAAGTTATGAAATTGATTTAAGAAATCCTAAAGGCCATAAAATCGTAAATCTGAAGCTAGCGGACGGACGCGCTATTACAGATGATATGAAAGTAAAAGTAGGAATGAATTCATATCGTTTTGGACAATTAAGTAAAAAAGGCGGAATATTTGATGGTCAAGAAATTCCAGTATTATGGGAATCGAAAGTTGCTTTAGGGCAAGAAAACGGAACAATCCAAAATATGATGATTAATTATATTAGCCAAGTGAAAGGCGGAAAAATTGATGGAAAAAGTCATCATCGTTGGAAAATTGTGGGATTAGACTAAATGAAAAAGGGGATAATACGTTATCCGAGCCTCTCCCACAATTTGTGTAAATGCCTGTTTCTGAGATAATACATTAGATACAGGTATTTTATTATGAACGAAAAACAACTCCACGCCTTGGCAGCAGAATTTGCCAAACACCTCAAAACGCCGGAAGACCTTAATCAGTTTTCTCGAATGCTCAAAAAAATCACGGTCGAAGCAGCCCTAAACGCGGAACTGACTGACCACCTTGGTTATGAAAAACATCAGCCACGAAAAGGCAAAAATGCGCGTAACGGCTATACGTCCAAAACTGTGATGTGTGATGAGGGTGAAATGGAAATTGATACCCCTCGTGACCGTGAGGGCACCTTTGAACCGCAGCTTATCAAGAAAAACCAAACCCGAATTACCGGAATGGACGAGCAGATTATCGCCTTATATGCCAAAGGCTTAAGCAATCAAGAAATCGTCGAAATGTTCAAAGAACTCTATGATGCTGATGTGTCAACGAGCTTGATTTCTCGCGTGACAGATTCGGTTAAAGAGCGCGTCTTGGAATGGCAAAATCGCCCGCTTGATGCGGTGTATCCGATTGTTTATTTGGATTGCATCGTGGTCAAAGTGCGTCAAGACGGGCGGATTATCAACAAGTCCGTCTTTGTGGCGTTGGGTGTGAATTTGGAGGGGCATAAAGAATTACTCGGACTCTGGATTGCCGAAAACGAAGGCGCGAAGTTCTGGGCAAACGTGCTAACAGAGCTGCAAAATCGCGGTTTAAAAGACATTTTAATTGCGTGTGTGGACGGTTTAAAAGGCTTTCCTGACGCCATTAATGCCGTTTATCCCCAAACCAAGATTCAGCTTTGCATTGTGCATTTGGTGCGTAATAGTTTGAAATATGTGTCATGGAAAGATTACAAGGCGGTGACTGCGGATTTAAAACAGGTGTATCAAGCCCCGACGGAGATGCAAGCACGCGAGAATTTGACCGCACTTTCGCAAAAATGGCAGGAAAAATACCCGCTTGTAGCGAGAGGTTGGGAGGAGAATTGGGCGAATATCGCGACATTTTTTGATTATCCGTCGGATATTCGCAAAGCGATTTATACCACCAATGCGGTGGAGTCACTCAATAGCGTGATTCGGCGAGTCATTAAAAAACGCAATGTATTCCCGACGGATGAGTCGGTGTTCAAGGTAATATGGCTGGCGATGAAAGATGTGTCAAAGAAATGGACAATGCCGATTCAAAACTGGAAACAGGCAATGAATCGTTTTATGATTGATTTTGGTGATCGCCTCGACGATCACCGTTAAGTTGAAATGGGTGTTTACACAGAATTTGGGATAGGGTCCGTTATCCCCTTTAATAATTTTAAGCTAAAATTTTATCTAATTCTGCGCTTACTTCTTCCACTTTTTGTGTGCCATCTAAGCGGAAATATTTTGTATTGCCTGCTTTGGCCTCAGCCTGATAGTAATCTACCAATGGCTTGGTGGTGTTGTGATACACTTTCAAGCGATCTAACACGGTTTCAGGCTTGTCATCAGCACGGATAATTAAATCTTCACCTGTTATATCATCTTTGCCTTCTACTTTTGGCGGGTTATACACAACGTGGTAAGTACGTCCAGAAGCTTGGTGAACACGGCGACCGCTCATACGCTCAACAATCACTTCATCTGGTACATCAAATTCCAACACATAATCAATGCTAATACCGGCGTTTTTTAAGGCGTCCGCTTGCGGAATAGTGCGCGGGAAGCCATCTAATAAAAAGCCTTTTGCGCAATCATCTTGTGCAACACGCTCTTTCACAAGCGAAATAATTAAATCATCTGGCACAAGCTGTCCTGCGTCCATTAAGGTTTTCGCTTGTTTGCCTAATTCTGTTCCCGCTTTAATTGCCGCGCGTAACATATCACCCGTAGAAATTTGTGGAATACCAAATTTGTTCATAATAAATTGTGCTTGCGTGCCTTTTCCTGCACCTGGCGCACCTAAAAGGATAATTTTCATACTCACCTCAGTTATAAAAAAAGTTGATATAACATACCCTTAATAGCGTTAAAACTCAAGACTCCCATTATACAAGCAATCAAATTTATTTTAGTTGCGAGAAAAGACAGTAAAAAAGCACCGCACTTTATTGGGGCGTTATCAGTTTTTGCTTGGTAAAAAGAAAAAAGCCGTAAGTATTTTACTTACGGCTTCTTAGAATATGGCGGAGGAAAAGAGATTCGAACTCTTGGAGGGCGTAAACCCTCGCCGGTTTTCAAGACCGGTGCCTTCAACCACTCGACCATTCCTCCGTGGAACGAGGCGTATATTAGAGATTTCTGATATTCAAGTCAATCAATTCTTTTTAAAATTGATTCGTTTGATTGTTTTTAGTTCAATTGACCATTGTTTTTATTAAAAAAATAGCACGTCTAAATGTTTAACGTGCTATTTTTCATATTAAGAACGCTTCATAATCTCGAAAAACTCTTCGTTAGTTTTGGCAACGGCGAGTTTGTCAATAAGGAATTCCATTGCTTCCACTTCACCCATTGGATTAAGGATTTTGCGTAGAATCCACATTTTTTGTAGTTCGTCAGGGGTGGTGAGTAAGTCTTCTTTACGCGTTCCTGAACGGTTAAAGTCAATAGCTGGGAACACGCGTTTTTCAGCGATTTTACGTGAAAGATGGAGCTCCATATTCCCCGTGCCTTTAAATTCTTCAAAGATCACTTCATCCATTTTTGACCCTGTATCTACAAGTGCGGTGGCAATAATGGTTAAACTTCCGCCTTCTTCCACGTTACGCGCTGCACCGAAGAAACGTTTTGGACGATGTAACGCATTGGCATCCACACCACCAGAAAGGATTTTACCTGAAGCAGGGGTTACGGTGTTATAAGCTCGGGCAAGACGCGTGATACTATCTAATAAAATCACCACATCTTTTTTATGTTCAACTAAACGTTTTGCTTTTTCGATAACCATTTCAGCAACTTGAACGTGGCGTGAGGCGGGTTCATCAAAGGTTGAAGCAATTACTTCACCTTTTACCGAGCGCTGCATTTCGGTTACTTCTTCTGGACGTTCGTCAATTAATAACACGATAAGCACACATTCAGGATAATTATGGGTGATGCTCTGTGCAATATTTTGTAGCAACATTGTTTTCCCCGCTTTTGGCGGCGCAACAATCAAGCCACGTTGCCCTTTGCCGATAGGGGAGGCTAAATCTAAAATACGAGCGGTTAAATCTTCTGTTGAGCCGTTACCACGTTCCATTCTTAAACGGGAGTTAGCGTGAAGTGGCGTTAAATTTTCAAATAAGATTTTGCTACGAGAAACTTCAGGCTTGTCGTCATTAACGCGATCAACTTTGAGTAGGGCAAAATAACGCTCGCCTTCTTTTGGTGGGCGAATTTTACCTTCAATTTTATCCCCAGTTTGTAAATTGAAACGGCGAATTTGGCTTGGAGAAACATAGATATCATCAGGGCCAGCAAGGTAGGAGCTGTCAGCGGAACGTAAGAAACCAAAGCCATCAGGCAGGATTTCTAACACACCACCACCGAAAATATCCTCACCACTTTTGGCGTGCTGTTTTAAAATGGCAAAAACAATATCTTGTTTGCGTAAGCGGGCTAGATTTTCTAAACCCATTTGTTCTTCACCGAGTTTTACCAGCTCGGAAACAGGCATATTTTTAAGTTCTGTTAAATGCATAATAATTTGAAATGTTGTTAGATTGGAAAATGAATTTGTAATGAAGATATTTGAACATAGAATGGGCGTAAAGTTACCATTAAATAGCGGTGATGTCTAGAAAATAAAGGGGTAAATAATAAAAAAATTGGCTAGTTAGGGCTAAACAGTAATACAGTAATAAATCGCATAAACATTGTCAGATAATCTTAATGTATTCCGCTTGATCTTACCATTCTTATGCTATCTTATGTTATCACTTAATTACTGATATTAAGGTTTTCAAAGTAGCAAGGTGATGCAAGAATTGGTTCAATTCCAAGATTTTTCGCTATTTCATTTGATCCCACAGCAAGGATTATTCGTTAAAGGTTTTGGTCAAGCCTTCCAAGTTACACCGAATAATCAAGTTGATGTGGTGCATTTAGATCAAGGTCATATCGCCCAAGCCTAATTGAAAAAATTGCAAAAAAGCCCCGCACTCACTTTATTTTGCGGGGTTTTTATTATGGAGAAAAAGAGCGGTGAAAAATCTTGAAATTTTCTACCCCTCTTTGTATTAGAGTCATTTAGTTGCTAGATTATTTCACCAATCCGCCGCTGGCTTGGAGATCAGCGTGGTAAGAAGAACGCACGAAAGGCCCGCAGGCGGCGTGTTCAAAGCCCATTTCATTGGCTTTATCACGGAACTCGTCAAATTCTTCAGGCGGAACATAACGCGCGACTGGTAAATGATGGCGGCTTGGTTGTAAATATTGCCCGAGTGTAAGCATTGTTACGCCGTTGGTGCGTAAATCTTGCATTACTTGCAAAATTTCTTCGTTGGTTTCGCCTAAGCCCACCATTAAGCCTGATTTGGTTGGAATATCAGGGAACATTGCTTTGAACTCACGCAATAATTTGAGCGACCATTCATAATCTGCCCCCGGGCGAATATCACGATACAAGCGTGGCACATTTTCCAAATTGTGGTTGAACACATCTGGTGGATTATCTTTTAATTTTTCTAGCGCTTGTTCGATGCGTCCACGGAAATCAGGCACAAGGATTTCAATTTTGATCCCTGGATTAAGCGCGCGGATTTCTTTCACACATTCGGCGAAGTGGCCAGCACCACGGTCAGGCAGATCATCGCGATCCACTGAAGTGATCACCACATAACGTAATTTCATATCCTGAATAGTTTCGGCTAATTTGCGTGGTTCGTCAGGATCAGGCGGTAAAGGCTTGCCGTGTGCCACATCACAGAATGGGCAGCGGCGCGTACAAATTGCACCTAAGATCATAAAGGTTGCCGTGCCGTGGTTAAAACATTCGTGCAAGTTAGGGCAAGATGCTTCTTCACACACTGAATGCAAGCCGTGGCGGCGCATTCCATTTTTGATGCTATCAATTTTGGCTGAATTGGCTGGCAGTTTGATTTTCATCCACTCAGGCTTTTTCAATAAAGGCTGGTTGGGATCAATATTTTTTACTGGGATAATGGAAGTTTTTGCGGCATCACGATATTTTACGCCACGTTCCATTTTAAAAGGCGTTGCCATTAACGCTCCTATTTTTGTTAAGAATTTGTTACGGAATTATACCCCAATAATTGGGTGAAGTGTGTAACTAATTTGGGCGAAACCTTGTCTGGCTGTGCTTCTTCTTGCGGGATAAAATCTGCCATTTGACACATTTCAAGCCCTGCATAACCACAGGGGTTAATGTATAAGAAAGGCGTAAGATCCATATTAATATTTAGCGCTAAACCGTGGAAAGAACAGCCTTTGCGAATGCGTAAACCGAGCGAGCAGATTTTTTTGCCGTCCACATACACCCCTGGTGCATCGGCTTTGGGATAGCCTTCAATGCCGTAATCTGCCAGCGTTTGCACCACCGATTGCTCAAGGGCGGTAACCAGTTGGCGTACATTGAGATCTTTGCCTTGTGCTTTTAGGCGTTTAATGTCGATCAGCACATACATAACTTGCTGACCCAATCCGTGATAGGTGATTTGTCCGCCACGATCTGATTGCACCACAGGGATCGCGCTTTGTTGCAATAAATGTTCAGGCTTGCCCGCAGACCCTTGGGTGAACACCGCAGGGTGCTGAACGAGCCAGATTTCATCTTGGGTATTTTCATCACGATTATCAGTAAATTGCTGCATTTTATGCCAAATTTCTTGATAATCTTGCACGCCAAGTTGGCGGATAATAATGGATTGGGTCATCGCCTTTACCTTATTGTTTATGCAGATTAAAGCACCATTCTTACGCCATCAATTTTGGCAAGTTCGCTATAAAGGGTTTCCACTTGCTCAATATTTTCAGCCACAATATCCACTGAAATGGATTTGTATGTGCCTTTTCCGCTCACATTTTCACGCGGATTATAATCACCTTTGGCATATTTTTGTACCACAGCGATCACATCATCGGCTAAATCTGGACGGTTTGCACCTACCACTTTGAAGGTGAAATCACAAGGGAATTCAAGAAGATCTTTAAGTTGCTTTTGTGGAATATCTTCAAGTTTCACGACTTTTTCTTGTTCTGCCATTTTTTTGTCCTCAAATTTGTTAAAAATTTAGACCGCACTTTGATTAGTGCGGCCATTTGAGCTTTAGATTGGGAAGATTTTACCAATTTCAAGTTTAGCTGAATAAACTTTTTACAGTTAGCACTAACCAATCCCAGATTTTGCCGAAGAAACCGCCTTCTTCAACATTGTTCATTACTTGTAAATCCACTTTAGCAATGTCTTTGCCATCAAGCTGATAGGTGATTTTTCCTACCACTTGACCTTTCGCCAATGGCGCTTCAAGGTATTTTTTATCTAAATCATAACGGGCTTTCACTTCCGCTTGGCGACCTTTTGGCAAGGTGATAAATTGATCTTGCAGCACGCCAAGTTGTACTTTGCTGTTATCGCCATAATAAACGCTTTGTTCAGAAACGGTTTTGTTGGCTTCTAAGGCTTTGAAGGTTTCAAAGTTAGCAAATCCCCATTGCAATAATTTCTTGCTTTCAATTTCACGGCCTTTGTAAGTTGGCACGCCCATTACAACTGAAATTAAACGCATATTGCCATTACCTGTGGCAGATGCTACGAGATTATAGCCCGCTTTATCGGTATGCCCTGTTTTCATACCATCAACTTTAAGGGTTTTATCCCACAATAAGCCATTGCGATTTGGTTGGCGGATTTTGTTGAAAGTGAATTCTTTTTCCGCATAGATTTTGTATTCTTCAGGTAAATCACGAATGATATGCGCCCCAATTAATGCCATATCACGGGCGGAAGAATATTGATTTTCGTCATCTAAGCCGTGTACGGTGGTGAAATGGGTATTTTTTAGACCAAACTGTTCCACATATTTATTCATTGCATTGATGAAATTTTGTGTTGAGCCTGAAACGTGTTCCGCCATTGCCACACAAGCATCATTGCCCGATACCACAATGATCCCGCGGTTAAGATCGGCAACGGAAACCTGTTGGTTTAAATTTAGGAACATTTTTGATGAACCTGGGAAATTTTTACCCCAAGCGCTATTACCAATGGTAACCATATCCGTATCGTGGATTTTGCCTTGTTTTAACGCATCACCCACTACATAGCTTGTCATCATTTTGGTGAGTGAAGCAGGGTATTGGCGTTGATCAGGGTTAAATGCTGCTAACACCGCACCAGAATTGTAATCCATTAAAATATAGGTTTGCGCATTAAGTTGTGGTGCGGCAATGCCGTATTGAATATCTTCTGCAAAAAGATTTTGGCTTGCTCCTAATGTGGCAGTTAAAAATGCGATCTTTGTTTTCTTAACAATTTGTTTTAACATCATTTTTTCCTAAATTTAAGTTAGTTTTTATAGCTAGAAATCACAATTGGTTTGGTGCGATTAAGGCGGTGTAATTTGCTTTTTAGCGTTTGTGCCTGTTTCTTAGTTTTTACTGCGCCAAAGCGTACTTCATATTTTTTCTTATGGGAAATCATTTGTGCGTCAATTTTCATCTTTTTTGCTTTTTTCACGATTTCTTGCGCTTGAGATTTGCTTAAATCGAGCATTTTTAGCTGATAACCAGAAGGAATTTTCTTAGAATTAACCGCACTTTTTCCTTTGCTTGCGTTAGGTGAAACCACCAGACGTTTTTTAGCTTCCGCCGTTTTTGCCATTTTGGCTAAAGAATTTGCGCCCGCACCTGAGATTTTCCCATTACGATCAACATACATCGCTTCAACGCGTACTTTACCTAAGCCACTATGTACGATACCTAGCTGATTTGCCGCTTTGCGTGAAAGATCGATAATTCTGCCTTTTACGAATGGGCCACGATCATTAATTCGCACCACCACTTTTTTGCCATTACGCAGGTTAGTAACCAGTGCATAAGAGTTTAGGGGCAAAGTTTTATGGGCGGCGGTGTAACTGTTTGGATTGTAATATTCGCCATTTGACGTTTTGCGCCCAGCAAACATTCTGTGATAGTAACTGGCAACGCCTTCTTGACGATAATGTTTCGCATCTTTCTTATGTTTGGTGCTATAGGTTACCCCTTTGACTACATAAGAATAATTTTTTTCGCTAACAGGTTTGTGTGTTAAGGCTGCGCCTTTTACGCCATATAACTTGTGTGTTTCTGCGTGGCTGTTTGCGCTGGCAACTAAAAATACAAGTGCCGCGCTAAGTTTAAGTAAGAAGGTAAATTTCATTTTCATTTGTGTCTTATTAAATAGTTAGTCAGAGTAAAAAAGATTTATTTAGTTCCTTTAAAAAAATGTTCTTTGTGGGTGTGGATTGACATAATCAAGCCAAAACCTGCCATTAATGTTACAAAAGAAGTCCCTCCATAGCTCATTAACGGGAGCGGCACGCCCACCACGGGTAAAATGCCGCTCACCATTCCAATATTCACAAAAACATAAACAAAAAAGATCAGGGTCAATGCACCAACAAGGGTGCGACCGAAAGCATTTTGTGCTTCAACACCAATCATCAAACCTCTTGCCACAATAAATAAATAAAGGCACATCAAAATGGCAAAGCCAGCCATTCCGTGTTCTTCACTTAATACGGCAAAAATAAAATCGGTATGTGGTTCAGGCAAAAATTCTAGTTGGGATTGCGTGCCTTGCATCCAACCTTTGCCCCAAATACCGCCTGAACCAATGGCAATTTTTGATTGCAAAATATGATAACCCGCGCCAAGGGGATCTTTTTCTGGATCAAGTAAGGTTAGCACCCTTGTGCGTTGATAATCGTGCATTAGGTAAAACCACATTATAGGGATAAAACCAGCCAGCCCAATCACCGCAATTAAAATCAGCCACCAGCTCATTCCGGCCAGAAAAACAACGAAAATTCCAGACGCACTTACCAGAATTGATGTGCCTAAATCAGGCTGAATGGCAACCAATAGGGTAGGCACAATAATAATAAAGAGCGCGATAAAGGTATGTTTTAAAGTGGGTGGAAGCGGACGTTTGCCTAAATACACCGCCACCATTAATGGCACGGCCAGTTTGACGATTTCCGAAGGCTGAAAACGGAATAAACCGAGATCTAACCAACGCTGCGCACCTTTACTGGTTGTTCCCACCAAATCTACTAGAATCAGCAATACTATGCCCACACCAAATAAATAAGGGGCAATGCCCTGATAAAAACGCGGGGAAAGTTGTGCCATAACAAACATCACCACAAAGCCAAGGGTAACTTGAATGATACGGTTGCGGAACATCACTTCATTGCCACCTGAAGCGCTGTATAGCACTAATAGCCCATAGGCGGAAATAATCACAAGACCAATAAATAACCAGAAATCAATGTGTAAACGCTGCCACAAGTTGAGCCAGATTTTCTTTTCACTCATTATTCTGTTTCCTCTTGTTGGGGTTGTGTTTCGTTCTGTTTATTTTCCATTCGGCTTACTTGTGGAAGACGCTGATTAAGATAGTAATCCATAATTTTTCTTACCACTGGGCCTGCGTTGCTACCGCCACCACCGGCATTTTCTAAAATCACAGAAACCACAATTTTCGGATTTTCATAAGGGGCGTAGCCAATGAACCACGCGTGATCGTGCAATTCTTTGCTCAGTGATTTTGCGTTATAGGTTTGGTTTTCTTTTAAGCTGAAAACCTGTGCTGTGCCTGATTTTCCTGCAACGTGATAGTTCGTGCCAGCAAAGGCTTTACGCCCTGTCCCGTTGCTCGCATTAATCACGTTATACATACCGCGTTTGGCTTGTGCCCAATAGCTATCATTGGCTTCAATGTCGGGATATAACAAGGGATCTTTGTAAGGTTCAAAGAAAGAGCCTTCCACCCCTTTCATTAAGTGCGGTGTGTTTACTTTGCCATTATTAATCAAGATAGCTAAGGCCTTTGCCACTTGCAATGGCGTTGCTGTCCAATAGCCTTGTCCAATACCCACGGAAATGGTATCACCCTGTAGCCAAGGTTTTTTATACCGTTTTTGTTTCCATTCGCGCGAAGGCATAATTGCCGAGGTTTCTTCACGAATATCTAAACCCGTTGGCATACCAAAACCAAAGGCTTTCATCCAACCAGAAAGTTTATCAATCCCCATATTGTAAGCGAGCTGATAAAAGTAAGTATCGGAAGATTCGGTAATCGCTTTATTGAGATCCGTATAACCGTGGCCTGATTTTTTCCAGTCACGGAAACGTTTGGTGCTATTTGGCAACATCCAATAGCCCGGATCAAACACCGTTGTGCTTGGCGTGATCAAGGCTTCTTGCAAACCAGCTACCGCAATAAACGGTTTTACCGTAGAAGCTGGCGGATAAGCCCCTTGCGTAACACGGCTATAAAGCGGACGCTCAGGATCTTCAAGCAGGCGTTTGTAATCTTTACCTGAAATGCCATCAACGAAAAGGTTATTATCATAACTTGGGGTTGAAACCATCGCTAAAATGCTGCTGTCTTTTGGATCTAGCACCACCACCGCGCCTTTATGTCCCGCTAACAGATCAGTGATATAACGTTGCAATTCTAAATCAATGGTGAGATGAATGCTTTTACCCGCCACCGCAGGCTGTTCGCGTAATTTACGAATCACCTTACCACGGTTGTTAATTTCTACTTCTTCAAAGCCCACTTCACCGTGTAATTGTTCTTCGTAATAGCGTTCAATACCTAGCTTGCCGATATTGTGCGAGCCAGCATAATTGGCATATTTGTCTTCTTTTTTCAGGCGTTCCACATCTTTATCATTAATTTTTGCCACATAACCTAAAATATGGGTGAGCGGTTCGCCGTACAAATAATGACGTTTAAAATAAGGTTTAACGGATAAACTCGGGAATTGATGCTGATTTACCGCAAAACGTGCGATCTGTTCTTCGGTGAGATCAGGCTTGAGTAAAATGGACGTATAGCGCGAAGAACGGCGGCGTTCTTTCTTAAAATTCGCAATATCGTCTTCATTTAACCCTACCATTTGCTTGAGCTGTTCAAAAGTGCGGTCTAAATTTTCCACTTTTTCTGGCACGATGTATAAGCCAAAAAAGGTGAGATTTTCGGCAAGCAATTTGCCATAGCGATCGTAAATCAAACCGCGTGTTGGTGGCAACGGCAATAATTTGATACGGTTACCGTTAGAACGGGTTTGATAAGTGTCATAATTGACGATTTGCAGATGATATAAATTGGTGAGCAAAATTGCAGACAGCCCAAGCACGCCTAAAAAAGACACTAAGGCGCGGCGAATAAACAGGTTACGCTCCGCTTTTTTATCGCGGATCGGCTCCATTGTTGGCTGAGAAAGCAATTTCTTTAAATCCATTGATTACTCTCGATGATAAGGGTGATTGGTAGTAATCGACCAAGCACGATACAAACTCTCCGCCACCACCACGCGCACTAAAGGGTGGGGTAAGGTTAAAGGGGAAAGCGACCAGCTTTGTTCGGCGGCAGCTTTACATTCTGGCGATAAACCTTCAGGCCCGCCGATCAATAGGCATAAATCTCGTCCATCATTTTTCCAACCCTCCAGCTGTTGTGCCAGTTGTTCGGTTGTCCAAGGCTTACCGGGAATGTCTAAGGTCACAATCTTATTGCGCCCACAAGCCGCCAGCATTGCTTTGCCTTCTTGCTCCAAAATGCGTTTAATGTCCGCATTTTTGCCACGTTTGCCCGCAGGGATTTCGATTAGCTCAAAGGGCATATCCTTTGGGAAACGGCGTTGATATTCTTCGAAGCCTGTGGCGACCCAAGCAGGCATTTTTGTGCCTACCGCAATTAATTGGATTTTCATTTAGCCCCAAAGTTTCTCTAATTGATACATTTCACGGCTGTCTGCTTGCATAATATGCACCATCGCTTGCCCGAAATCGACCACCACCCAATCTGCGGTGGCTTTACCTTCTTCACCAAAAGATTCAAAACCTGCTTGTTTGCTTTCATCAATCAGTTTTTGCGCCAAAGAACTAATATGACGGCTTGATGTGCCTGTGCAAATAATCATATTATCCGTTACGCTTGATTTGCCTTGCACATCTAAATGCAAAATATCAACGGCTTTTAAATCGTCTAATTTGTTAATTAAAAAATCTACTAATGTTGTCATACGAAATATTATCGCTCATTAAATTTGTGTGTTAAAAATCTGTCAATTCTATCACGAGATAAAACAGAAATAATAGAAAAAATCACCGCACTTTTCTTGTTTATGTTTTGTTTATAAAAGTGCGGTGGAATTTTGGCGATTTTTTGAGATTAATAACGCTTTTTAAAATTGCGTTTATTATTTTGATAATGGCTTTGCCCAGTGCGTTTGCGGTAAGGTTTTGGCAAATCACTGAGTAGCGCTTGCGGATCATATTGGCTCACTGGAATGGAATGGCCAATATATTCTTCAATGGCAGGTAAATTCATTGCATATTCTTCACAAGCAAAACTAATGGAAACGCCGCTTTCGCCTGCGCGCCCTGTGCGGCCAATGCGATGCACATAATCTTCGCGATCATCAGGCAAATCATAGTTGAAAACGTGCGTAACATCAGGAATATGCAAGCCACGCGCGGCAACATCGGTGGCCACTAAAATATCTAATTTGCCTTCAGTGAATTGCTGTAATAAGGCAAGGCGTTTTTTCTGTGCCACATCGCCTGTGAGCAGCCCCACACGATGTCCATCAGCGGCTAAATAGCCCCAAATTTCTTCGCAGCGATGTTTGGTGTTCGCGAAAATAATGCAACGCTCAGGCCATTCTTCTTCCAACAATGTCATTAATAACGCCATTTTGTCTTGGTTAGACGGATAAAACAGTTCTTCTTTAATACGGTGGCCTGTTTTTTGCAGCGGTTCAACTTCCACATACTCAGGATCATTCATATCTTCAAAAGCAAGCTCACGCACTTTATAAGAAAGAGTCGCGGAAAAGAGCATTGTTAAGCGTTCAGCAGGGGGCGGACATTTTCGCAGTAAGTAGCGAATATCTTTGATAAAGCCTAGATCGAACATTCGATCTGCTTCATCTAGCACCACCACTTCAATATCCGTTAAGCGAATAATGCCTTGTTTGACGTAATCAATCACGCGTCCTGTTGTGCCGATTAAAATATCAATGCCTTGCTCAATCACTTTAAGCTGTTTATCGTAGCCATCACCCCCATAAGCTAGCCCCATTTTTAGTCCTGTGGCTTGTGAGAGCGCCGCGCCATCATTGCTAATTTGCACGGCAAGCTCGCGCGTGGGCGCTAAAATTAACGCACGCGGTTGCGTGGCATTATGCTGCGAATTTTCGCTTAATAAATGATGAAAGGTGGCGGTGAGAAAGGCCATTGTTTTGCCGGTGCCTGTTTGCGCTTGCCCTGCTACATCACGCCCTGCAAGGGTGATTGGCAAAGAAAGGGCTTGGATTGGCGTGCAGTATTTAAAACCGTTTTTTTCTAAACACTGTAATACGCTTGGATTTAGTGGTAAATCAGCAAAACGTTGCTGAGTTAAATGATCATTTTGCATAGTTATCTGACTATTTTCGATTGTATGAGAAAAAATTGTACTAAGCATAGCACGAAGGGCAGAAATCCCCAAAAATTCTTCTTTTCTCTCTAAAAAAGCAATAAATAAAGCGTGGTTAAAAATGTAGCATTTATTGGTTGTTTTTTATTACTTCTTATTTTGTTTTGTAGCAAGAATAAATTACCCCGTTATGCTTAGAAAAGGCAAATTTCCTAGGATTTTGATAACTCTTAAGGGTTAT
Organism: Avibacterium sp. 21-594; assembly: GCF_026226815.1. NCBI lineage: Bacteria > Pseudomonadati > Pseudomonadota > Gammaproteobacteria > Pasteurellales > Pasteurellaceae > Avibacterium > Avibacterium sp. 21-594. Next base: position 1,445,702 of record NZ_JAKKOC010000001.1, on the reverse strand, counting down.
TTTTGTGTAGCAAAAATAACTCAAAAAGGTTATTCCTAATAAAAACATTGATCAAACGCAAAAAATAGCAAAATAGCGCTGAAAAATGAGAATGAATTTGTTATTTTTAAGCGTGAAAAACTTTCTCTTAATTCATTATCATATTGTTTTTAATGAGAAAAATTATCATTTATTGCTTAAGTTTATTTGTTGTACAACATTGATCAATGTATGGAGTAATTATCGTGAACATTTTCAGAAAAACTTTAGCTTCTCTGGCGATTGCTGGATTGACTTTAGTGTCTGCGCAACCTTTGATGGCGGCAGATAATAGTGTAGCAGAAAAGCGAGCTCCAACTCGTGAGGAATTAGCAAAACCAAATCCTGATTTGAAAATTCAAGCAATCAGTGAACAATTTGCTGAAAAATATCCAAAACAATATAACAGTTGGGCTGCAACTGCAGAATCTACGGAAATTGTTCCGGCAATTGAAGTTGATCCTAGAATGATCGTAATGTGGGGCGGTTATGCGTTCTCAAAAGAATATAACAAACCGCGTGGTCACTTCTATACCGTAACTGACGTGCGCAATATTTTGCGTACAGGTGCGCCGTTTGATGCTAACAGCGGCCCACAACCAATGGCGTGCTGGACGTGTAAAGGCCCAGATGTGCCACGTTTAATTGCTGAATGGGGTGAAGAAGAATACTTCAACGGCAAATGGGCAAAAGGTGGCGCTGAAGTGGTAAATTCTATCGGCTGTGCTGACTGTCACGACACTACATCAAAAGATTTTGCAGAAGGTAAACCTGCTTTACGCATCGCTCGTCCGCACGTTTTACGCGCCTTAGATGCGATCGGAAAAGACTTCGCTCATTTAGATAAAACAGACAAACGTGGCGCAATTTGTGCTAACTGTCACGTTGAATATTACTTTGATAAAAAAGTGGTAAACAATGTGGTATTCCCTTGGATGAAAGGGGTAGATGTGGATAGTATGGAACAATACTATGACAATATCGAATTCTACGATTGGATTCACTCTATCTCTAAAACACCAATGTTAAAAGCACAGCACCCAGACTATGAAACTTGGTTACAAGGGACACACGGTAAAAATGGCGTAACCTGTGTGGATTGCCATATGCCAAAAGTACAAGGGGCTGATGGTAAAGTTTACACGGACCACAAAATTGGTAATCCGCTGGATTCTTTTGAAAACACCTGTGCAAACTGCCACGATCAAAGTAAAGAAACTTTAACCAAAGTGGTAGCAGGTCATAAAAAAGACATCAAAGACGTGATGATTAAACTTGAAGACCAAATCGTGAAAGCACACTTTGAAGCGAAAGCGGCTTGGGACGCAGGTGCAACAGAAGAAGAAATGAAACCAGCATTACAAGCTATCCGTCACGCACAATGGCGTTGGGATTATTCTGCTGCGGGCCACGGTGGTCATATTCACGCACCAGATATTATCTTAAAAACCATTGCAACAGGCTTAGATCGTATTGCTGATGCACGTACTAAATTAGCCATTATTCTCACCAAACACGGTGTGAAACAGCCAATCAATTACCCAGATATTTCAACAGCTGAAAATGCGTGGAAAGCAATGGGCATTGATATTGAAAAAGAACGTGCAGCGAAAGCGAAATTCCTCAAAGAAGTTGTTCCACAATGGAATAAAGAAGCGTTAGAAAAAGGCTTAATGGAGAAAGCTCCACCAGCAAAATAAGCCAAAAAGTAACCGCACTTTATTAAGTGCCGACTTAGGAAGAAACCTTAAAGTGGGAAGAAAACTAAAGTGCGGTCTATTTTGAACGAAAATTTGAGGTAATAAGAAATGAACGTTGTATTAAAGAAAATGGTGAAACTGGCGGCATTATTGGGGGTGATGATTGTTGCATTGCCCGCATCAGTCGAGAGTAAAACTGTGGAGCTTAGTTATCAACCCACGTTGGAAAACCAGCGTAATCCTAATGAATACTGTGCGAAATGCCACAAATTAGAAGCCACTGATGAACAATCTGGCGGTGATTTACATTTTGGTAAATTCCACGGTACGCACTTATCGAAAACCAATCCAAGCACAGGCAAGCCGATTACCTGTGTGAGCTGCCACGGTAATATTTCTGAAAATCACCGCCGTGGTGCGAAAGATGTAATGCGTTTTGAAAGCGATATTTTCTCTGACAAAAAACCAATGTTCTCTGTGCAAGAGCAAAATCAAGTTTGCTTCTCTTGCCACCGTCCTGAAAAATTACGCGAGAAACTTTGGGCGCACGATGTTCACGCAATGAAATTGCCTTGTGCGGCGTGCCATACTTTGCACCCAGAAAAAGACGCAATGAAAGGCATTGAGAAAAAACAACGCATTAAACTTTGCGTGGATTGTCACGGAGAACAACAAAAACGCAAAGCCTTAAAAGATCTTGACCCGACCAGCGAACAAAAGGATAACAAATGACAACTTGCTCACGCCGTAATTTTGTTTCTGGAATGGGCGCTTTGATCCTAATGACAGGAACAACAATTAAGTTAGTAGCACAAGATAAGGCAGAAGAAAAGCCGATTCGTTATGCAATGTTGCACGATGAAACCGCTTGTATTGGTTGTACCGCTTGTATGGACGCGTGTCGTGAAACCAACCAAGTGCCAGAAGGCGTTTCACGTTTAGAAATTATTCGTAGCGAACCTTATGGCGAATTTCCTGACGTGAAATATGAATTTTTCCGTCATTCGTGCCAGCATTGTACCAATGCACCTTGTGTTGCTGTGTGTCCAACAGGGGCTTCATATATTGATGCTTCCACTGGTATTGTTGATGTCAACAAAGATCTTTGTGTTGGCTGTCAATACTGTATTGCCGTATGTCCATATCGCGTGCGCTTTATTCACCCTGTGTATAAATCCGCCGATAAATGTAACTTCTGTCGCGATACTAATTTGGCAAAAGGCAAACAGCCAGCTTGTGTAGAAGCTTGCCCAACCAAAGCCCTAACCTTTGGTGATACCAACGATCCGCAAAGTGAAATTTCTTTGAAACTGAAAGAAAAACAAACCTATCGTACAAAAGTTGAATTAGGTACAGATCCAAATCTTTACCACGTTCCAGCTAGAGCAGGGGAGATCAGACGATGAACAGTCCATTTCATTTCCCATCTTTAGTGTGGGACGGGCCGATTGCGATTTATCTCTTTTTATTAGGGATTTCCGCAGGGGCAACAATGCTTGCGGTATTGCTAAAACGTGCAGGATTAGCAGGGGAACGCCCGGAAGAGAACAATATCTTAAAGGTTAATGCCTTGCTTGCACCGATTAGCATTACCATTGGTTTATTGCTATTGATTTTCCACTTAACCAAACCTTGGACATTCTGGTATTTAATGTTCAATTATCACCACACCTCAATTATGTCCGCAGGGGTGATGTTGTTCCAAGTGTATATGTTGTTCTTGATATTATGGTTAGCGATTATCTTCAAATCACTAGTATTGAGCCTTGTGAAGCGCTTTGTGCCGAAACTTGCAAATCTTGCAGAGAAAATCATTGATATTGCTGCTAAATTCACTAATGCCATTGAGATCATTACCTTATTGCTTAGCGTAGCGTTAGGGGCATATACAGGGTTCCTACTTTCTGCATTAGTGAGCTATCCAATGCTAAATAACCCAGTCTTGCCGGTGTTATTCTTGGCATCAGGTACGTCATCGGGCATTGCGGCATTGATTTTCTTCACCATTTTATGCACCAAAGAAAGCACTCATTCCAAAGGCTTGGCGTTCTTACATAAATTTGAACAGCCAGTGGTGTTGATTGAAGCTTTCTTATTGTTCGCTTTCTTCTTTGGTTTATACCTTGGTGGTGGACAAAAAACCGTGGCATTTCACACCGCACTTTCGGGTGGCTTCTGGGCGAATGTCTTCTGGATCGGCGTGGTAGGCATTGGGATTGTGTTACCCCTCTTACTCAACGCTGTTGCAGGTGAGAAACTCAAACACCAAAAAGGCTTTATGCTGATTGTGGCAGGATTGGGGTTAATCGGGGTACTTTGCTTGCGTTACTTCATTTTATACGCAGGGCAAATGACTTTGGCCTAATCAAAACAGTCAATGATTATCAGGGCGAACCAAGGTGTTCGCCTTTGTTTTAATGGCGTTTTTTGCCGTAAATCCCCTAATGGCAAAGGGAAAACGGGCGAGAAAAGTCATTTGCAGAAAATAAAGTGCGGTGCATTTTTACGCATTTTTATCACTGCTTGAATTGAGAATGAGCTTGATGATTTTTCTGCATAACACAATGACATTGCTACGCATTTTCTCTAAAATACACAACAAATTAACCAACGAATATGACAATGATCCCAGAACTTGCTTTTCTTGCTTTACTTTTTGCTCTTGTTTCCGCATTGCTGTTGGCGATTGTGCCGCATATTGGGATTAAACAAGGCAATCCACGCCTAATTACATCGGCGTGGAATTTGAGTTATCTGTTTGGGATTTTTACCACCCTTTCCTTGCTTGGGCTAGCTTATTGCTTTGCGACTGATGATTTTTCCGTGCAATATGTGGCGGCGCATTCTAATTCTGCCTTACCGCAATTTTTCAAAATTGCCGCCACTTGGGGCGGACACGAAGGCTCAATGCTGTTTTGGCTATTTTCGTTGGGATTATGGACAATGGCATTTGCCTTTTTTAGCCGTAAAATTGATCCCATTATTGCCAGCCGAACGCTGTCTATTTTAGGCTTGCTGTGTTTTGGTTTTGCGCTGTTTATCGTATTTTTTTCCAATCCTTTTGAGCGTTTATTTCCTAGCCCTTTGGAAGGACGTGATCTTAACCCGATGCTGCAAGATATAGGGTTAATTTTTCACCCACCGTTGCTTTATTTTGGCTATGTAGGCTTTGCGGTGAATTTTGCTCTCACCCTTGCCACCTTGTTAAGTGGACATTTTGATGCCGCGCTGGCTCGCTGGACACGCCCTTGGGTGCTGGTTTCTTGGTTCTTTTTAACCTTAGGCATAATGCTCGGTGCGTGGTGGGCATATTATGAGCTTGGCTGGGGCGGCTGGTGGTTCTGGGACCCAGTTGAAAACGCTTCATTAATGCCGTGGTTGCTTGGGCTAGGGCTATTGCATAGTTTATCCGTGAGCGAACAACGTGGCGTTTTCCATTATTGGACGATTTTATTTTCCCTGTTTGCCTTTGCATTCAGTTTATTAGGTACGTTTATTGTGCGTTCGGGCGTGCTAACTTCTGTACACGCTTTTGCTATGGACGGAGAGCGGGGAATGGCGTTGTTAATGCTCTTTTTCTTGCTCACCACTTGCTCGCTCACCTTATTTGCGCTGAAAGTGAATGTGCGCCCAAGTGAAAATAGTGCGGTGCATTTTTCCTTTTTTTCTAAAGAAAGCCTAATGCTCATAGCCAATATTTTGGTGGCAGTCGCCACGGCAAGCGTATTTTTAGGCACATTTTATCCAATGCTATTTAGCACAATGGGCTGGGGTTCGATTTCTGTCGGCGCGCCTTACTTTAACACCATTTTCTTGCCCCTTATTGTGCTGGCATTGCTGGCGATGATTTTTGTCGTCAGTGCATTTTGGAAAAAAATCCACCGCACTTTGTTGTGCCGCAATGTCTTATTGCTAATTCCTGCCTGTGGGCTTGCTTATGCAATGATCGCATTCACCATTCAAAATGATGAAACCTTACATTTTCAAGCCTTGCCTTTTGCGTTAATTAGCTTGGCGTTTTGGTTGCTTGGCGTTACTCTTTGGGGCGCGTGGCGATCCCTTTCCTTAAAGCGTTGGACAATGGTAATCGCCCATTGTGGGTTAGCACTTACGGTGATTGGTGCGACAATGTCGAGCTATTTTGCTAGTGAAATTGGCGTGCGCTTATCGCCTAACCAAAGCCAAATGCTGAACGGCTATGAGTTTCACTACCTTGGTTTTCGTAATGAACTCGGGCCCAATTACACCAGCGAAGTGGCGCAATTTGAGATAACAAAAAACGGCAAAAAAATCACCGCACTTTATCCTGAACGCCGTTATTATGAAGTGCGCACGATGAATATGTCGGAAGTTGGCTTGTATTGGAACTTGCTTGGCGATATTTATATTGTGATGGGGGATAAACTTGGCGCGGGCGAATTTTCGTTCCGTCTGCATTACAAGCCTTTTGTACGCTGGCTGTGGATTGGCGCAACCTTAATGGCGTTTGGTGCATTATTGGGCGCCCTTGCCTTGCGCACAAGGAGAGCGAAAGATGAATAGAAAAATCATTGTGTTTCTGCCCTTATTCTTGATCATTGCAGTCTGTGGTCTTTTGTTGCTAGGACTGCATAATGATCCGAAAAAAATTGCGTCCGCGTTAATTGGCAAGCCCGTGCCTGAATTTTATCAAAGTGATCTGCTTGAGCCTGAAATCAATGTGAGCAACGCATCTTTGCCGAAAGAAACTTATCTCATTAATGTATGGGGCAGTTGGTGTGCCTATTGCAAGCAAGAACACGCCTTTTTAATGCGCTTGCAAAGTCAAGGCGTGCCGATTGTGGGGCTAAATTATCGGGATAAACGGCAAAATGCCTTGCTAATGTTGCAGGAAATGGGCAATCCTTTTCATCAGGTGATTGATGATAGCAAGGGCTTATTTGCAATGAAATTGGGTGTGGACGGTGCGCCAGAAACCTATTTGGTTGATGCCAACGGCATTATTCATTATCGCTATTCAGGGCCATTGGATCAGCAAATTTGGCAACAAGAATTTCTGCCCTTATGGCAAAAATTAGCAAAAAATGCACCGCACTTAGCGTTGCAAGAAACAGCTAAGCAAGAAACGGCTAAGCAAGAAACGGCTAAACAGGAAGGAAAAGAATGAAAAAATGGTGGTTAGTCGTCATAACATTTTTCGCAATCAGCCAACTGGCTCAGGCAGAAATGGTGGATACCTTTGAATTTAGCAATCCTGCCGAGCGCACCCGAGCCGTGGCCTTGGCGAAATCCCTGCGTTGCCCACAATGTCAAAATCAAAACTTGGTGGAATCCAATTCGCCCATTGCTTATGATCTGCGTATTGAAGTGTATAAAATGGTGGAAGCCGGCAGCAGCAACGAGCAAATCATTGACGTGATGACGAGCCGCTTCGGTGATTTCGTGCGCTATAATCCGCCAGTGAAATCCACCACCCTGTTATTGTGGGGCTTGCCTTTCTTCTTGCTATTGCTTGGGGCGCTAGCAATGTGGCGAATGTTGTGCGTGAAGCCAAAGCCGCAAAATTCAGCACTCAGCGCAGAGCAACAGCAAGCATTAAACAGTTTATTAGCCAAAACGGATAAATCAGAATGACTTTTTTCATCGGCGTAGTCCTTTTACTCTTGATTAGCCTTGGGCTTTGGTTGCCTTTAGGGCGCGGAATAAATTGGCAGAAAAATTATCGCCAACAGCAAAATATCGCCCTTTATCAGCAACAAACGAAAGGTCAGCTTGATCCAGAATTAGCGCAGGAATTTGCCCAACGTTTACTTGATGATGAAAAACAGCTTGAAAAACAACCGCACTTTGCGATGGCTTCAACATTGAAAAGTCGTCCTTATTTTGTGGCGTTGAGCCTATTATTGATTGCGTTGCCTATGGGATATTATTTTTCCCTTGATCGCTTTTCCGCTGAACAGCAATACCAGCAACAACTTCAAGCAAAACAAACGATTACAACGCAATCTGCCGATCCCTTTGCGGAATCATTTAATGGGCAAAGTGCGGGGCAAAAAAATGAAACTTATGTGGAAAAAATTGAGCAACGTTTGCGCCAAAATCCCAACAACAGTGAGGCTTGGATCGAGTTAGGGCAGGCTTATATGCAAAATAATGAGTTCGATAATGCCTTGGTGGCTTATTCTTATGCCGATCGCTTAACAGGCGGAAAACCTGAAATTTTAGGCTTAGCGGCAAATGCGTTGTATCAAAAAGCAGGGCAAAAAATCACCCCACAGGTGCAAGCTATGCTTGATCAAGCGCTCTCGCAAGATCCGAAAGAAGCATCGAGTTTATCGCTGTTGGCCGGAGAAGCCTTTGTACAAACGGATTATCCCAAAGCCATTGCCCTTTGGCAAAAGGTGCTAGATTCGGATAAATCGGGGATCGATCGGCGCACTATTATTCAAAGTATGCAAATGGCAGAAATGCTACAAAACGCCAAAAAAGGAGCTGCGCAATGACACCTTATTTTTCTGATACGCTGATTATTGGCGCAGGAGCAGCAGGGCTGTTTTGTGCAGGTCAGCTTGGCAAGCAAGGCAAACAGGTAACGGTTTTAGATAGCGGTAAAAAAGCGGGACGGAAGATTTTGATGTCGGGCGGTGGCTTTTGTAATTTCACTAATTTAGAGGTTACGCCACAGCATTATCTTTCGCACAATCCTCATTTTGTGAAATCTGCTTTAGCACGTTTTACTCAATGGGATTTTATCGCGTTAGTGGCGGAATATGGCATTACCTATCACGAAAAAGAACTCGGACAACTATTTTGTGATGAAAGCGCGCAACAGATTGTGGATTTATTGCTTGCGAAATGTGTGAAATATCAGGTTAATATTCAGTTACGCCAGCACATAGAACAAGTTTCCGCCTTGGAGAATGGTGGTTTTACCGTGCAAGCGAACGGACAAACTTGGCATTGTCATCAACTTGTGGTGGCAACAGGTGGGCTTTCAATGCCCGCTTTAGGTGCTTCCCCTTTGGGCTATCAAATTGCTGAACAGTTTGGCTTGGCCGTGATCCCACCGCGTGCGTCCCTTGTGCCATTCCGTTGGCGAGAAACAGAGCAATTTTACACCGCACTTGCTGGCGTTTCTTTGCCTGTGCGTGTGAGTGCTGAAAATGGGCAGTCTTTTTTTAATCAATTATTGTTTACCCACCGTGGTATTTCTGGGCCAGCGATCTTACAAATTTCTAACTATTGGCAACCGAATGAATGGGTGGAAGTGGATTTATTACCAAATCAATCCATTGGCGATTATTTGCAGGAATTACGCCAAACTTCGCCGAAATTGCAGTTAAAAACCGCATTATCACGCGTTCTACCAACGAAATTAGTGGAGCTTTGGCAAGAACGCGAGATGATTCCAACGGAAACCTTGGCGAATTTAAGCAAAGTGCGGTTGGAAAATTTAGAAAATTTCATTCATCATTGGAAAATTTTCCCTAATGGCACGGAGGGTTATCGTACCGCAGAAGTCACAATGGGCGGTGTGGATACGCACGAAATTTCGTCAAAAACAATGGAAAGTAGCAAAGTCAAAGGGCTGTATTTTATTGGCGAAGTGCTAGATGTGACCGGCTGGCTTGGTGGTTATAACTTCCAATGGGCGTGGAGTTCCGCTTATGCCTGCGCAAGCCATATTGGTGAGCAGGGAAAGCCTGAATAACAAAATGGCTGGTATGAAACCAGCCAATTTTTTTATTTCTCTTTATCTTTTTCATCACAGTTATCAATATCACTACATTTACCGTAAAGATATAAACTGTGCGTTTTTAATTTAATACCGTGTTCTTCACTAATTTGTTTTTGTCGTTGTTCAATGATCTCGTCATTAAACTCAAAGACTTTGCCACAATCCACGCAAATAATATGATCGTGATGTTCACTCGGTGCAAGTTCAAAAACGGATTTATTTCCTTCAAAGTTATGGCGAATGAGAATATTTGCTTCATCAAATTGGTTAAGTACACGGTAAACCGTTGCTAAGCCAATATCTTCACCGCGTTCAAGCAATAGTTTATAAACATCTTCTGCAGAAAAATGTGACATACTATGTTCTTGCATTAACGCTAAAATCGTTAAGCGTGGCTCGGTAATTTTTAACCCTGCTTTTTTAAGAAGTTTAATATTTTCTTCAGACATAATGTTTCCTTTCTTTTGCTCTTGGTGGGTTACTCAACTAACTCAGCTAAACACATTTCATCAAAAACTTGTTTTGTCCATTTTTCAACACGTTCAGCAGTCAGTTCTGGCTGACGATCTTCATCAATACATAGACCTACAAATGTATTTTCGTCAACGAGTGCCTGCGAAACTTCAAAAGTGTAACCTTCCGTTGGCCAATGACCGACAATAATCGCACCTTTTGGTTCGATAATATCACGTACTGTTCCCATTGCATCGCAGAAATATTCTGCATAGTCTTCTTGGTCGCCACAACCAAAAATGGCGACTAATTTATCTGTGAAGTCAATTTCTTCTAAGGTTGGAAAAAAGTCGTCCCAGTCGCATTGGGCTTCACCATAGTACCAAGTTGGGATACCAATCATTAAAAAGTCATAGGCTTCAATATCTTCTTTCGTACTCTTGGCAATATCGCGAATATCTACCACTTCTGAGCCTAATTGTTTTTGAATCATTCGTGCAATGTTTTCAGTATTGCCCGTGTCACTACCATAAAATAAACCAACGATAGCCATTTTTATTTCCTATTTTCTTGAAATTTAAAATATTCTTGTAAAATCGTTACGATTAACTCTGAACGACTAACACGCTGTACAGACGCTAAATCTTCCAATTGTTGAACAATATCCGTATGCAATTTCAGCTCAACACGCTTTAAACCGCAGGATTTATCCCGTCTAAGTTGATTACGTTTGTTGATACGGAGTTGTTGTTCTCGGGTCAGCGGATTTGTTTTTGGGCGTCCCACTTTGGGTGTGTTAGCAAACAGATCTAAGGTTATGCAATCTGCATCTTGTTTTGCCATTTTTCAAATCACTGAACTGGTTAAAATGTAGCTAATTGAGAATGATAAGCTACAACTACTCATCGCCGCGAACTATATCACAATTCATAGTTGATTAAAACCCTCAACCTTTGATTGGTGAGATTGTTATTGGCTATCTAAAAAACGCTGAATAATGCGAATAATCGCGTCAGGTTTTTCGGCGTGTACCCAATGTCCACTGCCGTTAATGGTGAAAGAGCTGGCTTGGGGGAATTGGGCTAAAATCTGCTTGCTATATTCAGGTTGAATATAATCAGATTGTCCACCTTTGATAAATAGAGTAGGGTTGGGATAAAAACAATCCTGCCAATCCATAAGGTGAGAATAGTTTTGTTTCAGTGCGGTCAAATTAAAACGAAATTTTTCAGTAGATTGTGCATCAAAGGATTTCAACATAAATTGCTGAATGCTTTCTTCTGGTATGTGTTGAGCTAATATTGGTTTGGCTTGCTGGCGTGTTTCTGCGTGAGCTTCTTTTACGGCGAAAAGGCCATCAAATACGCTATTATGTCCGTGTTCGCCATATTTCACTGGCGCAATATCAATAACGATCAATTTTTTCACTAAATCAGGGCGAAGGCTTGCCGCTTTCATTGCGGTTTTTCCCCCCATGGAATGCCCGATTAAGATCACCTGTTTAAGATCTAAATGTTCAATAGTGGCTAATAGGTCTTCCGCCATTAAATCATAATTCATTGATTCAGAATGAAAACTCTGTCCGTGATTGCGTAAATCTAGGCGTAAAATAGGGTAATTTTCCGCAAAGGCTCGGGCAATCACCCCTAAATTATTCATATCGCCAAATAATCCGTGAATAAACACTAAGGTTGGGTTGCTAGTAGGTTGTTTTAATTGATGAAATTGAAAATTGAGTAATTGCGTTTGCGACATAATTTTTGCGTGAGTATTTGAAAATAAATCGTTATAATGTTGCAAAAGCGTAAAGAGATCAAGCAACTGGAGAGAAAAAATGAAAATTATTGAAGTAGATGAAGAACTTTATCAATACATAGCCAGCCAAACCCGATCTATCGGTGAAAGTGCTTCTGATATTTTACGCCGTTTACTCAATTTTCCTGCGGTGCGTACTGATCATAATGTGACCTTTGCACCAAACCTTTCTGCTGATAATCAAAGTGCGGTGGAAATTTCCAACGAATTAGCACGAGATAATGAAAAAGTGGAAGAAAAACCAGCCGCAAAAGAAAAAGTGGCAACGAGAAAGCAATCTGATGAGGCGATCCAAAAAATGGTTAGCAAGGTGCGTGAGTTGATCCAGTCCGCTGATTTTCAGCAAGAAAGCAAAGCGGTGGTACGCTTCTTGGCTATTTTACGCGTGCTTTATCGCACCAATCCAGAAAGTTTTGCACAGGCTACGGAATCCTTACAAGGGCGTACGCGCGTGTACTTTGCCCGTGATGAGGGGACATTGTTAATGGCGGGGAATCACACTAAGCCAAAACAAATTCCTAATACGCCATATTGGGTGATCACCAATACAAATAGTGGTCGTAAAATGTTAATGTTGGAAGGTGCAATGCAATCAATGCACTTGCCAGAAGAATTGATTGACGAAGTGCGCACATTTTTCACAGTAAATTAATTGGCATTACAATGACATATCTTTGGCAACATTATGCCGCCCAGCCTGATTATCAACATAAAGTAGCCTTGCGCAATGAGCAAGGCGAACTTTTTTCTTGGCAGCAACTGAGTGAAAAAATTAATACTGTGGCACAGGCATTTTCTCAGCAAGGAGTGAATGTTGGTGAGGGGATTGCCTTATGCGGAAAAAATAGTTTTGCGCTCTTGCTTGCCTATTTAGCAGGGATTCAATTGGGCGCGAGAGTGTTGGGGATTAATCCGGCTTTTCCAGAAGAAAAGATTACCCAATTATGTGAAAATGCGGATGTACATTTTTATTATGATCCTAAGGGCGAAAAAATATTGCAAAATTGCACCGCACTTGTTGTATCCGTTACGGCTTCGCAAGCTAAAAAAAATTGCACGGCGGCTTATGATCCCAATCGTCCAGCGACAATGACACTCACATCCGGTTCAACGGGCAGCCCTAAAGCGGTGGTGCATAGCCTGCAAGGACATTTGGATAATGCGCAAGGCGTGTGCGAATTAATGGCATTTGGGGCAGAAAATGCGTGGTTGCTTTCTTTACCGTTATATCACGTTTCAGGGCAAGGCATTGTATGGCGCTGGTTGCACGCGGGAGCAAGATTGCATTTGCCGAATGAGAATTTTTATTCCGCCGCGGCTGAGGTTTCACATTTATCTCTTGTGCCAACACAATTGCAACGCTTTCTCACTTATTTGCAACAACGTTCTGAACAGACTGAACATACTCAGCACATTTTATTAGGGGGCAGCCATATTCCCCTTGCCTTAACGCAGCAGGCGGCACAATATCGTCTGACTTGTTATTCTGGTTATGGAATGACAGAAATGGCATCCACAGTCTGTGCGAAAAAAAGCGATCAATATCGTGGTGTGGGCTTCCCCCTCAAAGGTCGAGAACTTGCGCTGATTGAGGGAGAAATTTGTTTGCGTGGTGCAGGCTTAGGGCTAGGTTATTGGCAACAGGGTGAAATATTGCCTTTGGTTCAACAGGATGGTTGGCTTCACACCAAAGATCTCGGTGAATGGCAAAATGATGAGCTATGCGTTTTAGGGCGATTAGACAATATGTTTATTTCAGGCGGAGAAAATATTCAGCCTGAAGAAATTGAACGGGTTATTTTGCATTATCCTAAGGTAAAACAAGTTGTTGTCCTGCCTGTGGAAGATATGGAATTTGGGCAACGCCCTGTGGCAATGGTTGAGTTTATTGATGAATTTAGCCAAAGTGCGGTGGAAAATTTACGAATTTGGCTTGCTTCGCGATTAGAAAAATTTAAACAACCGATACACTATTTTCCATTAGATGTGGCACAATGCCAGCAACAGGGAACGATTAAAATTTCACGCAATGCGTTAAAAACAGTATTACAGCAATTAATGGGATAATTGATGAGAGCTATTAAGACCTTCTTTATTTATATCGCGTTTTTGATTTTTGCCAGTTCAGCCTTGGCAGAATTACCTTCTACGCAGCAAATTCAGACACAGCTGACGGCGGCAAAAGAAACAGATCAAACAGATCCCGCGAATAAAACACAAGTGGCTAATTTGGAAGAGACGCTAGATTTTCTCGCCAAAATTGATAAGCAAAAACAAGATTATGCTGCATTAAAAAGTTTAATTAATGATGCACCAAAAAATATTTTAGCAACACAAAATGATTTAGATAAATTAAAAAATAAAGTGTTTCCTTCTGAACAAGAGCTATTAACGCTTTCTTTGTCAGAGTTACAAACGCAATTGATTACCACACAGCAAAACTTACAACAAGTTCAAACCGATTTGGTAGCAATTAATGCACAGTTAGTCAGTCAGCGTGCTGCGCCAGAGCGTGCGCAATCTGCATTGAGTGCAAATTTATTAAGAACGCAAGAAATTGATAAGCAATTATTTAATTTAGCCTCAGATTCTAGTGATAAAATAAAGTTAGATGTAGAACTAGAATATCTGAATCTACAAAATTCTTATAATCAATTATTATTGCAAGGAAATAATGATCTTACTTCCTTATATACTATTCAATCAGAAGAAAAAACCTTACAACAGCAACAGTTACAAAATAAATTGTCTTTGCTTCAGCAAGTCATTAATGAAAAAAACTTGCAAGAAACACGCCAACAGGCAGAACAGTTAAAGCAATCTCAACATAATAACTCAACCACAAATCCAGCCATTTTAGATCAGCAAAATATTAATTTACAAATTAGCCAAGATCTAATTCAAGAAACAACACAATTAAATATTCTTTCGCAAGATAATTTGCGCATTAAAAGTGTATTAGATAATTTACAACAAACGGAACGCAATATTAATGAGCAAATTAGTGCCTTACAAGGCACTTTAGTGCTTTCTCGTATTATCAATAAACAAAAACAATTGTTACCGCAAGATCAAATGATCCAAGGTTTATCTAAACAAATTACGGATCTTCGCGTGAAGATTTTTGATTTAACGGAATCACGAGATAATTTGTATGATACCTCAGGTTATATTGCTAATTTAGCAAAAACGGCGAATACAACCTTTAATGATGCAGAAAAAGCACAACTTAATAATATTTTACAAGAAAGACGAAAACTCTTATCTGATACCATTACTATATTAAATAATCAGCTTAATTTAGCGATTAATATTGAATTGAACCAACAGCAGGTTACCGCAATTAGTGATACCCTGCAAAGCAAATTACAACAGCAAAGCTTTTGGGTAAGAAGTAATCCTCCAATCGATCTTGATTGGGTGGCTAATTTCTTGCCAAAATTACAATTTCAGTTAAAGGATATTTCTAAGTTAATTAGTTTTTCTAACTGGACAGAAAATATTTTTCCTGCGACAGTATCAATTTTATTTTTATTGTCTATTGTGGGATTAATTCAATGGCGAAAGGATAAAATTACACAGCGTTTAGCATTAATTAATAGCCGTATTAATACGTTAAAAGGTGAGCGCCAACGTTATACGCCAGAAGCCATTTTTTGGACGTTAATTTTATGTTTGCGTTCAACCTTTATTTTTCTTTCTACACTCATTTTAATCTTAACTTTTTGTTTTGAAACCCCTGAAGATTTCTTATTATGGGCAGTGAGAATGGCGGGCTATTGGTTATTATTTGCTTTTATTTTAGCAATGTTACGACCAAATGGGTTGGCTTATCGACACTTTAATATGCCTAAAAATAATGTGCAGTTATTTTATTCCGTGTTTAAACGTTCGGTATGGATTAATGCCCTATGGTTAAATGCCGCTATTTTTACCTATTTAGACACAGGCATTACGAATGATGTATTAGGTGAAGTATTAACAATCTTTATTTTAGTCATCACCTTATTTATTGTTGGCCCACGCTTACGCTATGCCGTGACTATTTATCAGCAAACGCAAGAACAGGCAGGTGAACAAAGTCATTTTTTAAGATTTGCAAGATTAGTGTTAGTTATCGCGCCCATTGCCTTAATTGTACTAATTATTATGGGCTATTATTATACCGCATTGAATTTGATGGAACATTTAATGTCTTCTTATTTTGTGTTAGTGATCTGGATGATTGCGCGCGATGTGGTGTATCGTGGCTTTACCGTATCGGCAAGACGCCTTGCTTATCGCCGCTTACAAGAAAAAATTCAGGCGCAACAAGCACAAAAAGAAGAAAATAATAATGATCTTAATTCAGACTATTCCCGCGAAGAAAGCTTAGCTATTTCGCAAGTGAAAAGCCAAGTGAAAAGCGTGGTGGATCTCTTATTATGGCTGGCATTATTTGGCTTATTTTATTGGGTTTGGTCTGATCTCATCACCGTTGCCTATTATTTAGAAGGGGTAACCTTATGGCAACAACAGGTGGTAACAGAAACTGGCACGGTGAGCGAATCAATCACCTTACTGAATTTATTATTTGCTTTGATTATCATCATCGGCACTTATGCGTTAGTGAAAAATATTGGCGGCTTGCTAGAAGTCTTAGTATTTTCACGAATGAGTTTTTCACAGGGAACGCCTTATACCATCACCACCCTGCTGACCTATTTTATTATTGCTATTGGCGGTGGCGCAGCGTTTTCCGTGTTAGGAATGTCGTGGTCAAAATTGCAATGGTTATTTGCCGCACTTTCGGTAGGTTTAGGGTTCGGTTTACAAGAAATCTTCGCCAACTTTATTTCAGGTATTATCATCTTATTTGAACGCCCGGTACGGATTGGCGATGTGGTTACCATTGGGGAATATTCAGGCACGGTATCGAAAATTCGTATTCGTTCCACCACCTTGATCGATTTTGATAAAAAAGAAGTGATCGTGCCAAATAAAGCTTTTGTAACAGAACGTTTGATCAACTGGGCATTGACTGATTCAATGACGCGCGTGGTGTTAAGTGTAGGCGTGGCTTATGGCTCAGATTTAGAATTAGTGAAACGTTTATTATTGCAAGCGGCTGATGAATGTGAATATGTTTTGAAAGATCCAGAGCCTGTGGCATACTTCTTAACTTTTGGCGCAAGTACCTTGGATCACGAACTGCGTGTTTATGTGGGTAACCTAAATGAACGTACCCGAACCATCGATTATGTGAATCGTCGTATTGATGAGCTATTTGCCGCGCATAATGTGGAAATTGCGTTCAATCAGCTTGATGTGTTCATTAAAAATCCAACCACATCGCAAGAAATAAAAATCGTGTCAGAAAATTTAGCGAAATCATAAGGAATAAATAAGGAAAAATAATGGCAGGAAACAGTATCGGACAACTTTTTCGCGTAACCACCTTTGGTGAATCCCACGGCGTTGCCTTGGGCTGTATTGTGGACGGCGTACCACCGGGACTTGAACTTTCAGAGCAGGACATTCAGCCAGATTTGGATCGCCGCAAACCCGGCACTTCACGTTACACCACGCCAAGACGGGAAGATGACGAAGTGCAAATTCTCTCAGGGGTGTTTGAAGGGAAAACCACAGGCACGAGCATTGGAATGATTATCAAAAATGCCGATCAACGCTCGCAAGATTATGGCGAAATCAAAGATCGTTTCCGCCCTGGTCACGCTGATTATACTTACCAACAAAAATACGGCTTGCGTGATTATCGTGGTGGTGGACGTTCTTCGGCTCGCGAAACAGCAATGCGCGTGGCCGCTGGGGCAATTGCGAAAAAATATCTGCGTGAACATTTTGGTATTGAAGTGCGAGGTTATCTTTCACAAATTGGCTCCGTAAAAATTGATCCGAAAACGGTGGAAGACATTGCTCAAATTGACTGGCAACAAGTAAACAGCAACCCATTTTTCTGCCCCGATCCAAGTGCGGTGGAAAAATTTGATGAATTAATCCGCGAGTTAAAAAAAGAAGGCAATTCCATCGGCGCTAAATTAACCGTGGTGGCAGAAAATGTACCAGTAGGATTGGGCGAGCCGGTTTTCGATCGCCTTGATGCGGATTTGGCGCACGCCTTGATGGGCATTAATGCGGTGAAAGGCGTGGAAATTGGTGATGGCTTTGCGGTGGTGGAACAAAAAGGCACGAAGCACCGTGACGAAATGACGCCAGCAGGTTTTTGTTCTAACCACGCAGGAGGAATTTTAGGCGGCATTAGCTCGGGCCAACCGATTATTGCGACCATTGCGTTAAAGCCTACTTCGAGCATTACCATTGCAGGGCGTTCAGTGAATTTGAATAATGAGCCAGTGGAAGTGATCACCAAAGGGCGCCACGATCCTTGCGTAGGCATTCGTGCCGTACCTATTGCGGAAGCAATGACCGCCATTGTTTTACTCGATCACCTATTAAGATTTAAGGCACAATGTAAATGAAAAATTTAACCAAATTATTAAGTGCGGTGCTTTTTTGCGGAATTTTTTCTGCGAGCAGCGCAATGGCAGGCCCTGAATATTGGCAGAAAGTCAAACGCCCTATTGCGGGCGAGCCAACCCCAGTGGGATCTTATAGCAATGGCTGTATTATTGGTGCGCAACCTTTGCCTTTTAATGGCGAAGGTTACCAAGTGATCCGCACCAGCAAAAATCGCTATTACGGACACCCAGATATGATTGCCTATTTGCAACGCTTAGGCAAAAAAGCCAAATCCGCAGGCATTCCAACAATGCTTATCGGCGATATTGCAATGCCGGGGGGCGGACGCTTTTTAACGGGACACGCCAGCCACCAAATGGGCTTGGACGCAGATATTTGGTTACGTTTAGGGCGTTTATCCGATAAAGATGCACAAAATCCAGCGGGAATGGGCTTGTTAGTGGTGGATCGCAAAGCGCAACGTGTTGATGATTCCGTATGGAATGAAAATCACGCCAATTTAATTCGTTTAGCGGCACAAGATAAGCAAGTGGCGCGTATTTTCGTTAATCCTGCGATTAAATTGAAATTATGCCAAACGGTGCGCGGTGATCGCAGTTGGTTGCAAAAAATTCGCCCGTGGTTTGGACATGATTCCCATTTTCACGTTCGCTTAACTTGCCCGAAAGGCGCGACTTACTGCGAAAATCAAGCACCCGTTCCCGCGGGAGAAGGCTGTGGTGATGAGCTATATTCTTGGTTTAAACCAGCGAAACCTTCAACAGGAACAAGCAAACCCAAAGCGCGTCCACCTGAGCCATTTTTATGCCAGCAAGTAAGCCACGCGCCAAACCAAAGCGAATGGTTGGAATAAGCCCTAGAATAACAATTAGAGTAGCAACATAAGAGCGGAAATAGGAGCGAAAAATGGAAATCAGCCTAAATCTTATTGCGTTATTATTTTTAGTGGCATTTATTGCTGGATTTATTGACGCAATTGCTGGCGGCGGTGGTTTAATCACTATTCCTGCCTTATTGATGACAGGCGTTCCCCCAGCGATGGCATTAGGCACGAACAAACTGCAAGCCTGCGGTGGCTCATTTTCCGCGAGCTTTTATTTTTTACGCAAAAGAGCGGTGGATTTAAAAGAAATTTGGCTGCTCGTGCTAATGACCTTCATCGGCGCAGTGCTTGGCACGATCCTTATTCAGTTAGTGGATAGTGCGTTGATTAAAAAAGTCATTCCATTTCTAGTGCTAGCCATTGGCTTATATTTTTTGTTCACCCCAAATTTAGGCGATGAAGATCGGCACAAACGCATTTCTTACGCCACTTTTGCCTTTAGCGCAGGATTTGGAATTGGCTTTTATGACGGTTTCTTCGGGCCGGGAACAGGTTCATTGCTAAGTTTAGCTTTTGTTACGTTGCTTGGTTTTAATCTTGCAAAAGCCACGGCTCACGCCAAAGTGCTAAATTTCACGTCAAATATTGCCGCACTTTTGCTCTTTCTCATTGGCGGACAAATTTGGTGGGAAGCTGGGCTGGTAATGATGTTAGGACAAATTATCGGCGCAAATTTAGGCGCGAAAATGGTGCTAAGCAAAGGCAAGCAGTTAATTCGCCCGATGGTGGTGATAATGTCTTTTATTATGACTGCCAAAATGGCTTATGATCAAGGCTGGTTCGGTTAGTTGAGGTTTTATGACACAACAAAATGATGATGTACGCTTAACCGCTCGCGTGGGCTATGATCCCAAATGGCAATGGGCGTTTTTATTGCCAAAATATTGGGGCGTTTGGCTTGGTATTTTTGCCTTGGCGCTATTCGCCTTTGTGCCTTTTCGCTTAAGGGATAAGATCGCTGCGAAAATTGGCTTACTCGTTGGGCAAAAAGCGAAAAAACAGCGTCATCGCGCAAGGGTAAATTTGCAATATTGTTTTCCTGATTGGACAGAACAGCAGCGCGAAAAAGTAATCGATGAAATGTTTATCACCGTCAGCCAAGTGATGCTGGGCATTGGTGAAATTGCGTTGCGTTCAAAAAAACATCTGCAACAACGCAGCGAATTTATGGGCCTTGAATATATTCAGCAAGCTAAAGCAGCGGGGCATAACATTATTTTAATGGTGCCGCACGGCTGGGCGATTGATGCCTCGGGGATCATTTTGCATACTTACGGAATGCCGATGACATCAATGTATAATCCCCACCGTAACCCATTGGTCGATTGGCTGTGGACGATGACACGCCAGCGTTTTGGCGGCAAAATGCACGCCCGACAAAATGGTATAAAACCCTTTCTTAATGCAGTAAAAAAAGGCGAAATGGGGTATTATTTGCCTGATGAAGATTATGGCGAAGAATTAAGTGAATATGCGGATTTTTTTGCCACTTATAAAGCCACCTTGCCGGGCTTGAATAAAATGGCAAAATTGGCAAAAGCTGTGGTGATCCCTATGTTTCCGCGCTATAACGCAGAGCGTGGTAAATATGAAATGGAAATTCACCCACCAATGCCAATTAGCGAAGAGCCTGCACAAATGGCACGGGAAATGAACAAAGAAATTGAACAATTTGTTACCCCAACGCCAGAGCAGTATGTGTGGATTTTGCGTTTATTAAAAACCCGAAAAGATGGTGCGGATATTTATCGTTAAATTGAATAATCTGTGGTAATATGCGTGCCGCTCTTTTTTATGCAAAACGGTCGAAAATTTGACCGCACTTTAGGTAATAAAATGAACAAACAATTAGAACTGATTAAATCATCGATCAAATCCATTCCAAACTACCCGAAAGAAGGCATTATCTTTCGTGATATTACAAGCCTTGTAGAAACCCCCGCGGCATTCAAGGCGACCATTGATTTAATCGTGGCACAATACAAAGACAAAGGCATCACTAAAGTTATCGGCACAGAAAGTCGTGGTTTTATTTTTGGTGCGCCAGTGGCATTAGCCTTAGATATTCCTTTTGTATTAGTGCGTAAACCGGGGAAATTGCCGCGTGAAACCATTGCGCAATCCTATCAGTTAGAATATGGGCAAGACACCTTAGAAATTCACACAGATTCTATTCAATCAGGCGATAACGTATTGATTATTGACGATTTATTAGCCACAGGCGGCACAGTTGAAGCCACTGTGAAGTTGGTTGAACGTCTTGGTGGTGAAGTGAAAAATGCCGCGTTCGTGATTAATTTGCCAGAACTTGGCGGCGAACAACGCTTACGCAATTTAGGGGTAACCCCGTTCTCATTAGTGAATTTTGAAGGCCACTAATTTATCCTAAGCGAGCAAGGAATGAGTTATCAAGTTTTAGCAAGAAAATGGCGACCGCAAAAGTTCTCCGATGTGGTAGGGCAGAAACCTGTTCTTACCGCACTTGCTAACGGATTAAATGAAAATCGCCTGCACCACGCCTATCTTTTTTCCGGTACGCGTGGGGTGGGGAAAACTTCTATTGCTCGTTTATTTGCGAAAGGGCTAAACTGTGTTGAAGGCGTAACGGCCAATCCTTGTGGCGTTTGCGAACATTGTAAAGCCATTGAAGAAGGGCGCTTTATCGATCTTATTGAAATTGATGCCGCTTCACGCACCAAGGTGGAGGATACCCGTGAATTGCTCGACAATGTGCAATACAAACCTGTACAAGGGCGTTATAAAGTCTATTTGATTGACGAAGTGCATATGCTCTCTCGCCATTCTTTCAATGCCTTGCTGAAAACCCTTGAAGAACCGCCTGAATATGTCAAATTCCTGCTGGCAACCACTGATCCGCAGAAATTGCCGATTACCATTTTATCTCGCTGTATTCAATTTCATCTGAAAGCGCTCGATCAGCAACAAATCGCCGATCATTTGTCCTTTATTTTGCAGCAAGAAAAGATCCCCTTTGAACCCCTTGCCATTGAAAAATTAGCTAAAGCGGCACAAGGTAGTATCCGTGATAGTCTAAGTTTAACCGATCAAGCCATTGCAATGAGCAACGGCAATATTACCCTTGATGCAGTAAATACAATGCTCGGCTTGCTTGATGACAGCCAGCCTATTGATATTTTGTACGCTTTACAGCAGGGCAACGGTGAAGCCTTAATGAAAGCTATTCAAGCGGTGGCGGAAAAAGGCGGCGATTGGGATGAACTGCTAAAAGCGGTGGCCGAAAATCTGCATAAAATTGCAATGTGTCAATTATTGCCACAAGCGCAAATTAGTGATGAAAGCCATATCGGCTTTTTGGCGAAACATCTTCCACCAGAAGATGTGCAGTTTTTCTATCAGATTATTTTAAACGGACAAAAAGAGCTTGCCTTCGCACCAAATCAGCGAATGGGCGTGGAAATGATTTTATTGCGTGCTTTAGCTTTCCACCCTAAATTAATTCAAGCGGCTCCTGCTATGCAGCCAGTGGAACAAGTGAATGAGCGTAATCATTCTGCGCAAAGTGCGGTGCAAAATTCGGTAAAATTAGTGGAGATGCCTGTTGTATCACAACAGATCAAAGCAAATTCAGCGCCACAAACCAAAACAATGCCGTCTGCTAGACAGCCAGTTCGTTCCACACAAAACCCTTCGCCAGTAAGCAAGTCTACTTTAGATGTGCTTGATGCGTTAGATCAGCTTTCTAAGCCTACAACAAGCGAAAAAAAAAACACTAACGCCAATAACGCAAAGCTAGTTTCGGAGCCAGCGGTTTCTCATTCGCAAGAGATCAGCTTGCCTGTGGTAGAACGCAAATTTACACAGCAAAAAAATACGGCACGAGCTACTCATAAGGCTTCTCAGCCGTCTGCTTCTCAATCTTCTATTTCTCAACCGACATCTCAATCAACGACAACGATTCCTCCAATGACAGAGCCTGTGATTGAAAGTGCGGTGCAAAATTCGTCAGATTTTTCTGCTGATCTTGATCAGGAAGAGGATCTCAATTTGCCAGAAAACTACCGCTGGAATTGGAGCAATCCTGAAATGGCACAAGAGCAGGATAGTGCCAGCCCGTCAGAAATCCGCAAAGCCATTTTGGAAAACACCACACCAGAATTAAAAGAAAAAGTGCTTACAATGGCAAAAGCACAGGACAAATGGACGGAAATTATTGAGCAAACAGGCATTTCTGGATTAGTCAAACAAATGGCGATGAATAGCTTTATTGTTTGCCAAGATGAAAATGAGCTCGTTTTGGCCCTGCGTTCAGGCCATCAACACCTTAATGAAGAGCCTATCCGCCGTGAGTTACAACAGGCGTTAAACCATTTTTATCAAAAAGATATTCAACTTATTATTGAAAATAGCGATGATCTCAATCAGCTCACTTCAATGGATCACCGCAAACAAATTTACCATCAGCTAAAAGCCGAAGCACAGCAAGCGCTACAACAAGATCCTAAATTACAGCGCCTATGCGAAGAATTTGATGCTGTGATAGAGTTAGAAACAATCAGGCCAGTATAAAGTGCGGTTGTTTTTAATAAAGATTTGATTAGTTATGAGGATTTTGCAGTAAAATGGTGCGACTAGCTGGACTCGAACCAGTGACCCCCACCATGTCAAGGTGGTGCTCTAACCAACTGAGCTATAGTCGCACTGAATGGAATGGGCAAATCATATATTGTTTTGTTTTTGATGACAAGTAAGTTTTTGATTATTCTCAATAGTTGCTTTAAAGATAAACGATTGCTTAAAAAACTTACAGCTTTTTTACAATTTGTGATCTCGATCTCATTCCATTTTAATCGTATAATAGCCAAAAATTTTAGTTATATGTAATGATCAACGGAGTAAATAATGTCTAGAAGACTAAGACGAACCAAAATTGTATGTACTATGGGGCCTTCTACGGACCGTGGTAACAACCTAGAAAAAATTATCGCAGCAGGTGCTAATGTGGTGAGAATGAATTTCTCTCACGGCACACCTGAAGATCACATTGGGCGTGCGCAACGTGTGCGTGAAATTGCACAAAAATTAGGTAAAACAGTGGCCATTTTAGGGGATTTACAAGGGCCTAAAATCCGTGTTTCTACCTTTAAAGATGGTAAAATTTTCTTAAATATTGGTGATAAATTCGTTTTAGATGCGGAATTGCCAAAAGGTGAAGGTAACCAAGAAGCTGTTGGTTTAGATTATAAAACGTTACCACAAGACGTTGTTCCTGGAGATATTTTATTATTAGATGATGGCCGTGTTCAGCTAAAAGTATTATCTACTGATGGCGCGAAAGTGTTCACTGAGGTAACTGTTGGTGGCCCTCTTTCAAATAATAAAGGGATTAACAAATTAGGTGGCGGTTTATCTGCAGATGCCTTAACGGAAAAAGATAAAGCTGACATTATCACCGCAGCGCGTATTGGCGTGGATTACTTAGCGGTATCTTTCCCACGTTCAAGTGCAGATTTGAACTATGCGCGTCAATTAGCGGAAGAAGCAGGTCTTAAAGCGAAAATTGTCGCAAAAGTAGAACGTGCAGAAACCGTAGTGAGTGATGAAGCAATGGACGATATTATTCTTGCTTCTGATGTGATTATGGTGGCGCGTGGTGATTTAGGTGTTGAAATTGGCGATCCTGAATTAGTGGGCGTTCAGAAAAAATTAATCCGCCGTTCTCGTCAATTAAATCGTGTTGTTATCACTGCAACGCAAATGATGGAATCAATGATCAGCAACCCAATGCCAACCCGTGCGGAAGTAATGGACGTTGCGAATGCGGTGTTAGATGGTACGGATGCGGTAATGCTTTCAGCAGAAACAGCAGCAGGTCAGTATCCTTCTGAAACTGTCGCGGCAATGGCAAAAGTATGTTTAGGGGCTGAAAAAATGCCTAGTGTGAATGTTTCTCGCCATCGTGTGGATCGCACTTTTGATACTATTGAAGAAGCCGTTGCAATGTCCGCTATGTTTGCCGCTAACCATATGAAAGGTGTGGCAGCGATTATTGCGATGACAAACAGCGGACATACGGCGAAATTGATGTCGCGTATTAGTTCTGGCTTACCAATTTTTGCGTTATCACGTCATCAAGAAACCTTAAATCTTTGTGCATTATATCGTGGTGTTGTGCCAGTACATTTCGATCAAGAAAGCCGTACAATCGAAGGCTTAAAAGCAGCGATTCAATTGTTGAAAGATAAAGGGTATTTAGTAACAGGTGATCTTGTATTACTAACCCAAGGTGATCTTTTAACTTCTGGCGGAACAAACACTTGCCGCACATTAGTGGTTGAATAATCTGATTTTTAACCAAAACTGAGTTTGAAAAAGAAAAGTTACCCACAAAAATGGGTAACTTTTTTATTTGATACCTATCAACTTTAGTCGGAATAACATTTCCTCATTTTTCCTACTGATTGTTATAATGACGAAGTTTAATTTTATCGGGAGAAAGCATAATGAGCGTATTTAGCAAAGACCAAGTATTAGACAGATTTCGTTTTCGTGCCGCAACACGTTATTACGATCCAAATAAAAAAGTGAGCTGTGAAGATTTTGATTATATTTTAGAGCTTGCTCGTTTATCACCAAGTTCTGTAGGCTCAGAGCCTTGGCACTTTGTGGTAATTCAAAATCCTGAATTGCGTGAAAAATTGAAGCCTGTGAGCTGGGGAATAGCAACACAACTTGATGACGCGAGTTATGTGGTAGCGCTTTTAGCCAAGAAAAATGCCCGTTACGATTCTGATTATTTTCATAATGCTTTGGTTAAGCGTGGATTAACAGCCGAGCAAATGGAAAAAGCAAAAGAAAAATACCGCACTTTTCAGCAAAATGATATGAAAGTGCTAGAAAGTGAGCGTGCATTATTTGATTGGACAAGCAAGCAAACCTATATTGCCCTAGCAAATATGATGACTGGTGCGGCATTTATTGGCGTGGATAGCTGTCCAATTGAGGGCTTTAACTATGAAGCAGTAAATCAAATTTTAGCAGAAGCAGGTGCGTTTGACCCAGCAGAGTGGGGCGTTTCTGTTATGATAACCTTTGGTTATCGTGCGAAAGAGATTAAAGCAAAATCAAGAAAACCGATGGAAGAATTAGTAACTTGGGTGGAATAAATTTTACTTATTGCGTACTTTCAGTAAGTTCAAAGATTTACATAAAATCACGCAATTTTAATTATTTATTGTAAAATCTTTATTTATCAATAGGTTATTAATGTTTTTAAAGTGCTACTTTTTTGAACGTAAGTAAAAAAATGTAAATAGAGGTTTATTTTTACCTTTTTTTGTTACAGACTATGCGGGCAAACAATAAGTTTGTAAATGATCATTACAAAACTATTTAGGAGAAACAATGAAAAAATCACTATTAGCTTTATTAGTATTAGGAACAAGTTTAGCCGTAACAGGTTGTTTCGACAAAGACAGTAAAGTTCAAGAGCAAGCTAAATCTAGCGTTGCAGAAGCAAAAGACGCAGTAGCTCAAGCAGCTTCAGATGTTAAAGATGCAGCAGTAGAAGCAGCAAAAGATGTAAAAGATGCAGCCGTTGAAAAAGCGACAGAAGTAAAAGATGCTGCGGTAGCAAAAGTTGCTGAAGTAAAAGAATCTGTAACCAATAAAATTACTGATGCTAAAGATGCAGCAGTAGCTAAAGTATCTGAAGCAAAAGATGCCGTTTCTGAAAAAGCATCATCAGTGATGGATTCCGTATCTCAAAAAGCAGATGCAGCAAAAGAAGCAGTAGCAGATAAAGCAGCAGAAGTTAAAGAAGCAGCGGCAGATAAAGCGGCAGAAGTAAAAGACGCAGCAGTAGAAGCTAAAGATGCAGCAGCAGAAAAAGCAGCAGATGTGAAAGAAGCAGCAGCGGATAAAGTAACTGAAGCAAAAGATGCGGCAGCAAATAAAGTAGCTGAAGTAAAAGACGCAGCAGTAGAAGCAAAAGATGCAGCAGCAGCGAAAGCAACTGAAGTTAAAGATGCCGTAGCAGACAAAGCAGCAGAATTAAAACAAGCTGCAGAAAGCAAAGTATCAGAAGCATCTAACGCAGTTTCAGAGAAAGCAGCTGAATTAAAAGAAGCAGTAAAATCTGAATAATTTTGACCCTATCCCAAATTCTGTGTAAACACCCATTTCAACTTAACGGTGATCGTCGAGGCGATCACCAAAATCAATCATAAAACGATTCATTGCCTGTTTCCAGTTTTGAATCGGCATTGTCCATTTCTTTGACACATCTTTCATCGCCAGCCATATTACCTTGAACACCGACTCATCCGTCGGGAATACATTGCGTTTTTTAATGACTCGCCGAATCACGCTATTGAGTGACTCCACCGCATTGGTGGTATAAATCGCTTTGCGAATATCCGACGGATAATCAAAAAATGTCGCGATATTCGCCCAATTCTCCTCCCAACCTCTCGCTACAAGCGGGTATTTTTCCTGCCATTTTTGCGAAAGTGCGGTCAAATTCTCGCGTGCTTGCATCTCCGTCGGGGCTTGATACACCTGTTTTAAATCCGCAGTCACCGCCTTGTAATCTTTCCATGACACATATTTCAAACTATTACGCACCAAATGCACAATGCAAAGCTGAATCTTGGTTTGGGGATAAACGGCATTAATGGCGTCAGGAAAGCCTTTTAAACCGTCCACACACGCAATTAAAATGTCTTTTAAACCGCGATTTTGCAGCTCTGTTAGCACGTTTGCCCAGAACTTCGCGCCTTCGTTTTCGGCAATCCAGAGTCCGAGTAATTCTTTATGCCCCTCCAAATTCACACCCAACGCCACAAAGACGGACTTGTTGATAATCCGCCCGTCTTGACGCACTTTGACCACGATGCAATCCAAATAAACAATCGGATACACCGCATCAAGCGGGCGATTTTGCCATTCCAAGACGCGCTCTTTAACCGAATCTGTCACGCGAGAAATCAAGCTCGTTGACACATCAGCATCATAGAGTTCTTTGAACATTTCGACGATTTCTTGATTGCTTAAGCCTTTGGCATATAAGGCGATAATCTGCTCGTCCATTCCGGTAATTCGGGTTTGGTTTTTCTTGATAAGCTGCGGTTCAAAGGTGCCCTCACGGTCACGAGGGGTATCAATTTCCATTTCACCCTCATCACACATCACAGTTTTGGACGTATAGCCGTTACGCGCATTTTTGCCTTTTCGTGGCTGATGTTTTTCATAACCAAGGTGGTCAGTCAGTTCCGCGTTTAGGGCTGCTTCGACCGTGATTTTTTTGAGCATTCGAGAAAACTGATTAAGGTCTTCCGGCGTTTTGAGGTTTTTGGCAAATTCTGCTGCCAAGGCGTGGAGTTGTTTTTCGTTCATAATAAAATACCTGTATCTAATGTATTATCTCAGAAACAGGCATTTACACAAATTGTGGGAGAGGCTCATAATTTTTGCTAGATATATTTTCATTAGCCCCGCTCAAATTGAGTTGGGGCTTTTTTAGCTTTGATGAAATTGCATTGAATTGCAGGATTTTTTCTATTAAAATCGCCACTTTATTTAGCCACTAACCTTGGTATATTTATGTCCAGCTTGTTTTCTTTTCCTTCTTTTGCTCAACTTTATCCTTATGAAAAACGAGTGTTAAAGCGTACAAGAGAAAAATTGCGTTATTTCGCAAGAACATTTTTATATGCCAAGCAATGTCGGACATTCACTGCCTTTTTAAATGAAAAGCCGTTATGGACAGAATTTTTTAACCAAAATTTATACCGCACTAATGCATTGCTTTATGCTTATTGCGATAAATCTTTTAATGCACAACAACGATTAGAGAGCATTAAGCAACATTTCTTGCTGGCAGAAGAAAAGCTAGGCGAAACATTTTGCCAACAACTAGTTGATCAAAAAACGTTACCATTATCACAATTAACAGAAAAATTATCTTTAAATTTCAATCTTAATCAAATTGATCCTTTAGAAGGTTTTTTCTCTCTGAATATTTATGATCAAGAGAATCAGCGCAGTGTTTACGATGCGTCTTTTACTTTTTTATCGCCAAATCAAATATTGATTGCCTCTATTCAAGGCCCGAAAGGGGAAAGCGCGCAGGATATTGTTCGCCTTGCAACAAAAGAATTATATGGCTTACGTCCGATGTTTATGTTGGTGAATGCCTTTAAAGCATTGGCGAAACAGCTGAATTGTGATTTGGTGGCGATTTCTCATAAGCGCCAAGCCAAATTCCGTTGGAATGATTCTAAACGCTTGATTTTCAACTATGACGAATTCTGGCAAGAAAACAATGGGAAGCTGAATTCACAGGGTTATTGGGCGTTACCGTTAGAGATTGAGCGTAAGCCTTTGGAAGAAATTCAGAGTAAAAAGCGTTCTATGTATCGTAAGCGCTATGAAATGTTAGATAAACTGGAAACCGATTTAAGCGCAGTATTTAACTAAAAATAAGCCCAAAAGTTACCGCACTTTTGGGTTTTGTTTTTTACGGAAATTAGAGTGGAAGTTCTGTTGTGTTTTTGACGGTTTTTAGGGCGATTTCAGATTTGATATTTTTAATACCAATTTCTTTGGTGAGATAACGCATTTTGATGGAATGAAATTCTTCAAGGTCGGAAACAAATAATTTTAGAATAAAATCATAATCTCCTGCCATTAGATGACATTCTGCAATCTGGGGCAGGGATTTCATTTCAAACATAAAGCGTTCGCGGACTTTGAGATCTTCTTCAAAAAATGAACCTAGCACATAAATCACCAGATTGCAGTTAAGTTTTTGCGGATTAAGCAAGGCGACATAATTATCAATCACGCCACTTTGCTCTAATATATTAACTCGGCGTAAACAAGCGGAATTAGATAATCCCACTTCTTTGGCTAACTCGTTATTTTGCAAGCGTCCATTACGTTGTAATGCTCTTAAAATGCGAGTATCGATATTATCAAACACTTTCTTAGCCATACGTTATCCTTGTGTAGCTTTGTGCACGATCGATTATAACAAGATAATCTGGGTAAAACTGTGATCTAGGTTATTGTTTGGCAGATTCTTTGCAAAAAAGCACTTGCGTACAATTTGCTTGTACGCAAGTGTATAGACGTTAGGTGTAAAGTGAAACTTGCACAACGAGTAAGATTGAACCTATCACTAGCAAGCATCCAATCATTGGCATCACAAAACGCACCCATTTGTTAAATGGAATGTTGAGCATTTGCAGAGTAACTAGAACAAGTCCTGTTGGTGCAAGGAATAACATTGCGTATTGCCCCCAGTTGTAGGCAGATACAATGATGTGTCTTGGAATGCCCACGGTGTCTGCAAGTGGTGCCATAATTGGCATTGCAAGCACCGCCAAACCAGATGAAGACGGCACAATCAAACCAAGGAAGATGAAAATCACAAGTTGTGCCAAAATAAACACACTACCCGGTACACCAGAAACCAGTTCTGATGCGTAGGCAAGAATGGTGTCGGAAATCATTCCTTCATCAAGTACAAGGTTTACCCCACGCGCTAAACCGATGATAAGAGAAACCCCTACAAGTTCTGATGCCCCTTCAGTAAAGGCATTGACGATTTCTTTTTCTTTCAGTTTAGAGATAAACATAATGATAATTGTGATGGTAAGGAAAGAAGCCGCCATTTGTGGGAACCACCAGCCTCCGAACATCACTCCCCAAACCATAATTGGAAACGCGATACAGAACAGCATTAAAATGATTTTTCTGCGCGTGGTGAATTCAATGATCTGGGTTGTATCAATGTTTTTCATATATTTTTGGACAAATTCTTCGCGATCTTCATAGGTGTAAGATGCCGTTGGATCGGCTTTTACTTTTTTGCAGTACCAGTAAAGATAAGCGATAACACAAATTGAGCCGAGAATTAGCCCCACAAATCGCCAAGTAATCCCTTCTGTAAATGGAATACCTGCCGCATTGGAAGCGATCACCACAGAGAATGGATTAATGGTGGAAAATGCCGTTCCCATTGATGCAGCAAGGAAAATTGCCCCTACGCAAACTATTGCATCATAGCCCAGAGCAAGAAATACGGGAACGAGAATAGGATAGAAAGCAACCGCTTCTTCTTCAATACCGCAAGTTGTACCGCCAATAACCATTAACACAGATACGCAGAAAACAATTAAAAATTCATTGCCTTTGGTGCGATTGGCCAGTGCGGTTAGCCCCGCATTAAAAGAGCCTGTGCGGTTAATCACCCCGATCATTCCCCCTAAGACGAAGATAAAGACCATAATATCTGCGGCATCAATCGTACCTTGCACCATACTGATAGCAATATCTTGCGGTGTTTTAGGATTTTGTTGAACACGTTGATAAGTTCCCGGAATGGCAATCGGTTTTTTGATTGTGCCTTCGGTGAAGTTTGATAATTCAATTTTAATATTCAAATTATCAAGGGATTCTTTGGTGGCTGGTAAAACGGTATCTTCTTGCTGATAAGTTTTTACCACAAAGACATTATTTGCCGAATTATAAGTGAGCTTGGAATAAGAACCAGCTGGAATAATCCAAGTGAGCGCTACAGCAATAATTAAAATGACAAATAAAATTGAAAATGCTGACGGAAAGTTAAAGGTCTTTTTATGTGCGTTTTCCATAATATACTCCTTTATATACAGCAAGTTATGGTAAGAATACGCTTTATACTGAGATAAAGCGTATTCATTGCTCACCTAATAATAGGTGATGTCTTTGGCTTTTGTTGTAATACGCGTACCCGCTTTACCTTTCACAATGTCCACAATATCAGAAAGTGAACCTATCACAGCATCTTTACCCGTATGTTTAACAAAATTCACCGCTGCTTGCACTTTTGGCCCCATTGAACCAGAAGGGAATGGCATTTCTTCGATCATATCTGGTGGCGCAGTGGCAATAGCTTGCTGATTTTCTTTGCCCCAATTTAGATATACCGCAGAAACATCGGTAGCGATGATAAAGAGATCCGCATCTAAATTCTCGGCTAATAAAGCTGAACAGAGATCTTTATCGATTACGGCTTCAACCCCACAAAGATTATGTTGATCATCATAGTAGGTTGGAATACCACCGCCGCCTGCGCAGATAACGATGCTGCCTTTTTCAAGCAACCATTGAACAGGACGAATTTCAAAAATTCGTTTTGGTAATGGGCTTGGTACAACGCGGCGATATTTATCGCCATCTTGGGCAATTGACCACCCTTTTTCTTTGGCTAATTTATCCGCTTCTTCTTTGGTATAAACTGGCCCAATCGGTTTTGTTGGATTTTGGAACGCAGGATCATTTTTATCCACTTCAACCTGAGAAAGCAAGGTGGCAAACGGCACTTCAAATGGTACAAGATTACCTAATTCTTGTTGAATCATATAACCGATCATTCCCACTGATTCCGCACCCAGTACATCAAGTGGATAAGTTGGCACATCTTTATAAGCCGCGCCTTGTAAGGCTAATAAACCGACTTGTGGGCCATTACCGTGCGCAATGACCAATTCATTATTAGGCCAAATCTTGGCAATTTGTTCGCACGCAATTCTCACATTTTGCCGTTGATTCTCAGCGGTTAATGGCTCACCACGGCGGAGTAGGGCATTGCCCCCTAATGCAATCACTATTCGCATAATATGCTCCTTTTATTCGCTAGGTTAAACTCGCATAAAGCACCGCTTTAATGGTGTGCATACGGTTTTCAGCTTGTTCAAAAGCAATATTCATTGGAGATTCAAACACGTCTTCTGTTACTTCAATACCATTTGCTAATTCAGGATAGGTTTCGGCAATTTGACGTCCTACTTTGGTTTCACTGTTATGGAAAGCAGGTAAGCAGTGCATAAATTTCACTCTTGGATTGCCAGTGCGTTTCATTAATTCTGGGGTAACTTGGTAAGGTAAAAGCAATTTAATACGTTCGCCCCAGCTTTCTAATGGCTCACCCATAGAAACCCATACATCAGTATGTACAAAATCCACATCTTTTACCGCAAGATCAATATCTTCCGTTACGGTAATGCGTGCGCCACTTTCTTGGGCAAATTTTTCGCACATCGCCACTAATTCAGGTTCTGGTAAAAGTGATTTAGGACTACAAATACGCACGTCCATACCTAATTTTGCGCCGATTAATAATAAAGAATTGCCGACATTGTTGCGTCCATCACCAATATAAACATATTTAATTTGAGTGAGTGGTTTATCGCAATTTTCGATCATAGTGAGAACATCGGCGAGCATTTGGGTTGGGTGGAATTCATCGGTTAAACCATTAAACACTGGCACGCCAGCATATTCCGCCAGTTCTTCAACTACAGTTTGTTTGAAGCCACGATACTCAATGGCATCATACATTCGTCCGAGTACACGCGCGGTGTCTTTCATACTTTCTTTATGGCCAATTTGTGAAGATGTTGGATCAATGTAAGTAACATTTGCACCTTGGTCATAAGCGGCCACTTCAAATGCACAGCGAGTGCGTGTTGAGGTTTTCTCAAAAATTAAGGCAATATTTTTACCTTTTAATTTTTGTTGTTCTGTTCCAGCATATTTTGCTCGTTTCAAATCACGAGAAAGATCAAGCAAATAATTAATTTCACGTTCAGAGTGATTAACTAGACTAAGTAAATGTCTATTTTTAAGATTAAACGCCATAATATTTCTCCTTATATGATTGAGAGGAAAGAACTGCATAAAATTATGCAGTGGATACAACACCTTAAGTTGGTATGAATTATAAAAAGAGTGATTTCGAATAGGGTGCGTAATTTACTGTTTGAATGTAAATTTTTCGTACAAAATTCTAAAAAATAAGCAAAATTTATTATTTATTTTCAACAAAAAGCCAAAGGTTTATGTTGTATGGAAATAAAGCAAAAATTCCATAAAAAAGCACCGCACTTTATAAATCACAATGCGAAATGTACGCAGCTGTGCTATCATTAGCGCACTTATAAAAACACAATAAGAGAACGAATAACTATGCAGAAAAATCTCGTGATCACCGTTGATGGGCCGAGTGGCGCAGGTAAAGGGACGCTATGTTATGCCTTAGCGCAAAAGCTAGGCTTTGCCTTGCTAGACAGCGGGGCGATTTATCGTGTTACTGCATTGGCGGCGTTAAAAAAGCAAGTGCCATTAGATGATGAAGCGGCTTTGGCTAATTTGGCTCGTCATTTAGATGTTGAATTTTTACCTGAAGATAATGAAGTTAAAATTATTTTAGAAGGTGAAGATGTGAGCCGTCAGATTCGCACGCAAGAAGTGGCAGAGGCAGCATCTAAAGTAGCCGTATTCCCACAAGTTCGTGCTGCATTATTGCAATTACAGCAAAGTTTTGCCAACGAAAAAGGGCTTATTGCTGATGGGCGTGATATGGGAACCGTAGTTTTCCCCGATGCGCAGGTGAAGTTATTTTTAGATGCTAGCGCAGAAGAAAGAGCGAAAAGACGCTATAAACAGTTGCAAACTAAGGGAATTAGTGGTAACTTTGCACAGATTTTAGCCGAGATAGAAGAGCGTGATTTTCGCGATAGAAATCGCCCCATCGCCCCTTTAAAACCTGCTGAGGACGCGTTGTTGTTAGACAGCACGGAATTAAGTATTGAGGAAGTGATTGCTCAAGCTCTTGATTATATCCGCCAAAAGGTTGATTTTTAAGGCTTAAATTATTTTCGTCAGTTTATTCAAGGAAGGATAAACATTTATTATCAGCCCCACTTTTTATGGATATAAAGTGGACGTTATTAACTAAATTTAGAAGATTAATTATGTCAGAATCTTTTGCTCAACTCTTTGAAGAATCATTAAAAGACCTTGAAACTCGTTTAGGTTCAATCGTTAACGGTACTGTTGTTGCTATTGAAAAAGGCTTCGTATATGTAGATGCAGGTTTAAAATCTGAAGCGCGTATCCCAGCTGAAGAATTCCAAAATGCACAAGGTGAATTAGACGTTAAAGTTGGCGACGTGGTAAACGTTGCGTTAGACGCTGTTGAAGATGGTTTCGGTGAAACTAAATTATCTCGTGAAAAAGCAGTACGTCACGAATCTTGGATCGAATTAGAGAAAGCTTACGAAGATCAAGCAACTGTTATCGGTTTAATCAACGGTAAAGTGAAAGGTGGTTTCACAGTTGAGTTAAACGGTGTTCGTGCATTCTTACCTGGTTCATTAGTAGATACTCGCCCTGTACGCGATGCAGATCACTTATTAGGTAAAGAATTAGAATTCAAAGTAATCAAATTAGATCAAAAACGTAACAACGTTGTTGTTTCTCGTCGTGCTGTAATCGAATCAGAAAACAGCCAAGATCGTGAAGAAATCTTAGCTAACCTAGCGGAAGGCGCAGAAGTTAAAGGTACAGTTAAAAACTTAACTGACTACGGTGCGTTCGTTGATTTAGGTGGCGTTGATGGTTTATTACATATCACAGATATGGCTTGGAAACGTGTTAAACACCCAAGCGAAATCGTGAATGTAGGTGATGAAATCACAGTTAAAGTATTAAAATTTGATAAAGATCGCACTCGTGTTTCTTTAGGCTTAAAACAATTAGGTCAAGATCCTTGGGTTGCTATCGCAGAAAATCACCCAGTTGGCAGCAAATTAACGGGTAAAGTAACTAACTTAACAGATTACGGTTGTTTCGTTGAAATTTTAGAAGGTGTTGAAGGTTTAGTTCACGTTTCTGAAATGGATTGGACAAACAAAAACATTCACCCATCTAAAGTTGTTAGCTTAGGTGATACTGTTGAAGTGATGGTATTAGAAATCGATGAAGATCGTCGTCGTATTTCTTTAGGTTTAAAACAATGCAAACCTAACCCATGGTTACAATTTGCTGAAACGCACAACAAAGGCGATAAAGTTACTGGTAAAATCAAATCAATCACTGATTTCGGTATCTTCATCGGTCTTGAAGGTGGTATCGATGGCTTAGTTCACTTATCTGACATTTCTTGGAATGTACCAGGTGAAGAAGCAGTTCGTAACTACAAAAAAGGTGACGAAGTTTCTGCAGTAGTTCTACAAGTGGATTCAGCAAAAGAGCGTATCTCTTTAGGTATCAAACAACTTGAAGATGATCCATTCAATAACTTCATCGCAGCAAACAAAAAAGGCGCTATCGTAAGTGCTAAAGTTGTTGAAGCAGATGCAAAAGGCGCTAAAGTTGAATTAGACGGCGGTGTTGAAGGTTATATCCGTGCAGCTGACTTAACAAGCGAAGTTGCAGCAGGTGATGTTGTTGAAGCGAAATACACCGGTGTAGATCGTAAAGCGCGTTT
Organism: Avibacterium sp. 21-594; assembly: GCF_026226815.1. Lineage (NCBI taxonomy): Bacteria > Pseudomonadati > Pseudomonadota > Gammaproteobacteria > Pasteurellales > Pasteurellaceae > Avibacterium > Avibacterium sp. 21-594. Next base: position 1,409,337 of record NZ_JAKKOC010000001.1, on the reverse strand, counting down.
AGTTCACTTATCAGTGAAAGCGAAAGATCAAGCTGAAGAAGCGGCAGCAGTTGCAAGCGTGAATAAAGAAGAAGTAGTTATTCCAAACGCAATGGCTGAAGCATTCAAAGCAGCTAAAGGTGAATAATTTTAGTTCCCTTTAAAGTTGGCGTGGGGAAACTCACGCTAACTTCTTGATAGTTAGGAGAATATTATGACTAAATCAGAACTCATTGAAACATTAGTTCAACAACATCCTTCTATTTCAGTTAAAGATGTAGAAAATGCAGTAAAAGAAATTTTAGAGCAAATTGCACAAACCTTGGAAAATGGAGAGCGTGTTGAAGTTCGTGGTTTTGGCAGTTTTTCACTACATTTCCGTCAGCCTCGTGTAGGACGTAATCCTAAAACGGGTGCAAAAGTTGAATTAGACGCAAAATCTGTACCGCACTTTAAAGCAGGTAAAGATCTTAGAATGCGTGTAGATGCTCAAGCATAATAGTCAGCTAACTAAACGGCACCTTTTGTGTCGTTTTTTGTATTTATATAAATCTTTTGGAGTGCGTAATGATTAAGTATATTTTTGGTTTTATTATTTTACTCGCCGTTGTGCTAGTTGCTATCACCATTGGGGCGAATAATGATCAAGTCATTACCTTTAATTATATTGTTGCTCAAAGCGAATTACAGCTTTCCACGTTAGTGGCTATCTTATTTGGTTTTGGCTTGCTGTTAGGTTGGTTTATTACTGGCTTTTTCTATCTCAAATTAAAACTAAAAAATATGGGATTAGCACGCAAGGTAAAACGCCTTTCCGCACAAGTTACTGAATTAACATCAAGCCGAGATAAGGCTCCACAATAATGCTTGAACTGCTTTTTCTACTGCTTCCTATTGCCGCAGCTTATGGGTGGTATATGGGGCATCGTAGTGCGAAAAAGGATCAGGAAGAAATCACCAACAAATTATCCCGTGATTATGTAACGGGGGTGAATTTACTTCTTTCTAATCAGCAAGAAAAAGCAGTTGATTTGTTCTTGGACATTCTACAAAAACAAGAACAAGAAAATGAAATTGAACAAAGTTCACAATTTGAAGCCGAACTCACCTTAGGAAATTTATTCCGTTCCCGTGGCGAAGTGGATCGTGCATTACGAATTCACCAAGCCTTAGATCGTAGCCCTAATTATAGTTTTGAACAAAAACTGCTTGCTAAACAACAGCTTGCACGCGATTTTATGACCGTTGGCTTTTTCGATCGTGCTGAAGCGTTGTATATCCTTTTGGTCGATGAGCCAGATTTTGCGGAAAACGCATTACAGCAACTGGCGGTCATTTACCAAAAAATGAAAGAATGGAAAAAAGCCATTAATGTCGCGGAAAAACTCGCCAAAATTTCACCGCACTTTGATCCTATCCCCTTGGCACATTATTATTGTGAATATGCCCAAAGCCTTGATGCTGAGCAAAAAAAAATGGCTACGGCACTTTTACAGCGCGCTTTAACCGTTTATCCAAATTGTATCCGAGCGTCATTATTACTCGCACAAAATGAAATGTTGCAACTGGATTATCAAAGTGCGGTAAAAAATTTAGAAAATATTTTGCAGCAAAACCCCGCTTACATTGGTGAAGTGCTGTCGGCTTTAAAATATTGCTATGAAGAATTACATCAGCAAGATAATTTTGAGCTTTTTCTCATTAAAGCGAGCCAAGTGTGCAAAAGCAGTGCCGTTGATCTTGCCTTAGCTGATTTTATTGCAGAAAAAGATGGCCTTGTAGCTGCGCAAGCAAAACTTTATCAACAACTCAATCAAAACCCCACAACCATTGTTTTCCACCGCTTTATCCAATATCAAATTGAAAGTGCCGAAGAAGGGCGCGGTAAAGAAAGCCTGATTTTGCTATCAAAAATGGTGGGTGAGCGAATTAAGCAGGGTTTTGATTATCGCTGTACGAATTGTGGTTATCAAACAAACAAACTTATTTGGTGCTGTCCTTCTTGTCGTCAATGGGAAAGCATCAAACCAACGCCAGATATTGAATATAACTAAACTAACGAGGACGTGAAAATGAGCAGTAAAGTGATTGTTGCCCTAGATTATGAAAAAGAAGCGCAAGCGCTTGCCCTTGTCGATCAACTTGATCCAAGCCAATGTCGCTTAAAGGTGGGAAAAGAAATGTTTACCACCCTAGGCACTAATTTTATTAAACAGCTACACAGCCGTAATTTTGACGTTTTTCTTGATCTCAAATTCCATGATATTCCTAATACGGTCGCAAGAGCGGTGCGTTCTGCAGCAGATTTAGGCGTTTGGATGGTCGATTTGCACGCCAGCGGCGGTTTACGAATGATGGAAGAAGCCAAAAATATTCTCGAGCCTTATGGCAAAGATGCACCGATTTTAATTGGCGTTACCGTACTAACCAGTATGGAAGATCTCGATCTGCTACAAATTGGCATTAATGCGTCGCCAATGGAGCAAGTGATTCGTCTTGCCAATTTAACCCAAAGAGCAGGGCTTGACGGTGTGGTATGTTCGCCACAGGAAGTAGAAATTTTACGCGCACATTGTGGCAAAGATTTCAAATTGATCACCCCAGGTATTCGCCCGATTGGTTCTGATTTCGGCGATCAACGCCGTGTAATGACGCCAGCAGCGGCAATTCAAGCGGGTTCTGATTATTTGGTTATCGGACGCCCGATTACGCAAGCTGAAAATCCAGCAGAAGTGTTGCGTGCGATTAATGCGTCTATTGCGGGGTAATATGTCAGAAAGCACCTTAGTTTATTCCACCGAAACAGGCCGAATTAAAGCAGAAAAATCACAGCCTGAACGCCCTAAAGGTGATGGCATCGTTCGTATTGAGCGCCAAGTGAGCGGAAGAAAGGGCAGTGGTGTTAGCGTAATCAAAGGCTTAGATTTGCCCGATGATGAATTGAAAAAATTAGCTGCAGAACTGAAAAAACGCTGCGGCTGCGGTGGCTCGGCAAAAAATGGCTTGATTGAAATTCAAGGTGAAAAACGAGAGTTACTCAAACAGTTATTAGAGCAAAAAGGCTTTACTGTGAAGTTAGCAGGCGGTTAAAACTAAGCCGTCATAGAAAACAGTAAAAAGTGCGGTAAAAAATTGGGAAATTTTTACCGCACTTTTCTTTTTAAAACGAAAATAAAAATGGGCGAAATGCCCATTTTTGTTTTTTAATGTTCTCTTGTTTTAAAGAACGCGACATCAGGATAACGCTCTTGGGCAAGATTGAGATTGACCATTGTTGGCGCGATATAAGTGAGATTATCCCCCCCATCTAGCGCAAGATTTTGTTCATTTTTGCGTTTAAATTCTTCAAATTTCTTCGCATCATCACATTCCACCCAACGGGCAGTGGCAACATTTACAGTTTCGTAAATGGCTTCCACGTTATATTCTGATTTTAAGCGTGCAACCACCACATCAAATTGTAGCACCCCAACCGCACCAACAATTAAATCATTATTGGTTAATGGGCGGAAAACTTGCACCGCACCTTCTTCGGAAAGCTGCACCAAACCTTTGAGCAATTGCTTTTGTTTGAGCGGATCTTTAAGACGAATGCGGCGGAATAATTCTGGCGCAAAGTTTGGAATGCCAGTGAATTTTAATTCTTCGCCTTGGGTAAAGGTATCGCCAATTTGGATTGTTCCGTGGTTATGCAAGCCGATAATATCGCCAGCATAGGCTTCTTCTGCGTGGGTGCGATCGCCTGCCATAAAGGTTAAAGCATCAGAAATCACTACATCTTTGCCGATACGAACGTGGCGGAGCTTCATTCCTTTTTCATATTTGCCCGAAACAACACGCATAAAGGCGACGCGGTCGCGGTGTTTTGGATCCATATTGGCTTGAATTTTAAACACAAAGCCCGTGAGCTTTTCTTCGCTACTTTCAACCAGACGAGTATCCGCTTGGCGAGCTTGCGGTGCAGGCGCCCATTCGGTTAAGCCGTCAAGGAAATGATCCACCCCAAAATTGCCTAATGCCGTACCGAAGAAAACAGGGGTTAGCTCACCGCTCAAAAAGAGGGATAAATCAAATTCGTTCGATGCCCCTTTGACTAGCTCTAATTCCTCACGCAGTTGCTGGGCTAAATCCGCGCCTACGGCAGCATCTAGCTCAGGATTATCCAAGCCTTTAACGATGCGAACCTCTTGAATGGTATGCCCTTGTCCAGTCTGGTAAAGATAGGTTTCGTCTTTGTATAAATGATACACGCCTTTGAAAAGCTTTCCGCAACCAATTGGCCAAGTGATAGGCGCACAATGGATATTTAATACGCTTTCCACTTCGTCCAATAATTCCATTGGATCACGAATATCACGGTCTAACTTATTCATAAAGGTGAGAATTGGCGTGTCGCGCAGACGGGTAACTTCCATCAATTTAATGGTTCGTTCCTCAACCCCTTTTGCGCTGTCAATGACCATTAAGCAGCTATCTACCGCGGTTAAAGTGCGGTAAGTATCTTCCGAGAAATCTTCGTGTCCGGGGGTATCAAGCAAATTCACCAAGCATTCGTTATAAGGAAATTGCATTACGGAGGTGGTGATGGAAATTCCCCGTTGTTTTTCCATTTCCATCCAGTCGGATTTCGCGTGCTGGGCTGAGCCTTTTCCTTTTACTGAGCCTGCTTTTTGAATAGCATTTCCGTAAAGCAACACTTTTTCCGTAATGGTGGTTTTACCCGCATCGGGGTGGGAAATAATCGCAAAGGTTCTGCGCTTATTAACTTGTTGTGGATAATCGTTCAAAGACATTGTTCTCTAAGTATATCGTCAAAAAATGGGCTCTATTTTCCCTGATATTTAGCCTATTCTCAATCTTTTATTTTGTCTTTGTGCGATTTTTCGCTGAACGAAAAAAATTAAGCAATCGTTTGCTTCAAAAGGGGAAAAGTGCGGTACAATATGCAACAGTTTTTTCACGAATTAAAAAGAGGCCAAAATGAGCGAGCTAAGTTTAAAAAAAATCTATTCGGGCAAAGTGCGCGATCTCTATGAAATTGACGATAAACGAATGCTGATGGTTGCCACCGATCGTTTATCTGCATTTGATGTAATTTTAGATGATCCTATTCCGCGCAAAGGCGAAATTCTTACCCAGATTTCCAATTTTTGGTTTAACAAATTAGCCTCAATTATGCCGAATCATTTCACTGGTGACACGGTGTATGATGTGTTACCGAAAGCGGAAGCGGATTTAGTCAAAGATCGCGCGGTTGTTTGTAAACGCTTAACGCCAATTAAAATTGAATCTATCGTGCGCGGCTACCTTACAGGAAGTGGTCTCAAAGACTACTTACAAACAGGCACGATTTGTGGCTTGGAATTACCAAAAGGCTTGCAAGAAGCGAGCAAATTACCTGAACCTATTTTCACCCCATCAAGCAAAGAAGAAGTGGGCAATCACGACATTAATATCAGTTATGCAGAATGTGAACGATTGATTGGAGCAGAGCTGGCAGCCCAAGTGAAAGAAAAAGCGCTCGCCCTTTACAAAGCCGCAGCAGAATATGCACTGACTAAAGGCATCATTATTTGTGATACCAAGTTTGAATTTGGTTTAGATGAAAACGGCACGCTCACCTTAATGGACGAAGTGCTAACGCCAGATTCTAGCCGTTTCTGGTCGGTGGATACCTATCAAGAAGGCGTCAATCCGCCGTCTTTTGATAAACAATTTATCCGCGATTGGCTAGAAAACAGCGGTTGGAATAAAGAACCCCCAGCGCCAAAAATTCCCGCAGATGTCATTCAAAAAACCGTGGATAAATACCAAGAAGCGTTGGATTTATTGACGAAATAGTAGAAAAAGAGCGGTTAAAAATCAGAGATATTTTGACCGCTCTTTTAAATTTCTGCATAATGTGCCGCTTAGATGACGAAAAGGAAATATTATGTCAGAAAATCAATCCAAGCCTGTATTTTTTATCACCTGCTTTTTGCCTTTATTATTGTTAATTTCGCTAGATAGCTTCGCCCTTTATTTACAAGGTCAGTCAAAGGCTATTTCACATTTCAGTCTTGCTGTTTTTGTTGCACAACTGCTTTGTATTTTGGTATGCCATAAGGGCGAAATTTGTAATGGGCAACGTTCGCGCCTAATTAAGGTGAATAATTATTTTTTAATTTATTGGATATTTTGGCTCTTGCTAAGCCTATTTTCTAATTATCATTATGTGCTAACGGATATGCTCTGTTTATGTGGAATAGGTACAACCTTAGCCATTTATTTCCAACCAGCAGAAGTGCAGTTGCGTAAATCTATTTTGCTTTTTGCTACGTTATTAGCGGCTCTAGGCATTGTGTTGTATGGATTAATTTTCACCCAGCTATCTTGGGTGGCTTTATTGCCTTATTCCCCTTTCGGGCAAATTCTATTAGGGGTTATTTTGGCCAATTTGGTTCTTGTGATCAGTAAAAACCGTTTACAAGGATTTATCGCATTATTGCCACTCATAATGATTATTTTCTTACTACTTAATGCCATTTTTTCTGTTCTGTTAGTTTATTTGGCACTGCAAAGTGCGGTGATTTTTGCTAATGAATTGGCGTTAGGGCTATATTTTTTATTGCATCTTGTATTAATGGTGATTATTGCTTTTCCAATTATTAAACAAACGAAATTTAGCTATCAAACGCTTTTATTGCTCTTTTTTATTACAGCAAGCCTTCCCATTTGGACGAATTTTGCTTTCTTAAAATAATGAAAAAAAATCCCCGCACTTTTTACGGGGATTTTATCAATATAACGATTTATTTTTGTCTTGCAAAAACCATTTTCACCATTTGCCAGAAGAAGGCAAGCGCGCCTAAGCCGAAAATCACATCGCCTAGGATACGCACCCAGCGTAGGGTAACGAAAAGATCTTGCTGCATAAATTCTTCACCGCGTGCATACCATAATCCGTGTACCATATTGGCGTGCGCTTGGATTACGCCGATTGGTAAAAGGCTTGAAATAATCATCACGACTAAGCCGATATTTAAACTCCAGAAACCAAATTTCATCAGTTTGTCGTCAAATTGAATGCTTGGACGTAAGTAACGCACGATGAGAAACACAAAGCCAAGAGCAAGGAAGCCATAAACCCCAAATAACGCAGCGTGTGCGTGTACTGCTGTTGTGTTTAGCCCTTGGACATAGTAAAGCGAAATAGGTGGATTGATTAAGAAACCAAATACGCCAGCGCCTAACATATTCCAAAACGCCACGGCGACAAAGCAGTAAATAGGCCATTTTAAGCGTTCCATCCAAGGTGCTTTTTGTTGCATTGACCAATGCTCCCAAGCTTCATAACCGAGTAACACGAGCGGTACAACTTCTAACGCGGAGAACGATGCGCCAACGGCGATAATTGGTGTGGTAGCCCCTGCAAAATATAGGTGGTGGAATGTGCCAGGAATACCTCCAATTAAGAAGATTGATGCTGACGCAATAGTGGAAACGGTTGCAGTGCGGCGTGAAACTAAGCCTAAGCTGACAAAAATAAAGGAAAGTGCCGCCACAGAGAATACTTCAAAGAAGCCTTCAACCCAAAGGTGTACTACCCACCAGCGCCAATATTCCATCACAGATAAATGAGTGTGTTCGCCATAGAACAAGGCCGGGCCATAGAATAAACCAATAGCGATAACAGAAGCAAAGAACAAAGCGAGTAAGTTTTTATCGCCAGGTTGTTTAAAGGCATTGATAGTGCCGCGTAGCATTAGGACTAGCCAGAATAAAATACCTGCATATTTTACTGCTTGCCAGAAGCGTCCGAGATCGATAAATTCATAGCCTTGATGACCGAACATAAAGCTCAGTTCTTTTGGAATTTGGTGGGCAATCGCTAAATAGCTACCAGTAAATGATCCCACAACTAAGACAACTAGCGCCCAAAATAGAATATCTACACCGAGTTTTTGATATTTTGGATCTTTGCCACCATTGATAATCGGCGCAAGGAATAAACCACCAGCTAAGAATGCCATTGCGATCCAGAATAATGCACTTTGAACGTGCCAAGTGCGAATTAAGGAATAAGGTAAATATTCAGAAAGTGGAATACCGTAGAAATCTTGTCCTTCTACCGTGTAATGGGCCACGATTGTACCAAAGGTAACTTGTGCAATGAATAATGCGACCACGGTGAATAGATATTTACCCAAGGCTTTTTGTGAAGGGGTAAGCTGAATTTTAGTGAGCGGATCAACCACATCTGGTGTTGGATCTTTTTCATCTTCTTTTTTCTTGAATGCCCACACCCAAACCATCATTCCAATCCCTAGGATTAAGAAAACGATACTGGCAATTGACCACATAATATTTTCTGCCGTTGGCACATTATTAATGAGTGGTTCGTGCGGCCAGTTATTGGTGTAAGTGGCATCTGTATTTGGACGATTAGCCGAAGCAGTCCAAGCTGTCCAGAAGAAAAACTTGGTTAAATCTTGACGATCCGATAATGCTGGCAGAGTGTTATCTTTCATCGCAAAATGATCGCGAGTGAGTTTAAATTGCGGATCATCACCGTATAAGGAAATATAATATTGTGCTGTTTTTTCAATAGCTTGCTGACGAGTATCAGATAATTGCACCGCACCATTTTCAACTTTGCTGCCACGATATTCGCGAGTTAAGCGAGATTGTAACACAGCCTTTTGATCATCATCTAAAGCATCAAAATTTTTACCAAATTCTTTTTGTGCGGTAATGTCTAACCAATTGGTGAGTTCTCGGTGTAACCAGTCTGCCGTCCAATCGGGGGCTTGGTAAGCACCGTGTCCCCAAATTGAACCAAGTTGCATTCCCCCAGTTGTTTGCCACGCCGTTTGGCCTTGCAAAATATCTTGTTTAGTTATCAAGGTTTCGCCATTGGCATTGACATATTTTTCTGGAATGGGCGGCGCTTCACGATAAATATCCACTCCAAAATAACCGAGAATAGAAAATGCGCCGATAAGCACCACAATTAAGGTGTACCAGAGCTTTTTGTATTGCCCCATAATAGATCTCCATAGTTTAAGTAAATAGAGCATTTACAGCTCAGAAAAATACTGTCAAATGATAGCCATATGACAGCACGAATTAATACCCGACTAATTTTATCAAGTATTTTTGTGTATGGAGATAAAAGTGATATTTTGTTGCGTTAGATCAAATTTCTAAAAAATAAAGTGCGGTGGAAAATGTATAAAAAAAATCGCCATTCAATGAATGACGATTTTATCAATTAGAAAGAATAACTTAGATTAATATTTGTGCCTTTTTGGTGGTAGTTACCAACATTGACGCTTATAGATATTTTCCAATTTTTGTATTGATAGCTGCTGCCCGCACCAAACTGTACTTGAGTTTTCGGGTAAATCTTATTGCGTTGATCTACCTTGGCTTGCACGCCGACATAATTGACTTCGCTTTTGGTTTTTCTGGATAAGTTTTTTTGCACGCGCGTGTGAGCAAAAAGATTGATATTACCGAATTGGTAATTAAGCTGGGAAACAGCACCAAGACTACTAAACTGGGTTTTCAGTTTGTTAATTTGTACATCACTGCTCGTTGCCAAATGTGATAATTCTTTGTATCCATAGGCAAGATCAAACATATTTTGCCAGCTTAAATTCGCCGTAATCGGATAACGCCACGCCATTCCAACATTGGCGCCATAGCCCGTTGTGCGACCTTCATTGTTGTTGTGTTCAGTATTAAAGCTAAAGCTACTTTGATATTTCAGCTTACCTTTGCCGTAATTCACCGCACCGAACAATTCAACTTGTGGCGATAAAGCATAGCCGTAGCGGAGTTGCAATTCGGTAAATCTTTTTTTTAAGGATTTAGTTACCGCTTTGTAACGTTCTTCATAGTTATGTTGCTGATTGCTTAACCTTATCTTTTAAATTGGTTCTTAATGACATATAGTCATTAAAATCAAGTAATGCTAGTACTGAAGTATAAGGATTATCTGGATATTGAGTATGATCATTACCTGTTGCAAATAATTGTAATGAGCCTTGCTGAGCTATTTCAGCGACCTTATCCCCATATTGTTTCCACCGTTCTTCAATATATTGAAGATAAGGACTTTCCAGATCTCTATCCGCAATTTCTTCATTCCAAATATGGGCAATAACAGGGGCATATTCTTTGGTTTGTGCTTTTAATTGCTCATTTGCGGCTTTAGTCGCAGGGAGTCTGCGCCTCCAATCGCTATCTGTAAGCCCTAGCCGTTGAACAGCGTAAATTTGCCCATGTTGTGCGGTATTGAGCAATATACGAGCCATTTCCGTTCCGTGCAGATCGTAAAAAAAGCGTTCAAAGTCATAACGATTAGGATATTCTTTATTAGGTGAGAATTCTGTTGTTACTCTAAACCCGCCTGCCGCTTTCTTGTCTTCAATTATTTCTTCTGGATAAATTTCCCCTTCATTAAAAGAACGTAAATCTAACCCCGTATCAACGTGGATCGCTCTTGCAAGTTTAACAAAATCACTTGTCGCCGTGCGATCGGTGTCTTGCCAATCGACTTCTGATGGGGAGTTTTCGGTTAAATCTTTTAATTTTTCCACCGCACTTTGGCGATCAAGGGAAAGAGCAAAGGGCTATGTAAGGCAAGGGCAACGGCCATTGCAATCGGTGTAAATCTGATATTCATAATAGGATAAAAAGGTGAGATAAATTTGGCTGATTCTATATTTTTTGAAAAGCAATTTCAATAAAACTAATAATTCTTTTTAGGTATAAGCCTTGTGATATGGATAAAAAAGCCGATCTAATGATCGGCTTAAGTGAAATTTTCTGTTAAATCAATTTATTAACCAATCACTTGTGGTAAATAACCCGCTTGGATTAAGAATGGTACATTCATAATTAATAATCCTAATAACAAGGCAATAAATAAGCTTATATTTCCGCCTAGTACACGGTATGGCATATCAGGATAGCGTTTCCGTGCTTGCCAAGCCATTCCAACGGGTAACACTAAACCATAGAAAGTAAACATTTGTCCTGCATAGCCTAAGGCCGCAATAAAGCCATCTGGATAGAATAAAGCAAAAGCAAGTGGTGGAATAAAAGTCAGTAAACCGAGTTGGATGCGATTGGCTTTAATGTTTACACGTTTTAATAAATCGTCTAAGCAGTCAAACAGTGATAATGCCACGCCAAGGAAAGAGGTAACTAATGCAAGGGTTGAGAATGTTCTTACCGCACCGCTAATTAATGAACTCCCCGTCGCTTGGAAGGTGGCATTGATTAACCCATTTAATGTCGGATCATTATTTACAATTTGCACAAATTCAGATTGTGGAAAAACGCCGTGCGTTGCCATTTGCCACAAAATATAAGCCACTAATGGGATTGCTGTCCCTCCAATAATGGCAATACGTAAACGGCGAATATCACCATCTAAGTATTTGTTAATACTAGGAATAATAACGTGGAAGCCAAATGACGTGAAGAACACAGGGCTTGCCGATACAATCAAGAAATCTTTCAATGGCATTGCAAGCAAGTTATCGCTTGTTACCAATGGCAACATCATTGCCAACACCAGCACAAACGCCACCAGTTTAATCACGAATAATAAACGGGTGAGTGCGTCCACCGCACCTGTACTAATGACGATAAACACGCCTAGCACCACCGTGAATAGCACGATAGAAACGGAAGTCGCATTATCCCCTAAAAACGGCAATAATCCCGCTAATAACGAACCGCCACCTGTTACATAGGCGGAAAGAATGGCGTACATAAAAATCACTAGCGAAAGCGTCGCTAACACACGCCCTGTAATACCGAAATATTGTTCAGCGAGTGTCGCAATTCCTGCGTCTTTGCGTTCAGCTTTTTGATACACTTCAACAAATAGCAACGCACTGTAAGAAAGCAAAATCCACAGGATAAAGAGTAATGCGAGCGTATAGCCAAAGCCCATTTCTGCTGAAGTGAGCGGCATCGCCAACATCCCCGCCCCAATTGTCGTCCCCGCAACAAGCAAGGCACTTCCAAATGTCTTGTTTTTCATAATATTTTCCTAGTTAAACTAAAAGTGCGGTAGATTTTACCGCACTTTTTTGTAAATGTAATCATTTTTTTACAGGGTGTTTTTATTTCTTTACAAATTGTTTTTTTGTTTTGTCGTTAAATTGCTTTTTTCTTTGTTATTAATAACGGGTTTCGCCGTTGGCGACTTACTTTCTTTTGCGTTCCAAAAAGAAAGTAAGCAAAGAAAAGGAACCCCGATCAAACCGCTTTTCCTCATTCCAATAAAATTTTCTTCACGAAAAATTAGCCTGATGTTCGCTACGCTCTCGCTCGGCGTGATTTTTCTAAAAATTTTATCTCCATTCGGGCGGTTTGGACGGGGAATACGGTTAGGGTGAATTTTAAAGTGCGGTGGGAATTTTTGGATTTTTAGAAAGTGCAAAGAAAATTCCCTTATCTCAGCCACTGCGTGGCTGTACTATCTAACCACCTACGGCTCGTAGGTGGTAAAGTTAAGAATAAATCTCCCCTAACCCCTCTTTACTAAAGAGAGGGACTGGTAGGTGCAACCTATTGAAAGCGTATCATCATCTCCCGTGTAAATTGCCTTCATTTTTAACAAATTTTTAGAAAAGTAACGCCTGAACGCAGCGCAGCGAGTATGGGCTTACTTTTCGTTAAGAAAATTTGTTAAAAATGAAGATAAGCAATTTAGTCGGGTGCTTTTTTCTTTGCCTACTTTCTTTTGAGCAAGCAAAAGAAAGTAGGTCGCTCAACGAGCGAAACTCGTTATTAACCACAAAGAAAATCCCTCCAACCACAAGAATAAAATATCTCAACCTTGATTTTTATGATAAAATCCGCCCCTATTTCCATAACATCAAACATAGGACAGATTATGAAAGTATTAGAAGGCGCGATTGCAGCACCAAATGCCAAAGTTGCGGTGGTGATTGCTCGTTTTAACAGCTTTATTAACGAAAGTTTATTAGAAGGCGCATTAGATGCGTTAAAACGTATTGGTCAAATCAAAGATGACAATATCACTTTAGTGCGCGCCCCCGGTGCTTATGAATTACCTTTAGTTGCTCGTCGCTTAGCAGAAAGCAAAAAATATGATGCGATTGTTGCATTAGGTACTGTGATTCGTGGTGGTACAGCACATTTTGAATATGTTGCAGGTGAAGCGAGCAGTGGGCTAGGACAAGTAGCTATGCAGGCAGAGATCCCTGTTGCGTTCGGGGTTTTAACAACGGAAAATATTGAACAAGCCATTGAACGCGCAGGCACTAAAGCGGGTAATAAAGGTGCAGAAGCGGCTTTAGTTGCTTTAGAGATGGTGAATCTATTGGCTCAAATTGATAACGCATAATGGCTGAATTTGTGATGAATGATAAAGTAAAGAAACCAAGCCAACGTCGTCGCGCAAGAGAATGTGCCGTACAAGCATTATATTCTTGGGATATTTCACAAAATCCTATTGATGAAGTGGAATTAGCTTTTGTTACCGAACAGGATATGCAAGGCGTGGATATGCCTTATTTCCGCAAATTATTACGTCAAACAGCCGAAAATATTGATACGGTGGAAGCCGCAATGACGGCTTATTTGGATCGTAGCCTTGAGGAATTAGATCCCATTGAGCGTGCTATTTTGCGTTTAGCCGTGTATGAGCTGAAATTTGAACTAGATGTGCCTTATAAAGTGGTGATTAATGAGGCAATTGAAGTAGCAAAAGTTTTTGGTGCGGATGATAGCCACCGCTATGTGAATGGGGTATTGGATAAAGTCGCCCCAGCGTTATCACGTAAATAATTATTTCATGGAAGGGTTGTAATGAGTGAAGGTGAATTTGACTTAATTAAGCGTTATTTTACAGCCTCTAAGCGCCCTTCTCGTAAAGATGTCATTCTGGCTATTGGCGATGATTGTGCCATTACTGAACATCGGCAAAATCAACGTATTGCCATTACAACGGATACGATGGTAGAAAATACCCATTTTCTGCCCTCTATCTCTCCCGCCGATCTTGCCTATAAAGCTGTCGCAACAAATTTGAGTGATTTGGCGGCAATGGGCGCTGAACCAGCTTGGTTTTCTCTTGCATTAACACTCCCTCATATTAATCATTCGTGGTTACAGGCATTTAGCCAAAGTTTCTTTGAAATCCTTGATCATTATAATGTTGATCTGATCGGTGGTGATACCACCAAAGGTGCTTTACACGTGATTAGCATTACCGCACAAGGGATTATTCCCAAAGGGAAAGCATTATGTCGCCATAGTGCCAATGTGGGTGATTGGATTTATGTATCAGGTACACTTGGTGATAGTGCTGGTGGGTTATCATTATTACTCAATTCGCCTAATGCGGTGAGAAATCAAAGTGCGGTGCAAAATTTGTCTAATTCTGAACAGGATTATTTAATTAAGCGTCATCTTCGTCCCACACCAAGAGTGTTACTTGGATTAGAATTGGCGGTATCATCGCTTGCGAGTTCAGCCATTGATATTTCCGACGGTTTAATCGCTGATCTTGGTCATATTTTAGCGCGTAGTCAATGTAGTGCGGTGATCAATGTAGATAAACTTCCTTTGTCCAAGGCATTAATTAATACGTTTGGTTTAACTAAAGCGGAGCAATTTGCCTTAACTGGGGGGGAAGATTATGAACTCTGTTTTACTGTGCCAGATGATTTGCGTGCAAAATTAGATCAACACTTAAGTCATATTGGCGTGAATTACACTTGCATTGGACAATTACGTGCTTTGCGTCCGGCTAACAAAAAATCCATTCAACTTCTACGCCATGGCGTAGAAGTGGCAATGCCACAGAGCTTAGGTTTCGATCATTTTAAATAAAAGATTATGCAAAAAATTCAACAAGATCCACGTCATTCTCTGCGATTAACGAACCCAATTCACTTGCTTGCCGTTGGGTTTGGTTCAGGTTTGCTTCGTCCCGCCCCCGGAACTTGGGGAAGTTTAGCCGCCACATTAATCGGTGCGGCACTTTTGCAGGTAATGCCGTTAAAAATCTTTCTTTTTTTCACCGCACTGTGTTTTATTGCAGGTTGCGTTATTTGCCAGAAAACTGCTGATGATATGGGCGTACACGATCACGGTGCGATAGTATGGGACGAATTTGTTGGTATTTTTATGGTGCTTGCTGTGTTACCAGAAATCAATGTGCTATGGTGTACAATAGGTTTTGCCGTATTTCGTGTTTTCGATATTTTAAAACCTTATCCTATCCGCTATTTTGATCGTAAGTTGCAAAGCGGCTTTGGCATTATGATTGATGATGTACTGGCAGCAATTTATAGCATTATCGCAATACATCTTTGTTTATCTGTTGTTATGGAGAGTCTTATTTAATGTGGACCGTATTATTCGTTAATCTTGTTGGTTTACTTAGCCCGGGGCCAGATTTCTTTTATGTAAGTCGCAAAGCGGCCAGTGAAAGCCAGCGTAATGCGATTGCAGGCGCAATAGGTATTGGATTCGGTATTTTATTTTGGGCGACTTTAGTTATTTTTGGGCTAGCTATAATTAATCGAACCAATTACCTCGTACAGTATATTATTATGTGTTTAGGGGGAGGTTATTTAGCTTATTGTGGTATAAAGATGTTGCAAGTAACGAAAAATGCACAGTTAGCCACGCTAAAACCACATCA
This sequence comes from Avibacterium sp. 21-594, assembly GCF_026226815.1. Taxonomy (NCBI): domain Bacteria; kingdom Pseudomonadati; phylum Pseudomonadota; class Gammaproteobacteria; order Pasteurellales; family Pasteurellaceae; genus Avibacterium; species Avibacterium sp. 21-594. The sequence goes on along the minus strand of NZ_JAKKOC010000001.1, from coordinate 1,393,676 downwards.
AGAAATACATCACCCTATTTCACGTGAAATTATGAAAGGATTATTGATCAATCTGAGCAATGCTAAAGTGATCGTTTTTTTTAGTAGTGTGATGTCAGGCTTTATGGCGAGCATATCAAATAATACAGAAATTATGTTGATTATTCTCCTATTAGCCTTGGAAAGTGTGCTTTATTTTATCTTAATTGCATTTTTCTTTTCGCGTAAAATCGTTCGTGATTTTTATAATCGCTACAATCGCTATATTGACAATTTTGCGGGAATTGTTTTCCTCTTTTTCGGTGGTGAACTGATTTATTCGGGCTTAACCACCATTATTGAACTCACCTCGTAACAGGAGTAGAAAATGACATTAAAAATTGCCGTGGTAGGGGCTGGTGGCCGTATGGGACGCCAATTAATTCAGGCCGTACATAACGCAGAAGGCGTAAAATTAGGTGCAGCGTTTGAACGCAAAGGTTCATCATTGGTCGGAACAGATGCGGGTGAATTGGCGGGAATTGGGCAACTTGGCGTGAAAGTTTCTGATGATTTAAACGCAGAAAAAGATCATTTCGATTTAATCATTGATTTCACTCGCCCTGAAGGCACGTTAGCACACTTGGATTTTTGCGTTCAACACCAGAAAAAAATGGTGATTGGCACAACAGGATTTGATGATGCAGGGAAACAGGCTATTAACAAAGCTGCGGAGCAAATTGCGATTGTCTTTGCCTCTAATTATAGTGTCGGGGTTAATTTAGTCTTTAAATTACTTGAAAAAGCCGCCAAAGTGATGGGCGATTATTGTGATATTGAAATTATTGAAGCCCATCACCGCCACAAAGTGGACGCACCATCAGGCACAGCGTTATCTATGGGGGAACATATTGCGAAAACCTTGGGGCGTGATCTCAAAACTCACGGGGTATTTTGCCGTGAAGGGATTACGGGTGAGCGTAAACGTGATGAAATCGGCTTTTCTACAATTCGTGCCAGTGATGTTGTCGGTGAACATAGTGTGTGGTTTGCAGATATTGGTGAACGTGTAGAAATTTCTCACAAAGCCTCAAGCCGAATGACTTTTGCTAATGGAGCAGTGCGCGCCGCAAAATGGCTTGCAGGTAAAGAACAGGGCTTGTTTGATATGACAGATGTGTTGAGTTTGAATGAGCTTTAAGGTTTGTCTGGGGAAAAGTGCGGTGGGATTTTTCTAATTTTTAGAAGGTATAAAGAAAATTCCCTCGTTCCAGCCACGGCGTGGCTGTATAACCTAACCGCCTACGGCTCGTAGGTGGTGAAGTGCCTTTCAGAACAAATCTCCCTTAACCCCTCTTTACTAAAGAGGGGGATTGGTAGATACAATCTATGAAAGCGTATTATCATCTCCCGTGTAAATTGCCTTCATTTCAATGCAATTTTTAGAAAAATCATGCCGAACTAGGGCGTAGCGAACATCAGGCTGATTTTTCGTTAAGAAAATTTTATTGAAATGAAGATCAGTAATTTAGCTGGGGCTTTTTTCTTTGCCTACTTTCTTTTGAGCAAGCAAAAGAAAGTAGGTCGCTCAACGAGCGAAATCCGTTATCAATTCCAAAGAAAAAAGTGATTTAACTGCGACATAAAAACTTTACTTGCTTCCAGTTGGGAAACACAAAAGAAAGGAAGTTGCCAACGGCGAACCCGTTATTAATCACAAAGAAAAAAGAAATTTATCTCAGGAAAAAGAAAATTTTACTCAAATACGACTATTCCAATATCTCACTTTAAAAAATGAAAATCACCCTATTAAAACAAAAAATCACCCTTGAACACCACAACGAAATGCCGTTGCTTCAAAAATTAGAAATCAACGGCATTTATCCAGAATATCAGTGCCGTTCGGGTTATTGCGGCGCTTGTCGCACAAAAATAAAAAAGGGTAAAGTCCGCTATAATGAACCTCCACTTGCTTTTGTAAATGAAAACGAAGTGCTACTTTGCTGCTGCCAAGTGGAAAGTGATTTAGAGTTGGAGTTATGAGGTGGGGTGCTTTCATATAAAAGCAAGATTATAATCGATATATTTAACTTTAACGCTTTTTCAAGGGAAAATAATATCGCTTTACGGAATTAAGGAGATTGCAATAATAATGAGCGAAATAGTTTGACTACTGACGCGTATTTGGTAGATTGAAGATGTATAAATTTTGGAGATAAACGATGAATGAATTTAGTACCGGTTTTATATTAGCAATGATAGGTTTTAAGCGAATATTTGCATTTATTCTGCTTGCTCTTGTTGGTTTCGTTTATACCCATTATGGTGTGAAATTGCTCGACTTAATCCCATTAAGTGATGAATACTATCGTGGTTTGCTATATGCGCTAATTTTACCTGGCATTCCCCTAATATTAGGTGCTATTTGGATTATTAAAATTTTACGAGACCCAACGCTAACGAAAGAAGAAAAAATAAATCGATTATTTGGTCAATATTAAATAATCAGTTAATGGACAACAAGCTCGCTATTTAGCGGGCTTTTTTATTGAAGGCAAGAATGTCCCATATTAGGCGAAATCCCAAATCTTGGCGACATAGGTTTTAGATTTTGAAGGGGAGTATTGGTTAAAGGTTTAACAATTTTGCTCATATCTCATAACCTTATGAAAAATAAAGGATAATTAACCTTTTAGAGCCCTCGTAAAAATCCCTTTAAGGTGAGGGATCTAAAAAGTGTGGATGTAAGCAAACAAAGAAAAACAAAAATGAACAAAGACAAACAGTAACATATTGTTTCTGTTGCATTTTTTTGAAATTTTGAACGTAGGCGAACGTAGAAAAGTAGTAGAATGGCGGTGAGAGGGTTCGCCATTCAGTAATTTAAGGCATTGTATTATAAGGCTTTTTTATTTCGATTGTTGAAAAAAGGGATCATTTGGGATCACTGTTATTTTTGCTAGTTTTTGCCCTAGCTGGATTATCAACCATCAAACATCATCAGCATAATGAAAAATTTTAATATTCTTGGTTACTAGTCAATAAGCAAAAAAATTTTCTAGCAGCGTGAAAAAAATTTTTTTGTCTGAGTGTAGAAAACGTTTGGGAAAATGGGAAAATGGGAAAAAGTGCCATTTTTCTTTTTATATTCAATGAATTAAGCAAAAAATAAAAATGGGAAAATGCTTAAATTTTTGGGAAAAATCACCCCGAAAAATGGGAATTTTATAATTTTGTCTATTTTTTGTGCGTTTTGTTTGAGAGAATGATTTTTTCTTAATTTGGGAAAAAAAAGGCGATTTTTGGGAAAATTTTCTTCATTTTGGGAAAATTATTTTAAATTTGGGAAAATGATTTTTTATAACTTATTGATTTATATAATATAATATATTTTTATATTGATATTTTCCCATTTTCCCAATTTATTTTATCTATCCTAGTAAAATTTTATTTTATAGCTTGCTTGGTGTTGTAAGATGTTGAGCAAAAAAAAGCCAACTTGTAAAGCTGGCTTATTGAGTAAGTGCGGTGATTATTCTTCGGTTTTTTCTGTTTCTTCGATTAAGGCAGGATAGACGATAAAAAAGCGTTTTCCCTTGCTGTTGATATACCGTTCTAATTGTGTAGGCACTTTGTGCTGATAGGGTCTTTGTTTTTGTTCCGTGCCAGTTTTCAGCATTTGATGCTTTTCCATTGCTTCAAATACCAGCTTGCGGGGAAATTCGCTTTCTTTAATCACGTCTTTAAAGGCTTTAGGGTGAATATAAAAATGCTCAATTTCACCGCAAAAGCCATCTAGAATGCGATAGCCCAAGATTTTTTGAATAATCCGCTGCGTGGTGGGTTCAGGAACTTGAATAAAGCCGCTTTCTGCGTTTTCATCAAGCCAGCCATTGAAGAACTCAATAATTTTTTCTTCTTCCCGTTCGCCTGTGCCGTAATCAATGTGCCAATCATTGAAGGATTGAATTAAGCATTCCCGATTATCTGCTTCCGCCCATAAGGTTAAATGCCGTGCGGTCTGTAAAGCGGTTTCTAATATGGCAAAATTGCTTGCTACCCTTTGCACCTGTGCGGCGGTGTTATTGGCAAGGCGTTCTGCCCATTCGGTTTTATAGCATTGATATTCTGCTTTGATAAAGGCTTTGTTTTCGGCAATGTATTTGATCCATTCCCGCCCCACTACGCCATAATGATTTAGGCTTGCTTCATTCAGGTGGTCGGCGTGGGCTTTGTTATTGGCAAAGCCGTGTAAGTGATTGGCTTCGATTAAAGGAATATTCAAAAGCCGCACTAATTGCCCCGCATTAATGTTTACCCCTTTGGATTGCAAAAAGCCTTCTACGTCTTTTTCACCCGTTGAAAGTGCGGTGATTTTCCAGCGTGAAAGTTCATCGTTGCCGCCTTCTTTCATTCCTTTTGCTCGCCCTTTTTCATTGAAAAGTGAATAGGCGATATTTTCCACGTCATAAATCTTTTTGGCTTGCCCTAATTCATCAAGGGTAATGAAGCCGTCATTTCTGGCTGCCGCTTCGTTATTTAGGGCGGTGGCTGTGGTGTTCCAGCTTAAATCAATTAAATCAGGGTTGCCATAAAGACTATTGGCAATGTTCAGCGTGGTTGTTTTCCCTTACTTGAAGAATTAAATAAATGAACGCCAAAACTTTTGCATTAATCAGGCGTAAAAGCGGGCTAGCTAAGGCGGTAGCAATGCCTAACATCATAGACGTGTTTTTGTTGGCATAGCGGGCAATTTCTTGCTGCCAGCTTTCAAGCGTGCCTTTGGTGCCATAGCCGCCCGCATTGGCGCTTTTGTTTTTGAAGATAATAGGTTGGCTAGGTTCGCCCAAAATCTCACCGCTAGGCAATAAATACGCCCCATTATGCCAGCCTGTGGAATGGGTAACCGCCCAAGATTGCACATTCAGCCCCAAGGCGTGAAAATGCTCAACAAGGTTTTGTGCAATCCCTGTTTTCGGTGTCATTTTAAAGCCTTGGTTTTTGAGTAAGCGCCAAGCGGTATCAGTGCCAAAATCACCGCAATTTATGGCCTCAATGCGGGGTTCTTTTTCGTCTGGGTTGTGCCATTGGAAAATATAGAAATAATCGCCGTTTTCGTTTTTACCTTTGCCGATTAATTCCAGTTTATCGCAGATCCATTTCAAATCTTCCCGCAGCACTTCGCCCGTATCTTTGTCTAGCTTTGGTACAACATAAAATAGCCCCTCAAGTAGCCCGTTTTCGCGATAATCAATATAAGGCGAGGTTTTCAGGGCGTTTTGGTCTATGCTGGCTTGTGCGATCAGTTTCGCTGCCTCCGCTTCGCCTTTGCGTATGCGCTCAATATAGGGGCTGAAGTTTTCGATTAATTCCCCAGTTGCGACATTATGCAAAGAAACCACTTTTGCGGCGGTTTTGGTGGCTAAATTATGGCAAATTGCTGTGCGTTGTTGCTCGCTTAATTGCCCGCATTCAAACAGTTTAATGTATTCTTGCATTTTTGGCGCAAGGGTTTGTGCGGGGATATTTTTAAGCGGATTTTCGCCAAAAATATAAGGCTTGAAATCGCAGCCTAATTTAAGCAAGTTTTCATTGAGCATTTGCCATAATGTGCCGTTTCCGTTATCCCACGCTTGCCACGCTTCATCACCAATTAAAATGATTTGATCTTCTTGCGCTTTGGGTTTGGTTGGCTGATATTTTCTCTTTCCGTTCATCATAATTTAACCTCTGATGTTACTAACTCACTTAATTGAGAATGTATTTTCTCTTGTAGGCTTTCTATGTGCTTTAGGTAAACCTGTTCTATTTGTGCCATTGCATTTAGTCGTCCTATTTTTTTACTAGGAGCTTCACCTAAATTGAATGCGGTCAAGGTTTCATAAAAATAAGGAAATGTTGTCAAATTTTCTAATTCAGTGCTTAGTTGTTCGCTAAGTGCTTTAATTTCTTCTAATTTGTTTTTCATTCTTTCCCCCTATTTTTACTAATTTGAGTAGGTAAACTGTTAATAATTGCTTCTATGGAATGAGTAACCCCCCACATATTCCCGTTGTGGTGATAAACTTTTGCGGCGTTTAATCGCTGTTCTATAAATTTAATTGCCGCTTTAGCTTGTTGATCATTTAGTGGATCACCGTGATTAAATAGCGATTTAGGTTCTGCGCTATTCATTTTTGAATGCTCCACGGGTTTAAGTGGTGTCGGCTCTAGTTTGGGTTGTTTCACTTGAGGTGGCTTTTTAGTTGGATAGCGTAAAGGATAAATCGCATATTCAATACGCATTAGATTTTCTTTTGCTTCTTTGATCTGCTTTTTTGCGTATTTTTCCTTTGCCTGATCTAACCAATATTGAGCGATCTTTATTTGATTTTCACACATAGCGCCCCCCCTTAATACGTGCAAAGCAAATCGCCTCTTGTGGGGTGAGGTTTAGGAATTGGCGCGCGTGCGCTTCGCTTTTGGCATAGGTTGAAACGTGTAGGCGAGAGCCGACTAATTGGAATTTGTAGATCATTGCTGATAGTCCTTTGGTTGATTGATTAAAGGCTATCGCGAAACTTCTCACGGTTTGGCGATAGCGTGTAGCAGGGTGAGAAACTAGTACCAAAGGAAAACTAGCCAATCGCAAGGATTGCCCACTACACGCCATCATAGAGAGAATTACCGCTGGGCGGTTTTTTTTGGGTGTGTGAAATCTACGAACAAAAAAAGCACGGGTTGGCGTGCTGTTCGCCTTTGGTATATTCAGCTTCTCACGGCTGGCTTTCGATTTTGCGAAAGCGGGGAAAGCATAATTTGAAGCTTGGGCATTTGTCAATAAATATGCGTGAATAATTGAAAATAAGTTGTTATTTTTTCTTATTAGTGTAATATTACTCATTGATTTATGGTTATTTTTAATCATAATGAAACAATCCTTCATAAATCCTTACCTTGTTGGTTATTAAGGGGAACTTAAAGCGCACGATTGGCAGATCACAGGTGCGCTTTTTCTTTGCCTGAATTTTGCCCCGTTCATTTGGGATCTTGTTGCCATTTATGGCTGGGTGTAACCGGTTTAAATACGCCTTTTTTAATGTCGCTTAATTGGGCGGTGATTGTGCCTTTAATATCGCATTCCACGCAGTAAACAAGGGCTTGTGTTACGCACGCGCTAGGGCGTTCTGATGTGCGGATATTCAATGCTTTTCCACATTCTGGGCATTTAATTTTTAAACCTTTCACTTTCTGCATACCCTTGTTCAAGCCGTTGAATTAATTCTTTCTTTTGCCGTAAAGAAAGGCGATTGAGGGCGTTATAAATTTGCCCAAAAGGTGAGCTTTTCATCTTGCTATGCTCTTCTCGGTGAATATCTTCATACAGTGAAATAAGCACTTTTATTCTTTCGTTATCAGATAGGTGAATAAATATCCGTATGATTGTCATTACATCGCTGCTCATTGTGTTAGCCCTTTATTTGGATTGTGTTTTGTTAGCCACGCTTGCACGTCTTCTAATTGCCATAAGCTACGTTTGCCAATTTTGATCGGCTTTGGAAAATCGCCCATTTTTACTAGGTGATAGATTTTTGTTCTGCCGCCGATTTTCATTGCTTGTAATTCTTTTAAGGTTAAAAGCGTCATTGTGTTTACTCCTTTAAAATTGGCGTACCCTTGGGCGGTTACGCCGCTAGAATTAGCCTAAAATCACCATTGCAGGATCAACCGCTGCCATTAAGCCCAAATCTTCCACAACATAGCCTTCAAAGCGCCAATAGCTCACGACTTCCCGCTTTCTTTCGTCATCTTGTCGGATTGAATAGCGCCCACTGCGGTTATGCGTGTAAAGACTTAAATTCTGTAATGTCGTGACTACTGCGCCATAAAGTGGAAACTGTGGCGGGGTGAGGGTTTTCATTCCGCCGAATTGATTAGTGATATAGTGATTTTGCAAACCTACTTTATCCTGCTCTGCTGGGGTTGCGCTGGTGATCGGCTGTTCTTCCCGTGCCAATAACCCAGCACCCACTAAAAAGACAAGATCGTTGCGGTTTCTGTGGTGTTCATCTAATTGATTTCTTAGGGCAATGGCTAAGGCATCTAAACTGACATAATCAGCATTTTCACCAAAGATTTTTAGTTTGCCGTTTTTGCCCGTGGCTTTCACATTTTCGGGCTTTTGCTCGGCAAGCAAAGCTAGCCAGCCTTTATTCACGTCAGAAAGATCAACGGCTGCCGTATTTTGCGCAACGCTTTTACCCGCCCAGCCGATTTGCATAATATTGGCGGCGATTTGATCTAAAACAAATTCATCAATCAACTGATCAAATTTTTCTGGGTAAAGGTTGAAAAGATCTAGCATTCCCCATTTCAATGTAATTCCGCTATCTGTTTCATACACTTGATAGCCGTCTTCGTGATCAGATTGTTCAATGATATGGCGTTCTAGGTATTGTCGCCCTGTGATATTGGGCTTGAGAGGCCCGAAAATTTTCCGCCCTTGCTCATTATGAACGGGGATTGCGTTAATTGCTTTGAGGAAATCAGAACGCTGGGTAATTTTTTCAAGCATTGCTTGAACTTCGTCTTTCTCTAGCGAGAAAGCGTCTTTATTGTACTGATCTTCGGCATTAAACTGCTTTGCCTTGTTTTTTCTGTATTGGTGAAGTGCGGTTAAAAAATCCATTGTTTTTCTCCTATGTATGGTTGGTGTCAAAAAATCAAAAAAATGTTTTTTCTACGCTCGCCAAAGCCGAAAACTGCTTTTTTTTGTTTGCGGGGGGAATGGTAGGAAAAAAGAAATTTCAATGGTGAAAACTTGCCAAAAATCGCCATTATTTTTCATAATATATTGATATATAAATTAAAAATTTTTATTTTTGGCAAGTTTCTGTATGAATTACAAGATTTTTATGGCAATAAAAAAGCAAGGCCTAATTTGCCTTGCTTTTGGTGATTTTACTAAAATGATTTCTGATAGTGCGGTTGCTAACTTTTTTAATCTCTTCAGGGCTTAGTGTTTTTAAGCATTTCTCAACATCATTAGCTAGTTTATTTTTGCTTAATTTCCCGCTTTTGGTTAAATAACGTCTATCTATAGGGCGACTAGGATCGATAATGCAAAGAAGCCCAGCAATAATACTTTTCAATGTATTGATTTCTGTTGGGTTGCCGTCGTAAGTGAGTTTATTTTTTAATTGTATAATTTGTGTTTTGAGTTGTTTATTCTTGTTATATTCCTTTAATATAGGACTTGTGATTTCTCCATTTTTAATTATTCCCTCAATATCCTTTCTATGAATATATAAATTATCTATAAAATTAAAATTTTCTTTTAAAAATTTCTTTATATCAATAAAAATAGTAGCAATATCAACTGTAAGATATAAACAAATAAAATGCTCTATTATATCAATATTTTCAATTGTCTCTTTGTTGTAGTCTCCTTTCAATAAATCAATAAAAAATCCATATGTTAAATTTCTTGCCGATGTCAAAGCCTCCTTGTTTTCAAGTATTCCTTTATATAATTTTACTATTTCTTCAAATTCAACAATAAAAGGAAAATATCCATTAAATTTAAAGCTATTACTTATTCTTATGGCTTTTTCTGCAAAGTAAATTGGCTTTTTTGTCCTATTATCAATGATTTGAAAAAGTGGTATTCCTCCTTTGTTTTGATTTATTCTTCCTTTTTCTATTAACTCTAATGTAATAGAGCTAAATTCATTTTTCAAAACCTTTTTGTTATCTTCTATTATTTCTCTATCAATTATTTCTTCTTTATCATCATACTTAATAAAATAGTACTCATCAATCTCACCACATACGCTTAAAATAGGTTCTTCCTCAATAATCTCCTTGCCAATAAAGAACATCTCTTGATTTCCTGATATATGTATATATAACTTAATCATTTTAAAGAATATTAAGTAAGCTAATTCTTCGCAGCTAATCTCTTTGCCAAAAAGATCTAAAGACGTATTTATAAAGGTACGCAATGGAATAAAATCTTGATCTTTAAAAATGTCCATAGAACAAATCCTCTAGTCTGTTTTTATTTACAGAATTATACTGTTTATTATTACAGTTGTGAAGTGCTATATCGTGCTAGGCGGTGTAAATTGGAATGCGTAAAGAGAGAAAAGAAAAGCCGCACAAGGCGGCTTAATGGCGTGAATTATTGTTTTTCTTTGAGTTCTTGCAAGCGGCGGCGGGCAAAGAAGCCAGTGCCTAGAGTCTGATATAGAATTTTAGGCTTATCTATTCCTAAAGGGGATTTTTCGGGATTCTTAATAAATGGTCTTACCTTCTTACTTAAATCTTCTAAAAATACTTGTTCTACAGTCATATGTAGCTGTTTCAGTTTGTTTATTTCTCTATCTTCTAAGCATTCTACATAAATACCGCATAGAAAATTTAGGTTTTTTATAATATCTTCATCTTGAATAAGTTCTTGCGTAAGCTCATAGACATACTTATTTAATTTAAAATATTTTGATCTGGCTTCTGAAGCTGCTTTGCTGTATTCTTCAAGTTTGAAAATTTCAATTTTATTTTCTGTTTCTTTATTCAATTTTTCTAATAAAGTAATTTTTCTTGTATTTGAATTAAGTTGATCGGAGAGTTTATCAAATTCAGCAAAGTCTAGATCAGCGTTTTCTACGTCTAATGAGCCATCTAATTTCTGTTCAAGTTCAAGATTTTCAGCTTGCAATGCTTGAATAATTGCATTATTACGATTAATAATTTCTTGTTTCTTTGCGATTTCATCATTCGCTTTTTTTAATGCTTCTAGCGCCTCTTCGTATTCCGCTTTTTTCTGAATAAAAGTTTCGTTTTGAGTTATGGTATCTAACATAGTTTTTTCTCCGTAGTATTATTTTTCTGGGGATGGTTGGCTTTTATCACTTGAGAAAATAGAAGATATTTTCTCTAATCCTTTTTTGGCTGCTCCTTTAAAATCGCCTTGATTTAAACGGCCTGAAAAGCTCGGATCTTTTTCTGTGCCATCAATTTTTTCTTCAGCTTTATTTGGTTTAGCCTGTGTAGGCTGTGCTTTAGGGTGGTTTTCTTTTTGTACTATTTTCTTTGGTTTTGGTTTGCGTTTTTCTTTTTTCTCGCTAACACTATTAGCTTCTTTTAAAATAAAACTTACATTCCAAGCCATAAAGTCATCTTGTTCTACAATATCAACTTCACCGCTGAATTTTACTTCTCTAATGTTCATTGCTTGCGCAGTTCTTGATGAAACTCTATATTTAATTTGTCCACCTGTTCCATCAGTGCCTTCAGCTAAATTAATTAGATCAGTTAGCCATTTTTCCTCTCTATATGGAATCATTCCTTTAACGTGGAGTTCTTTCGACTTTATCCCTTTATCTGCTTTTTTTGTGCTAGATTTACGACCGCTCATATCCGCTTCTTCTCGTCTAAAAGTACCAGTGATACTTAAATTATGCATAAGAATGGGTTTGCCATTTAATGCAATTAGAATAGCAGGAGATTTTCTTTTTGTTTCAGTTTTTTCAGTTGTTTCAGGCATTTTATTTTTCCTTTTTTGTTGGTATAATATTTACGTTTAATTTATAACTTTAGATTAAACAAGGGTTCTTGAAATATTCTTATACTTCAAGAAAATAACTATATTAAACTATATCTCGTTTTTTGTTTTCGTGAGCATCTAGCCCTAGATAATAAAATTTATCTAGGGCTATTTATTTCGCTCTTCTTCTTAACTTTTCTTCAATCCAGCTATCCACTTCACTTTCTAACCACACAACACGATTACTTGCAATCGTAATACTTTTAGGGAATTTCCCCCCGCGCATATAGTTATAAATGGTAGATTTGCTAAGGCTTGTTCTTGTAATAACTTCATCTAGTGAAATAAAGCGTTCTTTTTTCTCTTTCATTTATACTCCTATAATTTGAACGGCTATAAATGCTATAGCACTTAATTACATAGATAAATATTAGGGGATTTAATATAGGGATTAAATGAATTTGCCTTGTGATATTAATTATCACAATAACAAGATGAACAAATTAATTAAAATGGCTAGAAAGTTTCCATTGTGCGGGTAAAATCCTACGTCACGTCATACGGCACGAAAAAAGCAATCCCACTCCCGCGTTTTTTGTGTCAAAAATTGTGATTTTTTCAGTTAATTTTCAGTATCAAAAATATGTAATACATTGAAAATAAAAGAAATAAACCCTTTTCGTCCTATTTTCTTAACTGAAAAAATTACAGTTAATTTCACTGAATTTCAGTTAAAAAAATCACTAAATAGAATGTTAAACGATTAATCTATTGAAATTAAAGAAAATTTCTCGTTTTACGTGAGAGATATACCAAAAAATTTTTACAGTTAAGAGATTGAACAATGCCAAGAGCCTTTAAAATTTATTGCACAGTTTGCAAAAGCCGCGCAACAATTACAAGAACAGAAAGACCACTTCAAGGCTTTAGCCGTCTTTATTGTTCTTGCAATAATCCAGAATGCTTGCATCGTTTTGTAATGAATTTAGAATTTAGTCATACCACAAGAACAAGCCTACTGGATAAAGACGTTTTTATTAACACACTTATAAGCCAATTTTCGCCAGAAGATAAGGCTAAAATGCTTGCTGCATTACAAAAAGAAACTAGCCCCAATAAATAGGGGCTAAAAATTAGGCTTTGATGGCTTCTATTTTACATTTCTCCACATAATCCCCCCAAGTTTGCATAATCTCAATTCTTGATTTCCACTTTTTCGATTTATCATAAGCTGCCCGAACCTTGCCTTTATTTTCGTGTGAAAGACATAGTTCAATAGCTTCAGAAGAAAATACATCAAGATCGTGAAGATAGGTACTAGCAATAGAGCGCAAACCGTGGGCGACTAAAAGCCCTTTAAATCCCATTCGCTTTAGCGCCACATTTGCCGCCTGTGTACTCATATGATTAGTGTAAGGTGCGGTATAGGTTGAGAATACATATTTCCTATTTCCATTATATCGCCGCATTTGCTCTAAAATATATAAGGCTTGAGTAGATAAAGGAACGCTATGCGGCCGTTTTCCTCCTTTCATTTTTTCAGCAGGAATATGTAGCACTTTATTTTTGAAATCAATTTCTGACCATTCAACCCGTACCGCTTCCGCAGAACGCAACATTGTTAATAGCTGCCATTCTATTAAAAGTGCGGTGGGGCGCTGAATATTCGCATTTTGCAATACTTTAAATAAATAAGGTAATTCGCTTGGGGGAATTGTTGGCTGATGCACCGCCTGAATGTAATTAAATTCATTATGAATTCCCCTTAATGGATTTTTAATAATTAATTCTTCATCTTCCGCAAGTTGAAATATCTGATTTAAAGAAACATTAATTTTATAAAGTGTATTAGAATGCTTAAGCGGACTAAGTGCAGAAAAAATAGATTTTAAGCTCACTTCTTTAATGTTCATCTCTCCAACAACGGGGAATATATAAACTTCAAGCCGCCGAAAAGCCTCTTTAATGGTTTGCTCTTTTACCTTTCCTTGTTGCAATCGCCGATCTCGCCATTTAATCGCCAACTCCCTTAAAGTCATCATATCATTCTCCAAGCGCTCAAATTGTGCATTTTTATAACCTAGCGGATCAATATTCTGCACAAGTAGCGTGCGATATTCCTGCGCAATTTCTCTAGCTTTTGCCAAAGATAAATCAGGGAATGCCCCTAAACTAACTTTCTTATGCTTCTTAAAGTATTTATAGGCGAAATACCAAATCTTAGCGCCATTAGGCTTTACTCTAATGTAAAGCCCTTGCCCATCAGATTTAATGTATTCTTTCGCCATAGGCTTTAGATTTTGAAGGGTAGTATTGGTTAAAGGTTTAACAATTTTGCTCATATCTCATAACCTTATGAAAAATAAAGGATAATTAACCTTTTAGATCCCTCGTAAAAATCCCTCTAAGGTGAGGGATCCAAACAGGGATCTAAAAAGCACGGATGCAAGCAAACAAAGAAAAACACAAACGAACAAACACGAACGGCAACCCGTTGTTTTTGTTACATTTCCTATAAATTTTGAACATTGGCGAACGTAAAAAAACAATAGAATGGCGAACGTGGGCGGAGTCGAACCGCCGACCTGTCCCTTAGGAGGGGACTGCTCTATCCTGCTAAGCTACACGTTCTTTGGCGATTCAGTTTCGCATAAATAGGTGATGATGAAAAGCAAATACTGAGAAATAAAGTGCGGTGTTAATTTTGTTAATTTTTAATCAGAAAAGAGAGGGTAATTAGATATGAAAAAGCCGCTAATTTTCATTAGCGGCTGTTAAGAATTTGGCTCCTCCTGCTGGACTTGAACCAGCGACATATGGATTAACAGTCCACCGTTCTACCGACTGAACTAAGGAGGAATAGTGGTGCCTCGAGGCGGAATCGAACCACCGACACGGGGATTTTCAATCCCCTGCTCTACCGACTGAGCTATCGAGGCAACGCATCAGTGGTGCGTATTAAACGATTTTTAGCGTCTTAAGTCAATCATTAATTTTAACTTTTTTACGTTTTTTTGTTTGTTTGAATATTTAACAAGCGAAACGCATAGAAATACAGCAAAAATCGCATAAAAAATCAAAACCACTTTTAATTTTTATCGTCTAACACGATAACTTTTTTGTGCCTTATCCACCTTAATTAAATAATTTCTTGCTTGTGAAGATGGGTGTGCCGTAGTCAAAATTCGGTACACTTGCTCAGGATATAAGCGGTTGATTTGTTCAATCGCCATATCTTTATCTTCGTGGAACACGCGCAACACCGCACCTGCCCCGCTGTTATACGCAGAAATCATCGCAAAACGTTTAGACGTTGGATTGGTGATGCCATCTAAATATTTATTTTGTAATAGCCATAAATACGATGCGCCCGCATCAATATTTTTTTCGGGATCAAACAAATAGCTTTTTGACGGCTGACCAGCGCGCCCTTTCATTTGGAATACATCACGTCCAGCAGTACGCGGCACCACTTGCATTAAGCCGATAGCATTAGCATAGCTAATCGCATAAGGGTTGAAACTAGATTCCGTTTGCATAATGCCTAAAATCAAGCTTTCATCAAGGTTATAGCGTCTAGCTGCACGGCGCACCATTGGTAGGTATTTTTGCGCACGCACGGCAACGTGGTTAGCAATCATTGGGATCACCACAAACTGCACCATTCTGCCATTACTTAAACGGCGTGTTTGCAATTTATTTTGTAGAAGATAATCAGCAAAATTACCTGCAATAAACTCGTTGGTAATTTGTTGGCCCAAATTATCCACTACCTGCCCAACAAGGAATGGGCGAGAACTTATCGGCACATCACCTGAAGCAAATAAATCGATACCGTTGGCATCGGATCCCATTAATAGCGTATGCACAATAGAATTATGCAGACGATTAAGATCTTGCTGAGTTTCTACGGTGATCGTACCTTCATCAAAGCTAACGTGGCTGCGAGTGTAAAAACTGTCGGTGTATTTCACATAGTCTTTACGGCTTGCCACTAATAATTCATTTACGCCCCAAATTTGATCGATATTATGGGAAAATTGCCCCGTTAAAATATCTAACCCGCGCGTATCTTTGCTAAACGCCTCATCATTATAGACACGCTTATGGCTTGAGCCACCACAGGCAAATAAAAAGGGAATGATTAATGCAATAACATATTTTTTCATCATTATTTTTCTTCTGGTGGAACGTAGCCTTCAATGTGAACATCTTTACCTTCAAATAAGAAATTCACCATTTCTTGCTCTAATAATTGGCGATGTTCGGCATTCATCATATTTAATTTTTTCTCATTAACGAGCATTGTTTGTTTTTTCATCCACTCGCCCCAAGCCTGTTTGCTGATATTATCAAAAATACGTTTGCCTAATTCGCCTGGGTAAAGTTGAAAATCTAGCCCGTCCGCCTCTTGTTTTAAATAGGCACAAAATACCGTTCTTGCCATTATTCTTTTCCTTTTGCTAACTGTAATAAAAGATTTTTGACTGGCGTTGCCAGTCCAATTTGATCAGGATTTTGCGGATCATACCAATATTTGACCGCACTTTGTATAGAAGATTCATAGTTGCCGTGATTTTCACTCACCTTTTTCCAATCAGAGCGATTCGCGTCCTCGCCGTGATATTCCTGTTTCACATAAATCGGGTGAATCATTAAGTGAAAATGGCTAAAGGTATGGCGAAAAGCTGGCCATTCCTGATAAAAATCCACGTTTTGACGCACCAAATAAGCCAATAAATCCTGCTTGCTGTCAAATTGTGGAAAACAATACAAACCACCCCACAAGCCCGCATTTTCACGCTGTTCTAATGCCACTTTGCCTTGTTGCTGCCAAATTAAGAAATAACTTTGTCGCTCAGGCAAAGTTTTCTTTGGCTTCTTCGCAGGGTAATCTTGCCAATTTTGTTGCAAATTTGCACCGCACTTTTCAGATAACGGACAAAGCGTGCATTTCGGTTTTGTGCGTGTACATACCATCGCACCAATATCCATCATCGCTTGATTAAAATCTGCCACACGCTGTCTTGGCGTTACTTCAGCACTTAACTGCCAAAGTTGATTTTCCACTTTTTTCTCGCCCGCCCAGCCTTCAACCGTAAAGTAACGAGATAACACGCGTTTCACATTGCCATCTAAAATAGGATAAGGGGCATTTAAGCAAGAAGATAAGATTGCCCCCGCCGTGCTTCGACCAATGCCTTTTAACGCCTGTACTTGCTCAAATTCAGTGGGGAAATTGCCCTGATACTGATCGCGAATAATTTGTGCCGATTGGTGCAAATTTCTTGCCCGCGCGTAATAGCCCAAGCCCGTCCACAAATGCAGCACTTCATCAAGGGGCGCATCGGCAAGATCAATGATCGTTGGAAACCGTTGCATAAAGCGTTCAAAATAAGGAATCACCGTGGCAACTTGAGTTTGTTGCAACATTACCTCGGACAGCCAAACGCCATAAAGGGTTTTATTTTGCTGCCAAGGCAAATGCTTGCGCCCAAATTGATCGTACCAAGTGAGAACTGATCGGGCAAAAAAATCATCAGGAGAAGATTGTGCTTGTAACATAAATCCAAGAGATAAATAAAAGGAACAAGTGTATCACAGAGCGAAATTGAACAAAATGCACAAAAAAATTACCGCACTTTTGCCTTTTCCCTTGCGTGATGGGGAGTGAACCCATAGAATAGCCGTTCAATATCATTTCGTGCATTTTATCAACAATAAAATGTATTTTGGCAGTAAGATTTTCAATGACAGAACGACAAACCAGCTTTGCGGATCAAAAACGCAAAACCGTTGAAACCGCGGAATTTACCGCAGACGGACGCTACAAACGTAAAGTGCGTAGTTTCGTGTTGCGTACAGGGCGATTAAGCGATTTTCAACGTAATATGATGAATGAATATTGGCCAATTTATGGCTTATCACATCAAACAGAACCTTTTGATTTTAAAAAGATTTATGGCAACGACAAGCCTGTTATTTTAGAAATTGGTTTTGGAATGGGAAAATCCCTAGTGGAAATGGCGGAGCAAAATCCAGATAAAAATTATCTAGGAATTGAAGTGCATACCCCCGGTGTGGGCGCGTGTATTGCTTATGCCGTGGAAAAAAAGGTAAAAAATCTACGCATTATTTGCCACGATGCCACAGAAATTTTACGCGATTGCATTGCCGATGGCAGCCTTGCTGGCTTGCAGCTTTTTTTCCCTGATCCTTGGCATAAAGCGAAGCATCATAAACGCCGCATTGTACAGCCGCATTTTGTGCAAACTGTCTGCCAAAAGCTCGCCAACCAAGGCTTTATTCATATGGCAACAGACTGGGAAAACTATGCGGAACAAATGTTAGACGTATTGCAAAACAATCCACAGTTACGCAATACTTCCGCCACAAAGGACTATATTCCACGTCCTGAAAGCCGCCCACTGACTAAGTTTGAACAGCGCGGTCATCGCTTGGGACACGGCGTATGGGATTTATATTTTATTAAAACTGAATAATATCAGCCTAGAAACACGAGGAGAAAACGATGGCTATTCAACGTAACAGAAGACAACGCAAAAAAATGCACCTTGCAGAATTCCAAGAATTAGGCTTTTTAGTAAACTGGCAATTCGCAGAAAATACTCCGATTGATAAAATTGATGAAGTTGTAGATCGTTTTATCAACGAAGTTATTCGCCCAAATGGCTTAGCTTATGAAGGTAGCGGTTATTTACATTGGGAAGGTTTAGTCTGCTTAGAAGAAATCGGAAAATGTGATGAAAGCCACCGCGAGCTAGTAAAAAACTGGTTAGAAAGCAATGGATTACAACAAATTGAAATCAGCCAACTGTTTGATATTTGGTGGGAATATCCAGCGAAATAATTCTTCCATAACGCCATATTAAATGATTAAAATCCTGCGACAGCAGGATTTTTTATACGCCTTATTTTAAGGCTAACACCAACTAAGTGCGGTCATTTTTTCCAACTTTTTCATTCAAAAATCCAAGCAAAACAAAAGGGCATCTTTCGATGCCCTTTCTTAGCTTTTAGCTTTTCTAGTGTTACCTAGCAATCATCATTATTTGATGATTTTCGCTACAACACCCGCACCTACTGTACGTCCACCTTCACGAATCGCAAAGCGTAAACCTTGGTCCATCGCGATTGGGTGAATTAAGCTTACTGTCATTTTGATGTTATCGCCTGGCATTACCATTTCCACGCCTTCTGGTAACTCGATTGTACCTGTTACGTCAGTTGTACGGAAATAGAATTGTGGACGGTAACCTTTGAAGAATGGAGTATGACGACCACCTTCTTCTTTCGATAATACGTAAACTTCTGATTCGAAGTCTGTGTGTGGTGTGATTGAACCTGGTTTCGCTAATACTTGACCACGTTCGATTTCTTCACGTTTTGTACCACGTAATAATGCACCGATGTTTTCACCCGCACGACCTTCGTCAAGTAATTTACGGAACATTTCTACACCTGTTACGGTAGTTTTCGCAGTTTCTTTGATACCTACGATTTCTACTTCATCACCAGTGCGGATAATACCACGCTCTACACGGCCTGTTACTACTGTACCACGACCTGAGATTGAGAATACGTCTTCGATTGGTAATAAGAATGGTTGGTCAATCGCACGCTCTGGCTCTGGAATGTAAGTGTCTAAGTGGTTTGCTAACTCAAGGATTTTTTCTTCCCATTGCGCATCGCCTTCTAACGCTTTTAACGCTGAACCACGTACGATTGGTGTATCATCACCTGGGAAATCATATTGAGAAAGAAGCTCACGCACTTCCATTTCTACTAATTCTAATAACTCTTCGTCATCTACCATATCGCATTTGTTTAAGAATACGATGATGTATGGTACACCTACTTGGCGACCTAATAAGATGTGCTCACGAGTTTGTGGCATTGGGCCGTCTGTCGCTGCTACTACTAAGATTGCACCGTCCATTTGCGCCGCACCAGTAATCATGTTTTTAACATAGTCCGCGTGTCCCGGGCAGTCAACGTGTGCGTAGTGACGTGTTGGAGTATCGTATTCAACGTGTGAGGTGTTGATGGTGATACCACGCGCTTTTTCTTCTGGCGCGTTATCGATTTGGTCAAATGCGCGTGCCGCACCACCGTAGTGTTTCGCTAATACGCTGGTGATTGCTGCTGTTAAAGTTGTTTTACCATGGTCAACGTGGCCGATTGTACCCACGTTTACGTGCGGTTTTGTACGTTCAAATTTTTCTTTAGACATTAAGAGTCCCTCTAGATAAACACGGTTATCGATGGTTCAAAATACCACATTAACCAATTGAATTAAGTTTAAACTATTAATAAGAGAAAGGTGAAGTTAAGGCTGGTGCTGATAGGCGGATTTGAACCGCCGACCTCACCCTTACCAAGGGTGCGCTCTACCAACTGAGCTATATCAGCGCTTTGGAGCGGGCAGCGGGAATCGAACCCGCATCATCAGCTTGGAAGGCTGAGGTAATAGCCATTATACGATGCCCGCAGTCCTAAATTCATCTGTCCCATCAGAATTCATCTAAAAAATGGTGGAGGGAGAAGGATTCGAACCTTCGAAGGCTGAGCCGGCAGATTTACAGTCTGCTCCCTTTGGCCGCTCGGGAATCCCTCCGCACTAAATGAATGAACTTGACTACGATTGGTTATGGTGCCGACTACCGGAATCGAACTGGTGACCTACTGATTACAAGTCAGTTGCTCTACCTACTGAGCTAAGTCGGCGTCGTAAGCAAGTGAGGCGTATTATAGGGAAATTTTTATCACTGACAAGCGTTTTTTTGAAAAAAAATAGATTTTTTTTATTGTTCGGCTATTTCTCAGTCAAAATGCACAAAATTTATAAAAAAAGTGCCAATTTATTCTAAATTTCGCTAATCATAAGCAAATTTATAGGGTATATTTCTATTCAACATTCTATAAATATGAAGACAACATTGTGGCATTTTCTGATTCGACTTTATTAAATGAGCAATTAACGCCCTTTCTTTCTTTTGATCGCCAGCAATGGGCAGAATTACGCAAATCCGTTCCATTAAAACTCACCGAGCAAGATCTCAAGCCTTTGCTAGGGATTAACGAAGATCTGTCATTAGATGAAGTTAGCACTATTTATCTGCCGTTGGCGCGTTTAATTAACTACTATATTGAAGAAAATCTGCGCCGTCAGACCGTTTTAACCCGTTTTCTTGGTGGTAATAAGCAAAAAACCCCTTATATTATCAGCATTGCAGGCAGTGTTGCGGTGGGGAAAAGCACTTCCGCGCGGATTTTGCAATCACTCTTATCAAACTGGCCACAAGTGCGTAAAGTGGATCTCATCACCACCGATGGTTTTTTATATCCTTTAGAAAAACTCAAAAAAGATAACCTGTTGCAAAAGAAAGGTTTTCCTGTTTCTTATGATACGCAACGCCTGATCCATTTCTTGGCTGATATAAAATCAGGCAAACGCAATGTGAGTGCGCCGATTTATTCTCATTTAACTTACGATATTGTGCCTGATCAGTTTGATTATGTTGATCAGCCCGACATTCTTATTTTAGAAGGATTGAACGTGCTACAACGCGGAAATAGCAATACAAATCAAGTCTTTGTTTCTGATTTTGTCGATTTTTCTATTTATGTTGATGCGGAAGAAAGCCTATTAAAAGAATGGTACATTCGCCGTTTTCTTAAATTTCGCCAAAGTGCCTTTAATAATCCTGATTCTTACTTTAAACACTATGCCAGCCTTTCCGAGCAAGAAGCCGTTGCCACAGCGAGCAAAATTTGGGAAGACATCAACGGCAAAAACCTGCGAGAAAATATTCTGCCGACCCGTGAACGCGCCAATTTGATTTTAACTAAGGGCGCAAATCACGCGGTGGAAAAGGTTAAATTAAAGCGCTAAAACACAAAATTCCTAAAAAAATCACCGCTCTTTTAATCCATCTATTCTAACTAGATGGATTTTTTGTGATATTGCTCAAAAAACTGCCTTTTTATTGTAAATTTCATTCTCTTTTCCTGATCTAACAACGCATAATACTCATAAAGAGTAATCATTCCTTACTCTTATGCATTATATTCAACAAGGAGGCAAGAATGAAAAATATGCTTTTAATGAGCGGTTCTAAATACCAAAATACGGGTTATCTCGTGCATTGTATGCCGTGGCTGAAAAGCTTTCTTTCTACATACAAAGGAAAAACTATTGGATTTGTGCCTTATGCAGGTGTGAGCCGTAGTTATGATGAGTATGAAGCGCTGGTGCAACAAGCTTTGGCAGAGCTAGAAATGGACGTGGTGTCTGTCCATCGTGGCAAGCGCCATTTAGATATTATTGAGCAAGCTGACGTGATCGCCATTGGCGGTGGTAACACCTTCTGCCTAATCAATGGGTTGTATGAACACCATTTATTAGACGCCATTCGTCAAAAAGTGCAACAAGGTACGCCTTATTTTGGCTGGAGCGCAGGGGCAAATGTGGCAGGCAAAACCATTATGACCACCAATGATATGCCAATTCTTTATCCGCCTTCCTTTGACGCGTTGAATCTTTTCCCACATCAAATTAATCCACACTTTATTTCCGGCAAAATTGCAGGGCATAACGGTGAAAGCCGTGAAGAGCGCTTGGCGGAATTTTTGATTGTCAATCCTGAATCGCACGTTTACGCCTTGCCTGAAGGTACGGCATTACAGATTCAAGGCAGTCAAGCCAAAGTGCTGGATATTAGCGAAGCACAGCAAAGTGCGGTGCTAAAATTCAGCAAAAATGGACAATGCGAACGCTATGCAAGCGGTGTTACCTTTGATTACTAAGGAGAAGAAAAATGCTTGAACTTAAATCTTTTGTAGCGATTTTGGGCGTTATCGCTGCGGTTTATTTACTGGTAAAAAAATATGAAACGCGCACCGTATTAATTGGCTTGGGGTTGATGATGTCCTTGCTCACCCTAAACCCAATGGGCGCGTTGGACGCTTTTGCAAAATCAATGACCAGCGGTGGCTTGATTATGGCGATCTGTTCTAGTATGGGTTTTGCTTATGTAATGAAATACACAAAATGCGACACCCATCTGGTGCATTTAATGACGAAACCGCTTTCAGGACTCAGATTTTTCTTAATCCCTTTTGCCACGGTGATCACCTTCTTTATTAATATCGCGATCCCTTCTGCGGCAGGTTGTGCCGCTGCGGTTGGCGCAACCTTAATCCCCGTGCTAAAAAGTGCTGGCGTACGCCCAGCCACTGCGGGGGCTGCGATTTTGGCAGGAACGTTCGGCTCAATGATGAGTCCGGGCTCTTCTCATTCTGCAATGATCGCAGAAATGTCCAATTTAACCATCACGCAAGTGAACTTATCTCACGCGCCTTACACAATGATCGCAGGAGCGATTGCGGCGGTTTCACTAACCTTGGTTGCATTAATGTTGAAAGATTACGGCGAAGAACACCGCCAAGCCTATTTAGCTGAAGCGAAAGAAGCGGAACAATCTTTCCAAAAATCGAACCTCCTTTTTGCCATTGCGCCTTTATTACCGTTGGTGATTTTGGTGATCGGCGGTACGTCTTTACAGGAGATCCCCGCGTTGGCATGGACAAAAATGGGCGTGCCACAAGCAATGTTAATTGGTGCAATTTACGCCATTATCGTCACCCGAGTTTCCCCAGCGAAAATTACCGAAGAATTCTTTAACGGAATGGGCAGCGCTTATGCAAACGTGTTGGGTATCATTATTTCCGCCAGCGTTTTTGTGGCAGGATTAAAATCCACCGGCGCCATTGACAGTGCGATTGAATTCCTTAAACATTCCAACGAATTCGTCCGCTGGGGCGCAACCATCGGGCCATTCTTAATGGGCTTGCTCACCGGTTCTGGCGATGCGGCAGCCATTGCTTTCAACACGGCGGTAACCCCACACGCGGTAGAATTAGGTTATACCCACTTAAATCTTGGTATGGCAGCGGCTATCGCAGGGGCTATCGGACGCACTGCCTCCCCTATTGCTGGCGTAACCATTGTATGCGCAGGCCTAGCAATGGTTAGCCCAGTGGAAATTGTCAAACGTACCGGCTTAGGAATGGTGCTTGCGGTGTTATTCTTAGCATTATTTATGCTCTAACTAAGCAGATATAACAAATAAAAGTGCGGTGAAAAAATTCAACAAATTTTCACCGCACTTCTGTATTTTACTGATAATAAAGGTTTTCCCTAGTTTTCCTTTGCTCAGTGAGTAATGACATTAAAAGAATAAGATCCCGCCCCAGGTTAGCGCAACGATGATCAACGTTACAAACACGGCGGCTGAGCCTTGATCTTTCGCGCGTCCGGAAAGCTCGTGATGTTCCGTGCCAATGCGATCCACCACGGCTTCAACCGCGCTGTTAAGCAACTCTACTGCTAACACTAATAACACTGAACCAATCATCAAGATCAATTCGATTTTGTCGTCAGCCAATAAAAACGCCAAAGGGATTAAAATGCAAGCACAAAACACTTCGTGGCGAAAAGCGGTTTCGTTTTTGAAAGCACTTTTTAAGCCTTGCATTGAATAGCCTGTGGATTTAATTAAATGGGTCAAGCCCGTTGTTTTTTCCAATTTTCTTTCCTTATTAATTGATTGAATGGGATAACTCAATTTTTCGCTTTAATCGCAACAAAATTACACGAAAAACCACCGCACTTGGTTTTCCTATAACCGTTTTTCTTATAAACGTTTTGCTTCGATCACATCATCTAATTTTGCTAAACGGGCGAGGATTTTACTCAGCATTTGCACGTTGTTTAGCTCAATTTCCATATCCATCGTGGCGATTTGTTTTTTCGTGTCCGTACGGCTTGATACGCCTAGCACGCTGATCTTTTCATTAGCCAACACAGTGGTAATATCACGCAACAAGCCGTGGCGATCACTGGCGATAATGCGAATACTAATGCGGAAACCGCTGGCATAGCTCTCTCCCCAAACGGATTCCACCACACGTTCTGGGTGGCTGGCTTGCAATTCTAAAAACTGTTCACAATCACTACGATGGATAGAAATGCCACGCCCCATTGTGATGTAGCCCACAATGTCATCACCGGGAATTGGCTGGCAACAGCGCGCGATGTGGTGCATTAAGTTGCCCACGCCTTCTACGATCACATAGCCTTTTGACTCATTTTTTTGCGCAGAATTCACCGCACTTTTCTGTGCAACGTGGCGTAAAATCTGTTCATCGGTTTCTTGTGGCGTGGTTTTAATCAGTTTGCTTTGCAAAAAGTTAATCAGCTGATTAAGGCGAATATCGCCGCCGCCAATGCCCGCATACAAATCTTCTAAATTTTTCAGATTGTAACGCGGCAAGGCATACTGCTCCACTTGCTTGAGTGCAATGCCTAAACGTGCAATTTCATTTTCCAACAGCTCTTTACCTGCTGGAATATTTTTATCACGATCTAATTTCTTAAACCACGCCGCAATTTTGGCACGCGATTTACTGGTGTTAGTGAAGCCTAAATTCGGATTCAACCAATCTCGGCTTGGGTTTGGCGTTTTTTGCGTGATGATTTCAATTTGATCGCCCATTTGCAGCTGATAAGTAAAGGGCACAATGCGTCCGCCCACTTTCGCGCCAATGCAACGATGCCCGATTTCACTATGAATGGCATAAGCAAAATCCAACGGCGTTGAGCCCGTTGGCAGGTCGATCACTTCGCCTTTTGGGGTAAACACATAAACCCGATCATCAAACACTTGGCTGCGTAACTCGGCAATCACTTCGCCAGAATCGGTAATATCATCTTGCCAAGCTAATAATTTACGCAACCACGCAATTTTATCTTCATAGGCTGAACGCCCTGTTACGCCCTCTTTATATTTCCAGTGCGCCGCCACGCCAAGCTCGGCATCATCGTGCATTTGTTGGGTACGAATTTGTACTTCTACGGGTTTGCCGCCTTTGCCTAACACCACGGTATGAATGGATTGATAGCCGTTCGGTTTCGGGTTTGCCACATAATCATCAAATTCTTTCGGTAAATGTTTAAAGTGGGTATGCACAATGCCAAGAGCAGAATAACAATCTTGCAGCTTTTGGACGATCACGCGCACCGCGCGAACATCATATAAATCACTAAATTCTAAGTGTTTTTTCTGCATTTTTCGCCAAATGCTATAAATATGTTTCGGGCGGCCATACACTTCCACTTGATCAATATTTTCTTGTAAATAGCGGGTGAGATCTGCCACAAAATCCGCAATATATTGCTCACGATCTAAACGGCGTTCTTTCAGCAACTTGGCAATCATTCGATACTGTTCAGGGTGCAAATAGCGGAAGCAATAATCTTCCAGCTCCCATTTCAGCTGCCCAATGCCTAAACGATTGGCAAGAGGCGCATAAATATTGGCACATTCTTTTGCTGCCAGCACTTTCTCTTCTTCCGAACAGCAATTTTCTGCATCACGCAAAAAGGCAATACGTTCAGCCAGTTTGATAATCACGCAACGAAAATCGTCCACCATCGCCAACAGCATACGGCGCACATTGTCCACTTGCAGGGAATTGGCAGAATGACTCGCGTTTAACTGGCGAATGTTATCCATTTCCAGCACGCCTTTCACCAGCTTGCTAATCGCCGTGCCAAAATCTTCGCTAATTTGCTCCAGCGCAACGATATTATGGCTCACCACAGGATAAATCATTGCCGTGATAAGGCTTTCACTATCCATATTTAGGCTGTGCAAAATTTCCACCATTTCCACCCCTGAAAATAGCGAACAATGCATCTGCGGATTTTCCACCGTGTTTTGGTGCTGCTGGATTTTATCTTGCGAATAATGCCAAGCCAGCACCAACTTCTCTGCCAGCTCAGAAGAAAGCCCCAAGCTTTCGCTCCATTGCTCAATCACAAAATCTTTCGGGTTAAGTAGGTGTGAACCTCGAACAGCAACCATAACGTCTTCCTATTTATTATTTCCGTTCAAAGAGAGTAATGCTCTCCAAATGCCCCGTATTTGGGAACATATCGATCATTGCCACTTGGGTTAATTGATAGCCTGCTTGCAACAGCATTTGTGCATCGCGTACTAATGTCGCAGGATTGCAAGACACATACAACACTTTTTCTGCCTGTAACTGACACAAAAACGGCATTGCAAATGCCGCGCCTGTGCGTGGGGGATCGAGCAAAATTTTGCTAAATGCTTGGCTTGCCCATTGTTGTTCAGCAAAAGATTGTGCCAGATCGCCTTGATAAAATTGGACATTTTTACAGCCATTTCGTTCCGCATTTTGTGTCGCTTTCTGCACCATTTCCGCCACGCCTTCTACGCCCACCACTTGCTTGGCTTGACGGCTTATAGGCAAAGTGAAATTACCCATTCCACAGAATAAATCCAGCACCTGATCTTGGGCATTTAAGTCGAGCCAATCTAGTACGGTGTCAATCATTACTTGATTGAGTTGCGGATTAATCTGAATAAAATCCCGCACATCAAAATGCAGCCGTTGCCCATTATTCAATTCATAATAAGGGCTTTCGCCATAAAGTTGCTGGATTTGCACATCATCTTGCACGAACAGCATTAAGCGCTCTTGGCGAGCAAATTCAAGTAACAAAGTGCGGTCGTTTTCTGCCAAATTTTTTTGATGACGTAGCAATAATGCCACACCGTTATCCGCTCGCACTAGTTCAATATGGCCTAAATTTTTCGGGTTAGACCAGTTTTGCAAAAGTGCGGTGATTTTTGGTAATAAATTATTGAGTGGCGTTTCGATCACAAGGCAAGACTGCACTGGCTCAATATTTTGCGAATTTTTTTGCCGAAAGCCAATGCGCAGCCCCTGCTTTTTATCCCAATAAATGCTTAAGCGTAAACGGCGACGATAATGCCATTGGCTGCCCACAATTCGAGGCATTAACGCAATGGGGTCAGCTTGCAATTTCGTTAAACGCTGAAATAAGGCGCGCTCTTTAGCTTCTCGCTGCATTGCCAAGGGAATATGCTGAGTTTGGCAGCCACCACATTTTGCATAATGAGCACAAGCAGGCTGCACACGCTGTGGGCTAGTTTGCAACCATTTTTTCGCAACCCCTTTGCCATATTGACGCTTTTCTTCCAACACCTCGACCTGCACGTTTTCATCAGGCAACGCATTTTCGATAAACCACGTTTTACCTTGAATTTTCGCTACGCCTAGCCCTTGATAATCTAAATCTTGCACTTGCGCAGTAAAAGTGCGGTGATTTTTTTCCACTTTTTTCGGGGAGTAAAGTAATGCCATAGGTTATTTCTGATACAAAATATGTTGGGTGAATAATTCTCGACTTTTCAACGGCTTACTGCCTAAATAAGGCTTCAAGGCAATTCGAATAAAGCGTTTCGCTGCTTGTAACACCGCCTGATCGTGAAACTCTCGCCGCTCAAACGCCAGCAGTTCTCTGCCATAAAAAGTGAGATTATCCTTAATTAAAGAAGCAATAAAGCCTTTTTCTTCGCGATAACGATAGGTCATATTTTCATCGACAGGCTCGCCTGAACCGGCACAATGGCAAAAATCAATGCCATAGCCCATTGCTGTAAGTAATTGAAATTCAAAGGTTCGCAGGCTTGGTTCTAGTGCATCAGGCAAACTTGCCAAGCCCATCATACATTTTAGATAGTCTTGGAAAATCTCAGGATAAGGGGTCTCAACAGCCAGCAAACGCATCAGCAATTCATTCACATAAAAACCGCTATAAAGCGCCGTAGGCTGCATTGGCAAAGTGAGCGATGCCGCTTCGGCTTTAGTCAGGGTTTTTAGCTCGCCCTTTCCAGTCCAACGCAGAAGCAACGGCGTAAACGGCTGCAAAATGCTTTTCCACGCTGAACGCTTTGTTCTCGCCCCTTTCGCAATCACCGTCAAACGCCCCGTTTCTTCCGTAAACAAATCCACCAATAAACTCGTTTCACTATACGCCCTGCGATGCAAAACAAAGCCCCGCTGCCAATTTTCGATAACCGTATCCTTAGCTAATCATTCGTTGAAGTGCGGATATTTTAACAGATTTTTTGCAGAGTTAGGGGGAAAAGTGCGGTGGGATTTTTGGTGTTTTTTGCAAAATTAAAATGTTATTTATAAAAATAACAAAAAAATCTTGACGAATAATTATACAGGAATATAATGCTACTTAACTTTGTAATTTCAATAAGGAACAAAATGAAACTGCAACATCTTGTGCAATTTGAAATGGGGACATTACTTTCTCGGCTCACAGAGCAACCGAGTAGTCCTTGTTATTCATTATATGATCAAGCGGATTTACAAGCGGATTTTGAGATCCGAACAGAATCCACAGAGGGCAAGCAAATTTGTACCCCAGATTGCCCTACCTTGCTACAAAAGGGGGATATCATTTTTAGCCTGATCTCAGGCACGGCAGTGCAAGTCTGTCAGACTCGTGCAGGCTATGTGTTTTCTCACAATTATGCTCGACTATATCCGTCCAAAGAACTGGATAACGCTTTTTTGGTTTATTTGCTGAATAATGATGTTGGAATAAAACGGCAATTAATCACCAGTTTACAGGGTTCGAGTGTGATGAAATATAGCCTTAATCAATTACGCAACTTACAACTTTCGCCACTTCCACCATTGGAAGTACAACAGGCCATCGGGCAAGTTGATCGTTTGCAACGTCGTATCACAATGTTAAAAAAACGTGTGGCCGAAAATGAGGCAATGCTGACCTCGTACTTACTCAATAATTTTCAAAAACAATGCAAATCCAACATCAAGGATTAAGGAATGATTATGCCTAACTATAAATACGAATCGGAATTTGAAAAATCCCTTATTGAATATCTTTCCACTGGCAACATCACCACAGCTGATCATTTGCAAGGATTAAGCCACTATTTAGATTTCCCTAGAAAAACGAGAATTTGGCAATATCTTCCTGAAATCAAAACAACAGAACAGCTTTGGGATAATTTTAAACGCATTTTAGAACGGTTAAATGCCCAGTCATTAAGATCCCCCTTAAGTGAAAATGAATTTAATCAAGTAAAAACCAAACTGGCTGAGCAAACTCGTACCCCCTTTGAGGCTGGGAAATTTTTATATGGAACTAATGGTGTTTCACAAATTGAAATTGATTTAGATGATGGTAAGCACGTTTTTTTAACTGTCTTTGATCAAAAACAAGTTGGCGCAGGCAACACGGTTTATCAAATTGTCAATCAAATCGAACGCCCTGCGGTTATCCCCGGTAAACCAAACCGCCGTTTTGATGTAACTTTATTGATCAATGGCTTACCTATTATTCAGCTAGAACTCAAAGCCGATGCACATTCTGCCAATGAATCACTCAACCAAATGGAGCAATATATTAAAGAACAGCAATACCAAGGTATTTTTTCCACCGTACAAATCTTGGTAGGAATGACACCGCACAATGCAAGATATATGGCAAATACGACAGCTGATTATTTTAATAAGGATTTTTCCTTTGCTTGGCAAAAACGTAGTGATAACAGTATTGTTCGACACTGGAAAGAGTTTGCCGATTCAATGCTTTCTATCCCAATGGCGCACCAAATGGCAACGAACTATATGATTTTAGATGGTACGCCAAACAAAACAATGCTCAAAGTAATGCGTCCTTACCAAGTTTATGCAACGCAAGCAGTGATTGAGGGGATTAAACACGCCGATTTTGAAATGGGTGATAAAAAAATTGGCTATATTTGGCATACCACAGGCTCAGGAAAAACCATCACCAGTTTCAAAACTGCGTGGTTGGCAAGCCGTTTACCTAAGGTAAACAAAGTCGTCTTTGTGGTCGATCGTATAGCTTTAACCAAGCAAACGCTTGAAAATTATCGTGCTTATGACCCAGATAACAATGACGATGTAGGCGCTATTCTGGATACAAATAATACTCGAGATTTACGCCGAAAACTCAAAAGCAATGAAAATAGCATTATTATTACGAGTGTGCAAAAACTTGGAAAACTAGTGAAAAGTCGCGATTTTAGCGCAC
The DNA here is from genome assembly GCF_026226815.1 of Avibacterium sp. 21-594. Classification (NCBI taxonomy): domain Bacteria; kingdom Pseudomonadati; phylum Pseudomonadota; class Gammaproteobacteria; order Pasteurellales; family Pasteurellaceae; genus Avibacterium; species Avibacterium sp. 21-594. The sequence continues at coordinate 1,363,170 of NZ_JAKKOC010000001.1, read as the reverse complement.
CAAATAAAAATATCGTTTTCATTGTTGATGAAGCGCACCGCTCTACTGCGGGAGATCAATTCCAGCTTATCAAAGAGAAATTCAAGCACGGCGTTTGGGTCGGATATACTGGTACTCCAATGTTTGACGGAAAAACCACGCAAAATATTTTTGGCAACTTATTGCACGCCTACACCATTAAAGAAGCCATTGCTGATCGCAACGTACTAGGCTTCAAAGTGGATTTCAAAAGCACTGTAGATATTCGTGAATTACTCAAACAGAAATACCCTGATTGGTCGGAAGAAAAAATTGATGCTGAGCTTGAAGCAATGCGTAAAGAGGAATTTGATGAGGCTAAATTCTTAGATAATGAGAGCAAAACTACGATCAGCAAAGGCGAAAAAGTGGAACGTACACTCACGCGTAATTTTTACGATGAAAGTGATGAACATATCCGCCTTGTTGTCGCTGATATTTTCAAAAACTGGCGAAATCGTTCCAATGATTTTAAATACAACGCAATGTTCACCGTCCACGTCAGTGGTAATGGTGCTAGCACGCCACTTGCCTCAAAATACTATCAAGAATTTCAACGAGTGAACAAAGAGCGGTCAAAAAAAGGTGAATTTACCTTAAAAGTTGCGCTAACTTATAGCTTAAACACAGACAACAGTGATGAAATGGCACAAACAAATCAAGTGTTACACGACGCAATTAATGACTATAACGCAATCTTTGGTACAAATTGGGGATTAAACACTGTCCAAGAATATTTTTCAGATCTCAGCTCTCGCCTAAATAAAACCGTTTACGATAGAAATTATCTTGATCTTGTTATCGTTATCGATCAACTACTCACCGGCTTTGATGCGCCGGGACTTAACACCCTCTATGTCGATCGTATCTTAAAAGGTGCTGGGCTGGTGCAAGCCTATTCACGCACCAACCGTATCGCCGATTTGCAAGAAAAACCTTGGGGACAAGTGGTGAATTACCGTTGGCCTGTACAAAATGAACGTCTAATGAACGAAGCACTCGCCACATACGCCAACAAAGATTCGGCAAATAAAATTGAAGAACCCTCGCCTGTCTATGGCGATGATGACCCAACTCCACCTTGGCTTGTAAAGCCTTTTCATCAACAATTAGATGAAGTCAAAAATGTCGTCAATGCCCTCGCTGAATGTACTCAAAACCCAAGTGGCGAACCATTTATGCAACTTCCTCCAAGTGAAAAAGCAAAAGAAGAAATGTTAGTTCATTTACGTGATTTTAATGCGGGCATTACCAAATTAAAGCAATATCCAGCTGAGGAAATTGATGGGCATATTGCCGGCTTTGATTACGATAATCCAGATGCACTCATTGAAGCGCTTGGAATGACGCCAAGCCAATTTGAAATGCTCACTACCGTACTTGCCGGTGAACTAAAACGCCATTTAGCTCGGGAAAAAGATATTCCAATATCTCAAGTTGAGCTGAGAATGACTCATATTAAGGACATTAAAGTTGATTATGATTATCTCACCGAACTCGTGAATCAACTTATTACCCAAGTACAAGCCGGTGAAACCGAAGCTGCAGAAAAAACAGAAGAAAAAATCCAACAATTTGCCAATGGTATGGATGATACAGCTTATGCAGAACAAATCCGCCGTGCAATTCAAGCCATTATGGCAGGCGAATATCCAACAGATTCAAGCCAAAAATGGAAAAATATCAGCGTTGCCGAACTGTCAAAGACTATCAGCACGGCAAGCAATATCAGCATTGATCGTAAATTGCTAGATTTTCGCAATAAATGGGGCATTACCGACATCATTAACAATGTGCAAATCCGCAATTTTATCGCTAATCATCGCTATGGCGAAAAAGATTTAGACGATGATAAAAAACTCACCACCATCATCACAGAAGGCAGCAAAAATTACACCGCACTTGCTACGGATGAACATATACAAAAATTAACCAACATCAAATACCGCACAGAATTACGCAAAGCGTTTTATCAGTTGGCTGATAGGTTGGTGCAGGATTAAGTGAAAAATAAGTAAAGGAGGCAATATGCAGGTAGCTCAATTATTACAGCAATCTGAAAATGAACTCATTGAATTTAAAGAAGCAAAAAACCAATTTGATGATAACAAATTAGGACGCTATTGCTCTGCGCTTGCTAATGAGGCCAACCTTCATCATAAACCTTTTGCATTCTTAGTATTGGGGGTTAGTGATGATAAAAAAATAGTTGGTACAACATACTGCAGCGGAAAGAATGGTAGTAATGAAATTAAGAAAAAACTTGCTGATGGCTTATCAGAACGCTTTAACATTCAGGATATGAAACTAGGCAAAGAAGAATCGAAAGTTCTGATTAATCCAGCAAGCCCAATGATTACTTGGATTTTAAAAAATGAACAAGGCAGTGAAATGGATTATGAGCATTTTTCCTGCCCACTATTACTTAATGTAGAAAAAGTATTTAATAAAATCCGAAACTTAAAATATCGCTACATCAAAAACGGTAATCTCTTTCCAGAAGAAGTTGAGCAATATGACCCCTACATAATACGAGAAGCACTACACAATGCTATTGCTCACCAAGATTATGAGTTAGGTGGCAAAATTACATTAGTAGAATGCCAAAATAGTCAGCTCTATTTTACTAACTCGGGGAGATTTATTCCTCAAAGTATTGAAATGGTTTTATCTGAAAACGCACCAGAAAACCGCTATCGTAATCGTTTTTTAGCGAATGCAATGGTTAATATTAATATGATTGACACGATCGGCAGCGGCATTAGAAAAATGTTTACCATTCAAAAAGAACGGTTTTTTCCCTTACCCGAATACCAGCTTTCAGATCAAAAAGTACAGGTATGTATCGTAGGTAAAGTATTGGATATTGCCTATGCCCAAAAGCTCGCTTCTTCTCCTAATTTATCACTAGAAGAAATTATGTTGCTTGATAAAGTACAGAAAAAGATACCTATCTCAGATAAAGCGGCAAAGCACTTAAAAAGCAAAAAGCTCATTGAAGGTAGAAAACCCAATTACTATATTTCTGCAACAATTGCACAACTTAGTGATGATGAAGCCACATATATTCATCATAAAGGACTCAATGATAAATATTATCAAAAACTTATTATTGAATATTTGCAACAATTCAAAACAGCTAAGCGAAAAGATTTTGAACGACTTCTGCTAGACAAACTTCCTACGGCTTTAGACGAAAATCAGAAGTACCATAAAATTAAAAATCTTCTACAATCACTGAAAAATCAAGGGATTATATGCAATAAAAACCGTATTTGGCAATTGTCTAGATGAGCAATATAAAAAATAGTTTAGACAAATTTAGACGAATCATTTAGACAAAACTTTCATCATTCTTAATAAAATGATTGAAAATCAATTAGATATATGGATTTAAAATTGTCTAGATGGTTATGAGCAAAAAACAATTTTAGACCTTAGAGGAACCCCCAATGCACCCCAAACACCCCAAAACCATTCAAATCTTCCTGCCCACAGGCGAACCGCAAGGCATTCGCATTGCCGAAGAAAGTACCTCGATTATGCGTGTCATTGAAGTGCCACGCCGTGATTTAGCGACCTTTTTTGCGATGGAAGAAGCCAGCCAAGTGGGCGTGTATTTTCTGATTGGCGGTATGGATAATGATGAAGTCTATATCGGGCAATCAGGTGAAGTGGGCAAACGCCTTAAACAACACCACGACAAAAATGAAATTGACTTCACGCGCGCCTTGGTGCTGGTTTCGCTCACCCAAAACCTCACCCAAACGCACGCCCTTTATCTAGAATGGCTGGCGATTGAAAAAGCCACACAAAGCGGGCGATTTAGCCTATTTAATGGCAATAAAGGGCAAAAAACGCATACACCATTGCCCCTTAAAGCGGCTTGCGAAGCGATGTTTGAAATTGGCGAACTCTTGCTTTCTACGCTGGGTTACCCGATTTTTGAACCATTACGCAAACCAACACAGCCCAACAGCCAACCCGAGCAAATTTTTCATTGTCCGCGTGGCGGTGTAGAAGCCCAAGCCATCTACACCCAAGACGGTATGATTGTGCTAAAAGGTTCACATTTTGCCTATCAGCATAAAGACGATAAAACGCCACTATATCGGCAAAAGTTCATCACCCAATGCGATGAACTGATTGAAAAAGGTGTTTTGCACAAAGAAAAAGAGCGGTGTTTTTTTACCAAAGATTTTCGCTTTACTAGCCCAAGCAGTGCAGCATCGTTGCTGATCTTGGGCAATGCCAATGGCTGGGCAGAGTTTAAAACCGCCCAAGGCAAAACGCTCAAAGAAATTTACGCCAATCCCCAAGGGAAAAATGATGACTAATAAAATTATTATCTACCACACAGATGATGGCAAAGCCAAAGTTTCGCTTTATGCTCAAGATGGTACCGTTTGGTTAAACCAAAGCCAACTGGCAGAACTTTTTGCCACCTCGGTAAGCAACATCAATAAACATATTGCCAACATATTGAAAGAAAAAGAATTATTAGAAAATTCAGTTATTGAGTATTTCTCAATAACTGCCAACGATGGCAAAAATTACAATGTCGCGTTTTACAGCCTTGAAATGATTTTAGCCATTGGCTTTCGTGTTCGTAGCCAACGAGGTACACAATTTCGCCAATGGGCAAATACACAGCTTGCAGAGCTTATGAAAAAAGGCTTTGTGATGGACGATGAGCGGCTAAAAAATCCTGATGGACGCCCTGATTACTTTGACGAATTACTTGAACGCATTCGAGATATTCGTGCCAGTGAAAAGCGTTTTTACCAAAAAGTACGAGACCTTTTTGCCCTTTCTAGTGATTATGATGGTAACGACAAAGCCACACAAATGTTTTTTGCTGAAACCCAAAACAAACTCATTTATGCTGTTACTGAACAAACGGCAGCCGAGCTCATCATCAGTCGTGCCGATGCCAACACCCCAAATATGGGACTCACAAGCTGGAAAGGCAATCAAGTTCGTAAACAAGACATTCTTATTGCCAAAAATTACTTAACGGCTGATGAAATTGACAGCCTAAACCGCCTAGTGGTTATCTTTTTAGAAAGTGCTGAATTACGGGCTAAAAACCGCCAAGACCTCACGTTAGACTACTGGCGAAATAACGTAGATGCCTTGCTTACCTTTAATGATAAACCGCTATTGAAAACATCAGGCAAAATCAGCCATAAACAGATGGAAGAAAAAGTGCGGTCAATTTATGACGAGTTTGAACAAAACCGCAAACAACAAGCTGCACGCCAAGCCGATCGCGAAGATGAAGAATTTTTAGCCCTAACCCAACAAATAAAGGAAATAAAACGATGAAAAACAACAATATACCAAAAATTCGCTTCCCCGAATTTACTGACGCTTGGGAAAAGTGCAAGCTGGGAGAGGTGGCTAATATTATTATGGGGCAATCTCCAAGTTCAAAATTTTATACTAATAATCCTAAAGATTACATATTAGTACAAGGAAATGCTGATATTAAAAATGGTTGGGTAACACCTAGAGTTTGGACAACGCAAATAACCAAATTAGGAAAAAAAGGAGATATTATTTTTAGTGTTAGAGCCCCTGTCGGAGAAATAGGAAAAACTAATTACGACTTAGTTTTAGGAAGAGGAGTAGCTGCAATCCGAGGTAACGAATTCATATTTCAGACATTAAGTAAAATGAATATTTTTGGTTTCTGGAAAACTTTAAGCACAGGTTCAACATTTGATTCTATAAACTCTAATGAACTAAAAAAAGTTGAGATAAATCTCCCCTCCCTCCCTGAACAACAAAAAATCGGCACGTTTTTCAGGCAGCTTGATAGGCTCATTACTCTTCATAAGCGAGAGGTATTAGAAAAAAGATAATAAAAACAAAGTCAAAATCTTGCAAAATAGACAAAATCGCTGAATAGTTCTTAAGTTGTATTGTGTAATTTTCAATTCAATAAAATGGAGGACATCATTATGCGATTAACTAATCAAGAGCTTTTTCATCGCTATTTCAAACGCTGGATTCGCATTTATAAAGAGGGTGCGATCCGCCCAGTAACACTCGCTAAATACAAAATGACGCATACTTGGCTTATTCGCCTTGCACCAAGGCTTAGGTTATGTGATTTAAATCGCATTAGCTATCAGCAACTCTTAAATGATTATGCAAATAGCCACGAGCGGCAAACTGTAATGGATTTTCATCATCAAATTAAAGGCGCAATTTTAGATGCTGTTGATGAGGGATTAGTAATCCGCGATCCTACACGTAAAGCCATTATTAAAGGCAAAATTCCACGAGAGAAAAAACCAAAATATTTGAGCCAATATGAATTACAAACCCTTATTCACCAGCTTAATTTAAGTGAAAAATTAAGCTTTGATTGGCTAATTTTATTGATCGCAAAAACGGGATTGCGTTTTTCAGAAGCCCTTGCCGTTACCCCAAAAGATTTTGATTTTGCACGGCAGACTTTAACAATCAATAAAACGTGGGATTATAAAAATGAAGGTGGATTTTTACCGACTAAAAATCGCTCTTCTATTCGCAAAGTTCAACTAGATTGGCAAACGATAATTCAATTTGCCCAATTAATCCGTCATTGCCCTGAAAATATTCCAATTTTTCTGCCAAATCAGGAAAAAGTCTATAATTCTACGATTAATGATCTTATTGCACGTTATTGTAAAAAAGCGGCTATTCCAATTATTACGGTACACGGACTTCGCCATACCCACGCCTCACTGCTACTATTTGCAGGTGTATCCATTGCAAGTGTAGCTCGTCGTTTAGGACACGCCAGCATTACTACCACGCAAAAAACCTATTTGCATATTATTCACGAATTGGAAAATAAAGATGTGGACATTGTAATGCGATCATTATCAAACCTAAATATTACTTAACTTATCGAAAATAAAGAATTTTTTCACCGCTCTTTGGGGCGGTGATTTTATGCCCTCTCGCTTATGAAGAGTAATGAGCCTATCGAGCTGCCTGAAAAACGTGCCGATTTTTTGTTGTTCGATAGTTGAGTTTGGTAATTGTACAAATAGTTCTGACAATGATTTTTGGCTTATACCCTTAGCTGTACCTCCACTAGCAAGGGATGATAAACGTTTAAATATATTTGGTGATGTAAGTAATACTGCTAAGAAATCATCTGTTAAATTTTGAGGATTGACCTCAAAAGCTATAGTTCTTTGACTTAAGATGTATTTATTATTATCAGGTACTTGAGCAACATTACCCATAGGTGCTTCTGTTGTAAATAATACTTGCCCTTTTTTTAGCTCATTGCCTGACATCCATTTTTTATAAAGTTCTTCGCCTCCATAATTTGCTTTAATGGAATAATCTATAAAACCATTTTTAACATTTAATGCTGACAATGCTAAGTATCCAGTAGCGCTCCAATTCATTCCTAATTTTTTGGGCGTCACCCCTCTAAAATCTATAATCTTAACTATATTTTTAATGTCTAGAAGCTTGCACTTTTCCCAAGCGTAAAAATTATTTTTGGTACAGCTACGCCAAAAATCTCACAAAAAACGACCGCACTTTTGTAAAAACAATCACCGCCTATCACCTCAATTTCTGATATGATAGACAAACCTTAATTAACAGTAAGAAAAAATGCGAATTCCCAGAATTTATCATCCTATTTCTCTACGCGATAGTACGCAATGTGAGTTAACAGAAGAGGCGGCGAATCACGTTGGGCGGGTGTTGCGGATGCAAGTAGGCGATCACCTTGAATTATTTGATGGTAGCAACCATATTTACCCTTCGGTGATTACGCAAGTGAGCAAAAAAGCGGTGGGCGTGGAGATTTTAGATTGTCAGTTTGATGATCGGGAAAGCCCGCTGCACATTCATCTTGGGCAGGTGATGTCCCGTGGCGAAAAAATGGAATTTACCATTCAGAAATCCGTGGAGCTTGGGGTAAAGGTGATCACACCATTGTGGTCGGAACGCTGTGGGGTAAAGCTCGATGCGGAACGTATGGCGAAAAAAATTCAGCAATGGCAGAAAATTGCGATTTCCGCTTGTGAGCAGTGCGGGCGAAATGTGATCCCAGAAATCCGTCCAATGATGAAATTAGAAGAATGGTGTGCCGAGCAAGACGGTATGTTAAAGCTGAATTTGCACCCACGTGCGACATATTCCATTCGTACCTTGCCTGCTATGCCACCTGAAGGGGTGCGCTTGCTCATTGGTTCAGAAGGTGGCTTGTCGCCACAAGAAATTACTCAAACGGAGCAACAAGGCTTTACCGAAGTGTTGCTTGGCAAGCGTGTGTTACGCACAGAAACAGCGGCGTTAAGTGCAATCACCGCGTTACAGGTTTGTTTTGGGGATTTAGCCTAACCCCCTGAATTTAGGAAAGAAAATATGCAATTACAAAACCATTTTTTAATCGCAATGCCCCATTTGGAAGACGATCATTTTTATCGTTCCGTGGTGTATATTTGCGAACATAGTGAGCAAGGCGCAATGGGATTGGTGTTAACTCAGCCCACCGATCTGAGCATTGCGGAACTCTCACTGAAAATGAATTTTATGATGGCGGATAATCGCCGTTATCCCAATCAATTGGTGCTAGCCGGCGGCCCAACACACTTAGAACGTGGCTTTATTCTGCATACGGATAATCAAGAACGTTTTATGACCAGTACAAAAGTGGCGGATAACCTATGGCTGACGGTTTCGCCTGATGTCATCGAAACCTTTGGTACGCCAATTCAACCAGAAAAATATCTTGTTGCCCTTGGTTGTGCAAGCTGGTCGGCGAAACAGTTAGAAACAGAAATTGCTTACAATGACTGGCTAGTTGTACCTGCTAATGAACATATTTTGTTTGATGTGCCACCTCTTGAACGCTGGGCAGCGGCAAATCAATTATTAGGCATCGAACAGCACAATTTTACCCATCAAGTAGGGCATAGTTAATGAGCATCACCGCCCTTGCGTTTGATTTTGGTACGAAAAGTATCGGCTGTGCCGTAGGCCAAAGTATCACAGGCTCTGCCCAGCCTTTGCCTGCGTTTAAAGCACAAGACGGCATTCCCAATTGGGTGGCTATCGAAAAATGCCTAATGGAATGGAAGCCTAACATTGTGGTGGTCGGCTTACCCTTAAATATGGACGGCACAGAACAGCCGCTCACCCAACGCGCCAGAAAATTCGCCAATCGCTTACACGGACGATTTGGCGTAACCGTAACCTTACAAGACGAACGCCTTACCACCACGGAAGCGCGCGCCGAGATTTTCCAACGTGGTGGCTTTAAAGCGCTTGAAAAAGGCAAGGTGGACAGCATTTCTGCCTGCATTATTTTAGAAAGTTGGTTTGAAAGTCCAACACAAGCGTATGAAAAATAAAAAGTGCGGTATAAATTTGGTGAATTTTTTACCGCACTTTCCATTTATCTTATTTTCTTTAGTTCATACAAATAGGCCAACGCCTGTTTCGGACTCATTTCATCAGGATCAAGATTTTCAATCATCTGCCAAAGCGCATCTTTCTGCTCATTTTCTTCCATTAACAACAGCTCGCCTTGCCCTTGTTGTTGCACGGCTTCTGCATTTAACTGATTGTTTTGTTGGGAGAATTTTTCTAATTGCGCCAGTTTTTGTTTGGCGAGTTTAATCACCGATTGCGGAACGCCAGCCAGTGCAGCCACCGCCAAGCCGTAACTTTTACTTGCCGCACCTTCTTGCACTGCGTGCATAAAGGCGATGGTGTCGTTATGTTCCACCGCGTCTAAATGCACGTTGACAATGCCTTTCAACTGCTCAGGCAAAACGGTCAGCTCAAAATAATGCGTGGCAAATAAGGTAAGCGATCGTACTTTTTGTGCAAGCCATTCCGCACAGGCCCAAGCAAGGGAAAGTCCGTCATAGGTGGACGTGCCGCGCCCAATTTCATCAATAAGCACTAAGCTGTTTGCGCTGGCTTGATGCAAAATATTCGCCATTTCTGTCATTTCTACCATAAAGGTTGAACGCCCTGAAGCCAGATCATCTGATGCGCCAATACGCGTGAAAATGCGATCGATCGGGCCGATCATAGCACTTTCTGCTGGCACAAAAGATCCTATATAAGCCATTAGCGTGATCAATGCAGTTTGACGCATATAGGTACTTTTCCCCCCCATATTCGGGCCAGTTATGATCAATAAATGGCGATCAGCACTCAGTTTGACTGGGTTGGCAATAAACGGATTTTTGGACACCTGTTCCACCACTGGATGGCGGCCATTTTGAATATCCACGCCAATTTCATTACTAAAAGCTGGCGCAACATAGTTCAGGGTTTCTGCCCGCTCAGCCAAGTTGGTTAGCACATCTAATTCTGCCAAAGCAAGGCTTGCCAGCTGCAATGCGCCTAAGTGCGGTAATAATTCATCAAAAATTTCTTCATAAAGTTGCTTTTCCAGCGCAAGCGCTGCGCCTTTGGCTTTCAGTACTTTATCTTCATAGGTTTTTAATTCAGGAATAATGTAACGTTCCGCATTTTTTAGAGTTTGGCGGCGCACATAATGAATAGGCGCTTTGTGTGCTTGCCCTTGCGGGATCTGGATATAATAGCCGTGTACCGCATTAAAACCGATTTTCAGGCTATCAATGCCTGTGGTTTCTCGTTCTCTTTGCTCTAGCTCTTCCAAATAACGGGTTGCGCCGTCCGAAAGGGAGCGCCATTCATCAAGTTCTGCGTTAAAACCTTCTGCAATCACGCCACCATCACGAATCAACAAAGGGGGATTTTCAATAATCGCACGTTCTAATAGATCTAATTGCGCTGAAAAATCGGCAATTTGTTGAGAAAATGCAGCAAATTGCGGACAATGTTGTTGATTAAGATAATGTTGAATCGCAGGAATTTGCGCGAGCGCGGTGCGTAAACGGGTGAGATCCCGTGGACGCGCTGAACGCAATGCCACGCGCGCTAAAATCCGTTCCATATCCCCCACTTGTTGCAAGTGCGGTTGAAATTCTGCCACTAAATCCTGTTGCAAAATTTGACTAATGGTTTGTTGGCGTAAGGTTAATTTTTCACGATCACGAATTGGTTGGTGAATCCAACGCTTCAGCAAACGGCTTCCCATTGGAGTAACGCATTTATCCAACACGGAAGCAAGGGTATGCTCTGTACCACCCGCGAGATTTTGGGTAAGTTCTAAATTTCGTCTTGTAGCGGCATCTAATTGAATATTCTCATTATTTTGCACTAAGCTAATGTTTTGAATATGGGGCAACGCGGTGCGCTGAGTTTCCTTGGCGTATTGTAATAAACAGCCTGCAGCACAAAGCCCAAGCGGGGATTTTTCCACCCCAAAGGCGCGTAAATCTTGCGTACCAAATTGACGATTAAGCTGCTCAATGGCAGTTTTTAATTCAAATTCCCAAATGGGACGGCGGCGTAATCCCTTTGCATTTTCAATTAAATAACGATCTTCAAAATCTTCACTGTAAAGCAATTCCACAGGCTGAATACGCTGTAATTCCGCCTGCAAACTCTCTTTGCTGGCAGGCTCACTCAACTGAAAACGCCCCGATGCCATATCTAAAGTTGCCAAGCCAAATTTGTCTTTTTCCTGATAAACCGCGGCAATCAAATTATCCTGACGTTCAGGCAACAAGGCTTCATCACTGATTGTTCCGGGAGTAACAATACGAACAATTTGACGCTCCACCGGGCCTTTTGCTGTGGCAGGATCGCCCACTTGCTCGCAAATCGCCACACTTTCGCCAAGCTGAACTAATTTCGCTAAATAGCCCTCCACCGCGTGATAGGGTACGCCTGCCATAGGAATAGGCTGCCCTGCAGATTGCCCACGTTTGGTCAAGGAAATATCCAACAATGCCGCCGCTTTTTTTGCATCATCATAAAATAATTCATAAAAATCCCCCATTCGATAAAACAGCAAAATCTCAGGATTTTCTGCTTTCAATCGAAGGTACTGCTGCATCATTGGGGTGTGTTGGCTATTTTTATCGTCTAAGTTCATTATCTTGCCTAAATTAATCTTGAATACTGCCTATCTTACTCGTATTTTTACGAAACAAAAATAGCGTTGTATGGACAACGCTATTTCTTACATTTAAGTGCGGTAAGAATTTTTTACATTTTTACTCGCGACTAAAGCGTTTTTGCTAATTTCTTAATAAATGTAGCAAATTCATCGCCGAGTTTAGGGTGTCTAATGCCATATTCTACAAAGGCTTGCATATAGCCTAATTTGTCCCCGCAGTCGAAATTGCCGCCTGTTTGATAAAAGGCTTCAACGGTTTCTTTTTCGATTAACATATCAATGGCATCGGTGAGCTGAATTTCATCGCCCACGCCCACTGGCGTTTTTGCCAATAAATCCCAAATGCTTGCGGAGAACACATAGCGCCCCACCACGGCAAGATTAGACGGCGCATCTTCCACCGCTGGTTTTTCTACGGTGCGTTTAATCTTCGCGCTTTCACCTGGGTTAAACTGCACGCCTTCGCAATCGACAATCCCATAACTACTGATGTCTTGCTCAGAAACTGGCTCAACCAAGATTTGGCTGGCATTAGTTTCTTTAAAGCGTTTGATCATTGCCGCGAGGTTTTCTTTACGCTGATCGGCACTGAAATCGGTAAGTAGCACATCAGGTAACACCACCGCAAAAGGCGCATCACCCACCAATGGACGGGCGCATAATACTGCGTGTCCTAAGCCTTTGGCGTTACCTTGACGAACGTGCATAATGGTAACATCTTTCGGGCAAATAGAGCGCACTTCTTCTAATAATTGACGTTTTACCCGTTTTTCCAACATTGTTTCCAATTCAAAAGAGGTGTCAAAGTGGTTTTCAATGGCATTTTTGGAAGAGTGCGTCACTAATACAATTTCTTTTACTCCCGCAGCCACACATTCGCTCACCACATATTGAATTAGCGGCTTGTCCACGAGAGTGAGCATTTCTTTTGGAATCGCTTTGGTTGCTGGAAGCATTCTTGTACCTAATCCAGCTACGGGAATAACAACTTTCATTCGGTGTCCTTCTATTTAATTAAAATGATTCAAAATCTTACCGCACTTTATAGCTTTTATTTAATGTTGTGAAACGGTAAGAAAATGGCTATCTAATGATAGCCGAGAAAAGAACACACCGCACCTTGTCCTTAAAGTGCGGTGTTTTTTTGCTAAGTTATTGACGTAATAATGCCAAAATTTCTTCGGTTTTTTCAGTCATTAACTGTTTATCGCCACGCGTTTCAAGATTTAAGCGTACCACAGGTTCAGTGTTTGATGTACGCAAATTGAAGCGCCAATTTGGATATTCAATACTGATACCATCAATTTCATCTACTGAAATTGCCTCTTTTTCATACGCTGCACGAACGCGGGCAATCGCCGCTTTGGCATCGGTTAATTTACTATTAATTTCGCCCGGAGATGGGAAAGTATTAATACTTTCATTAACTAATTCGCCTAATGATTTGCCTGTGGTGCAAACTAATTCCATCACTAATAACCAAGGGATCATTCCACTGTCGCAGTAGAAGAAATCACGGAAATAGTGGTGTGCGCTCATTTCCCCACCATAAATGGCATCAACGGCACGCATTTTTTCTTTAATGAAAGAGTGGCCTGATTTTGACATTACTGCCTCACCGCCATTTTCTTCCACCAATTTAACGGTATTCCAAATTAAGCGTGGATCATAAATGATTTTCGCCCCTTTATTTTTTTGCAAGAAGGCTTGACCAAGTAACCCAACAATGTAGTAACCTTCAATAAAGTTACCATTTTCATCGAATAAGAAACAGCGGTCAAAATCACCGTCAAAGGCAATGCCCATATCTGCCTTATGCTCAAGCACAGCATCAATGGTATCTTGACGATTTTCGTGCAAGATTGGGTTTGGAATACCATTTGGGAATGTGCCATCTGGATTGTTATGCACTTTAATAAATTCCACCGGCACACGTTTTGCTCGGAATTGCGCTTCAATGGCATCAATAACGTGCCCTGCTGCGCCATTTCCTGAGTTAATCACCAATTTCATTGGTTTTAAATTATCTAAATTGATATAAGATAATAAATGCTCAACGTAATCACCTAATACGGAAAGTTGCTTATATTCACCGCGTTGCGTAACAGGTGGAAAATTATTTTCCTCTGCTAAGCGTTGAATATCAGCAAGCCCAGTATCCGCACTAATTGGACGTGAACCCTCACGCACCAATTTTAAGCCATTGTAATCCATCGGATTATGACTTGCGGTTACTTCAATTCCGCCATCGGCTTTTAAGAAAGAGGTGGCAAAGTAAACTTCTTCAGTACCCGTTTCACCCAAATCAATCACGTTTACCCCAGAGTCTAATAGACCGTTAGTTACGGCACTTTTTAATTCTTTACTGGTTAAACGCACATCACCACCAACAACGATGGTTTTGGGCTTTAAAAACTGTCCAAAGGCTCGACCAATGCGATAAACAATATCCACATTAAGCTCATCGCCTAAGCGACCACGAATATCATAAGCTTTGAAGCAAGTTAATTTACTCATAACTATCCACCTTTTTTCTAATTACTAAGTTAATTAAGATGACGTGTCATCTTGTTTTTTCATACGTTGGTAAATTTCTTCTCGATAGACAGACACTTCTTTCGGGGCATTGACACCCACTTTGATCTGATTACCACGAACACTTAATATCGTAATAGAAATCTCATCACCAATGAGTAAGCTTTCGCCAACTTTTCTGGTTAAGATCAGCATACAACCTCCTCATTTTTTGTTTAATTCGACATCCTATCGACGATTTTTCTCCCCTAATGTAATTAAGGACACTACTTGCTTCATTTTACTCCATTCACTCAAACAACGTGATGAATGAAATTCAAAGTTGTGAGCTACGGCACAAAATTTTTATTATAAATGGGTATTTAACCAATCTGAGCAAGCTGAAAGTGCCTCTTTCACATTTTCTGGTTGTGATCCCCCTGCCATTGCCATATCAGGACGACCACCGCCTTTTCCGCCTACTTGCTGAGCCATAATATTGACCAGCTCGCCGGCTTTTACTTTTGCTGTTAAATCAGCGGTAACCCCTACGACTAAACTCACTTTACCCTCTAATACCGAAACGAAGGCAATCACCGCAGATCCAAGTTGATTTTTCAAATCATCAACCATCACTCGCAATGACTTGGTATCCATTCCATCAAGTTGCTGTAATACGACAGAAACACCGTTAATTTTCACCGCACTTTTTGCAATATCCGATCCAGCTTGCATCGCAGCTTTCTCTTTGAATTGTTGCAATTCTTTTTCTGCTTTCTTCGCTTTGTCTTGTAATTGTTGGATTTTATCCGTCAGCGAAGAAACATCAGATTTTAATAAGTCTGCACTTTGATTTAGCACACCAAGCTGTTGGTGAAGCCAATCAATGGCAGTTTCGCCTGTTACCGCTTCAATACGGCGAATACCCGCCGCAATGGCGCTTTCACTGATGATTTTGAATAAACCAATCTCACCTGTATATTGGGCGTGAATTCCGCCACAAAGTTCAATGGAAAAATCGCCCATTGTGAGAACACGCACTTGTTCGGCGTATTTTTCGCCGAATAATGCCATTGCCCCTTTTGCTTTCGCGGCATCTAAATCCATAATTTCTGTTTGAATAGGGTGATTAGCGCGCACTTGTTGGTTGACTAATTTTTCCACTTCAAACAGCTGTTCTTTAGAAATTGCTTCAGGTTGTGCAAAGTCAAAACGCAATAAATTGTTTGATACCAATGAGCCTTTTTGCGCAACGTGGTTACCTAACACTTGACGTAAGGCCGCGTGTAACAAGTGGGTTGCACTGTGGTTTAAGGAAATTTGTTTACGGCGCGCCACATCAACAACCGCATCAACAACTTGCCCTACGCTCAGCGTGCCTTCCGCCACACCACCAATATGCCCAAACACTTGGCCATATTTTTGCGTATCGGTAACGTTGAACAAGAAATCTTGCCCTTCTAAACGCCCTGTATCGCCCACTTGACCGCCAGACTCCGCATAAAACGGGGTATTTTCCAAAATAACCACCGCATTTTGTCCTGCGCTGATTTGTTCTACTGGTTTGCCCTCATAGAAAAGTGCGGTAATTTTTGCGCGACTTTTTGATTCGCTATAACCTTCAAATTCCGTTGAGCCGTCCACGCGAATCACATTGTTATAATCCATACCAAACTGGCTGGCTGATTGCGCGCGCTGGCGTTGTGCTTCCATTTCACGCTCAAAGCCTGCTTCATCAATAGTGATACCACGTTCACGGCACACATCGGCAGTAAGATCCAGTGGGAAACCAAAGGTATCATAAAGTTTGAACGCTACTTCGCCAGAAAGCACGCCATCTTTCACTTGGCTTAAGGCGTCATCTAATAACGCCAAACCACGCTCTAAAGTGCGCGCAAATTGTTCTTCTTCTAAGCGTAAGATTTTTTCGATATGCGCTTGGTTTTCTTTGATCTCTTGACCTGCTTCTGCCATCACTTCTGCAAGGGTTGGCACAAGTTTGTAGAAAAAGGCTTCTTTCGCGCCAAGTAAATGTCCGTGGCGTACCGCACGGCGGATAATTCGGCGCAACACATAACCTCGCCCTTCGTTAGATGGCAATACGCCGTCTGCGATCAAATAAGCGCACGAACGAATATGGTCTGCGATAACGCGCAAGGATTTATTACCTAAATCTTTCTCGCCTGTTAATTCTGCCGCTTTTGCGATAAGTGTTTTAAAAATATCAATATCGTAATTGGAATTAACGTGCTGTAACACAGCGGTAATACGCTCTAAGCCCATTCCTGTATCCACAGACGGTTTTGGCAATTTTTCCATTGTGCCATCTGCTTGGCGGTTGAACTGCATAAATACGATATTCCAGATCTCAATATAGCGATCGCCATCTTCTTCAGGTGAACCCGGTGGGCCACCCCAAATATGATCACCGTGATCGTAGAAAATCTCAGTACAAGGGCCACACGGGCCAGTATCACCCATTTGCCAGAAGTTATCTGACGCATAAGGCGCGCCTTTATTATCACCAATACGAATAATGCGTTCTGCTGGCACGCCAACTTGGTTGTGCCAAATGTCATAGGCCTCATCATCGGTTTCGTACACGGTTACCCAAAGTTTCTCTTTTGGTAAACCTAACCACGCATCGGATGTGAGATATTCCCACGCAAAATGAATTGCATCTTGTTTAAAATAATCACCAAAACTGAAATTACCAAGCATTTCAAAGAAAGTGTGATGACGCGCGGTATAACCTACGTTTTCTAAATCGTTATGTTTTCCGCCTGCACGCACACAACGCTGTGCGGTTGTCGCACGGCTGTAAGGGCGCTTGTCTAAACCAAGAAATACATCTTTAAATTGGTTCATTCCCGCGTTGGTGAACAATAATGTTGGATCATTTTCAGGCACAAGGGAACTACTTGGCACCACTTGATGGCCTTTGCTATGGAAAAAATCTAAAAAAGACTTTCTTATTTCTGCCGTTGTTTTCATTAAATCGCCTTATGTTATCTTGCTTATTCGATAAATGGGGCTTATTTTGTCATACTTTTAAAATTTAGAAAAAACATTTTTCAAGAGAAAAAATAAGGGGCTGTCCTAGATAACACTAAAAAATCTATTTAGGTTAGAATGAACCAATGAGAAAAAGTCGTCTAAGTCAGCACAAACAAAATAAACTCATTGAGCTATTTGTTGCAGGTGTTACTGCAAGGACAGCAGCAGAGTTAGTCAATGTAAACAAAACGACTGCCGCATATTACTTTCATCGTTTACGCCAACTCATCTATCAAAACAGCCTTCACTTAGAGATGTTTGAAGGTGAAATTGAAGCCGATGAAAGTTATTTTGGCGGTGCTCGCAAAGGCAAACGTGGTCGTGGTGCGGCAGGGAAAATTGCGGTATTCGGGCTTCTCAAGCGCAATGGCAAGGTTTATACCGTTGCGGTTCCAAATACGCAATCTGCCACCTTGTTACCCATTATTCGGGAGCAGGTAAAGCCTGATAGTATTGTTTACACCGATAATTATCGTAGTTATGACGTGCTTGATGTGAGTGAATTTAGTCATTTTCGTATCAATCACAGCACACATTTTGCTGAAAATCATAACCACATTAACGGAATTGAGAATTTTTGGAGCCAAGCAAAACGCCATTTACGCAAATTTAATGGTATCCCAAAAGCGCATTTTGAGCTTTATTTAAAGGAATGTGAATGGCGTTTTAATTACAGCAACATAAAAAGTCAAATTTCTATTTTAAAACAATTGGTTAAAGGGAGTTTAGCCTAGTTATCTAGGACAGCCCCAAAAATAATCTGCATCTTAAAGCAAAAATAAATCGCTCTAAAATGCAGATTAAATGATCAATTCTTCGCTTTTTTCGTCAAAATTTATTCATCACGCAGCGGTACAACTAACATATCAATATTGATTGTATTCATCACTTGACGGGTTGAAGACATTAATTTGCTCCAGAAATCTTGGTGATGACCCGTAACCAATAAATCCACATCATATTTATCAATAGCATCAGCCAATACTTGGCCTAAATCACCGCTACCACTTAACTTCTCAGATACAGGATAACTGGCTTGATCCGCCAAACTAACCAATGCTTGATGCGTTTCGGTGGAAATACGATCTTGCATTGATGACATATTCACATCGATCAACCCAGTATAAAGATCGGAAAAGTTTACATCTACGTGAATGATCGATAATTTTGCTTCATTCCGTTGTGCAACACCTGCTGCTTTTTCCACTAAGAAAGTACTTTCCTCAGAAAGATCTACTGCGACTAAAACGTGTTTATACATAACTAACTCCTTACTTATCTGAGTGGCTAATCAATTTTTTCTCATACTATCACTAGTATGGAGAAAAAAATATGCACTAGATCACATTTTCAGAAAAAAAACACCGCACTTTTCAATAATTTAACATCATAACTTAACGCCTGTTTAACCCACCTTTAACCTCAGCACTCATCAATTATGCTATGATAATCGCCATTCAGCCTAACCTTAACAAGTAAAAAAGTACAAACGAGCAAAAAATGAAACACAATATCCAAGATTTCCTACAACTCATCGCCCAACTACGCAACCCAAATAGTGGCTGCCCTTGGGATCTGAAACAAACCTATCAATCGATGACCCCTTGCTTATTAGAAGAAAGCTATGAAGTGGTCGAAGCCATCGAACAGCAAAACACGGAAAATTTACGCGAAGAACTGGGCGACTTACTGCTCCAAGTGGTCTTTTTCAGCCAACTAGCCAAAGAAGATAACTTGTTCACCTTTGATGATGTAGTCAATGAAGTGGCAGAAAAAATTCTTCGCCGCCACCCACACGTTTTTGGTGAAGAAAAAGCCCACAACGAACAAGAAGCGCTCAGCCATTGGAACAAGATTAAAGCGGAAGAAAACAAAACTCGTCAGTCCATTTTAGACAACATTCCCCACGCTTTCCCTGCCCTAATGCGCGCAGAAAAATTACAGAAACGCTGTGCCAAAGTAGGATTTGATTGGGATAACGTGCAACCTGTGATCGCCAAAGTGCAAGAAGAATTACAAGAAGTGCAAGCTGAGCTTACCCACCCGCAACAAGATCAGGCAAAAATTGAAGAAGAAATCGGTGATCTGCTCTTTGCCGTTGCCAATTTAAGCCGCCACTTACATTGCTCCCCAGAAGAAACCTTACGCAAAGCCAACCAAAAATTTGAACGCCGTTTCCGCCAACTGGAAGCCCTCTCCCAACAACAAGGCAAATCGCTACAAAATAGCACCCTTGAAGAATTAGATGCACTTTGGGATAAGGTGAAAAGCGAAGAATAAAAATGCGTAGTCGGCCCCCAAAATCCTAGACAGCTAGGAAATTAAATATTCCGTTTCTTGACGCATACTCATTATTCAGAAACTAATGAAATTGCTTGCAGTTTAAAGTCTATTGAATAATGTTTTCGCATAAAAATCTGCTCCTTAATTTGTGGAGAGTATCCAATTTTTAGGGAGCAGATCACTTCTACACTTATTTTTTAGTTGGGCGTTTCCAGCCTTGGATATTACGTTGTGGAACCCGTGAGATCACCAGTTCATTTTCTGCAATATCTTTGGTAACGGTTGTGCCTGCGCCGATGGTTGCGCCTTTGGCGATGGTTACTGGGGCAACCAGTTGGCTGTCTGAACCTACGAACACATCATCACCAATCACGGTTTTGAATTTGTTTACGCCGTCATAGTTACAAGTGATGGTACCTGCGCCGATATTACAATTCGCGCCAATTTCGCTATCGCCCACATAGCTTAGGTGGTTCACTTTCGAGCCTTTGCCAATTTGTGATTTTTTCACTTCCACAAAGTTGCCGATATGGGTTTGTGCGGCAAGTTCTGTACCGGGGCGAAGGCGGGCAAAAGGCCCAATTTGAGCTTGTTCGCCAATCACGGCATCTTCAAATACAGAATAAGGTTTGATTTCTACATCATCGCCAATCACACAGTTTTTGATCACGCAACCAGCGCCAATTTTGACACGATTACCTAATTTGACTGTGCCTTCAATAATCACGTTTACATCAATTTCCACATCTTTACCGTGAGTGATTTCGCCACGCAAATCAAAACGGTTTGGATCACGCAAACTCACACCCGCCAGCAATAATTTTTCCGCTTGTTTACGTTGATAATAACGCTCAAGCTCAGCCAGTTGTAAGCGGTTATTTGCGCCTTCCACTTCCATTAAATCTTGCGCTTGCACAGCAGCCACTTTGCAGCCGTCTTGGTTGGCGAATTTAATCACATCGGTCATATAATATTCGCCTTGCGCATTGTTGTTATCCAATTTTGCTAACCATTTTCTAAAACTCGCGCCACTGGAAACCATTACGCCTGTATTCACTTCTTGAATGGCTAATTGTTCTGGCGTGGCGTCTTTTTGCTCAACAATGGCAACTACATTGCCGTCTTGACGAATAATCCGTCCGTAGCCTGTTGGATCCTCTAAATGCGCGGTCAATAAGGCAATGCCGTTTTCTGGTTTGGCATCAATCAGTTTTTGCAAGGTTTGCGCGGTGATAAGCGGTGCATCGCCATACAGCATTACGATATTTTCATCGTCTGCGAAAAATGGCGCAGCCTGTTGCATTGCGTGTCCTGTACCAAGTTGCACAGGTTGTAGCACCCAATTTACATTTTCATCGGCAAGGTGTTGTTGTAATAATTCTGCGCCGTGGCCATAAATTAAATGAATATTATCGGCATTGAGCTGTTTGGCTGTATCAATAACGTGCTTCACCATTGGTTTGCCTGCAACTTTATGCAACACTTTTGGCAAGTCAGAATACATTCTTGTGCCCTTACCCGCGGCCAAAATCACTACGCTTAAATTTTTCATAAAAATCCTTGTTCTGTCGGTTTAAGATAAAAATCTGCGCTATTTTATAATAGAATATCGCCAATTCAAATTTTCTATGGAAATGTTTATGCAATCCCATTATTACCTTGGCGTGATGTCTGGCACGAGCCTTGACGGCGTGGATCTCGCGCTAATGGATTTTTCCACTCAGCCTGCGCAAGTGGTCGCCACAGATTTTGTGCCAATGCCACAAAATTTGCGCCAAAATCTCACCGCACTTTGCCAGCAAGGGCAAGGCTCGTTACAGCAAATTGGCGAACTAGATCATCAACTTGGCGTACTTTATGCAGAAAGCATTAACCAATTTTTGGCGAAACACTCTCTTAGCGCAGAACAAATTCAGGCGGTAGGCTGCCACGGGCAAACCATTTGGCACGCACCGCAAGGGCAATCGCCCTTTACTTGGCAATTAGGCGATGCCAATATTATCGCTGCTCGTACAGACATTACTACCGTGGCTGATTTTCGCCGTAAAGATATGGCTTATGGCGGACAGGGCGCGCCACTCGTGCCTGCTTTCCACCACAATGTGTTTGCTGATCCTACGCGAAATACCGTGGTGCTGAATATTGGTGGGATTAGCAATATTTCTGTGCTAATCCCAAACCAGCCAGTGCTAGGTTACGACACAGGCGTGGGCAATGCATTGCTAGATAGTTGGATCGCCAAACATCAGGGAAAAAGCTATGATAAAAATGGCGAATGGGCAGCGTCTGGGCAAAGCAATCCTGCATTGTTGCAAGATTTGTTGGCAGATCCTTATTTCTCCTTGCCTGCGCCGAAAAGCACGGGGCGAGAGTTATTTAATTTAGCTTGGTTAGAAAAAATTCTGCAAAAACACACCGCACTTCTCCCTCAAGATGTGCAAGCAACACTGGCAGAATTTACCGCACAATGCACCGCGCAAGATCTGCAATATTTAAGCCAACACAACGCGCTTCCTTGTTTATTATTAGTCTGCGGCGGCGGCGCGAAAAACCCTGTTATTATGGCGCACTTGCAACGTTTATTGCCCCATTGGCAAATCGCCACAACTACAGATTATGGCTTAGACGCAGACTATCTAGAAGCTGCCGCCTTCGCATGGCTAGCTTACCGCCGAATGGAAAATTTACCCTCCAACGAACCGAGCGTTACCGGTGCAACAAAAGCGGTGAGTTTAGGGGTGATTTATCCTAAGGATTGTTGAATAATAAATAGGGTTAGAACCTAGAAGTAACTGTAACACATTATTTTATAAAGAATAATTTTCGTAGCGGCGAACCTATGTGTTCGCCCGAAATGGACAGAATTAATCGCAGGAAAAACTGGCAAAATTTCACCGCACTTTTATTTTTAATAAAATAAACCGCGATTTTAAATGGGCGGACACATCGGTCCGCCCCTTGTATATTAAAATTAATATAAAATAGCAACAAAACCCCGTTATCTGCATCTCGAGTCCGCCCCAGGCAACAAACCGAGTTGTAGCAATGAGAGCAGATAACATTTCACCAAAAAACCGAACAGTTGCCAGACTTAAACCCGAATGCAAGGCAGGTTAATGATGAATGAACAAACTTATTGTGGTATTGATGTTGCTAAACGTCATTTCGTTATTGGGCTTTCTAACCAAAAACGAACAAAGACCGAAACCAACAACCCGAAAGGGATTGCGCATACCATTGAGTATTTACGTCGTTTCAGTGTGGACTTAATTGTCCTTGAAAGCACCGGTGGGCTTGAACTTCCATTAGCTAAAGCACTCCACCGCGCAGGCTTTCGTGTGGTGATTGCCAACCCGCGACAAACCAATCAGTTTGCGATGTCGCAGTCACTAGCAAAAACCGACAATAAAGACGCCAAAATGTTGGCTTTTTACGCCCAGATGCTCGCAATGCGTGATAATGTAGCGCAACAGCTTTACATACCACCGACTCCCGAGCAAGAACAGCTTGAAGCCCTTGTTTCACGCCGTAATCAGCTTGTTGAAATGCGTTCCGCGGAGAAAAACCGCCTTGAACAAGTCCATTCCACACAACGACTCAGTGTTGAGCAGCATATCGACTATCTCTGTCTGCGTATTGATGAGCTGGATAGTGAAATCGAACAGCATCTCAAACATTTTGACGATACAATAAAAAAGTTTAAAGACATCAAAGGGTTAGGCACACAAACGATAGCCGTTTTGATGTCAATGTTGCCTGAGTTAGGTCAATATACACATAAACAAATTGCTTTGCTTGTTGGCGTTGCGCCACATCCGAAAGAAAGCGGTGACACCAAATGGAAAAGCCGCTGTTCAGGTGGTCGCAAAGCCGTGCGAAATGCACTGTATATGGCCACATTTGTTTGCGTGCGTTTTGAGCCTAAACTCAAACAATTTTACGAACGTTTACGCGCTAATGGTAAGGCGTTCAAAGTGGCGATTAACGCCTGTATGCGTAAGCTTCTAACCATTTTAAATGCGATTGTCCGCGATGGCTCGCAATGGGACGCTCACGCGCTTTAATTAACGAATTTGTATTTTTGCTTTTTAGCGGAATACAGTTGCTACACAAATCATCAATCCCTATTCACAAAAAGAGCGGTGGAAAATTTATAATTTTTTACCACACTAAGAGCAATTTTACTAAAGAACTATCCCCCTCTTTAGTAAAGAGGGGTTAGGGGAGATTTGAAAATCGGGAACGCTATATTCCCCAAAAAACCAAAGAGACAAAAAATGAAAAACAACCCATTACTCAATCAACTTTCGCAACTTAGCACGGAGCAACGTAATCCAAACTCAATGAATTTGGACGAGCTTTCGGCGTTGGAAATCGTGCAATTAATGAATGCGGAAGACAAAAACGTGCCGTTGACTATCGAAAAATGCTTGCCAAAAATTGCCACGGCGGTGGAAAAAATCGTGCAGGCGTTCCAGCAAGGCGGGCGTTTGGTGTATATCGGAGCTGGCACAAGTGGGCGCTTGGGCGTGCTTGATGCGTCAGAATGTCCGCCTACATTTGGCGTTTCCAATGAAATGGTAAAAGGCATTATCGCTGGGGGCGAACGTGCTTTGCGCCACCCCATTGAAGGGGCGGAAGATAATCCACAAAGTGCGGTGGAAAATTTGCAAGAAATTGATTTTAATGAGAAAGATATTTTGGTCGGGATTGCTGCCAGCGGCCGCACGCCTTATGTGCTAGGCGGCTTGGATTATGCGAAATCCTTAGGCGCAACCACGGTGGCTATTGCTAGCAATGCCAATTCACCGATGGCGCAGGCGGCGGAAATTGCCATTATCACTGCGGTAGGCGCGGAAGTGCTAACTGGCTCAAGTCGTTTGAAATCTGGCACGGCGCAAAAACTGGTGCTGAATATGCTCACCACCGCCAGTATGGTGCTAATGGGGAAATGCTACCAAAATTTAATGGTGGACGTGCAAGCCAGCAATCAAAAATTAGTGGCGCGTGCTGTGCGTATCGTAATGCAAGCGACAGATTGTACCGCGGAACAAGCAGAACAAACCCTTAACTCCGCGCACAACAATGCAAAAGTGGCTATCTTAATGTTGCTAGCGGATTTAGATTATTCAAGTGCGGTGCAATTATTGCACAAAAATCAAGGACGCTTGCAAGGGGCGTTAAAATCAAATTAAAGCAAAGGGCGCAAGCGCTGCAATACCGCTTCGGCAGAAATCTGTGCCATTGTAGGCGCTTGTAAGTGATATTGATTTTTGCCGTAAGTGCCGATTAAATCAGGGTTAGTTGCGCCATAAAGGGTGATGTTCGGTTTATCCAAGGCGGCGGTGAGATGCGCCAACCCTGTATCTACGGAAACCACCGCTTGGGCATTGGCGATATGTTGGGCTAAGGCGGTGAGATCCATTTTCGGTAGAACAACGGCATTTTCAATGCCTTGCGCGATCCATTCCGCTGCCTGTTTTTCTTTCTCATTTCCCCAAGGTAAATGCACGGCAAACCCAAGTGCGGTGAGATTTTGCGCTAATTTTTTCCATTCTTGATTACACCAATGTTTATCCGCGCGCGTGGTGGCGTGAATCAACAACACATAAGGCGGCAGGCTTTGTTGCACGGGAAAATGCTGTGCAATGCCATAATCCCCTTGTTGGCTCGGCAACACATAGCCCAAGGCTTGCGCAAATAACTGGCGAATGCGTTCTACGGCGTGTTGCTGATAATCAATGGCGTAGCGCTCATCATAAAATAAGGCAGCCAAAGGCTCGCGTGCGGAATGTTTATCATAGCCGTGTTTTACCCCTTGAGCTAAGCGCACAGCGAACAATGCGCTTTTCACTAATCCTTGCGCATCAATCACCGCATCATATTGATTTTGTTGTAATAATTGACGATAGGCTTGCCATTCTTGCCAAGTTTTGCGTTGTAAAAGCTGTTTGCGCCAACGGCGAATAGCAACGGGGATAACTTGTTTCACTGCCGAATGCCAAGTAGGAATTTCCGCGAAATTTTCTTCCACCACCCAATCCACTTGTAAATGAGGCAAAGCTTTTTGCGCATCGGTCAATGCTGGCAAGGTGTGGATCACATCACCCATTGAAGAAGTTTTTACTAAGCAAATTCGCATCGTTCTGCCTTATTTATGCCTGATCAAAGTGCGGTAAAATTTCGCTTAATTTTTCCATTACCATCGCAGGCGTGATGTCGATAAGACTTTGATGATAGCCTTCGGCACTATCTTTGCCCTGACGAATTTTTTCTAATCCGCCTTTTTGCAGGCGAATAATCACCGCTTGATGGGATAATGGTGGCGTGTATTGTGGGCTGGTTGGGCCATAAAGCGCCACAAGTGGACGCTGTACCGCCGCCGCAACGTGCATTAATCCGCTATCGTTGGTAACCACGCCTTGGCAATCTGCAATTAAATCTACCGCTTGATTAAGGCTGGTTTGCCCCGCTAAATTTAAGCAATAAGGCTGTAAATTTTCTGGCAGACTAGCACGAATTTCATCACTCACTTGCTCATCTTTTGCTGAACCAAACAGACGAATGCTGTAACCTTTTTCAATCAGCATTTGAGCAAGCGCAGCATAATGATAATGCGGCCAGCGCTTGGCAGGGCCAAACTCCGCGCCCGGACAAAAACCAATCGCAGAGCGATTTTCTGCCTGTGCAAGTTGTGCGTGGAAATGGTTTTTGGTTTGCTCGATTTGTTGGCTACTCACCTGTAAATAAGGATAAGGAAAGGTCATTTGCGCTGCCGTTGGCACGGCGTTTTTTTCATAAGCCAGTGCCACATAGCGCTGCACCATCATTGGGTAATCATTTTTATTGGCGCGTAAATCATTCAAAAAGAAATAACGGCTTTCCCCTTTCCAACCACGGCGGCGGGCAATTTTGGCAAACACAGGAATAAACGCAGATTTGAGCGAGTTTGGTAATACAATCGCCATATCATATTGATTTCTTAAACTTTTCCCAATTTCATAGCGCTGTTTCAAGCCAAAGGAGCCGTGTCCAATAGGCATTGTGAGCGCGCGTCTGACTTCCGGCATTCTTTCCAACAAGGGTTTACACCAATTGGGCGCAAGCACATCAATTTGGCAATCAGGATATTGCTGTTTTAAGCATTGATATAAACTGTGCGACATCATCATATCGCCAACCCAAGATGGGCCAATTACTAAGATGTTCATTCTGCGGTTCTCATTAATGTGTGAATTATATCAATTGTCGGGGGAACGCTATGCTCGCTCACTCAAAAATCGCCAATTTCCCACCGCACTTATATTTAGCTAAAAAGAAAAGTGCGGTGAAATTTCTGCTAATTTTTTACGACTAACCCTGTTTATTTCGGGCGAACACGCAGGTTCGCCCTTAAATCTGATTTAATTGCGTAGCTATGTTATTTATTCAACCACGCCATATATTCGCTGACACCTTCGGCAACGTTTTTGAATGGTTTGTCATAACCTGTGGCGCGCAGTTTGGTGAGATCCGCTTGGGTGTATTCTTGGTAACGGCTTTTTAAATGCTCTGGGAATGGAATGGTTTCAATTTGCCCTTTGCCGTGGAATTTTAATACCGCTTGTGCGACCGCCTCGAAACTTTCCGCTTTGCCCGTTCCGCAGTTGTAAATGCCCGAAATGCCCTGTTGCCAGCACCAGATATTTACCGCTGCCACATCGCCGACATAAACGAAATCACGCAAGAAATGCTCGCTACCAGCGAACAGTTTTGGGTTTTCCCCTTTCAAAATTTGATTGTTGAGGTGGAAAGCCACACTTGCCATACTACCTTTGTGTTGTTCTCTTGGGCCATAAACGTTGAAATATTTAAAGCCGCACACAGGTGATTGGGCTTCTGGCAGGATTTTACGCACATATTCATCAAATAAAAATTTGGAATAACCATATACATTTAACGGTTTTTCAAATTCACGCGCTTCGACAAAGGTATCACTGTCGCCATAGGTGGCAGCACTGGATGCATAATAGAACGGAATTTGGCGATCTAAACAATAATGTAATAGCTCTTTGGAATATTCATAATTGTTTTCCATCACAAATTTACCGTCCCACTCGGTGGTGGCCGAACAAGCGCCTTCGTGGAAGATCACATCAATATCGCCTAAATCATCACCAGCCATAATGGAGGCAATAAAGTCGTCTTTATCGCAATAATCCGCAATATCCAAATCCACTAAATTGACGAATTTTGTGCCGTCTTTTAAATCGTCCACCACTAAAATATCTGTGCGTCCAATCTCGTTTAACGCTTTTACGATGTTACTGCCAATAAAGCCTGCGCCGCCAGTTACAATAATCATTTTTCAATCCTCATTTGATTTCAATATTGCCGTTTATTCTAAAGGATTTTGCGCATAAGGGCTAAAGAAATTTCGCGCTCACCACCGCTTTTAGGTTATGATATAGCACAAATCCAGACAAGATTAAGGACACACAATGCAACCACAAGATATTGCTAAATACATTGACCACACCGCCCTTGGCGCAGATAAAACCCCACAAGATATTCTTAACTTATGCCAAGAAGCGATTGAACACCAATTTTGTTCCGTGTGCATAAACTCCGCCTATATTCCACTGGCTAAACAGGCACTCACGCAAAATGGCAAAGAGAAAAGTGCGGTGAAAATTTGCACCGTTGTTGGCTTTCCCTTAGGGGCAAATTTAAGCCAAGTGAAAGCCTTTGAAGCGGTGCAAGCCATTAATGCTGGGGCTGATGAAATTGATATGGTGATCAACATTGGCCTTGCCAAAGCCCATCAATGGCAAGCGGTAGAACAAGATATTGCCACCGTGCTTGCGGCTTGCCAAGGCAAAACCTTAAAAGTGATCTTAGAAACCTGCCTACTAACCAAAGAAGAAATCATCAAGGCTTGCGAAATCTGCAAAGCACTCAACGTGGCATTTGTCAAAACTTCCACAGGTTTTAGCACTGGCGGCGCAACGGTTGAAGATGTTGCCCTGATGAAGCAAACCGTCGGCGACAAGGTGGAAGTAAAAGCCTCAGGCGGCATCCGCGACACCGCCACCGCACTAGCAATGCTCAACGCTGGCGCAACTCGTCTAGGCGTAAGCGCTGGCGTTGCCATTGTAAAAGGAACGAATGCGCAGGGGAGTGGGTATTAAACAATAATATCCATCAAAATCATAAAACTGCGGTCTAAACTAGACCCCATTTTCGACAAACTGAAAATACCGGCAAATAAGCGAACGATTTTTTCCATTTTGAAGATAAAAGTCGAGATCTTGCTGTTTGAAGTGTTGAGTATATTTATTTATAAAATAATCTGCACCTTAATCAGTTGGGTGTTTAGTCCAACTTTTAGGGAGCAGATTATTTCTATATTATTTCTGTGCTAAACGATACTGCACTAAATCTTCAATCGTCATCACGGGATAACCAAATTCTTTCGCGAATTTAATGATTTCAGGGGTGCGTGCCATTGTGCCGTCATCGTTGGTGATTTCACAGATTACTGCAGCAGGTTTGTAGCCTGCAAGCACGGCAAGATCTACTGAAGCTTCGGTGTGTCCACGGCGTTTTAATACGCCGCCTTCTGCGGCTCTTAATGGAAAAATATGCCCTGGGCGGTGTAAATCTTGCGGTTTCGCATTATCTGCAACGGCGGCTTTTATAGTGGTTACACGATCTGCTGCAGAAACGCCTGTGGATACGCCTTCTGCCGCTTCAATGGTTACGGTAAATGCCGTTTTATTAACGCTCGTGTTATTTTGCACCATTGGCGGTAAATCAAGTTGCTGGCAAATTTTATCGCTTAAACATAAGCAAACAATGCCACTGCCGTAACGAATAAGTTTTGCCATTTGTGCAGGTTCGATGGTTTGCGCTGGGAAAATTAAATCCCCTTCATTTTCGCGATCTTCATCGTCTAAAACAAGTACGCCATTGCCTTGTTTGAAAGCTTCAATGGCTTTTTCAACACGCTCTTGTGGTGTGCCAAATGCGGATAAAATTGACTGATTCATAGTAAAAAACCTGTTAAAAAATTAATGGATACTTGAATCAGGGCTGATGAGGAAAGGCTTTTCATTAGATAAGAAAATCCAATAACAAAGGCAGATTTAACCTAAGGTAAATCTGTTTATTCTCTTTCATCCAGACTTTAACTGTCGGCTTTGGATTTTCACCAAATCTGCTGACTTTACTTTTGCAAGTAAACGCTCGTGGGCTTATGCGCGCTGCACTTACCACCGGTAGGGAATTTCGCCCTGCCCTGAGAATGCTTGCATAGTATAACGCAATCTAAATAGAGAAAAAATGTTTTTCTTTGCGCCGATATTGCATACAATATGCCACATTGACGCAATAATGTGAGGTCTTTATGCTAAATCCACAAAAAATAGAGCAAATTATACAACAAGTGCAAAATTCTTTACCGCAAGGAATGAAAGAGCTTGGTAAAGATGCAGAAGCAAAATTCAAACAAGTTTTACAAGCTCAATTGGCCAAATTAGATGTTGTAACCCGTGAAGAGTTTGATGTGCAAACCCAAGTTTTAATGCGTACTCGTGAGAAACTGAACGAGCTAGAAAAGCGTGTTGATGCCCTGTTGCAAGCACAAAATCAAGGGCAAGAAACGCGCTAAAATCTCACCGCTCTTTGCTTATTAAACGAAAAGTGCGGTCTTTTTCTGAATAAATTTGGCAATATAAGGAATTTCAAGATGTCCGCTTTCGCCTATCTACAACAAAAACGCAAGCAGTTAAATCTAAAAGTAAACGAGGTTTGTGAGCAAGCCAACATTACCCGCGCTTATTTTAATCAGCTGGTGAGTGGCAAAATCAAAAACCCAAGCGCGACCAAGTTGTCTGCCTTGCATAAAGTGCTACAAATCACAGATCTACAAGATAAAAAAGTGGGGGTGATTTTTGGCAAGTTTTACCCTGTGCATACTGGGCATATTAATATGATTTATGAAGCGTTCAGTAAGGTAGATGAAGTCCACGTTGTGGTGTGTAGCGATACAGAGCGCGATCTGAAATTATTTTATGACAGCAAAATGAAGCGTATGCCAACGGTGCAAGATCGCCTGCGTTGGATGCAACAAATTTTTAAATATCAGAAAAACCAAATTTTCATTCATCATTTAGTAGAAGACGGCTTGCCAAGCTATCCAAATGGCTGGCCTGCGTGGGCAGAACGGGTTAAACAGCTTTTTGAAGAAAAACAGGTGAATCCTAGCGTGGTATTTAGTAGCGAACCGCAAGACAAAGCACCTTACGAAAAATATTTGAATTTACAGGTGGAATTGGTTGATCCGCAGCGTCAATTCTTTAACGTTTCCGCCACTAAAATTCGTAATACGCCTTTCCATTATTGGAAATTTATCCCGAAAGAAGTGCGTCCGTTTTTCGCCAAAACTATTGCCATTTTAGGCGGCGAAAGCAGCGGAAAAACCGTGCTAGTTAATAAACTTGCCACCGTATTCAACACCACGTCAGCGTGGGAATATGGGCGTGAATTTGTGTTTGAAAAATTAGGGGGTGATGAGCAGGCGATGCAATATTCTGATTACCCACAAATGGCGCTAGGTCATCAACGTTATATTGATTACGCTGTGCGCCACGCCCATAAAGTCGCGATTGTGGATACGGACTTCATCACCACGCAAGCATTTTGTATTCAATATGAAGGCAAAGCGCACCCGTTTTTGGATTCAATGATCAAAGAATATCCTTTCGATATTACGATTTTATTGAACAACAACACCAAATGGGTAGATGACGGCTTGCGTAGCCTGGGTAGCCACAAACAGCGCCAACGCTTCCAACAATTATTGAAAAAATTATTGGATAAATATAACGTGCCTTATATTGAAATTGAATCACCAAGCTATTTAGAGCGTTATAATAAGGTGAAATCCATTGTAGAAAAAATTCTCAATGAAGAAGAACTCCCCGAACTAAACAACGATAAATCCATTTTTGAGGAATAATAGCCCCTATGATCTTATTTGCAGGCGACCCACACGGAAGATACGACCATCTTTACCCTTTTGTGCAAGAGCAAGAGGGTATCGCCCTTGTCATACTCGGGGATTTACAACTCACCACCACAGAAGAATTGGATAAATTGGCGCAATACTGCGATCTCTGGTTTATTCACGGCAATCACGACAGCAAAACCGTTGCCGCTTTTGAAGCCATTTGGGGAACAGAATGGAAAAGCCGAAACCTACACGGACGCGTACAAACCATTCAAGGTAAACGCATTGCAGGATTAGGCGGCGTATTCCGCGGACAAATTTGGATGCCACCCAATAAACCTGTTTTTTTCGACCCAATCCATTATTGCCAATATTGCCCACAAGAGAAAATCTGGCGCGGTGGTTTGCCATTGCGCCACCGCACCTCGATTTTTCCTTCTGATTTTGAACAACTAGAAAATCTGCAAGCGGATATTCTCATCTCTCACGAAGCACCAAGACCCCACCCTCTTGGCTTTGCCGTATTTAATAAACTAGCGAAAAAAATGGGCGCAACGCACATTTTCCACGGCCACCACCACGAAAATTTTGATTATTCCCAGATTAACCGAGATCCCAAACTCAAAATCACCAACGTAGGCTTCCGCAGCCTATGCGATGAACAAGGGAATTATTTGTTGAAGAATATTGATGATCGTTAAACGGTTCTTTTTCTTCTCATCGCCAACAATCCATCTACGATAATTAACCCCATACCGACCATTAAAGATAAAAAGAGCGGGTAATTTTCGGCGTCAATATTTTCTCCGATGAATAGCGAAACGGCGAGCATCATTATGGGTTCAGCGTAGCCAAGTAATCCTAGCACGTTGATAGGCAATAGGCTGCTGGCAACGATGTAAGCATTAAAGGCAATGCCGCTGAGTAAGCCGAGCAGAAATAATAACGATAAAATATTCGGATTAACCAACCGCACTTCTGCGATGTTTACTTGCGCGGCGAAATAGATACACACAGGCAAGGTCAATACCATTTCAATGGCAAAACTGGTGATGTCGTTAAAGCCGAACCATTTGCGAACCATAAAATAAACGGCGTAAGTGCAAACGGCAATGCTTTCCCAAGAAAGTCCGCCCTTTGCGCTAATGTTAAAGGCGATGCCGATGGCGGCGATGATGATGGCAAGAAATTTCAGCGGAGAAATGCTTTCTTTGAAGAAAATTCGCCCTGCTGCCACTAAAACAAGGGGTAGTAGCAAATAACCAAGGGAAACGCTCAATGCGCCGCCGTTGTTTGGCGCCCATAAAAAAAGCCACATTTGGAAGCCCATAATGCTGCCGTTAAATAGAAAAACCA
Organism: Avibacterium sp. 21-594; assembly: GCF_026226815.1. Classification (NCBI taxonomy): domain Bacteria; kingdom Pseudomonadati; phylum Pseudomonadota; class Gammaproteobacteria; order Pasteurellales; family Pasteurellaceae; genus Avibacterium; species Avibacterium sp. 21-594. The sequence goes on along the minus strand of NZ_JAKKOC010000001.1, from coordinate 1,329,919 downwards.
GCAGTAACCAAGGCTGCGATTTGATGCGTTTTAGGTGAGCGATCAGCATATATTTTTGGCGAAAAATAAACACCGCAGCAATCACAAAAGGTGCAGTAAAAACAACACGATAGCCAAAAATATCTTCGCCACTTAATGGCAGTAATAATGTGGAAAAATAATAAATATAGCCAAACAACATTGAGGCTAAAAGAGAAAAACCGATACCTTTTACCATAATCCACCTAAAATTCACCAAATTCTTACCGCACTTTACCCCAACATTTGCCAAAATGCACGAACTAAGGGCAAACTTAGTAAGTTCTTTTGTACGCAAATCCCTAAATCGAATGGCTGTACAGGAATATCAATCTCCAAAGTGGAAACCTGTAAATTAAGCGGGCTATTTTGGATCACAATATCAGGCAATAACGCCACGCCGCAACCAAGCGCCACCATTGACACGATCCCTTCGTGTCCTGATACGGTGGCGTAAATTTTCGGGTGTTTGATTTTTTTCTGTTGAAACCACTGATCAATCCGCTGTCGAGCAGGCCCTTCCACCGGCAAAATAAAGGGGATTTTTTGCCAATCAATGGGCGTTTGTTGCAATAATTGTGTGGTGGCACAGGCAACGCGTGGGGCGATAAGAGAAAGGGTTATATCATCAATATGATGAAACATCACATTTTGCGGTAAGTGTGCTGGCCGCCCTGCGAGAGCCAAATCCACTTGCTGGCTTTGAATCATCTCCAACGCCATCGCAGGATCGCCCGTCGTGAGCTGAATTTCCACTTTAGGATAACGCAAGCGGAATTTTTCTAACATTTGCGGCAAATGGCTATAAGCCGCCGTTACTGAGCAAAATAAGCGTAGCTCCCCTTGCAGTTCCTGCTGATTAGAACGAAATTGCTGTTTTAAAGATTGCCATTGTTGCCATTGTGGATAAGCAAATTGCAAAAATAGCTCGCCTGCTGGAGTGAGCGAAACTTTGCGGTTATCACGCAATAACAACGGCTCACCCAGTTCTTCTTCAAGCCGTTTAATTTGCCGTGAAAGGGTGGAGGGCGACATATAATGCTGCCCTGCAGTTTTAGCGAAATTTTTGTTTTCTGCTAGGTCGATGAAGAGTTTGAGATCTTGGAATTCCATTGGTTTTTCTCAATAAAAAGAAGTTTTATTGTAGGGGCGTGTCGCACACGCCCATTTTTATATTCAATTTTATTGGGGCGTATGCAATACGCCCCTACGGGCAAACAGCGGTGGGGAAAATTAATTATTTTTTACCGCACTTTACCATTTTTCTGTAGGGGCGAACCTATGTGTTCGCCCAATGATAGAAATTATAAGCTCATATTAAGCGGGCAGACACATAGGTTTTCCCCTACAAAAATTCATAAAAAATTACCGCACTAATCTCCCCTAACCCCTCTTTACAAAAGAGGGGAACATTCTTTCTTCGTTATTTATATCTAAGACAAAAACAACACATTACTTCAAAGGAAAAGTAATTTTCCCTCGTGCCAGATCCCCCTCTTTTGTAAAGAGGGGTTAGGGGAGATTGTAATTGCAAAAACCGCAACATTAAGTTCCAATAATATCAATTTACGCAATCTTTAGAAAGGTATAATCTGTCATTGATTATTTTGTAAACCAACTTAACCAAAAGGACAAAAAAATGGCTAATTATTTCAATACATTAAATTTACGCCAACAGTTAGACCAATTAGGTCGCTGTCGTTTTATGGATCGTGAAGAGTTTTCTGATGAAGCAAATTTCTTAAAAGGCAAAAAAATTGTCATCGTAGGTTGTGGTGCGCAGGGGTTAAACCAAGGTTTGAATATGCGTGATTCAGGCTTAGACATCAGCTATGCGCTACGCCCTGAAGCCATTGCAGAAAAACGTGCTTCTTTCCAACGTGCCACTGAAAATGGCTTCAAAGTGGGCACTTATCAAGAATTAATCCCTACTGCGGATTTAGTGATTAACCTCACTCCAGATAAACAGCACAGCAAAGTGATTGCAGATGTAATGGGTTTAATGAAAGAAGGCGCGGCATTAGGTTATTCACACGGTTTGAACATTGTGGAAGTAGGTGAGCAAATTCGTCCTGATATTACCGTTGTGATGGTTGCTCCAAAATGCCCAGGGACAGAAGTGCGTGAAGAATATAAACGTGGTTTTGGTGTGCCAACGCTTATCGCAGTTCACCCTGAAAACGATCCGAAAGGTGAAGGTATGGCGATTGCTAAGGCTTGGGCGGCAGCCACAGGCGGACACCGTGCCGGTGTGTTAGAGTCTTCATTCGTTGCGGAAGTGAAATCAGACTTAATGGGCGAGCAAACCATTCTTTGTGGTATGTTGCAAGCTGGCTCAATCCTTTGTTATGACAAATTAGTGACGGACGGCAAAGATCCCGCTTACGCAGGAAAATTAGTGCAATACGGTTGGGAAACTATCACCGAAGCGCTTAAACAAGGTGGTATCACTTTAATGATGGATCGCTTATCTAACAGTGCGAAATTGCGTGCCTTTGAACTTGCGGAAGAAATTAAGCAAGAATTAGACTTCTTATTCAAAAAACATATGGATGACATTATCAGCGGCGAGTTTTCTCGTGTGATGATGGAAGACTGGGCAAACGGCGATGCAAACCTATTAAAATGGCGTGAAGAAACGGGCAAAACTGGCTTTGAAAATGCACCAAAAGCGGACGGAATCAAAATCAGCGAACAAGAATATTTTGATAACGGCGTATTAATGGTAGCAATGGTAAAAGCTGGCGTGGAATTGGCGTTCGATACAATGGTTTCAGCAGGTATCTTTGAAGAATCTGCTTATTATGAATCCTTACACGAATTACCATTAATAGCCAACACCATTGCGCGTAAACGCTTATACGAAATGAACGTGGTTATTTCAGACACGGCGGAATACGGTAACTATTTATTCGCTAATGTAGCAACCCCAATTTTAGCCAAAACGGTAATGCAACATTTACAACGCGGTGATTTAGGTGAACCAACACCAACGGTGGAAATCGACAACATCACCTTACGCGATGTGAATGACGCAATCCGCAACCATCCAATTGAGCTAATCGGTCAAGAATTGCGTGGTTATATGACAGATATGAAACGCATTTCTTCACAAGGCTAATCACTTGTTTTAAATAGAAAGCCAGCATATGATCTGCCCCCAAAAAGTTAGACTATATTCTAATTTAATTCAAGGACTGAGTTCTGTATTCCACAGGGCTTAGTCCTTTGAGCTTCACTTGAATACGCTCATTGTTGTAGTAATGAATGTACTCGTGAATCACTTTTTCAAGCTGTTCAAAGGTTTTAAACCGCTTGCCAAAGTAACATTCCGTCTTCAATCGCCCGAAAAAGCTTTCCATCGCACCATTATCAAGGCAATTGCCTTTTCTCGACATACTTTGCGTAATACCGTGTTTTTTCAATATCTCTCGATAACCCATCATTTGATACTGCCATCCTTGGTCGGAATGCAGTATCGGTTTTTCCCCGCTAATCGGTTCACCGCCTGGGTCAACATTCTGGTTATCTGCTCAAAATTCGGACTTCTCGCCACATCATAAGCAATAATTTCGTTATTAAACAAGTCTTTAATCGGCGATAAATACACTTTGCCTTCCGCACATTTGAACTCGGTGATATCCGTTACCCACTTCTCATTCGGCATCGTTGCCGTAAAATCCCGTTGCAACAGATTATCGGCAATGTGTCCCACTTTGCCTTGGTAAGAACGATATTTTTTCTGCTTACTTTTTCCTTTTAACCCCAAACGTTGCATTATCGCTAGCACCCTTTTGTGGTTGATAATCAAGTATTTCCTTAATTCCAAGGTAATTCGACGATAACCATAATTTTCGTCATTTTTGCGATAAATTTCCTCTATTTTCTGTGAAATCACTACATTTTTATCTGCCTTTGGCTTGAGATGATAAAAGAACGAACTGCGTGCCAATCCGATTAGCCTGAGTAACAATTCCAACGGGAAACGCGAGCGTAAGGCATTTACGATGACGGCTTTTTCTGCATTTTTTGTTGGTTGAGTTCCTGCAACTTTTTTAGCATTGCATTCTCCGCTTCTAATTCCAAAATTCGGTAACGCAAGCGTTCTTCTTCTGTTTTGGGCGTTGGTGGCATTTTAGGCGAGTTGAGTTTCATACTTGGACGACCTTTAGGTTTGAGTAATAACCCATCTATACCTTGTTTTTCAAAGCGTTGCAACCATTGACTAATTATCCCTGAACTGGGGATATCAAAGCGAAAGCAGGCGGCTTCAGCGGAGCACTGGCCTTTTTTGATAGCTTGAATAACCTTTAATTTAAACTCAACAGAATAATATCGTTTTTTACCTAACACAGCTAATCCATTGATTCCATTATGATTAAATTTCGCAATCCAACGTGCTAACGTTCTTTGAGGAAGCTGAAAATACTGGCGAGTAAGCGAACGGTTTTTTCCATTTTGATGATAAAAGTCGAGCACTTGTTGTTTGAAACGTTGAGTATATTTAGTCATAAAAAATCTGCACCTTAATCAGTTGGTTGTTTAGTCCAACTTTTGGGGTGCAGATCAATAACTGCTGGCTTTTTTTCTTTCAAATAAAAGGTAAAGTGCGGTAGTTTTTTTATTTTATAATGGGGAAAAATGTTGCCAAACTTAATGCAATGCCGTCTTCATCATTGCTTGCCGTGATTTGTTTGGCGATGCGTTTAATTTCCTCTGGTGAATTGCCCATTGCAATGCCTAAGCCCACATATTGCAACATATCGAGATCATTAAAATTATCGCCAAAAGCAATGATGTCTGCTTTATCTACGGCAGCTCGCTGTGCCATAAATTGAATGGCATTGGCTTTGGTCGATGCTTTATTCATTATTTCTAAATATTCTTTTTTGGAACGGTGAATAGAAAGCTGTGGAAATTGTTGTTTGAGCAAAGGCTCAATTTGCTCAATCTGTGTCGCTTCTCCCATTAATAAAATTTTGTGTACGTTGCTTAAATGTTGCGGTTTTTCTTTTGCTTTTAGCCCTGTGATGTCGCTTTCTTGCTTAATCCAATGGCTGTCTAAATCTGTGGTAAACCAATCAAGATGAGAATAATAACTCACTGAAAGCGTAGGGTGCAGGGCTAAGATCTGATCCAGTTGAGGTAAAAGCGTATTTTCTAAGGTGATGGAATAAAGTGCGGTGAGATTTTTGTCCAAAATTAATGCACCACTATAACAGATAATCTCATTTTCATTATGAAGTTGTTCCATATAAGGCAAAATGGCGTAAGGGGGGCGTGCAGAAACAGGAATAAAAGGAATGCCTTGCTGCATAATGCGTTGTATGGCTTGTGCCGTTGCTGGGCTAATTTGATGTTGGCTATTTAGCAAGGTGCCGTCCATATCTGAGAAAACCATTTTGTATGCCATTGTCTTTACTCCTTTTCGAGCCAAATTGCGTTTTCATTCTAAAAATCCCTCGGTAAAAAGTAAAGGTTATGTAAATAGCTTCTATTTTCTGCGTTTCTTTTTGTGACACAGATCATATTTTCAACAAAAAGACGTTTAATCTGCCAAAAATTAGGATTACACTTTCTCAGTATTTGCAATCGGTTGCATTGCTTTACTTATTTTGCTGAAACGTTTTTTCAAACAAATTTGGAGGTTATATGACCCATATTATTGTTGCAACGCACGGTAAATTTTCAGAAGAACTAGTAAATTCAGCGGCAATGGTTTACGGCGAAGATGAAAATACCCACGTTGTAACCTTTTTACCGGGCGAGGGTGGTGAGCATTTAGTCGAGAAATATCAGGCGATTATTGCCCAATTACCAGAGAATGAACCCGTTTTATTTTTGGTGGATTTATTTGGCGGTAGCCCTTATAACGCGGCAAGCCGTGTTGCCACAATGCGTGGAGAAAATACGGATATTGTAACTGGCGTGAATTTGCCAATGCTACTTGAAGTGTTAGATGCGAAAGATAATTCTTCTCTCGCGGAATTAGTGAGTACAGCAAAAGAAGTGGGCGTGGCGGCAGTGCGTTCGTTCCAGCCTGAGAAAACCACAACAAAACAGGCAGCACCTGCTCAAGTTACCACTTCAGAAACGCCAAAAACTTCAGAAAAAAGCACCGCACTTTCTGGCAATATGAATATTTCTTTGTTACGCATTGATAGCCGTTTGATTCACGGTCAGGTTGCGACTTCTTGGGCAAAAGCGGTGAAGTGCGAGGCGATTTTTGCGGTGAGTGATGAAGTGTCTGAAGATCCAATCCGCCGTGATTTGCTTTTGCAAGTTGCGCCAGAGCATTTGAAATCCTATGTGATCCCCGTAGAAAAAGCCATTAAGGTTTACCACAATCCGAAATACGCAGGGAAGAATATTCTGTGGCTGGTAACCAATCCAACAGATATTGTTCGCCTAATTGAAGGGGGCGTGAAAGTGGATAAAGTGAATGTGGGCGGTATGACTTATAAAGAAGGCAATCAACAGCTTTCACAAGCGGTTACCGTAAACCAACAAGATGTGGAAGCGTTCCGTAAATTATTAGATTTAGGGGTTGATCTGAGCTTGCAACAAGTGGCAAGCAGCCCGAAAGAAGCATTAACCAAACAAAAACTTGACGCATTAAAATTCTAATTAAGAGGACTTATTTATGACGACTATGGAAATTATCCTCGTTACCCTTGTTGCCGCAATTTGCGGTATGGGGAGCGTGTTAGATGAAAGACAAACTCACCGTCCACTAGTGGCTTGTACGCTGATTGGTTTGGTGTTAGGTGATATTACTTCTGGCATTATTATTGGCGGTACGCTTGAAATGCTTGCGCTTGGCTGGATGAACGTTGGGGCAGCAATGGCGCCTGATGCAGCCTTAGCCTCGGTGATCGCAGCTATTTTGGTGATCAAAGGTGGGCAAGATAAAGGCACGGCGATCGCTATAGCCATTCCTGTGGCAGCGGCTGGGCAGGTGCTAACCATTTTTGTGCGAACCCTCACGATTTTCTTACAACATAAAGCCGATGATTTTGCCAAACAGGCGAATTTCAGAGGTATTGAATTGTGCCATTTTTCAGGGCTAGCCCTACAAGCGTTAAGGGTAGCTATTCCAACTTTCTTCGTGGCATTAGTGGCAGGTACAGATACTGTAACCACTGCTTTAAATGCGATCCCTGAAGTGGTAACCCGTGGTTTACAAATTGCAGGGGGATTCATCGTAGTTGTGGGTTATGCAATGGTGATTAATATGATGCGTGCTGGCGCATTAATGCCGTTCTTCTTCGTGGGGTTTGTGATTGCCTCATTCTCTAACTATAACCTTGTTGGCTTAGGATTATTAGGGGCTTGTTTAGCATTAATTTATATTCAATTAAACCCACGTTTTAATCAGGCAACCTTGCCTGCTGCAAGTGCGAAAAAAGAACTTGCCGATGATGAACTTGAAGGTCTATAAGAGAAGGAATTGATTATGTCAGAGAAAAAACAATTAACTAAAGCGGATATTCGTAGCACTTACTGGCGTTCGACATTTTTATTAGGCTCATTTAACTTTGAGCGTATGCAAGCAATGGGATTTTGTGTATCAATGATCCCCGCAATCAAACGCTTATATAGCAAAAAAGAAGATCAAGCCGATGCGTTAAAACGCCACCTTGAATTTTTTAATACGCAACCTTGGGTTGCCTCGTCAATCATTGGTGTTACAGCAGCAATGGAACAAGAACGCGCTAACGGCGCGACAGACATTGATGACGCTGCGATTAGTGGCGTGAAAGTGGGGCTAATGGGGCCATTAGCTGGTGTGGGTGATCCTATTTTCTGGGGAACATTACGCCCTGTTCTCGCCGCCTTAGGGGCAGGTTTAGCCATTAGCGGAAGCCTATTAGGGCCATTGTTATTCTTTATCGGCATTAACATTTTCCGTGCCTTAACCCGTTGGTATGGCTTCCATTATGGTTATGCGAAAGGAACAGAAATTGTGCAAGATATGGGCGGTGGTCGTTTACAAAAACTCACTCAAGGGGCATCTATTCTGGGGTTATTTGTAATGGGGGCGTTAGTATCCAAATGGACAACCATCAATATTCCACTTGAACTCTCGCGCTATATCAACTCGCAAGGGCAAGAAGTGGTAACAACAGTGCAAAGCGTGTTAAATGAACTGCTTCCGGGGCTTGCCGCGTTAGGCTTAACCTTCTTGTGTATGTATTTATTGCAGAAAAAAATCAACGCGATGTACATTATTTTTGCCTTGTTTGGTGTGGGCATTGTGGGATACTATTTCGGTATTTTAGCCTAACTAAAATTTACTAAAGGGCGGTGTTAAAAACCGCCTTTTTTATTAGAGTAAACAAATTCACAATGATAATAAAAAGGAATGTTTAATGAAGTTAAAAGATCTAATTAATCCACCAGAAAATGAAAGCTATTTAAAAAATAGTTCCAAATTAATCACCGCACTTTTTATTATTGGCGGAATTGCCTACTACCCAACCAAAGGCTACGGCACGGTGATTGCCCTTGTGATTGCATTAATGATATTAGTCGGACAAAAATTATTACTTTCACAAATTAATAAAGATTTTGCCGATATGTATTTTGCCAAAGAACAATTTGAAAAACTGGGCAATAAAACCTATTTAGAATTTATTGTCGCCCGTTCAAGCCAAATTTTAAAAGACAATAAAGTGTTATCGGAAAAAGGAAAGCAAGAATTACACAAACTTAATCAATATGCGGTTGAACAGTTAAAAAAAGCCCCAAATTAAACACTTTTTTGAAAAAATTATCGATAAAATACTTCTCTTATTCAAAAACGTTTTGAGAAAACATTGTTTTTTTGTTAGTAGATACGTTAAGATCGCCCCATTTTTATATGGTCATTTTAAGGTTAAGGCAAGGCATACCTTGCTTATATACCACTAGGAAAAACAATGTTTAATAAAATTTTTGAATGGTTTGAAAGCCGCCTAAATGCCTATCCAGAGCAATCACCGAAAACGCCCGAAAAAGGTTTAATCCGCTTTATTTGGTCGAATATGGAAGGAATGCGTGGCTGGATTTTGCTACTTGCGTTGCTCACCGTGGGAACGGGGGTGATGGAAGCCGTGTTGTTCCAGTTTATGGGGATTGTGGTGGATTGGCTTGGCAAGTACACGCCAGCCACCTTATGGCAAGAAAAAGGTCATTGGCTTTTGGCTATGGCCGCCTTGTTAGTGTTCAGCATATTTTGGTCGTTTACTGCGTCTGCAGTGCGTTTGCAAACCTTGCAAGGTGTGTTTCCAATGCGCTTGCGTTGGAATTTCCACCGTTTAATGCTGGGGCAAAGCCTGAGTTTCTATCAAGATGAATTTGCTGGACGCGTGTCGGCGAAAGTTATGCAAACTGCCCTTGCGGTGCGTGATACCGTGCTGACCATTGCGGATATTATGGTCTATGTCGTGGTGTATTTTATCACCTCAGGCATTGTGCTTGCTGCATTAGATGCGTGGTTTTTGCTACCTTTTGCCTTGTGGATTGTGGCGTTTATCACGATTTTACGCATTATCATTCCCAAATTAGCTAAAACGGCGGAACGCCAAGCTGATGCGCGTTCTTTAATGACAGGGCGAATTACCGATTCTTACGCTAATATCGCCACCGTGAAATTATTTTCCCACGGTTCAAGAGAAGCCAGTTACGCCAAGCGTTCAATGGAAGAATTTATGGTTACCGTACACGCCCAAATGCGTTTGGCGACCTCTCTAGATACTATCACTTACGCCACTAACATTACCTTAACGCTCAGCACGGCAATCCTTGGCATTGTGCTATGGAAGCAAGGCAGCGTTGGCGTGGGAGCGATTGCCACCGCCATTGCAATGGCCTTGCGGGTGAATTTTATTTCCCGTTGGATTATGTGGGAATCAGCGCGTTTATTTGAAAATATCGGTACAGTGAATGACGGAATGAACACACTCACCAAGCCGCATACTATTGTGGATAAACCGCAAGCCTTGCCATTAAAAGTGAGCAAAGGGGAAATTCGTTTTAATGACGTGAGTTTTTCTTATGATCCACAAAAACCGTTGCTAAGTCACTTTAACCTTACCATTAAACCAGGGGAAAAAGTGGGCTTGATCGGTCGTTCAGGGGCGGGGAAATCCACCATTGTAAACTTGCTATTACGTTTTTACGAAGCGAATCACGGCGACATCACCATTGACGGACAAAACGTGTGTGATGTTACGCAAGAAAGTTTACGTAGCCAAATTGGCTTAGTAACACAAGATACCTCGTTGCTGCACCGTTCCGTGCGTGAAAACATCATTTACGGCCGCCCAACAGCCAGCGATGAAGAAATGATCTCTGCTGCGCAGCGTGCTGAAGCGTCAGAATTTATTCCTTATTTGAGCGACTCAGAAGGACGGACAGGCTATGATGCTCACGTTGGTGAGCGCGGTGTGAAACTTTCTGGCGGACAACGTCAGCGTATCGCCATTGCCCGCGTAATGCTAAAAGATGCCCCAATTCTGTTGTTAGATGAAGCCACCAGCGCGCTGGATTCTGAAGTGGAAGTGGCGATTCAAGAAAGCCTCGATAAAATGATGGAGGGCAAAACTGTGATTGCTATCGCCCACCGTCTTTCCACCATTGCTGCAATGGATCGCTTAATCGTGCTAGATAAAGGCCATATCGTAGAACAAGGCACGCACAACGAATTGCTCGCACAAAATGGACTCTACGCCAAACTCTGGCACCACCAAAGCGGTGGCTTTTTAAGTGAAGAATAATAAATAAACATAAGGCTCAATATTCATTGAGCCTTTATTTTTCATAAAAAGCGGTGAAAAAAACCACTCAACTATAACGAGTGGTTTTTTATTTTATAATTAATTGATTAAATATCTAAATTTGCATAAAGCGCATTAGATTCAATAAATTCACGGCGTGGTTCGACTTCATCGCCCATTAAGGTGGTGAAGAGCTGATCTGCTGCCACGGCGTCTTTAATAGTAACTTGCAACATTGTGCGCGTTTCAGGATCCATTGTGGTTTCCCAAAGCTGCTCTGGGTTCATTTCACCTAACCCTTTATAACGTTGAACCATTAAACCACGGCGCGATTCTTTCACTAGCCATTCTACAGCTTGTTCAAAGGAAGATACAGGGTGCTGACGCTCACCGCGAGAAACATAGGCATCAGGCTCAAGTAAACCTTTTAATTGTGAACCTAACTTCACAATGCGTGCATACTCATTGCCATTAACGAACTGGAAGCCTAGAACATAGTCTGTATCCACGCCGTGGGTACGCACGGTTAGCACCACTTCGTGCAAATGGCGTTCCGTATTGAATACCAACTTGTAGCTATAATGGTTACCGCTGGTTTCTTTTTCCACCAGCGTGTCCACTAAAAATTTAGCCCAAGATTGCACCGCACTTTCATTTTGCATTAATTCAACCGTTAATTCTGGCTGATAAATTAAGGTTTTCAGCAAGGCTTCTGGGTAATGGCGAGATAAACGCCCGATCATTTTTTGTACGTTATTGTATTCGGCAACCAATTTTTCTAATGCTACGCCACTCATTGGTGGTGCATCTTTTGTGGTGTGCAATGCGGCACCGTCTAAAGCAATATTCAGCTCATATTGTTCCATTGCCTCATCATCTTTGATGTATTCTTCGTTTTTGCCTTTTTTCACTTTATAAAGTGGCGGCTGTGCAATATAAATATGTCCACGTTCAATCAGCTCTGGCATTTGACGATAAAAGAAGGTGAGCAATAAAGTGCTGATGTGCGCACCGTCCACATCCGCATCGGTCATAATGATAATGCTGTGGTAACGCAATTTATCTGGGTTATATTCATCACGTCCAATACCGCAGCCAAGTGCGGTGATTAATGTTCCCACTTCTTGCGAAGACAGCATTTTGTCAAAACGGGCTTTTTCGACGTTTAGAATTTTCCCTTTTAATGGCAAAATGGCTTGGTTTTTACGGTTACGCCCTTGTTTTGCTGATCCGCCCGCAGAATCCCCCTCCACAAGGTAAAGTTCGGATAAGGCAGGATCGCGTTCTTGACAATCGGCAAGCTTGCCCGGTAACCCCGCAATATCTAATGCTCCTTTGCGGCGTGTCATTTCACGGGCTTTGCGTGCGGCTTCACGGGCACGTGCGGCATCAATGATTTTGCTCGCAATCATTTTGGCATCATTTGGATTTTCTTCCAAATATTCTTGCAAACGCTCATTCATTGCCGATTCCACCGCACCTTTCACTTCAGAAGAAACCAATTTATCTTTGGTTTGTGATGAGAATTTTGGATCAGGTACTTTCACGGAAATAATCGCCACCAACCCTTCACGCGCATCATCACCTGAAGTTTCTACTTTATCGTTCTTGCCTTTTTTATTCAGCCCCGATTTTTCCATATAAGCATTTAAGGTACGCGTTAAGGCAGCGCGGAAGCCCGCTAAGTGAGTTCCCCCATCACGTTGTGGAATATTGTTAGTGAAGCAATGAATATTCTCAGATTGATAGCCTTCGTTCCATTGCAACGCCACTTCAATGCCAATGCCATCACGTTCAGTAGAAAAATAGAACGGTTTTTGGTGAATAGGATTTTTGTTTTTGTTGAGATATTCCACGAATGCTTGAATACCGCCTTCATAATGGAAGTGATCGCGTTTGTCTGTGCGTTCATCAATTAAATTAATGGATACGCCGGAGTTCAGGAAAGAAAGCTCACGCAGACGTTTTGCTAAAATATCGTATTCAAATTCAATATTGGTGAAAATGCTTGGGCTTGGCCAAAAACGCACTGTGGTTCCCGTTTGGCTAGTTTCGCCAATAATGGTTAATGGCGCTTGCGGATCACCTAAATTATAAAATTGTTCGTGAACATGGCCTTGACGGCGAATGGTGAGCTGTAATTTATCAGATAAGGCATTTACCACCGACACGCCCACGCCGTGCAAACCACCAGACACCTTATAAGAGTTATCATCAAATTTACCGCCTGCGTGCAATACGGTCATAATCACTTCCGCTGCAGAAACCCCTTCTTCAGGGTGAATGTCCACCGGAATACCACGCCCGTCATCTTGCACTGAAACGGAATTATCAGAATGAATAATCACGTTAATGTCCGAGCAATAACCTGCAAGCGCTTCGTCAATGGCGTTATCCACCACTTCAAAAACCATATGATGTAACCCTGTTCCGTCATCGGTATCACCAATGTACATACCGGGGCGTTTGCGCACTGCATCAAGGCCTTTTAATACTTTGATACTACTTGCACCATAATTTTCTGGGACATTATTCGACATAACAATTCTCTGTTTTTATTGATAAAAAATTGGGCGGATTATAGCAAATTTTTGCGCTTTTGGCTAATTTCGCAAAAATCTCAAATAGGCGATGGGAAGAGAAATAACAAATTGAAAAATAATAAAAAAAAGCACCGCACTTTGATCTGTGGTAATTGGCGTTAAAAACCCATTAGGCAGAAAATTTCCGCCTAATGGGCATAAAGCAACTAAAAATTCCGTTAGGCATCAATTAAACGGTAAAGTGCGGTGTCTTTTCTGTCTAAATAATGCACCGATTGAATACGGCGAATGGTGCGTGAACGGCCACGAATGAGCAAAGTTTCTGTGGTAGCAAGATTGCCACGGCGGTGAATACCTTTAAGTAAATCGCCATTGGTGATTCCTGTGGCGGAAAAAACAAGATTGTCATCACGCACTAAATCTTCTAATTTCAGCACTTGGTTCACTTCAATGCCCATTTCTTGGCATCGGCGAATTTCATCAGCGGCAATGGATTGATTTTCTGGCGAACTGCCTTTGACTTGATGACGTGGAATTAAACGCGCCTGCATTTCGCCCCCTAAAGCACGAATGGCTGCGGCAGCGACCACCCCTTCAGGCGCACCACCAATACCATAAAGCATATCTGCGCCACCGTCAGGCAAACAACATAAAATTGACGCGGCCACATCGCCATCGGGAATGGCTAAGACTTTCACGCCTAGCTGCTGCATTTTTTTGATCACTTCCGCGTGACGTGGTTTATCTAAGGTGATCACCGTTAATTGAGAAAGCAATTTCCCCATTTTTGATGCCACACGGCGCAAGTTTTGTTCCAGCGGTAAGTTTAGGTCAATCATTCCTTTGGCTTCAGGACCAACTACCAATTTTTCCATATACATATCAGGCGCGCGCAAAAAGGTGTCTTTTCCCCCTGCAGCTAACACGGAAAGAGCGTTCGGTTGCCCCATTGCGGTCATTCTTGTGCCTTCAATGGGATCAACGGCAATAGACACTTCTTCGCCAGCCCCTGTACCAATTTTTTCCCCAATATAGAGCATTGGCGCTTCATCAATTTCGCCTTCACCAATCACCACTTCGCCACGCATTTCAATTTGATTTAACATCAATCGCATCGCTTGCACCGCCGCATCATCGGCAGCATTTTTATCTCCACGCCCCAACCAAGCAAAACCAGCAAGTGCCGCGGCTTCAGTAACTCGAGAAAATTCAATGGCTAATGCTCTATTCATTTTTTTGATCCTTTGGTTGTTTAAAAATCGGCGTATTCTATCACTTTCGCAAACGATTGCGTTATAAAAAGATAAAATTTTTTGCGAAATCAACAAACTCAGGTAGAATAAGCACACATCTATGTTCATTAACCATTTTTTAAAAGGAATCCACTATGTCGTTAGAAATTTTAGACCAACTTGAAGCAAAAATTAAACAAGCAGTTGAAACCATTGAATTACTTCAATTAGAAGTTGAAGAATTAAAAGAAAAAAATAGCCAAGCGCAACAACAAAATGAATCATTACGCAATGAGAATGAGCAACTTAAGAGCGAACATCAAAACTGGCAAGAACGTTTACGCTCTTTGTTAGGTCGTATTGATAACGTTTAATTTTCAGAATAAAAATAAAGGCTTAGGTGATTATCTAAGCCTTATTTTTTAGGAGTAAAAATGACTAAAAAAGTATGTTTAATAACTGGCAGCACCCTCGGCGGCGCAGAATATGTGGCTGAACATTTACAGCAAGTGCTAGAAACTCAGCAAATTTCCACCGCACTGTTGCACGGGCCTGATTTTGCTGAAGTGGCTGATGAAAATCTTTGGTTGATTGTCACTTCCACCCACGGTGCTGGCGAATTGCCTGATAATCTTAAACCGTTGTTTGATGAAATTAGCGCACAAAAACCAGATTTATCCCATTTGCGCTTTGCGGTGATCGGGTTAGGAAATTCCGATTATGATACCTTCTGCAATGCGGTGAACATTGTACAAGAATGTTTAACCCAACAAAGTGCGGTGCAAATTTGCGATCCTTTAAAAATTGATGTCCTTGCAGTGGACGATCAAGAACAGTATGCCGAAAATTGGATCCCAACTTTTTTATCTCATTTTTAATCTTCAGATCTGATGATCATCTCATCAGATCACCATTCTCTCTTTTAATGATCTCTCATCCACTACCCTGTGGATAACTCAGTAAAAACTTGTCTAAATATTGTATTTATTCTGTAAATAAAAATAAGGAAAAGCTTGATTGTGGATAACTTTTGCTTTTACTCACAACATATACAGCTAGATCAATGGGTGATCTAAACAACCTAAAAAAGGATCTAACTCCTTTATTTTTAAGCGAAAATTTGCCTTATGCACAAGGATCAACGATCCTAATAATTATCATAATAAGATCTTTATATATAAAAAGAGATCTTATATTAATAAGGCAAGGATCTTCTTTCTGCTCCTTTGATCGAGAGAACAAAATTCACCGGATCTTCAATCTTCGATTTAAGCAACGATCAATTTGATGTAGAATACGCGGTTACTTTTATGAAGATCAAATTTATCACGCAATTAAGGTTATTATGTTTTATACGGAAAGTTATGATGTGATTGTGATTGGTGGTGGACACGCGGGTACAGAAGCAGCTCTTGCGCCAGCACGAATGGGATTAAAAACATTATTATTAACGCACAATGTAGATACATTAGGGCAAATGTCTTGTAACCCAGCCATTGGTGGCATTGGTAAGGGGCATTTAGTCAAAGAAATTGATGCTATGGGTGGTTTAATGGCCACTGCGGCGGATCAAGCCGGTATTCAATTTCGTACTTTAAATAGCAGTAAAGGCCCTGCAGTACGCGCTACGCGTGCGCAAGCGGATCGCGTGTTATACCGCCAAGCGGTAAGGATCGCGTTAGAAAATCAACCGGATTTAGATATTTTCCAACAAGAAGTAACAGATATTTTGATCGAACAAGATCGCGTTGCGGGTGTAGAAACCAAAATGGGATTAAAGTTTAGATCTAAATCGGTGATCTTAACCGCTGGGACATTTTTATCGGGTAAGATCCATATTGGTATGGAAAATTATGCGGGTGGACGTGCAGGCGATCCTGCCTCAGTAAGTCTAGCTCATCGTCTGCGCGATCTGAATTTGCGCGTGGATCGTTTAAAAACAGGCACCCCACCGCGTATTGATGCAAGAACCATTAATTTTGATGTGCTAGCAAAACAACACGGCGATGCAAAATTACCGGTTTTTTCTTTTATGGGATCAGTGGATCAGCACCCGCGCCAAATTCCTTGCTATATCACCCATACCAACGATCAAACCCACGAATTGATCCGTAATAATTTGGATCGTAGCCCGATGTATGCCGGTGTAATCGAAGGAATAGGGCCGCGTTATTGTCCTTCCATTGAAGATAAAGTGATGCGTTTTGCTGAACGTAATTCGCACCAAATTTATCTTGAGCCTGAAGGTTTAACGTCCAATGAAGTTTATCCAAACGGTATTTCTACGAGTTTGCCATTTGATGTGCAAATGGGCATCGTTAATTCAATGAAAGGATTGGAAAATGCTCGCATTATCAAACCAGGTTATGCTATTGAGTATGATTATTTTGATCCCCGTGATCTAAAACCTACCTTAGAAACCAAAGCGATTAAAGGCTTATTCTTTGCAGGCCAAATTAATGGTACGACAGGCTATGAAGAGGCCGCGGCGCAAGGATTATTGGCAGGAATTAATGCAGGGCTTTATGTGCAAGATAAAGACAGCTGGTATCCGCATCGTGATCAAGCTTATATTGGCGTGTTAGTGGACGATCTTTGTACCTTAGGCACCAAAGAACCTTATCGCGTGTTTACCTCCCGTGCGGAATACCGTTTATTGCTGCGTGAAGATAATGCAGATATTCGTTTAACCCCAACGGCACATAAACTTGGCTTAATTGATGAAAAACGCTGGGCGCGTTTTAATCAAAAAATGGAAAATATAGAATTAGAGCGCCAGCGTTTGCGTAGCATTTGGTTGCATCCACGTTCTGAATATTTGGCCGAAGCTAATGAATTGCTAAATAGCCCATTAACTCGTGAGGCAAGTGGCGAAGATTTATTACGCCGTCCAGAAGTGAATTATCAATCTCTTACTCAATTAACTCCATTTGCGCCTGCAATTGAAGATAAAGAAGCGGCAGAACAAGTGGAAATTGCGATTAAATATCAAGGTTATATTGAGCATCAGCAAGAAGAAATCTCACGCCAAAAACGTTATGAAAATACCGAAATTCCGGATAATTTTGATTATGATGCGGTATCTGGGTTATCTAATGAAGTGCGGTCGAAATTAATGCAACATCGCCCAACCTCAATTGGGCAAGCAAGCCGTATTTCTGGCGTAACACCTGCGGCCATTTCCATTTTATTGGTAAATCTGAAAAAACAAGGTATGTTAAAGCGTGGTGAATAATGGCTAACATCGAACAACTTAAAGAAAAATTAAATTTTCTGCTAAAAAGCACCGCACTTTCTGTGAGCGATCAGCAAAAAGATCAGCTTGTTAAGCTTGTGGCGTTGTTGGATAAATGGAATAAGGCTTACAACCTCACTTCTGTGCGTGATCCGCAGGAAATGTTAGTGAAACATATTATGGATAGCCTTGTTGTCAGTCCTTACTTACAAGGTGAGCAATTCATTGATGTGGGAACAGGGCCAGGCTTACCCGGCTTGCCTTTAGCCATTATTAATCCAGATAAAACCTTTGTGTTGTTAGATAGTTTAGGCAAACGCATTAGCTTTATCCGTAATGCCTTGCGTGAGCTTGGTATTACCAATGTAATTCCAGTATTAAGCCGAGTTGAAGATTATCAGCCTGAAGTGTTATTTGATGGTGTATTAAGCCGCGCTTTTGCGTCATTAAAAGATATGACCGACTGGTGCCAGCACTTGGTTGATGAAAATGGCATCTTTTATGCCCTAAAAGGACAATATCATCAAGACGAAGTGGAGCAATTATCAGCCGATTTTGTGATAAAAAATGTGATCAACTTAACAGTTCCAGAATTAATTGGCGAAAGAAACCTTGTTTTGTTAAATAAAGGTTAAAATTTTTTGAACCTTTTTTGAATTTATAATAAAATAAACAAGTTATTGTATAGTCTATTTATTGCTATCTAATCCATTTTGAGTATAATTAATAGGCTATTTTAAGTTAGGTTCGTTTGATTTTTAAACAAAGTGACAAATGTCTGCAATCATAAAACAAGTTAAAAAGAAATATCAGGTTGCATTGAGCATAGAATTGCTCGTTTTTATTGTCATTTTTGCAATGTTAAGCACATCGCAATCCGTAAGTGCGGGGTCTTTTTTGCTCGGATCATTAGCGATTTTTGTTCCGCATTGTTTATTTGTTTTTCTGGTGTTTTTTATAAAGCAGAAAAACAATCATAAATTAACCACATTTTATCGAGGTGGGGCAATAAAATTTATATGTACGATCATTTTTATCGTATTAGCATTCAAATTTTTTGCTGAAATGAATTATATTACTTTCTTTTCTGGTTATTTTTTAGGGTTATTACTAAATAACCTGATGCCTTTAATGGTAAGTAAATTTTTTAGAATTTAGTTTAAATTTCAAGGGATTAACTATGTCTGACCTTACAACCGCAGGGTATATTCAACACCATTTAGAATTTCTTAAAACAGGGGATTCTTTCTGGCACGTTCACTTAGATACGCTTTTCTTTTCAGCGGTATCTGCCGTTATTTTCCTTTTTATTTTCTATAAAGTGGGTAAAAAAGCCACTTCTGGCGTACCAGGCAAATTGCAATGCTTTGTAGAAATGATCGTAGAATGGGTTGATGGTGTGGTAAAAGAAAATTTCCACGGGCCACGCAATGTTATTGCACCATTAGGGCTAACCATTTTCTGCTGGGTGTTCATTATGAATGCCATCGATTTAATCCCTGTGGATTTCTTACCACAAGTGGCAAATTTATTCGGTGTTCATTATTTAAGAGCTGTTCCAACGGCAGATATTAGCGCAACCCTTGGTATGGCTATTTGTGTATTCTTCCTCATTATTTTCTATACCATCAAATCGAAAGGATTGAGTGGTTTTGTTAAAGAATATACGCTCCACCCTTTCAATCACTGGGCTTTCATTCCAGTAAACTTAATTCTTGAATCTGTAACTTTGCTTGCTAAACCTATTTCATTAGGTTTCCGTTTGTTTGGGAATATGTACGCAGGTGAGCTTATCTTTATTTTGATTGCCGTAATGTATAGTGCCAATATGGCGATTGCTTCACTCGGCATTCCATTACATCTTGCGTGGGCGATTTTCCATATTTTGGTTATCACCTTACAAGCGTTTATCTTTATGATGCTAACGATTGTTTATTTAAGTATCGCTTACAACAAAGCGGAACATTAAACACAGATTATTTAACGATTTTTATTAACTAACCCAGCCAGTTAGGCTGACTTTCTTAAATCTAACGGAGAAAACTATGGAAACTGTAATTACAGCTACGATTATTGGTGCATCAATCCTACTTGCTTTCGCAGCATTAGGTACAGCAATTGGCTTTGCGATTTTAGGCGGCAAATTCTTAGAATCTTCTGCGCGTCAGCCTGAATTAGCAAGTAGCTTACAAACTAAAATGTTTATCGTTGCTGGTCTTTTAGATGCTATTGCAATGATTGCAGTAGGTATTTCGTTACTTTTCATTTTCGCAAACCCATTCATCGGATTATTACAATAATTGTCAGCGTTGTTTGTACAACCAAGCTTTACCCTAAACGGGTAACATTGATGACATTATTGAGGAGGGCGTTGTGAACTTAAATGCAACATTAATTGGTCAGCTTATTGCATTCGCACTATTTGTGTGGTTTTGTATGAAATATGTTTGGCCACCAATTATTAAAGCAATTGAAGAGCGTCAAAGCTCAATTGCTAATGCTTTAGCTGCAGCAGAAGTCGCACGAAAAGAGCAAGCTGAAACCAAAACATTGGTGGAGCAAGAAATTAATCAAGCGAAACTTCAAGCACAAGAAATTGTGGATTTAGCGAATAAACGTCGCAACGAAATCCTAGAAGAAGTGAAAGCTGAAGCAGAAGCATTAAAAGCAAGAATTATTGAACAAGGCCACGCTGAGATTGAAACAGAGCGTAAACGTGTTCAAGAAGAATTACGAGCGAAAGTAGCCTCTTTAGCGGTTGCAGGTGCTGAGAAAATTGTGGGTCGCACGGTTGATGAAGCGGCAAACAATGACATTATTGAAAAATTAGTTGCAGAACTATAAGAAGGTTGGGCTTATGTCAGAATTAACTACCATAGCTCGCCCTTATGCAAAAGCAGCATTTGATTTTGCTATCGAGCAACAAGCACAAAACAAAAGTGCGGTGGAAAAATGGGCAGAAATGCTAAATTTTGCTTCTCAAGTTGTTGAAAATAAAGAGATGCAAGATTTCCTAACAGGTGATTTATCTGCCAGCAAAGTTGCTGATACGGTGATTTCAATTTGTGGCGACCAACTTGATCAATATGGGCAAAATTTGATTCGGTTAATGGCTGAAAATAAGCGTTTAACTGTACTTCCAGCGGTATTTGCACTGTTCCAACATTATGTGAGTGAACACCAAGCGATTGCAGATGTGGAAGTCATCTCAGCTCAACCATTAAGTGCAGAGCAACAAGCTAAAATTGCAGCCGCAATGGAAAAGAAACTTGCTCGTAAAGTTAAATTAAATTGCAGCGTAGATAATGCACTGATTGCTGGTGTTATTATTCGTACAGATGATTTTGTCATTGACGGAAGTAGCCGTGGGCAACTGGCTCGTCTTGCAAATGAGTTGCAATTATAAGAGGAATAAAAGATGCAACTAAATTCGACTGAAATTAGTGAATTAATTAAAAAACGCATTGCCGAATTTAACGTGGTGAGCGAACCACGCAACACAGGAACCATTGTTTCTGTGAGCGATGGGGTTATTCGTATCCACGGTTTAAGCGATGTAATGCAAGGGGAAATGATTGCATTACCCGACAATCGTTATGCAATGGCACTTAACTTAGAGCGTGATTCGGTAGGTGCGGTTGTAATGGGGCCTTATACTGATCTTTCTGAAGGTATGGAAGTTCAATGTACAGGACGTATTCTTGAAGTGCCAGTAGGCCGCGGTTTATTAGGCCGCGTGGTGAATACCCTTGGTCAGCCAATTGATGGTAAAGGTGAAATTGAAAACGATGGTTATGCGCCTGTTGAAGTTATCGCACCAGGGGTTATTGATCGTAAATCTGTTGATCAGCCTGTTCAAACTGGTTATAAAGCCGTGGACTCAATGGTGCCAATCGGTCGTGGTCAGCGTGAGTTAATTATCGGTGACCGTCAAACAGGTAAAACCGCATTAGCTATCGATGCTATCATCAACCAAAAAGATTCAGGCATTAAATGTATCTATGTGGCGATTGGTCAAAAAGCATCAACCATTGCTAACGTAGTGCGTAAATTAGAAGAACACGGCGCATTACAAAATACTATCGTGGTTGTGGCATCCGCATCAGAATCTGCCGCGTTACAATATTTAGCGCCTTATGCAGGTTGTACAATGGGTGAATATTTCCGTGATCGTGGTGAAGATGCGCTCATCGTTTATGATGATTTATCTAAACAAGCGGTTGCTTATCGTCAAATTTCATTGTTATTACGTCGTCCACCAGGTCGTGAAGCTTTCCCAGGTGATGTATTCTATTTACACTCTCGCTTACTTGAGCGTGCTTCTCGTGTTAATGCAGAATATGTTGAACGTTTCACACAAGGTAAAGTAACAGGTAAAACAGGTTCTTTAACTGCATTACCAATTATTGAAACCCAAGCAGGTGACGTATCAGCTTTCGTACCAACCAACGTAATTTCCATTACCGATGGTCAGATTTTCTTAGAATCTAACCTATTTAACTCAGGTATTCGTCCTGCGGTAAACCCAGGTATTTCGGTATCTCGTGTGGGTGGTGCAGCACAAACTAAAGTCATCAAAAAATTAGCGGGTGGTATTCGTACCGCACTTGCGCAATATCGTGAATTAGCAGCATTCGCACAATTTGCTTCAGATCTTGATGATGCAACACGCAAACAACTTTCTCACGGTCAGAAAGTAACAGAATTATTGAAACAAAAACAATATTCTCCATTAAGCGTTGCACAGCAAGCATTAGTATTATTTGCCGTTGAATTTGGTTATTTAGAAGATGTTGAATTAGATCGTATCGCTTCTTTTGAATCTGCTCTTTTAGAATATGCAGCACATAACTATGCTGATTTTATGGACGGATTAACCAAAACTGGCGATTACAATGATGAAATCAAAGCAACATTGCAAGCGATTTTAGACAATTTCAAAGCAAACAGTGCTTGGTAATTCACATTAACGGAGAACATCAATGGCAGGTGCAAAAGAGATAAGAACCAAAATTTCCAGTGTTCAAAGTACGCAAAAAATTACTAAGGCAATGGAAATGGTTGCAGCATCGAAAATGCGTAAAACGCAGGATCGAATGTCATCTTCACGCCCGTATGCTCAAGCCATACGCCGCGTGATTAGCCACGTGTCAAAAGCCAGTATTGGTTACAAACATCCGTTTTTAGTGGAACGAGAAGTGAAAAAAGTAGGTATCCTACTTGTTTCAACAGATCGTGGATTATGTGGTGGTTTAAATATCAACTTATTTAAGACCGCACTTCAAGAAATCAAAGGTTGGAAAGAAAAACAAGTAGAAGTTTCACTGGGTTTAATCGGTGCAAAAGGTATCGGGTTTTTCCAATCCCTTGGCTTGAATATTGCTACACAAAATTCAGGAATGGGCGATACGCCTTCTGTTGAAGAATTAATTGGTACGGCAAATGAAATGTTTGATGCTTATAGAGAAGGCAAATTAGATGCCATCTACATTGCTTACAATAAGTTCATCAACACAATGTCGCAAAAACCTACTTTAGAAAAACTTGTTCCTTTACCTGAATTAGATAATGATGATTTAGGTGAAAGCGCACAATCTTGGGACTATATTTACGAACCTGATCCAAAAGTGTTGTTAGATAGTTTATTGGTTCGTTATTTAGAATCTCAAGTGTATCAAGCGGTAGTTGAAAATTTGGCTTCTGAGCAAGCGGCACGAATGGTGGCGATGAAAGCGGCAACTGATAATGCAGGAAACTTAATTAAAGACTTGCAATTAGTTTACAACAAAGCTCGCCAAACAAGTATTACAAATGAATTAAATGAAATTGTTGCTGGTGCAGCGGCAATTTAAGTAAAGAGGATCGATAATGGCAACTGGAAAAATTGTACAAATCATCGGTGCGGTTATTGACGTTGAATTTCCACAAGATGCAGTACCAAAAGTATATGATGCCTTAAACGTTGAAACAGGCTTAGTGCTTGAAGTTCAACAGCAATTAGGCGGTGGAATCGTACGTTGTATCGCAATGGGTTCATCAGATGGTTTAAAACGTGGTTTATCCGTGTCTAATACAGGCAAACCAATTTCCGTTCCAGTGGGAACAAAAACCCTAGGACGTATTATGAACGTACTGGGTGAACCAATTGACGAACAAGGCCCAATTGGTGCAGAAGAAACTTGGTCAATTCACCGACCTGCACCAAGCTATGAAGATCAAGCAAACAGCACGGAATTGCTTGAAACAGGGATCAAAGTTATCGACTTAATCTGCCCATTTGCAAAAGGGGGTAAAGTTGGTTTATTCGGTGGTGCGGGTGTAGGTAAAACCGTAAATATGATGGAATTAATCCGTAATATTGCGATCGAACACTCAGGTTATTCTGTATTTGCAGGGGTAGGTGAACGTACCCGTGAAGGTAACGACTTCTACCACGAAATGACTGAATCTAACGTATTAGACAAAGTATCCCTTGTTTACGGACAAATGAACGAGCCACCAGGTAACCGTCTGCGTGTTGCATTAACCGGTTTAACTATGGCAGAAAAATTCCGTGATGAAGGCCGTGATGTATTATTCTTCGTGGATAATATTTATCGTTACACCCTAGCAGGGACAGAAGTATCTGCATTATTAGGTCGTATGCCATCTGCAGTAGGTTACCAACCAACCCTAGCAGAAGAAATGGGGGCATTACAAGAGCGTATCACCTCTACCAAAACAGGTTCTATCACCTCTGTACAAGCGGTTTATGTACCAGCCGATGACTTAACTGACCCATCGCCTGCAACCACCTTTGCGCACTTAGACTCAACGGTTGTATTAAGCCGTCAAATTGCGTCATTAGGTATTTACCCAGCGGTAGATCCCCTTGATTCAACTTCTCGCCAATTAGACCCATTAGTGGTTGGCCAAGAGCATTATGATGTAGCGCGTGGCGTACAAGGTATCTTACAACGCTACAAAGAATTGAAAGACATCATCGCAATTCTTGGTATGGACGAGCTTTCTGAAGAAGATAAACTTGTGGTAGCACGTGCGCGTAAAATCGAACGTTTCTTATCACAACCGTTCTTCGTTGCAGAAGTGTTCACTGGCTCACCGGGTAAATATGTCTCATTAAAAGACACTATTCGCGGTTTCAAAGGTATTTTAGAAGGTGAATATGACCATATTCCAGAACAAGCGTTCTATATGGTTGGTTCTATTGATGAAGTGCTAGAAAAAGCCAAAAATATGTAATCACTTCAAGCCTGATTAAACACTTGAAGGAGAATCACAATGGCAACATTAAATTTAACGGTTGTAAGTGCAGAAGAAAGCATTTTTACTGGTCAAGTAAAAAGCATTCAAGCCACAGGGATTGAAGGGGAGCTTGGTATCTTACCGGGCCACACCCCATTATTAACGGCAATCAAACCGGGTATCGTCAAATTGACTTTAGAAAATGGCAATGAAGAAGTTATCTACGTTTCAGGTGGCTTTTTAGAAGTTCAACCGAATGTCGTTACCGTCCTCGCAGATGTCGCAATCCGTGGTAAAGAGCTTGACGCAGATCGTATTTTAGAAGCGAAACGCCGCGCAGAACAAAACATTGTATCTAGCGCAAAAGACGCAAACTACGAAATGCTCGCCTCTCAACTTGCTAAAGAATTAGCAAAACTACGCGCTTACGAACTGACAGAAAAATTAGTCAAAAACAAACGCTAATTTTACCGCACTTTCTTTACTGTATCTAAAAAACCACCCTTCGGGTGGTTTTTCTTTTCCTAGTCAAAACTTGTCTAAAAATATTTTGTGAAACATCTCTCAAAACAAAAATTTTGATGTTTTTATATATTGAAATATATGTTCTAATTTTGTTGGGTATGAAACAAAAGGGGGACATATGAATAGCCATATACAGCAACGTTATGTTTTTGCAAAAGATCTCATTAAGAATGTGGGGGAAATAGCACTCTCATTCTACTTAAATAGAGACAAACTTAACATTCAGCATAAAAAGGGAGAAGCACAAGATTTAGTAAGCATCGCTGATCAAAATGTTGAAAAAGAGATTAAAACTGCATTAAAAGCCCACTTTCCTGATGATGGCTTCTTAGGTGAAGAATCCGGTGCCGATGGGCTTGATAAGGACTTTTGCTGGGTGGTTGATCCCATTGATGGCACAAGTCCTTTTTTATATGGCCTGCAGGCTTGGTGTATTTCTATTGCAGTGCTTTACAAACAGGAAATTGTTATTGGGCTGATTTACGATCCATTGCATAAAGAGCTTTTTCATACGATGAAAGGTGAAGGTGCGTTTGTTAATGAAGCTCCTTTATCTGCATCAAAAGCGACTTCTTTGCAAGAGGGATTAGTTGGATTGGGAATGTCTCATCGTGTTCCACAGAGTACATTTGTGCCAGTTATTGATCAAGTATTAAAAGAAGGAGGAATGTTTGTCCGTAATGGTTCAGGGGCATTAACCTTGGCTTATGTCGCGGCAGGCAGATTAATTGGCTATTTTGAACCGCATATCAATGCGTGGGATTGCCTTGCCGGTATTTTATTAGTTCAAGAGGCTGGTGGACAAACCAATGACTTTTTAGCAAATGATGGATTATTAAAAGGAAATTATATTCTTGCTAGCAGTCAAGGCATATTTAATCAGCTTGAAGCTATTCGATCCTTAACTTTATAGGAGGAAAATACAATGTCTATTTTAAATTTTTTCAAAGCAAGCCCAGCTATTCCACTTAAAGATTACACCGAGGCAATGTTTAAAAGCACAAGAATGAAAAGTTTTTGGGCATTCTCTTTTGCTTATGCTATTTATTATGTTTGTCGTTTATCTTTTAATGTCGCTAAGCCAGCCTTAGTCAATAATAATATTTTAACTCCAACAGAACTTGGGGTTATAGGTTCTGCTATTTTTATTACCTATGCAGTTGGTAAATTTGTTAATAGTGCAGTAGCAGATCACTCAAATATTGTACGTTACCTTTCGGTAGGATTATTTTTCTCCGCATTATGTAATTTTGCCATGGGAATGACGACCAGTGCTATTTTTCTTACTATCATTTGGGGATTTAACGGTTGGGTACAATCAATGGGCGTAGGTCCTTGTGTGGTAGCACTTTCACGTTGGTATGATGATAAAGAACGAGGTTCTTACTATGGATTTTGGTCAGTTGCTCATAATGTAGGTGAAGGGATAACCTTTGTCGTTACTGCTGCAATTATTACTACTTTCGGTTGGCGCTTTGGTTTTAGTTTTGCGGGTATTATGGGATTATTGGGCGTGTTGGTTGCAATAATGTTTATGAAAGACTCGCCAGCAGCTTGTGGCTTTAAACCGATTATTACAATGGATAAACAAACAGAGGAGTTAGATAATAAAGAAGTATTGAAACATCAATGGGACGTTATTAAAAATCCTGCCATTTGGGTGTTAGCAGTGGCTTCTTGCTGTATGTATATTGGTCGTTATGGTGTAAATAGCTGGGGCGTATTTTTCCTTGAAAATGGAAAAGGCTATACAACATTAGAAGCCGCATCGATCATTAGCGTAAACAGTATTGTTGGTATTTTAGGGACAATTGTTTCAGGCTGGTTGTCAGATCGTTTCTTGCAAGGTAAACGAAATATTATGACGGTGATAGTAAGTTTACTCAATGCTCTTTCTCTTGCAGCATTTTTATTTGTTCCTGCAGGTAACACCTGGCTTGCTATTGGCGCACTTTCTGTCTTTGGTATTACTTTAGGTATTCAACTTTGCTTCTTAGGTGGGTTGTTAGCAACAGATATTTCCCACAAATCAGCATCGGGAATTGCCTTGGGAATGATGGGTGTATTTGGTTACGCTGGTGCAGCAGCGGGTGAATTTTTAACAGGTTTTATGATTGATAAAACAACGGTTATTGATTCGGCAGGTAATAAAATTTATGATTTTGATTCCCTTGCTTATTTCTGGGTAGGTGCTGATTTACTCTCCGTTGTTGCCGCAATTATTTTCTCAATTTTAGTTGTATATCAAGCTAGAAAATCAAAAGATGTAGCTTAGCTTTTAAATAAAAAGTGCGGTAAAAACTACCGCACTTTTTTGTAAATATAGTCATAAGTTATACGTTGGAAAATCCTATCCTTTATACCCCAAAACAACATTTCCCCAATCATTGTCACTAAATTGAATGCCTAATTTTCCTTTTTCTTTGATAAAAGAGCGGTGTAATCTGGCGAGATTTTTGGCTTTCCAGTTATTGCCTGATTTTTCGGCGCATTTGTCAAAATCAATCAGCCAGTATTTTTGTTCTGGTGTGGCGAAATGTTGGACTAAAATATTATGGGCGTTAAGGTCGGTGTGGCAGATTTGTCGGTCGTGTAATTGGCGGATTAAATGGCCGATTTGCTGCCAATTTTCAGCAGATAAAGAATGATGCTGCAAAAGTGCGGTGAGATCTTGCGCATTTTCGATTTTTTCACTCAGTAAATCCGCTTGATAGCAAATGCCCGCTTTACCTTTAATCACTCTTGCGCCAATAGGTTTTGGCACGGGGAGTCCGTCTTGATGTAATTTATTTAACAAATGAAATTCGGCGAAGCTGCGCGTGTGCTGAAGATCGTGGAACCCATAACGATCTTTATTCAACTTACCAAATAAACCACCGCGATAATAATGGCGCAAGGCACAATTTACGCCAAAAAGGTCCGCACTTTGCACAAACCAAGTTGTCCCCCGCCCTTTGGCTGAACCAAGAATACGCTGCTGTTGCTGCCAAAATTGCGGATCAAAATAAGCGCTGGGATCAACAGGTTGTGTTTCCAGATTAAAAATAAAATATTGGTTTTGCTGTTGCAGTTCAAGCATATTGGGCAGATTTCTTATAGAATAGATCAATAAAAATATTCTACTGAAAATAAAAAAGAATGCTACATTAAGCAGAAAAAGTAAGGGAAATCTATGGCACTTTTTTCCACGCCCCCTAAATCCATTTGTATTTTACGCCTTTCCGCCATTGGTGATGTGTGTAATGCGTTGTCAGCGGTACAACAAATTCAGCGTTATTGGAAAGATACTCAAATCACTTGGATTGTGGGCAAAACCGAAATGCAGTTATTGCAAAATGTGAAAGGGATTCGCTTTATTCCGTATGACAAAAAAACCGGCTGGAAAGGCATTTTAGCTTTATGGAAAACCTTGCGTGGCGAACATTTTGATGTGCTATTAAATATGCAAACAGCCTTGCGTGCTTCAATGATTTCTTTAGGCATCAAAGCCACTTATAAAGTGGGTTTTAGCAAAAACCGTGCGCGAGAAGGGCAATGGTTATTTACCAATCGTAAAATTAATGAACCAACTAATCCGCACGTTTTAGCGGGATTTTGGGCATTTGTGGAATATTTAGGCTTGCCTGTGGAAACCCCAAAATGGGATTTAGCCATTGGCGAAAAAGAAATTTCCGCCATTCAGCAATTTATTGATCCGACAAGAAAAAATCTGCTCATTTCTCCTTGTTCAAGCAAATCAGAAAAAGATTGGTTGGCTGAACGCTATGCAGAAATTGCCAATATCGCGCATCGTCAGAATATTAATGTGATTTTGTGTGGCTCGCCTGCGCCAAGAGAGCAAGCAATGATCGAAGAAATCATCGCGCTGTGTGATTTTCAGCCTGTGAATGCGAGCGGCAAAACCTCATTATTGGAATTAAGTGCCTTAATCGGAATGGCAGATTTACTGCTCGCACCCGATAGCGGCCCAGCACATATTGCCACCGCTCAAGGCAAACCTGTGATCGGATTGTATGCTTACCATAACCCGCTACGCACAGGGCCTTATAATAATTTGCCCGAAGTGGTTTCCGTGTATGAACAAAATGCCCTGCAAGAATTTGGTAAACCTTCTAGCCAATTACCTTGGGCAACCAAATTGAAAGGCAAAGATTTAATGGCACAAATTTCTGTGGCAGACGTATTAGAGAAAATGCGCCAGATGGGCTTTATTCAATAAATATTGAGGTTGTATTAGATAAGCCCCAAATTCCACACCATAATAGTAGTTTTTTGACGGTTCTTTTGGTAATCCAAAGTTAAACCGAAATTCACATTCTTTCAAAAATAATGGAAAATATTTCTTATCTATCCCATTAATGCTTCTGTAGAATGAGTTATTACTTCAAGTACAGAAATGTCGGAAGTTTCTTTA
This sequence comes from Avibacterium sp. 21-594, assembly GCF_026226815.1. Classification (NCBI taxonomy): domain Bacteria; kingdom Pseudomonadati; phylum Pseudomonadota; class Gammaproteobacteria; order Pasteurellales; family Pasteurellaceae; genus Avibacterium; species Avibacterium sp. 21-594. The sequence continues at coordinate 1,299,947 of NZ_JAKKOC010000001.1, read as the reverse complement.
TATGAGCTTTATATAACCAAATCATCTAACCAATAATTTTTTATTCTTTTTAAATTCACTCTTCCGTTGTTTAGAATGATTGCCAGTTTATGACTTCAACAGGGAAGGAAAATGAATTGGCAGTATGTCTTTGACAATATTCCGAAATTTATTGATGCCAGCATTATTACTTTGCAGCTCTCGTTTTGGAGTATTGTGTTTTCTCTCATTATTGGGCTTTTGTGTGCGGTGGCTACCAGCTACAACATTCGTTTTTTTAATTCGCTCGCCAAAGCCTATATTGAACTTTCGCGCAATACGCCTTTGTTGATCCAACTTTTCTTTCTCTATTTTGGTTTATCCAAATTGGGAATTAAGTTAGATGGGTTTACTTGCGCCATTATTGGCTTAAGTTTTCTTGGGGGAAGTTATATGGCTGAGGCGATTCGAGCAGGGATTGAGAGCGTTTCAAAAGGGCAAGTGGAATCAGCCCTGAGCTTAGGATTAACGCCCACACAAGCCTTTATTTATGTGATTGCGCCACAAGCCTTGAGCCTTTCCCTGCCTGCCATTGGTGCAAACTGTCTGTTTTTAATGAAAGAAACCTCTATCGCCAGTGCGATTGCTATTGCGGAATTAATGTTTATGGCGAAAGAATTAATTGGCCTAGATTATAAAACTAACGAGGCATTATTTTTATTGGTGGTATTTTATCTCATTATTTTATTGCCAGTTTCGTTTCTTATTCATTATTTAGAGAAATGTAGCCGTTATGCAAAATATGGGAGCATTTAATAATGGGATTAGCTATTTTATTAGAAGGAAATAATTTACAACGATTATTAAATGGCTTAGCGGTTACAGCTGAAATTGCATTTATTTCCGTATTATTCTCTTGCCTGTTAGGCATATTACTTGGCATTGCAATGACTAGCCGAAATAAAATAATCCAAGGAATTTGTCGTTTATATTTAGAAATGGTGCGAATTATTCCTTTACTAGTGTGGTTATTTATTGCCTATTTTGGTTTGGCTAAGTGGTTGAATATTCATTTAAACGGCATTGCAGTATGTATTTTCGTCTTTATTTTTTGGGGAACGGCTGAAATGGGCGATTTAATGCGCAGTGCATTAAATTCCATTGAAAAACATCAACGAGAATCTGCTTATGCCTTGGGATTAAATAGTACACAAACCTTTTTATATGTGCTGCTACCACAAAGTTTAAAGCGCGTTACGCCAAGTGCGATTAATTTATTTACCCGAATGATTAAAACCAGTTCATTGGCAATGTTAATTGGCGTGCTAGAAGTGGTGAAAGTGGGGCAACAAATTATTGAAACCTCGTTATTTACCGATCCTTCTGCGGCATTTTGGATTTATGGACTTATTTTTCTTTTATATTTCGCAATTTGTTATCCCTTGTCCATTTTTTCTCGTTATATAGAAAATCGTTGGGAGCAATAAAAGGAAATCAAAATGGCATTATTAGAAATTAATCAACTGGTAAAAAAATACGAAAAAACCACCGCACTTCAAGGCATTGATTTAGCCATAAAAAAGGGCGAAGTGGTGGTGTTGCTTGGGCCTTCAGGCTGCGGGAAAAGCACCTTGTTGCGTTGCATTAATGGGCTGGAATCCATTCAAGGTGGTGAAATCATCTTGCAAGATCAAGGCGTGTTAGGCAAACAAGTGCCTTGGGTACAAGCGCGCCAACATATTGGAATGGTTTTTCAAAGCTATGAATTATTTTCTCACCTTTCGGTGATCGACAATATTTTGCTCGGCCCAATGAAAGTGCAAAAGCGTTCCCGTGCGGAAGTGGAAAAGCAAGCTGATGAATTACTTAAACGTGTGGGCTTGCTGGATCGCAAAAATGCCTATCCGCGCGAGCTTTCAGGCGGCCAAAAACAGCGTATCGCCATTGTTCGCTCTTTGTGTATGAACCCAGAAATTATGTTGTTTGATGAAGTTACCGCAGCCCTTGATCCTGAAATGGTGCGTGAAGTACTAGATGTGATTTTAGAGCTTGCCAAAGAGGGAATGACAATGCTGATTGTAACCCACGAAATGGCCTTTGCGCGCCAAGTGGCAGATCGCATTATTTTTATGGACGCAGGAAAAATCGTGGAGGAAAACACGCCAGATCGCTTTTTTACCAACCCGAATTCTGATCGGGCAAAAACGTTCTTAAACATCTTAAACTATGAACCAAGAGGAATAGACTATGAAGAAAACATTTAAAAAAATCACCGCACTTTTTGCTACCACCCTGCTTGCTGCAAGCCTAACAGCGTGCAATGACAACGAAAGCAATAGCGCGCAAAATCGTCTGCAACAGCTACAAAAAGCCGATAGCGTGCGCATTGGCGTTTTTAGCGATAAACCGCCTTTTGGCTATGTGGATAACCAGGGCAAAAGCCAAGGTTTTGACGTAGAAATTGCAAAAGCCATTGGTAAAGATTTGCTAGGTGATGAAAACAAAGTGCAATATGTTTTGGTGGAAGCCGCAAACCGCGTGGAATATTTGCAATCGAACAAAGTGGATATTATTCTCGCCAACTTCACCGTTACCCCAGCGCGCAAAGAAGTGGTGGATTTTGCCAAGCCTTATATGCAAGTGGCGTTGGGCGTGGTGTCAAAAGACGGCGCGGTTATTACCGACATCAATCAGTTAGAAGGCAAAACCTTATTGGTGAACAAAGGCACCACGGCAGATGCTTACTTCAGCAAACATTATCCGAACATCAAATTATTAAAATTTGAACAGAACACGGAAACCTTTGAAGCCTTAAGAGATGGACGCGGTGATGCGCTCGCCCACGACAACACCTTGCTGTTTGCTTGGGCAAAAGAAAACCCAGGTTTTACCGTTGGCATTAAAACCCTTGGCGATCAAGATTTTATCGCTCCAGCGGTGAAAAAAGGCGACACCGAATTGCTCGCTTGGTTAGATCAAGAAATTGAAAAATTAGGCAAAGAAGGCGTGTTAAAACAAGCTTACGACAAAACCTTATTGCCTGTTTATGGCAACACCATCAGCGAAAAAGAAGTGTTAGTGGCTTATTAAGTTTAAATTGAAGAAATAAAAAAGTGCGGTGAAAAAATTTAACAAATTTCCACCGCACTTTTTCTTTTTAGAGCATTAGTTTATTGAATTTTAATATTCATCTTATAGCTTGATGTAAGTTTTTTGATGGATTGTGCTTTCGGTTGTAGCACGCGCACTTCATAGCGCCCTGTTCTTGGTAAAATATATGGCGTGTTTGGTGCGAAATCATCTTCGCCGTAGATAATGGCTTCCGCTGCGCCTTTGCCGCTTAATTTTACGGTTAAGGTTTGCCCTTCTTTAGCATAAAACGCATAGCTACGACATTGCCAGCCTTTGATTTTACCGCTGTAATTGGCTGATGATGCGCCTTTTTTAAATTTTACGTTAGTGACTGCGCAGTCTGCCGCATAGCTTGGCACGCTAGCTAACACCGCTGAGCCAACCACTAAGGCAGAAAGAATGTGTTTTACTGATTTCATAATAGTTCTCCAAATTGGATTGTGATTAAGGTGAAAATTAGACCTTTGATTACAGCCGAAGTTCAAAAATCTGTTTTTCGGGATTGGCACGAAAGCCCGCCATTTCTAGCAAGGATTGCTGCTGCGGATCTTGCTCCACCACCAAACGTGTAGATTGTGTGTAACGCACAAATTCTTTGGCTTTGGCGATAAGTGCGGTGTAAATTTCCGTAGAATTTTGTTGCGGCAGCACAAAAATATCCGTCAGTTGCCAATAGCGTTGCAGTTGTAAGGAAGAAAGGCGAGGATAAAGCTGAATAAAACCAAGCGCTTGGTTTTGAGCGTCCACCGCAAGGAAGAAAATGCTTTCACTAAAGCGAATACGGTTGGTGAGAAAGGCTAAAGTGCGGTCAGGATTTTCCGCCATACCCTGTGAAAGTCGATATTGCTCAAAAAGGGGCAGCAATAGCTCTAAATTCCATTGTTCAGCTTTAAAAATTTTCATATTGATGATTTTTTGTGAAATCCATACAGTAGATTGTAGCTTTTTAATGCACAATAATCATCTTTTCACAAAAAAATTTTTTAAATTTGCCTAAAATCAACGGAAGCGCAGAAAAAATTTGATATAGTAATGCGGTTATTTTTTGTTAATTACTATGGAGAAAAATTATGGCACGTCGTCCTTTAGTTATGGGTAACTGGAAGTTAAACGGTAGCAAAGCGTTTACCAAAGAGCTAATCGAAGGCTTAAAAGCAGAATTAGCGGGCGTAAATGGTTGTGATGTGGCAATTGCACCGCCTGTGATGTATTTAGCCGAAGCTGAAGCCGCACTTGCAGGCAGCCAAATTGCCTTAGGCGCACAAAATGTTGATGTAAACGTACAAGGTGCGTTCACCGGTGATATTTCAACTGCAATGTTAAAAGATTTTGGTGCGAAATACATCATCATCGGCCATTCTGAACGCCGTACTTACCACAAAGAAAGCGATGAATTTATTGCGAAAAAATTTGCCGCACTGAAAGAAGCTGGTTTAGTGCCAGTGTTATGTATTGGTGAATCTGAAGCGGAAAACGAAGCAGGCAAAACGGAAGAAGTGTGCGCACGCCAAATTGATGCCGTGATCAACGCATTAGGCGTAGAAGCATTCAATGGCGCAGTCATTGCTTATGAGCCAATCTGGGCGATCGGCACAGGCAAATCAGCAACTCCAGCGCAAGCGCAAGCGGTTCACGCCTTTATTCGCGGCCATATCGCAGCAAAATCTCAAGCGGTGGCAGATCAAGTGATCATTCAATACGGCGGTTCAGTCAATGATGCCAACGCCGCAGAATTATTCACCCAGCCAGACATTGACGGTGCATTAGTAGGCGGCGCGTCATTAAAAGCGCCTGCATTCGCGGTGATCGTGAAAGCGGCAGCTGCGGCGAAAAACTAATTTTTGATATTATCTAAAAATTGCAGTACAAATTTGGTTTTATACTGCAATTTTTTTATCAGTACCTTCAAATTTTTTTGCAAATACGATCCTTTCTTGACAATTCTCTAATAAATATCTATAAAAATGCCCTTGTTTAGACAAATGTCTTGTAAACATAGGTTAATATAATCATTAATACTTTATTTTTAAGGATCAGTAAAATGTTATCTGGAAAAGATGTAGCAATATTGGGAATGATGATTTTTTCCCTATTTTTAGGCGCAGGGAATATTATTTTCCCACCAATGGAAGGGTATCAAGCAGGGAATTTATGGTTTTGGGGAGCATTAGGCTTTTTAGTAACTGGCGTTTTTATGCCTTTTATCACCCTGATTGTGGTAACGCTAAAAGGACGTGGTGAAGCATTATCTGTAGATTTACCTAAATGGGCGCACGTTACCTTTTGGACTATCTTATATTTGGTGATCGGATCAACCTTTGCGATGCCAAGAGTAACCAATGTTGCTTATGAAATGGCCTGGCAACCGCTTAATTTAATTTCGGGGGAATATTCTCATATTATCTTTGCTACGGTATTTAACCTGATTGGAATGAGCTTTATGCTTGGTCGTAGCACAATGATTTCCAGTATTGGGAAATTTATGGCACCAATACTACTCGTATTATTAGTGATTGTGGCTTTCCAAGTGATCCACGCACCGCTTTCTCCAGTGATTGAGCCGAGTGGCGCATATCAAGATCATTCTGCCGTAGCAACGGGATTAATTAGCGGCTATCAAACAATGGACGTACTTTCTGCAATGGCCTTTGGGGGCATTGTGGCTCGCGCTTTGGCGGTAAAAGGCGTGTCTGACAACCGCGCGATCGTGCGCTATACCCTTACCGCAGGCACAGTTTCAGTGGTGCTACTGAGCTTATTATATTTCTGCTTATTCTATTTAGGTGCAACAGGCGAACAAGTGGCAAAAACCTCAAGCAATGGTGGCCAACTTTTCGCACAATATGTTAATGCGTTATTTGGTGTAGGGGGATCGTGGATTATGAGCGGTATTGTGTTGCTCGCTAGTCTTACTACCCTTGTTGGGGTAACCAGTGCCTGTGCTGATTATTTCTCTAAATTTCATCCACGTTTAAATTATACTTTTTTTATTATTTTATTTACCATCAGTACGATTATTATTTCTGAAACTGGTTTAAACACCTTATTACGTGTAACTATTCCAGCCTTATTATTGATTTATCCGATAGCTATTATGCTTGTTGCAATGCAATTGTTACGTGAAAAACTGGGTATCAGTCGTAATGGATTTGGCTTGATTATTGCGGTAACGGCCTTATTTAGTATTGCGGATAGCTTAAAAAATATGGAATTATTACCGCACTTTATCCAAACGATGTTAGATAAAATTCCATTGCACCAAGAAGGTTTAACTTGGTTGTTGCCAACTTTATTAACAATAATTTTAAGTATCTTATTTAAAGGTAAAAAATCATAATTCGCCATACTTGCCACAACGGAGGACATTCTATGGATTTTAATCAAATTTTAAATCAAGTTTTTACTGTTGCTAAAGATCAGCTTGGTAAAACAATGAGCGGAAACTCTACCGCAGATAAAATTACCAAAGCAGGCGGTGGCGCAGCAGCCATTGGTTTACTTTCTATGTTATTAGGACGTAATGGCGGCGCAAGCCTTACCAAATTAGGCTCACTCGCGGCATTGGGAAGTTTAGCCTACCAAGCTTACCAACAATATCAGCAAAAAAATGCACAAAATTCAACCGCACTTGATCCAAATCTTAGCGAAGAAACCTTTGTAGATACCGCAGAAAAAGCCACATCAGGGCAATTAATTCTGCAAACAATGATCGCAGCGGCCGCCGCTGATGGAGCAATCAGTGATGAAGAAAAACAACTCATCATCACCGAAGCAGGAAACGATCCTGAAGTGTATCATTGGTTACAGCAACAAATTGAACAACCCATTTCCATCGCTGAAATCGCCCAACAAGTGGGCAACGACACAGCATTAGCTTCCCAAGTTTACCTTGCAGCCCGTGTTGTGTGCGGCGAATTAGATCGCAAAGAAATTGTTTTCCTTGGCAATCTTGCTAACGCACTTCACCTTGATGACGTGCTCGTTGAACAACTAGAAAAACAAGCTGGGTTTTAAATTTTACTAAACCCATATATAACAGAAACGGTGTGTAATTAGACGCACCGTTTTTATTTTGTCTTTACATCAAGCTCTTCTAACAATCACCATAAATCTCGCGTGAGCAAGATCACAGATTAAGAAATTAATATTAGGATTATTTCGTCAAAGTTAAGCTATATAGTTTAAAATAAATTCATAAATAACATCATATTTTTATAAAAAATTTAATTTAAAACAAAAAACTTTGTAAAAAATGGGGTTTCTTGGATAAAAATGTTTGCAATTCTATCTTTTTTTGTTGCATATTAATGCCTGACCGCTTAATCGGTTCGCTTACTAAAAGTGCGGTATAAAAATCACACAAATTTAGTAACCCCTATAACAATTATATTTATTTAAAAAAGGAAACACAGTATGCAAACATTCACTTCATTAGAAGAATTCTTAGCCAAAGTTGAACAACGCGATGGACACCAGCCAGAGTTTTTACAGGCGGTGCGTGAAGTGTTCACTTCAATTTGGCCATTCTTAGAGAAAAATCCACAATATCGTTCGCAAGCGCTTTTGGAGCGTCTTGTTGAGCCAGAGCGTTTAATCCAATTCCGCGTGGCGTGGACAGATGATAAAGGACAAGTGCAAGTAAACCGTGCTTTCCGCGTACAATTCAACAGCGCAATCGGGCCATTTAAAGGCGGGATGCGTTTCCACCCATCGGTAAACCAATCTATCTTAAAATTCTTAGGGTTTGAACAAATCTTCAAAAACGCATTAACTACATTGCCAATGGGCGGTGGTAAAGGTGGTTCAGACTTTGATCCTAAAGGCAAATCTGACGGCGAAGTAATGCGTTTCTGCCAAGCATTGATCAGCGAACTTTATCGCCACATTGGCCCAGACACAGACGTGCCAGCAGGCGACATCGGTGTTGGCGGCCGTGAAGTGGGCTATCTTGCTGGTATGATGAAAAAATTATCAAACCAAGCAGGTTGTGTATTCACAGGTCGTGGATTGTCATTCGGTGGAAGTCTAATTCGCCCAGAAGCAACAGGTTACGGCTTAGTTTATTTCGCACAAGCAATGCTTGAAGAAAAAAATCAATCTTTCCAAGGCAAAACCGTTGTGGTTTCAGGTTCAGGTAACGTAGCGCAATATGCCATTGAAAAAGCATTACAACTTGGTGCGAAAGTGGTTACTTGTTCTGACAGCTCTGGTTATGTTTATGATGAAGCGGGCTTCACAGCAGAAAAATTAGCTGCGTTAATGGAAATCAAAAACGTACAACGTGGCCGCGTGAAAGATTATGCAGAAAAATTCGGCTTACAATATGTTGCAGGCGAGCGTCCTTGGGGCGTGAAAGCAGACATCGCACTACCTTGTGCAACACAAAACGAGTTAGACCTTGCTGACGCACAAAAATTAATCGCCAACGGCGTACAACTTGTGGCAGAGGGCGCGAATATGCCAACCACTATCGAAGCAACAGACGCACTACTTGAAGCTGGCGTATTATTCGGCCCAGGTAAAGCAGCAAACGCAGGTGGCGTGGCAACATCTGGTTTAGAAATGGCGCAAAGCTCACAGCGTCTATACTGGACAGCGGAAGAAGTGGACGCAAAATTAAAACAAATTATGCTCGACATTCACGCAAACTGTAAAAAATACGGTACGGTGGAAGGCCAAGCGAACATCAATTACGTAACTGGTGCAAACATCGCAGGTTTCGTAAAAGTTGCAGATGCAATGTTAGCGCAAGGTGTTTACTAATCGATTTGTTTTCTAAACAAACAAAAGCTATCCCAAAGTGATCTGACCCCAAAAAGTTAGACTACGTATTAATCGAGGACTAAATTCTGTATTCTACAGAGTTTAGTCCTTTTAGCTGACGTTGGATTATCGGTTGAACACTTTTGTGATTAATAGTCAAAAATTTTTTAACCCGAAGGTAATTTAACGATAACCCTAATTTTTGTCATTTGGGTTATAAATCGCGTCTATTTGCTTCAGAAATCTAAATTGATAAAAAAAGAAGGAAATGCGCGCTAATCTGATTGATCTGAGTAACATTTCTAACGGTAAATGCAGGAACAAGTAAGTTATTTACAATGACAGTTTTTTCTGCATTTTTGTTGGTTGAGTTTCTGCAACTTTTTTAGAATCGTATTCTCCGCTTCTAATTCTTAAATTAGATAACGTCATTCATCTTTGCTTCTGGGCTTCTGTGGAACACTGTTTTTTATCATTTTGAAGATAAAAGTCGAGCAATTGTTGTTTCAGATGTTGAGTATATTTAGTCATAAAAAATCTGCACCTTAATCAGTTGGTTGTTTAGTCCAATTTTTGGGGTGCAGAGTAATTTTGGGTTTTCTTTATATGTTTTTACATCATTGCTGAAATATATTTCAACATTACCCCAGCTGCGATGGCAGATCCAATAACGCCTGCGACGTTTGGCCCCATTGCGTGCATTAATAGGAAGTTTTGGTGATCGGCTTCTAAACCAATTTTATTGGCAACGCGCGCGGCCATTGGTACGGCAGAAACCCCCGCTGCGCCAATTAATGGGTTAATTGGATTTTTGCTAAAGCGGTTCATTAATTTCGCCATTAATACGCCAGATGCGGTGCCGATAGCAAAGGCGATCATTCCTAATAATAAAATACCAAGAGTTTGAGGTTGGAGGAATTTATCCGCCACCAATTTCGCGCCAACGGAAAGCCCTAGGAAAATGGTAACGATGTTGATTAGCGCATTTTGTGCGGTGTCGTTTAAGCGTTCCACCACGCCACTGACGCGCATTAAATTACCAAAACAGAACATTCCCAATAATGGAGCAGCATCAGGTAAGAGCAACGCCACCAGCACTAATAGCACAATCGGGAAAAGAATTTTTTCGCGGTTGCTTACGGTACGCAGTTGCACCATTCGGATTTTGCGTTCTTGCTGTGAAGTGAGTGCTTTCATAATCGGTGGCTGAATTAATGGCACGAGCGCCATATAAGAATAGGCTGCCACGGCGATCGCACCTAATAATTCAGGGGCGAGTTTGCTCGCAAGGTAAATTGCGGTTGGGCCGTCTGCTCCACCAATAATGCCGATTGCGGCAGCTTGTGGCAGGGTGAAGTCGATGATACCTAGCCAGTTTAAGCCTAACGCACCTAACACCGTAGCAAAGATACCAAACTGTGCCGCTGCGCCCAATAAGAGCGTGCGTGGGTTGGCGAGCAGTGGGCCGAAATCCGTCATCGCCCCTACGCCCATAAAAATAATGAGCGGAGCAACGCCATAACCGATCGCCACTTTATAGAATAACGCTAACACGCCTGCGGAATAGCCCATATCCCCTGCCATTACTTCCAATTCATTTTGTACAGAGGGCAGCGCATTGTTAAGTGCGGTCTTAATTGATGCAGGATCAGCAATAGTACCGAGTTTACTTGCTACAATGGCAAGTTGCTCACTGGTGCCGTTATGCAAAAGGTTATCCAATGCGGTCATTGCTAAGCCTGCTTCAGGGATATTAGAGAGCAATCCACCAAAGCCAATGGGTAACAATAACAGGGGTTCAAATTTGCGCGCGATGGCAAGCCACAAGAGTAGCAGGCTGACGGCAATCATCACCGCCTGCCCCCACTCTAGGTGCATAATGCCCATTCCACGCAGTAAAGACAAAATACTTTCCATTTTTACCCCGCACTTATGCAATCGTTAATAAGGTATCGCCCACGGCAACGGCATCACCGGCTTTCACGCTGATATTTTGCACCGTTCCCGCTTGCGAAGCACGGATTTCGGTTTCCATTTTCATTGCTTCAAGAATGAGCAATACATCACCCTCTGCCACTTGTTGCCCCTCGGTTGCCACCACTTTCCAAATGGTGCCTGCCATTGGTGCATTCACTGGCGTACCATTTGCTGCTTGCGGTGTGGCTTGCGGCGCTGCAGGCTGTGGTGCGGTTTGTGCAGGTTGAGCTGGTTGAACTGATGGTGTTGCAGCTGGAGTGATTTGATTAATATCGCCGCCCTCACTTACTTTCACCACAAAGGCTTTACCCTCTAACTCCACCGTATAAACCGCTGCGCCACCGACAGATTGGTTTACAGGTGCGGTGGTTTTTTGCGAAGTTTTTTCTGGCGCTTGTTCCACCGTTGGTGCAGGTTCAAAGGCATCAGGGTTGCCACGATTTTCAAGGAATTTCAGCCCCACTTGTGGAAACAACGCCACAATAAGCACATCATCAATTTCATTGTCAGATAGTTTGATGCCTTTCTCTTTGGCTTGTTGTTTGATTTCGAGCGTGAGTTTCTCCATTTCTGGCTCAAGGTGATCCGCAGGGCGTGAGGTGATTGGTTCTGCACCCTCTAACACACGCGCTTGCAGTTGTGCGTTGACTGGCGCAGGCGTGCGGCCGTATTCGCCTTTTAAAATACCTGCGGTTTCTTTAGCAATGGTTTTGTAGCGTTCACCCATTAATACGTTGATCACCGCTTGCGTTCCAACAATTTGTGAAGTTGGTGTAACTAGTGGAATATAGCCCAAATCTTCCCGCACTTTTGGAATTTCTTGCAACACCAAATCCAATTTATCGGACGCATTTTGCTGTTTTAATTGGCTTTCAAGGTTGGTGAGCATTCCGCCTGGTACTTGTGCTACTAAAATACGGCTATCCACGCCTTTTAATTGTCCTTCAAATTTATGGTATTTTTTCCGCACATTACGGAAATAAGCGGCAATTTTCTCTAATTTTTGAATATCTAAGCCCGTATCATAAGGTGTGCCTTTTAAGGTGGCCACTAAGGCTTCTGTGGCTGGGTGGCCGTATGTGCCACTCATTGAAGAAATGGCGGTATCTACACCGTCCACGCCTGCTTCAATGGCTTTAAGCAACGCCATTTCTGCCATTCCCGTGGTGGCGTGGCAATGAAGATGAAGTTGCACATCAAAGCGTTGTTTGATTTCACTGACTAAGTGATAGGCTTCATTTGGTGTGAGAATGCCCGACATATCTTTGATCACAAGGGAATCAATACCAATTTCTAACAGTTGTTCTGTGGTATCAAGCCAAGTTTGTAAAGTATGCACAGGGCTTGTGGTGTAACTTAATGTTCCTTGCGCGTGTCCGCCATTTTTACGCACCGCTTTCAACGCTTGTTGCATATTGCGCGGATCGTTCATTGCATCAAACACACGGAACACGCTCATTCCATTATGCACGGCACGTTCTACAAAGCGATCTACCACGTCATCGGCATAATGGCGATAACCTAGCAAATTTTGTCCGCGTAATAACATTTGTAATGGGGTTTTTGGCATTGCTTTTTTGAGTTCACGCAAACGCACCCAAGGATCTTCCCCTAAAAAACGAATACAAGCGTCAAAGGTTGCACCGCCCCAAGCTTCAAGCGACCAATAGCCAATTTCATCAAGTTCAGCAGCAATAGGTAACATATCATCAAGGCGTAAACGGGTCGCAAAAAGGGATTGGTGCGCATCACGCAACACAACATCAGTTACGGCAATTTTTTTCTTTTCAACAGTCATTGTATTTTCTCCAAATTAATCAATTTAAAGCCCTTGATTACGGCGATGATGAGCAATCGCCGCCACAATAATTGGGCGTAATCTTTCTAAATCATCTGTTTGAGTGGATTGTGCTTTTATCGGGGAAGGCTGGGTGAGAACAGGCTCAGGAAAAAAGCGGTTTACCAGTTTCGACATTAATCCAATGGCAAAAATTAGGATTAACAAGAAAACCAGCACGAACCCCATTCCTGAAAGCATCAGGTTTATGCCTTCTTGCATAAGTTCAGCGTTTGTCATTTTTATACCTCAAAGATGTAAAACTGCATTTTGTATCATATCCTGTTTAGGTTATAAAAAAATTGAACTAGATCACATTGTTGAAAATGGTTTTTGAAAAATTTCCAATAAAAATTTGGAATGATTGGCAATTTTTATAAAAACGTGGAAAATAACCCCTTTGCTGATCAGAGATAAACCGAAATTTAATGATTTTATTTACCAATCTTTCGTTAAAACGTGGTCAAACGACATTGCTAGAAAATGCCAACGCGACCATTAATCCTAAGCAAAAAGTGGGCTTGGTGGGCAAAAATGGCTGTGGAAAATCTTCGCTACTCGCCTTATTAAAAAAAGAAATTAGTGCTGAAGGTGGCGAAGTGAGTTACCCCACAAACTGGCAACTGGCTTGGGTGAACCAAGAAACCCCAGCGCTTGCTATTTCTGCTCTGGATTATGTGATTTTAGGTGATCGCCAATATGTCGCGTTACAGCAACAGCTAGAACAAGCTAATCTAAACAATGACGGCAATGCGATTGCGCGCATTCACGAACAGTTAGATACCATTGATGCGTGGACAATCCAAGCACGAGCGGCGGCATTGTTAAATGGATTGGGCTTTAGTCAAGATGCCCTTAGCCAGCCTGTGAGTGCTTTTTCGGGTGGTTGGCGTATGCGTCTGAATTTAGCACAAGCCTTGCTATGTCCTTCCGATCTGTTGTTACTTGATGAACCCACCAACCACTTAGATTTAGATGCAGTGATCTGGCTTGAACGTTGGTTGCAACAATATCAAGGCACGCTGGTGCTGATTTCACACGATCGCGATTTTCTTGATCCTGTGGTGGACAAAATTCTGCACATTGAAAATCAAAAAATAAATGAATACACTGGCGATTATTCTTCTTTTGAAAAACAACGGGCGGAAAAATTAGCCCAACAAACGGCGTTATACCGTCAGCAACAGCAAAAAATCTCACATTTACAAAAATATATTGACCGCTTTAAAGCCAAAGCGAGCAAGGCAAAACAAGCACAAAGCCGTGTTAAGGCGTTGGCGAAAATGGAACTCATCGCCCCTGCTTATGTGGATAATCCATTCACTTTTGAATTTCGTGAGCCGCTGGCGTTGCCTAATCCATTGCTTTCAATGGAAAAAGTTAGTGCAGGTTATGAAAATAACGGGCAAACCACGGAAATTCTGAAACAAATCAAATTAAATCTTGTTCCCGGCTCTCGCATTGGTTTGCTCGGTAAGAATGGCGCAGGAAAATCCACATTGATTAAATTATTAGCGGGAGAAATCACCGCACTTTCTGGCAATATTCAGCTCGCAAAAGGCGTACAGCTTGGTTATTTTGCCCAACATCAGCTGGATACCTTGCGTGCGGAAGAAAGCGCTCTTTGGCATATTCAGCAGCTCGCCCCACAACAAACGGAGCAACAATTACGCACCTATCTCGGCAGTTTCGCCTTTCACGGCGATAAAGTGAATGAGCCTGTCGCCACCTTTTCAGGCGGCGAAAAGGCACGTTTGGTGTTGGCATTAATCGTTTGGCAGCGACCGAATTTATTGTTATTAGATGAACCGACCAACCATTTAGATTTAGATATGCGCCAAGCCCTAACCGAAGCCTTGGTGGATTATCAAGGCTCATTAGTGATTGTTTCCCACGACCGCCATTTATTACGCAACACCGTTGATGAATTTTATTTGGTTCACGATGGGCAAGTGGAAGAGTTTAAAGGCGATCTAGACGATTATCAAAAATGGCTCAACGAACAAAATAGCCAAAACCAATCCTCTGGCAAAACAGAAAGCAATAAAGAAAGTGGCAGCCAAAATCGTAAAGAGCAAAAACGCAAAGAAGCGGAACTTCGCCAACAGCTCGCGCCATTGCGAAAATCTCTCGCCCAATGGGAAAGCAAAATGGAAACCCTATCACAAAAGCTGGCAGACATTGAGCAACAGCTAGCCAACGGCGATCTGTACCAAGCAGAAATGAAAGAAAATCTCACCGCACTTTTAAAAGACCAAGCGGAATACAAAAAACAGCTAGACGAAGTCGAAATGGAATGGTTTGCCGTGCAGGAAGAGATTGAGAGAGTGATGGAATAAAGCGAGGTAGTTTTTTCTAAATTTTTAGGGGAAACATTGGTTTCCTCTATTTATTTTCCTCATTATTAACTACGCAGTAACGCCTTAACTTCTTATAACCAAAAGAAATATATTCTTTCAATTAATTATTGGATAGCTATAAAAAATCTCTCGCATAATAACCGCACTTAATTAGTACGTTAGAGGAGAAATTTATGGTTTGGACAATAATTTCGGGCGGTGTTCTCGGTGTGATTTTTGGTTTTGTGCTGCAGCGTACCCGTTTTTGTATGACAGGTGGGTTTCGTGATATGTACACGGCGAAAAATAATAAAATGTTTTATGCTTTTTTACTGGCCATTTTAATTCAAAGCGTGGGGGTGCTGACTCTTGTAGAGTTGGGTTATATTTCATCACCTTATGAAGATTTTTCTTTGGTTGGAACAGTTTTTGGGTCTTACCTATTTGGTATTGGTATTGTACTTGCTAGCGGTTGTGCAACTGGGACGTGGTATCGTGCAGGTGAGGGTTTGATCGGAAGTTGGTTGGCATTGGCAATGTATATGCTAAGTGCGGCAATGATGAAATATGGTGTGTTGGTGGAATTCAAAAATACGGTAACTAGCTATACCAGAATGAATGATAATCTTGCGGCACAACTAGGAATTTCTGTTTGGTGGCTTGTCGCATTATTGTCGATAGCGGTAGGGTTTGGAATCTCTCGCACGCTAAGCAAACACCCTAAAAATAAAGTGGCAACATTGCCGCAAAAATATCAAGGGTTACGCCATTGGTTGTTTGAAAAGCGCTATCACCCTTTTGTAGCAGCACTGGCTATTGGCATTATTGCACTGGTTGCTTGGCCTGCAAGTGAAAGCACGGGGCGTGCTGGCGGCTTGGGGATCACAACACCCTCTGCAAATCTTATTCATTTTTTAGTAACAGGCGATGAAAAACGGTTAAATTGGGGCGTGTTTTTGGTGATCGGGATTTTTATCGGCTCTTATCTTGCCGCGAAAGGTAGCCGTGAGTTTAGATGGCGCTTACCCGACACGAAAACCCTTTATCACAGTGTAGTTGGTGGATTTGCAATGGGCGTTGGTGCGTCATTGGCGGGTGGTTGCACCATCGGAAATGGTTTAACTGCCACGGCAGTGATGAGTTCTAAAGGCTGGATTGCCCTTGCTTTCACGATTCTTGGAGTATGGACAATGGCACACGTCTTATTTATTCGTCCGCGCAGATTGGCGTTAGCGAATACTGCAGCATAAGATTTATTCACATAGAAGGAAATTAAGATGATCGTAAAATTAGAAACCGCGGGGCTGGTCTGCCCATTCCCATTAGAAGAAGCAAAAGCCGCAATGGCACAATTAAATGCAGGTGATGGCATCGAAATTGAATTTGATTGCACGCAAGCCACAGAGGCCATTCCTAACTGGGCGGCAGAAGAAGGCTATGAAGTTACCCATTTTGACCAAATTGGCGATGCAAAATGGACAATCACGGTAGTGAAATAGCCTTTCTTTTAAGTGCGGTGGAAAAAATCGGAATTTTTGCACCGCACTTTTTATCGCTTTCTTTTCCTACAGATCCCCTTGACGAACACCCCATTGAAGCGTAACATTCCGCACGATTTAGCAACAAGAGGACACACACTTTGGACAGTCATAGTCGATACCCAATTCATCGTTGATCTAAATCTCGTCCTCCACTTATCGGCGAGATTTCGCAGGTAAGTTTCATTACCTCAATTATTAGGTATCTTTAATTAAATAATCGAAATTTTTGCACCGCACTTTATGTGCTGATTATTTAGTTTTCTTTTGTTCATCGGGTTTGTTCATAATCCCTCAAGGAGTATGACAAAATGATTAATGCTTTTGCACTGGAAAATGCGCGTTTAATTCGGCTAGATGAGGGAGATGAGGATCTCAACGCCGCCATTTGGATTGATTTGCTTGAGCCGTCAAGCGAAGAACGTGAAATGTTGCAACAGGGCTTAGGGCAAAGTTTGGCATCTTTCTTAGAATTGGAAGATATTGAAGCGTCCGCACGTTTCTTTGAAGACGAAGATGGCTTGCATTTGCACTCTTTTTTCTATTGTGAAGATGAAAATGATTATGCCGATATTGCCAGCGTGGCGTTTACCTTGCGTGATGGGCGTTTGTTCACCTTGCGTGATCGTGAATTGCCAGCCTTTCGCCTTTATCGAATGCGTTCGCGCAACCAACGCTTGGTGGAATGTAACGCCTATGAAGTGCTGTTAGATTTATTTGAAACCAAAATCGAGCAGCTCGCCGATGTAATCGAAAATGCTTACGCAGATTTGGAAAAATTAAGCCACGTTATTTTGGAGGGTAAGCAGGGCGAAGCCTTTGATAAAGCGCTTGCCACACTCACAGAGCAAGAAGATGCCAGTTCCAAAGTGCGTTTATGTTTGATGGATACGCAACGTGCATTGAGCTTTTTGGTGCGCAAAACACGTCTGCCTGCCAATCAGCTAGAGCAAGCGCGCGATATTTTACGCGATATTGAATCCCTGCAACCGCATAATGAATCCTTATTCCAAAAAGTGAATTTCTTAATGCAAGCGGCAATGGGTTATATCAATATTGAGCAGAATAAAATTATGAAATTTTTCTCCGTAGTGTCAGTGATGTTCCTGCCTGCAACCTTGGTGGCGTCCACCTACGGAATGAACTTTGAATTTATGCCAGAATTGCATTTAAAATATGGCTATCCTATGGCGATTGGTTTGATGATCGTTGCGGCACTGACGCCTTATATTTATTTTAAACGCAAAGGCTGGTTGTAATTTTTAAGGAGAAAATAATGGGCTTAAATTCCCTTCAATTTTTAGTTTATACCCTGATTAATGTTTTTAGTTTTGTGCTAATTTTGCGTGCGTGGTTTCAATATAGCCGCGTGGATTTTTATAATCCTTTTTCGCAAACCTTAGTGAAATTCACCCAGCCTGTGCTTGCGCCATTGCAAAAGTTTTTACCTACGGTGAAAGGCTTAAATACCGCGGCATTGGCGTTGTGTGTGGCATTAGGCGTGGCAAAATATCCTTTGCTAGATTTATTAGGATCAGCGCAAGTGGCGGCAAATCCTTTGCTTTATCTTTACATCGGGTTATTGCATACCTTGCGCACTATGGGTGAAGCGGTGATTTATGTGTTGTTTTTCCAAGCCATTTTAAGCTGGTTTAACCGCGGGCAAAATCCGTTGCAATATACCCTTTATCAGCTCACGCAACCTTTGCTCAACCCGATTCGCCGTATTTTACCGAACACGGGAATGATTGATTTCTCCCCGATGTTATTGGCATTTTTATTATTTTACGCCAACCGTGTAATGTACGACATTGCGCCTATCTTATGGCAATTTGCCTAATGAATGCGATCGAACAATGCACGCAAGGACTTCGGTTGCGGATTTTTCTGCAACCGAAAGCCAGTAAAGATCAAATCGTTGGCTTACACGACAACGAGCTAAAAATCACCATCACAGCCCCACCTATTGATGGCCAAGCTAACGCCCATTTGCTTAAATTCCTAAGCAAAACCTTTAAAGTGCCAAAAAGCAGTATTCTCATCGAAAAAGGCGAACTTAACCGCCATAAACAAATTTTTATCCCGACACCGAAAGTGATTCCTGATGTGATAACTCATTTGTTATAAAAAAGCGGTTAAAAGAGTGGTAAGAATTTTACGTTTTTTCACTAAAAGATGGTGGAATAATTCTAGATTTCCTTGTGGGAGAATCATATAATCGGTTGCTTGTATTATCTTTAAACAAGGAGAAAAGAATGGCTGAAGTTGCTGTATCAAGACGAAATTGGTTACAAAAAATTGAATATATCGGCAATAAATTACCTGACATTACAATGTTGTTTATTTATGCGTTAATTGTATGTTGGTTGCTGTCTTGGGGGCTTTCTTATTTTCATTTTGATTATATCCACCCCATTCAAAAAACACCGATTCAAATCACTAATCTTTTCCAATCTTCTGAAATTGCAACCTTTTTCTCATCACTCACCAAAAACTTTGTGAATTTTCCACCCTTGGGTATTACTATTGTTGCGACTTTTGGCATTGGGATTGCTGAGGCGAGTGGTTTTATTAATGTAGGTTTGAGCCGTGCGTTAAGTATTATTCCAAAGAAAATAGTTACACCAGCCGTAATTATCATTTCTGTATTCGCTCATCTTGCAGCAGATTCTGCTTATGTGATTTTAATGCCTATTTCTGCATTGATTTTCTATTCCGTAGGTAAACATCCTTTAGCAGGAATTGCAGCTTCATTTGCTGGCTTAGCGGGAGGCTTTTCCGCCAGTTTTACACCTTCGATTATTGATCCTATTATGCAGAGTTTCACACAAAGTGCCGCACGCATTTTAGATCCGAGCTATGATGTGAATGTGCTGTGTAATTACTTTGTGAGTTTAGGTAGTACTGTTTTTGTGATTCTAACTTGCTGGTATATTACAGATAAAATTATCGATCCGCATTTAAAACGCACAATGCCTATTGATAAGGATTTAGATAGCAAAGACACCACAATTAACCCACCAACTGCACAAGACTTAAAAGCCTTTCGCTGGGCATCGTTGGTGCTATTGTTAATGGTGGTGGGATTGTTTTTATTGGCGTATCCTGAAAACTCGTTATTGAGAGCGTCAGATGGTTCATTGACTAGTCCAAAATCGCCGATTATGCAAATGATTGTGCCATTATTGCTGATTTTCTTTGCAGTGCCTTCTTTGGTTCACGGCATTATTGCAGGCACATTTAAAGATACGCGCACAGTCACCAAAGCCATGGAGAAAATCACTTATACCCTTGTGCCATTTATTGTGTTTTCCTTTTTCTGTGCACAATTTTTGTATTCTTTTAACCGTTCAGGAATCGGCACATTGATTGCCTTATCCGGTGCTGAATTTTTGAAAGCCTTGCAAATGCCTGCGGGTATTACCGTGTTTGGGGTGTTAGTATTAACTTTATTGCTAAATATTATTATCACGTCCGCCACATCAAAATGGGCAATTTTGTCGCCAATTCTCGTGCCAATGCTGATGTCAGTGAATATTTCACCCGAATTAACCCAAGCGGCATTTAGAATTAGTGATTCAGTAATGAATGTTTCAACGCCAATGTTTGCCTTTTATCCATTATTGATTTCTTATTGCCAGCGTTATTGTAAAAATACTGGCGTGGGAACGCTTTGTTCGATGATGATTCCATATACTATCGGCTTATTTATTGTGCTAACCCTTGTGTTATATGTATTCTGGGGCTTAGGCATTCCGCTTGGTTTTGATAGCGGCTACACATATCCAAAAGCATAGAGAAAAGAGGGAGGCATTATGCAACAACAATTAATTGATCGTTTTTTTCGTTATCTTGCGATTAGCAGTCAAAGTGATGCAAGTAATCCCACTGTGCCGAGTAGTCAGGGACAATGGGAAATGGCAAAGCTATTGGCGAAAGAATTGCAAGAATTAGGCGTGCAAGAGGTTGAAATTGACCAACACGCCAATGTAACAGGGGTGTTCAAAGGCACTAAATCGAATGCCACTGCCATCGGTTTTTGTGCTCATATGGATACCGTAGATGTTGCGTTATCACCTCATATCACACCGCAAATTCAAACCTTTAACGGACAGGATTTGCAACTTAATGAGGAGAAAAATATTTGGCTAAATGTTGCTGAACACCCTGAAATTTTGCCTTACCAAGGGCAAGAGATCATTTTTAGTGATGGCACGAGTGTGTTAGGTGCAGATAACAAAGCGGCAATTGCCAATATTATGACCGCACTTTCAATAATTAAGCAAAATAATATTGCCACAGGGGATATTTATATCGCTTTTGTGCCTGATGAAGAAATTGGATTACGTGGTGCGAAGTTATTGGATCTTAACAAATTTAAGCCACAGTTCGCCTACACCATTGATTGTTGCGAGCTAGGCGAAGTGGTGTATGAAAACTTTAACGCCGCTTCTGCCAGCATAACTATTCAAGGCGTCAGTGCACACCCAATGTCGGCAAAAAATGTGCTGATTAATCCTATTTTAGTCGCACAAGATTTCATCGCCTTGTTTGATCGCAGCCAAACCCCAGAATGTACAGAAAACAAAGAAGGCTACTGGTGGTTTAATCATTTTGAAGCAAACCAAAGTCAAGCTGAGCTTAGCATTGCGATTCGCGATTTTGATAAAGCCCAATTTGAGCAACGCAAAGCTTTCATCGAACAAGCGGTACAGCAAATGCAACAGCGCTACCCAAGAGCGGTAATCAATTGCACAATTTCTGATATTTATGGCAATATCGCCAATAGTTTAGGTGAAGATCGCCGATCCATTGATTTACTATTTAATGCAATGGAACAGATCAATGTAGAACCCAAAGTGATCCCTATGCGTGGCGGTACAGATGGGGCTGCTCTCTCTGTAAAAGGCATCACCACCCCAAATTATTTCACTGGCGCACATAACTTTCATTCCCGTTTTGAGTTTCTGCCCGTTAATTCCTTCGTGAAATCTTGTGAGCTGACTTTAAAACTGGTGGAACTAGTAGCTCAGGAATAACTAGTCTTAAAGTGCGGTTGTTTTTTGAAAATTTTTTATTTTGGATAAGGAAAAAAAATGCAGAAGTTATCAACAAATTTATCTTTAGCTGCAATATTAGTTGCCTGCTATTCGCAAGCGAATACGATTGATTTAACGTGTTCTAATTCTCTAGGATGTAATTATTCTAAAACAAATGAGGGATATAATGTTTATCAACCCTCTTTTTCCAAAGATCCGATAGACGATAGCCAAATATTGGATAAAGGCGCTTTCCCAGACGGCCAAGAAAAGTTCAATATTACCGTTCAAGCAGGAAATTATACTAATACTCCCGCCACAGATAATGCGGTTAGAGATGATGGTATTATTACGGCTAATACTTTATTTGGATTTATTAATACCTCATCAGCAAATCAAATTACATTTAAAACGGGCGTTGTTGCCACATTAGATAATTACCCAAATGACGGGAGTAGTATTTTAGCCCTACATCGTTACAGTAAAGGGAGCAAAGCGATTATCGAACCCGATGTAACCTTTATAATGGGTTCAAGTTTTGATGAAATTAACCAGAATCCAGATGGTTTTGAGGGTAGTCATGCCATTTATTTAGATTCATCTGATTTATCAATCAAAGAATCAAAAATTATTTTAAATGGTAGGGGGGCAGAGGGGATTAGTGCGAATGATTCTACGATTCTGGCAGATAATTTATCTATACGCTTAAATAGCGAATATGCAGAAGCTTTAGTTCTTAATGCAAATACGACAGTTAATGCAAATCATTTAGTAGTAACTGGCGACAAAGATTACCAAGTCGCAATTGATTTTTCAAAATATTCTCCAAAAAATGTTCAGAACATTTCTTTACAAGATAGCCAGATTAGTTTAGGTGGCAAAGGTATTGTTTTTATGAATTCGGGGGTGAATGATTCAACGACAAACAATGTATTGCCAACTCAAATTACTGTCAAAAATAGCAAAGTATCTGCGGGTTCATTCTTTCTTGGAATGACTGATGGCGTTGCAAGCGATGCTGTAACCCTTTCAATTGAAGGGGGAGAGATTAATACTCAGAAATTAATTTCGATTAATGATCCAGAGATCATCAAAGTTGGTGATTATGATGAAGATGAATTAGAAAGTGAATTGGCATTAAAAATAAATGCAACTCAAGGCGCAAAATTGCAAGGTGTTAGCTATATTAACCCTAATTACCAACACGGCACGGTGGATTTAACCTTAAATGGCAATAGCCAGTGGAAATTTAAAGGTGATAGCACCTTAGATAATCTCAGCGTAAATAATTCAACCGTTGAGTTTGAGCCAGATTCCGCATTCCACACCTTAACAATTAACCAAGATTTATCGGGCAGCGGTGAATTTATTCTAAATTCCGATCTCGCTTCTGAAAAAGCCGATCAAATTATTGTTAAAGGTAGCGTAACAGGTGATCATCGTTTACAAGTGAGAAACTCTCGCAACGAACCGAAAAAAGAAAATGGCAAAGTCATTTTAGTGAAAACTAATTCAGGCGATGGAACATTCAGCTTAAAAGATAAACCTTATGTCGATGTAGGGATTTATCGCTATGAATTAGCGAAAGATAATAATAACTGGGTATTGGCACATAAAGGAAAATCAGCCGATACTGAAGAACCGCAACCGCAACCGCAACCGCAACCGCAACCGCAACCGCAACCGCAACCGCAACCGCAACCGCAACCGCAACCGCAACCGCAACCGCAACCGCAACCGCAACCGCAACCGCAACCGCAACCGCAACCGCAACCGCAACCGCAACCGCAACCGCAACCGCAACCGCAACCGCAACCGCAACCGCAACCGCAACCGCAACCGCAACCGCAACCGCAACCGCAACCGCAACCGCAAGGCGATGATGAAGGAGAGAGAACATTTAGTCAATATGCCAATAATGTGATTTCAATCCAACAAGCGGCGCGCGCTTATTTATATACACAAGGGGAAACAGTAAGCGAACGCATTGGTTTCTTGCATAACAATGGACGCTTAACCGGGTTCTGGGTGCAAAATAGCAATAATTGGAGCGAAGTGGATTCTTACCAAACACTCTTAGCCAACACATCTGGCTTTAAACAGCGTAACCATTTGCTGAGCGTTGGTTATGATACGCATTTTGTCAATCAAGATACCTATTATTATTCAGGGCTTTATACGGGGCTTGGTCAAGGCAAAATTGATTTCGACAAAGATTATGGCAGCGCAAAAATCAAAGGTAACCATATCGGTATTTATGGCGGAATGCAGTGGCAAAACGGCTTATTCCTTGATGCCGATTACAGCTACAACCGCTTACGCTTAAGTGGTGATGAAGTTGATAAACAAAGCTTCAATGCGCATAGCTTACGCCTTGGTACAGGCATTAAATTGCCAATATCTGCTAATTGGAGCGTTGTGCCACAAGCGAGCATATCGGCAACCAAATTCAATGGTAACACAACTTACCGCAGCAAATTGGGTGCTCAATTTATGGGAAATATTGCGTTTTCATCGCTTAGCCTAAAACCTTATGCCGGAATTTATTGGCTAAATGATTTTGGCTCAAGCGATATTGTTATCAACCAATATAAAGCTGATATTCAATCATTCGGTAACCGCGCTCAGTTTGAATTAGGTACAGCACTGAAAACCACATTAGGTTCTTTCGATGTATCAGTGAAAAATCAAATGGGAAGCCGTTATAGAGAGAATGTACAGCTAAATTTGGGGTATAGCTATCAATGGTAATGAGTTAAAATCTATATCTTAATCCTAGACATTAAAAAACCACCTTCGGGTGGTTTTTCTTTTTGGGATATATAAAAAGTGCGGTAAAAAATCTCGAAATTTTTCACCGCACTTATGTTTTAATGAATTACTTCACTTCAGCTAAAATTCTGGTGAGTAATTGCCAGTAGGTTTGCACGGCGGGGATATGCACTTTTTCATCAGGAGAATGAGCATTGATAATGGTTGGGCCGATAGAAACTACGTCTAAATTAGGGTAGATTTTTTTCAGCAAGCCACATTCTAACCCTGCGTGAATCACTTTTATTTCAGGTTGATGGCCTAAAATATCCGCGTAAATTTGGCTGGTTAAGGCTAAGATTTTGCTGTCTGGGTGAGGTTCCCAACCTGGGTAATTGCCAGCGAAATTGACACTTGCACCACAAAGTGCGGTCAAAGATTTCAGCATTTCTTGCACATAATATTTGCCGCTTTCAATCAGTGAACGAATTAAAATTGTGGCATTCACTTGGTTGTCTGAGGTTTTTAGCACGCCTAAACTGAGTGAGGTTTCCACCACATTTTCTACCGCATCACTGTAACGAATCACGCCGTTTGGTAAGGCATTAAATAGGTTAATGACGTTATTTTGTGAATGGCTATCAAAAATATGTGCTGGTTTTTCAACAGGTTGTAAGAACAAACTCAGATTGGGTTCGGCAATGGCTAATTCGGTTTTTAATAAAACTTCAAAATTTTCCACCGCACTTTGTAATGGGGCGAGATCGCCATCAAAGCATAGGGTTACAAAGGCTTCACGCGGAATGGCATTGCGTACTGAGCCGCCCTTAATTTGGCTAATGGCGAAATCAATTTGTGGGTGATCTTGTTTGAGATGGGCAAGAAAACGAACCAGCGCTTTCACGGCATTGACGCGTCCTGTGTGAATATCCACGCCAGAATGCCCGCCACGCAAGCCTTTTAATACTAGCTCGTAACTATGCGCATAAGGGTTGGCAATTTTTTGCACAGGAACACTGAGATCAGCATTCACGCCACCCGCACAGCCAATATAAATTTCGCCGTTTTCTTCGGTATCCGTGTTGATCATAATTTGGCTTTTCAGCCAGTTTGGACGCAAACCAATTGCCCCTTCCATTCCTTGCTCTTCGGTCATTGTGAGCAAGACTTCTAACTCTGGGTGAGCAAGGTTTTCCTCTTCTAATGCGGCAAGGGCAGAAGCAAGGCCAATCCCGTTATCCGCCCCTAGGGTTGTGCCTTTGGCGGTGACCCATTCGCCTTCGATATAAGGTTGAATAGGGTCTTTTTGGAAATCGTGTTGGGTGTCTTCATTGGCTTGTGGCACCATATCAAGATGAGCTTGCAGCACCACGGTAGGGCGATTTTCCATACCAGCGCTTGCAGGCTTGCGAATTAAAATATTGCCGACTTCATCGCGCTCGACAAAAAATTGTTTTTCTTTCGCCCAATTTACGATGAAATTAGCCAGTGCTTCTTCGTGATAAGATGGGTGAGGAATGGCACAAATTTGATCGAACCATTTCCACAACAAGGTAGGTTGAAGTTGTTGGATTTCAGACATAGTTTTTTCCTCAAATGAAAAAAATTCATCAAAATAATAGCATAAAAATTGGTTTCAAGTTATCCTAACGCAATTTTATTTATTGGGCGGTTTCCGCTCTCTTTCTTAGTTAAGGTGAGTTATGAGTGAAAAATATGTTGTGACTTGGGATATGTTCCAAATGCACGCACGCAAATTATCTGAACGTTTATTGCCAGCATCACAATGGAAAGGCATTATTGCGGTGAGCCGTGGGGGATTGTTTCCTGCTGCGGTATTGGCGCGTGAATTGAGCATTCGCCACGTTGAAACTGTGTGTATCGCAAGCTACGATCATAATCAGCAAGGCGAATTAAATGTTTTACACGCTGCGCAAGTGCCTAACGGCGGCGAAGGCTTTATCGTGGTCGATGATTTAGTGGATACTGGCAACACAGCGCGTGCCATTCGTGAACTTTATCCAAATGCCCGTTTTGTAACGGTTTTTGCAAAACCGGCAGGGGCGGATTTAGTGGACGATTATGTAATCGATATTCCACAAAACACTTGGATTGAACAGCCTTGGGATATGGGCATCACTTTCGTTCCACCATTGGCGAGAAAATAATTTGTGATAAACGCTGGGCTTGCCAGCGTTTTTTATAGAAGTTAAAAGATGAGTGCGTTTAATCATTATCTGGAAATGCAAGAGCATTTTCTTTATGTGCCTTATTACCATCACCACCGCCGTGTGCGCGTGTTGTTGCCAAAAGATTATCACAACGAACCTTGGCAGCATTACCCTGTGCTTTATATGCACGATGGACAAAATGTGTTTTATAGCAAAGAATCCTATTCGGGCCATTCGTGGAAAATTATTCCTACCATTAAGCATTATCAACATTTGCCGAAACTCATTATTGTCGGTATTGATAATGCAGGGGCAGAACGGCTGAATGAATATGCTCCTTGGCGGACGGATGTGGGCAACAACGATGACGTGCGCAATGTGGGCGGACGTGGTGCGGAATATGCGCAATGGGTGGTTAATGAGGTTAAAACATTTATCGATAAAACCTACCGCACTTTGCCAAATGCAGAAAACACCTTGCTTGCTGGTAGTTCAATGGGTGGCATTATCACCGCTTATATGGGCGCAGCGTATCCACACATTTTTGGCCATTTGGGCGTATTTTCCCTTGCATCTTGGTTTAGTGAACCTGCGTTTATGCACTTTATTCATCATCACCCTTTACAGCCACAAAGCCGCGTGTTTATCCAAGTTGGTACAAATGAAGGCGATGAAATGGATTCGCAATTTATTTCTAATATGAACCAAGCCTACATTGATTGCACCCTGCGTTATTATCAGGCTTTGTTACGCACAGGGCATCCGCTAGACCATATCCGCTTACGCATTATGGCGAACGAAATCCACCACGAAATGCACTGGGCAGATCATTTTGTCGAGTTTTTGCATTTTGCGTTATTGAATCGATAAGAACTAAATGATGAAGAATTAAAAAATCCCCTGAATTTTTGGTCAGGGGATTTTTTATACTGGCGAGTTAAAGTTTAATTTGTTGTTTCACAAATTCCACTAACTGATCTTTGTTGATCATCTGTTTTTCACCTGTTCGGCGATTTTTATATTCAATTTCGCCATTTTGTAGGTTTTTCTCACCAATGACTAACATATGCGGCACGCCAATGAGTTCCATATCCGCAAACATTACCCCTGGGCGCTCTTTACGATCATCAAAAATCACTTCAACTCCTTCAGAGCTTAAAGTGCGGTATAAATTTTCGGCAAATTCTTGCATGCTTTCAGATTTGTGCATATTCATCGGCACGATTGCTACGGTAAATGGTGCAATCGCGTCCGTTGGCCAGATAATTCCACGTTCATCGTGGCTTTGTTCGATTGCTGCGGCAACCACACGGCTCACACCGATACCGTAACACCCCATAATCATTGTTTGTGGGCGGCCATCTTCGCCTTGTACGGTGGCTTTCATTGCTTCAGAATATTTTGTGCCAAGTTGGAAAATATGTCCTACTTCAATACCACGTTTGATTAACAATGAACCTTTGCCGTCAGGGCTTAGATCACCTTCTACCACATTGCGCAAATCCGCCACTTCTGGCATTGGCACATCACGTTCCCAGTTGATATTGAAATAATGTTTACCATCAATGTTTGCGCCCGCTGAAAAATCGCTCATTAATGCTACGCTACGATCAATAATGGCCGGGATCGGCAAATTAACAGGGCCAAGAGAGCCAACACCTGCACCGATTTTTGCTTTAATTTCCGCTTCATCGGCAAATTCAAGTGGTTCTGCCACTTGCGCTAATTTTTGCGCTTTGATTTCATTCAAATTGTGATCGCCACGAATGATTAACGCAATTAATGGTTGTTCTTCATTTGCGCCTTTTACAATCAAGGTTTTCACGGTTTTTTCTACTGGTACATTGAATTGTTCCACCAATTCGTTAATGGTCTTGGCATTTGGCGTATCCACTAATTCCATTGACTGAGTTGGCGCACCACGTTCGCCTTGAGCCACCGCTTCGGCAAGTTCAATATTCGCCGCAAAATCAGATTCTGTGGAAAACACAATATCATCTTCGCCACTTTGCGCTAACACTTGGAATTCGTGTGATGCGCTGCCGCCGATAGAACCAGTATCCGCCTGCACCGCGCGGAAATCTAAACCTAGGCGGGTGAAAATATTGCTGTAAGTTTGGTACATTATGTCATAGGTTTCTTGCAAGCTTTCTTTTGTGGTGTGGAAAGAATAGGCATCTTTCATTAAAAATTCACGACCACGCATTACCCCAAAACGTGGACGCACTTCGTCACGGAATTTGGTTTGAATTTGGTATAAATTCAGTGGAAGTTGCTTATAAGAACTCACTTCACGGCGAACTAAATCGGTGATCACTTCTTCGTGTGTTGGGCCAAGCACAAAATCACGTTGTCCACGATCTTGGAAGCGTAATAATTCTGGGCCATATTGCTCCCAGCGTTGCGATTCTTGCCATAATTCAGCTGGTTGAACAACGGGCATTTCCACTTCAATCGCACCGCTTTTATTCATTTCTTCACGCACAATATTTTCTACTTTTTTAAGTACGCGTAAGCCGGTTGGCAACCAGTTATAAAGCCCTGACGCTAAAGGACGCACCATTCCAGCACGCAACATTAATTGATGGCTCACCACCTGTGCATCATTCGGGGTTTCTTTTAAAGTAGCAAATAAATATCGACTCGCTCGCATTGTTGTTTCCTATATTAATTATTTAAGACAAAAATTGGCGTTAGTTTATCATTGAGTAGGGTTCACTCAAAGAAGAAAGGGCTATTTGTGCCAATATTTTGTGGAAAGCCTTGGAAAGCATAAATAAAGGGGCAGTAAATGCTGTGTCTTAGTAAAACTCGTTTTCACCCGAACCGACTAAATCGGCAAATTCTTCACTTTGAAAGCCGTGTGAAAGCATATAGCGCCAGATTTTTTGTTTCATTTTGAAATCTTGCTCTTGCGCATAATTGGGGAATTTCTTGCGTAACACGGAATGCGCAATCTCAAACCAATCAATGTCCATTTCCGCTAATACGTCTTCCGCGATCTCTGAAGAAATACCTTTAAGTTGAAAAAGCTCTTGTTTAATCCGATTCAGTCCATAGCCTTTTTGTGATCGGTAATGTAAATAGTTTTCCGTAAAACGGCGATCACTTTGCCAGTTTTTTTCCTGACAAATCGCTAAAGCCTGTTCAATTTCTGCTTCTGTGAAGGCTTTTTCTTGCATTTTGCAACGCAATTCATATTCACTATATTCGCGGCGGGAGAGCAAGTTCACCACATAATTTAATGCCAATGATGCCATTTTTTCTCATTGATTCCTAAATTACTGTTAGAAAAAGTGCGGTCAAAAATTACCGCACTTTTTAGAGATGATTTAATCAAAGGGATTAAAATTCAGAATCCATTTCTGCAATGTCTTCATTTTGATCCGCTTCAATATCCGCAATGAGAGATTTGTCTGGGTTTGCTAAAAGCTCTTCGCGTAATTTATTTTCTAATTCTTCGGCTTGTTCAGGGTGTTCTGCCAACCATTTCATTGCATTGGCTTTGCCTTGACCAATTTTTTCACCGTTATAAGAGAACCACGCGCCTGATTTATCAACCAATTTATGTTTTACGCCTAATTCAATTAATTCACCATTGCGTGAAATGCCTTCACCGTAAAGAATTTGGAAATCAACTTGACGGAATGGCGGGGCAACTTTGTTTTTCACCACTTTCACACGGGTTTCATTACCGATGATTTCATCGCCATTTTTCACCGCACCTACACGGCGAATATCTAAACGCACAGAAGAATAGAATTTCAATGCGTTACCGCCAGTAGTGGTTTCTGGGTTACCAAACATTACACCAATTTTCATACGAATTTGGTTGATGAAAATCACCAAACAGTTTGAGTTTTTGATTTGCCCGGTGAGTTTACGCAGGGCTTGCGACATTAAACGCGCTTGTAAACCAACGTGTGCATCGCCCATATCCCCTTCAATTTCTGCTTTTGGCGTAAGTGCTGCCACAGAGTCCACAATCACCACGTCAATCGCACCAGAACGTACCAACGCATCACAAATTTCTAATGCTTCTTCACCGTTGTCAGGCTGAGAAACAAGCAATTCTTTGACATCAACGCCAAGTTTTGCCGCATAAATTGGATCTAAAGCGTGTTCCGCATCAATAAAGGCACAGGTTTTGCCTAATTTTTGTGCTTGTGCGATAACAGAAAGGGTTAATGTGGTTTTCCCGGAAGATTCTGGCCCGTAAATTTCTACGATACGCCCCATTGGTAAGCCACCGATACCTAAGGCAATGTCTAATCCCAGTGAACCTGTGGAAATAGATTCAATATCCAAATCTTGGGTTTCCCCTAATTTCATAATTGAACCTTTACCAAATTGTTTTTCAATTTGACCTAACGCCGCAGCGAGGGCTTTTTGTTTTTCTTCTTGATTGGTAATTTGCACTTTCTCACCTTTTTTTGCTTTATCTTCTTTCGCCATTTTGCTTGTCCTCTTAAATTCATTATTAAATTGAAACTGCCGCACAATATAACTGTATTCATATACAGTATCAAGAAAAATTTATCAGATTTTTCAAAAATTGTGCGTTAGATTCCAAATTTGAATTTTATTTAAGACAAATTAGTTGGCATAACGGTTGATTGCATTGGCAATTTCTTGATCTTGATAAATGCGTTGCACCACTTCTTCAAAGGTTTTGCCTAATACATTTTGAATATTTTCATTTTTCGCTGTAAATGCCCCTTCTTGGCTTTGGGTTGATCCAATGTTTTTGCTAAATTGCCCTTTTGCACCTTGCACTTGTACATTCACCTGTACATTGCTGGTGATTTTATAGCGTAGGTTTCCTTGATCGACATCTGCATAAAAATGCGTGATACTCAAAATGACATTGGTATTTGATTGCGCAGGCGTTTGTGCAATTTTAAAGCCTTTGGCATTGAGATCTTGCTTGATGACTTGATCAAAAAGTTGAATGACTTCAGGCTGTGCCATCAATTTAAAGATTTTGCCATCATAAACATAGCTAGAAATCTCTTTGTGCTGACGAACATCACGGGTAAGGATATTCAACACCGCTTGTTGGTTAGCTGCGTTAAATTGTACAACAGGGCTTGAAGGGCTAAAGTGTAAGGTGTTGCTTGGCGGAGTTTG
This sequence comes from Avibacterium sp. 21-594, assembly GCF_026226815.1. Classification (NCBI taxonomy): domain Bacteria; kingdom Pseudomonadati; phylum Pseudomonadota; class Gammaproteobacteria; order Pasteurellales; family Pasteurellaceae; genus Avibacterium; species Avibacterium sp. 21-594. The sequence goes on along the minus strand of NZ_JAKKOC010000001.1, from coordinate 1,268,312 downwards.
GCAAGCGGATAACAGGAATGTAGTTGAAAATAAAGTGATCAGAGAGAGTTTAGCAAAACGCATAGTCATTTCCTCGCGAATAAAAAAGATACGGCTATTCTTGCAAACTTCAGTATGAATGTATAGTCTTTGCAAAAGCAAATTTTTATTGTGTTAGTTTATAAAAAGAAGGAAAGGATAATGGGTGTTCAACAAGTTTTAGAACAAAAAATTTCGCAAAAATTTGCACCGCACTTTTTACATATTGAAAATGAAAGCCATATGCACAGCTCAGGGCGCGGTGCGGATTCGCATTTTAAAGTGGTGCTAGTGAGTGATGCGTTTAATGGGGTGAGAAAGGTTGCACGCCACCAAATGCTGTATCAATTATTGGCGGAAGAATTGAAAAATGGCATTCACGCTTTGGCGTTGCATACTTATACCTTAGATGAATGGCAAGCCTTGGAGCAGCAGTTTCCGAAATCACCAAATTGTTTAGGGGTTGGACAATAATTCATACCTAATAAAAGGTAGTATAAATTCATAATATTCAGCAAAAATTGATTTTCCACAAAAACAGCGGTCTTTTTTCTTAAAATATTGGAAAAACCGCCCTTCAAAGTAGCACGAACGTTATTAATTGGTTAAAATAACCAGCTGACTTGTATCAAAATTTTAACGTATATTGCTAGCTAATTCCTGTTAGCAGTATGAAATGTAAAAAGAATTTGAGTTTTAAATTTATGTGGTTGGAGTGGACATTGTTGCGATGTGTTTGCATTCATCGTTGATAATTAAGCAAAAATCATTACTCAAGACGAGGTTATCGCATTGAGTTTTATCTTGCGATAGCTATATTTTTAATCTAACGAAAAGTAGTGCATACAATATGATTACGATTAAAAAAGGCTTGGATCTTCCTATCGCTGGGAAGCCAGAACAAGTAATCCATAACGGCAATGCCGTTACTGAAGTTGCCTTGCTTGGCGAAGAGTATGTGGGAATGCGTCCTTCAATGAAGGTGCGTGAAGGTGATGTAGTGAAAAAAGGTCAGGTGCTTTTTGAAGATAAAAAGAACCCGGGCGTATTATTCACTGCCCCTGCAAGTGGTACTGTAACTGCGATTAATCGCGGTGCTAAGCGTGTGTTGCAATCAGTAGTGATTCAAATCGAAGGTGATGATCAGGTTACCTTTAACAAATATTCCACCGATGAGCTTAAAAGTTTAACTTCCGAGCAAGTTCGTCAAAACCTACAAGCATCAGGGCTTTGGACAGCACTTCGTACTCGTCCATTCAGTAAAGTGCCTGCTGTTGATGCCGTGCCATCTTCAATTTTTGTTAATGCAATGGATACCAATCCATTAACGGCTGATCCTGAAGTGGTGTTAAAAGCCCATTGGGAAGATTTCACCAATGGTTTAACCGTATTAAGCCGTTTACACGAAGGCAAATTGCATTTATGTAAAGCGGGCGATAGCAATATCCCAACGGTGGATTTACCAAATTTAGCCGTACACGATTTTGGTGGCCCACACCCTGCGGGCTTAAGTGGTACACATATTCACTTTATCGATCCTGTGGGTGCAACCAAGCAAGTTTGGCATTTAAACTATCAAGATGTGATTGCTATCGGTAAATTATTTACCACGGGTGAATTGTTTACAGATCGTGTTGTCGCATTAGCTGGTCCGCAGGTGAAAAATCCACGTTTAATTCGCACGCAACTTGGTGCTAATTTAGCCCAATTAACTCAAGGCGAATTAAAAGAAGGCGAAAACCGCATTATTTCAGGCTCTGTGTTAAGCGGTCATAAAGCGGAAGGTGCATTAGCTTACTTAGGACGCTATGCGTTACAGGTTTCTGTGCTTGTAGAAGGGCGTGAGAAAGAGTTCCTCGGTTGGATTATGCCGGGCGCAAATAAATATTCGATCACCCGTACCGTATTAGGTCATTTCGGACATAAATTATTCAATTTTACCACCGCACTTAATGGTGGACACCGTGCAATGGTACCAATTGGCGCTTATGAACGTGTGATGCCATTAGATATTATCCCGACATTATTACTGCGTGATTTAAGTGCAGGCGATACCGATAGTGCGCAAGCATTAGGTTGCTTAGAGTTAGATGAAGAAGATTTAGCACTTTGTACATTCGTTTGTCCGGGTAAAAATGATTACGGTCCAATGCTGCGTGCGGCTTTAGATAAGATCGAGAAGGAAGGTTAAAAATGGGTTTAAAACATCTTTTAGAGAAAATGGAACCTGCTTTTTTACCGGGTGGTAAATATGAAAAATGGTATGCACTGTTTGAAGCAACGGCAACCTTTTTATATACCCCCGGTACAGTAACAGCGAAAGCTTCTCACGTCCGTGATGCGTTAGATTCAAAACGTATGATGGTATTAGTGTGGCTGGCGTTATTTCCAGCAATGTTCTACGGTATGTTTAATGTGGGGGCGCAATCTATCCTTGCATTAAACGTCGGCGATTTTGCGCAAAACTTAGCACAAAATGTGGCGAATGACTGGCATTTTGCCTTAGCAAACGCACTAGGTTTAGTGTCGCCTGATGCAGGTGTACTTGCTAAAATGGCATTAGGGGCGATTTTCTTCCTACCAATTTATTTAACCGTATTCCTTGTGGGCGGTTTCTGGGAAGTGTTATTCGCCATGGTGCGTAAACACGAAATCAACGAAGGTTTCTTCGTAACCTCTATTTTATTAGCCCTTATCGTTCCGCCAACATTGCCATTATGGCAAGCAGCACTAGCGACCACTTTCGGTGTTGTTGTGGCGAAAGAGGTGTTCGGTGGTGTTGGTAAAAACTTTATGAACCCAGCATTAGCAGGGCGTGCGTTTTTATTTTTTGCTTATCCAGCACAAATCTCAGGGGATTCCGTATGGATCGCTGCTGATGGTTTCTCTGGTGCAACCGCACTTTCACAATGGGCAACCGGCGGTCAAGGAGCATTAAAACAAGTTACCACCGGTCAGCCAATTCAATGGATGGACGCTTTCTTAGGGAATATCCCGGGTTCAATCGGTGAAGTTTCGACCCTTGCATTATTAATTGGGGCTGCGGTGATTGTATTCGCCCGTATTGCTTCGTGGCGTATTATCGCGGGTGTGATGATCGGTATGATTGCCACTTCTACCCTATTCAATGTGATTGGTTCAGAGACAAACCCATTATTCTCAATGCCTTGGCATTGGCACTTAGTGTTAGGTGGTTTTGCGTTAGGTATGTTATTTATGGCAACAGACCCTGTATCCGCCTCATTTACAAATAAAGGGAAATGGTGGTATGGCGCATTAATTGGTGCAATGGCAGTGATTATTCGAGTGGTAAACCCTGCTTATCCAGAAGGAATGATGTTAGCCATCTTATTAGCTAACTTATTTGCCCCAATTTTTGACTATCTGGTTGTTCAAGCAAATATCAAACGTCGGAGAGCGCGCAATGGCTAAGTTTAATAAAGATAGTGTTGGCGGAACAATCCTTGTTGTTGTTCTAGTCAGCTTAGTTTGCTCAATTATCGTAGCAAGTGCGGCAGTAGGTTTAAAACCGACGCAAAATGAGCAAAAATTATTAGATAAACAGAAAAACATTCTCAGTGTGGCAGGATTACTCCCAGCGAAAGCAAAAGGGGCGGAAATAAAAGCACTTTATGCGGAAAACATTGAGCCTAAAATTGTTGATCTTGCAACAGGTGATTATGTTAATAACATCACGAATTTTGATGCGCGTGTTGCGGTGAAAAATCCAGCTGAAAGTGTCACAATTAAACCAGAAGATGATAAAGCTGGTATTAAAGTGCGGGCAAAATACGCTGAGGTTTATTTGGTAAAAGATGCACAAGGCAAAACTTCACAAATTGTCTTACCAATTTATGGTACGGGATTATGGTCTGTGATGTATGGTTTTGTGTCTGTTGCACCAGATGCAAATACCATTAAAGGGATTACTTATTATGAGCAAGGTGAAACGGCTGGTTTAGGGGGCGAAATTGCTAATCCAAACTGGCAAAAATACTTTGTAGGTAAAAAACTCTTTAATGAACAAAATCAAGTTGCGATTAAAATTGGTAAAGGGGCTTCAGCAGATAAAGAACACGGTATTGATGGTTTATCTGGTGCAACCTTAACAACGAAAGGGGTACAAGGTTCTTTCGATTACTGGTTTGATCGTAATGGCTTTGGTCCATATTTAGATAAACTTAGAGCGGAGGCTAACTAATGGCTAATGCAAATATGAAAAAATTATTGTTATCTCCGATTGTGAGCAATAACCCAATTGCATTGCAAATCTTGGGTATTTGTTCTGCTTTAGCGGTAACAACAAAATTAGAAACCGCGGTGGTAATGGCAATCGCAGTAAGTTTAGTAACGGCATTTTCAAGTTTCTTTATTTCTTGTATCCGTAACTATATTCCAAATAGTATCCGTATTATCGTGCAAATGGCGATCATTGCATCATTAGTAACCCTTGTGGACCAAGTGTTGCAAGCCTATGCTTATGAGTTATCTAAACAGCTTTCGGTATTCGTTGGCTTAATCATTACCAACTGTATCGTAATGGGTCGCGCAGAAGCATTTGCAATGAAAGAGCCACCATTGGCAAGTTTTGTTGATGGTCTAGGTAACGGTATCGGTTATGGTGTGATCCTTGTTATTGTGGCATTTTTACGCGAGTTAATTGGTTCAGGTAAAGTATTCGGAATGACTATTTTCCAAACTATCCAAGACGGTGGTTGGTATCAAGCAAACGGTTTATTCCTTTTAGCACCAAGTGCGTTCTTTATCATCGGCTTCTTAATTTGGGGCTTAAGAACTTGGAAACCAGAGCAAGTGGAGAAATAAGATGGAACACTATTTAAGTCTATTTGTTAAGTCCATTTTTATTGAAAATATGGCACTTTCTTTCTTCCTTGGTATGTGTACATTCCTTGCGGTTTCAAAGAAAGTTTCAACAGCCTTTGGTTTAGGGATCGCGGTAATCGTGGTATTAGGTATCGCCGTGCCAGCAAACCAAATTGTTTATACTCACATCTTAAAAGATGGTGCGTTAGTAGAAGGCGTAGATTTAAGTTTCTTACGCTTTATCACCTTCATCGGTGTGATTGCGGCATTAGTACAAATCCTAGAAATGGTTTTGGACAAATTTTTCCCCGCACTTTATAACGCATTAGGGATCTTCTTACCGTTAATCACCGTAAACTGTGCGATTTTCGGTGGGGTATCTTTTATGGTGCAACGTGAATACAACCTTGCTGAATCTGTGGTTTATGGTATCGGTGCGGGAACAGGTTGGATGCTTGCTATCGTGGCACTTGCCGGTTTAACTGAAAAAATGAAATATGCTGATATTCCAGCAGGCTTGCGTGGTTTAGGGATCACCTTTATCACCGTAGGTCTAATGGCGCTTGGCTTTATGTCATTTTCAGGTATTCAGTTATAAGAAGGGGATACTAAATGGAAATTATTTTAGGTATTGCAATGTTCACTGTGGTGGTTTTAGCGTTAGCAGCAATTATCTTGTTTGCTAAATCTAAACTCGTAAACTCAGGGGACATTACTATTGAAATCAATCACGATCCAAGCAAAGCCATTCACTTGCCAGCAGGTGGAAAATTATTAGGTGCATTAGCAAGCAAAGGGATTTTCGTTTCTTCAGCTTGTGGGGGCGGCGGCTCTTGTGGTCAATGTGTGGTGAAAGTAACTGAGGGCGGTGGTGATATTCTACCAACAGAACTTTCTCACATTTCAAAACGTGAAGCGAAAGAGGGTTATCGTCTAGCTTGTCAGGTAAATGTTAAAACCAATATGCAAATTGAATTACCTGAAGAAGTGTTCGGCGTGAAAAAATGGGAATGTACCGTTATTTCTAACGACAATAAAGCAACCTTCATCAAAGAGCTTAAATTACAAATTCCTGAAGGGGAAGAAGTACCATTCCGTGCGGGTGGTTATATCCAAATTGAAGCAGATCCACATACGGTTTATTACAAAGACTTCGATATTCCAAAAGAATATCACGAAGATTGGGATAAATTTGATTTATGGCGTTATGTGTCAAAAGTGGACGAGCCAATTGTGCGTGCTTACTCAATGGCTTCATACCCAGAAGAGAAAGGCATCATTATGCTAAACGTGCGTATTGCTACACCACCACCACGTATGCCTGATGCTCCACCAGGACAAATGTCTTCTTATATTTGGTCATTAAAACCGGGTGATAAAGTGACAATTTCTGGCCCATTCGGTGAATTCTTCGCGAAAGATACTGATGCAGAAATGGTATTTATCGGTGGGGGTGCAGGTATGGCACCAATGCGTTCACATATCTTTGACCAATTAAAACGTTTAAAATCTAAACGTAAAATGTCATTCTGGTATGGTGCTCGTTCTAAACGTGAGATCTTCTACCAAGAAGACTTCGACCAATTAGCTGCAGAAAACGACAACTTCGTATGGCATGTAGCGCTTTCAGATGCATTGCCGGAAGATAATTGGACGGGTTATACAGGCTTTATTCATAATGTTCTTTATGAAAACTACCTGAAAAACCACGAAGCACCGGAAGATTGTGAATACTATATGTGTGGACCTCCAATCATGAATGCTTCTGTGATCAAGATGTTAAAAGATCTTGGTGTAGAAGATGAAAACATCTTATTAGATGATTTCGGTGGTTAATTTTACTCACAAGCTTACTTAAACTAAGGTCAAATTCACGATGACTTTGTGGATTTGATCTTTTTTCCTAACGAAGACTAACTTATTTTTCAATTAATGGAGATGTTATGAAAAAATTACTTATTGCTGCATTATTTACAGGTTTTGCTTTATCTGCTCAAGCACAAGATCTTCCAAAAGAGTGTAAAGAATATTTGGAGTATGTGAAAACAGTAGCTGAAACTAAAAAGAATGGTCCAAGTAAAGCTGAAATTGAAGAAACATTTAAAGGTGCCCAAGCAGAATTAGCTGATGCCATGAAACAAAATGGTGAAAAAGCGGTTGCGGCAGGCTGTGCAGAAATGCTTAAAATGCTCAAAGAGATGAATGGCAAATAATCTTATCAATCAAGCGGTCTTTTCTTGCAAATTTTTTGAAAAAAGAGACCGCTTATCCTAAGATTTAAAGATAACTAAAGATGAAAAATGAATGATCCCATTAAAAGAATGGTCAAATTTCTCAAATAGTTATGGATTTGAGCGTTAAAATTAAACTAACCTTAATCACTTAAATTAATAAGGAAAATGAATGAAAAAATTATTGATCACCATATTTTTTGCGACTTTTGTGTTATCCGCTTCTGCGACAGAATTACCAAAAGAATGCCTTGAAGTGAAAGAAATCTTTTTCAGAATTATGAAAGAAACCCATTCAATGGATGATATCAACGCACTTTGGACAGATTTGGAAAAAGATATGCTTGCAAAATTTAAGGTGGATCCAAATAAAGCGATTGCTGAGTGCAAACTGACAATAGAGATGCTCGAACCAGCTCCTCAACAATAAATTTCAGCCGAGGGATTTTCCAAAAATAGCTCAATTTCCCTCGGTTGTTTTTAATAATCAAGAATGGAAAACAGATAAGGATGTTGAGTTGTCTGTTTTCCATTATTAATTAGTCGTTTTGGGAGGGCGTATGAAAATCAAAACATTACAAATGTGGGGTGTAGCATTGTTCACTGCGGTAGCACTAACTGCTTGCAATAAAGAGCCAAAACAAATTGCCTTTGAAGGTAAAACAATGGGAACAACCTACCATATCAAATACATCACTGAGGAAGGCTCACAATCGGTTACCGATACACACGAGGGGATTGAACATATTTTAAAAGACGTTAATGATAAAATGTCCACTTATATTCCGACTTCTGAATTAAGTCGCTTTAATCAAAATCGTCAAGTTAATACGCCCATTGAAATTTCAGCCGATCTTGCCAAAGTGATAGGTGAAGCCATTCGCTTAAATAAGGTTACACAAGGTGCATTAGATGTTACCGTAGGCCCCTTGGTGAATTTATGGGGATTTGGCCCCGAAAAACGCGTGGAAAAAGCACCGAGCCAACAACAACTTGATGAACGCCGTGCGTGGGTTGGCATTGAAAAATTAAAACTCAGTGAAAGTGCGGGTAAATTTTACTTAGAAAAAACTGTGCCAGAACTTTATGTGGATTTATCTTCGATTGCCAAAGGCTTTGGGGTGGATCAAGTGGCGGATTACCTAGAAAGTTTAGGTATTGGCAACTATATGGTAGAAATTGGTGGCGAAATTCGTGTTAAAGGAAATAATAGCGAAAACAAACCTTGGCAGATTGCCATTGAAAAGCCTACCTTTGACGGTTCCAGAAGCGTTGAGCAAGTTGTTGGGCTACATAATTTAGCAATGGCAACCTCAGGTGATTATCGCATTTACTTTGAAGAAAATGGCGTGCGTTATTCGCACGAAATTGATCCACAAACTGGGCGTCCAATCCAACATCATTTAGCCTCAATTACCGTATTAGCACCGTCATCAATGACCGCAGACGGGCTTTCAACAGGGCTATTTGTACTGGGTGAAGCGAAAGCACTGGATATTGCAGAGCAGCAAAAACTTGCCGTTTATTTAATTATTAAAACGGAAAAAGGATTTGAGGTAAAAATGTCTTCTGCATTTAAACAACTCATCAACCAATAAGGGGGAAATATGGAACTCTTTTTTATTACTTTCGGCTTTTTCGTCCTCGTTATTTTTGCTATGTCTATTGGCTATATTATTAAACGCAAATCCATTGCAGGAAGCTGCGGGGGGATCTCCGCGTTGGGATTAAAAAAAGTCTGCGATTGTGATGAGCCTTGCGATAACTTAAAAGCAAAAGTAGAGAAAGGTGAAGTGGACGCATCAGAATTAGAGCGTTTCAACAAAAGCGAAAATAACTTTTACGAAGTCAAATAATGCCCCAATGGGGAAACGAAAGTGCGGTAAAAAAATTAAGCAAAATTATGATGAAATCAAAAACTTATGAACAATATTTCCCTGCATTAAGCGAAAGCCAACGTGCAGAAAACAGCAAAATTAAAGTGATTTGTGGAATGTCTGGTGGGGTGGATTCTTCCGTTTCCGCCTTTATTCTTCAGCAACAAGGCTACCAAGTGGAAGGCTTGTTTATGAAAAACTGGGAAGAAGACGATGGCACCGATTACTGCACCGCAGCTGCAGACTTGGCGGACGCACAAGCGGTATGCGACAAGCTCGGCATCAAATTACACAAAATTAATTTTGCTGCTGAATATTGGGACAATGTTTTTGAACATTTTTTAGCGGAATACAAAGCTGGTCGCACGCCAAATCCTGATATTCTGTGCAACAAAGAAATCAAGTTTAAAGCCTTTTTGGAATATGCCGCCGAAGATCTGGGGGCGGATTATATCGCCACAGGGCATTATGTGCGCCGCCGTGATCACAATGGCAAAGCGCAATTATTGCGTGGTTTAGATCCTAACAAAGACCAAAGCTATTTCCTTTACACCTTAAGCGAAAGCCAAGTGGCGCAAAGTCTGTTTCCTGTGGGTGATATTGAAAAAACCGTGGTACGTGCCATCGCAGAAGATTTAGGCTTGGTTACCGCGAAGAAAAAAGATTCCACCGGCATTTGTTTTATCGGCGAACGTAAATTCAAAGATTTCTTGGCACGTTATTTGCCTGCTCAACCAGGGGACATCAAAACCACCGAAGGCGAAATCATCGGCCGCCACCAAGGTTTGATGTATCACACCTTAGGGCAACGCAAAGGCCTAGGCATTGGTGGCGTGAAAGGCAAAGCGGAAAATGCGTGGTATGTAGTGGAAAAAGATCTCAATAACAACGTGTTAGTGGTCGCTCAGGGCTTGGATAATTCCGCCCTGCTCTCCAGCGGATTAATTGCGCAACAGCTGCACTGGGTGGATCGCCAACCGATTCGCGAACCGCTGCGTTGCACAGTGAAAACACGCTATCGCCAAACGGATATTCCTTGTCAAATTATCCCAATTAATGATGATAGCATCGAAGTACGTTTTGATGAACCGCAAATTGCAGTAACTCCAGGGCAATCTGCCGTATTCTACCAAGGGGAAATTTGCCTTGGTGGCGGCATTATTGAACAATCAATAAAATAAAAACTTCGCGAAATTCCACCGCACTTTATCTTGCCAAGTTGTATGAATAAAGTGCGGGGCAAATTTCTCAATTTTCTGGCTTAATGAAGAAACGGCTATGTGGCACAGAATTTACACTTGCATAATGTATCTTGTTCAACCGCTGATTTGGCTATTTATTTTATTACGTAGCTTCAAAGCGCCAGCTTATCGTCAGCGGATTTTGGAGCGTTATGGCATTTATCGCGCTACACAAACTCCGCCAAAAGCGAATGGCGTGTTAATCCACGCGGCATCTGTTGGTGAAGTGATTGCTGCCACCCCTTTAGTGAAAGCGATTCAACGCTGTTACCCTGAATTATCCATTACGCTTACCACCGTTACGCCAACAGGCTCTGAGCGCGTCAAAGCCGCTTTTGGTGATCAAGTTAGCCATTTTTATCTGCCTTACGACTTACCCGGGGCGATTAAACGCTTTGTTCGTTTCATTCAACCGAAAGTCTGCATTGTCATCGAAACCGAGATTTGGCCAAATTTAATTTATCAGCTACACAAACAGCATATTCCTTTTATTATTGCCAACGCCCGTTTATCTGCCCGATCAGCAAAACGTTATGGTTGGCTGGAAAGCTATATCCAAGCCATTTTAAGCAAAATCAGCCTGATCGCGCCGCAGGATAATATCAGCGGACAGCGTTATCTCAAACTGGGCTACGATCCAGAAAAGCTCAAACTCACAGGCAATATTAAATATGATTTAGTGCTAAGTGAGAGCTTACTCACTGAAGCAGAAAAGCTCAAAGCCCAATGGAAACAACAACGCCCAGTGTGGGTCGCTGCTAGCACTCACGAGGGTGAAGAAAGCCTGATTTTGGAAAGCCACCGTTTATTATTGCAAACCTTTCCCGATTTATTGCTGATTCTCGTGCCACGCCACCCAGAACGTTTTAACGAAGTGGCGGAGCAGATTGAAAAACAGCATTTCACCTTTGTGCGCCGCAGCGAAAATCGTGTGCCACAAGCTGATACCCAAGTGGTGCTAGGTGATACAATGGGAGAGCTAATGTTAATGTACGCTTTGGCAGATGTCGCCTTTGTTGGGGGCAGTTTAGTGAAACGAGGCGGACATAATCCCCTTGAACCGCTCGCTTTTCAAATTCCTGTGGTAAGTGGTAAATATACCTTCAATTTCCCCGAAGTTTACCGCAAGTTGATGGAAGTTCAGGGCTTTGTTGAGGTGAATAATAATGCCGCCGCCATCGCAAGAGCGGTGGAAATTTTGCTAAATTCCTCTGCCTTGCGTGAACGCACAGGAAAAGCGGGCTATGGCGTATTATTAGAAAATCGCGGTGCTTTACAACGCTTGCTTGATTTACTTCAACCTTATTTGAAATCCCCATAAACACAGAATTTTGCCTGAACGCCATAGCAGAACTTAAAGGAGAAAAAATGACAACCGTAATTTACCCCGGCACCTTTGATCCCATCACCAACGGGCATTTAGATATTATTGAACGAAGTGCGGTGCTTTTTTCCAACGTTTTTGTTGCCATTGCCGCCAGCCCGAGCAAAAAGCCCTTATTCGATTTAGACACCAGAGTGAAAATTGCACAGCAAGCGGTCGCTCACTTACCCAATGTGGAAGTCTTTGGCTTTGCTGATTTATTGGCTAAGGTGGTGAAAGAAAAACAAATCCACGCCATTATTCGCGGCGTGCGAACCACCACGGATTTTGAATACGAACTGCAACTCGCCAGCCTAAACCGCTTATTAACCAAAAATGAAAATGGGCAGGGCGTGGAGAGTTTATTTTTCCCCCCTAGCGAAAAATGGGCTTTTGTTTCTTCCACCATCGTGCGAGAAATTCATCTACACGGCGGCGATGTCAGTGAACTTGTGCCGCAGGCTGTGCAACAGGCATTATTTCAGTCAAAATTGTGATCCTTATCACGCTATCTCTATGATATTTATCATAGTTTTTTCCGCTTAAATAGCGTATGTTAATAATGCATTTTCTGGCTATTGAAATAAATGGAGTTGATAATGAAATATTACGCAGGTGTGGACATTGGCGGCACAAACACAAAAATTGGCATTTTAGACAACCATTTTAATATTCTTGCAGAACAGAGCATTCCGACTTTGTCTCAGCAAGGGGCAAGAACCACTTTTTCTCGCATTTGGCAGAGCATTTTAGATTTGCTTGCGCAACATCAGCTTTCAGAAGCACAATTAGCAGGCATCGGCTTGGGAATTCCAGGCCCAGTGGTGGATCAAGCAATTGTTAAAATCGCGGCCAATTTTTCTTGGGGTAATGATTTCAATGCCAAGCAATTAATGGAAGAAATCTCTCACAAAAATGTGGTGGTGGAAAACGATGTACGCGCCATTACCTTGGGTGAACATTTATTCGGTGCAGGGCAAGGCGTGGCGAATCTTATTGTTGTGCCGATTGGCACGGGCATTGCTTCAGGCATTTTGCTAAACGGCAAGGTGTTGTCTGGTTCGGGCGGCTGTGCGGGCGAATTTGGCCATATTATGGTGAACGAACAAGGAATGAAGTGCGGCTGCGGTTTAACAGGCTGCTTGGAAACCTACACCTCTGCCCCAGGATTGGTGCGAGAGGCCAAAAAACGTCTTTCCGCGCCTGAAATGGATAAACAAAAGTGCGGTGAATTTTTCCAACGTTTTTCCACGGATTTAGATTCCTTGCAAGCACATCATATTTTTGAATACGCCAAAAAAGGTGATCATCTCGCGCTGCAAGTGGTGGATAACTTCGCAAAATATTTGGCTTACGGCTTAGGCGTGCTGATTAATATTTTTAACCCTGAACTTATTGTATTGGCTGGTGGAGTCGCAAAATCCGCCGATTTCATCATCGAAAAAGTACAAAAATTCCTACCGCACTATGCCTTAGGCGTATCCCTACAAAACCTGCAAATCAAACCAAGCCAACTGCTTGATTCCGCTGGCGTAAAAGGCGCTGCAGCGTTAGTGATAAAATAATTGCAAGGCAATAAAAAAGTAGGAAATGGTTTCCTACTTTTTTGTTTTTATCTTAGTGGTATCGTTGCATCATTTCTTTTCTTACGATAAAAATCCCACTAAAAATTACCGCACTTTTATTCTTTTTTGATGAGATTTGTATATAGTGTTTTCAGCAAATGAAATTGTGAGATACAATTTTTATCGAAAGTTATTTTTAAGGAACATAAGATGAAACAATTGGTGCTAGATGTTTGTAATGAAGTGAAACGTAACCGAATCTACGATGCCGCAAATCCTTTATCGCAGGTGCTTATTTTGTCTGTGAGCGATGGTACGGTAAGAGCAAAGGTTAAGACAATATGGCTGGATATATTCGCCTTAAGTGCAGATGCGTTGGCAGATAAGGTGCAAGCGAATATTTCTTTGTTGCAAAATAAATTTGAGTATCCAATTAAATATATCCGTGTGGAATGGGCATTAAATGGTAATTTGACGGAATGGGATAAATTTAATAATGATTTATCACGTTATAAACGTAATTATTTCCGTGCAGGGATTGCCTTTGAAGGCAAACGCGAACCTTGGTTGCTTTTAACTGAAATGGAGTTAAATGCCAATGCTTGTTTATATTCAGGGGCAGATGTAACTTCTGCTTGCGTAAATCAAGACAATTTAGTGCGTTATATTAAGGCACGTCACGGAAGTAGTCAGATGCCAGCATTTTTGCCCGATGAAAAAATGATTGTGTTTCAAACGGCAGGTTTTTTCATTGATGTGGAACAAGCAAAATATTACACGCTAGATACTCAGCCGCGTTATCAAGGGCATCGTAAAGTTGCGAGTTTTGAACTTCCACAAGTTGAACAATTAATCCAGTTATCTACCCATTATTTATCTAAGCAAGTGAAAGAAAATGGTATTTATGAATATGGTTATTTCCCTTGCTTTGACCGAGTGATCCCGACTTACAATACATTGCGTCACGCGAGTAGTACTTATGCAATGTTAGAGGGCTATGAATCCTATTATCAGCAAGCACAGAGCAGCGATCAGAATGTTGATGAAAAATTCTTTGCAGAGGTGAAAGCGCAAATAGATAAGGCATTGGATTATTTAATTACACAGTCAATTCGAGATTATGCGGATAAAGCTTATATCGTTGATACGGGAAATGAAATCAAATTAGGGGCAAATGCAGTAGCCATTTTGGCTTTGGTTAAGTATTTGACCGTATTCCCGACCACTTCGCGTAAGCAACAGTATCTTGCGCTTTGTGAAAAATTAGCTTGTGGCATTTTGGCGATGCAGAAAGCTAACGGTGGGTTTGTGCATGTTCTCAATGCTGAGGATTTGTCAGTAAAAGAAGAAAATCGCATTATTTATTATGATGGAGAAGCGGCGTTTGGTTTAATGCGTCTTTATGGAATGGATAAAGATCCCCGTTGGCTCGATTGTGTCGTTAAGGCATTTGACTATTTTATTGAAAATAAACATGAAAAAGCACACGATCACTGGTTATCTTATTGTTCTAATGAGTTGGTTAAATACCTGCCAGAGAAGAAATACTTTGCCTTTGCGGTAAGAAATATTGATGGTTATGTGAGTTTTATCAACAATCGTATCACCACTTTCCCTACGTTGCTTGAACTTTCAGTCGCCTTTCACAAAATGCTATTGAAACTCGATGAGTTCCCTGAATATAAAGATGAAGTGTTGGCAGATTTTGATGTGTCCGTGTTCTATCAAGCTTTACATAATCGAGCAAAATATCTAATTAATGGTTTCTTCTATCCTGAAGTAGCAATGTATTTCAAAAATCCGCAGCGAATTTTGCATGGCTTTTTTATTCGTCACCACGCTTTCCGAGTGCGCATTGATGATGTAGAGCATTATTTATCAGGATTAGTGGGATATAGAGAAATTCTGGTAAGTGGTAAATATCCAGCAAGTCTAACAAAAGAAGCAGATGCAGATAATGAGGCTCCTAATGTGTTAAATAAGATAACCTTACCGAAAATCACCAATGGACGTTGGATTGTTGAACCAAAAGCAGGTTGGTTTGCTAATGGACTTTGCGCGTGGCCGAAAAGTTTTAAACCACATCATTTATTGGTTGAACGTGGTAAAGGAATGACGCAGGGATACTTACCTAGAGTGAGCATTAATTCATTATTAAGAAGAGAAGCCGCGGGCGTTATTACTGATGATGAGAATGCGGTTTATACCACCGATGCGCCAGTGCTATTAGTTAAAGATGTTCGCCGTGCGGTGCTGGATATTGGTTCGGCATCAAGAAAAGCCTTTAAAGGTAAAGTGATTGGTGTAACAGGAAGTGCGGGTAAAACGAGTACAGTTTTTATGCTTTCCCACACCTTAAAACAAATTGGACAAGCTGAGCAGACGCTATCCAGTGCCAATTTACCGATAGGAATTGCGTGGAATATGGCATCAATGGATCAGCGCGATGATTTTTGGATATTAGAAATGGCGATTGGCAATATGAGCCTTAATAGCCAATTGGTGCAGCCAGATATTGCCATTATTACTAATATCGCCCCCGCTCATCTTGAATATCATCATACAGTAGAAAATATTGCGCTTAAAAAAGCCCGCATTTTTGAGTCTATGAAGGCAGGGCAAGTAGCGGTGATCTGTAGAGATATTCCACAGTTTGATTTAATTGCACCCTTAGCAGAAGCCAAAGGATTGAAGGTGCTAACTTATGGTGAGCATTCACAGGCTAATGTGAAGTTAATGACTTATAGTAAAAGAGCATCTGAAATCGTTTTCCCTGATGGCGAAACAGTTAAAGTGAAATTAGCCGTAAGTGGTAAGCATTTTGTGCTAAATGCAATGGCAATTTTGGCGATTGCTCATTATTTCCAATTAGATATGAAGAAAATCCTTGCAGGATTAGCTTCTTTCTCGCCAGTATCAGGCAGAAATGAGCGATTTAAAACTAAATTTAATGGTTTTGATATTGAAGTGATTGATGATGCTTACAATGCAAATCCGCTTTCTATGTCTGCTGCATTGGATAATTTTGCACAGATTACGCGACCAATTAAACATAAACTACTGATTATTGGGGATATGCTGGAGTTGGGAACAGATAGCGATAAATATCACCAACAGCTTGGTGAATGGCTGAGTGAAATGAAGGTTCGCCATATTGTGTTAGTAGGAAAAAGTGTAAGTCGAATGGCTGCACCGGTTTTATCTAAATCGAAATACAGTTTTTCTGTATTTGATGATGTGGGACAGTTGAAAGCTGCCTTGCCAACCCTCATTAAAGAGAAGGATTTAATCTTACTGAAAGGTTCAAATTCGATTGGATTAAGTGGGTTATTTGCACGAAAAGTAAATTAGTGTATGTAAAATGATCGATTAGTAAGGTAAATTTACAAAAATTTGATCTTCATCAAGGAAAATTGATAGGAAATACCAAATAAAAGTGATGACTTTTTCTACCCGTCAGTTATAATGGCAGGGTCATAATTGTCCGTATTGTGTGCAATTTGGCAAGTAATCTTTACAGATTATGAATAACAAAAAAGAAACTGTCTAACAAAAAACAGTTTTTTATATTTGAAGAAGGGATGTTGGTAATTTCTTCAAGGATGAGTTTTGGGTAGTAACTTTTTATGTAATGAAAACCTAACGAACCGATGATTATCAATTTAACAGCTTAAGCTGATTAAGTGCTTGAGCTGCTCCCTTAAAAGGGCAATACTAAACGCTAAACGCTAAACGCTAAACGCTAAACGCTAAACGCTAAACGCTAAACGCTAAACGCTAAACGCTAAACGCTAAACGCTAAACGCTAAAGCTATTGGTCTTGTCAGTGGTGTTTCTTGAGTACATCCTAAAAATTATTAGCATAAAGCAACTGATTAGAAAAATCGGTCTGCTGCATTTTGCGTGAAGATGATTTTGTTAATAGTTTATTTTCGATGGAAAAAGGAATTTCTTTTGATTTAATTTTTATTAAATCAAATCGTCTTTCATTGTTCATCTTTGTGTAGCATACATACTATATTTTTGATGAATAGGAGTTCAATTTTATGAGATTTAAATATCAACAACTCGCTTTGGTATTGCTCCCTCTTGCAGTTGCAGGATGTACAACTCAAAAATTAAATTGGGTTGATACAAAGAATGTACCATATAGCAACGTGGTTCCAGAAGGGCGTTCTTCTGTTGTGATTTATCGTCAAGCAGATGCAATTGATGGACCAACGGTGAATGTTTACATTAATAGTGAATATTTAGCGTCGTTACAACCGAATGCCTACCGTCAAGAAACAGTTTGTGCAGAAAACCAAAAACTTTACAGTGAATTTACTCACCGCGATCCAGGTTATTATGCGAAAGAACATGATGGTAACTTCTATGATCTAGCAGTAAACCAAGTTTCTTTCTTTAAAGTAACAAACGCTAATGGTAAACCAACGCTCGTTCAAGTGGATGAACAACAAGCAAGAGAAGAGCTTAAAAACATCCCAGAGCAAACACATACACTTTCTCGTGTTGAACACTTGAAAGAATGTTCAAAAGTATTGAGAAAATTTAATCTTGAAGCATCAGCATTATTCAAATTCAATCGTTCTGATTATGCGAATATGTTGCCACAAGGCAAACAAGAAGTTTCAGCTGTTGCTGCAGAGATTAAACAAATTAAAGAAAAAATCAGTGATGTTACAGTGGTTGGTCATACCGATCCGGAAGGAAGTGCGGCTTATAACCAAAAACTTTCTCTTAAACGTGCAGCGACAGTGAAAAAAGCATTAGCTGCAGGTGGTGTAGATGCAAGCTTAATTACAGCTGAAGGTCGTGGTGAAAGCGAACCGTTAATTGCTGATTGTAAAGCGCGTTTCCCAAGAAATGTGAAAGAGCGTCAAGCTTGTAACCAACCAAACCGTCGTGTAAGCATTGTCGTACACGGTGGCAAGTAGTCACAAAAAGGTAAAACATAAATTATGGCTAACAATAATATAACGTTAAAAATTAATAGCGCTAAAGAAACGCTAGAGACAATTCACTTAAAATCGGGCACGGTAACTGCTATCGCTGCACAAAATAAAGTGAATTATCAATTTATTGATGAAAAAACGGGGTTTGCGCCAGAAAACATTATGATCAAACGCGATGGTAAAGATTTAAAAATTGCGTTTGAAGGTTCTGATATCGAAAACCCAGATTTAATCATCATTAATTACTATGATGAGGACGTAGCCGCTTACAAGGATAGTTTACTTGTAGGTATGCATGAAAATGGTTCAGTCTATCCTTATGTTCCAGAAAGTACATTACAACCAGATGCAGTAACTGAATTAGCAGATCAAGTATCTGCCGGTCAAGCATTGGGTGGTAATCCAATTGGTGCATTCTGGGCATTTAGTCCATTATGGTTATTAGCATTACTTCCACTTGCTATTGCTGGTGTTGCATTAACTAAAGGTGGAAATTTTGGTGGTAGTGACAGTAATAGTAACCCTGGAGATACAACTCCACCAGCTAGACCGGATGTAGAAGCGCAAAGTGATGGTTCAGTAAAAATTACTCCACCATCTGATCCTGACACCAAAAAAGTTGAAATTACCTATACCGATGAAAATGGTAACGACCACACTTCAACAGTAGAAAAAGGTGATGACGGTAAATGGAAAACAACAGATCCTAACTTAGTTGTAGATCCAGATACTGGCGTAGTGACTATTCCTGCTGACAAAGTAAAAGACGGCAGCGAAGTAACAGGTAAAGCGACTGACGAGAGCGGTAATACTGGTGAAGAAGGTAAAACAAACGCTGGTAACAACCCTGATACTACACCTCCGGGTCAACCAGATGTAGACGCAAAAGGCGATGGTTCAGTAGTGATAACCCCACCATCTGATCCTGATACCAAAAAAGTAGAAATCACCTATACAGATGAAGATGGTAACGACCACACTTCAACTGTAGAAAAAGGTGATGATGGCAAATGGAAAACAACTGATCCTAACTTAGTTGTTGATCCAGACACTGGTGTAGTTACTATCCCTGCTGACAAAGTAAAAGACGGCAGTGAAGTAACAGGTAAAGCGACTGACGAGAGCGGCAATACTGGTGAAGAAGGCAAAACTAATGCAGGCAACAATCCTGACACAACTGCGCCAGGCAAACCAGAAGTAGATGCGAAAGACGACGGCTCAGTAGTTATAACGCCACCTAAAGATGAAGACACCAAAAAAGTAGAAATCACCTACACAGACGAAGATGGCAATGACCACACTTCAACTGTAGAAAAAGGTGATGATGGCAAATGGAAAACAACTGATCCTAACTTAGTTGTTGATCCAGATACTGGTGTAGTGACTATTCCTGCAGACAAAGTAAAAGATGGCAGCGAAGTAACAGGTAAAGCGACTGACGAAAGTGGCAATACTGGTGAAGAAGGCAAAGGTACAGCAGGCAACAATCCTGACACTACCGCACCAGCTGCGCCAGATGTAGAAGCACAAAATGACGGTTCAGTAAAAGTTGCTCCGCCAAAAGACGCTGACACTCAAAAAGTTGATATCGACTATCCAGGTGAAGATGGTGAAGATCACACAGTAACCGTAGAAAAAGATAAAGACGGTAATTGGAAAATCACCAACCCAGATGAAAACCCAGGTGTAACCGTAGATCCAGAAACTGGCATTGTTACCATTCCAGAAGACAAAGTAAAAGACGGTGGTGAAGTAACTGCAACCGCAACAGACGAAGCTGGCAACACAAGTGAAGGCGATAGCGACACAGCTAAAGCTCCACCTGTAGAAGCACCTATCGTTGAGATTCTTGATGGCGGTGATGGCATCTTAAATGGTGAAGAAGTGAAAGAAGGCGTTAAAGCGAAAATCACTCTGCCAAAAGAAGCCAAAGAAGGTAATACCGTAGAAGTAGATACTGATGGCGACGGTGAGCCAGATGTAACTGTTACCCTCACACCAGAAGACATCGCAAAAGGCGAAATCACTGTTGACGTACCAGCAGAAGACGTACCTGCAAGTGGCGGTACATTAACCGTATCTGCAACCATCACGAATAACGATGGCGCAGTAAGCCCTAAAGGTACAGATCAAGCTAAAGTTGACACCACAGCACCAACACCAGATGTAGATGCGAACCAAGACGGTTCAGTAACCATCGATCCAGTAGATGAAGACACTACGGATATGGAAGTAACCTACCCAGGTGAAGACGGTGAAGATCACACCGTAACCGTAGAAAAAGGTGAAGACGGTACTTGGAAAATCACCAACCCAGATGAAAACCCAGGTGTAACTGTAGATCCAGAAACAGGTGTTGTAACCATTCCACCAGAAGCAGTAAAAGATGGCGGCGAAGTAACTGTTACGACTACAGATGAAGCTGGTAACACAGGTACAGACAGCGACACTGCAAAAGAGCCTATCGACTTAACCGACAAAGAACCACCACGTGGTCAACCAGGTGTTGAAATTCTTGACGGCGGCGATGGCGTATTGAACGGCAAAGAAGTAGAAGATGGCGTTCAAGTGAAAGTGACTCTGCCAAACGATGCCAAAGAAGGTGATACAGTAGAAGTTGACACTGACGGCGACGGCCAACCAGATGTAAGCAAAACACTAACACCAGAAGACATCGCGAATGGTGAAATCGTTGTTGACGTACCAGCAGACGATATCCCAGAAACAGGCGGTACGTTAAAAGTAACAGCGAAAGTGGTAAATCCAGATGGCGTTGACAGTCCTAAAGGTAGCGATACCACTACAGTTGACACAACGCCACCAGGCAAACCAGATGTAGTTGCACAACCAGACGGTTCAATTACTGTTGCTCCACCAGCAGATGAAGATACGGATAAAGTAGAAGTTACTTACCCAGGTGAAGATGGTGAAGATCACACGGTAACCGTAGAAAAAGATGACGACGGCACGTGGAAAATCACTAACCCAGATGAAAACCCAGGTGTAACCGTAGATCCAGACACTGGCGTAATCACAATTCCAGAAGATAAAGTGAAAGACGGCGGTGAAGTAACTGGTAAAGCCACTGATGAAGCAGGTAACACAGGTGAAGACGACACAACCACAGCGGAAGAAAAACCAAACATTCCGAAAGATCCAATTGACACTGTTGCCCCAGGTGCACCAGATGTTGATGCGAAAGATGATGGTTCAGTGGAAGTAACACCACCTGCAGATAAAGACACCAAAGAAGTGGAAATCACCTACACCGATGAAGACGGTGAAGATCACACTGTAACTGTAGAGAAAGGTGAAGACGGCACTTGGGAAATCACTAACCCAGATGAAAACCCAGGCGTAACCGTAGATCCAGAAACAGGTGTAGTTACTATCCCAGCAGATAAAGTGAAAGACGGCAGCGAAGTAGTAGGTCGTGCAACTGATGAGACTGGTAACACTGGTCCTGAAGATCGTGATACAGCAGGCAACAATCCTGACACAACTGCGCCAGGTGCACCAGATGTAGAAGCACAAAATGACGGTTCAGTGAAAGTTGCTCCACCAGCTGATGAAGACACCAAAGAAGTAGAAATTACTTACCCAGGTGAAGATGGTGAAGACCACACTGTTACAGTAGAGAAAGGTGAAGACGGTACTTGGAAAATCACCAACCCAGATGAAAACCCAGGTGTAACCGTAGATCCAGAAACTGGCATTGTTACCATTCCAGAAGACAAAGTAAAAGACGGTGGTGAAGTAACTGCAACCGCAACAGACGAAGCTGGCAACACAAGTGAAGGCGATAGCGACACAGCTAAAGCTCCACCTGTAGAAGCACCTATCGTTGAGATTCTTGATGGCGGTGATGGCATCTTAAATGGTGAAGAAGTGAAAGAAGGCGTTAAAGCGAAAATCACTCTGCCAAAAGAAGCCAAAGAAGGTAATACCGTAGAAGTAGATACTGATGGCGACGGTGAGCCAGATGTAACTGTTACCCTCACACCAGAAGACATCGCAAAAGGCGAAATCACTGTTGACGTACCAGCAGAAGACGTACCTGCAAGTGGCGGTACATTAACCGTATCTGCAACCATCACGAATAACGATGGCGCAGTAAGCCCTAAAGGTACAGATCAAGCTAAAGTTGACACCACAGCACCAACACCAGATGTAGATGCGAACCAAGACGGTTCAGTAACCATCGATCCAGTAGATGAAGACACTACGGATATGGAAGTAACCTACCCAGGTGAAGACGGTGAAGATCACACCGTAACCGTAGAAAAAGGTGAAGACGGTACTTGGAAAATCACCAACCCAGATGAAAACCCAGGTGTAACTGTAGATCCAGAAACAGGTGTTGTAACCATTCCACCAGAAGCAGTAAAAGATGGCGGCGAAGTAACTGTTACGACTACAGATGAAGCTGGTAACACAGGTACAGACAGCGACACTGCAAAAGAGCCTATCGACTTAACCGACAAAGAACCACCACGTGGTCAACCAGGTGTTGAAATTCTTGACGGCGGCGATGGCGTATTGAACGGCAAAGAAGTAGAAGATGGCGTTCAAGTGAAAGTGACTCTGCCAAACGATGCCAAAGAAGGTGATACAGTAGAAGTTGACACTGACGGCGACGGCCAACCAGATGTAAGCAAAACACTAACACCAGAAGACATCGCGAATGGTGAAATCGTTGTTGACGTACCAGCAGACGATATCCCAGAAACAGGCGGTACGTTAAAAGTAACAGCGAAAGTGGTAAATCCAGATGGCGTTGACAGTCCTAAAGGTAGCGATACCACTACAGTTGACACAACGCCACCAGGCAAACCAGATGTAGTTGCACAACCAGACGGTTCAATTACTGTTGCTCCACCAGCAGATGAAGATACGGATAAAGTAGAAGTTACTTACCCAGGTGAAGATGGTGAAGATCACACGGTAACCGTAGAAAAAGATGACGACGGCACGTGGAAAATCACTAACCCAGATGAAAACCCAGGTGTAACCGTAGATCCAGACACTGGCGTAATCACAATTCCAGAAGATAAAGTGAAAGACGGCGGTGAAGTAACTGGTAAAGCCACTGATGAAGCAGGTAACACAGGTGAAGACGACACAACCACAGCGGAAGAAAAACCAAACATTCCGAAAGATCCAATTGACACTGTTGCCCCAGGTGCACCAGATGTTGATGCGAAAGATGATGGTTCAGTGGAAGTAACACCACCTGCAGATAAAGACACCAAAGAAGTGGAAATCACCTACACCGATGAAGACGGTGAAGATCACACTGTAACTGTAGAGAAAGGTGAAGACGGCACTTGGGAAATCACTAACCCAGATGAAAACCCAGGCGTAACCGTAGATCCAGAAACAGGTGTAGTTACTATCCCAGCAGATAAAGTGAAAGACGGCAGCGAAGTAGTAGGTCGTGCAACTGATGAGACTGGTAACACTGGTCCTGAAGATCGTGATACAGCAGGCAACAATCCTGACACAACTGCGCCAGGTGCACCAGATGTAGAAGCGCAAAATGACGGTTCAGTGAAAGTTGCTCCACCAGCTGATGAAGACACCAAAGAAGTAGAAATTACTTACCCAGGTGAAGATGGTGAAGACCACACTGTTACAGTAGAAAAAGGTGAAGACGGCACTTGGAAAATCACCAACCCAGATGAAAACCCAGGTGTAACCGTAGATCCAGAAACTGGCATTGTTACCATTCCAGAAGACAAAGTAAAAGACGGTGGTGAAGTAACTGCAACCGCAACAGACGAAGCTGGCAACACAAGTGAAGGCGATAGCGACACAGCGAAAGCCCCACCTGTAGAAGCGCCTATCGTTGAGATCCTTGACGGTGGTGACGGTATCTTAAATGGTGAAGAAGTGAAAGAAGGCGTTAAAGCGAAAATCACTTTACCAAAAGAAGCCAAAGAAGGTAACACTGTAGAAGTAGATACTGATGGCGACGGTGAGCCAGATGTAACTGTTACCCTCACACCAGAAGACATCGCAAAAGGTGAAATCACTGTTGACGTACCAGCAGAAGACGTACCTGCAAGTGGCGGCACATTAACTGTATCTGCAACCATCACTAATAACGATGGCGCAGTAAGCCCTAAAGGTACAGATCAAGCTAAAGTTGACACCACAGCACCAACACCAGATGTAGATGCGAACCAAGACGGTTCAGTAACCATCGATCCAGTAGATAAAGATACTACGGATATGGAAGTAACCTACCCAGGTGAAGATGGCGAAGATCACACTGTAACCGTAGAAAAAGGTAAAGACGGTACTTGGAAAATCACTAACCCAGATGAAAACCCAGGTGTAACTGTTGATCCAGAAACTGGCGTAGTAACCATTCCACCAGAAGCAGTAAAAGATGGTGGCGAAGTAACTGTTACTACGAAAGATGAAGCAGGTAACACAGGTACAGACAGCGACACGGCAAAAGAGCCTATCGACTTAACCGACAAAGAACCACCACGCGGTCAACCGGGTGTTGAAATTCTTGACGGCGGTGATGGCGTATTGAACGGCAAAGAAGTAGAAGATGGCGTTCAAGTGAAAGTGACTCTGCCAAACGATGCCAAAGAAGGTGACAAAGTAGAAGTTGACACTGATGGCGACGGCCAACCAGATGTAACCAAAACCTTAACACCTGAAGATATTGCAAATGGTTCAATCATTGTTGATGTACCAGCAGACGATATCCCAGAAACTGGCGGCACCTTAAAAGTAACTGCAAAAGTAGTTAATCCAGATGGCGTTGATAGCCCGAAAGGTAGCGATACCACAACGGTAGATACAACACCACCAGGCAAACCAGATGTAGTTGCACAGCCAGACGGTTCAATTACTGTTGCTCCACCAGCAGATGAAGATACGGATAAAGTAGAAGTTACTTACCCAGGTGAAGATGGTGAAGATCACACTGTAACTGTTGAAAAAGATGACGACGGCACGTGGAAAATCACTAACCCAGATGAAAACCCAGATGTAACTGTTGATCCAGAAACTGGCGTAATCACAATTCCAGAAGATAAAGTGAAAGACGGCGGTGAAGTAACTGGTAAAGCCACTGATGAAGCAGGTAACACAGGTGAAGACGACACAACCACAGCGGAAGAAAAACCAAATATTCCGAAAGATCCAATCGATACGGTAGCCCCAGGCGCGCCAGATGTTGATGCGAAAGATGATGGTTCAGTGGTTGTAACACCACCTGCAGATAAAGACACAAAAGAAGTGGAAATCACCTATACCGATGAAGACGGTAACGATCACACAGTAATCGTAGAAAAAGGTGAAGACGGCACTTGGGAAATTACTAACCCAGATGAAAATCCAGGTGTAGATGTAAATCCAGAAACAGGTGTAGTTACTATCCCCGCAGATAAAGTGAAAGACGGCAGCGAAGTAGTAGGTCGTGCGACAGATGAAGCAGGCAATGTAGGCCCTGAAGGTCGCGACACAGCGAAAGATCCATCTGAAGCAGATGCCGATGCCGATGCAGACGCTGATGCGGATGCTGATGCTGATGCAGACGCCGATGCTGACGCTGATGCAGATGCTGACGCTGACGCTGACGCAGATGCCGATGCTGACGCAGATGCCGATGCGGACGCTGATGCCGACGCCGATGCGGATGCGGATGCTGATGCAGATGCCGATGCTGACGCTGATGCAGACGCTGACGCCGATGCCGACGCAGATGCAGATGCAGACGCTGATGCGGACGCAGATGCCGATGCCGACGCAGACGCTGATGCTGATGCTGATGCGGACGCCGATGCAGATGCTGATGCTGACGCAGATGCAGATGCAGATGCCGATGCCGATGCTGACGCTGATGCTGATGCCGACGCCGACGCAGATGCTGATGCGGACGCCGACGCAGATGCCGATGCGGACGCCGATGCCGACGCTGATGCAGACGCTGATGCAGATGCAGATGCTGACGCAGATGCCGATGCTGATGCAGATGCCGACGCTGATGCCGATGCCGATGCTGATGCAGATGCAGATGCCGATGCTGACGCTGATGCGGACGCTGATGCCGACGCCGATGCAGATGCAGATGCGGACGCCGATGCAGACGCAGATGCTGATGCAGATGCCGACGCTGATGCTGATGCCGACGCCGATGCTGATGCAGACGCTGATGCCGACGCAGATGCAGACGCTGACGCTGATGCCGACGCGGACGCTGATGCCGATGCAGACGCTGACGCCGATGCGGACGCAGACGCCGATGCTGATGCGGACGCCGACGCTGACGCCGATGCTGATGCTGATGCAGACGCCGATGCAGATGCAGATGCAGACGCTGATGCAGATGCAGATGCAGATGCCGACGCTGATGCAGACGCCGATGCGGATGCCGATGCCGACGCGGATGCTGATGCCGATGCGGATGCAGATGCGGATGCTGATGCGGATGCGGATGCCGACGCAGATGCCGATGCAGATGCGGATGCGGATGCGGATGCAGATGCCGATGCCGATGCCGATGCAGACGCTGACGCCGATGCTGATGCTGATGCTGATGCCGATGCTGACGCTGATGCAGACGCCGATGCAGATGCCGATGCTGATGCAGACGCCGATGCGGATGCTGATGCCGACGCCGATGCTGATGCGGATGCAGATGCGGATGCCGACGCTGATGCTGATGCTGATGCTGATGCCGATGCCGATGCGGATGCCGACGCTGATGCTGACGCTGATGCCGACGCTGATGCCGATGCGGATGCCGATGCTGATGCCGACGCTGATGCTGATGCCGACGCTGACGCTGATGCTGATGCCGATGCGGATGCCGATGCTGATGCGGATGCCGATGCAGATGCAGATGCTGATGCCGATGCCGATGCCGATGCGGATGCCGATGCGGATGCCGATGCGGACGCCGATGCAGATGCAGACGCAGATGCAGATGCTGATGCTGATGCTGATGCGGACGCTGACGCAGATGCAGACGCCGACGCCGATAAGAACGAATTACCAGTAGCGAATGCAGATACAGATACTGCAACTACAGCAGAACCTGCGACAGGTAACGTAATCACAGGTGAAGGCACAAACGAAGGCACAGCTAATGCGGATAGCGATCCTGATAGCCAACCACAACCATTGGAAGTAACTAAAGTAACTGTAAATGGTCAGGATACAGAAGTTCCTAAAGATGGTGTAGCTACAGTTCAATTGATGAACGGTGATGAAACAGTAGGTACATTGGTAATTGGTAAAGATGGTAACTACATTGTTACACCGAAAGAGGGTTACACAGGCGAATTGCCACAAATCACTTACACAATCAGTGATGGCAAAGATACTGCGACATCAACATTAACAGTAACTAACAACAACCCTGTTAATCAGCCGCCGCAACCAAAACCAGATACTGGAGAAGCGACTACTGAAACGCCTGCAACTGGTAGCGTATTGACTAACGATACTGACCCAGATAGAGGTCCATCAGCATTAACAGTAACCAAAGTAACTGTAAATGGTCAGGATACAGTTGTTCCTAAAGACGGTGTTGCTACAGTTCAATTGATGAACGGTGATGAAATAGTGGGTACCTTGGTAATTGACAAAGATGGTAAGTACATTGTTACACCGAAAGAGGGTTACACAGGTGAATTGCCAGAAATCACTTACACTGTAAGCGATGGCCAAGACACTGCGACATCAACATTAACAGTAACCAACAACAACCCTGTTAATGAGCCACCAGTAGCTCGACCTGATACAGATACTGCAACTACAGCAGAACCTGCGAAAGGTAACGTAATTACAGGTCAAGGCACGACAGAGGGTACTGGCAATGCAGATACGGATACAGATGGTCCATCAGCATTAACAGTAACTAAAGTAACTGTTAATGGTCAGGAAACTGAAGTTGCTAAAGACGGTGTAACTACAGTTCAATTGATGAACGGTAGTGAAACAGTGGGTACCTTGGTAATTGACAAAAACGGTAACTACATTGTTACACCGAAAGAGGGTTACACAGGTGAATTGCCAGAAATCACTTACACTGTAAGCGATGGCCAAGACACTGCGACATCAACATTAACAGTAACCAACAACAACCCTGTTAATGAGCCACCAGTAGCTCGACCTGATACAGATACTGCAACTACAGCAGATCCTGCGAGAGGTAACGTAATCACTGGTGAAGGCACAAACGAAGGCACAACTAATGCGGATAGAGATCCTGATAGCCAACCAGATCCATTAAAAGTAACTAAAGTTGTTATTGATGGCCGTGAAACAGAAGTAACTCCGGGTGCGTACTCAACAACAGCTCAGTTAACCAAAAATGGCGTAATCGTAGGTACGTTGGTAATCGGTAGCGATGGTAACTACATTGTTTCACCTGCTGAAGGTTATACCGGTGAATTGCCACAAATCACTTACACAATCAGTGATGGCAAAGACACTGCAACATCAACATTAACAGTAACTAACCGAAATGTTGATAACAAACCGCCAGTAGCTAATGATGATGATAATACTGCAACCACAGCAAGACCTGCAGAGGGTAATGTGTTGCGTAACGATAGCGATCCAGACAATGGACCGACATCACCATTAACAGTAACCAAAGTAACCATTAACGGCCAAGAAACAAACGTGCCGACCAATGGCGATAAAGTTACCGTTGATCTGATGAAAGATGGTCAAAAAGTAGGTACGCTAGAAATCCAAAAAGACGGTACTTATAAAGTAACGCCTGAAGAAGATTACGTTGGTGATTTACCAGTGATCAACTACACCATTACTGATGGCAAAGCGGATGCGAATGCAACATTAACCGTAACTAACGGCAATGTAGCGAACCAACCGCCAGTAGCAAACCCTGATGTTGATAAAGCAACAACAGATGTTCCTGCACAAGGTAACGTGATTACAGGTAAAAACGAAACTCGTGCTGATAATGGTGCAGATACAGATACTGATGGCCCATCATCATTAACCGTAACGAAAGTAACTGTTGGCGATGTAACGAAAGAAGTTCCTGCAGGCGGCTCAACATCAGTTGACTTGATGCAAGATGGTGCGAAAGTAGGTACGCTAGAAATCCAAAGCGATGGTACTTATAAAGTAACGCCAGTAGATGGTTACACAGGTACTTTACCAGTAATCAACTACACCATTACTGATGGTAAAGCAGATGCACAATCTACATTAACCGTAACTAACGAAAATGTAGAGAAAGACGGACACTTTATCCTTGGTACAAATGGTAACGATGATATTCGCGTTAACGCTGATGCAATTGATGGCCCAAGTGAAGATAAACTTGCACGTTTGGCAATCGAAGGTGAAACAACCAACCAAGCTGACGTAGTAATTGGTGATATTGGTGGCACTAACACGATTGTTAAGCCAGGTGGTAACTACAATGCGGTAGTATTGCTTGACGTTACTCGTTCGATGGAATCAAGATATGGTATCTGGGGTACAGCAAAAGAAGCTGTGAAAAAACTAGTTACCGATCTTGGTAACCATGATGGTACAGTTAATTTTGAGTTAGTACTATTTGCTGGTATTTCTCGAGTAGTTAAGAAATATACTGATTTTACACCTGATCAAGCACAAGCCTTGGTAAGAGAAATTGATACTTGGGGTTCTGTGAATAATACTCAGAGCAAGTATGATGTCGGTGGTTTGACAATGTATGATGAAGCATTTAAGGCAGCAGATACATTCTTTAAGGAATCATCGAAAGAGAACACTTATCAGAATGTTACTTATCTTTTAACAGATGGTACACCTGATTCGACAGCAGCGGCTACTTTTGCGGCTTATGATAAAGTTGCAGCAATATCTGATGTACATGCTATCGGTTTATATGGTAATGGTCAGTCAGCATTCTCTGAGTCAAATAAACAACATGTACTAGATTACTTGGATAATACACCTTCTAATGGTGGTAGTACTTATGTACCAGATCAGCCGTTGGTTGACTTTTCAAACTGGCGTTCACAGGACACATCTGGTCATGCTGTAGGTGAAGCGTCACTTATTGATGGTGGTAATTTATCTACTTTCAATACCGCTCTTCAAACTGGTGGTACAGAAGTGGTTACTTATACTGGCGGTAATGACACCATCAACGGCGGTAACGGTAACGATGTGATCTTCGGTGATGTGATTGATACTTCTGGTATGAACAACTGGGGTACAATGACTCAGAAAGCAGCATACGACTATCTCCAAGAAAACTGGAAAGACGTGCTTTCAAACAACGCAACAGGTGGTAACGACACCATCAACGGCGGTGCAGGTGACGACATCATCATCGGCGGTGGCGGTGACGACACCCTAACTGGTGGCGATGGCGCTGATAAGTTTGTGTACAACCTACAAGGTGGTAACGGTAACGACACTATCGTTGACTTCGGTAACGGTGATGACAAACTTGTATTTGCAGGCGTGAATGATGCATCATCATTCAAATCGCTACACAATGCACAGTTTGATTCATTTGCACATAAACTGACCTTCACTTCAGGTGATAGCAACCAGTACAACAACAGCGTAACAGTTAATGGTGTAAACAGCTTAGAAGATTTATTAGCTAAGTCTGAATTCATCATCTAATCATTGTCTTCCACCTGTTGGAAACAATGAAACGCTTAACAAAGCCCACCCTCGCGGTGGGCTTTTTATTTACCCCAATAAACCCAAATCATATCGGAAGCAATAAAACGCTTAACAAAGCCCACCCTAGCGGTAGGCTTTTTATTTACCGCAATAACCCGATTTCTCAATCTCTCTCAACAATATCCACCAATACCCCGTAGGGGCGGACCGATGTGTCCGCCCGCCATTCAACGCAACCACCATTTAACACACCCACCCCATTCGGGCTGGCACACAGGCCAGCCCCTACAAATCATCAAAACATTAAAAAAAGAGCGGTGAAAAATTTCAAAATTTCCCACCGCTCTTTTGCGTTTCAACATTATTTAAACCAAACGTAGGGTGGGCTAAAGCCCACCGCATAGAAAAAACACATCAAAAAATGGTAGGCTAAAGCCCCCCAACGAATCTTTCAATATCCACCAATGCCCGATGATCTCGTAGGGGCGTATTGCATACGCCCCAATAACACAATTCCCCAAATCTCTTTGTACTCACCCGAATAGAAATCAAGGAAAGAAGCCCTTTCTATTGTTGTTCACTGGAAAAGGTGCTAGGATCAGTTCAATATTCGTTCAAGTCTATTAGAGAGAAGCCAAATGTTTAAAGAAAAAGGTTATGATGAATTTTTAGCGGAAAAAATCCGCCGTGCTGATGAGGATTTTAAAGCGGGGCGTGTTTTAACGCTAGAAGAATCCAGACGACAAACGCTTGCATTGCTTGAACGCAAGGCGCGTGAATTCGAAGAAATGGAAAATCATTCCTATGTATAAGGTTATTGTTAGCCAAGAAGCACAAAATAACATCAATCATATTGTAGAAAATGTAGCTGAATTTACCTATTCTTTCATCAGTGGTATGAAACTCTACCAAGATATTCACGCCAAAATTGATATGATTGCTTTTATGCCACAAGCTATCGGTCGAATGCGCAATGATGGAACGCGCGAAGCCTTTTGCCGTGGTTATCGGATTGTTTATGATATTTTAGGCGATGAAGTGCATATCAAAACCATTATTCATAGTCGCAGGATTTACCCACGTCCATAATCCGTTCTTTTATACAAATCCCCTCTAACTTCTCTTTAGGATATTTCTTAAAAATACCATTTAACACAACCACCCCATTCGGGCAGGCACACAGCCCAGCCCCTACATAAATCATCAAAATACTCAAAAAAAAGAGCGGTGAAAAATTCAAAATTTCCCACCGCACTTTCCCCATTTTCTAACATATTCCCCCATTTCCCACCGCACTTTTCTTTCAATATTCACCAATACCCCCGTAGGGGCTGACCTATGTACTCGCCCGAATAGAAATCAAGGAAAGAATCCCTTTCTATTGTTGTTCAATGGAAAAGGTGCTAGGATCGATTCAATATTCGTTCAAGTCTATTAGAGAGAAACCAAATGTTTAAAGAAAAAGGTTATGATGAATTTTTAGCGGAAAAAATCCGCCGTGGCGATGAGGATTTTAAGGCTGGTAATGTTATTTCATTAGCAGAATCCAAAGAAGATATTCGCCAATTGATCGAACAAAAATCGAAAGAATTAGCTATGGCAGAGCGTGAATTTTTGATTTATGGCTAAAGTTATTCTCTCTGGCAATGCACAACAAGATTTGCGTGAAATTATCGCGAATATAATTGAGTACACTGGTTATGAAAACAGTGGAATAAAACTTGCAGATGATATTTTCAACAAAATTGATGTTATTGCCTATATTCCTGAAGGAGCTGGAAGGCTAATTGGGGAAAATCAACGCGAAGCCTTTTGTCGTGGTTATCGTATTGTTTATGATATTTTAGGCGATGAAGTGCATATCAAAACCATTATTCATAGCCGTAGGCTTTATCCATGTCCATAATCCGTTCTTTTATACAAATCCCCCCTAACTTCTCTTTAGGATATTTCTTAAAAATACCATTTAACACAACCACCCCATTCGGGCAGGCACACAGCCCAGCCCCTACATAAATCATCAAAATACTCAAAAAAAGAGCGGTGAAAAATTCAAAATTTCCCACCGCACTTTCCCCATTTTCTAACATATTCCCCCATTTCCCACCGCACTTTTCTTTCAATATTCACCAATACCCCCGTAGGGGCTGACCTATGTACTCACCCGAATAGAAACCAAGGAAAGAATCCCTTTCTATTGTTGTTCAATGGAAAAGGTGCTAGGATCGATTCAATATTCGTTCAAGTCTATTAGAGAGAAACCAAATGTTTAAAGAAAAAGGTTATGATGAATTTTTAGCGGAAAAAATCCGCCGTGGCGATGAGGATTTTAAGGCGGGGCGTGTTTTTACCCTTGAGCAAGCCAATGCAAAATGGCAGGCAACGATTGAACGAAAAGCAGCAGAACTCTCCGCACAAGAAGAAGCTCTGCTCGGTGGAGCTTATGACTAATATCATTTTATCTGATTTAGCCCTAAATGATATTGATGAGATTTTAGCCAGTGTTTATGAATTTACTGGTTTTATTTCCACGCCACAAAAATTACAGCAAGAATTTAACAAAACTTTTGAACTTATCGCCTTTATGCCACAAGCTATCGGTCGAATGCGCAATGATGGAACACGCGAAGCCTTTTGTCGTGGTTATCGTATTGTTTATGATATTTTAGGCGATGAAGTGCATATCAAAACCATTATTCATAGCCGTAGGCTTTATCCATGTCCATAATCCGTTCTTTTATACAAATCCCCCCTAACTTCTCTTTAGGATATTTCTTAAAAATACCATTTAACACAACCACCCCATTCGGGCAGGCACACAGCCCAGCCCCTACACAAACCATCAAAACACTCAAAAAAGAGCGGTAAAAAACTCACAATTTTTCACCGCACTTTTCCTTATTTAGGTAGTCAGAATGGCTCATTTATTTTGCCAATTATCGCGAAAAGCCTTTGGCGTTTGCTGCTGTTCTTTTTTGAAGACGGAATAGAAATATTGAAGTGAAGGATAACCACAAACCTCAGCAATTTCAGGAATGGGAATATCGGAAAATCTGAGGAGATTAATGGCTCGTTCCATTTTCTGCTGATGAATCACTTGGTGGATCGTTTTGTTCATTTCCGCTTTAAAGCGTAGCTCTAAATTACTGCGTGAGGTTCTTAAATGGTCCAATACTTGTTCCACTTTTATTCCTTGACAAGCGCGTTGGCGGATATAGTGCATCGCTTGTATCACTAAGGGATCGCGTAGAGAAAGGTAATCTGTGGAGCTGCGTTCTTCAACTTTTAATGGGGGAATGAGTAAGGGTTTATGACTAATTGTGATGCCATTTAAGCAACGGTGTAAAAGTTTCGCCGCTTGATAACCAATTTGCTTTGTCCCCTGTGAAACGGAAGAAAGGGAAATGCGAGAAAGGTATTGAATCAGCTCTTCATTATCAATGCCTATCACGCAATATTGTTCAGGAACGGCGATTTTAGCTGTTTCGCAAGCTTGTAGTAGATGTCTTGCTCTTGCATCTGTGACAGCGATAATTCCTGTCTGTTGCGGTAATGTGCGAATCCAATTAATGAGATTGGTTTGTGCTTGACGCCAATTTTGCGAATTGGTTTGTTCACCTTGGTAAATATGTATGGGGTAATCATATTTATTCATTAAATCAACAAAAGCATTTTGTCGTTCAATAGACCAATGTTTTTGGCGATTTTCTGTGGGTAATCCATAAAAAGCAAAGTGATTTAACCCTTTTTGTTTAAGATGTAAAAAGGCGGTTTCAATTAAAGCGTAATTATCTGTGGCTACATAGGGAAAATGTGGATAAAAATCAGGATTTTGGTAGGAACCTCCAACTGCAATAATTGGCACATTAATATTTTCAAGTAGTTCCACTGTTTCAGGATCATCAAAATCAGCAATAATGCCATCAATAGAAAGACTTTGGATAGTTTTTTTATGGTACACAAAATCATCTTCCATAAAAATATCCCAGGTACATTGCGAGGCTTGTAGATATTGTCCAACACCTTCTACAACTTGACGATCATAAACTTTATTTGCATTAAAAAGCAAAGCAATGCGGTAAAACTTTCCTATGTTTTGCATATTATTCGTTCCTGTCGCTCAAACCACATTAATAGCATAACGGAATTTAGAAAAATTTAAACCTTGTTTCTGTTAAAGTGCGGTGTAAATTTTTTGAATTTTTATACCGCACTTAATGTTTATCTAGTTAAAATCCTTTTAATCGCTGATAAAGTTGATGATAGCGTTCTCGTTTTTGTTGGTATTGTTCGTGGACTTGAGCGTTTGGTGTATAAACTTCTTCCAATGGTAGATTACGACAATAGGTGGAAATCTCTTCTTTCGGGTTTAATGCAATTTGTGCTAATTTTGCCGCACCTAATGCAGGGCCAACATCACCACCTGTGCGGTATTCAAGTGTTCTGCCTGTAATATCTGCTAATAATTGTCGCCAGTAAGCACTTTTTGTGCCACCACCAATGAGGCTTATACTTTCAGCCGTTGCCCCTGTTTCGTGTAATACATCAATCCCATCAGCAAGTGCAAAACTTACCCCTTCAAGTACCGCTTTAGCTAATGTAATATTGCTGTCATTATGGCTTAGCCCCCAGAATACACCTGTGGCATAAGGATCATTATGTGGGGTTCGTTCTCCAGAGAGATAAGGTAAAAACAGGGCTTGAGATGATGTTGTATAATGTGCCATTTGTTGAAATAACTGGCTAATATCGTTGTTCCCTATAATATTTTTTACCCAGTCTATTGCAGAGGCAGCACTTAAAATGACAGACATTAAATGCCAGCGTTCAGGTAAGGCGTGGCAGAAACTATGCACGGCTTTTTGTGGATTGGCGGTGAACCTATCGGTTACGACAAAATAGACGCCAGAAGTGCCTAAGGATAGCATTGCTTGCCCTGCTTGATATAGACCAATACCAATAGCACCAGCGGCATTATCCCCGCCACCTGCGACAACAGGAACAGAATTCATTCCCCATTGTTGTGCAATTTCTTGACGTAAATAGCCTGTGATTTGATTGCCTTCAAATAATTTCGGCATTTTATCTAGCTCTAAGCCTGTTGCCTCAAGTATTGTGTTATCCCACTGCCGTTTTTCCACATCAAGCCACATTGTGCCAGAAGCGTCTGACATATCAGAAGCGTATTCACCCGTCATCTTTAGACGTAAATAATCTTTAGGTAATAACACTTTATGAATTTGCTCGAAGAGATGAGGCTCATTTTTTTGTACCCATTTTAATTTTGGGGCAGTGAATCCGGGCATCATTAAATTGCCCGTAATTTGACGAGATTGGGGAACAAGTGCTTCTAATTCTGTGCATTCAGTTGCACTACGACCATCATTCCATAAAATAGCAGGGCGTAAGATGTGATCTGCTTTATCTAGTAAGGTTGCACCGTGCATTTGCCCAGTTAAACCAACAGCTTTGACCGATTTTAAATTGTGGTGTTGTGATAATTCAAGCATCGCGTGATGAGTGGCATTCCACCAATCTTCAGGATCTTGTTCTGACCACAGGTTTTGCGGACGAGAAATAGATAATTCCTTATGGCTAGTGGCAAGGATATGTTGGTCTTCATCAAGCAATACCACTTTTACACCAGATGTGCCGAGATCGATACCAATATACATAATTTTGATCCTTATTGTACGAGCAAAGGCTTGTAGATTACTCTCCAAGCCTTTTTGTTAGAAAAATTAACGGTAGATATAACGGTTAACGAGATTTTCTAAATATTCTTGCTGACCAGATACAGGCTGTGGATTCAGATTTTGTGTTTCTACTAATTGCGCCAAGTCTTCTAATGACGTATTGCCAGATAAAATCGCTTTTCCTAACTGACTATCCCAGCCTGCATAGCGTTGTTCGACAAGTTTTTGCAGTTGTTGATCTTGAATCATATCGGCCGCACGTCTTAATGATAGCGCGAGAACATCGATTGCTCCAATGTGTCCATAGAATAAGTCGTAAGGATCATTACTTTGACGGCGAATTTTTGCATCAAAATTAAATCCGCCGGTGGTAAATCCGCCATTTTTGAGAATTTCATACATCACGAGGGTATTTTCTTCCACACTGTTTGGGAATTGATCGGTATCCCAACCTAATTGTGGATCCCCTCGGTTTGCATCAATAGATCCAAAAATACCTAAAGCATAAGCGCTTGCAATTTCATGTTGGAATGTATGGCCGGCAAGTGTGGCGTGGTTCGCTTCAATATTCACTTTGATTTCATTTTCTAAACCAAATTGTTTTAAGAATCCATAAACCGTTGCAACATCATAATCATATTGATGTTTGGTTGGTTCTTGCGGTTTTGGTTCAATCAATAATGTGCCTTTAAAACCAATTTTATGCTTGTGATCAACAACCATTTGCATAAAACGTCCTATTTGCTCACGTTCCCGTTTTAGATCGGTATTAAGTAAGGTTTCATAGCCCTCTCGACCGCCCCATAATACGTAATTTTCACCACCTAATTTTTGGGTTGCATTCATTGCGTTAGTTACTTGTGCGGCTGCCCAAGCGAATACTTCTGGGTTGGGGTTAGTTGACGCACCAGACATATAGCGCGGATTGGTAAAGCAATTTGCTGTTCCCCATAACAATTTCACACCTGTTTCTTCTTGTTTTTGTGCTAAAACATCAACAAGTGTATGGAAGTTATAGAGATATTCTTTAAAAGAATTTCCTTCAGGTGCAATATCTACATCGTGAAAACAATAATAAGGAACACCTAATTTAGTAAAAAATTCAAAAGCAATATCCGCTTTTTGTTTAGCGGCCGCTAGCAGATCACTATTTTTTTGCCAATGGCGATCTAAAGATCCTACGCCAAACATATCATTACCATTCCAACAGAATGTGTGCCAATAACATACTGCCAAACGCAGGTGTTCTGCCATTGTCTTGCCTAAAATGACTTCATCGGCATTGTAATAACGAAAAGCAAATGGATTGGTGGAATTAACGCCTTCATAGCGAACTTTTGTGATTTTATCAAAATAGTTTGTCATCATCATTTCTCCTTATGGCATAAAATTTGTAGAAATCATTGACCAAAAAGAAGAGGGGATCAATTACGTTATTTTATTTATCAATTAAGATTATTGTTTATTGTGTGCTATATCACAAAAAAGAAAAAACATAATAGCAATATTAGATTTGGTAATAGTAAATCATTATTACCTGTTTTACATTTCGTACAACCCCAATTAGGGAGGAAAATATGGATAATTTAACATTTGATACAATCATTGATCGTTCTGCGACTTTTTCAGCAAAATGGCAAAACCAATCTGTGGAATATCCTGATTTTATTTCTATGTCAGTAGCTGATATGGATTTATCTGCGCCTAAAGAATTAGTTGAACAACTTGAATTGTTTAATCGAATAGGAATTTATGGCTATACGTTATTGCCAGCAAATTATTTTGATGTTGTTCGCCAGTATCTTGAACGGCATTATCATTATGTTGTAAGTAACGATGAAATTGTGTTTTGCCCAAGAATTATTCAGGCAGTTTCTATTTATATACGAGAATTTACACAAGTGGGCGAAAAAGTGTGTTTGTTTACGCCTTCCTATTCTCCTATTGCCAATACAGTTACATTAAATGATCGCCAACTTTTACCTTGCCCTCTGATATACAAAGATAATCAATATGTCATTGATTTTTCATTGTTGGAAACCTGTTTTAAGCAAGCAAGAACGTTTATCCTTATTTCTCCACATAATCCTACGGGGCGTGTTTGGACAACGGAAGAATTACAAAAAATTGCACAATTGGCCGAGAAATATGGGGTATTTATCATTTCTGATGATGTTCACGCAGATTTTACTTTTTCTGCCTCTTCCCATCAAATCATTGCCGCAATGAATGATTATGTAAAAGAACATTCAATGATTTGTACTTCGCCCGCTAAAACATTCAATATTCCCGGTTTAGAAATTTCCAATATATTGATTAGCAATGAGAAAATTAGAGAAAAATTCCACCGCACTTTGTTACAACTGGGTATTCATAATCCAAATTATTTTGCAGTGCCAGCCATAATGACCGCTTATCAACATTGCGATATTTGGATTGAACAACTGAAAAATTACATTGCAGAAAATAAACAACAAGCAAAAGCGTTTTTTGCAACAGAAATTCCACAGCTAGATGTTACGACTTCAGAAGGGACATATTTATTGTGGATTAATTATCGAAAACTTGCGCTCACTGAAAAGCAGTTGAAAGAAAGATTAAGAAATGTTGCGCAAGTTGAAATGGCTTGGGGAACAGATTTTGGTATTGAAGGAACGGGCTTTTTTCGAATGAATGTCGCAATGCCAAGATCTTTATTACAGAAAGCATTAATTCAAGTCAAAAATGCATTAATGTAAAAACAAAAGGGGAATAACAATGAAAACAACAAGTTTACATAGAACGCCAACTTTAATAGAGGCACTTTCACCCATTCTTGTTATGCTGATTTTGTTAGGATTGGGATATGCCTTTTTTGATTTACCGCCAGAACCACTGATGGTTGTTTCCTGTGTATTTGCGGGCGGCTTAGTCAAATATCTTGGTTATAGCTATGAAGAAATGTTAGGGGCTATTTCAGGAAAGATTGCCAAAACAATGCCAGCGCTTCTGATTTTAATTACTGTGGGTTTATTAATTGGAACTTGGATTGCTGGCGGAACGATCCCAATGATGATTTATTATGGTTTAAAAGTGATCGATCCTAAATTTCTATACATTACCGCATTATTGCTGACTGCTATTGTTTCTGTATGTACTGGAACTTCTTGGGGATCAGCAGGAACCGTTGGTGTCGCTTTTATGGGCGTTGCAATAGGGCTAGATGCAAATCTTGCCGCAACAGCAGGTGCTGTGGTGGCTGGGGCTTATTTTGGCGATAAACTTTCACCGCTTTCTGATACAACAAATATTGCGTCAGCGGCGGCGGGCGTTGATTTGTATGAACATATCGCCCATTTACTCTATACGACCTTGCCTTCCTTCCTGCTTGCTGCTGTTGTGTATGTGGTTTATGGAATGTCAGGAAGCTTACACGATGTAGCAACGCCAGAAAAAGTGGTAGAAATGATATCTGGACTGGAACAGATTTATCATTTTAACGTAATTTTCTTACTTATTCCTGTTGCTATTATTCTTTGGGGATCAATCACTAAGAAACCGACAATTCCAGTGATGCTATTATCAGCATTTATTGCGATTTTAAATGCATTATTTATTCAAAAATTTGCATTAGCAGATGTAATCAATAGTGCGGTAAATGGCTTTAATGTTTCAATGATCCCGAATGACGTTCAGGTAAGCAGTGATTTAGCTCGTTTACTTAATCGTGGTGGAATGAATTCAATGATGGGGACATTATTAATCTGTTTCTGTGCGCTTTCTTTTGCGGGTATTCTATCTCTTAGCGGAGCGTTAGAAGTAATCATTAGCCATTTATTGAAATTAGTACGTTCCACTGCCTCATTGATTTTCACAACCATTCTTTGTGGACTGACAATGATCGGGGTAACTTGTAACGGACAAATTTCAATTCTTATTCCGGGTGAAATGTTACGAGATGCTTATATCGAACGTGGATTACATCCAAAAAATTTAAGTCGTACAGCAGAGGATTCAGCGACTATTATTGAGCCAATTTTACCTTGGACGGCAGCAGGCGCTTATATGGCGGGAACATTAGGTGTTGCAACGCTATCTTATTTACCTTGGGCAATTTTATGTTGGAGCGGTATTGTTTTCGCTATGTTGTGGGGCTTAACAGGATTTGGTATTGCAAAATTACCTAAACAATAAATTAAGAATTGTGAGAAAAAATCGCTAGCGGTTGATCCCATAGCGATTTTTTTATTATTGTGTACTTCATCACAAAAAAGAAAAAACATAATAGCATTAATAAATCTGATAATTGAATTATCCCATTAACCTAAGCAAACTAAGGATGAGTGAATAAGTTGTTACTCTTAAATATCATTAATTTAACCTAGTATGAGGTGCTATTATGAAAATCAAACATCTTTTTCTTTCTCTTGCGGCTTCTTTAACCTTATTAGCCAATCCTGTCCTCGCTAAAGATCTCACCATAGGAATGTCTATCGATGATTTACGTTTAGAACGTTGGCAAAAAGATCGTGATATTTTTGTGAAAAAAGCAGAAAGCTTAGGTGCAAAAGTATTTGTTCAATCTGCAAATGGAGATGCCACGGCACAAATTTCACAAATAGAAAATATGATTAATCGTAATGTAGATGTTTTGGTGATTATTCCATTTAATGGTGAAGTATTAGGCAATATTATTGGTGAAGCAAAACGTGAAGGGATTAAAGTATTAGCCTATGACCGTTTAATTAATAATGCAGATTTAGATTTCTATGTTTCTTTTGATAATGAAAAAGTGGGTGAGTTACAAGCACAAAGTATTGTTGAAGTGAAACCTGAAGGAAATTATTTCTTAATGGGTGGATCTCCTGTTGATAATAATGCGAAATTATTCCGTAAAGGACAAATGAAAGTGCTGCAACCTTTAATTGATAGTGGAAAAATTAAAGTAGTTGGCGATCAATGGGTAGATTCTTGGTTAGCTGAGAAAGCCTTACAAATTATGGAGAATGCCTTAACCGCAAATAAAAACAATATTGATGCGGTTGTTGCATCTAATGACGCAACTGCGGGTGGTGCTATTCAAGCATTAAGCGCACAAGGGTTGTCTGGTAAGGTTGCCATTTCAGGGCAAGACGCCGATCTCGCCGCAATTAAGCGTATTGTACAAGGCACACAAACAATGACAGTGTATAAGCCAATCACAAAATTGGCGGATAAAGCCGCTGAAATAGCCGTTCAGCTTGGTAAAAATGAAAAACCAGAATCTAATTCGGTGTTAAATAATGGACTAAAAGATGTGCCTGCCTATTTAT
Organism: Avibacterium sp. 21-594; assembly: GCF_026226815.1. Lineage (NCBI taxonomy): Bacteria > Pseudomonadati > Pseudomonadota > Gammaproteobacteria > Pasteurellales > Pasteurellaceae > Avibacterium > Avibacterium sp. 21-594. The sequence goes on along the minus strand of NZ_JAKKOC010000001.1, from coordinate 1,226,618 downwards.
TAGCACCAATTGCAGTGACTAAAGATAATATTGAAGAAACCATTATTAAAGATGGTTTCCATAGCAAAGAGCAAATTGAAAAATAATATTGCTAAACCTTTGTAGTTAAATATAAAAGTGCGGTTGAAAAATACCGCACTTTGATCGGAGAGGTTTTATTATGCCAACATTATTATCAATGAAAAATATTACCAAGAAGTTTGGTGATGTTACCGCATTAAATAATATTTCCATTGAATTAAATGAAGGAGAGATTCTATCACTTTGTGGTGAAAATGGCTCAGGAAAATCAACCTTAATGAAGGTGCTGTGCGGAATCTATCCTTATGGGGATTATTCAGGAGAAATTTATTTTTCAGGTGAGCCACTTATTGCAAAGAACATTAAAGATACAGAAGAAAAAGGAATTTCAATTATTCACCAAGAACTGACATTAGTTAAAAATATGACCATCTTGGAAAATATGTTTTTAGGTAATGAAATGTGTCATAGCGGAATTACCGATGACAATCAAATGTACTTACGCTGTAAAACCATTTTACAACAAGTTCAGTTAGACGTTGATCCTAATACAAAAGTTGGAGAATTGGGATTAGGTCAGCAACAATTAGTTGAAATTGCTAAGGCATTAAATAAGCAGGTTCGTTTATTAGTACTTGATGAGCCAAGCGCATCTTTAACAGAAAAAGAAACAGAAATTTTACTTAATCTTGTACTCGATCTGAAAGCCCATAATATCGCTTGTATTTATATTTCCCATAAACTCAATGAAGTAAAAGCGATTTCTGACAAAATTTGTATCATTCGTGATGGCGAGCATATTGGCACGCATCCTTGTGCAGAAATGAGTGAAGACGACATTATCACGATGATGGTAGGACGAGAAATTACCTCACTTTACCCTTATGAACCCCATCCCATTGGTGAAGAAATTTTGCGTGTAGAAAAACTTTCTGCTTGGCATCCAATTAATCGGCATATTAAACGTGTTGATGAGGTTAGCTTTCACCTACACAAAGGAGAGATTTTAGGCGTTGCAGGTTTAGTCGGCTCTGGACGAACCGAAATGGCGCAATGCCTATTTGGTTCTTATCAAGGAAAGCAACAAGGTGAAATTCTTTTACAAGGCAAGCCTATTAACATTAGAAATTGTGCAGATGCGATTGCACATCACATTGTTATGGTGCCAGAAGATCGTAAAAAACACGGCATTATTCCTATTATGACGGTAGGCAAAAATATCACTTTATCTTCGCTCAATAAATATTGTGTGATAGGCAATGTGATTAATGAACCTTTGGAAGAAACGGTTATTCAACAATCTATCGAGAAATTGACGGTGAAAACATCAAGTCCCAGTTTAGCGATTGGGCGTTTAAGTGGTGGTAATCAACAAAAAGCCATTTTAGCAAAATGTCTTTTACTTAACCCAAATATTCTTATTTTAGATGAACCGACTCGAGGGATTGATATTGGGGCGAAATATGAAATTTATAAATTGATTAGCCAACTTGCAAGCCAAGGGGTGGCAATTATCGTGATTTCTTCTGAGTTACCAGAGGTCTTGGGAATAAGTGATCGCGTATTAGTGATGCACCAAGGGAGAATTAAAGCCGATCTTATTAATGATAATTTAACGCAAGAACAAGTGATGGAAGCAGCACTTAAGGAGTAATTATGTCTAAGTTAAAATCCATTAATTTACAAGTTTATATTATGTTAATTGCCATTGTTGTCATTATGGTATTTTTCTCGTTTGCAACAGAAGGGGCTTATTTAAGTGCAAGAAATATTTCTAATTTATTACGTCAAACATCCATAACAGGGATTCTTGCGATAGGAATGGTATTTGTGATTATTTCTGCTGAAATCGATCTTTCTGTTGGCTCATTAATGGGGCTATTAGGTGGTTTTGCAGCAATTACGAATGTATGGTGGGATTGGCCACTTTCATTAACCATTGTTGTCACTCTTGCGCTAGGGATCTTGCTTGGTGCGTGGAATGGTTGGTGGGTTGCTTATCGCAAAGTTCCTTCTTTCATCGTGACGCTTGCCGGAATGTTAGCTTTCCGTGGTGTTTTAATTGGTTTAACAAATGGAACAACAGTTTCCCCCATTAGCACAGAAATGACAATGATCGGTCAGGGATACCTCTCCGATTTCACCGGAATGCTCATTGGTATGATTGCGATTGTTGGTTTTATTAGTTGGGGAACTTACCAACGGAAAGCCAGACGAAACTTAAATCTTAGCCTTCCTTCCGGCTTACAGGAAACCTTAAAATATGGCCTATTTGCATTAGGCGTACTTGGCGCGATCTATTTATTAAATGATTATCGTGGCATTCCATTCCCAGTATTATTGCTCGCATTACTTGCCGTTATCGGAATGTTTATTGCGAAAAAAACCGCGTTTGGACGCCATATTTATGCCATTGGTGGTAATATTGATGCGGCAAGATTATCTGGTATCAATGTTGAAAAAGTAAAATTAATCATTTTCTCAATGAATGGCTTGATGGTAGCCATTGCTGGTTTAATTTTAAGCGCACGACTTGGTGCTGGTGCGCCTTCAGCAGGGCAAAATGCAGAGCTTGATGCCATTGCCGCCTGCGTTATTGGTGGTGCTAGTTTAGCTGGGGGAATCGGTAGCGTTTACGGTGTTGTTATCGGCGCATTTATTATCGCCTTACTTGATAATGGAATGAGTATGTTAGATGTACCGACATTCTGGCAGTATATTGTAAAAGGTAGCATTCTGTTACTCGCTGTTTGGGTAGATACAATGAGCAAGAAGAAAATGTAATTGAAAACAAGTTCTATAAGTCCACCGAATAATAAAAGTGATCTCTAAAATCCTATACGGTCTAGGAAGTTAAATATTGAGCTCTGTCTTGCACAGAGCTCAAGTTATTTAATGCGAGTTTACTTAGCAGATCGTTATAATACCAAATACTTGTGCGGGTCATACAGACACTTGATAAAGACAACCTTGGTCGTTGTGGATAATTGGTACTGTGCTAAAAGCTTGCTTAGATAAGGCTTTGTTAACTTTTGGCGATCAGACCAAAGTGCGGTAGTTTTTACCGCACTTTTTTATTAAAGTAGAAAAATTACCCGCCATTTTTAGCGATGAAATTCTTACAGTTTGCCATATTTCATAGGCAATTAATCAATTTTGAAGGGAAAATAATTTCTTTTTACGATCTAAATCACAGAAACTAAAATTAGTCGTAAATTCTTATCAATATTTCAGATGGAGTGTGATATAAAATCTTTACACGGAATCGTTAAAGCATCTCGTTATTTTTTGTGACTAAGGAAACCATAAGGAGATTTGATATGAGTATCACATATGACGCTACTTTAGAAATCAGAAGAGAGCTTGCGGAGCTAATCGGGGAGGTGAGAGCTAAAAGCCTGTTTACTGGCTATGGTCTTTTTTATAAAAACATTATGTTTGGTATATATCAAAATTCACGTTTTTATTTAAGAGCAGTAGATTCTTTGGCTGAACATTTAATAAAACTGGGGGCAGTGCCTTATGTGGTTGACGCAGAAAATCCTGATCTTAAGATTTCTCAGTATTATCGCTTACCTGAATCGGTTCTTGAGAATAAAATTGAATATCGCTTTTTAGTGCTTTTTTCTATTAAACAAGTTGCAGATAAGTTGAAGGAGTCGCAATTACGGAAGAGGACTCGTATCAAAGAATTGCCAAACCTTTCCATTAAACACGAAAAACTTCTTTATAAAATCAATGTGCTTAATGTGGATACATTAATTAGATTTGGTGCAGAGGTGTGCTATGTTGAACTGCGTAAGAGCGAAGCTTCTGTAAATTTGGAGTTCTTTTGGAACCTCACAGCCGCCTTGTTAAATAAAAATGTACTATTGCTTACTGATAAAGAAAGGGAGAATGCTATCGTTAGGTTAAATAAAGCCTTGAAGGTTGAGGGAATGCGTGAAATATCTCAGAAGGAAGTTGATAGATCAATTGTAAGATTAAAAAACCGCTAGTTTTTGGCAGTAAAATAGGCGTGTTGATAGGTTTTTAGTCAAAAGCTAAAAAAATTGAAATTTTTTTGCAAAAAGGGGTTGCAAAGATTTTTCAGATGCCTATAATACGCCGCACACAACGACGCGACGTTGTAGAAATTGAAAGATACACATCGCGTCGTTGTTTTTTGCTCTTTAACAATCAATCAGACAATCTGTGTGGGCACTTGTTGATTCTGGAAAAATTTAAAAGATTTAGAACAATTAGTGCTTAACTGAAATTCATAGTGATTTTAAATAAAATCACAGAGCTTTGTTAGTGTACGAATTGAGAAAGATTAAACTAAAGAGTTTGATCATGGCTCAGATTGAACGCTGGCGGCAGGCTTAACACATGCAAGTCGAACGGTAACGGGTTGAAAGCTTGCTTTCGACGCTGACGAGTGGCGGACGGGTGAGTAATGCTTGGGAATCTGGCTTATGGAGGGGGATAACCATTGGAAACGATGGCTAATACCGCATAGTATCGGAAGATTAAAGGGTGGGACGTTTAGCCACCTGCCATAAGATGAGCCCAAGTGGGATTAGGTAGTTGGTGGGGTAAAGGCCTACCAAGCCTGCGATCTCTAGCTGGTCTGAGAGGATGGCCAGCCACACTGGGACTGAGACACGGCCCAGACTCCTACGGGAGGCAGCAGTGGGGAATATTGCGCAATGGGGGGAACCCTGACGCAGCCATGCCGCGTGAATGAAGAAGGCCTTCGGGTTGTAAAGTTCTTTCGGTGGTGAGGAAGGTTAATATGTTAATAGCATATTGATTTGACGTTAGCCACAGAAGAAGCACCGGCTAACTCCGTGCCAGCAGCCGCGGTAATACGGAGGGTGCGAGCGTTAATCGGAATAACTGGGCGTAAAGGGCACGCAGGCGGTAAATTAAGTGAGATGTGAAATCCCCGAGCTTAACTTGGGAATTGCATTTCAGACTGGTTTACTAGAGTACTCTAGGGAGGGGTAGAATTCCACGTGTAGCGGTGAAATGCGTAGAGATGTGGAGGAATACCGAAGGCGAAGGCAGCCCCTTGGGGAGATACTGACGCTCATGTGCGAAAGCGTGGGGAGCAAACAGGATTAGATACCCTGGTAGTCCACGCTGTAAACGCTGTCGATTTGGGGATTGGGCTTTGAGCTTGGTGCCCGTAGCTAACGTGATAAATCGACCGCCTGGGGAGTACGGCCGCAAGGTTAAAACTCAAATGAATTGACGGGGGCCCGCACAAGCGGTGGAGCATGTGGTTTAATTCGATGCAACGCGAAGAACCTTACCTACTCTTGACATCCAAAGAAGAACTCAGAGATGAGTTTGTGCCTTCGGGAGCTTTGAGACAGGTGCTGCATGGCTGTCGTCAGCTCGTGTTGTGAAATGTTGGGTTAAGTCCCGCAACGAGCGCAACCCTTATCCTTTGTTGCCAGCACTTCGGGTGGGAACTCAAAGGAGACTGCCAGTGATAAACTGGAGGAAGGTGGGGATGACGTCAAGTCATCATGGCCCTTACGAGTAGGGCTACACACGTGCTACAATGGTGCATACAGAGGGTTGCGAGCCTGCGAGGGTGAGCGAATCTCAGAAAGTGCATCTAAGTCCGGATTGGAGTCTGCAACTCGACTCCATGAAGTCGGAATCGCTAGTAATCGCGAATCAGAATGTCGCGGTGAATACGTTCCCGGGCCTTGTACACACCGCCCGTCACACCATGGGAGTGGGTTGTACCAGAAGTAGATAGCTTAACCGCAAGGGGGGCGTTTACCACGGTATGATTCATGACTGGGGTGAAGTCGTAACAAGGTAACCGTAGGGGAACCTGCGGTTGGATCACCTCCTTACCAAGACTGGAATGATGAGTGCTCACACAGATTGTGATGATTGATGTTAGACAAGCGAGAGCGAAACTTAATGTCGTGTGAGATTACCTTTATATGTAGTCCCCTTCGTCTAGAGGCCTAGGACATCGCCCTTTCACGGCGGTAACAGGGGTTCGAATCCCCTAGGGGACGCCATTTAAAGCTAATTTTTTAGCGATTTGCTCTTTAACAATATAAAAACAAGCTGAAAACTGAAGAGACTTTCAAGCTAATGAGAGAGTGGTCATCGTGATAGAGCCATTTTCTTATTAAATTGAATTAGTCTGAGTAGAAAGACTTACTTGAACAAAAGCAAGTAAGCGTTCTCAACGAGAATGAAGAGACTTCAGGGAGAAAAATCCTTGAGGTTGTATAGTTAAGTGAGAAAGCGTACAGGGCGGATGCCTTGGCAATCAGAGGCGATGAAGGACGTGCTAATCTGCGAAAAGCGTGGGTGAGTTGATAAGAAGCGTTTAACCCACGATGTCCGAATGGGGAAACCCGATAGGTGAAGAACCTATCATTGTTTACTGAATAAAATAGGTAAACAAGGCGAACCGGGAGAACTGAAACATCTAAGTACCCCGAGGAAAAGAAATCAACCGAGATTCTGTGAGTAGCGGCGAGCGAAAGCGGAGTAGCCAGTGAGTGATAGCATGTGATTTAGGAGAATTAGCTGGGAAGCTAAGCGACACAGGGTGATAGCCCCGTATCTGAAAGATTGCGTGTGGTACTAAGCTTACGATAAGTAGGGCGGGACACGAGGAATCCTGTTTGAAGATGGGGGGACCATCCTCCAAGGCTAAATACTCCTGATTGACCGATAGTGAACCAGTACTGTGAAGGAAAGGCGAAAAGAACCCCGGTGAGGGGAGTGAAATAGAACCTGAAACCCTGTACGTACAAGCAGTGGGAGCCCCATCACTCAAGCCTATTGAGTGATGGACGTTTAGTAAAAAATACCTCACTGAAAGGTTAATTTTTACGAAGTAAAAATTTAACCCCAAAAAATAGCAGTGGGATTGAGTGATGGGGTGACTGCGTACCTTTTGTATAATGGGTCAGCGACTTATATTTTGTAGCGAGGTTAACTGAATAAGGGAGCCGAAGGGAAACCGAGTCTTAACTGGGCGTTGAGTTGCAAGGTATAGACCCGAAACCCGGTGATCTAGCCATGGGCAGGTTGAAGGTTGGGTAACACTAACTGGAGGACCGAACCGACTAATGTTGAAAAATTAGCGGATGACTTGTGGCTGGGGGTGAAAGGCCAATCAAACCGGGAGATAGCTGGTTCTCCCCGAAATCTATTTAGGTAGAGCCTTGAGTGGACACCTTTGGGGGTAGAGCACTGTTTCGGCTAGGGGCCCATCCCGGGTTACCAAACCGATGCAAACTCCGAATACCGAAGAGTGATACTCAGGAGACACACGGCGGGTGCTAACGTCCGTCGTGGAGAGGGAAACAACCCAGACCGCCAGCTAAGGTCCCAAAATCTATATTAAGTGGGAAACGAAGTGGGAAGGCTTAGACAGCTAGGATGTTGGCTTAGAAGCAGCCACCATTTAAAGAAAGCGTAATAGCTCACTAGTCGAGTCGGCCTGCGCGGAAGATGTAACGGGGCTAAAATATAGTACCGAAGCTGCGGCATCAGGCGTATCACTAATACGCCTTAACGATTAACCACTTGCGAAGCAAGTGGGTAAAGCGAAAAACACGTTGAGTGTAATGGCAAAAAATCGAAGAGGGATATTAGTGATACGCCTGTTGGGTAGGGGAGCGTTGTGTAAGCGGAAGAAGGTGATTTGAGAGGATTGCTGGACGTATCACAAGTGCGAATGCTGACATAAGTAACGATAAAACGGGTGAAAAACCCGTTCGCCGGAAGACCAAGGGTTCCTGTCCAACGTTAATCGGGGCAGGGTGAGTCGGCCCCTAAGGCGAGGCTGAAAAGCGTAGTCGATGGGAAACGGGTTAATATTCCCGTACTTGGATAAACTGCGATGTGGGGACGGAGTAGGTTAGGTTAGCGTACTGTTGGAGATGTACGTTTAAGTTGGTAGGTGGGTGGACTAGGCAAATCCGGTTCACTGTAAACACTGAGAGATGATGACGAGGCACTAAGGTGCTGAAGTAATTGATACCACACTTCCAGGAAAAGCCACTAAGCTTCAGGTTTATCTAAACCGTACTGAAAACCGACACAGGTGGTCAGGTAGAGAATACTCAGGCGCTTGAGAGAACTCGGGTGAAGGAACTAGGCAAAATAGCACCGTAACTTCGGGAGAAGGTGCGCTGGCGTAGTGTGAAGTTCTTTACGGATGGAGCATGAACCAGTCGAAGATACCAGCTGGCTGCAACTGTTTATTAAAAACACAGCACTCTGCAAACACGAAAGTGGACGTATAGGGTGTGATGCCTGCCCGGTGCTGGAAGGTTAATTGATGGTGTAATCGAAAGAGAAGCTCCTGATCGAAGCCCCAGTAAACGGCGGCCGTAACTATAACGGTCCTAAGGTAGCGAAATTCCTTGTCGGGTAAGTTCCGACCTGCACGAATGGCATAATGATGGCCAGGCTGTCTCCACCCGAGACTCAGTGAAATTGAAATCGCCGTGAAGATGCGGTGTACCCGCGGCTAGACGGAAAGACCCCGTGAACCTTTACTATAGCTTGACACTGAACCTTGAATTTTGATGTGTAGGATAGGTGGGAGACTATGAAGCGGTAACGCCAGTTATCGTGGAGTCGTTGTTGAAATACCACCCTTTAACGTTTGATGTTCTAACGAAGCGCCTGAAACGGGTGTTCGGACAGTGTCTGGTGGGTAGTTTGACTGGGGCGGTCTCCTCCCAAAGCGTAACGGAGGAGCACGAAGGTTTGCTAATGACGGTCGGACATCGTCAGGTTAGTGCAATGGTATAAGCAAGCTTAACTGCGAGACAGACAAGTCGAGCAGGTGCGAAAGCAGGTCATAGTGATCCGGTGGTTCTGAATGGAAGGGCCATCGCTCAACGGATAAAAGGTACTCCGGGGATAACAGGCTGATACCGCCCAAGAGTTCATATCGACGGCGGTGTTTGGCACCTCGATGTCGGCTCATCACATCCTGGGGCTGAAGTAGGTCCCAAGGGTATGGCTGTTCGCCATTTAAAGTGGTACGCGAGCTGGGTTTAGAACGTCGTGAGACAGTTCGGTCCCTATCTGCCGTGGGCGTTGGAGAATTGAGAGGGGCTGCTCCTAGTACGAGAGGACCGGAGTGGACGCATCACTGGTGTACCAGTTGTCTCGCCAGAGGCACTGCTGGGTAGCTAAATGCGGAAGAGATAAGTGCTGAAAGCATCTAAGCACGAAACTTGCCTTAAGATGAGTTCTCCCCGACTTTAAGTTGGTAAGGGTTGTTTGAGACTAAGACGTAGATAGGCTGGGTGTGTAAGCGATGTGAGTCGTTGAGCTAACCAGTACTAATTGCCCGAGAGGCTTAACTATACAACACTCAAGGGTTTTGGCTTGTTTTTGATTGAAAGAGTAGAGATTTTAGAGCGAAAGGCTTTGAAGTCTATAAAGAAGAGAGATAAGCTTTAGATAAGCGAAAGAATTATCTTGGCGGCGTTAGTGCAGTGGACCCACCTAAATCCATGCCGAACTTAGAAGTGAAACGCTGTAACGCCGATGGTAGTGTGGGAGCTTCCCATGTGAGAGTAGGGCACCGCCAGGTTTTGAATAAAAGAAGAACGCCATTGAGGGAACTCAGTGGCGTTTTTTGTTTTTGCCATTATGATTTAGTTGATTTTATAAATTGCATGGCTTCCTCTTCACTTATTTTTTGGTAATCATCGAAATCGCTCACGAAAATCTTATCAGCCCAGAATGTACCAAATTTTTGTTCCCAATCATCTTTATGTGGTTCATAAGTAGAAAAGGATAACCAATTATCTGGTATTCCTCGAATAAGTTTTTGCTTATTATTGCCTAAGTGGACGATGTAATATTGGTACATAAGTTTGTTATAGTATCTTTCTGTATGAGAGATTATTATAGTGAGATGACTAATAAGTTCAACTCTATAGGCTATGCTTATAAATTTCTAAAATCTCTTCAAAATTATACTGCACTTACTCCGTGTAAATAGCCTTCATTTCAATAAAATTTTTAGAAAAGTGATGCTTGAACGCAGCGTAGCGAGTATGGGCTTGCTTTTCGTTAAAAAAATTTTATTCCTATACCAGAAATTGAAGCGAGAAATACGGTTAGAAAGAATTTTAAAGTGCGGTGAAAATGTTTGAATTTTTAGTATATAGAGAAAAAGGGCTGAACCTGTGCAATGCAGAATTCAGTCCTTTTAAGTTAGATTAACAGTTCAAAATGCGGTCATTTTTTACGAATTTTTCGCTAACTTCGACCAGTTGTAATAGCCGTATAAGGAGTTAAGTAAGTAAGCGCCGAACATTAAATACATTGCTGGGGTGTCAGCCCAGAGAATGATAGAAAGGATATTGATGATAATCCATAAGATCCACTGTTCGCTATAACGCAAAATCATCAATAATTGTGCGGCAATAACTAGCACCGTTGTGACGCCATCTAAGCCAATGGAATTGCCGTCCGTCGTTTTTAAAATGCTGATAAAGGCAATAGAACCCAGTACCACAAGGCTGATTAGGGTGGCCCAACCTTTTACAGTCAGGAATTTGGCGATTACCGTTTCGCTTTGTTCTGCGCTGTTACGCATATTTTCTTTCCATAAGAAATAACCGATAAATTGCGCAGGAATATAAACATAAAGGGTCGTGGTCATTTCGCCATAAAACTTGTTGTCTAACGACACATAGAAATAGCTATAAGCAAAAATCAAACCGAAGAAATAGTTACTGATTTTCCCTTTGCCCACAAACACCACGCATAAGATACCTGAAATCCCTGCGAGCGCTTCTAGCCAAGACACAGGCGATTGTGCATAGGCGTAAAGCTGTGCAGCAATAAATAAGAAAAGCCAGACGACTTCAAAAGGTTTCCAGCCACCAAAAAATTCATTTTTAAGAGTTTGAGAAAAACGCATAGCATTATCCTTAATAAGTGAAATAAAAACCTTGCGATTTTTACACCGCACTTTTTAAAAGTCAAGGATAGGCTACATTTTTCTTTTTATTCTGTGATTGATGTTGTGTTTTTGTTGTATATATTTTCATTTCTTTTTCACTGTAAGATCGTTAAAATAGCCGCCCTTTTTCGTAATAAAATCTTCGCTAAATGGCTTGTTATAAGCATACGCCATTTAGCTATAACAATAATAAGAGTAAATTTTATGTCCTTTATAGTTGGTCAGCGTTGGATTAGTGAAAGTGAAAATGATCTTGGCTTGGGCGTGGTTGCGGAAGTCAATCACCGTACGGTTACGCTAAATTTTCCTGCCGCCGAAGAAATTCGTATTTATGCCTTAGATAATGTCCCGTTAGTACGCGTGGTTTTTCAAGTGGGTGATGAAATTCGTCACAAAGAGGGTTGGCAGGGCAAGGTGCTTGAAGTGTTAGAGCATAACGGGCTGGCATTCTATTTGGTGCAAAAAGAAGATGGGCAAGAAACCCTATTGCAAGAAGCCGATCTTAGTGCGCAAATTGCCTTTAGTAAGCCGCAGGAGCGTTTATTCGCGGGGCAGATCGATCGCGCAAACCAATTCGTGCTGCGTTATCGCGTCTTGCAACAACGCCAAGCGCAGTATCAATCACCATTGCGTGGCTTACGCGGCATTCGCGGTGGGTTGATTCCCCATCAATTGCATATTGCCAAAGAAGTGGGGCAACGCATTGCGCCACGAGTGTTGTTAGCTGATGAAGTGGGGCTGGGCAAAACCATTGAAGCAGGAATGATCTTGCAGCAACAGTTGTTTGCCGAAAAGGTCGATCGCGTGCTCATTATCGTGCCAGAAACCTTGCAACATCAATGGCTTGTGGAAATGCTACGCCGTTTTAATTTACATTTTTCCCTTTTTGATGAAGAACGTTGCGCTGATTTTGATGGCCTTGACGGTGGCGTGGCAACCAATCCATTTAAAACAGAATCCTTAATTATTTGCGCCCTAGATTGGCTGGTGAAAAAGCCTAAACGCGCTGAACAGCTGATGAATGCGGAATTTGATTTATTGATTGTCGATGAAGCGCATCATCTCGAATGGTCGGAACACGCGCCAAGTTTGGCTTATCAAATTGTCGAGCAGTTGGCGAGCCATATTCCTGCCGTATTATTGCTGACGGCAACCCCTGAACAATTAGGGCAAGAAAGCCATTTCGCGCGCTTGAAATTGCTCGATCCTGATCGCTTTTATGATTACAGCGCTTTTGTGCAAGAACAGCAGCATTATCAACCAGTGGCTGAAGCCGTGAATGGATTGTTAAGCGAGCAGCCATTAAGCACGCAAGAAGAAAAACATTTAGCGGAATTGCTGTCTGATCAAGATATTAACGAATTATTAGCGGATCTTCATCATAGCGAGAAAAAAGCCCAAGCGTGTGAAACCTTAGTGGAAAATCTGCTCGATCGCCACGGCACCAGTCGTGTGTTATTTCGTAATACCCGCCAAGGCGTGAAAGGATTTCCGCTGCGTCATTATCACGAAATCACCTTGCCAATGCCAAAACAATATCGCAATGCGATTGGTGTGCTGAAAATGCTTGGTGAAGTGAAAACCAGCGATTTATTTTACCCTGAGCAGATCTTCCAAAAAATGAACCCTGATGCTGCTTGGTGGGATTTTGATCCGCGCGTGGAATGGTTGATCGACTTCTTACAATCTCACCGTGAAGAAAAAGTGTTGGTGATTTGTCATCAAGCCAAAACCGCCATTCAGTTAGAGAAAGCTTTACGCGAAAAAGAAGCCATTCGTAGCGCCGTGTTCCATCAAAATATGTCTATTGTGGAACGAGATAAAGCCGCGGCTTACTTTGCTCAACAGGAAGAGGGCGCACAGGTGTTGCTCACGTCCAGCATTGGTTCAGAAGGGCGAAATTTCCAGTTTGCCCATCATTTGGTGCTGTTTAACTTGCCAGATAATCCTGATTTATTGGAACAGTGTATTGGACGCTTAGATCGCATTGGGCAAACGCAAGACATTGAAATTTACGCCCCTTGTTTTGCGGATAGTCCGCAAGTTCTGTTGGCAAAATGGTATCATCAAGGGCTAAACGCATTTGAAGAAACCTGTCCGATGGGCGCAACCTTGTTTGAAAAGTGCGGTACAAAATTGCAAGATTTTTTACAGCATAATGAACAGAATGTGGCCTTTGATGAATTTGTCGCTCAGACCCGAACCGAGCGTGATGCCTTAAAAATGCAGCTTGATCAAGGCAGAGATCGCCTATTAGAAATTAATTCTAACGGTGGCGAGCAAGCCCAAGCCTTGGCCGAAGCCATTGGCGAGCAAGATGGTTCAAGCGAGTTAATTAATTTCACCTTGAATTTGTTCGATATTATTGGCGTGGAGCAAGAAGATCTTGGCGAAAAGAGCATTGTTATTCACCCCACAGGCACAATGCTGGTGCCAGATTTCCCTGGCTTAAAAGAAGAAGGCTTAACGGTAACCTTTGATCGCAATTTAGCCGTGGCGCGTGAAGACGTTGAGTTTCTCACTTGGGATCACCCGATGATCCGCAACGGCATTGATTTGATTACTGATGGCGAGATTGGCAAAACTGCCGTATCATTGTTAATCAATAATGAATTGCCTGTGGGATCGCTGTGGCTGGAACTCATTTACATTGTGGAAGCCCAAGCGCCACGCGGTTTGCAGCTCACTCGCTTCTTACCCCCAACGCCAGTGCGCTTATTAATTGACGGCAAAGGGCATAATTTAGCGGATAAAGTGGGTTTTGAACTGCTACAAAAACAGCTTAAACCAATGGCAAAACAAATGGCGAGCAAGGTCATCAAAATGTTGCGCGCCAATATTGAACAATTATTAAAAGCAGGTGAACGTCAAATTGGCGAACAAGCGCAAAGATTAATTCAGCACGCAGAGCAGCAAGCTGCGCAGCGTTTGGACAGCGAATTAACCCGCTTGCAGGCGTTAAAACAAGTGAATAAAACCATTCGCCAAGATGAAATTGACGCACTCAGTGCCGAGCGCGAGCAAATTTTACAACACTTGCACAAAGCCACTTGGCGCTTGGATAGCCTGCGTGTGATTATCAGTAATAAGAGTAAATAATGGCATTAATTGACTACAATCCCCCGCGCGAACCTTGGTTAGATGTGATCTATCACGACAACCATATTTTATTGGTAAATAAGCCGAGCGGTTTGCTTTCTGTGCCGGGCAATCAGCCGCAATATTACGACAGTGCAATGTCGCGCGTAAAAGAAAAATATGGCTTTTGCGAGCCGGCGCACCGTCTTGATATGGCAACCAGTGGGATTTTGCTGTTTGCAATGAGCAAGCTGGCGGATAAAGAACTCAAGCGCCAGTTTCGCGAGCGTGAGCCGAAGAAATCTTATCAGGCGCTCGTTTGGGGGCATTTAGCGCAAGATAGCGGCACGGTGAATTTGCCACTAATTTGCGATTGGGAAAATCGTCCTAGACAGAAAATTTGTTTTGAACTGGGCAAAAGTGCGGTAACAAATTTTGAAATTTTAGAACGCCTACCGAATAACAGCACAAGGGTAAAGCTCACCCCAATTACAGGGCGTTCGCACCAATTAAGGCTACATATGCTTGCCCTTGGCCACCCTATTTTAGGCGATAAGTTTTATGCTCACCCACAAGCGAAAGCGATGTCGCCACGTTTGTGTTTGCACGCACAATCCTTACAAATTCGCCACCCTTTAACGGGTGAAATAATGAATTTCACGGCAGATGTGCCGTTTTAATTCGTTCTAACCAATCACAGAAATAATGCGGAGAATTGGCGATTTAATGCTACAATTCTCCCCGATTCATTTTTACCAAATAGTAGAGAAATTATGTCCCGTCAAAAGAAAACACGCCGTATTACGGATATTATGCCAACACGCAAGGCGGATAAACCCGCGCAAAGCGCCCCAACTGGGCGTGGGCGTAAATTGACACGTTATGAATTAGATGCCAAGGCGCGTGAAGAAAAAAGAAAGAAAAAACACAAAGGCCTCGTGGCTGGCTCTCGCCATAGTCGCCAAGAAGAAAACAAAGCCCTTGAACAAGATGCCAAGTTAGATCCCCGCGTGGGCAGCCGCAAAAAAATTCCATTAGTGGTGGAGTTTGTCAATAAGCCAGAAAAAGGAATGACCATTTCGCCTGTGGCGGTGGAAAAACCAGATGTGGAAAAAACAAAGGCGCTTGATCCAATGGTGGAACTTGAACAGCTTGAAAATAATGAATGTTTGAATGATTTATTAGATCAGCTTGAAGCAGGCAAAACCTTAAATGCCAAAGATCAAGCCTTTGTGGACGAATGTTTAGCGCGTATCGAGCAGCTAATGGACGAATTGGGCATTCGTGACGAAGACGAAAATGCGGAAGATTTATACCGCACTTTTGAAACCATTGATATTAATCAGTTTAAATAATTTATGTGGATTTATCTTTTAATTGCCCTCGGGCTTTTGATTATTGTGGGAATGGCCGCTTATGCGGTGAAATTATTGCGTGCCTTGAAAAGCCAAAAACAGGCGTTAGAAAATGCTCGCTTGGCGCGTGTAAAACGCCTAAAAGAGAGTATTGAGATTATCGCGCGAGCAATGCAAAATGGCGATTGCAATTTGTCTGAAGGGGCAATTCGATTAAAAATGTTGCTCGATCCCTTAGGCTTAAAAATCACCACTTATCCTGCGCTGGCTGAGCTTTATGATGTGGTGAAAGAAATGCCAACGCATCAAGCGCGTAAGGAATTAAAAAAGAACGAGCGTATGCGTTTAGATCTCACTCGTGAAAGCGCCGAAGCCGATCTTGAAAGCAAAATTTTGTTGGAATTAAATCAATTATTGTTGGATATTGAAAAATTTTAGGGGGAAATTAATGTCTGGAACTATGTGGGATTCCGCGTTAATTCAAAAATATAACTATTCTGGGCCGCGTTACACCTCTTACCCAACGGCGTTAGAATTTAACGAAAATTATACTGAACAAGATTTCCAAGCAGCGGCAGCGCGTTACCCTGACCGTCCGCTTTCTCTTTATGTGCATATCCCGTTTTGCCATAAATTGTGCTATTTCTGCGCCTGTAACAAAATCATTACGCGTCATCAGCACAAAGCGGATATTTATCTTGATTATTTGGAAAAAGAAATCAAAAATCGCGCCGCACTTTTCCGCAATCGCAAGGTAACCCAAGTGCATTGGGGCGGCGGCACACCGACCTATCTCACCGAGCAACAATCTAGCCGTTTAATGGCAATGTTGCGTGAGCATTTTCATTTTGCTGATAACGCCGAAATTAGTATCGAAATGGATCCGCGCAAAATTGAGCTGGAAACCCTTGACCATCTGCGTAAAATAGGCTTTAACCGCATTAGTATGGGTGTGCAGGATTTCAATAAAGCAGTGCAAAAAGCGGTAAACCGTGAACAAGATGAAGACTTCATTCAAGCCTTGCTAGAACGTGCACGCGCTTTAGGATTTCAATCCACCAATTTGGATTTGATTTATGGGTTGCCATTGCAGAATGTGGAAAGCTTTATGTTCACATTGCAAAAAGTGATTGAATTAAACCCTGATCGTTTGAGCGTGTTTAACTATGCCCACTTGCCAAGCCGTTTTGCGGGGCAAGCGAAAATCAAAGAAGATCAGCTGCCTGCACCTGAAACCAAGCTTACCATTTTGCAAAAAACCATTGAAACCTTAAGCGATGCAGGCTACCGCTTCATTGGAATGGATCACTTTGCGAAACCTGATGATGAGCTAGCCATTGCGCAACAAAATGGCGTGCTACACCGAAATTTCCAAGGCTACACCACGCAAGAAGATGCGGATTTGCTCGGTCTTGGCGTCTCCGCAATTAGCCTGTTGGGTGATACTTACGCACAAAATCAAAAAGAGCTAAAACATTATTACGCAGATATTGAGCAAAAAGGCACCGCACTTCACAAAGGCTTTGTGATGAGCCAAGAAGATTGCTTGCGCCGTGATGTCATCAAACAGCTGATTTGCAACTTCAAACTGAATTACGCCCCATTTGAGCAGCAATATGGCATTGATTTCAAAACCCATTTTGCAGAAGATTTAGAATTGCTCGCGCCCCTTGCCGCAGATGGCTTAATTGAAATCGGCGAAAAAGGATTACAGGTTTCCCCTGTTGGGCATTTGCTGATTCGCAATATTTGCTTATGTTTTGACACCTACTCAAGACAACAAGCCAGACGCCAACAGTTCTCAAGAATTATTTAACGAATTTCCCGCATAAAGTGCGGGAATTTTTTAGAAAAATTTGCAATTTCAACCATAGATCGTAAAATCCCTTTGTTCGTTGAGCAGCTATATCGCAATTATTGTGCAAAGAGATGAGGTGGTTATGAAAAATAGTGAGTTTTTTTATGACCCGATGCGTGCTGTTTATGATGGCGGGGCAGATTATTTGACCAGAGAAAAACATCGATTGGTGGTAATAGCGGGCGATTCTTGGGGAATGTTGCTCAATCTTTCCTGTTATTACAATGACTTTGCTGAGAAACAAAACATTCCATTCAGCAAACAGCAGATAGATGATGATATGGATAAACTATCCTATTTAAAACGCAAATTTCAAGATATTGAAGAAGTTCCAATGGGAGACAAGTGGCAATATTCTTTTGATTATGAACAAGGCCTTAAAGAATTAGACGAAATTCTATTAAAATATATTCCTTTTTTTGAAGGGCTAAAGGCGGATTCCCAAAAATAGCCATTGGTTTATTATCTAATGAAATAGTGAAAAATAAAGGGCAATGATGAATTGCCCTTTTGGTTAAATGAGGAATTATTTTCTTACCGCAATGGCTTCAATTTCTAAGCCTACATCTTTTGGCAATCGAGCCACTTCTACGCAAGAACGGGCAGGAAAGTTAGGGTGATTATTTTCTTTAAAAAAACGTTCGTATTCCGCATTTACCGTAGCGAAATCATTCAAATCTTTAACAAAAACCGTCGTTTTCACAATATCTGCCACGCTTAAGCCTGCTTGTTCAATGATTGCTTTCACATTCTCTAAAGACTGGCGTGCTTGCGCCACAATATCCACCGGCACTTCACCTGTTGCAGGATTAACAGGAATTTGTCCAGAAGTTAGCACTAAATTGCCTAAATCCACAGCTTGCACATAAGGCCCAATGGCCGCGGGCGCTTTTTCTGTATGAATAATTTTAGTCATTTTGTTTTCCTTGTGATGTGATAAAGAAAGTTTATTCTATGCAATCTTTTGGAAAACTGAAAGGGAAATTCAAGCAATATTATTTCTACAATTTGGAAAAGTTGCAGTTTATTGGGATCCTATCAGATCCTAAAGTGCGGTTATTTTTCTGCTTATTTTTGCTAAACCTTGACATTACAGCTATTCAAGATTAAAATTCGGCGTCTATCTATTCTAAGGTAGAACAAAAAGTAAACATTCTTTTATGAATAACAACTATTAAACTGGAGCTTTTTTAATGGCAACTATCAACCAATTAGTACGCAAACCGCGTGTGAAAAAGGTTGTAAAAAGCAACGTTCCTGCATTAGAGGCTTGCCCGCAGAAACGTGGCGTGTGTACTCGTGTGTACACAACTACACCTAAAAAACCGAACTCTGCATTACGTAAAGTGTGCCGTATTCGTTTAACAAATGGTTACGAAGTAACTTCTTATATCGGCGGTGAAGGTCACAACCTTCAAGAGCACAGCGTTGTGCTTATCCGTGGCGGTCGTGTTAAAGATTTACCAGGTGTGCGTTATCACACTGTGCGTGGTGCATTAGACTGCGCTGGCGTTAAAGATCGTAAACAAGGTCGTTCTAAATACGGCGTTAAACGTCCTAAAGCTTAATGGTTCTCCGTTAAGTAAGGCCAAACGCTAATTAAATTAAATAATTATCATAAACTCCAGTAAACGTAAGATCTCTTACACAAAGAGTTTTGGATAATCCTGAAGATTAAAAAACGGAGAAATTGCAATGCCACGTCGTCGTCGTATTGAACCACGCAAAATTCTTCCAGATCCAAAGTTCGGATCAGAATTACTTGCGAAATTTATTAATGTATTAATGGTAGATGGTAAAAAATCTATCGCAGAATCAATCGTTTATGGTGCGTTAGAAACTTTAGCTCAACGTACAGGTAAAGAAGCTTTAGAAGCATTTGAAATCGCACTAGAAAACGTACGTCCAACCGTTGAGGTTAAATCTCGTCGTGTTGGTGGTTCTACTTATCAAGTGCCAGTTGAGGTGCGCCCAGCACGTCGTAACGCATTAGGTATGCGTTGGATCGTTGAAGCAGCACGTAAACGTGGTGATAAATCAATGGCTTTACGTTTAGCAAATGAATTATCTGATGCATCAGAAAACAAAGGTGCAGCAGTGAAAAAACGTGAAGACGTTCACCGTATGGCTGAAGCTAACAAAGCGTTTGCTCATTACCGTTGGTAATCAGTTAATCAAACGATTTTTAGGCTTCATCACATTTTGCTATGCGGTGAAGCCTTATCCATATTTAAAATTTTAATTTATTGAATTCCAAACAAGGAAATAATAATGGCTCGTGTAACTCCTATTGAGCGCTATCGTAATATCGGTATTAGTGCTCACATTGATGCTGGTAAAACAACAACCACAGAGCGTATTCTATTCTATACAGGTGTTAGTCACAAAATTGGTGAGGTGCATGATGGTGCAGCTACCATGGACTGGATGGAACAAGAACAAGAGCGTGGTATTACCATTACTTCTGCGGCAACAACGGCTTTCTGGTCTGGTATGTCTCAGCAATATCCACAACACCGTATCAACGTTATCGATACTCCGGGACACGTTGACTTTACTATCGAAGTAGAACGTTCAATGCGTGTTCTTGATGGTGCGGTAATGGTTTACTGTGCGGTAGGTGGGGTTCAACCTCAGTCTGAAACTGTATGGCGTCAAGCAAACAAATATAAAGTACCTCGTATCGCGTTCGTAAACAAAATGGACCGTACTGGTGCAAACTTCCTACGCGTTGTTGAGCAAATCAAAACTCGTTTAGGTGGTAATGCTGTTCCTTTACAACTTCCAATCGGTGCAGAAGAAAACTTCAAAGGTGTTGTTGACCTAATCAAAATGAAAGCAATCAACTGGAATGAAGCCGATCAAGGTATGACATTTACCTATGATGATATTCCTGCAGATATGGTTGAATTATGTGAAGAATGGCACCAAAACCTTGTTGAAGCAGCGGCAGAAGCTTCAGAAGAGTTAATGGAAAAATATCTTGGTGGTGAAGAGCTTACTGAAGAAGAGATCAAAGGTGCGTTACGTCAACGTGCGTTAGATACTGAAATTATTCTTGTAACTTGTGGCTCAGCATTCAAAAATAAAGGTGTTCAAGCAATGCTTGATGCGGTAATTGATTTCTTACCAGCACCAACTGACATCGCTTCAATCAAAGGGATCAATCCTGATGAAACTGAAGGTGAGCGTCACGCAGATGATAATGAACCATTCTCTGCACTTGCATTCAAAATTGCAACTGACCCATTCGTAGGTAACTTAACCTTCTTCCGTGTATATTCTGGTGTGGTTGAGTCTGGTGCGACAGTATTAAACTCTGTAAAAGAAAAACGTGAGCGTTTTGGTCGTATCGTTCAAATGCACGCAAACAAACGTGAAGAGATCAAAGAAGTTCGTGCGGGTGATATCGCAGCGGCAATCGGCTTAAAAGATGTTGGTACAGGTGATACATTATGTGCTATCGATGCGCCAATTATCCTTGAGCGTATGGAATTCCCTGAGCCAGTAATCTCTGTTGCGGTAGAACCAAAAACCAAAGCAGACCAAGAGAAAATGGGCTTGGCATTAGGCCGTCTTGCACAAGAAGACCCTTCATTCCGTGTTCACACTGATGAAGAATCAGGTGAAACCATCATTTCAGGTATGGGTGAGTTACACTTAGACATCATCGTTGACCGTATGAAACGTGAGTTTAAAGTGGAAGCGAATATCGGTAAACCACAAGTATCTTACCGTGAAACTATCCGTACTGCGGTGAAAGATGTTGAAGGTAAACACGCAAAACAATCTGGTGGTCGCGGTCAATATGGTCACGTTGTTATCGACTTGTATCCATTAGATCCAGAAGGTCCAGGTTACGAATTTATCAACGAAATCAAAGGTGGTGTAATTCCTGGCGAATATATCCCTGCAGTTGATAAAGGTATCCAAGAGCAACTTAAATCTGGTCCATTAGCGGGTTACCCAGTGGTTGATATCGGTGTTCGTTTACACTTCGGTTCATACCACGATGTGGACTCATCTGAGTTAGCGTTTAAACTTGCTGCATCATTAGCGTTTAAAGCAGCGTTTAGCAAAGCAAACCCAGTATTACTTGAGCCAATTATGAAAGTGGAAGTGGAAACTCCACCAGAGTATGTAGGTGATGTAATTGGTGATTTAAGCCGTCGTCGTGCTATGGTAAATGGCCAAGAAGCAAGCGAATTTGTTGTTAAAATCAATGCAGAAGTTCCACTTTCTGAAATGTTTGGTTATGCAACAGATCTTCGTTCACAAACTCAAGGTCGTGCATCATACTCAATGGAACCATTGAAATATGCTGAAGCACCTTCAAGTGTTGCAGCTGCAGTAATTGAAGCACGTAAAAAATAATTTTTGATTCAATAAAACTTCGTAGCATCTCAAGATGCTACGAAATTTCACATAAAGGAAACATTAGCAATGTCTAAAGAAAAATTTGAACGTACAAAACCGCACGTAAACGTGGGTACAATCGGCCACGTTGACCATGGTAAAACAACTTTAACAGCAGCAATCACCAGCGTATTAGCGAAACACTACGGTGGTGCGGCACGCGCATTTGACCAAATTGATAACGCGCCAGAAGAAAAAGCGCGTGGTATCACCATCAACACTTCACACGTTGAATACGATACTCCAACACGTCACTACGCACACGTTGACTGCCCGGGACACGCGGACTATGTTAAAAACATGATTACTGGTGCGGCACAAATGGACGGTGCAATCTTAGTAGTAGCAGCGACAGATGGCCCAATGCCACAAACTCGTGAGCACATCTTATTAGGTCGCCAAGTAGGTGTACCATACATCATCGTATTCTTAAACAAATGCGATATGGTAGATGACGAAGAGTTATTAGAATTAGTAGAAATGGAAGTGCGTGAACTTCTATCTCAATATGATTTCCCAGGTGATGATACACCAATCGTACGTGGTTCAGCGTTAAAAGCGTTAGAAGGCGATGCACAATGGGAAGAAAAAATCCTTGAGTTAGCAAACCACTTAGACACTTACATTCCAGAGCCAGAGCGTGCGATTGACCAACCGTTCTTATTACCAATCGAAGACGTATTCTCAATCTCAGGTCGTGGTACCGTAGTAACAGGCCGTGTAGAGCGTGGTATTATCCGCACTGGTGATGAAGTAGAAATCGTAGGTATCAAAGAAACTGCGAAAACTACCGTAACAGGTGTAGAAATGTTCCGTAAATTACTTGACGAAGGTCGTGCGGGTGAAAACATCGGTGCATTATTACGTGGTACAAAACGTGAAGAAATCGAACGTGGTCAAGTATTAGCGAAACCAGGTTCAATCACACCACACACAGACTTCGAATCAGAAGTTTACGTATTATCGAAAGAAGAAGGTGGTCGTCATACTCCATTCTTCAAAGGTTACCGTCCACAATTCTATTTCCGTACAACTGACGTAACAGGTACAATCGAGTTACCAGAAGGCGTGGAAATGGTAATGCCAGGCGATAACATCAAAATGACAGTAAGCTTAATTCACCCAATCGCGATGGACCAAGGTTTACGCTTTGCGATTCGTGAAGGTGGACGTACAGTAGGTGCGGGTGTTGTAGCGAAAATCATCAAATAATGATGATTGCTAGGTAACACTAGAAAAGCTAAAAGCTAAGAGAGGGCATCGAAAGATGCCCTTTTGTTTTGCTTGGATTTTTGAATAAAAAAGTTGGAAAAAATCACCGCACTTTTCGCTCAAAATAGCGAATAAAGTGCGGTATGAATTTTAATTATTTTTTCTTCCTACCAAGTTCCCTATCTTTATCCTATAAAATCACGAAAATTTCTCTTATTTTTAATAGGCAATAAAATCAGAAAATGCTACAATTCCCCGTTCAAAACAGCATCCCGATTTTAATTGAATAATGGATACAATTATGGCGTCAAATATTGATAAAAAGAAACACGTTGAACAAGCGGAAAATCGTGAAAAATCGAAAGGATTAAATACCTTTTTATGGCTACTCGGTATTGTGATTATTGCCGTAGCAGCAGTGGGAAATATTTATTTTGCAGATCAATTTTCTACCCCGATTCGAGTTGTTGCGGTAGTGATCTTATTACTTGCAGCAGCAGGTGTGTTGGCTATTACTAACCAAGGTACAAAAGCAAGAGCTTTCCTTAGCGCATCTCGCACTGAATTGAGAAAAATTGTTTGGCCAACTCGTGCTGAAACAATGCAAACCACGTTGATCGTAATGGGCGTAACCGTATTTGTTTCTCTCATTTTATGGGGAATTGACTCAATTATTGTTACAGTAATCACCTTTTTAACCGATTTGAGATTCTAACATGACAGAAAATACAGTAAAAAAACGTTGGTATGTTTTGCAAGCCTTCTCTGGGTTTGAAGGGCGAGTAGCAGCCACATTAAGAGAATACATTAAGCTACACCAAATGGAAGATCAATTTGGTGAAGTGCTTGTGCCGACCGAAGAAGTGGTTGAAAATGTAGGCGGTAAGCGCCGTAAAAGTGAGCGTAAATATTTCCCAGGCTATGTTTTAGTACAAATGGAAATGAATGATTACACTTGGCAGTTGGTGCGCAGTGTGCCGCGCGTAATGGGCTTTATCGGTGGCACGCCAGATAAGCCAGCGCCAATTAGCAACCGCGAAGCAGACATTATCTTAAATCGCCTTGAGCAAAATTCTGATAAGCCGAAACCAAGAACCGTATTCCAACCAGGTGAAGAAGTTCGCGTTAAAGATGGTCCATTTGCAGACTTTAATGGAATGGTGGAAGAAATCGATTATGACAAAGGGCGTCTTAAAGTTTCCGTTTCCATCTTCGGCCGAGCCACCCCTGTGGAATTAGAATTTGGTCAAGTGGAAAAAGTAAATTAATTTTTTCTTAATTAAAAAATCTGTATTCAAATCTGAATACAGATTTTTTTATATTTAAGCTAAGGAAAAAAGAATTCAGTTTCATCGACATTAAATAATTTATCTGACGGATAATATTTAAAAATAAGGAAAACACAATGACAACATTAGGTACTGTACTGACACCAAAAGCCACCAAAGTGATGATGTTAGGTTCTGGTGAGCTGGGTAAAGAAGTGGTAATTGAATTGCAACGCTTAGGTGTGGAAGTGATTGCAGTGGATCGTTATGAAAATGCGCCAGCGCAGCAAGTGGCACACCGTGCTTATACCATTTCAATGCTTGATGGCGAGGCGTTGAAAGCCTTGGTTGAAAAAGAACAGCCTGATTATATCGTGCCAGAAGTGGAGGCGATTGCCACAGAAACCTTGGTAGAACTAGAACAAGCTGGCTTTAATGTTGTGCCTACGGCGAAAGCTACACGCTTAACAATGAACCGCGAAGGCATTCGCCGTTTGGCGGCGGAAGAGTTAGGGCTGCCCACTTCGCCTTATCAATTTGTGGATAATTTTGCAGATTTTCAAAGCGCGGTGGAAAAAATTGGCGTTCCTTGTGTGGTGAAGCCGATTATGTCTTCCTCAGGACACGGGCAAAGTATCGTGAAATCGCTCGATCAGTTACAAGCCGCTTGGGATTATGCCCAACAAGGTGGACGTGCGGGAGCGGGGCGTGTGATTGTGGAAGGTTTTGTCAAATTCGATTATGAAATCACCTTGCTTACGGTTCGCCATATTGGTGGCACTTCGTTCTTTGCGCCGATTGGTCATCGTCAAGAAAACGGCGATTATCGTGAATCTTGGCAGCCACAAGCAATGTCAGCGGCGGCATTAGCCAAAGCGCAGCGAATTGCGGAAAAAATTACCACCGCACTTGGCGGACGCGGGATTTTTGGCGTGGAAATGTTTGTGGCGGGGGACGATGTGATTTTCAATGAAGTTTCACCACGTCCGCACGATACAGGAATGGTTACCCTGATCTCGCAAGAACTCTCTGAGTTTGCCTTGCACGCCCGTGCGATTTTAGGTTTGCCCATTCCACAAATTAATCTTATTAGCCCAGCGGCATCTAAAGCCATTGTGGTGGACGGACATTCTAACCAAGTACAATTTGCGGGTTTAGAAAAGGTGTTGGCTGAACCCAATACGGATATTCGTTTATTTGGTAAGGAGGAAGTGCAAGGCCATCGCCGAATGGGTGTGGTGTTAGCTCGCGATGAAAGTGTGGAAAAAGCCTTGCAAAAAGTGCAACGCGCTTACAACGAACTAGACATTATTTTATAACGAATAGGCGAACAGGGTTCGCCTGATTTTCAATAAAAATGGATATTGCTCTTTTATGGTTATAGATTATAATCTATGAATCAAGGAGGGGGAATGAAGCACATATGGCGAGTTTTATTGCAAGAGCCTGTTGTTGATTGGTTAAAAACATTACCACGAGATGAAGTTTTAAAAATCTATGCGGCGTTGGATTTGCTATCAGCAGAAGGGCCTCAATTAGGCCGACCTTATGCCGATACGTTGCAAGGCTCTAAATACCCCAATCTGAAAGAGTTAAGGGTACAATCTAAATCTTCTGTTTTTCGATTATTTTTTATTTTTGATCCTATTCGTCAAGCTATTGTGCTATGTGGTGGGAATAAAAAAGGTAAAAATGAAAAGTTATTTTATCGTGAAATGATTGAAATTGCAGAGCAAGTTTATGACGCATATCTTTCCAAATTTGAAATGGAGAATAAAAAATGAGTATAGATTTTCAAGATTTAATGGCGGAATTATCGGAAGACGAAAAAGCAGTAGTGAAGAAAATGTCAGAAGAAATGCGGATGGAATTGCAACTATATCGTATTCGTGAAGAATTAGAAATTTCGCAACAAGAAATCGCTGAAGCCTTAAATATTAAGCAACCCTCTGTTGCTGCATTAGAAAAACGCGGCAACGACATTCGCCTTTCTTCCGTAAAACGCTATGTAGAAGCAATGGGGGGAGCATTAAACCTTTCTGTCCAACTTCCAACAGGGAAAGTGGTAACTTTTAATTTATAGTTAATTAAACCCTAAATCCCACCATTGCCACATAGCCTAAAATGCCGTAAAAAATCACCGCACTTAGGATAAGCAAGGCTTTGCCTTGTTGGGCATTGCGTTGATGAATGAGGTAAAGTATTCTTGCGCTAATGCCTAAAATAAAAGGATAAACCCAGAAAAAAATCGACATCAACGTAGTTTGCAAATCACTTAAACTGGGGTTTTTCAGTAAATTTGGCGAGATAAGTAGCGCCAAGGGCCAAAGCAAAATAGGTAGGCAAAAAATAGCGAGCGCCCAAGTGAAAGGGCTAAAGCCAGAGGGCATTTTTTGGTTATTCATTTATTTCACCATAACATCATCAAATTAAAGAGTTGAAATATAGCAAATGCAATATTTATTTGGTAGTGAAATTCGTAACTTTGCTTTTCATTTTCGTGATTATATTTTGGCGAAGTATCAACGTAATTTATCCGTTCAAGAAATTTCACAGCAGGGGCAACCAGCGATTTTTGCCGTGTTTGCTGATGAGGATGATCCATTATTCTCCAAAATAGAACAAGAAGCACAGGCCTTTTTGCAAGATCCTACCCATTCGCGTTATCAACAAGCCAGCTGGGAAACAGGCAAAATTGAACAAGTTGATGAAGACAAAGTGCGGTGGAAATTTCCTCAGTTTTCCCAGTGGAAACAACAAAAATTTACCGTTTTTTTAACCGCACTTTGCCTGATTATTTACCTTTTTCAGCTACTTGGTTTTAATCAAGACATTTTGCTAGCCACCCATTATCCAGACGGCTATGCGGAACAATCCAAGCTTTGGCGCTATTTCACGCATAGCCTTGTCCACCTTTCCCCTTGGCATATCACCTTCAATTTGGTGTGGTGGTGGATTTTTGCTGGGAAAATTGAACAGAAATTTGGCACAGCAACGCTGGTGCTGTTGTATCTGCTTTCTGCGTTTATTAGTGGTTTTGCGCAAAATATGGCATCAGGGCCTGCATTTTTCGGATTATCTGGCGTGGTGTATGCGGTGTTAGGCTATGTTCTGGTATTGGATAAATTTAGTCGTCAGCACCCCTTTCATTTACCGCAAGGCTTTTTTACAATGCTCCTTGTTGGTATCGCCTTTGGTTTTGTTAGCCCCTTGATTGGGGTTTCTATGGGGAACACCGCGCACATCACGGGCTTATTAACGGGCGTTGTATTAGCTGGGGTAAAAATCTTGTTTGCCAAGCCACAAAAAACAATTTAAAAATAAACACAACATCAGGAAGAAGCAATGAAACAATCCCTTCGTCATAAAAAGATCATTTCGCTAGTGAAACAAAATGGTTATTTAAGCACGGAAGATTTAGTTAGCCTGCTTGGGGTTAGCCCACAGACCATTCGCCGCGATTTGAATGAACTGGCAGAAAATAATTTAATCAGCCGTCATCACGGTGGCGCGGCTTCCCCTTCCACATCAGAAAATTCTGATTATGTGGAACGTAAGCACTTCTTTTCAACAGAAAAAAGACGCATTGCCGAAGAAGTGGCGAAAATTATTCCCAATGGTTCATCGTTATTTATGGACATCGGCACAACCCCAGAAGCGGTGGCGAATGCCTTGTTAAATCACAAAAATTTACGCATTGTGACCAATAACCTGAATGCCGCTTACATTCTGATGCAAAATAAAAGTTTTGACATCACAATGGCGGGCGGATCGCTGCGCCAAGACGGCGGCATTATCGGTGAAGCCACCGTGGCATTTATCAAACAATTCCGCTTAGATTTTGGTATTCTCGGCATTAGCGCCATTGATAGCGATGGCACATTGTTAGACTATGATTATCACGAGGTGCAGGTAAAACGTGCGATTATGGAAAGCTCGCGTAGCACTATTTTGGCAACTGATCATTCCAAATTTAACCGCCGCGCAATGGTATGTTTGGGATCACTCACCGAGCTGAGCCATTTATTTACCGATACCCCACCGTCAGAGAGCATTATTCAGCTATTAGAAGGAAGTAACACCGCCGTGCATATTTGTGGGGAAATTTAACCGCACTTTTAGCACTAATATAATGCACTTCTTAAAGGAAAATAAAAAACGGCAAGCGTACTGCTTGCCGTTGTTATATCAAGAATGACGAGAACTATTGTCCACTTGGTAGTGCGATTTCTGGATCTGCTGGTTTCTCAACATCTGCAAATTGTTTGTCTTTATTTGCATCAATCAACACTTGGGTTTTATTTGCCAAGTCGGTCAAGTTCATTTTCTCATAGGCTTCTTTCATTAATGGTAATGCTTCAAGGGTTGCCTTTGTATCAGGATATTGTTGTAACATTCCCACCACACGGTTTGCTACTGCAACGTAAGCGTTACGTTTCATATAGAATTTGGCAATGGCTAATTCGTGGCGCGCTAAGCTCGATTTAATATAGGCCATACGCAAAATCGCATCTTGTGCATAAGGGCCATTTGGGAAATGCTGAACAACGGTTTGGAAATTTGCAAAAGCACGTTTAAATGCAGTGGCTTCACGGGTTGCGCGATCAATTCCAAAGAAATCTTGGAATGCGTTCTCTCCCATTGAGAAGTTGGTTAAACCTGCCATATATACCACATAGTCTAAGCGTGATGTGTTTGGATACTGTTGCAAGAAACGTTCTGCCGTAGCAAGGGTTTTGGTGTAATCTTTTGCTTTATAGTAAGCGTAAATCAAATTGAGTTGGTTTTGCGCATCGTAGTTACTACCAGGGTAACGAGTTTTTAACGCATCTAAATAGCGAATTGCCTGAGAGTAATCGCCATCTTGTAAATAGGCTTGCCCTTTAGTGTAAAGTTCCTGTGGTGAGGCTTGCTCAATTTCACGCGAACTGTTTGAACAGGCGGTAATAACGAAAGCGCTAAGCGCAATCAGGACGAGAGATTTTAATTTACGCATTGATGATTCCTTTTTTACGAGCAATGATAAATAAGTTACAATGCTCCCTATTTTATAGCACATTGCTAAATAAGCAAATTATTCACGGATTTATTTATGGCATATCTTACTTTATCGGCAGAAGTTCTGCCCAGCCAAATGGGACAACGTTTAGACCAAAGCTTAGCGGAAATGTTCCCGGACTATTCTCGTTCACGTTTAAAAACTTGGATCGAAAGCGATCTGGTGAAAGTAAACGGTGAAGTGGTGAATGTGCCACGCAGTAAAGTTTATGGCGGCGAACAGATTACCATCAATGTTGAAGTGGAAGATGAAACCCGTTTTGAGCCAGAAAATATTCCGCTCAATATTGTGTATGAAGATGATGATATTTTAGTCATCAATAAGCCAAAAGATATGGTGGTTCACCCTGGGGCAGGCAACCCGAATGGCACAGTACTCAATGCCTTGCTTTATCATTATCCGCCGATTGCAGAAGTGCCAAGAGCGGGCATTGTTCACCGCTTAGACAAAGACACCACCGGCTTAATGGTGGTGGCAAAAACCATTCCTGCACAAACTAAATTGGTGCGAGATCTGCAAAAACGCAAAATTACCCGTGAATATGAAGCCATTGCTTACGGCATTATGACCCAAGGCGGCACCGTGGACGAACCAATGGCGCGCCACCCAACCAAGCGTACTCATATGGCGGTTCACCCAATGGGCAAGCCAGCGGTAACGCATTATCGCATTATGGAACGTTTCCGTAATTACACGCGCCTGCGCCTACGCCTTGAAACTGGGCGAACTCACCAAATTCGCGTGCATATGGCGCATATCGCCCACCCATTATTAGGCGATCAAACTTACGGCGGACGCCCACGCCCACCGAAAAACGCCAGCGAGGAATTACTCACCACCTTGCGTGATTTCAAACGCCAAGCGTTGCACGCCATAATGTTACGCTTAGAACACCCAATCACAGGGGAGTTAATGGAATGGTACGCGCCATTACCAGAGGATTTCGTTGGCTTAGTGAATGCCTTAAAAGCCGATTACCTTGCTCATAAAGATGAATTGGATTACTAAAATGGACGCACTTAAACCAAACTGGGCAGCTCCTGCCAATATCCACGCTTTCACTACCTTGCGCCAAGGTGGCGTTAGCCAAGCGCCTTATGATAGCTTTAATCTGGGCGATCACGTTGGCGATGACAAAAATTCAGTAAAAACCAACCGCACTTTGTTGGTGGAACAATTTCATTTGCCGCAGTTTCCGCTTTTCCTAAATCAAACTCACAGCACAAGGGTGATCCGCTTGCCTTATGAGGGCAACAATTTAGATGCCGATGCGGTTTACACCAACCAACCGAACCAAGTTTGCCTTGTAATGACCGCAGATTGCCTGCCTGTCTTGTTTACCAACCAACAAGGTACGGAAGTTGCCGCCGCACACGCAGGTTGGCGTGGCTTATGTGATGGCGTGTTAGAGCAAACGATGCAACAATTCCAAGCCGAACCACAAGAGATTATCGCGTGGCTAGGCCCTGCTATCGGGCCAAAATCATTCCAAGTGGGGGAAGAGGTTCGCCAACAATTTATCGCGCAAGATCCCAATGCTGCACAAGCCTTTGTGCCAGATTCTAGTGAGCAAGGCAAATACCTCGCGGATCTTTACCACATCGCCCGATTACGTCTTAACAAATTAGGCATTTCGCAAATTAGTGGTGGCGAGCATTGCGCTTATCTTGAAAAAACAGCGTTTTTCTCTTACCGCCGTGATAAGCAAACAGGCCGAATGGCATCGCTGATTTGGTTTGAGTAGCTTTTTACCGAGATGTTACCCCATATTTTTTGAAAGTTTCTGCAATAGTCGATCCATCGCCCGATAGGAAAGCGCTTCGGCCAAATGAGGGCGTTGGATTTGCTTTTCATTATGCAAATCTGCAATGGTGCGAGCCACTTTTAAAATACGGTGATAAGCACGCACAGAAAGCCCTAATTGAGTGAGCGTATTTTCAAGAAAAATGCCGTCTTGCGAGCTAATTTTGCAATCTCGCTCAATTTCTTTACTACTTAAATGTGCGTTGATTTTTCCAGCGCGGGCAAATTGAATTTCACGAACCTTAATAATTTTTGACCGCACTTGCTCGCTGGTTTCCCCTTTATTTTCAATGTGTTGTAATGCACCTTTAGGCAAAAGGGGGACTTCAATGGATAAATCAAAGCGATCTAAAAACGGCCCTGAAAGACGATTCAAATAGCGCATCACCTGTTGTGGTGAAGTACGATTATGCACACCAGTGTAATGCCCAGTAGGACTTGGGTTCATTGCTGCAATCAGTTGAAATCTCGCTGGAAAACAGATTTTCGCATTAGCGCGTGAAATAATGATTTCACCACTTTCTAATGGCTGACGCAAAGCATCTAGCACCTTGCGCTCAAACTCTGGTAGCTCATCTAAAAACAACACGCCATTATGCGAAAGAGAAATTTCCCCCGGTCTTGGGATCGTCCCCCCTCCCACCAAAGCAGGCAAAGACGCACTGTGGTGGGGCGCGCGAAATGGGCGTTGTTTCCAGTTTTGAAAATTTAGCTCATTTTGTACAAGGCTAGTAACGGAAGCAGTTTCTATGGCTTCTTGCTCGGTCATTTCTGGCAATAATCCCGTTAAACGGCTCGCCAACATTGTTTTTCCCGTACCAGGTGGCCCTAAAAGCAATAAATTATGTTGCCCTGCGGCGGCGATGGTTAAGGCTCGTTTAGCGTGTTGCTGACCAATAATATCCGTTAAATCTGCTTGATTTTTAAAAGAAAAATTCACCGCACTTTGCGTGGTTAAATCCGTGGCAAGGGGCAGTTTTTCTTGTTCATTAATAAATTGCACCACCTCTAATAAATTTTGCGCAAAATAACTTTTTTGATCGGCGACTAAAGCCGCTTCATTAGCATTTTGTCTGGCAATAATCGGGCAACGGCGTACTTTTTTAGCCGCTAAAATTGCAGGAATAATGCCGTGAACCCCACGCAATTGCCCTGTTAAAGCCAGCTCCCCCAACAATTCAAATTGCTTTAAACGTTCAGGATTAACTTGTTCAGAAGCCGCTAAAATCCCAATGGCAATGGGCAGATCAAAACGCCCGCCGTCTTTAGGTAAATCCGCTGGCGCAAGGTTCACCGTAATCCGCTTGGCAGGGTATTTAAAATTGGCATTTAACAACGCACTTCGCACGCGATCTTGTGCTTCTTTCACCGTTTTTTCTGGCAAGCCCACAAGGGTAAAACCCGGTTTCCCGTTGCTTAAATGCACTTCAATAGTCACCAGCGGCGCTTGCACCCCCATTGACGCACGGCTATAAACAATGGCTAACGACATTTATTATCCTTTATCTCATTTCATTTGAAGAACTAATATAGAAAAAGCCAAAAACAAAGAAAATTCCCACCGCACTTTTTTGCGATCGGGATCGAGAAAATTGATCGGGCAGTCTATTGATGTAGTGAGAAGTTTTTTAGGTAAGAGATTGCTTTTGCAGAATTGTTACTGATTTTAAAAAGTGCAGAATTTCCCCTGCACTTTTTCATTGATTACGCTTCTTCATCTTCCACAATTACAGCGCTAAACCAGCTATCCAATTTTCTTGCTAGTTTATCAATGCCTTGTTTTTTCAAGGCGGAAAAGGCTTCTACTTGCACATCGCCTTGGAATGGCAAAATGGCTTCGCGCACCATTTTCACTTGCTTGCTCACGGCGCTTTGGCTCAGTTTATCCGCTTTGGTGAGCAATAATAGTACAGGCAAATCAGCGGACACCGCCCATTCAATCATCTGTTGGTCTAAATCTTTCAAGGGGTGGCGAATATCCATTAAAATCACTACACCGCCTAAACATTCACGTTTTTGCAAATATTCACCCAAAGCCTTCTGCCATTGGATTTTCATTTGCTCAGGTACGGCAGCATAGCCATAGCCCGGTAAATCCACCAATTTGTAGAACGGTTCCACTTCAAACACATTAATTAATTGCGTCCGCCCTGGAGTTTTGGAGGTACGGGCAAGGTTTTTCTGGTTGGTCAATGCATTAAGTGCGGTGGATTTCCCTGCGTTAGAACGCCCTGCAAAGGCAATTTCCATACCGCTATCTTCAGGCAACACGCGAATATTCGGCGCACTCGTCAGAAAATGGGTTTTGTGATAATTCAGTTTAATTTCGTTGCTCATTTTATCTATCTTTTAACTATTTCAGCCATAAGGAAAGTGCCTAGCATACCCTAAAATCACAAAGTGCGGTAAAAAATCTCGAAATTTTCCACCGTGCTTTGTGGTTATTCAAATAGAGTATGCTTCATTCTACAATTTCCCCCTTTTATAGGTTGAAGCCCACGCAGGAGATTGGTAGAAATATTCACAACGGATTTAACGCATTAATCAGTCTGATTTCCTCGTAATCAGCTAAATCCGTGAGAAAAATTGACCGCACTTTGATTTTATTTTGTTGCAGTAATGCGGTGCGTTGGGTGCCGATTAATAAGGGGCTGTCAGGGGTGAACCATTGTGATCCTTGGCGTAACACCAGATTACCAATGGAGCAATCCGTTACCTTACCATTTTTGATAATCATAATCTCATCACAATCGCCTTTTTGTTTTAGCAATTCGTTGAAAATGGCGCGGTTGCTATATTTCAGGTGGTAGTCAATGTCATCGCAAATCACGGGCTGGAAGCGTTGGTAGGTTTTACGTTGATAAGGAAAACATTGCAGGTGATATTGCGTGGCGTTGTAGTCGATACGGCAGCGGATAATTGGGCTTTGAAGATTTGCCCAAAGAGCGGTGTTTTTTTGCAGAATTTTTGCGAGGGAAAAAATTTCATAAGGTTGCCCTGCATAAAATTCACTCAGGCTGTTTTCATAACGCTGTTGGTGCAGGGCAAGATTTTGCACTTGCCCATTTTCAATGCACAGGGTTTCAAACAGGGGAAAATCCATTATTTTGTTCCTTGCTGAAGTTTAAGTGGGACATAAATTTTCTCTAACAATTCTTGATATTCTTGCGCGGCTTGGCTTTGAATGGTGATGCCGCCGCCACTGTGGAAAGCAGTGTTTCCGTTTTGCTGAGAAATAAAGCGAATTGCCACTGCACTTTCTAGGCTTTCGCCGTTAAAAATGCCAAACACGCCAGTGTAATAGCCCCGTGGTGCTAATTCCGCTTGTTGAATGGTGGCAACGGTTTTTTCTTTCGGCGCACCGCTGATTGAGCCTGCGGGTAAAAGCTGGCTAAGCATTGTGCCGATGTTGGCTTGCCAGTTTTCCTTAAGATCGGCGCAGATTTCTGAACTTGTCTGCCAGATCGCACCACGTTCAGTGAAAATCTTTTCTAAATAACGAAAACGTTTTACTTGCACATTTTGCCCTACGATAGCCAGATCATTACGCATTAAATCCACAATAGTGTAATGTTCCCGTTGCTCTTTTTCACAATTGAGTAATTGATTTTCTGCATCAGGCAAGTTGGCGTTAATCGTGCCTTTCATTGGGTAAGTGAAAATTTGGTTATGCGCGATTTTCACGAAAGGCTCTGGGGAAAAGCAGACAAACTCTTTTTTAAACAAGAGCTTATATTTCGCTTGCGTAGCAGAAAAAAGCGTATTGAGATCGTAATTTATCGCAATCGGCGTGGCATAAGTCAGATTAAGCAAATAGGAATTGCCTTGCTGTAACGCCTGTTGCACAATCTCAAAACCTTGCTGATAAGTGGCGAAATCAATGGGAAATTTTTCTAGCTTAAAGGGCTGTTTTGGGCTGGCTTTTTGTGCCGTTGAAAGATTATTTTGACTAGCAAATTCAAACCAAATGCCTTGCTCTGCGCATTGTGTAAGGGGGCAAATGATGGGCTTTCGCTGTTCAAAATCAATCAAAAAGAAAAAGGGCGTGCGTTGCGCACCTAAACGGTTGGCTTGCTGCACAAAGTGATTAAATGGCATAAGGGCGATGAATCAAGTAAGATAACAAACATTTTGGTCATTGTAGTGAATCCCTGAGATGAACACAAATTTATTAATTATCAATAATCACGATTCTTTTACCTATAATTTAGTGGATTTAATTCGTCAATTTGACGTGCCGTTTTCTGTGGTAAATGTGGAACAGCTAAACCTTGATGAAGTGGATAATTTCAGTCATATTTTGATTTCCCCCGGCCCTGATGTGCCGAGTGCTTATCCACAACTGTTTGCGATGTTGGAGCGCTATCAGCATAGCAAATCAATTTTGGGTGTTTGCCTTGGGCATCAAACCCTGTGCCAGTTTTTTGGTGCAACCTTGTATAATTTGCCACAAGTGCGACACGGGCAGGCAAAGCAAATCAAAGTGCGGTCAAATTCTGCCTTATTTTTAGGCTTGCCCTCGCAATTTCAAATTGGGCTTTATCATTCGTGGGCGGTATCGACGCAGAATTTTCCGTCAGAATTAGAAATTACTGCTACTTGTGAAGAAGAAGTAATTATGGCAATGCAGCATCGCCATTTGCCAATTTTTGGCGTACAATTTCACCCAGAATCTTATATTTCAGAACTGGGTAAGGCGTTAATTGCTAACTGGTTGAAAACTTAAAGCTATCGAACTTTTAACAATAAATAGCTTTAGGCTATCAAATCTATCATTTATATCCATTTTATTTGTAAGGGATTAATCCCTATTATATTTCCAACAAAACAGAGGAGAACATACTATGGCAACAAATATCGGCTTAGACAAAGCCACTTCAGAAAAATTAGCACAAGAACTCAATAACTTACTTGCGACTTATCAAGTATTTTATATGAACGTGCGCGGTTATCACTGGAACATTAAAGGGGTAAACTTCTTTGAATTACACGCAAAATTTGAAGAAATTTATGATGATTTAGTGGTGAAAGTGGACGAAATCGCAGAGCGTATTTTGACGTTAGGCTACACGCCAAGCAATGCGTTCAGCGAGTATTTAACCAAATCTTTAATCAAAGAACATACAGGCGTGAGTGCAGCACAAGACTGTTTAAGTGGCACATTAAGCGGTTTCAAAACCTTGTTAAAACAACAACGTGAAATCTTAGCCTTAGCCGCTGATGCAGATGATGAAGGCACCGCTTCACAAATGAGCGACTACATCAAAGAGCAAGAAAAATTAGTGTGGATGTTTACTGCCGCTTGTGAAAGCTGCAACAGCTAACTTTTGAATAAAAGGCTGTGTTTTAACAATCCGTTGATAAAGGCAACACCAGTAAAGAGCGTTCGAGGAACGCTCTTTCTGATTCTAGGTAATTGAGCCTCTCCCACAATTTGTGTAAATGCCTGTTTCTGAGATAATACATTAGATACAGGTATTTTATTATGAACGAAAAACAACTCCACGCCTTGGCAGCGGAATTTGCCAAACACCTCAAAACACCGGAAGACCTTAATCAGTTTTCTCGAATGCTCAAAAAAATCACGGTCGAAGCAGCCCTAAACGCGGAACTGACTGACCACCTTGGTTATGAAAAACATCAGCCACGAAAAGGCAAAAATGCGCGTAACGGCTATACGTCCAAAACTGTGATGTGTGATGAGGGTGAAATGGAAATTGATACCCCTCGTGACCGTGAGGGCACCTTTGAACCGCAGCTTATCAAGAAAAACCAAACCCGAATTACCGGAATGGACGAGCAGATTATCGCCTTATATGCCAAAGGCTTAAGCAATCAAGAAATCGTCGAAATGTTCAAAGAACTCTATGATGCTGATGTGTCAACGAGCTTGATTTCTCGCGTGACAGATTCGGTTAAAGAGCGCGTCTTGGAATGGCAAAATCGCCCGCTTGATGCGGTGTATCCGATTGTTTATTTGGATTGCATCGTGGTCAAAGTGCGTCAAGACGGGCGGATTATCAACAAGTCCGTCTTTGTGGCGTTGGGTGTGAATTTGGAGGGGCATAAAGAATTACTCGGACTCTGGATTGCCGAAAACGAAGGCGCGAAGTTCTGGGCAAACGTGCTAACAGAGCTGCAAAATCGCGGTTTAAAAGACATTTTAATTGCGTGTGTGGACGGTTTAAAAGGCTTTCCTGACGCCATTAATGCCGTTTATCCCCAAACCAAGATTCAGCTTTGCATTGTGCATTTGGTGCGTAATAGTTTGAAATATGTGTCATGGAAAGATTACAAGGCGGTGACTGCGGATTTAAAACAGGTGTATCAAGCCCCGACGGAGATGCAAGCACGCGAGAATTTGACCGCACTTTCGCAAAAATGGCAGGAAAAATACCCGCTTGTAGCGAGAGGTTGGGAGGAGAATTGGGCGAATATCGCGACATTTTTTGATTATCCGTCGGATATTCGCAAAGCGATTTATACCACCAATGCGGTGGAGTCACTCAATAGCGTGATTCGGCGAGTCATTAAAAAACGCAATGTATTCCCGACGGATGAGTCGGTGTTCAAGGTAATATGGCTGGCGATGAAAGATGCGTCAAAGAAATGGACAATGCCGATTCAAAACTGGAAACAGGCAATGAATCGTTTTATGATTGATTTTGGTGATCGCCTCGACGATCACCGTTAAGTTGAAATGGGTGTTTACACAGAATTTGGGATAGGGTCAGCCAATTAATAAAATTGCTTTATATATTGTTAGCGATGAAAATATTCCGATCTTTCTTGTAATCTCATTTAAAAATAATTTGATTTTTATGATTTTAATTAGCCGATGGGAAATAACTGCTTGAACTTTTCATATTGTTCAGGACTTTCCTCTTTATCAGCAAAAAAGGGCAAGCCAATCAAACGATAATGCGGTGTATCGTGACTCAAAATTTTATCTTTACCATATTTATTGGTAATCTCATTCAAAAACTGTTGTTTCCAAGCATCTGCTTCTAGTAAATGATTTCCTTTTGGTTCAATAAAAATCTGATAATGTAAAAAGTCAGTTATACCATTTGAAGAAGATTTT
Source organism: Avibacterium sp. 21-594 (assembly GCF_026226815.1). NCBI lineage: Bacteria > Pseudomonadati > Pseudomonadota > Gammaproteobacteria > Pasteurellales > Pasteurellaceae > Avibacterium > Avibacterium sp. 21-594. The sequence continues at coordinate 1,188,492 of NZ_JAKKOC010000001.1, read as the reverse complement.
TGTTTATCTTTCAATAACAAAATAAAATCAGGCATAAAACCCTCGCCATCATCAAAATTGGCTAATCTCAACACTTCTTCATTGCGAATTAACCTCACATCATAATTGGTTTGCAAATTACCCAATTGATTGGCAATAAAGGTAATCAAATTTTCTTCCAAAGCGTTGCCGATAAAGTTATCCATTACATACCAATCATACTTTTGAATAACAGATTGTTTAATTTGGGATTTTTCAACCCATTTCTGTTTTGGTTTGCCAAAAATTTTCCACAAGTTTTTAGGCGTAAATTCGGTTGTTCCTATAAATGGCTTATCGCTTTGATTTAAATGGGTTTCAACTTTATCCAGCACCATCAAACAAGCCTGTAATTTATCAGCAGGGCTAATATTTTTGCTTTCGTCTAAACCCAAAAATTCAATCTTCCAATCTTTGAGTAAATCCATTTGCAATTCATCACGTCTGGCAATATTCAGCTTAGTTTGCAACTGGTTAAAATGAAACAAAGAATTTGCCTTTTTTCCTTTAATATGCAACGCCTTATTGAAAATATGCCTATCCATTTCTGAAACTTTGATTATTTGGGTAAATGCGGTCTGTTTGCCAATTTGTTGGGATTGTTCATCTTTTTCATCGGCTTTAAATTGAGTTTCCAGCAAAATTTGACTGCCGTGTGTGGTAAACGACAACGTTTGTAGATTAGCTTTCAAGCTATCCGCATTATGGACTTTCGCATGTGGATTGGCTTTTTTTTCGTTTACCCAAATCAGAATGTTTCTAAAACTTTCATCTTGTGCAAATTTTTCTTTCAATCCAATTTTGACTAAAACCTTATCTGTATTTTCAGGCAGGAAACCATCTTTACGTAATTCCGCCTTTAATTCAGAAATATAACGAGATTTTTCATCGTGCGTGTAATAAAACAATTCTTCCAACACACGCAAATCGTGTTGTTGGTTTTCATCAAATTTACGCTTATTGGGTAATTTATCTTCAAACATAAAAGGAAAATAACGTACACCACGCCCGATTAACTGCTTTTCTGAAACTGTTGCAGATGCTGTTTTTCCTGCTTTTTTGTTTGTACCACCGCCATTTTGCCCTTCATACAAACGCACAATATCAAACAAATTCAATACGTCCCAGCCTTCGGTTAATCTATCAACAGTAAAAATAGCTCGGATGGGATTATCTGCCGCTTCCAAATTGTTCAACAATTTTTCTGTTGCTTCATCGGTTTTTTCTTTTTTTGTTTTATTGGTTTCAGAATTGGTAATGATCACATTATGTGCTTGATACGACTGGCGAATCCAATCAGCAATATTGCTGTGTTCTAAGCCTTGTTCACGCATAAATGTCAATGCTTGTTCGGTGCGTGTTTTGCCTTGTTCATTTTCGTTTTCGTCTGTTTTTAGGTTATCTGAAAGTCGATTTAAAAATGCAAAATCTGCTACTTGAATACGCTGTACCCATTGTAAAAATTCTCGATAATCCGCTTTGGACTCATCAATCGTTTTACTGCGAAACAGCATCACAGGCTTGAAATTTGCAATCCCATATTTCAATGCAATTTGATGGCGATACCAGGCAAAAAACAAAGCGTGCAATACACGTTCTTTTTTATCAAAAGTGGAAGAAACCAAGTTAATCGACTTGGTGTAACCTTTACTCAAAAAATCTTTTAAATCAAACTTCGTGATGATTTTGTCACGGTATTTTTCTTGCACTTCCGTGTTTTCAGGTAGCGTAGCGGTAAATTCCAGCAATACATTTTCACTAGGATTACCGTTTTTATTCAGCAACAACTCTAAAACCATATGCTCCCAGCCCTTGCGTTCAATTTCCGCTTCACTGGTTTGTCTTGTAATTTCCTTATCCAAATCGAGTTCTGCTGATTTTCCCTTTTTGGTTTGTGCGTTTAAATGGTGTGCTTCATCGCCCAGCATCACAAGGTTCAATTTGTGCAAATCTGCCAATGTGGTTTGGTTTTCTCGCTCGGTGTGGATATCGTTATACAGTTTTTGAATACTGGTAAATTTAATTTCAATGCCGTCTGAATGTGGGCTGAACGTTTCCACTTTGCGAATGGGAATTACCGTATCGCCTTGCAAAATCTTTTTGGTAAATAAAAATTTTGCGTGCGCCGGGTCAATAAAATTATTTTCCGTTTTATCCACGATATTGTTTTGATTGACAAAAAACAAAAAATGCCGATACCCTTTTTCAAAATAATACAAAATCAACGCCGCCATCATCATTGTTTTGCCGGCTCCTGTTGCCATATTAAATAGCAAATGCGTTGGCTTATTTTTTAAATCAGGGAAATCATCTAGCTCTGAAGTGCGGTCAAAAATCAAAAAGTTTTCAAGGGCAGATTTTTGCCATTCAAAAAAATCATATTTTAAGTTTTTGGAAACAAATTCAGGCATTTCAAGTAATTCAGGCTTGTATTTTTTAACCGCTTTACGTTCATTTTCAATCACTTCAAACAAAGTTTTATCATTCGCCATCTTTTTTCTCCGCTTGATAGAACGCACGGCTTAACGCTTTATCGTCATCGTTTAAGCAACCTGCAAATTGTTCATCATCCATTTCAGATAATGAAACATACATTTGATTTAAATCTAACATTTCAAGCATCATTTGTTTTTGTTCGTCTAATGGCAAAGATTGAAATTCAGGCTCTTCAATAATTTGGCTAAATTCATTTACGCTGACGTTGTATTTTAGGAAATAGCGTTCGCATAATTCATCAAACAGCGTTTTGATGTCGTCTGAACTTTCACAAGCCAAAATTTGTTGTTTTGCGGTTTCGTTAAATGGAGCAAGCTCGGCATAGACAAACTCACCACCACCTTGCCAATTCACGGCTTTGGAAATACCGCCTTGCTCGCCATCAATCACTTTTTTCAAGCGTTCAACGGCAAGCGTTTCAATATAATCCATTTGTTCAATACCGATGTATTGGCGGTTCATTTTGTGAGCAACGGCGGCGGTTGTGCCGCTACCTAAATGGTAGTCTAGGACTATGTCGTTTTCGTTGGTTGTTAGTTCAATAATTCGTTTGATTAGTGCTTCTGGTTTTTGTCCATCAAAATCTTCAACTCTTTGGGCATCGTTAGCCGAGATAATTTGGACTTCATCATCATTCCATAAATCAGATAATGGATTGCCTTCTTTATCGTCAAGATACCGTTTAACCCTAGGTGTTCCATTTTTTGTGAAAATAATTCTTCCTGCTTTAATACCTTTATCAATTTCTTCTTGTCCCCAAATCCAATGTTTTCCTTTTGGTGGCTCTAGTAATTTACCATTAAAATATCTTGCCTGACCTTGACCTTTTTGAGTAAAGTCAAACGAACCATACCTTCTATTTGTATTTTCTTCAATATATGGGTAATTTTTAAAATCTGCCTCTTCAACCTTTTTAAGGAAAAGTTTGTTAATTTTTGATTTACCATTTTTAGAATAAACTAATATATATTCAACCACATTAGATAAAAATGAGCTTTGTTTTTTAGCACTTTTAACTTTTTTCCAAATAATTGTATTCATATGATTGTTTCTACTGTAAATATCATTAAGTAAAACATTTAAGTATGAATATTCATTGTTATCACATTGGATAAAAATCACACCATCATCAGCTAATAAAGTTTTCGCAATTTCTAAGCGATTTTTCATAAAAGTGAGCCACGTGGAATGTGAAAATTTATCGTTATATTTAAAACTATCGTTTTCCGTGTTATACGGTGGGTCAATATAAATTAGTTTGATTTTGCCTTTAAACTGCTTGGCAAGCGAATGCAGGGCTATTAGATTATTGCCTTTGATAATGAGATTTTCGGCTGGCGTGCCGTCAAAATGTCGTTTGATTTCGCCAACGGCTTGTTTGCCGTCTGCGGTGTGGCGAGAGAATTTTGAGAATGCTTTTGCGTCAAAAAGTCGGTCAATTTCATCAAAAGCAAGTATTTGATTAAAAAAGATTTCTTGTCTTTTTCGGGTTAATTTGGTGTATAATTGGCTGGCTGGCTGGCTGGCTGGCTGGCTGGCTGGCTGGCTGGCTGGCTGTTATTGCGTTTAAAATAAATCTCTTCGCCTTCTTCGGTGCTTTGTCCGCCATTTAACACACAGTCTTTAAACGGAAAATCCAACACAATATCGCTGCTGTCTTTTAAAAAGCGTTTACCATCTGTCAAGCCTATGCGGTTGGCAAATCGGGTGTAAGAGTTGTTTACACTGTGTTTATCTAAGAAAAAACGAAATTCCTGCATTTTGAATACCCATGCACCACCAATTTTAGTAAAAAAATGACGTTTCAACGTTTCGTTTTGCAACAATAATCCGATAATGACGGGGTCGGTTTTTTCGGCTGCATCAATCAGCTTAGGTTTGTTGAGCGTGGTTTGGTTTTCATCTGCCCAATATTCTGGCAGTGATTTCAGGGCTTGATGTAGTTCGTCTTGAATCATATTACTCATCATTTAAAATCCTTATTTAATTGGCTGTGGCAACATAACAATTTTATTGTAGATTGTATTAGAATAGCAGGGCGTGTAGCCACGTCTGATCGCCCGACTGTACATATGGTTTTGCGAATAAAATCTAGCAAAACTGCTTTTTATTTGCCGATGTATCTTTGACGAAATTTAAAAAATCGTGATACACCAAATACTTGTTCAAGTATTTGTTTGTCATAATCCTTGCCATTTTTGACCTTTTCTTTTTGGCTGATGGAAGACAAAAAGCCTGTTCGTGTCAGATAAATTCTCAAAAAAGCGGTTTTAAAATGCCTAATTCTTTTGTTATGCTTGGCATAACAAAATTTCTTACGGTTCAATTAATTATGAAAAATTTTATCAAGTACAATTAAAATATCAACGGATTATTAAAATACTTTCTAATAAAAAAACCACCGCTCTTTTAAAACGGTGGTTTTTTATTTTTACCAATTAATACTGGCTTGCTTCATAGCCATAATAAGCATTGGTTAAGATCACTTCCATATCTTCCACTAATGGCAAGCGTGGGTTAGCTGGCGAGCATTGATCTTCAAAGGCAAGCAATGCCACATCACGACGCGCATCGAGCCAAGTTTGTTCATCAATACCTTGTTCTTTGAAAGACATTTGAATGCCCACGCTAGCAGCTAAATCATAACAAGCTTGCGCGAAAGATTTCACGCCTTCTTCTGGCGTAGCACAAGGTAAGCCTAGCATACGTGCGATTTCTTGGTATTTCACATCGGCTTTGTAATGATTATATTTCGGCCAAGTTGCCACTTTTTGCGGACGTGTACCGTTATAACGGATAACGTGTGGCATTAAAATGGCGTTGGTGCGTCCGTGAGGCGTATGGAAACGGCCACCAATTTTATGGGCAAGAGAGTGGTTCATTCCTAAGAACGCATTGGCGAATGCCATTCCTGCCATCGTTGAGGCGTTGTGCATTTTCTCTCTGGCTTCTGGATCTTTTTCTTTTACGGAACGTTCAAGATTTTCAAACACTAATTTAATCGCTTGCAACGCTAAGCCGTCTGTAAAATCATTGGCTAGTACCGAAACATAGGCTTCCGTTGCGTGAGTTAGCACATCTAACCCTGTATCCGCGGCAACGTGAGCGGGTACGGTCATTACCAGCGCCGGATCGACAATAGCGACCGTTGGGGTGAGTGAATAGTCGGCGATTGGGTATTTTTTATCACCTTCGGTGATCACGGCAAATGGCGTAACTTCAGAACCTGTTCCTGAAGTGGTTGGGATACCGATAAAGCGTGCTTTGCGTCCTAATTGTGGGAATTTAAAGGCACGTTTACGGATATCCATAAATTTTTGTACGAGATCGCGGAAATCCACTTCAGGTTGCTCATAGAATAACCACATTACTTTCGCTGCGTCCATTGATGAGCCACCGCCTAGGGCAATAATGGTGTCTGGTTTGTAGCTACGGATTAGCTCAACCCCACGGCGTACGGTTTCAATGCTTGGATCTGGCTCAACATCGGCGAATAATTGATAGGTAACGTGATTGCCGCGTGCGGTGATTTGTTTCGCAATTTTTTCTACAAAGCCTAAATCTACCATTGTGCGGTCGGTGATGATCACCACGCGTTCCATTCCTTTCATTGATTGTAAATATTGGATTGAATCCCGTTCAAAATAGATTTTTGAAGGCACTTTAAACCATTGCATATTATTTCTCCGTCTGCCCACTCGTTTAATATTTAATAAATTCACCGCACTTACGTTGTTGCCTACGGAGTTTTTACCGTAAGAGCCACAACCGAGAGTTAAAGATGGCAAGAAGGAGTTATAAACGTCCCCGATCCCACCAAAAGTGGACGGTGAATTCCAAATCACACGAATGGCTTTCACACGCTCGCCAAATTCTTTGGCAAGGGCTGTATCTTTGGTGTGAATGGCAGCAGAATGGCCTAAACCGTTAAATTCCACCATTTGCTCGGCAAGTTTCACCCCTTCTTCACGGGAATGGGATTTAAGCAAGGCTAGCACTGGGGAAAGTTTTTCACGGGTGAGTGGTTCTTTTGGCCCAACTTCTTTACATTCAGCTAAAAGAATATTGGTTTTTTCTGGCACTTCAAAACCTGCTTGTTGCGCGATCCAATGGGCGGGTTTACCCACTACGTTGGCGTTTAATTTTGCCCCTGCACAGTTTGCGCTGTTGGCTTTTGCGCCGAACATAAATTCTTCCAACATCGCTTTTTCTTTTTTATTGACTAGGTAAACGCCGTAAGATTTCATCTCTTTAATGAAATCGTCATAGATTTCCGCATCAACAATCGCCGCTTGTTCAGATGCGCAGATCATTCCGTTATCAAAGGCTTTGGACATTACAATATCGTGTACTGCTTGTTGAAGATCCGCGCTTTTTTCTACATAAGCTGGCACATTTCCTGCCCCTACGCCTAAAGCAGGTTTACCGCAAGAATAAGCCGCTTCAACCATTGCGTTACCGCCTGTGGCTAAAATAGTTGCGATACCAGGGTGTTTCATTAACGCTGCCGTGCCTTCCATTGATGGTGTTTCAATCCATTGAATACAATGTTTTGGCGCACCCGCTGCCACTGCCGCATCATAAACAATACGCGCAGCGTGAGCGGAAGATTGCTGTGCTGAAGGGTGGAAGGCAAAAATAATTGGATTACGTGTTTTAAGCGCGATGAGGGATTTGAAAATGGTGGTGGAAGTCGGATTTGTGGTTGGTGTTATCCCACATATCACGCCAACGGGATCAGCAATTTCAGTGATGCCCGTTACATCATCTTCGCTGATTACCCCTACGGTTTTCAGATTTCGCATATTATTTACCACATACTCACAGGCAAATAAATTTTTCGTTGCTTTGTCTTCAAACACACCACGCCCTGTTTCTTCATAAGCGTGCATTGCAAGCACACCGTGCTGATCGAGTGCCGCAACGGAGGCTTTCGCCACAATGTAATCAACCTGTTCTTGGTTGAGCTGGCGGAATTCCTCTAAGGCGACTAAGCCTTTTTCCACCAAGGCGTTCACTTCTGCTTGAGCTGGGCTAATTGTGTTTTCAACCACGTTACTCATAATGATTTCTCCTAAAGTTTTAAATTGATAATTTTTTCCTACGGAAATTATACCTATTTGGAGTAACTGGAACTGAAACAATTTTGCATTAAAAAACGAAAGACTGATCTAGATCAAAGAGAAAATATGCTTATTTAACAAATGTTTAACCTATACTTAACAAGGTTTTAAATGAAGTGTCAATGAAAGGGAGAAAATAAAAAATCCGCTCGATTTTGAACGGATTTAAGTCGATAAAAGTAGAAAAAATAGAAAAAAAATCACCGCTCTTTTTGTTCTTTCTGGGCGGCATAGGCAGCCCCTTTTGCCAACATTCTTAATTGTAAGATAACGCGATTTTTCAATTGTTCTCGTTCTTCTTTTGCCATATCCAGCGCATTCGCACCAGCAGTGAACACCAGTGTAACAATGCCCTCGGCTTGAATATAAGCAATGTGGCGGGAATAGCCATTGCGTTCGGCAATATATTCTGCCAGTTCGTCAATAAAATGCTTAATTTCCCGTGCAGCGGCGGTGCGGAACGCGTGCGATGTGCCAGAGCTTTCACGCAATAATAGGCGGAAAACGTTGGTGCTGTGGGTGATAAATTCAAAAAACGTATTCACCGAAATCACGATAACGCTACCGCCATTTTCCAACCGTTTTCGTGCTTGGCGCATTAATTGGCGCAGCATTAGGCCTGCTTCGTCCACCATTTCTAAGCCGAGTTCGTCCATATCACGAAAATGGCGATAAAAAGAGGTGGGCGCGATACCTGCTTCTCTTGCTACTTCACGCAAGCTCAGATTGGAAAAACTTTTCTCCGCACTGAGCTGATTAAACGCTGCACTGATCAACGCGCGTCTGGTTTTTTCTTTTTGAATTGCACGAACGCCTGCCATTTTGCCCTCTTATTTTTGTTGAAGGATCGGGGTGATGATACTGCTAATGGTGTTTGCCACCCGTTCATAACGCATTCTTAATGGAGAACCGGGGCGATAAATTAATGCTACGGTACGTGAGGGTTCTGGCACACAAGGGAGGTATTTTACCCCTGTGCGATTGCCTTCGTTTAACACCGCAAGCTCTGGCATTAAGGTTATTCCTGCGTTGGCGGACACCATATTGCGTAAGGTTTCAAGGCTGGTGGCTTGGAAATGTGGATTTTCTTTTGCTCCTGCGGTGAAGCAATAGCCCAGCGCTTGATCGCGCAGGCAATGGCCGTCATCAAGCATTAGCATTTCGCAGCCTTTGAGTTTGTCCATTGGAATACTGTTCTCTTTTGCCCAAGGATGCTCTTGGGAAATTGCAAGCAACATTTTTTCTTTAAATAATGGCACTTCAATAAAGGCTTCGGTTTCTGGCACGGTGGCAAGAATAGCGCAATCTAAACGTCCACTTTCCAGTTGCTCTAGCAGCTGGTGAGTTTGCGCTTCATATAAAAATAGCTCTAAATCAGGAAAAGCTTGTTTCAGTGCAGGCATAATATAAGGCAGCAGATAAGGCCCAAGGGTTGGGATCATTCCTATATGCAATGGCCCAGTCATTTCTTTGCCTTGATTGCTTGCCATTTCTTTCAGCACTTTAACTTCGCGCAATACGGTGCGTGCTTGTTCCACAAGGAGCAAGCCCGATTGGGTAAATAACACTTTACGGCTAGTGCGTTCTAATAAAATGATGCCTAGTTCGTCTTCCAGTTTGCGGATTTGTCCGCTTAGGGTTGGTTGGCTAACGTGGCAGGCATCTGCGGCTCGGCGAAAATGTTTGTGTTCGGCGAGCGCCACTAAGTATTCTAAATCACGGATATTCATATTTTCTCTGCTTCCTCCATCATAGAAAGGAACAATTAAAAGGATAGGTATTAATCGTTTGTAACTATATCACGATTTTCACTATAATTCACCCCGTCAATAAGAAATCATTATTTTAATCGCAATAGGAGAAAGATTATGACAGCAACAATGGAAGGAAAAAAAGTTCCTCAAGTAACATTCCATACTCGTCAGGGCGATCAATGGGTTGATGTAACCACTTCAGATTTATTTGATAACAAAACGGTCGTGTTATTTTCATTACCGGGTGCATTTACCCCAACTTGTTCATCAACACACTTACCACGTTATAACGAATTAGCGTGCGAATTCAAAGCCTTAGGTGTGGACGATATTATCTGTTTATCTGTAAACGATACTTTTGTGATGAACGCGTGGAAAGCGGATCAAGAAGCAGAAAACATTACCGTAATCCCAGATGGTAACGGTGAATTTACTGAAGGTATGGGTATGCTTGTGGATAAAGATGACCTTGGCTTTGGTAAACGTTCTTGGCGTTATTCAATGCTTGTACGCAACGGCGTGGTGGAAAAAATGTTCATCGAGCCAAATGAGCCGGGCGATCCGTTCAAAGTGTCTGATGCAGATACAATGATCAAATACTTAAAACCTGATTGGCAAGCAAAACCTTCAGTGTCTATCTTCACTAAACCGGGCTGCCCATTCTGTGCAAAAGCAAAAGGTTTATTAAAAGTGAAAGGTTACACCTTTGAAGAAATCGTGTTAGGTCGTGATGCAAGTACCATTTCTGTACGTGCTATTACAGGTAAAACAAGCGTACCACAAGTCTTCATCGGTGGAGAATACATTGGCGGTAGCGACGATTTAGAAAACTATTTCGCAAAATAAATATTAATCCCATAGCATAAATTAGAAACTTCCTATAAAAACCTTTGGCTAATCCTTGTGATTAGCCTTTTTTCTGTGTTTAATAATGAGGTGGCGGCGTTTCTTCTGCTTGACTCGCAATATTGGAAGGTTGCAAATCTTTTAACTTCGCCGCCAAATGACGTAGCTGTAACTGCATTTTCTCAAGTATAAATTGTTGTTCCACCAAGGCTTGGTTTAATTCCTCAATAGCGTGTTCCTGAAATGCCACTTTTGTTTCTAATTCGGCAATTTGTTTTGCGTGTTCAAGTTGAATTTGCATAAATAATCCTTAAATAATGGTTGTTAAATTGTGCAATACAATTTAACCTATCAAAAATTCCGATTTCATTATAAAGGATGATAAACAATGTTAAAAATTCAAAAATTCTCTCTTATCACACTTGCATTAAGTGCGGTGGTTTCTGGCTCAGTTTTTGCTGATCAAGCAGCGGACAAAAAATTCAATGATGAAGCCTCTTATGTGGTGGGTTATGCTACAGGAAAACAATTCCTTGAAACCTTAATCAACGATCAAAAAGATGTGATCAATTACGACAAAGCCCGCGTATTACAAGGCGTGAACGATGCCTTAGAGGGCAAAGGGGATTTAACGGATCAACAAATCCAAGAAAAATTAAAAGCCATTGGCGACAAAGTGTATGAAGCGCGTCAAGCGAAAGTACAAGTTGAAAACGAAAAATTCACCGCGGACTTTATGAAAAAAGAGGGCGCGAAAAAAACCGCGTCTGGCTTAATGTATCGCATTGAAAAAGCAGGTGAAGGTGCAGCAATCAAACCTGATGATATGGTCAAAGTGCATTACACGGGGAAATTAGCCGATGGCACCGTGTTTGACAGCTCCGTAGAACGTGGTCAGCCAGCAGAATTCAAATTAAATCAAGTGATTAAAGGCTGGACAGAAGGGCTTCAGTTAGTCAAAAAAGGCGGCAAAATTGCCCTGCTTATCCCAGCGGATTTAGCCTATGGAAAACAAGGCGCAGGCCCAATTCCACCTAACTCAACCCTTTATTTTGATGTGGAAGTATTAGACGTTACCCCTGAGAAAAAATAAGAAAAAACCACCGCACTTTATATCCATTGAAAGAAAAGTGCGGTGGATTTTTCCATCATTTTGAGATAAACCCAATGCTAACGGATAGACGCCCTTTTACGGATGAAGATCGTGCGATTTTAAATTCCTATGTGGCGGTGGTGGACGGCGTGAGTGCCTTAATCGGCAGTCATTGCGAAATCGTGCTGCATTCTCTCGAAGATTTTGAACATTCTGCCATTTGCATTGCCAACGGGCATAACACCCATCGCAAAGTGGGATCGCCAATCACTGATTTTGCCTTGAAATCGCTCAAAACAATGCAAACGGAGAATGTTTCCAAGCCTTATTTTACCCGCGCAAAAGGCACGGCGTTGATGAAATCCGTCACCATCGCCATTCGCAATCAAGAAAAACGCATTATTGGTTTGCTGTGCATTAATATTAATTTAGATGTGCCGGTAACCCAATTTATCCAAGCCCTTATGCCCCCTGCGGAGCAACAGTCTGCTTCTGAAGTGAATTTTGCCAGCTCGGTGGAAGAACTGGTTAGCCAAACCATCGAACAAACCGTGCAAGAGATCACCGCCGATCGCTTGGTGGCAAACAATAATAAAAATCGCCAAATTGTGCTTTCGCTCTATGAAAAAGGGATTTTTGACATCAAAGATGCCATCAACCTAGTGGCGGAGCGGCTGGATATTTCACGCCATACGGTGTATTTATATATCCGCCAAATCAAGCAGGACGAGGCAAAATAATGCGGTATGTATTGGCGATAAAACAGCCCGTTTATGGCTCGCAAGGGGCATTTTTAGCCTATCAGTTTGCACTCGCCTTGCTTGAACAAGGGCATCAAATCAGCCAAGTTTTGTTTATGCAAAATGGCGTAAGTAATGGCAACGGTTTTGTGTATCCAGCCAATGATGAATTTAATTTACAACAGCATTGGCAAGCCTTGAGTAAACAGCACCATATCCCTTTGCATCTTTGCATTGCGGCTTCCCAACGCCGTGGCGTGGTGGACGCTTTAACGAGCAAAGATAAACAGCAAAATAATCTGGCAGAAGGCTTTGTATTAGCAGGATTGGGCGAGTTTAGCCAAGCCGTGCTGCAAGCAGATCGAGTGATAACCCTATGATTAAACTGGCTTTTGTGTTTACCCAACCGCCTTATGGCACGGCCGCTAGCCGCGAGGGCTTAGACGCACTCCTTGCTGCCACTGCCTTTTGTGATGAAAACGAAATTGCGGTTTTTTTCCTTGATGACGGGGTTTTCAATCTTATTGCCAATCAACAAAGCGAAAAAATCTTACAGAAAAATGTCAGCCAGCCTTTCAAATTATTGGAATTATACGACATCGAACAGCGTTACCTGTGCCAACAATCCGTACAAGCCTTACACCTTGAAAAAGCAAATTGGCTATTGAATTGCGAAATATTGTCCCGCGCGGCGTTAATGGAAAAATTACAACAAGCAGAAAAAGTGCTGACTTTTTAGCGTGCTTTTTCATTCTTTTTGCAGGAAATGATGATGCTTTATACCTTCGCCAAAGCCGATTACGACAGCCAAACCCTCGCTCGCTATTTTGCCCATTTTACGGAACAAGATTGCCTTGTGCTATGGCAAGACGGCGTGCTACTTCCCTTCAAACACCAAGAACTTTTCGCCCAACTCAGCGTGTCTTGCTATGCGCTAGAAAACGACATCTACGCCAGAAATCTACAAGAAATTGCACCGCACTTTGTTAATTGCGATGAAAACAATGAAAGTAAAGTGCGGTTGATTTCTCTGCAAGATTTTGTGGCGCTGACTGAGCGGTATTTTCCACAAATAGCGCTATGATTTGATACCAATCAGGGCAAAGATCAATTTTCTATAAAATCAAAAAATAAGGGCGTATTACTTACGCCCTTGATTGAATAGGGTTTTCGTGAATCTTAATAATAAGAATGCTCACCGCGTTGATGTTCGGTTACGTCTTTCGCCCCTTTTAATTCACCGGGGAACAAGCTAACCAGTTGTTTTTCAATGCCATCTTTTAGCGTTACATCGACCATTGAACAACCGTTACAGCCACCGCCAAATTGTAAAATTGCATAGCCATCTTCTGTCAGATCAATTAAGGTGATATGCCCACCGTGGCCTGCCAGTTGCGGATTAATTTGGGTTTGAATGACATATTCCACGCGTTCAATTAAAGGTGCATCGTCTGCTACTTTACGCATTTTCGCATTCGGCGCTTTAAGGGTAAGCTGTGAGCCTAATTCTTCCGTAACATAATCAATTTCCGCGTCTTCTAAAAATGGCAAGCTCACTTCATCAACAAAGGCGGAAAAAGTATCATATTTCATTTCTGTATCTGTCGCTTCCACGCTGTTTGGTGGGCAATAAGACACCCCACATTCTGCACTTGGCGTGCCGGGGTTCACCACAAAAATGCGGATATTCGTGCCATCTTCTTGCTGATCTAATAAACGGCGAAAATGTGCTTGCGCCGCGTCAGAAATCGTAATTTGTTGCATTATTTATTCCTCAGTAATACTTGAGCTAGATAGTCAGGCATCATACCGCTAGATAGACTTTTTTTCCACCTTTTCTTTTATTCGGTATTTTCTATAATCAAGGCATTGCTAAGTGTGAAAAGCCCGCGCTAACCCCCAAACTTGAATATTTTCCACCCCTAACTGGCGGAAATGTTTAGCAATTTCGTTTAGGGTTGAACCTGTAGTGATCACATCATCAACCAACGCAATGGAACGATAATTTATCTCTTGATTAGCAAATTTAAAGGCGTGTTTTAAATTTTTCCTGCGCGCCTTAGCGTTTAAACCAAGCTGAGGTGGTGTGCGCTTTACCCGTTGAATAAATTGCGAATGGCAAGGAATATTCAGCCATTTGGCTAAGCGTTTAGCGATTAAATCAGCTTGATTATAACCCCGTTGCCACTGACGAAAATGGTGCAGTGGCACGGGAAAAATCGCTTGTGGAAAGTGTAGAGAATGCTTTCGTCTTGCCTCATAAACGGCCAACAGCAGCAAGCGTGCTAAGGTTTTGTCTAACCAAAATTGACGATGAAATTTGAAATCTTTGATCATTTCAGCCAAAGGCGAGGTGTAATGCCCGATAAGTACCATTTGATCCCAATATGGCATTGCATTAAGACAAAATCCACAGCGCTGCACATAGCTTGCTGTGGGCATTCCGCAGCAACCACAATAAACATAGCGTTCAATGTTGCGATTGCATTTTGAGCATACGCCTGCATTTCGGATTGAGAGCGATTGTTGGCATAATACACAACGGAAAGCGAAAAAATTCATTAAATTTACACCGCACTTTTAACAAGATTTTTAACCTTATCAGCACAAAGGAATTTAAAGATTTTGTGTAATAAGTAAATTTTTTGCGATTAATTTTTCGATCTAGATCGCAATAATGGTAAAATTTACAGCAATTTTTAGAAAAAGAGAGTAAAAAATGACAGCGGTTAATGATCTTCAGCATAACAATCGCCAAGCAATCAAAGCGGTTTTCTTTGATATTGACGATACCTTGTTTCGTAAACATAACGGTTTTTTTCCTGAAAGTGCCAGACTTGCCATTCAAAAATTGCAAGATAAGGGCATTTTAGTCGGCATTGCCACAGGGCGCACACGCTGTGCTTTCCCTGAAAAAATTAATCAAATGATCGCGCAACAAGGCATTGATACCTTTGTAACAATGAATGGGCAGTATGCGGTTTACCAAAATGAAGTGATCGAAAAGCACCCAATTCCAACGGAGAAAGTACAAAAATTGGTGGATTTTTTTGATGCACAGCAAATAGCCTATGCCTTTGTGGCAAGTGATAAAGTGTGTGTTTCTGAAATTACGCCAAGATTAAAAGAAGCACTCGATCCGATCACCACAAAGTATCAAGTGGACAAAACCTTTTTTAAACATCACGAAGTGTTTCAAGTGTTGGCTTTCTATGCTGAAGATCAAGATGAACTGGTGGCGCAAGCGCATATTTTAGATGATCTGAAAACGGTACGTTGGCACGAAAACTCAGTGGATATTTTTGATGCTGAAGGCTCAAAAGCAAGAGGAATTGCTGCGATTGCACGCCATTTAGGTTTTACCTTAGAGAATGTTATGGCGTTTGGCGATGGTTTAAATGACATTGAAATGCTAAAATCCGTGGGAATTGGCGTAGCAATGGGCAATGCGCACGAAGAATTAAAAAAAGTCGCTGATCAGGTTACCACTGAATTAGAACAAGATGGCATTTATCAAGGCTTACTGAAAGCGGGTTTAATTGCATAATAGGGAATCAAAATGTTAGATATTAGTGCATTAAAAAATATGTATCCGGTGATTATGACACCGAGCCACGATGGAAAGTATTTTCATAACTATTTGATTTCATTGCTTAATGTAGTTGATGCATCAAAAAGCTTAGGATTTCAGTTACAAGTTTCATTAAAACGTGGCGAAAGCCTTGTTACTCGTGCCAGAAATGAATCCGTTGCGGAGTTTTTAGAAAATGGCCAATGGACGCATTTATTTTGGGTTGATTCTGATATTGGTTTTTCCGTAGATGCCTTTTTGCGTTTATTGCTTTCTGATTATGATGTGGCAGCAGGGGTATATCCATTAAAATTTGAAAACCTGCCAGATCGTATTCCTGATGGCTTAAGTCGTGCAGAATTAGCGAATTTAGCTGCACGTTATACGGTAAATGCAGGCAAAAAAGAAGGCGATGAAATTATCTTCAAAGTGCAGCCAGACGGTTTTATGGAAATGGACGAAGCACCAACAGGCTTTATGTGCATTAAGCGCGAAGTGTTTGATAAAATGAGAGAAAATTACCCGCACTTACGCTACACGCCAGACAGCCGTAGCCGTAAAGACAACGGGTTGCACTATCGTTTCTTTGATGTAATGATCGATCCTGATACTAACCGCTATCTGTCGGAAGATTATGGTTTCTGCTATTTATGGCGACAATTAGGTGGCAAGGTGTATATTGATTGCCATTCCAATTTAACGCACCAAGGAGCGAAATTATACCAAGGCAACTTTGCTCATTCATTGGTAACGAATTTACCTAATGCCATTGGCGCAGAAGAAGGGAAGTTAATGATCCTAGAAGGGAGTGAATATCTCACTCAAGGCAAATAAATTGTATAACTTGTAAGAAATATAAGGATAATTATGGCTGCTTTACAAAATGTTCTTGATGAACCAAACAAAAACACCATTTTTATGGTGTGGAATTTTCACGATGATGTGGACGTAAAACCTGCGTTTCAACAACTCTGCGGATTAATTGGCAATCTTAATAATTCAGCGAAAACCCGTTTTCCTGATGCCAAAGCCAGCGTGGTAATGGGCATTGGACACGATGCGTGGTTACGCCTTGATTTACCACAGCCGTTGCCAAAAGAACTTGCCCCTTTTGAGCCAATTAAAGGCGCAAAATATACCGCCGTGGCAACCCGTGGCGACTTGCATTTCCATATTCGTTGCGATCAACCAAGCTACTGCTTTGACATTGCACAAAATATCACCGATGTATTACACGATGTGGCAAAATGTGTGGTGGATATTCAAGGCTTCCGCTATCGGGACGGACGCAGTATTCTTGGCTTTGTGGACGGCACAGAAAACCCACACGATTCAGAAGACCGCATCTTATTCGGCACCGTAGGGGAAGAAGACCCAGCTTACCAAGGCGGTAGCTATTTGTTCGTACAAAAATATGTTCACGATATGCAAGCGTGGCGTGCGCTGCCATTAAGCGAGCAAGAAAAAGTGTTCGGCCGCTCTAAAGCAGATGACATTGAAATGGACGATGACACCAAACCAGCTAACAGCCACAGCGCATTAGCTAACGTGGGCGATGATCGCAAAGTCATTCGCGACAATATGCCATTTTCTGCTAACGGCGAAGTTGGAACTTATTTCATTGCTTATGCCAACACTTTCAGCACCGTGCAAGCAATGTTAAACAATATGTTTATCGGCAACCCAGCAGGAAATTACGACCGCTTGCTTGATTTCAGCCGCACCCGCACAGGCACGCTTTTCTTTGTCCCAACCTTAGATATGTTGGACGAATTTGCGGAGTAATCTCACCAACCTAGCACGTTTGTGCTAGGTTTTTTATTCAAAACTTCAGATAAAATTCTTTCGTCAGTGCCACAAAGTCAGGGTGGTATTGATTATTTTCGTCATAAATAATCAGTTGTGAATGTTGCATAGGTTCAGCTAGTTTACGAAAAGTGAGTAATATTCGTTGTGCTGGCTTGCCGATTTTGGTGATCACATCACATTGTTCTGTGCAATAAAGTGCGGTGCTTTTTTGTAAGATTTTTCCTGCTTCATAGGGCAGGATAAATTGAATTTTCCCCTGTTCATTTAAGCATTGTGCTGCCACATTGAGCCAGTCATTATGGCTTTGTTCAAGGGTATAGCGCGCAAGATCACGTTGTGCGTTTTTGCAAGCCTGTGCAGGTTCAAAATAGGGCGGATTAGCCACAATTAAATCAAAAAAGTGCGGTGGATTTTGTGCGAATTTTGCAATATCCATTTGATATAGCGAGATTTTCTCAGCCCAAGGGGAAGCCTGAATATTTTCCTGCGCCTGTTCTGCCGCCGCGTTATCAAGCTCTACCGCGCTAATATGGCAATCTTGCGGAGTGCGTTGTGCTAACATTAACGCAATTAACCCCGTGCCTGTGCCGAGATCCAAAAGGTTTTTTGCCCCTTGAATATCCGCCCAAGCACCAAGCAAAATGCCGTCTGTGCCTACTTTCATTGCACAGCGATGATGATTAACCTGAAACTGCTTAAAGCGAAAGCCTTGATTTTTCTTTGTCATAAACTTCCCAAAAATTGACCGCACTTTGCACTCAAAGTGCGGTATAATCTGCACTAATTTTTTCCTAATAGTAACAATAAATATGAACTTAGCACAATTTGAAGAATTGGATCTCGCCCCAGAATTATTAAAAGCCTTAGCGAAAAAAGGCTACCAACGCCCCACCGCCATTCAGTTGGAATGCATTCCAGCAGCAATGGCGGAGCGAGATGTGCTAGGCTCAGCCCCAACTGGCACGGGGAAAACTGCCGCTTTCTTATTGCCCGCTTTGCAACATTTGCTAGATAATCCACGCCGTAAACCCGGTACGCCAAGGGTGTTGGTTCTCACCCCAACCCGTGAGTTAGCGATGCAAGTGGCGGAGCAAGCGGAGCAATTAGCGCAATTTACCAACCTTGATATTACTACTATCACAGGCGGTGTGGCGTATCAAAACCACGGTGAAGTGTTTAACAGCAACCAAGATTTAGTGGTCGCCACGCCGGGGCGTTTGCTGCAATATATCCAAGAAGAAAATTTTGATTGTCGCGCGGTCGAAATTCTGATTTTTGACGAAGCGGATCGTATGCTGCAAATGGGCTTTGGGCAAGATGCGGAAAAAATTGCTGCCGAAACGCGCTGGCGTAAACAAACCTTGCTGTTTTCTGCTACGTTGGAAGGTGAACTGCTAATGGATTTTGCAGGGCGGCTACTCAATGACCCTGTGCAAATTGATGCGGAGCCAAGTCGCCGTGAGCGTAAAAAAATCCAACAATGGTACTATCACGCAGACAGCGATGAGCATAAAGTGAAATTGCTCGCTCGTTTTATTGAGCAGGAAAAGGTAAGCAAGGGCATTATTTTCGTTCGCCGCCGTGAAACCGTGCGAGAGCTTTCCGACACCTTGCGTAAACGTGGTATTCGCAGCACCTATTTAGAAGGGGAAATGGCGCAAACGCAACGCAATAATGCCATTGATAAACTCAAAAATGGCGTGGTAACCGTGCTAGTTGCCACCGATGTGGCTGCGCGTGGGATTGATATTGATGACATCAGCCACGTGATGAATATGGATTTGCCTTACAGCGCAGACACTTATTTACACCGCATCGGACGCACTGCGCGTGCAGGCAAAAAAGGGGTGGCAGTGTCTTTCGTAGAAGCCCACGATTATAAACTGCTCGGCAAAATTAAACGTTACACCGAAGAACTACTCAAACCACGCATTATCGAAGGCTTAGAACCACGCACCAAAGCACCGAAAGACGGCGAAGTCAAAAGCGTCAGCAAAAAACAAAAAGCGCGCATTAAACAAAAACGGGCAGAAAAGAAAAAATCAGAACAGCAGAAAAAAACTAAACTCCGCCATAAAGACACAAAAAACATCGGCAAACGCCGTAAGCCTAAAACGGAAGTCAATCGAAGCGAAGAGAATAGCGCAGAATAATTTATCAAAAAATCCCGCACTTGATAAAAAGTGCGGGATTTTTTTATTATTTTTTCAAGCGTTTACGTTTTTTATGATAAGTTAAACGTGATGGCGCAGGTTTTTCATTTTGTATGACAGAATGACTTTCTAACTGACGGCGTTTGATTCGGCGATAGCGTGCTAAAAAATAATGAATGGAGCTGGCAAATAATACACCGGTGAGAAACACAATGATTAGCTCGCCATATAGGCGATTAAAAATCTGATTAATCTTACTTTGTGTGGTTTGTCCGTATTTATTGTTAAAGGTTACACGCAAAAAGCCTTCCACTCCACTGCTTGAATAAATTGGTTCAACAATTTGTTGATTAGTGATTTCTTTTGATTCAGGTTGTTCTAGGCCTAATTGTTGGCGCAACAGCGAAGCATTTGAGCTTTGCGCTAATAATTCCCCTTGGGTGGAATAAATGGAGGCATCAAGAATAAAATTTTCTTTGACAAAATTATCTAAATTTTCCGTTAATGCTTCTGGCTTAGCTTTATTGATCAACAGTGCAAATAAATTGGCTTGTTGGCGAACTAATAAGTGAGAAAGATGGGTAACTTGATTGACGCTGGCAAGTTGTGAGCCAAGTTTGAATTGTTGGACACCGAATAAAATAATGCCCATAATCAGACCGCTTAGTAGCATAATCGAGCTAAACATAATGATTTTTAGCACTTTTTGTTTCACAAGTTGCACGTTATTTTCCCCAAGATTTCGCAAAATAGGCTAGAATAAGGTGCTATTTTAGTCTATTTATGCGTTCACGGCACAATAAATCGTAAGAATGCCGATAATTTACAGGATTTTCTATGCAAACACAAAATCTCAAGCAATTACAACAACAGTATCCAAATCTGCCTTGTCCACTGCAACAGACGCAATCCTTTGCCGCAGGACAGAATTATTTTTTGCTTTATGGCGAAACCTTAGATTTGGCTAAATTGCAGAAATTTCAGCAAAAGTGCGGTGAAAATTTCACGCTTTTTGACTATTGGATTGAAGCGCATAACCTTGCGGTGCTGTTGCAAGGCAATTGGCAAGCGCAGTGGCAAGAATATGCTCATCAATTAGAAGTGGATATTGCGCGGCTCAACTTTTCCGCTAGTTTGCAGAAAAAAGGCTTGTTAGTGATGGATATGGACTCCACTGCCATTCAAATTGAATGTATTGATGAAATTGCGAAACTGGCTGGCACAGGTGAATTGGTGTCTGAAATCACCGAGCAAGCAATGCGCGGAGAGTTAGATTTTGAGCAAAGCCTGCGCCGCCGCGTGGCAACCCTAAAAGGCGCACCAGAAAACATTTTGCAACAAGTGCGAGAAAAATTGCCGCTGACTTCAGGTTTAGTGGAAACCATTCAAGGCTTGCAGAAATACGGCTGGCGAACCGCCATTGCGTCAGGTGGGTTTACTTATTTTGCGGATTATTTAAAAGCAGAATTAGGGCTTGATGCTGCGGTTTCCAACCAATTTGAGATTGTGGACGGCATTTTGACTGGCGAAGTGCAAGGTGCGGTGGTGGACGCACAATATAAAGCGGATACCTTGCGTCAATTGAGCGAACAATATCATATTCCAATGGAAAACACCGTTGCTATTGGTGATGGCGCCAATGATTTGCCAATGATGAAAGTCGCCAATCTCGGTGTGGCATTCCACGCCAAGCCGAAAGTGCAACAACAGGCGCAAATTGTGGTAAACTTTGCCGACTTAACCGCACTATTATGTATTTTAGGTGCGAATGACCGAATAATGAAAAACGAGGAGTAATTATGCCTTCATTTGATATTGTTTCTGAATTAGATGCGCACGAAGTGCGTAACGCCGTGGAAAATGCCAACCGTGATTTAGCCAACCGTTGGGATTTCCGCAACGTGCCTTCTTCTATCGAATTAAACGAAAAAAACGAAACCATTAAAGTGGCCAGTGAGTCCGATTTCCAAGTGGAACAGCTGGTGGATATTTTGCGTAATGCTTGCATTAAGCGTGGCATTGATTCTGCGTCATTGGATATTCCAACAGAATATGAACACAGCGGTAAAACCTTCAGCAAAGAAATTAAGCTGAAACAAGGTATCGAAACGGATATGGCGAAAAAACTTACCAAGCTTATCAAAGAATCCAAGCTCAAAGTGCAAACCCAAATTCAAGGGGATCAAGTGCGCGTAACAGGAAAATCCCGTGATGACTTGCAAGCGGTGATCCAACTGGTGAAAAATGCCGAATTAGGGCAGCCATTCCAGTTTAATAATTTTAGAGATTAATAAAAATTGCGAAAAAATAGGCCGCACTTTTGGTTGCGGCCTTTTTCTTATTGCTATGTGATTAATAAAGACTGAAAGATTGAATATAAGGCAGTTTTCCTCTTTGCAACATTTTTTCAATGCCACTTTGATGATCTGTACCTAAGCCTTTCAATTCAAGATTTACGCCAATTGCGTGATCGTAAACCACTTCATCGGTTTGTTGCCCATCTTTACTGGTTACATAACGGCGCGCGCCAACACCGACTGCCCAGCAGCAAGTGTTATATTTCACGCCGAGATATTGCTCAACAGGTTTGTTTAAAGCAAGATCTTGATAGTAATGTCCAACCACGGCCCATCTGTCGGCAATTTCCCACGCAGCCACTAAACCGAGCTGTTTAATATCTTGATTGTACGCATTTGCGCCGGTGAGATTTTGGTCAATATATTCCTGACTTGCATAGCGATAACTTAGCTGAATCAGATTATTGCCACTTGGGTTATATTCCAACACGGTATTGGCAAGGGAGGTTTGGTGTAAGCTGGTATCGTATTGATAGCTACCACGCCAATTCCATTTTGGACTAATACGCCAGTTGCTTTCTAATGACCAAGATGAGGTGGAACGATCACTGCTATTGCTTGGATTATTATCAATACGCGAATCGTTGAGATAATAAATTTGCCCTAAAGAGAGGTTAAAACGTTCGTTTCCTTCTTGATCGTAAAAACGCGTTGTTCCGCCTAAGGTGAACTGATTTGCCGAAGCGATACGGTCTAAGCCACTATAACGGCGATCACGGAATAAGGAAAAATAATCTTGCTGCAATAACGCAGAATCATAACCAAAACCAAGATATTGGCTATTTAATTTTGAGCCAATATTACTTTGATCTTTATAAGGACGATAAAGATACTGAATGTGCGGTTCAATGGTTTGCGTATAACCGTCAAACAAAGTTTCTTTGCTGGCAAGCAAGGTTTGAAAATCCACTTTCACTTGCGGCAACACACGGGTTACAGAGCGTTCAACCTCTTCGGCATTTTGCCCTTTCCCTTTGGTTTGATTATAGTGCGTGGCGTAAAGTTTGGTTTCAATATTCAAACTGCCGTAACGGTTCGCAAGAGGAATATTAAGGCTTGGCTCAATGTGATAACGCCAAGCTTTTGGCATTAAGGCGCTGTCATTCTCAAAACGAGAAATTTGTGAGAATAAACGGAAATCCATTAAACCGTTAGCAAGCCCATCACGATAATAATTAAAATCGAGCTGTGGAAAAACGCGGTAAGGCCCAATATCCACATCATCAAATACTTGGAATTGCTTCGCCGATAGAGAGAAATTGTAGTTTGGCTGATAGTACGCAATGCGGAAATTTTGATCGGCATAACCGTCCGTGCTGCGTCCGTAAGCGGAATCAAAATCTGAGAAATAACGCTTATCGCTGACTCTGGTGTAATCCACGTTTAAACGCCAATTTTGTAAGAAACTGGAACTGTGTCGCCAGTGGAATAAATGGCGCGAGCGGTTATCCCCTTGGTAATCATCAAGCCGATCACGGCCCAAATACTCGCCCGCAATTAACCCTTCGCCAAGCTGAGTGAGATAGCGTGCTTCACCATTAAATTGCCAGCCACGTTTTGACATATATTTTGGTGTTACGGTCATATCAAAGTTGGGTGCAATGTTCCAATAAATAGGTTGTGCATACCAATAACCATCACGGCTAGAAGTTCCTGCACTTGGAATGAGTAAGCCTGAACGGCGGCGATCGCCAATTGGCAGTTGTAAATAAGGAGTATAGAAAATTGGCACGCCGTGAACTTTAAAGCGCGCGTGCCACATTTCGGCATATTCTTCTTGGATATGCTGACGCATTTCAGAGGCTTCAATCGCCCAGCTATTATCATCAGGCAAGCAAGAGGTAAAGGTGGCGTTTTTCAACAAGCGATAATCATTACGTAGCTCAACTTGCTGTGCTTTACCGCGTCCTTGACGGCCGACAAATTGGTAATCTGCGCCTTCTACATCGGCATCTTTATTATTCAGATTAACCTTGGCGGAATCACCTAACAGATTGATCAGATTATCTTTATAATCAAAGCCATTTTTCGCATAGGCAAAGCGTTGCACATTTTGCCCTTCGCCCGTTTGAATCACTTCCGCCACTTGCGTTTTTAAATGGCGATTGCCTTGTTGAATATCCACGTCCCCTTCGTAACGTGCATTAACAGGCTGATTTAACTCCGCGCGATCAGCTTCAATATAAACTGGCAATTCATTTGGATCGCCTTGCACCACTTCCCCTTGAAATTGTGGTACGCCAGCTAAACATTGCTGCTGCAAACTTGCCCAACTTGGCGCACCATAAAGTGCGGTCAAAATTGAGAAAGAAAGCATTGTGTAGTAATTTTTTTTCATTAATAACCCATTTTGTTTTCAGGTGTAGAAATTAACCCGATTATAAAGAAAAACCGCTCAAAAAGCATTTTATTTATGCTTACAAAAACAGGTGTTGAGATGATCATTCACCAACCCCATTGATTGCATAAAGGCATAACAGGTGGTTTCGCCCACAAAGACAAAGCCACGCTTTTTCAACGCTTTCGACAAATTTTTTGAGGTTTCCGTTTTCGCAGGCACGGCAGATAAATCAGGCACATCATTCATTTGTGGTTGATGATTCACAAACGCCCAAATAAAATCGCTAAAATTTTCACCGCACTTTTCCAGCGCTAAATAAGCTTTGGCGTTTTTCACAATAGCTTCTAATTTTGCACGATGACGAATTAATCCCTCATTTTGCATTAACGCGTCAATATCTTGCTCGTTCATTTGAGCAATTTTGACGGGATCAAAATGATGAAAGGCTTGGCGATAATTTTCCCGCTTTTTTAATACCGTGATCCAAGAAAGCCCTGCTTGTTGCCCTTCTAAACAAATTTTCTCAAATAATTTCAAGCTATTATATTCAGGCTTTCCCCATTCATTATCGTGATAATCTTCATAAATAGCTAAGCCTTGCGCCCAATTACAACGTGTTTTCATTTTGTTTTCCTTATATTGTGATCCTGATCACAGATTTTATTTCTCTAAGGTTTTCTACCGCGCCAAATTTAATTTAGAATCTACCTATCAATACCAAAGCTAAAATAGCTATATGTGCATCGCTAAGATGTGATATTGTATGCGAACTTAACTAACAATCAAATGAGAGGTAACTATGACAACACAATTAGAAGCATTACGCGAAATGACCGTGGTTGTGGCAGATACAGGGGATATTGAAGCCATTAAAACCTACCAACCACAAGACGCCACCACCAACCCATCACTCATTTTAAGCGCCTCTGCTTTGCCTCAATATGCACCATTAATTGATGAAGCCATTGCTTATGCCAAAAGCAAAAGTGCCGACAAAGCACAGCAACTTATTGATGCAGAAGATAAATTAGCAGTAAATATCGGTTTAGAAATCCTTAAAATTGTCCCAGGACGCATTTCTACCGAAGTGGACGCACGTCTTTCTTACGACACCCAAGCGACGGTTGAAAAAGCACGTAAATTAATCGCTCTTTATAATGAAGCAGGCGTATCTAACGATCGTATTTTAATTAAAATCGCCTCTACTTGGCAGGGTATCCGTGCAGCAGAAATCCTTGAAAAAGAAGGCATTAACTGTAACCTAACCCTTTTATTCTCAGAAGCGCAAGCACGTGCTTGTGCGGAAGCAGGCGTATATTTAATTTCCCCATTCGTGGGCCGTATTCTTGACTGGTACAAAGCAAACAGCGACAAAAAAGAATACGCACCAGCAGAAGATCCGGGCGTGATTTCAGTGACGAAAATTTACAACTATTACAAACAACACGGCTATCAAACCGTAGTAATGGGCGCAAGTTTCCGTAACGTAGGCGAAATTACTGAGCTGGCTGGTTGCGACCGTTTAACCATCGCCCCTGCATTATTAAAAGAATTGCAAGAAAATAACACCGCACTTGTGCGTAAATTAGACTACACGGGTGAAGTGAAAGCCAAGCCACAACCGCTTACTGAAAGCGAGTTCTATTGGCAGCACAACAGCGATCCAATGGCAGTAGAGAAACTGGCTGAAGGTATCCGCAAATTCGCCATCGACCAAGAAAAACTTGAGACGATGTTACTGGCAAAATTTTAATTAAGTCTTATGATCAGATTAACCCATTGTTTTATCGCAATGGGTTATTTGTAGGGATAGTAGTTTGCTTAGAAATAAAAAAAGCCACCCATCAAGGGTGGCAAATAACCTAAGGAACCAATTTCTTTTAAACAACGATAAGTTGTATTCTTTTGCAAGAGAGATACTACACAACTTTACAAAAGTTTACAAATAAAAATTGCAAAAAAAGTGAAAAATTTTGATTTTTCCATTTTAAGGTGAGTTTTTGTGCAAAAATAGGATAAAGAAAAGCCACCTTATTAGGGTGGCAAAATAATTTAAGGAATCAATTTATTAAAACAACTGCAAGTTGCTATACTATAAGACACAAGGACTTACGAAAAGTTCGAAAAAAATAGAAAAATTTTTACATTAATTTACATAACATCAAAATTAAGGAAGAAACGATGCCATTACTCGATAGCTTTAAAGTGGATCACACCAAAATGAACGCCCCTGCAGTGCGCGTTGCCAAAACAATGCGTACCCCAAAAGGCGATGATATTACGATTTTTGATTTGCGTTTTTGTATCCCAAATAAAGAAATTCTGCCACCAAAGGGCATTCACACCTTAGAACACCTTTTCGCTGGCTTTATGCGCGATCACTTAAACAGCGAAAATGTAGAAATTATTGACATTTCGCCGATGGGTTGCCGCACTGGATTTTATATGTCCCTCATCGGCACACCAAACGAACAACAAGTGGCGCAGGCGTGGCTCGCCTCAATGAAAGATATTTTACAAGTGCAAGATCAAAAAGAGATTCCCGAATTAAACGAATATCAATGCGGCACTTACACCGAACACTCCCTGCTCGAAGCCCATCAAATCGCGCAACACATTCTTGACCGCGGCGTAGGCGTAAACAAAAATGAAGATTTGCTACTCGATGAAAGTTTGTTAGCACAGTAATTAATCATACTGCATTTAAGCGATAAAAAAGGCGATGTGAGTTCACATCGCCTTGTTTTTATTAAAAGTGCGGTCTATTTTTTGTTTAAATTTATTTGGTAAACCGCGAAGCCAAGTTCATCTTGCCCAACGTAATCCATTGGATATTGCGCTTTTTCCTTGATGAAGGCTTTTGCTTTATCGCTTGGGGACGTTTCCACTTGTACTTTCAATGGCTGAGTGGTCGCGATTGGGGCAAGTTTCCAGTTATTATCCGCAGAAGGGATCACTTCGCCTTTTTCTTTGGTGGTTTGGCTGATGTAGTTTGCCAAAATTTGACGATTTTCATCAGGGGAAGCAAAGACGATGTGCGCATCACCTGTGCCAGGGAATTTGCCCGAATAAGCGCGATAATTATTGGTTGCAATTAAGAATTGATCGCTATCTTGCACTGGTTTGCCTTGATAGGTGAGATTGACAATACGCGATGCCTTGTCATTAATGAGCTTGCACTCACCGTCATAACGGGCAGGCTGGGTAACATCAATTTCATAGTTTACCCCGTCAATCACATCGAAATTATAAGTACGGAAACCGCTCCAATTTAACAAGGATTGTGGTTTGTCGCTATTTGGATCGATTTGGTTAAACATTCCTGCACTGCACTCAAGCCATTGTTTGAGTTCTGCCCCGCTCACTTTGACAATCACTAAGGTATTTGGGTAGAGATAGAGATCCGCCGCATTGCGGAAGGTGAGATCGCCTTTATCCACTTCCACATAAGCGCTTGGATCGTTTTTACGTCCACCGACTTTAAATGGCGCAGCGGCACTCAGCACTGGAATACCCGCTAGCTCAGGCAGATTTTTCACCACGTTTTCAGCGTAAGCTTGTTGCGCTTGGTTTACGATTTGTACCGTTGGATCATCTTGGAACAAGGCAAGGAAGCTATACATATTATCAGAGGCTTTTCCAATCGGCTGTGCTACAAAGGCACGAGTGGCTTCGTGGACTGGGGCAAGTAATGCCGCAACTTCAGGGTGATTGCCCACAAGGGCTTTTTTCTTATCGGCATCATAAATCGGACGCAAGGCTGCACGGCCGTCAGTCACAAACCATTTACCATTATGTTGATTTAAGGTGAGATCCACCACGCTGATATTATTTGCCCAATAGCCCGCCATACTTTCTGGCACGCCGTTCATTGTGCCTTTTTCAATATCCGCCCCTTTGCTGTTAGCAAATTCTTTATTTGGGAATAAGCGGTGCGAATGGCCGAAGATCACGGCATCAATGCCTTTGACATCAGCTAAATGGAAGGCGGCATTTTCTTCACCTTCTTTATAAGGTTCATCGGAAGGGCCGGTGTGTGCCAGTGCAACAATAATGTCAGCACCCTGTGCTTTCACAATTGGCACATATTTTTCTGCGGTTTTCTTAATATCGTAGGCTTTTACTTTGCCTTCTAAATTGGCTTTATCCCATACCATCACTTGTGGTGGCACAAAGCCAATATAACCAATTTTGATTTGATGCGTGTTGCCCGCATTATCTGTTACGCTTTTTTCTTGAATAAAATAAGGTTGGAAATAAGGCTGGTCATCGCTGGCTCTCACCACATTGGCGTTGATAATAGGGAAGTGAGCTTGCTTAATGGCACGATCTAAATAATCTAAGCCATAGTTGAACTCGTGGTTGCCGATCGTTCCCACATCATAGTGCATTGCATTTAGGGCTAAAATAGACGGATTTGGTTTGTCTTCTTTATCCCCTTTAGCGGCTTGATAATCGGCAATCGGGTTGCCTTGAATTAAATCGCCATTATCCACTAACACCGAGTTTTTCACTTCTTGACGAGCGCTTGCAATCAGGCTTGCTGCACGGGTAAAACCAAATTTATCCGTAGGCGCATCTTTGTAATAATCAAAATCCGTCAAAAAACCGTGAATATCCGTGGTGGCAATAATGCGTAACGCCACCGTAGTATTTTGCTCCGCCGCATTGAGCGATAAGCTGTTTACACTGAATAAACTTAATGCGCCAAGACGCAGGAATTTTCTTCTATCCATATTTTCTCCTTTTTATTGTTAAACTCAGGCTATGGCATTGTACGCAAATTTTTGATTTCGCTCTACATTTTTACAAAAAAGAGGGGTGATAAAAAAGAAAAAAATAAAGCCCGAAGGGTTCGGGCTTTACTTGATTAACGATAAGGTTGATCTAATGGAACTTCAGGGTCTGGTTGGTGCGTGATGCGGTTACGTAAATCACGGCGCACAATCTCAATTGTCCAGAACCAGAAAACGTGGCCCACTAATTCAGAAACGTGTTCGTATAATGGCCAGTCTAATACTGGTGGTGTTAAACCTAAAGCAGGGAATGTGATGTAGTGTACACAAACATCAGCGATTAGACCTGCGCCCACACCTTGCCAGAATTTGATTTTAGGGAAACGCTCTGCAACCACACAGTAACCCACCGCAAATACGATTGAGAAGGTGATGTGAGTTACCCCAATCCAGTTAAAACCGTGATCAGCGAAAGTGAACACTGCTTCAGTTGGATCAATACCAAAATAATCACGCAAGAAAACGTGTGGTGGGTTTAAAAACGCACGAGAACACACTTCCAAAGCTTGTGATGGATCTTGACAAGCCGCAACGAATAAATCGAATGGGCTGCGTGGTGGGAATGGATGCTCTGCACCCCATTTTACGAAGGCAGAAAGTAAACCCGCAATAATACCGACAAAAGCGGCAACACCATAACGGCGGCGAGCTGGATTAGTTTGCGTAAAAATACCTGACATAACGGTATGCTCCTTAAAATAGTATATTGTTATTTTGTTCGATTTTGATATTTATTAAATTAGATAAAATAAATAGAAAATCTGCCCGTCATTCTATGCTTAATCGAGTAATAGTCAAGTAATTTATGACTCATAAGAGTTAATTCTTAAGGGGTAATAAAATCTCATAAAAAATCCCCGCACTTTATGGCAGATTTTCGCTATAATCCCTCCATTATTCAGTTCAAAAGGGAACAGAAATGGAAAAATATAATAAATTTCGCCTTGAATGGGATTGTCGGCGTGGAATGTTAGAGTTAGATAAAGTGATTATGCCTTTCTTTCAGCAACATTTTGATGAGCTAGATGAGCAACAAAAAGCCACGTTTGTGCGTTTATTAGCGGCAACGGATTTACAATTATTTTCGTGGTTTTTTAACCGAAAACCTGCGCCAGATCTTGAATTACAGCAAATGGTTTCCTATATACAAGAAAAATTATCGAGCTAATTTGATAAAAAGATTGAACTTTTACGATTTTCACCCCTCTAAGAGAACACGAGCTTGCTGTCTTGTGTATCAAGGCTTGTTAGAGGTGTATAAGAGGTTATATGACTGAACAGCTAACAGATCAGGCTTTGGTAGAAAGGGTACAGCAGGGAGATAAGAAAGCATTCAATTTGTTGGTATCGCGTTATCAAAATAAGGTGGCAGGGCTATTAACCCGTTATGTGTCGCCGAATGATATTCCCGATGTTGTACAAGAATCATTCATTAAAGCATATCGCTCTATTGAATCATTCCGCGGTGACAGTGCTTTCTACACTTGGCTATATCGTATCGCCGTGAACACGGCAAAGAATTATTTAACCGCACAGGGGCGCCGTCCGCCGAATGAAGATATTCTGGCAGATGAGGCAGAATCCTATGATGTGGGAACAAATTTGCGGGACGTAGATACGCCCGAAAATCAGATGTTATCTGGTGAATTGAAGAAGATCATTTTTGATACCATTCATAGTATGCAAGAAGACTTAAAAACCGCCATCACCTTGCGTGAGTTAGAGGGGCTAAGTTATGAAGAAATTGCCGATATTATGAATTGCCCAGTAGGAACGGTGCGTTCGCGTATTTTCCGCGCAAGGGAGATTATCGAAAATAAAATTCAACCCCTTCTTCAAGGCTAATACAACATTAATAACATTAAGAAAGAGAAAACCCTGGAGTTTACAATGCAAAAAGAGCAACTTTCCGCTTACATTGATGGCGAACAAATCAGCGAGGCAATGACAGAAAAACTTTGCCAAGATGCTGATTTACAAAAATCCTGGGCAAATTTTCATACTATTCGTGCAGTAATGCGTCAGGAAAGTGAAGTATTATTGGGTGCGGATTTCACTGCAAAAATGGCAGATTTAATTGAGCAAGAAGAAATTGTGGTGGCGCAACCGATGGTTTCTCAACCAATGCCAGAAGAAACTGCGCAATCGCCATTTATGCAAAAACTGAAAGCGTGGTTTATGCCAATGACTCAATTTGCCGTGGCAGCGGGCGTGTGCTTAGTTGCGGTGATGGGCGTGCAAAGTTTTATGGCGCACAATGGCAAAGAAAACCAAGACGCCCCTGTGTTGCAAACCTTGCCATTTAACAATTCCGTGCAAGAAGTGAGCTATAATGCGCCAACCCAATCGGTGATTACGCCTGAGCAAATCGAGCAAAAAAATAAACGTATTGATTCAATGCTACAAAGCTACGAATTGCAAAAACGCATTTATGCGGATAGATTAAATTTGCAAAATCAGAAATAACAATGAATGAAGTTTAGGTTATTCACCACCATTTTTGGTGGTGAATTTGTTTGTATCCTATGTGTGAATAACGATGTTAAAAACGGTCAAAAAAATCACCGCACTTTCCTTAGTGCTATTTTCTGTAAATCCCTTATGGGCGGCAGAACCTGATGCAGTCCAGCCCCGCCAATTGCTAGATGAAATGCAACAGGCAGGCTCTCATCTGAACTATGAAATTGCTTTCGTGCAAACCACGCCGAATATGGCTTCATTACGTTATAGCCATATTCATCATAACGGCAAAACCTACGCCCAACTGCTCACCCTTGACGGAATGCCACAACAAATTGTGCAACGTGATAATGTGGTGAGTTATTTCCAACCGAATTATTCTCCGTTCTCGATTAACGCCAATCATATTGTGGACAGCTTGCCTGCGATTATGTGGAGCAATCTTGATGCGCTGAAACAAAATTATGATTTCACCTATATTGGACGCAACCGCGTGGCAGATCGTGTGGTGCAAACCATTCGCATTTTGCCGAAAGATGATTTTCGCTATCAATATGTGGTCTTTATTGATGAACAAAGCCATTTGTTGTTACGCAGTGATGTGTTAGATCGAGAAAATAATCTGTTAGAACAATTCCGCGTGGTGAATTTATATCAAAGCGAACAATTTGATGATTTACTCAATGCCATTAATCATATGGGTTTTCCTGCGCTGATTAATGACAAAACCACTTTCCAGCCAAGTAAGGAAGCCTTTGACTGGCAGCCAAGCTGGTTACCAAACGGCTTTAAGCTGATTAATCGCAGTGTGGAAACTAATGGCGAAGAACGCATTGAAGCGCAGCTTTACAGCGATGGATTATTTTCCTTCACCCTTTACCGCTCAAGTTCAATTTTGCCAAATGAAGAAAAAAACGGCTGGTGGAATGGCACCAGAACCTTTTATAGCGAAACCTTTGGCGATAACGAATTTACCCTTGTCGGGCAGCTACCGATTTCTACCGCAAAACGAATTGTGCAAGATATTAAGGTGAAGTAAATGCTGAAAGAAAGTGCGGTAGTTATTTCCTATCAATCTGGCATTGCGCAAGTGAAATGCCAATCGCAAAGTGCCTGCGGAAGCTGCGCGGCAAAGTCTGCCTGTGGCTCAGCTGCACTGGCGGAACTGAACGGCACAGGCACGGCGCATTTTTTTGAGGTGGAAACCATCACCCCTGTCAAAGCAGGGCAAATTATCGAAATTGGTTTAATGGAACGCTCACTGATTTTGTCTAGTTTGCTGGTGTATTTTTTCCCGTTACTCACCTTATTGCTTTCCACGTTGATCGCCGATCAGCTTTTCCAAACCGAACTGTGGCAAGGCATTTTTATCGTTTTTTGCACCGCACTTGCTTTTGTGATCGTCCATTTGGTATCGAAATCTTGGCACAAAAAAGCAAGTTATCGCCCGATTTTTTTGCGTGTAGTGCGTTGATATTATTTCTATTTCTCTTCGTTTAAAAAACAAAACCGCCGTGAAAGGCGGTTTATGCTAAAAAGAGAAAGAAATGCTTAATTTATGCAGTCGGATCAAAATTCACCGCACCAGCATAGCCTAATTGTCGCCACGCTTCATAAACCGCCACCGCAACAGAATTCGATAAATTCATACTACGGCTATTTTCAGTCATTGGAATACGGATTTTTTGTTCCATTGGCATTTCATCTAAAATGGCCATTGGAATACCGCGTGTTTCAGGGCCAAACATCAAATAATCCCCTTGTTGATAGGCCACTTGGCTGTGAGCTAAACGCCCTTTGGTGGTCATTGCAAATAAGCGTTTTGGTTGCTCGCTGGCAAGAAAATCAGCAAAGGTTTTGTGCTTTTTGATTTCAGCAAATTCGTGATAATCCAATCCTGAACGGCGTAGGCGTTTATCATCCCAAGTAAAACCAAGTGGCTCAATTAAATGCAAACGAAATCCTGTATTGGCACAAAGGCGAATAATATTCCCTGTATTCTGTGGGATCTCAGGTTCATACAAAACAATATCTAACATAATCTTCCTCACTAAAAATTAGCACAAATTTTACTGTTAAATTTATAAAAATCAAAATTTTACAAAATCTTACCGCGCTTTATTTTGTCTGTGATAAGATAAAATTCATTATTAATCAATAAAGGAGAGAAAATGTCTTTGATCAGCAAAACCTTTGGTGGCTTAAATAAAGCATACTATTTCCGCCATTTTTTCTTCGGCTTAATTCTTTTTATTCTATTGGAGGCAATGCTCTTTAATGCGGGAAAGGGGGTGATTGACAGCAAATTTATCTCAATCACAATAATGAATTGCGTTCTTCTTTTTTTGTATCCTTATTCACGTTTTGTGTATGAAAGCGTGGTGGATTATCTCTTGGGAGAGAATGTTTTCTTTGTGAACCCCATTTTGTTGCTTGTTACAAAAACTATGACGATGTTTCTATGCTTTTTCTTTAGCTGGGCGATTGCCCCAATTGGGTTGATTTATCTGTATTTTTATCATTCCAAACAAGAAAAGCTGGCTCAGCAGGAACTAGACGAATAAGTAAAAACACCGCACTTTTTTCGCGAGGAAATTATTTAGTACGAAAAAAAGTCGCGTGTAGTTGTTGTAATACTTTACTAGGGTCAAGTTCTAAGGCCTGGCAATATTCAATAAATTCCATCACATCGAGACGGCGATCGCCCGTTTCGATTTTTCCAATTAAAGAATAAATCACCCCTAAACGTTCTGCTAAAGCCCGTTGTGATAGCCCTAATGCTTGCCGTTGAGTAATAAATAATTGGCGAAGAAATTGTTGTTCTTCTGCGTGAATAGATGTGCGTAATTTTTTCATTGCACCTATTTTAGGTTCAGGTTAGAATGAACCTGTTTTAGGTGCAAATCTTAACTGTCAATAATGAAAATTAAGGAGAAAATTATGACAACTCAAAACGTGCAAACTAAAGTGGGAACGGGATTAGTCGCAGGATTAATTGCTTGTGTGCTAGCTGTACTGGGTATCTTATTTTTAGGCTTTATTTTTGTTCCATTGGCTTTTATTACCGTATTAATTGGCACGATTATTGCGGTTAAAAATCGCAATCTAGCGGGTATTGGCGTAAATATTCTAGCTTGGGTATTAGTACTCATCGGATTAATGACGTCCCCTGTTTTATTATCTGCCATTGGGTTAGGCGCAGCGGGAGTTGCACAATAAAATGAAAAAATTAGCAACGTTAATCACGTTATTTCTCACAGGGTGCGGTGTTGTGGGAAATCAAACCATTTCTGATGAAATACTCAAAGAGAAAGCCGCATTCGCTTTAAGTACAAACGCAAATAAGGTAGTAATTTCAGAGCGTAAAGCAGGTATCGATGATATTCGTTTTATTGCCACCGTTGGGAAGAAAAAATATCAATGCTATATTACAACCGTGGTTGTCGTTTCTTCTGATGCAGTCTGTTCTGGTACAGATGGAAGTAAATCTTCATCTTGTAACGCATTAGAAAAAGCTGCAGGACGTTGTAAATAATTTTGTAAATTGGATGAAAAACAGCCACACATTCGTGGCTGTTTCTATTTAAAAGTGCGGTCTTTTTTCCGACTAGTTTTTTTCTTTTGGTAGGGCTTTGATTGCGTAAATTAATCCGCCCCAAATAATAACCAACGCGACGGTCATCATAATAATTGCACTGGTACTCATTTGATTAATCCTCTTTTGTTTGATCATTTAGGCTAAATAATTCTTCGTGTTTCCATTTGAGGCGTGAGAGTAAGAAAGAAACCACAACCAGCCCAACAGCCATACCCCAACCAAAAATATTCACGAACCAAGATGGATAGCCCTCGTAGCCTTCGGTGAACACTTTTGCTCCTTCGCTTAACAACATAAAGGCGAGAATCCCTGTGGTTAGCACGATACATAAACGCCACAAAAAGCCTAATTTGAAAGACGAGGTTGCGTTTAAATGGCTTTCCAAGGTGCTGAGTTTTTCGTTCGTTACAATCGCGACTAAAGACACAAATGCCACTGCCACAATACCGAAATAGTTCACGAATTTATCCAACACATCAAGCATCGGCAAGCCTGTGGTTGTACCGAATAAAATCACAGAAACTAACATCATAGGCAAGCCTACGATAACTGTAACTTTTGTGCGACGAATACGTAATTTGTCTTGTACCGCAGAAATAATCACTTCGATCACCGAAATAAAGGAGGTTAATGCCGCGAAAGTGAGGGAAGCGAAGAATAATACGCCTAGCACTTCGCCGAATGGGGCTTTATTGATGATGGTTGGGAATGCGAAGAATGCCAAGCCAATTCCGCCTTTGGCGACTTCACTCACTTCTTGCCCTGAGGCGCTTGCCATAAAGCCAAGTGCGGCGAATACACCAATGCCTGCGAGCAATTCAAAACTACTGTTCGCAAAGCCGACGACTAAGCCATTGCCCGTTAAATCGGAGTCTTTTTTCAGGTAAGACGCATAGGTGATCATAATGCCGAAACAAATGGAGAGGGAGAAGAAAATCTGCCCATATGCGGCAATCCACACACTCGGGTCAGACAGTTTCGACCAGTTTGGCGTAAATAACGCATCTAAGCCTTTTGCTGCCCCTGGTAAGAATAAGGACGATACCACTAACACTACAAACATCACCAATAGCACCGGCATTAAAATCGTGGAGGCTTTGGCAATCCCTTTTTGTACGCCAAGGGCAAGCACACCAAGTGCCACTAGCCACACGGCGATTAACGGCCCAACTACCATTCCCACAAATTCAAAGCTGACCCCTTGAGCAATATCGCCCATTTTTAAGAAATCGTGTAAGAAAAAGTCGATAGGCTTATCGCCCCAAGCGGCATTGAAAGAAAAATAGGTATAGCTCGCAGCCCAGCCAAGCACCACCGCATAGTAAATCCCGATGATCACATTGACCATCACCTGCCACCAGCCGAAGGTTTCAAAATGGCGGTTAAAACGGCGATAAGACAGCGGCGCACCACCACGATGACGATGTCCGATCGCATAGTCTAAAAATAATAAAGGAATCCCCGCCGTTAAAAGCGCAATAAGATA
Source organism: Avibacterium sp. 21-594 (assembly GCF_026226815.1). Classification (NCBI taxonomy): domain Bacteria; kingdom Pseudomonadati; phylum Pseudomonadota; class Gammaproteobacteria; order Pasteurellales; family Pasteurellaceae; genus Avibacterium; species Avibacterium sp. 21-594. The sequence goes on along the minus strand of NZ_JAKKOC010000001.1, from coordinate 1,151,851 downwards.
AGGAATAATGAATGCACCACCACCATTTTCATAAGTGGTATAAGGAAAACGCCAAATGTTTCCCAAACCCACAGCAGATCCGATGGCGGCAAAAATAAATGCACGACTGCCCGAAAAGGTTTCGCGTTTTGCTGACTGTGTCATATTTTCACCTATTTAAACGTTAAAGAAATGTTAAGGTTAGGAAATATAACGGAATATAAGTTTTAGTCAATAGATAAAAATACTATAAATAGTCCTATTTTTTCTATGTTTTAGCAATTTTTACAGTTTTAAATTTTGTAAAGATTTTTATTTTTAGATTAATATTCTAAAAATGAGTTTCTCATAAGTAATCGTGCTAAAAAGCCTATCTTCCCCCCACATAAAAAACTAGCTTAAAAAAATGCAAAAAATTTTGTAAAAAATGGCCGCACTTTTGATTTTTACTTCAAAAGTGAGCCGATAAAAATGTAAATGAATGATGATTTGTTCATAAAAAAATCTGCACCTTAATTGCTAGCTTTTACGTCCAACTTTTAGGGTACAGATTAAAGCATAGTGTATTTTTTTTACTATTAAATATATTTATGAAATTTCAGGGCTAACCCAGTCAAATAGTTTTTTGCTTCTAGGGCAAGTCATAAGATTTTCTAGTTCTTTCACACAATGCTGATAGTGTGGCGTTTTTCTATGCTCATTTAGAGCTTCTTCACTCGCGTAAACTTCATAAGCATAAAAACGTGTTTTGATTTCTGGATCGCGTAAAACATCGAAGCGGATATTCCCTTTTTCAGCACTTGTGCAAGCCTGATGATGTTTAAAAAGGGTTAAGAATTCTTCTTCTTTTCCTTCTTTCACATTAATTTCAACTAACATTGTAAGCATAATTGCTCCTTAATGAATTTGTGGTTAACTATTTTTTTCGTGAAGATAGAGTTGATAAGCTTTTTCCGAATTTTCACCGCCATGAACAACAGCATTCACAGCTTTTAACATAGCAATAGGTGAATCTGATTGGAAAATATTTCTTCCCATATCTACCCCTAAAGCGCCTTGATCTATAGCTTGATAGCACATTTCTAATGCATCGCGTTCAGGGAGTTTTTTTCCGCCAGCAATAACAATGGGAACAGGGCATCCAGCCGTAATACGCTCAAAGCCTTTATCAACATAATAGGTTTTGATTATATTTGCGCCCATTTCTGCAGCAATACGCGTAGAAAGTGAAAAATAGCGTTGATCTCTAGCCATATCTTTACCAACACCAGTTACAGCCATAATTGGCATTCCATAGCGATAACCTTGATCAACCAATTTGATAATATTTTTAATTGATTGATGTTCGTATTCTGAGCCAATGTAAACTTGCGCAGCCATAGCTGATACGTTTAGTCTTAATGCATCTTCAATATCAACTGCAACGGCTTCATTCGATAATTCAGTTAGAATTGAATTTGCTCCTGATGCACGTAATGCAATAGGCTTATTAGTATCTGGAGGAACAACGCTACGTAAGATCCCTCTTGTACACATTAAAACATCAGTATATTCAAATAATGGTGCAATATTGAGATCTATGCGCTCTAATCCTGTTGTTGGGCCTTGAAAATAACCGTGATCAAAAGCTAACATAATTGTTTTACCTGTTTTAGGATTAAATATGTTAGCCAGTCTAGATTGCATTCCCCAGTCTAAAGCCGCACATCCTTTTAAATAAAATGCCTTATGTGTTTGGGGCTTATCTAATCCGAAGTCTTTTCCATCTTTGATATCATCTAAATCTGCCATTTTATTCTCCTACCTGATTTTAAAAATTATAGTTGTCAATATTATCTTTGGTAAAAACAACACGTTCAGGAAGGAGTACAATTCCATTTCCTTTCGCTTCATATTGATAACCTTGAACACTATTTGGTGATACTTCAACTTCACCAATATCAGGAACTTTAACTTTATCTCCTACGTTTAGTGTTCGACCTTTTAAAAGTTCATTTGTTACAGCAATAGAAATTTCACCCTGTTTTACTACATCCCATAGACCAAATTGTTTTACTGTGCCGCGTTTTACATAAGGTCGCATTACATTTGGTGTACTAAAACCAACAATCGTAATTTTGTCATTTTTTAAGTTTTCCGCAGCTTGGGCGGCAGCAGGTAAGGCGTTTGCATCAGGCGCAATAATAATATCTAAGTCTGGATAGGCCTTAATAATACCTTCTGCTGTTTGCAAAGATTTAATTGCATCATTGTAACCAAACTGAGTCGTTACAATTTCCCATTCTGGATGTTCTTTACTGATTTTGGCTTTAGCCGCGTTTACCCACTGGTTTTGATCTGTTACTGTTGGGCTAGAATAGAAAAAGGCAACTTTAGCTTTAGGTTTAGTGACTTGATTAGCGGCCATTTCAACTAGCATTGAACCAAGTTGCTCAGGTGTGCCTTGGTTGATATAGTAGCTTCGACATTCAGGTTTTACATCAGAGTCCCACGTAAGAATTTTTACACCTCTTTTCATTGCACGTTGTAATGTAGAACAAAGTCCTTCAGGAGAAACCGCGGAAACGACAATTGCGTTATAGCCTTGATTTACAAAGTTATTAATTAATTGTACTTGATTTGAAACGCTTGGTTCTGTTGGACCATCGTAGGTAACATTTACACCTAGTTTTTTACCCATTTCAGTCGCACCTTGGCCACCACTTGTAAAAAAGCCAACTCCAACGAGTTTAGGAATGAATGCGATTCTATCGGCAGCTTGTACAAAAGTTGCGGTTAAACCTAACATAATAGCAAGTGCGGTTGTTTTTAATTGCATTTTCATAGTGAGTCTCCTATTTTATAGTTGAACATTAATGAGATACTGCATAAGTAAAAGTTAAAGATTAATTATAAAAGTCCTCCTTTATTTATTTTTGTTTTAAATAAAAAACATTCTTCTTAAGCCAATTCATAATAAAACTTCGATATATGCTGAATGATTTTCCAATTAGTACGATAATTAATAATGCTCCTGATAAAGCACTAGAGATTTCATTAGAGACACCAACCATTTGTAAGCCCTGCTGCAGATAACCAATTAATAGTGCCGCGATGGCTGTGCCAAGAACAGAACCCGCTCCACCATAGATATTTGCACCGCCTAATACAACAGCTGTAAGGACAGGCATTAATAATGAACTACCTAAGTCAGAACGAGCTGATCCAAAATAGGATACTAGTAATATTCCAACAAATGCTGCAACGGCACCTAATAAACCGTAAATAATAAATAAGGTTTGTTTGATAGGTACGGCATTATAAATAGAAGCGCGTTCATTTTGGCCAATTAAAAATATACTTCTGCCAATAACTGTTTTATGCATTAATAACCAGAATATTATAGCTATAATAATGAAGTAAATAATTGAAGTTGGAATGTTGAAAATACTTTGATTAGCGAAGTTTAATAAACTATCTGGAAAACCACCGATACCTTCATAACCAGTAGCGCCAACAAATCCAGATAGTAATAAAGCTCCACCACCGTAAAGATACATTGTTCCTAGTGTAATGACGAGAGGATTAACTTTGGTGTACAAAATAAGACTTGCATTAAATAACCCACATAAAATTCCAATGATAAAAGTAAGAAAAATAGCAATGCTTAGAGGATAACCTAATTGAAATAAGACACCTAAAGATATAGCACAAAGACCGACAGTAGAACCAAAAGAAATATCCATACCACCACTAACAATAATCAGTGTCAGTGGTAATGCCAACATTCCAATATAAATAAAATCACTTGTGCTATATAACAAAATATTGATATCTAGCATTCTAGGGTTAAATAAACCAAATCCAATTATTTCTAAAATAACAAGAAAGAATAATGTTATTTCCCAGCTATATTTCTTTATCTGTAACATAATTTCTCCTTAATTTATTTAGTGTTAAGGAATCTGGAGTAACGTTGTAGTTTTAAGTTTTCACTAATCATTACTCTTATTCTTCCATCAAAAATTAATACACATAGTAAAACGAGTCCTGCAATAAAATTATTCCAATAAGCAGGAACTTTAAGTAAAACCAAGATCGTATCAATTTGTATCAGGAAGTAAGCGCCTAATACGGCACCGAGAATATTTCCTGCTCCACCAAGCAAACTAATTCCACCTAATACACAGGCAGCAATAGCTTTCATTTCTAAACCACTGCCAGTTGAGTTCGGAACAAAACCAATTTGTGAAGTGAATACTATTCCAGCGATGGCCGCCATTAATCCATTAATTGTAAATGCAAGGATTCGAATCTGATTTGTTTTTACACCAAGTTGTAATGCACCTTGTAGATTATCGCCTACGGCATAGAAATTGCGTCCATTTTGAGTACGAGTAAGAATGAAGTAAGAAATTAAAATAAGTATTAGTGTCATCCATCCAATGGGAGAGATAGATAACAAGTTAGGGGATGCAAGTAATTTTAAATCTTGTGGTAATCCTTCGATCCATTTACCACCAGTGATTAATAGCATTATTCCTTTGTACAAACCTAATGTACCTAGTGTGGCAACAATAGCAGGTATCTTTAATAAAGTAACAAGTATTCCATTAAATATTCCCGCTGCGATTCCACATAATAAAGTCATAAAAAATGCAGTAACCAGATTAAATTCAGCGTTAAGAAGACTACCCATAATTACAGCACATAGCCCCATTATTGAACCGATGGAAACATCAATGTTACGCGTTAAAATAACGAACGTTGTACCTAGTGCTAATAGGATAACAATGAGAGATGAATTAAAAATCATTGTTATTGTTTGCAAATGAAATCCATTACCTTCAAATCCAAGTAATAGAAAAAGAAATAAAATAGCAATTAGAATGGTTATTTCTCTATTGTTTTGAATGAATTTCCACATAATTTGGTGTCTCCTTTGAAATTTATCCGCCAAATGCAAATTGCATAATCTTATCGCTATTTATTTGATCACCTTGCAAACTACAGTTAATTTCTCCATCATGCATAACAAGAACACGATCAGACATTTTCTCGATTTCTTCTAAGTCAGAAGAAATGAAAAGCACGGCAACATTTTGTTTAGCGACTGATTTGATAAGTTGATAGATATCAGCTCTTGCACCGACATCAACACCGCGAGTAGGTTCATCAACGATCAGTAAACGTGGATTGGCTTCTAAACATTTAGCAATTAAGACTTTTTGCTGATTTCCACCAGATAGGGTGCGAATAGGTTGTTGTGGCATTGCATATTTTATACCCATCGCTCTTTTATAACGTTCTAAAGTAGCATTTTCTCTATTTTCATCTAGCCAGAATCCTTGATTGTAATAAGTGAGCGCACAAACATTCCAAGTAAGTGCCGCATCTAAATATAATCCTGAAGATTGCCGGTCTTCGGGAAGATAAACAATACCTTTTTGTAAACGCTGTTTTAATGAGAGAGAAGTAATATTTTCATTTTTAAATAAAATTTCACCGCACTTTGCTTTCCTTAAACCATATAAGGTTTCTGCAAGTTCTGTTCTACCAGCTCCGACAACACCAGCTAATCCAAGTATTTCACCAGGATAAAGATCAAAGGTGATATTTTTAAAACCTTCACCAGTTAAATGATTTACTTCAAGGATAGGAGAGTTAGTATCTTTAGTGCGTAGATGACCAGGCAATTCTAACCAAAGTTTTTGTGTTTCATTAAGCTGAGCATTTTTCAAGCTAGGCTTAATTGCGTTGATAATTTGTTCTTGGGTTAGGTCATTGGTTTTCCCTGTTAAAGCGATATATCCATCTCGCATAATACTAATGCGATGAGAGATCTGACATACTTCATTTAATTTATGGGAAATAAAAATGATACCTACACCTTTATCTAATAATGAATTAATTTTATTAAATAGATTTTCAGTTTCAGCAGGTGTTAAAGAAGCTGTGGGCTCATCAAGAATAAGCAAACTTGCGTTACGCATTAGTCCGCGCATAATTTCCACAAGTTGTTGATCTGCAACTTCTAAAGATCCTGCTTGCATATCAAGAGACAAATGAGAGTTTAGCTCTTTCAGCAATTCATTTAGTTTTTCTTCATTTTCTTTATGACGGGGTAAACTAAAAAGGATATTTTCTTTTACGGTTAAATTTGGAAAGAGCAGAGGTTCTTGTGGAACAAGATAGATTCCAAGACGATGTGCTTTCTGTGGGGAAAGTCTAGTCTGAATTTCACCACCAATTTTTATTGTGCCTCTATCAGCAGATTGGATACCAGCGATAATTTTCATTAATGTTGATTTTCCAGCGCCATTCCCACCTAATAGTGAGTGAATTTCACCAGCATATACAGAAAAATCTATATCTTTAAGAACTTCTACGCCTGAAAAGGATTTGCTGATATTATGTACATCTAATAAACATTTTTTCATTGAAGATTCATTATGCATAAGATGTTACCTTTAATGATTGAACAAATGTAAAATCTAAAATTCAATTTATCATAATGTTAGTTCCAAATATAAAATAAATCTGTGATCAAGATCTCATATTCAGATTATTTACCCTATAAATGGAAGTTTTTATCTAAAAAGTGATCTTTGTCACAGTATTTGAAAAAATTGAAAATGAACAATTGATATTTTTATGATTCATATGAATAATATTTGTGAGTAGAAAATGAATGAAAAAAGACAAGAAATGAACGCATTATCTCATTCAATGACAGAAGAAGAGCTTTTAGCTCGTATTGCTTGGTTTTATTACCACGATAATTTAACACAAGGTGAAATTGGAGAAAGACTAGGATTGCCTAGGCTAAAAGTTTCTCGACTGTTAGAAAGAGGGCGTCAGCATGGAATTATTAAAGTTCAGATTAACTCTCGGTTTACGGGATGCTTAGAATTAGAACAGGCCTTACAGCAACGTTTTGATTTGAAATATATTCGAATTTTACCAGAGCTAGAACAACATGATCTGAATGAGCGCTTAGGAATTGGAGCTGCGCAATTATTAATGTCCTTACTCAAGCCTAATCAACTTTTATCTATTGGGTTTGGGGAAACCATTATGCAGACTATTAAATATAGCAATGATTTTATTACTCAGAATCAAATTAAACTGATTACCTTATCTGGAGGGGTTGGTCCCTATATGAAAGGTATTGGCCAATTGGATGGCTCTTGTTCCGTGAGTATTATCCCAGCGCCGTTAAGGGCTTCATCAATAGAAGCAGCTAAATTATTTAAAAAAGAAGCTTGCGTTAGGGATATTATGCTTGCAGCTTGTAGTGCTGATGTCGCAATCGTTGGTATTGGAGCAACGCGGCAGCGAGGACAAGCAACATTATTGCGTTCAGGTTATATAACAGAAGAAAAGCAGCAAACAATTAGAGCAAAAGGTGCTGTAGGAGATATTCTTGGTTATTTTATGCAAAAAGATGGCACATTACAGCCTGATATGCCATTGCATGAAGAGTTAATCAGTGTTTCTTTAGATAACTTGCAAAAAATTCCTAATGTAATTGGTATTGCAGGTGGAGAAAATAAGGTCGAAGCTATCCTAAGTGCATTATATGGGAAGCATATCAATTCATTGGTAACAGAAGAAAAAACGGCTCGTATGATCCTTGCACACCTCGTCTAGATGTTATAAGTGCGGTTGATTTTTTTAGCGTTTTTTCAAGATTATTCAGGAGGGAACATGGAAAAGAAATCAGCCTATTTAATGGCATTAGATGCAGGAACTGGGAGTATTAGAGCGGTTATTTTTGACTTAGATGGAAATCAAATTGGTGCAGCACAATACGAATGGAGCCATTTAAGCGATCCAAATATCCCAGGATCAATGGAGTTTGATTTAGAACATAATTGGGATTTAGCTTGTAAAAGTATTTCGACAGTATTGGATAAAACGAAAATAAGTCCCGATCAGATTTTAGCAATTTCGACCTGTTCAATGCGTGAAGGTATTGTCTTATACGATGAAAAACAGCAACCAATTTGGGCTTGTGGCAATGTTGATGCTAGAGCAACCCAAGAGGTGAATGAATTAAAAGAGCTTTATAATCATACATTTGAAGAAACACTTTATCATATTTCAGGCCAAACTTTGGCATTAAGTGCCGTACCAAGATTATTATGGCTCGCCCATCACCGTAGTGATATTTATCGAAAAACCAAAGCGATAACCATGATTAGCGATTGGCTCGGATTTATGCTAAGTGGGCAGCTTGCGGTAGAACCTTCTAATGCGGGAACTACGGGGATGTTGGATTTGCATACTCGCCAATGGTCTCCAATGCTATTAGATATGGCGGGATTAAACTCTACTATTTTGCCTCCAGTTAAGGAAACGGGTGAAGTCTTAGGGCAGGTTACAAAGCAAGCAGCGGAAATAACAGGATTGAAAGAGGGAACGCCAGTCATTGTCGGTGGCGGAGATGTTCAGTTGGGGTGTTTAGGGTTAGGTATTACAGAGCCTTCACAGGCGGCTATTATTGGGGGGACTTTTTGGCAACAAGTGGTAAATTTGCCAGCCCCGCAGACAGATCCTGAAATGAATATTCGTATAAATCCTTATGTCATTTCTCCTTTAGTTCAAGCTGAATCTATTAGTTTCTTCACTGGATTAACGATGCGTTGGTTTAGAGATGTTTTTTGTGAAGAAGAAAAACATTTAGCTGAAAAACTTGGCGTTGATGCTTATAGCTTACTCGAACAAATGGCAGAAAAGGTACCTGCTGGAGCAAATGATGTTATACCTATTTTTTCTGATGCGATGCATTTTAAATCTTGGTATCACGCAGCACCATCATTTATTAATCTTTCGATTGATCCAGAAAAATGCAATAAACCTGTTTTATTTAGAGCATTAGAAGAAAACGCAGCGGTAGTATCTTCTTATAATTTAGATCAGGTAGAAAAATTTTCTAAAGTTAAACTGAAAGAAATTGTTTTTGCTGGTGGCGGAGCTAAAGGAAAATTATGGAGTCAAATCCTTGCTGATGTTACAGGACTGATTGTAAATATTCCTGTAGTAAAAGAGGCAACTGCATTAGGTTGTGCGATTTCAGCAGGTGTTGGCGTTGGGGTTTATTCTTCTTTGGCCGAAGCAGGAAAAAAACTTGTCAGATTTGAACGAAAACACATACCAAACCCTAAAAATTATGAGCTTTATCAGCAGCACAAACAACAATGGGCTGAAGTTTATCAGAAACAATTACAGCTTGTAGATGATGGATTAACCACATCACTATGGAAAGCACCAGGTGTAAAATAATCATTCAGCCCAATAAAAAAACTAGCCATCAAGCTAGGTTTTTTATCGGATTAAATCGGATTAAAGTTCATCAAGCAAAGGTGCTACATCAGGCATTACTCCACGCCATAAATAAAAGGCGTGAGCCGCTTGCCCCACGAGCATTCCGAAGCCATCGCTGTAATGTTGTGCACCTTGCTCTTTGGCGAGGGCGATAAATGGTGTGTCTGCGCCTTTGCTGTATTGCATATCGTACACTGCGCCAGCTTGTTGCAAAATGTCGGGATCAATCGCCACGGTTTTGCCTTGTAAGCCGAGCGAAGTGGCATTGATGATGAGATCAAATTTTTGCACAGGAATGTCGGCAAGGGTGCAGCCTTGAATATTGCCGTAGGGGCTGAATTTTTCCGCCAATTCTGTGGCTTTGGCTAAGGTGCGGTTGGCCACAAGAATAGTTTGCTCCGCCTGCAATAAGGGAAACAACACGCCTTTGGTTGCGCCACCAGCGCCTAAAATCAGCACAGATTGTTGCGGTTTGAGCCAGCCTAAACGCTGTAAATCGCTCACCAGCCCCGCGCCGTCCGTGTTATCCGCATAAAGCGTGCCATCGGCGAGTTTTTTTAACGTATTACAAGCACCTGCCAGCAAGCAACGTTCGCTGTGTTGCTCGGCAAGACTAAAGGCGCGCTCTTTAAATGGCGCAGTGATGTTGCAACCTTTCGCCCCTTCAGCAAAAAAGGCAAGCAGTTGCTGTTCAAATTGTTGCTCATCACCAAGCATCGCTACATAGTCTAAATCTTGCTGCGTTTGCTCAGCAAAAATGCGATGAATTTGTGGTGATTTACTTTGCTCAATAGGATTGCCCCACACGGCGTAGAGATCTTTGCCTTTGTTATTGATAGCCTTATTCATAAAAATCCTTATTAACCTTGACGAAAAAGTTGTTGGGTAAACAGATCGCGTATTTCCGAAGGGTTTTGCGCCGTGCCGATAGCCATTTCTAACACAGGAAAGTGATCGCCAAATTGCGCTTTCACTTCCGCTGCCGTGCGGCAAGGTGGCAAGCCGGTTAAATTGGCGCTGGTGGAGGTGAGCGCAAAGCCCGCCTGTTCGCAAAGCAGTTTTACCGCAGGGTGATCGCTGATGCGCACGGCAATAGTGGAAAATTGCCCCGTGAGAAATTTCGGCGTATCGGCTTTTGCTGGCACAACCCAAGTGGTCGGGCGATCATAATGGGCGTTTAAGCGCTGCCAGTGCTGTTCGGAAAGCTGGCGTTCATCAATAAAAGGCAATAGAAAATCCAAGCTCGGAGCGATTAAAATCAAGCCTTTGTGCATCGGGCGTTGTTTTAAATCGAGCAATTTTCGCACCGCACTTTCACTTTGCGGATTACAGCCCAAACCAAACACCGCTTCGGTGGGATAGGCGATAACTTCATTTTGTTTTAATTGCTCAACCAGTTGAGCCACATTCTGTTGGTTATTCATTGTCTGTTTCAAATTGATGACGGCACGCTTTGTTGGCACACAACCAAGTGCGATGCAAAGTGCGGTCGGTTTTTTCTTCTTTTTTTAGCGTGCTAATGGGGTAAGCACATTGTGGACAAGGTACGGCATAGGGCTGGCTGGCAAGGGTGAATTTGCATTTGGGAAATTGATCGCAGCCGTAAAACACCTTGCCTTGGCGTCCACGCCGTGGCACAAGATGACCTTTGCCACAAGCAGGGCAAGGCAAATGCGCTTGCTCAGGTTCAAGTTGTTCGTGAACGATATAATCACAGTGCGGATAATCGCTGCACCCGATGAACATACCAAATTGCCCTTGTTTTAATTGCAAAAAATGCCCGCATTGAGGGCAAGCTTGCTCAAGGGTTTTCAGCACTTTGGTTTCGCTGTGCGGATGCAAGGGTTTGATGAAATCGCATTGCGGATAAGCCGTGCAGCCTAAAAATAAGCCTTTTTTCCCTTTTTTAATTTGCAACGCCGCCCCACATTGCGGGCAATGTTCGGTGTGTTTGCTGGCTTGAAAGAGGCTTTTGTTCATTTTCCCATTCCTATTATGACAAAATGGTTACGCCCATTTGACGCAACAAGGTCGCAGTTTCAAAAATTGGCAGCCCCATAATGCCCGTAAAACTGCCTTCAATGTGCGAAATGAAAATCCCGCCCAGCCCCTGAATGCCATAAGCCCCCGCTTTATCCATTGGCTCGCCCGTGGCGATATAGGCTTGAATTTCTTGTAATGTCAATGGTTTAAAGGTTACATCGCTTGATTGAACCATCACCGCTTGGCGTTCCTCACGGCTGACGCAAACGGCGGTGAGCACTTGGTGCGTGCGAGCGGATAATTTCTCTAACATTTGCTGAGCGTGCAAGGTGGTTTGTGGTTTGCCGAGAATTTGTTGATCGCACACCACAATGGTATCCGCCGAAAGAATCGGCAAGTGCGGTAGAAAATTCGGCTGATTTTGCAATGCCTGACGAGCGGCGTGGTTTTTCTCACAAGCCATTCGGGCGACATAATCCGCAGGTAGCTCATCGATTTTCGGCGTTTCATCAATATCAGCATTAAAGGTGGCAACGCATAGCCCCAACTGCTGTAAAAGTTGCAAACGGCGTGGGCTTTGCGAAGCAAGATAAAGTTGTGGATTTGACATAATTACCGCGTTAAAAAATGCTAAAATAAGGCTATACTTTATTATAGTTTGCTAGAAATTTCATCTGAAAAATCCACCGCACTTTTATTTAACCAAAAGTGCGGTGTGCATTTTCAGCATTATTTCATTACTCGCATTTTAGGAAAAAGAATGATCGAATTAACCCAATCTCAATGGCTTTATGTGGCGATTTTTTTGTTGATAGTCTGCCTCGTGCTGTTTTTTGTTAGCACCAAACATCAGCGTGATAAACAAGAATTAGCACAGGATTTGAATAAAAACATTAATGATTTCAATCAGCTACTCGAAAAATATGAAGCCCTCTCACAGCTTAAAAATCAGCTTGAACAAGATAAAGTGAAAGCGGAAACCAACGCAGAGGGGTTGCAAGTACGGCTTGGGGAGCGTGATGAAAAAATCACCTATTTGCAACAAGAATTGGACGAAGAGCAGGCGCGCCATAATGATGCTGCCTCGCAAGTTTCCACAATGAAAGAGCGTTTTGGTATTGCCACCGCCCAAGTGCATAGCTTGCAAACCCAGCTCAACCACAACCGCGAAGAACTCAGCCAAAAACAGCAAGAATGTGCAAATTTAAGCGAAAAATCCACCGCACTTTTACAGCAACTCACGGAGCTAAAAACCAGCTTGAGCGAGAAAGAAAAGCATTTTGCTCAGCAACAGGAAGATTTTATTAAAACCAAACAACAACTTAGCGTGGAATTTCAAAATTTAGCCAATCGCATTTTAGAGGAAAAAAGCCAGCGTTTCGAGCAAACCAATCAAGCCAGCCTAGATGCGTTATTGAAGCCGTTCCGTGAGCAAATTGAGGGCTTCCAAAAGCGGGTGAACGATATTCATTCGGAATCCTTAAAAGGGAATGCCAATTTAGAAGCGGAAATCAAAAAAGTCCTCGAAATCGGGCTGAATATGTCGCAAGAAGCGAATAATCTTACCTCTGCCTTAAAAGGGGAAAAGAAAACCCTCGGCAACTGGGGCGAAATTCAGCTTGAGCGTGCATTGCAATTAGCAGGCTTGGTGGAAAACGATCATTACAAGGCACAAGAGCATTTCCGCAATGCGGAGGGCAAAGCTAATTACCCTGATTTTGTGGTGTATTTGCCCGATAATAAACATTTGATTATCGACAGCAAAATGTCGTTAGTTGCCTATGAAAATGCGGTGAGTGCCGACAATGAACAAGCCCAACAACAATTTTTGCGTGAGCATCACAAGGCGATTAAAAATCATATTGATGAGCTTTCGCGCAAGGATTACAGCAATTTAATTGGTGTGCATAGCCCGAATTTTGTCTTGATGTTTATCGCCGTTGAGCCTGCCTATATTGAAGCAATGAAACAAGATGGCAATCTGTTCAATTATGCCTATGAAAAAAACGTGATTTTGGTTTCCCACACCACCTTAATGCCGATTTTACGCACGGTGGCGAATTTATGGCGAATTGAACGAGGCAACGCTGAAGCTCGTGAAATCAGCGGAAAAGCGGGGGAGATTTATAATCAAATGTGCCTCGTGGCAGAGCGTCTAGCCAAACTGGGTAACAGCCTCGCCACCGTGAGCGGACATTACAACCACACGGTTACCGCCTTTGCAGGGCAACAAGGCTTGGCAGGAAAAATTGAACGATTTAAAGACTTTTCTGCCAAAGCCAATAAAGTAATGCCACAGGTGGAATTACTGCATAACGATTTAGATCTGGCAAAACTCAGTGCCATTTCTGAAACACAACTTCATTCACAACGCGATGAATAAAATCATTGCTATTTAAAGGAAAAGCGGGTAATTTCACCGCCCGCGATAACATTATTTGAATAGGGAAAATATGCAACAACAGCCGTTAAATAATAAAGTAAAATACAAAACCCCAGCGATCTTTAGCCAAATTATTTTCGCCAGCCGTTGGTTACAACTGCCGATTTATCTGGGCTTAATCGTCGTGCAGGGGATCTACGCCTACAAATTTATGAAATCCCTTTGGGAACTTATCAGCAACCTACAAGAGCTGGATTCCAACGCCATTATGCTTTCTGTGTTGAATTTGATTGATGTGGTGATGATTGCCAATTTATTGGTAATGGTGATCGTTGGCGGTTACGAAATTTTCGTTTCCAAACTCCACACCGAGGGCCACCCAGACGAACCCGAATGGCTCAGCCACGTTAATGCTTCCGTGTTGAAAGTGAAACTTTCTATGTCGATTATCAGCATCTCTTCCATTCATATGCTACAAACTTTCGTCAATGCCGCCAATATGCCGGAATCTACAATGAAATGGCAACTTCTGCTCCATCTTGGCTTCCTCGTGTCTGCCATCGCAATGGCTTATACGGATAAAATCTTGTATAGCACTAGCCATAAAAATCATTAATGGATGTTTGATAAAAAATGGCTCAGCAACATTGCTGAGCCATTTTTTATTAGTGCGGTTTTAGCGTTCTGCCTTTATGTTTTTCAATTGTTGTAAAGGGTAAACGGCATAATCATCTAAATTCTTCACGCTTTCCACTAAGGCTTCGGCGGCGGCGAGGGTGGTTTGGATAAACACTTTTTGTTGCAATGCGCTGCGGCGAATGGAATGGCTGTCTTCCACGCTTTCAGGCAGGCTACCTACAGTGTTTATCACCATAGCGATTTCACCATTTTTGATGGCGTCCACAATATGTGGGCGGCCTTCACGCACTTTATTGACGATTTGTGCGAAGATGCCGTTTTCATGCAGGAAGTTCGCTGTGCCAATGGTTGCGCATAAGCCGTAGCCTTGTTCTTGCAAGCGCTGGGCGATTGGCAATAAACGGGCTTTGTCTTTGTTATCCACGGAAAGGAACACTTTACCTGTTTTCGCAATGCGTTCGCCTGCGCCGAGTTGGGCTTTGATGAAGGCTTCGGCAAAGGTTTCGCCCACGCCCATTACTTCGCCAGTAGAGCGCATTTCAGGGCCTAAGATGGTATCTACCCCTGGGAATTTGATGAATGGGAAAACCGCTTCTTTCACTGCATAAAAGTGCGGTTGAATTTCGCCTTGAATTTGCTGTTCGCTGAGACTCATTCCAGCCATTACACGCGCGGCGATTTTGGCTAATGGTCGCCCTGTGGCTTTGCTCACAAACGGCACGGTACGGCTGGCGCGCGGGTTCACTTCTAACACATAAATCACGCCATCTTGCACGGCAAATTGCACGTTCATTAATCCCACCACCTTCAAGGCTTTTGCCATTGCCGCTGTTTGACGGCGAATTTCATCTTGAATTTCGGTGTTTAAGGAATAAGGAGGCAGGGAGCAAGCACTATCGCCGCTGTGAATGCCTGCTTGTTCAATATGCTGCATAATGCCACCGATCACCACTTGTTCGCCATCGCAAATGCAATCTACGTCCACTTCAATGGCGTTGTTTAAGAAGTGATCAAGCAAAATTGGGCTGTCTTCGGAAACTTGCACCGCTTCACGCATATATTTGTTGAGTTCGTCCACGTTATACACGATTTGCATTGCTCGTCCACCCAACACATAGGAAGGACGCACCACCAGCGGATAGCCCACTTCTTCCGCTAATTGCACTGCTTCAATAGTATTGCGTGCCGTGCGGTTATTCGGCTGTTTTAAGCCAAGCTGTTGCAGAATTTGTTGGAAGCGTTCGCGATCTTCGGCAGCGTCAATGCTGTCTGCGGACGTGCCGATAATATTCACGCCATTTTCCGCCAAGGCATTGGCAAGTTTTAATGGGGTTTGACCGCCATAATGCACGATCACGCCATAAGGCTGTTCAACGTGAATGATTTCTAACACATCTTCAAGGGTGAGCGGTTCAAAATAAAGGCGATCTGAGGTGTCAAAATCAGTGGAAACCGTTTCAGGGTTACAGTTCACCATAATGGTTTCAAAGCCACTTTCACGCAAGGCAAGGGCGGCGTGTACACAGCAATAATCAAACTCAATGCCTTGCCCGATACGGTTCGGCCCACCACCTAAGATCATAATTTTTTTACGCTCGGAAGGATTGGCTTCACATTCTTCTTCATAGGTGGAATAAAGATATGCGGTGTCGGATTTAAACTCGCCTGCACAAGTATCCACGCGCTTATAAACAGGGTGAAGATTGAAAGATTTGCGTAAATTTCGCACCGCACTTTCCGTGCTTTTTACCAACTGAGCAATACGTTTATCGGAGAACCCTTTGCGTTTTAAACGGAGCAGTTCGGCGTAATCCAATTGTTCCAGCGTTTTTTGCTCAAGCGCCAGCTCTTCTTGCACAAGATCTTGAATTTGCACCAAGAACCAAGGATCGATTTTGGAATAATGATGCACTTCTTCTAGGCTGAACCCTGCGCCAAAGGCATCTGCCACATAAAGAATGCGGTTAGGGCCGGGGTTACCAAGCTCCGTGCGGATTTTTTCTGGTGCTTCAGACAGCAAATTGAACCCACAAATGCCCGTTTCCAAACCACGCAAGGCTTTTTGCAAGCTTTCTTGGAAAGTGCGTCCCATTGCCATCACTTCCCCTACGGATTTCATTTGCGTGGTTAAGCGATCGTCCGCTTGCGGGAATTTTTCAAAGGCAAAGCGTGGCACTTTGGTAACCACATAATCAATAGATGGTTCAAAAGAGGCAGGGATTAATCCCCCCGTGATGTCGTTACGCAATTCATTGAGCGTATAGCCCACGGCTAATTTGGCTGCTACCTTGGCAATCGGGAAGCCTGTTGCTTTAGAAGCAAGGGCAGAAGAACGGCTCACGCGCGGGTTCATTTCAATCACTATCATTTCACCATTGGTTGGATTAATGGCAAATTGCACATTTGAACCGCCCGTATCCACGCCAATTTCACGCAACACCGCAAGGCTGGCGTTGCGCATAATTTGATATTCTTTATCGGTGAGCGTTTGCGCTGGCGCAACGGTGATGGAATCGCCTGTATGCACGCCCATTGGGTCAAAATTCTCAATGGAGCAAACGATAATGCAGTTATCCGCTTTATCACGCACCACTTCCATTTCGTATTCTTTCCAGCCTAGCACCGATTGTTCGATGAGTAATTCGTGGGTTGGCGAGGCATCAAATCCGCGTTCGCAAATGGCGACAAATTCATCACGGTTATAGGCGATCCCACCGCCAGAACCGCCCATTGTGAAAGAAGGACGAATAAGCGTTGGAAAGCCCACTTCGGCTTGCGCTGCCCAAGCTTCATCGAAAGTATGGCAAACAAAGGATTTTGGTGTATTTAAGCCGATTTTCGCCATTGCTTCTTTAAAGCGTCCGCGATCTTCCGCTTTATCAATGGCATCTTCGCTTGCGCCGATCAGTTCCACACCGTATTTTTTCAGCACGCCATTTTTGGAAAGATCTAAGGCACAATTCAGCGCGGTTTGTCCGCCCATTGTTGGCAAAATGGCATCAGGACGCTCTTTCTCAATGATTTTTTCCACCGTTTGCCAAGTAATTGGCTCAATGTAGGTAACGTCTGCCATATCAGGATCGGTCATAATGGTGGCTGGGTTAGAGTTGACTAACACCACCTTATAACCTTCTTCACGCAACGCTTTGCACGCCTGCGCACCCGAATAATCAAATTCACACGCCTGCCCAATCACAATCGGACCTGCACCGATAATTAATATTGTCTTTATGTCTGTACGTTTTGGCATTTTGGTTTCTCTTATAATATTTTTAACGTTGTGTATGGATTATTAATCCAGCTTTGTGGCTCATCATTGGTTTTATTTTTGTTTAGCTTGTTCTAACGCCGCCACAAACTTATCAAACAAATACGCTACATCATTTGGGCCGGGGCTGGCTTCTGGGTGGCCTTGGAAAGAAAACGCCACTTGGTCGGTGAGTTCAATGCCTTGCACGGAATTATCAAATAAAGAGCGGTGAGTTATTTTCACATTTTTTGGCAAGCTGTGTTCGTCCACTTCAAAACCGTGGTTTTGGCTGGTGATATACACTTTTTGCGAATCCAAATCCTGCACGGGGTGGTTGGCGCCGTGGTGGCCGAATGGCATTTTTTTGGTTTTGCCGCCCACCGCAAGACCTAATAATTGGTGGCCTAAGCAAATGCCGAAAATCGGTTTTTTGCTTGCGAGTAAAGTTTGGATAGCGCTGATGGCATAATCACAGGGTTCAGGATCGCCCGGGCCATTGGATAAGAAAATCCCGTCAGGTTGGTAAGCCAGCACTTGTTCGGCAGAAGTTTTGGCTGGCACAACGGTGATTTTACAGCCACGTTCTGCCAACATTCTGAGGATATTGTGTTTGACACCGAAATCGTAAGCGACAATATGATATTTCTGTTTTGGTTGTGGATTATAGCCTTTGCCTAATTGCCATTCCCCTTGCGACCATTCATAAGGCGCTTGGCAGGTAACTTGTTGGGTTAAATCTTTTCCTGCCATTGAGCCAAAACTTCGTGCCAGAGCAAGGGCTTTTTGTTCATCAACTTCACCCGCCATAATGCAGCCTGCCATTGCGCCTTTATCACGCAATAAACGGGTTAAACGGCGTGTATCAATGTCTGCAATGGTCACCACGTTATTGGCTTTTAGGTAATCGGCAAGGCTTTGATTGGCGCGGAAATTGCTGTGTAACAAAGGTAAATCGCGAATAATTAATCCACTGGCATAAACGGCGTTGCTTTCTTGATCTTCATTATTGGTGCCAGTGTTGCCAATATGGGGATAGGTTAGGGTAACGATTTGTTGGAAATAGGAAGGATCGGTCAAGATTTCTTGATAACCGGTCATTGACGTGTTAAACACCACTTCGCCAATGGTTGTGCCACTTGCGCCAATAGAGGTGCCGTGGAAAACGCTGCCGTCAGCCAAGACTAAAATTGCTGGACTAGACATAAAAAACTCCTTAATTGTAGGTGAACACTTACGAATGCTCATTAACCGAAATTTAGCAAAAAAACACCGCACTTTTGTTTGGCGTTTAGGCTAAATTGCATTGGTGGTCAGCTCACAGGCTAAACGGGCTAATTCTAAAAGACAATAGCCCAATATTCAAGCAAATTCGTAAGGGATGAATAATATATTTATTCATTAATTTTGCATAAATAATCAGTGTAATGCAAGCAATTTATTTTTCTCTGATTTATTTTGTAGATTTTCACCAAGTTGTTTACAATGTACCTTATTTTAAGTAACAAGGCTTATTTATGAAAAAATCTGTATTACTTGCCAGCCTGGTGCTGGGTTCTGCAATGCTTACAGGCTGTGCGACCATTGATCCGCAAACTGGTGAGCGCAAAGATCCCCTTGAAGGATTTAACCGTGCAATGTGGGATTTCAACTACAAAGTTGCCGATCCTTATATTCTTAAACCTGTTGCTAAAGGCTGGAAAGACTATGTGCCGCAGCCAGTTAAAACAGGGATCATCAATGTTGCTAATAACCTTGATGAACCAGCCAGTTTCGTCAATCGCCTATTGCAAGGTGAATTTAAAAAAGCAATGGTGCATTTTAATCGCTTCTGGATTAACAGTATTTTCGGCTTAGGCGGCTTGATTGACTGGGCGAGCGCCAGCCCACCATTACGCGTGGAAGAAAAACGCCGCTTCGGTGATACCCTAGGTGCTTACGGCGTAGAAACGGGCACTTATGTGATGTTGCCAATGTACGGGCCAGCCACCCCACGCCAAGATTTGGGTAACTTAGTGGATACCACTTATCCAATGCTTTCTTTATTAGGCCCTTGGGGCTTATTAAAATGGGGCGTGCAGGGCATTGATGCGCGTGCCAAAATGTTAGACAAAGATGCCTTGCTAGACCAAGCGCAAGATCCTTATGTCACTTTCCGCGAAGCCTATTTCCAAAATTTGGAATATCACGTTAAAGACGGTAATGTGGAAAGCAAAGGCGAAGCCCTTTCACAAGATGAACTAAAAGAAATTGATTAATTATAGGAAATCACACTATGGAAATGACCTCAACACAACGCTTAATTTTAGCCAATCAATACAAATTAATGGGCTTGTTAGATCCAAACAACGCGGCAAAATATGCCCGTTTGGAAACCATTGTGAAAGGCGGATTTGGCTTAGAATTAAAAGAGTTAGACAAAGAGTTCTCTAACCTTTCAGAACAAGAATGCCAAACTGTACGCGACACGCTGGAAATGTACCACGCCTTGCACGTTTCTTATAATAATCTCGGCGACAAATCTGCTGTTACGCCACACCGTTTACAATTTGCCGGTTATTGTGCGGTGCGCGAGAAAAAATATCTCAACTATTTGCGTTTTATCACCACCACAGAGGGCAAATATCCAGAATTTATGCAATGCGAATACGGCTGCGATTCACAAACCCCAATGTGGGATAAATACATCAAAATGCTCGAAGCGTGGCGCAGCTGCCCGCACGAATATCATTTAAGTATGGCGGAAATTCAAAAAATCTTGAACGCCTAATTCTCTTTATGTTATCTGCATCATTAATCAAATTAATGGTGCAGATTTCTTTTATTTTCTCATTTTCCCACTTTTACCTTGTAGTTTGATAAAAGAGCGGTCTATTTTTCCCTGATTTTTAGTAAAAGGATTCTTTATGAGTACAGAAACCCCACCAGCAACAGAAAATACCATCAATCTTGAAGCAGAAACATCAGCTTTAATTGATAAAATTCATTCCATCGGAATGGATAATTTTCTCAATGAATATGTGATCTCTTACGGCACAAAAATTTTGCTCGCCCTTGCAATCTATCTTATCGGAAAACGCATTGCACGTTTATTTAGTCGTTTATTATCCAAAGGTGTTTATCATTCCACCAAAGATGAAATGCTGCAAAGTTTTGTAAAATCAATTAGTTATTTCTTGTTTTTATTAATGGTGATTATCGCCGTACTTTCTCAATTAGGCATTAATACCTCTTCTTTAGTGGCGCTAATTGGGGCCGCTGGCTTAGCGATTGGTTTGGCATTACAAAATTCCTTACAAAATTTTGCCGCAGGTGTGATGATTTTAATTTTCAAACCATTTCGTAAAGATGATGTGGTGGAATCAGGTGGTATTGTGGGAAAAGTGGAACAAATTGGCTTGCTTTTCTTGGAATTACGCACGGGCGACAACAAAACTATCTTAATTCCTAACGGTAAAGTGTTTGGCGACAGCATTACCAACTATTCCAGCAACGCCACCCGGCGTATTGATTTCATTTTTGATATTGATTACAAGGCAAATATTGAACAAGCGAAAGCGATTGTTGCTGGTATTTTATCGAGCGATCCGCGCATCCTAAAAGATCCAGAGCCCACTATTGCGGTAGGTGCATTAGCGGCAAATAGCGTGCAACTTGTGGTTCGCCCTTGGGTAAACACCGCGGACTATTGGGCAGTGCATTTTGATGTCACGGAAAAAGTGAAGCTAGCTTTTGATGAAGCCGGCATTGAAATTCCCTTCCCACAAATGAATATTCATTTGCCTGAAAACGCGGAATTGAAATTGGGGCAGAAGTAATTTTTTAGTCAGAAAAAAGAAAAGTGCGGTGGAAAAATCACAAATTTTTCACCGCACTTTGCTTTTCTATATTCCTCTTTAGAAGCTTTTCTCAAAAATCACATTAATACTTCTGTTCTGATAATTATAAAGTGATGGTAAGTTGCTGCGCTGTTTTCTCCATTGGAATTGTAATTTAGGGGTGATGCCAAGCCAGTGCCAATCACGTTTCCATAGTAAAATCTCCGCACGATAAATGTGATCTTGGCGAATTTTACCTAGTGAGAAAATCGCAATTTTTGCTTTGTCTTTATAATGTCGTTTGGCTATGCTAAATTGAATTCGGCTTGAAATGCCCAGCTGCCATTCTCGTCCCCAGCCTAAGCGCAAGGTTTGTGTATGGTTTTGGTAGCGTTTTACTTGCGTGCGTTCTTGTTGATAATCAACCCCAAAAATAAAAAATTGTCGTGGGCTAGTAAGCCAAATTAGGGTGTTTGACCACAAACGATTATTCCCATTTAGGCTCGTAATTTCATCATAATGCGTGCGAGAGTATTCCAATGCTGAGCTGATTTGCCAATTTGGCGATAGCCAACGTTGATATTCTAAGCGTAATCCTGTACCTTCTTGATAGCGATGATTGCCGTAAAAACGCCGTTCGTAAAAAGGCAAAAGCGCCCAAGTTTGGCGTTGGCTTTTGTGTTTTATTCCTACATAAGTACGGATGTAGAGATCATCATAATCGTGATTATTCCAATAGGTTTTGCCAAATAATTCCGCGTTTAAATGTAGATAATAGGCTTGCCAAAGGTTGAAATCCCGTCTTACTTGTAGGCTGTAAGCAATGCCGTGCGCAGTTTGTGGTAACCAATCATCTTTTTTATATAGCTGAGCGATACCTTCAATTTGTTTTGTATCATTGGCGTTATTCACATTTGTATCACGTACATAATATCCACTCAATTGAATTTCCCATTGATTGCGTTGTTGCAAGGTATTGAGATAAGCACCGATTTCTCGTTGTAATGGGGAAGGTAAATCCGCTGCGGAAAGTAATTTTTCAAATTGAGTGCGCGCATTATCGTCTTGTTTTAAGGCAAACAGTGAGCGTGCAAGCTCAAGGCGGATCGGGTTTAGATCTGGTGATTGAGCTAATAATTGGCGATAGTAAGTAACTGCCTGTGTATAATCCCCATTGAGCTGTGCTAATACGCCCTGAGCATAATCGCGCAGAAATTGTTGCTGTGGCGTGTTTGCTTGATAGTGTTTGAGCCAATAGGCGATTTCTGCTGCGTTACGTTTACGCAATGCGAGATTCAGTTGATTTTGTATATTAGTAGAGAAATCAACCTGTTGCCAATTTCCGTTTTCCGTTGGCGTATTTTGCATTTGTTGTGGTGGTTGTTCAGGTTGAGCAATATTGCTGATTGGCAAGGGTTGTGATAATTCTTGTGCGGCAAACAGTGTGTTGCTAATAAATAACAAAAATAAGGTAAAAACTGGTATTGAAAATCGTATAATCATAGAGTATTAAAATAATTGGCGTGCAGTTAATACACGCCTTACAGTGGTTATTGATAAAATAAGGTTATTCTTTTTCCTTACCAATTAGGCTACTTCCCCCTACTCGCCCTACAATTTTTTCAGCATTTTCGCCGATAAATAAGCCTTCGTATTTCATATCGTCAGATCTATCTTTAAAATTAACATGAACGAATACTTCATTGCTTCCAAAACGGATAGCCCCATCTTCTACGAAAATAGGCTGTTCAGGGAAAGTAATGTCTTCATTAGCAGTAAAGTCATTGTTGAGATCGATTTTTTTCGCAATACCTGAAATTTTTTCGTTGCCAAAATCTGCTGTAAATGTTGTGTCGTAGCTATCCCACCAACGCTCAGTTCCCGGTGCCATTTTGACATCGTACTCTTTCACTATTTGAGACTGTTTGAATGCATCGAATTTTTCGGTTGGGGTTGCTTTACCACCATAGGCAACAATCGAAGGGTAAGCTTCTTGCCCATCAATTTTACCTCGTCCCCAAATTTCGGCTAAATAGGCATCACCCTCTTGATAATGATAGAATGTATAGTCCATATCAACATAGCGTCCATCTATTTGCTGTTGAATATGATGGTGTACAAGTTGTTGTTTTCCCACTGATTTTGGAGTAAATAGCAGGTTGCGCACGGTTTGTTCTTCGGTTACTCCTTCAGGCAATAATCCCGAAAAGTTTTCAATCAAAGAGCGGTCGTTTTTTGGACGATTTCTTACCCGACTACCCATTGCAAATTCTGCTTGTGGATATAATTGTTTCAATTCACCAAGTTGTTGATTGAGTTTTGCTACTTCGCTTTGGCTTGCTTTTAATTCTGTTTGCGCTTTTTGTAGTGCTGCTTGATCGGCATTCTGGTTATTTTGCAGATCTTCCAGTGCTTTGCTTTTTTCCTTTAAAGCACTATTGGCTGCGGCAAGTTGAGCTTCTAAATTACGGCGAGCTTGAGCGGCTTCAGTTTGTTGTTCTGATAAGGTTTTTTCTAGGCTGGAAACGCGGGCTTTGTTTTGTTCGAGATCTTTTTGTAGGGAAGATAATTTTTCTTGATCGATTTGATTATTTGATTTGAGATCTTGTAATTCTTTCTCTTTTTTAGCTAATTTTTGACGCTCATCTTCAAGGTTTTTTTGGGTTCTTGTCTGTTGCTGTTTCAACTTCTCTAACTGAGTTTGTAGTGCATTTTCATTTTGCACAATTTGTGGGTTATTGGTGGCGGTTTCATTTTGGTTTGAAGCACCAGAACCGCTGCCAGAGCTGCCGCAAGCGGCAAGAGTAAGAGAAACGAATAATGAAAGACTAGACATTTTGATAAAGGAACGCATAATTTTTCTCCATAAGATAAAAGAAATTAGGGTGAAAATTGGGTTTCTTATGCAAATTTTGCTGAAACTTTCTCAGTTTAAAAAAAAAAAAAAAAAAACAAGGGGTTAGGCAAAAATTTATAAATATTATGATCTTTGTTTTGATCTTTATGATTATTTTTGCAAACTCCGTTTGGAGTGTGGTTTTTAGGCAAAATAAGCTAAATTACAATTTATTTGCCAGCGTAAATCTCGCCACTTTAGGCATTCTTAATTGAATGCGTTCGCGGTTGAGTGTTAAGGCGTTTTCTGTGGGCTGGTAATCTTGCCATAGGCTTGGATCTTGCGGTAAATCTTCTGGCCAGAAATATTGCACCTTAAAGCCGCGCGCTTTGCATTCTTGGTGTAGGAGATCGTAGCGGTTTTTGAGAAATTGCAGTTTGTTGAAAAAGAATCGGACGTGTCCTTCGCCTAATTTGTAATCCGCAGGTTGCCCAGCAAGATTGTATTTTCCTTTGGCAACCGCGTTGGGAATGCGAGTGAGTTCGCGATGTTCGGCGAGTAGGTGTTGATCACAAAGTTCTTGTGGCGGGACAACATTAATCCTTGTCATTATTTTTCCTTATTTATGAAAAGTTTAGCCCTAAATCTAATTCTTTTAATAATTTGTTTTCTGCGATGAGATCATTTCGCACTAAGGGGTTATGGGCTAAATAACTTGGCTCAAATTGGATTGTCCATTGCGCTAAAGTGCGGTCGATTTTTAGGGAAATTTTTTCACTCCATACGGTGGCTTGGCGCGATTTATTTAGCAAAATGGCTAAGCGCAACAAACGCACAAGGGCGAGAATATCTTGCTCGGCATAACGAGAAAATTTTGCAAAATCAGCCTGTTTAATATTGTTGATTTGGTAACGTACCAAGGTGGTGAGTAGGCGTTGTTGCTCTTTATCAAAGCCTGGTAGCTCCATATTTTGCAGAATGTAGGCGGAGTGCTTTTGCAAGCCTTTATGATTGATCACAATGCCCACTTCGTGCAGCCGTGCTGCCCAAAGGAGAATGTCCACCATTTCATCTTGTAGTTGGCTGTTTTGCCAAGCACTGTATTGCGCAGCAAGGCGTTGAGCGCTTTGATAGACTCGTTCAGATTGTGCCATATCAAGGTTAAATTGTTCGGCAAGGGCAAGGGCGGTGCGTTGGCGGATATTGCTCACTTGGAAGTTTTTTTCTAGGCTGTACATCACCCCTTCACGCAAGGCACCGTCTGAATAACGCATTTGTTCAATGCCGAACACCTCAAATACTGCGCTGAGAATAGCCAGCCCTGGTACGAAAACATCGGCGCGATCTTCGTTTAAACCCTCCAAATGCAGATCGTCAAAATGACTGACTTGTAGCACTTTTTCACTGAGCTGCGCTAAGCGGGCGGTGGTGATAATGCCATTGGGATCAAGATTTGCCGCAATCACTTGATAGACGGTTTTTATCGTGCCAGATGAACCCAGCACTGATTGCCAGCCTAATTTACGGTATTCAAAGGCTAAATCTTCAATTTTATTCACCGCACTTTGTTCCGCACGCTGAAAATTTTCGGCGGAAATTTCACCTTGCGGGAAGAATTTTTTGGCAAAACTCACGCAGCCCATATGACGGCTTTCTGCAATGAGCGGATGAAAATCATCACCGATGATCATTTCTGTTGAACCGCCACCAATGTCCACCACAAATTTTCGTCCTGTTTCAGGCTGAGTGTGAGAAACGCCAGCGTAAATGGTTTTGGCTTCCATTTGTCCGCTGATAATGTTAATCGGGTAAGGGAAAACCTGTTCCGCTTGGCGTAAAAATGCTTCATTGTTTACCGCGGTGCGCAGGGTAAATGTTCCGACCACATTGACATTTTCGGCAGGAAATCCTTGTAGCCGTTCCGCAAAAAGCGCTAAACAATTTACTCCGCGCTGAATGGCTTCTTGGCTTAGCTGGTTGTTCTCATCTAAGCCTTCAGCCAGCTGCACTTTCTGCTTTAGGCGTGAAAGCACTTGGATTGAGCCATTGATAATGCGGGCGATGATCATATGAAAGCTGTTTGAGCCCAAATCAATGGCGGCGATTTCACGCGCTTCGCCACGCTGATGTAAATAATCAGAGGCTTTGGCTAGAAGGTTTTCGTTATTCATAAAATTGCCCTAAAAATCAAAGTGATAAAGTAGGTCAAAGGCCTGATTTACGCCCGAAACCGATTGTAAATAAAGTTGTGGTAATAATTTGTAGCGTACCGTAAATTCGGCTAAGCCGTCAAATAAGCCTACGCCGTATTTGAGCTGCAAGCGTGGTGTAATATTGCCGCTCACCGTAACTTTGGAACTGTCGCCCACCCCTTGCGTGCCTAGACTGAGATCTTGCACGCCAAAGGCTTCGCCAATACCGCCGACTAATTTACCACTTTTCGCTAAGCCCATTCCAAGCAGTGCCGCCCCGATTGAACCGCCTGAGCCTGCCTCACCGCTATTTTCCAGTGAACGCCCTGTTAGCAAGTAGGAAAGGGCTTCATCTTGCGAGCTTGCAGGATCGGAGAACACCGTAACTTGTGGGGCTGTGGCAATGCCGATTACTTTCACCCCAGCAGTAATATTGCTGTTTTCCATTGCCGTTGGGTTGCGAATGGCTTCAATATTCAGCATTGGTTGAGATGGCAAGCCAGAAAAACTGATCTGCCCTTTGCGAATTAGCAAGTCTTGTCCATAAGCGGCATAGCGCCCATTTTTCAAGTAAATTTGCCCAAATAAACCCAGTTTTCCTTTATCTTGTTTGACTGAAAGCAAGCCGTTTAAGCTAGTGTTTAAGCCGTAAGCGTTGAGGGTAACATCATCACCGATATTAATTTTCAGATCGGAACGAATTTCCATACCGCTTTTCGTACGCGCTTTAATTTCACCGTTTTTTAACCCCACTTTAGTTTTGTCTGGGCCGTCTAAAATCACTTCATCACCGCTTACGGCAACGGCGCTGTCTGGCAATTCTTCAATGGCAATTCTTGCCCAAGGAATATCTACCGTACCAGAAATATCAAGCAGTTTTGGATTGGCTGTGAGTTCCACATTTGGGCTAATTTTTAATTTTGCCATTGACGGAATATTCACATTAAAGCGATCTGCTTTGGCTTGCACGCGCGTGTTCCAGTGTTCTACATCTTTCCAATCTGCTTCGCCCGTAATATCTAAACGGCTTTCAGGGCTTTGCACATAGCCTTGCAAGGTGGAACGATTGCCGGCAAAACGCATAGATAAATTGCCGTCTTTAATGGTGAACGGCAGGGATTTCATTGTGGCGCTTAAGCGATTGACATCAAAATTACCGTGAATAAGCGGTGCATTGAGATTGCCGCCTAAGGTGAGGTTGGCAGCAATTTCGCCATTGATTTTTTCGCCACTTGAAAGCAGTTGTTTGGCTAAATTGAGATTTAAGCGCTGAATGCTAATGTTGCCCCCTAAGGTGCGAGATTTCGCCAAATCTTGCAATTTAAGTGCGGTGGTAATTCGGCCATTTTCTACTAAATCAATAGAGGAATCCAAATTCAGATTGTTGTTTTCCATTTGGGCTTTAATGTCCACTTTCGGAATAGCAAGGTTGAAGGTGCGATAATCAATTTTCTGCGCCACCGATAAATGATTTCCTGCCACTTGCACATTGAGTTTCAGCGGCTTATCACTAAACCAAGCCACCGTTCCCTGACTTTGTAATTGCCCTTTGATTTGCGTTTGGTTCTGTTCTTTATCCAATAATTTGTTGATTAAGGCTAAATCCAATTTACGCACTTGGAATGGCACTTCGCCGTTTTTCCCTGCGGTGAAATTTTTAGGGAAACATAGCTCAATATCGCTGTTTAACCAACAATGCGAGGAAATGGCGGCTTCGATTTTGTTTTGATTATAAGTTACTGCAACGCCTTGATTTGTTTGCCATTTTCCAACAGGGGATTGAATATCCACACCGCTAATTTGCCCTTGCCAGATTTGCGAAGAGCGGTCGAAATTTCCTGCAATTTTTAAATTGGCCGCCACAGGTTTACCCTGTGATTGCAGTTGTAACTGGTGATTTTTTTCATCACCCGATAATGCAAGGGTGGCTTGGTTAATTGCCACATCGGCATATTTCAAGCCCGTTACATTGGCGTTTAAATCACCGCTAATCACTTGGTGCGAACGAATATCCCCTTTAATGGCGAATTTATTCAGCTGTAATTGTTGGAAGCGAATATTGTTACCTGTTAAATCCACGTTTAAATTTGGCTCGTGAATGTCCCCTTTCAATTTTGCATAGCCAAACAGGGTGGCGGAAAGTTCAGGCAGCAAACCACGCAAATTCGGTGCGTGAATATCAAGGGATAAATCGGATTGCTGGCTGATTTCCCCTTGCATTGCAATGCGGTTTTCACCGTAATTGAGCAACAGATTTGGCACTTGCAACCATTTGTTGTTGTCTGCGCTGAGCTGACCTTTTAGGCTTAAGGGCTGGCGAGAAAGCGTGCCGTCAATATCTAAATCGGGGACGTTAATTGTCCAATTTTGCCCATCAACTTGCCCTTGCGAGCTGAAATGACCAGACAGCACCGCAGGCATTGAAGGCAAATATTGAGTGATATTTAATTGTGAAAAATCCACCGCACTTTGCCATTGCACGCCTTTTTGCCAGTTTACTTCACCGCTTAAATTCGCCTTGCCTTGTAAGGTGTTAAGCGCAAATTGTGCAATGTTGGCCTGCCAAAGTTTGCCGTTAATTTGGCTGGTAATTTGCGTTTTTGGTGTACTCATTCCAGAAACATCGGCATTCAGTTGCGCTTGGTAAGCCAGCAAATCGCCAGTCAGATTGAGCGTTAAATTTTGTACTTTCAGCGGATCTTTTTCTTTTTTATCAAAAGGATATTGCAAACTTTTACTGGTTAGCTTGAGATCAAAGGGCGTTTTTTCTTGGTTAAGCGCCACATTACCCACCAGCTCCGCATTAATATCCCCTTTGCTTTGCAAATGAAGCTGCGTTTGCCCACGTAGTTTGCCTGAAAGTTGTAGGTTGAGATCGCCCTGTGGGATATTCAATGGCGCATAGCCTTTCAGTTGGCTGTTAAGCTGAAAATCAAGGGGGAAATCTTCGTCCAGTTGCATTGTGCCTTGCCCTGCTAGCGTTCCCACTGAACTGGCGATATTCAGGTTGTGCAGTTGCACTTGATTGCCTTTGGCATCAGCGTTGATTTGCAAAGAGGACACCTCAATTTGCTGTGCAGGGGCAGGCGTTGTTTCACTTTTCGCGGCCTTATTTTGTGCATTATCTTGCACCTTATTTGCACTGTCGAAATGCTGTTGATATTGCCAATTTTTGCCTTGAATATCGGTAATATGGAGATCAAAAGGCAGCTCGATTTTATTTAAATTGCCGAGCAGGGCTGGGGTAAGTTTTTGTTCTAACTGTTGCCAATCAATGACTTGCTCTGTTGGTTGAGTGGCTTTGCTTTCCGTTTTTTGTGCGGTTTTTTCTTCTTCTGGAGAGCTGTAAGTTTGTACTAACAAATCATTAATCTGCGTTGGCGCAAGGGTAAAACCGCTGTCATTGTTTAGGCTAAGTGCGGTGGAAAAATGGGCTAAATTAATCTGCGTTTGATCGATAGTTAAAGCTAAATCCTGCACTTGTACATTATCCGCTTGCACCGCCACAGGCAGATGAATTTTCTTCATTGGGCTAGGATCTTTGTCCTTTTCTTCGGACGGCGGCAGCTTTGTCGTGTCAATATGAATTTGTGGCTGTTGAATGCTGAGATCTTGCAGGCAAACTTTGGCTTTCAGCAAGCAAGACAAATCCAGTTGCAAATGGGCTTGCTGAATTTGCGTATCCACGCCCTCTGATTGAAATTTGACATTATGCAAGGTTAGCCCATTTTGCAAACCGCCTTCCACCTGCTCAATAGAAAGGCTATCCATTAGCTTATCCACCAGCTGAATCAAACCGCGCTGACCTTGATTGGTGGCAAGGGTGGCGAGCAAGGCAAAAATCGGCAAAAAAATCACCGCACTTATGCACAGCAGCTTTTTCCATAATGGACGTTTTTTCTTCACGGCAGGGGAGTGTTCCGCCTGATTTTCGGTACCTTGCTGTTCAGTGCTTTGGTTTGCCATATTTTGCTTTTCGGTATTTGGGGTGGATTGCGCTTCTTTTGTCATTTTTGTTGCCTATAATTCCGAACCTAAACCAATGTAAAACTGCACGTTTTTGCTGTTGTCTTTATCACGAATTGGGGTGGCGATATCCAGTTTTACCGCGCCGATAGGTGATGCCCAGCGTACGCCCATTCCCGCGCCATAGCGCAGTTCTTCTAAATTGAAACTGTTCGCCGCGAGCCCTGTGTCGGCAAAGGTGGCGAGCCACCAGTTTTCATAAACTTGGTATTGATATTCCAATGTTCCCGTGGCAAGACGGGTTGCGCCCACCAATTTGCCCTCGGCATTTTTTGGTGAGATTTTTTTATAGCCGTAACCGCGCACGCTACGATCGCCCCCAGCAAAGAAACGAAGTGCGGGCGGAATTCTCTCTAAATTTTTGGTCTGTAACCAACCGATCTCACCACGCACTAAGAAACGGTGATTATCGGCAAAGGTGCGAATCCACGCGCTGGACGCTTGTACTTTGAAGAAATTCGCATCAGAAAGCCAGATTTTATGCCCAAAATCCACGGTTAAACGCTGTGCATCGCCCCAAGTTGGGAATAAACCGCCCCTTAAGCGCGTGCGGCTAATGGACGCAGTGGGGTAAACCAACCAAGTGCGATCAGAATGATTGGCTTGGGTGAAAGAATCATAACGCACACGCAACCCAAGGGCGTGCTGCCAGCCTGATACGCGATTCCAATAACGTAACGCTGCAAAGGTGCCTGATGAGGTTTCCGTGTCGTTAGTTTTTTCCCGTTCGTAACCGGTGGAAAATTCATAATAATAACGCAGCGGATTTTTCAACAGTGGCATTTTATACACCGCTTCCACCGTTTGTTTTGGCGCAGAAGCATAAAGATTAAAACGGAAACTATGCCCACGGCTGTTGATCCAAGGCTTTGTCCAGCCCCATTGAAAGCGCGGGCCGACATCGGTGGAATAACCTATCCCCACGTCCATTGCATTTTTTTTGCGTGGCGTGAGTAGCACATCAACATTAACGATTTTATTTTCTTCATCAAGGTTAGGTTGCACTAACACTGAACTAAACCAGTTAGTGGAGGTGTAATCGTTGGTAAAACTGGAAAGATCATTGATGAGATAAGGTTGCCCTTCTTCAATTTCCATCATATTACGCAAATAATCTTCACGAATTTGCGAGCGCTGAAAGGTGAATTTGCCGAAGCGATAGCGTTCACCACTATCAAAGGTGATTTTCCACCAGCCTTGATAAGTGGAAGGACGCACTAATAATTGGGAAACGTCAAAGTCCGCATCAAAATAACCACGAGCCAGAGAAAGGGATTGCAGTGCGCTTTTGTAATCTTCATATTTGGAATGATAAAGTAGCTCGCCAAGTTTTGGCAATTTTTTATCTAACGCTTTGAAGGCTTCATCGTCTTTTGCTTGGCCCAGAATTTGAATATCCATTCCTGTGAGCAAAACAGGTTTGCCAGCATTAACATCGGCGATGAGTATAGGGCGTTTGCCTCCTTTGGCAGGTTGCAGGCGAAAATCAATTTTAATGTTGTAGTAGCCATAAACGCGCAAGGCTTTTTTGATGGCTTCACTCACAATATATTGATAGCGATCTGAGCCGTCCGCTTCTTCAGGATCGATCATCTTGGTGTAAATATCCACGTTTTCAATGGCTTTTACCCCTTTTACCCCAATCACTTTGAGATCTACGGTATGCTCAGCGTAAACATTTAAACTGGTTAAAACACAACCCGCCAGCAAACTTAGTGCGCTGAGTAAATGGCGTTTTTTCTGTTGTAATAATTTCATAATGTTCCCCAATAATCTTGCCCTAGTTTACGTTTTCGCAACGCGCTGCGCAAATATTCCCACATTAAAGTGCGGTGAAATTTTTCATTATTTTTATAATGCGTTTATGAATGGACTAAATGGCGTTTGCGAATGCCTAAAAGTAACAGTGCGCCGCCATAAATTACTGCCGCAACGGCAATCAGCCACACGAGCCAGTGAATGCGCTGAACAAACGCCATTTGTTGCCACTGGATTAAACTTGGGCAATAGTGCCAAACCACAGCGCCCATTGCTAGCCCTGCGGTGAAAACTTTGGCAAAAAACACCGCACTTTGTTTACTAAAGTGATAGACATTTGCCTGTGCTAGCCCACGGTAGAGCAAATAGGCGTTTAAGGTGGCAGACATCGCCGAAGCAATGGCAAGCCCCACATAGCTAAACGGAATGGCAAGCAGGTTAAATGCCATATTGCTCACCATAGCGATAATACCGATTTTCACTGGTGTTTTGGTGTCTTGGCGTGCGTAATAGCCGTTGGCGAGAATTTTGATCAACATAAAACTGAGCAATCCCATATTAAATGCCCACAAGGAATAAGAGGCCGCTTGCACATCAGAAAATAAAAATTCACCACGCATAAATAGCACCAACAACATTGGCTGGGCAAGCACACCAATGCCGATCATCGCGGGCACGCCGAGTAATAAAATCATTCGCACGCCCCAATCCATTGTGTTGCGAAAATCCACCGCACTTTGTTCGGCATTATCTGTGCGATTAACGTGGTGGCGCGCCAGTGTCGGTAAGATCACGGTAGAAATGGCGATACCAAATAAACCAAGGGGAAATTCGAGCAAACGGTCAGAATAATAAAGCCAGCTGATCGAGCCTGTCATCAAGAAACTGGCAATAAAAGTATCTAGCAGTAAATTGATTTGGCTCACGGAAACCCCGAATAAGGCAGGGATCATCAGCGTGCGGATTTTTTTTACCCCTGCATCATTCCACGCCCATTTTGGTTTCACTAATAAGCCTGCTTGCTTTAAGAAAGGCAACTGAAATAAAAATTGCAACAAACCTCCAATAAAGATCCCGATAGCAAGGGCAAGATCAGGGCTTGATGTGTAGGGCGCAAGGAAAAGTGCGGTGCAAATCATCGCGATATTGAGCAACACAGGCGAAAATGCCATCACGCCAAATTTGCCGAGCGTGTTTAAAATTGCTCCTGATAACGCAACAAAGGTAATAAACCATAAATAAGGAAAGGTGATTTTGAGTAACAATGAGGCTTGTTCAAACTTCACGCCGTTTACCCCATCATTGAGCCAATCAATAAACCAGCCCGTACCGAAAATGGCGGCAACCACAGGGGAGAAAATCATCGCAAAGGCAGTAACGATAGTAACTAATCCGCCTAATGTCCCCGAAACTTTGCTGATAAATTGCTGGGTTTTGTTGAGATCGCCGGCTTTTTGGTATTCTGCCAAAACTGGCACAAAGGCTTGAGAAAATGCGCCTTCAGCAAATAAACGGCGTAAAAAATTAGGAATACGGTTGGCAAACAAGAACACATCAGCACTTAACCCCGCGCCGATGATTTGGGCGATAATCACATCACGCACCAATCCAAGTACGCGCGATAATAAAGTCATTGCACTGACAATAATGCCAGATTTTAATAATCGTTTACTCAAAATAGCTTTCTCATCAAGAAAAATTTGGCTTAATTGTATAGAAATTTTGTTTTTAAGCTATATTCTAGGCAAAAAAACTGATAAAATTCGCCCACATCGTTTGGGTGGGCTACATTGAAAGCCGCATTTTCAGCGAACGATGCAGACTTTCGGTTGTGTCTCACCGAGTAATCAAGCTAAATTTTGCTAATTGTTTATTGACAATTATGGAACGGAAAGGCATAGTTTACGCCTTTATTTATCTCATAAACTAACAGAAATTTTTAGGAGTTTGACCTTGGCTAATATCAAGTCAGCTAAAAAACGCGCGGTTCAATCAGAAAAACGCCGCCAACACAATGCAAGCCAACGCTCTATGATGCGTACTTACATTAAAAAAGTTTACGCCGCTGTAGCAGCAGGTGAAAAAGCTGTGGCTGAAGCCGCTTTCGTAGAAATGCAAAAAGTTGTGGATCGTATGGCATCTAAAGGCTTAATCCACAAAAACAAAGCAGCGAACCACAAATCTAAATTATCTGCTCAAATCAAAAAATTAGCGTAATTTCAGATTAAAAAATTCAGAAAAATAAAACCGCACTTTAAAAGTGCGGTTTTTTTATGCGGAGATTTTGCCTATTTTTACAATGCTTTCGCCAACAACGTGATTGGGTGCAGGCAGGTTAGGCTGGTGGACATATCAATTTGCCATTTGCAGGTTTCGCACTCTGAAATCACAAAATCAAATTGCCCTTCTTCAATATGCTCAAACAAGGTTTTACCAATGGCTTGGGAAACCTCATAGTTTTCTGCTTTAAAGCCGTAAGTGCCAGCAATACCGCAACATTGGCTTGGTAGCATTACTACTTCTAAATCAGGAATCAGTTTTAGTAGCGCAAGCGTATAAGGCGCCCAACCCGCTTTATCAACGTGGCAGGCGGTGTGATACGCCACTTTTAACGGCATTGATTTAAACTGCGGTGAATTTTGGCGTTGGAATAGCTGATATAAATATTTGGTTACAATATTGATATGCGGACGCACTTTGGCGTTATCCATACCTAAAATATGATGATATTCATCACGCAAATTCATTGTACAGCTAGAAGAGGTGCCAACTACATCAAGCTCTTGATTAATAATGGTATTTTCTAGCTGAGCAAGGTTAAATTCGGCAAGTTGTCTAGCACGTTTTGGAAATCCGTTCACGCTTAATGGCAAGCCGCAACATTTTTCTTTTTCTAGCAACATTACGCCAATATCTAAGGCGTTGAAAACCTTGATTAAATCCTTACCGAGCTGTGGATTATTATAATTCACGTAACAACCGTGATAGTAAGCCACTTTGTCTTTGTAATAACGCTGACGCTCAAGGGCATTATTTTTATACCATTGACGGAATGAGCCGAAGGAATATTTCGGCAGGCTGCGATGCTGGCTGACTTGTAAGGTTTTTTCCAGTAGGAATTTCGTGGCTTTTAAGCCTGTAATGGTATTCACCACAGGGGCAAAAGGGGTGTTGAGTTTGCCCATTATGTCCGTGTTACTTAGCACCGCATCGCGTAATTTATGAATCAGCGATTTTTTCTGCTCTTTCAAATGGCTATTACGCGCGCGAACGATCAAATCGCCAATTTTTACATCAGAAGGACAAGCCACTTCACAGCGTTTGCAGTTGGTACAATATTTCAGTGCTTCATCATAAAAGGCAGCACTTTTTAGGCGGAAACGTTCCCCATCTGGGCCAGCTTGTTTTGGACCGGGGTAGAGCGGGTTTTGTTTTGATACGGGGCAAACCGCCGTGCAAGCCGTACATTTTATGCAGCTTTCAAAACTGTTATCCACATATTGATGGCTTGGTGGCAAGGTGGCGTTTTGTTTTGCGTTTTCGATTAATTGTTGAATGTTCATTATTTGCCCCCTGCAAGAATCTGTTCTGCCACGGTGAGCGCGGTAACTACCGCCACGCCCGAGCTACAACCGAGTTCTAAATTATTGTAACCGCCAATAACCGAGCCTACGGCGTATAAATTGGTTAAAATCTCACCGCACTTGTGTACTTGGCATTTTGTGTTAATTTTTACCCCCACACTTTGATAAGGCTGTGGGGCAGAGAAACGATCTTTCGTCCAAGAAAGGCGCTTATCGTTGTCAAAATCACCATAGCCGATAATATCCAAATCAAAAATCGGCTCTAAAATTCGATCGAAATCGGCCACAATGCCCGAGCTAAAATAATGCCCTGAAGCCAGCACAAAATGTTCAGCATAAAGCGCATCATCTTGATGTAATTGGGTGTAAAGGGCTTTCACTTGGTGATCGACAATTTCTGCACGTAAGGCTTTGTCCCCATTGAGCATCACACCGCCTAATTTTTCAAATTCTGCCTTTAAGGCTTTGCGCTGACGCATTCCCAATAGAGACGGTGGCAGGGTAGGTAATTCATATAAATTCAGCCCGGTTGCTTGTTTTAGGCTATTGAAAAAGTGCTGATCATCTATGCCAAAACAAGCGGGCAAAAACACCGCACTTGCGCCATTTGCTGCTTGTTTGATTTCTTGAACTAATTCGCTGAAAGCCAATTTATGTTCTAACATTTGCGAAATATTGACACTGCGAAATTCCCGCGCGTTGTTGCGCAATTGGTCTAGCTGTGGAATATGCAGGTAGCCGATTTTGACTTCGCAATGGGCAAATTGCGGATTTTGTTTTAGGTTATCCGCCAATAATTGCGGTTGGAAATCGTGATAGCCTTCAATGCCTAGCACCGCAATGCGTTTATGGGGAAATTCTGTTTGTGATAACGGCAAGGTTGGCACGCTGTTGGCAGATAACCAAGTACGGCGCAAGCCACCCAGTGGGGTAACACGGAAGTGATTTTCTTTGCTTGAACCAACCAGATCTAAATTGAGCGCTTCGGCTAATTGCTCAAAGCGCTCGGCCTTGGCAAGTACCTGTTCTTTGCCTAACAATGTATAAGGGTGATGTGGCAGCAGCTTAGCAAAGTGCGGGTAAATTTCAGCGAAATTTTCCACCGCACTTCCTTCTGGAAGCTGACTAAGTAAATCTAATGAGCCAGAGGAAAAATCCATTGCCGCTTGCCCATTATTGACAATGGCGCACTGTTTGCCTTGTTGTTGCAGCGCAATGGCGCAGGTTAAGCCTGCTAAGCCACCGCCGATAATAATTACATCAAATTTCATTGCTATCTGTCCCCTGTGTGGCTTGTTCATCAAGTGGTTTAACATCATTTAAACCGAGTAAACTGTAATAAATCCAGCTGGTAAATTCTGCTTCGCGCACCGCCTCTCCCCAAGCAATAGGCTGAATACCACGCCAACGTTCTTCCATAAAAGACGCTAGTTGAGTGGTGGATTGGCGTGGTGTGGCAACATTAAAACGTGCCATTAAGCCTGCTGCACGACAGGCGCAAAGTTCCGCTTGGCAGGTTCCCATTCCTACACGGGTACGGCGGCGTAAATCCACCAAATTATTCACCTTGAGTTCATCAACGGCATAACGCACTTCCCCTGCGCTTACCGCTTCACATTCACAAACCAAGGAACGATCTAAGCGTTCTTGATCGAGCAATTTGGTGGCGCGCTGACCGTGGCGATATACCGCAGAAATTTTAATTGGTGTTGGCAGTGAAATAATTTGCTTGTAGGTTTCTTCTTGTGTTGCGTCTGACCCCGGTAAAGGCTGGCTCGCTGTGGTACAAGTGGCGGATTTATTGAGTTTTTTGCACACCAAATCCGTTGCCCATTCCGCCATTAGGCGATAGGTCATTAACTTGCCACCGGTAATGGTGACGAAACCTTCCAAGCCATCGCGTTCTGCGTGATCGAGTAACACAATGCCACGACTCACGTTACGCCCTGAAGGATCGTCATCAGTGGCAACCAGTGGGCGCACGCCCGCATAAGCACGTAGCACACGGGTGTGGCGTAGGGAAGGGGCGAGTTTTTCCCCTTCACGGAACAAAATATCCACTTCTTCAGGCGTTACCACCATATTATCAATTTGATCATAAGGAATACGGCTTGAAGTTGTGCCGATCACGCAAATGGTATCCCCTGGCACGAGAATATCTGCATCGGCAGGCTTACGGCAGCGGTTAATCACTAGATTATTAATGCGGTGCCCCATAATTAATAGCGCCCCTTTGGCTGGGAACATTCGGATTTTGAGATCGGCATATTCGGCAATGCCTTGTCCCCAAATCCCACCTGCATTCACCACAACAGGGGCAAAAAACAAGCGTTCTACTTTATTTTTATGATCGTAAACTTTCGTCCCAATCACGCGATCGCCTTCACGGATTAGCCCTTTGACTTCGCAATAGGTGAAAATTTTTGCCCCACGTTCGCTGGCATCAAGCATATTGGCGGAAGTAAGACGGAAAGGATCGATAGAACCATCAGGCACCACCACCGCGCCCACTAAATTCGGATTGACCGAAGGCTCTAAGCGTCTGGCTAAATCAGGTTCGATTGCCACCGCTTCAATACCAGCATTATCGCAAGCGGTAAGAAAGGTTTTTTGATAGGCCAAATCATCTTCAGGCAGCGTGATAAATAGCCCTTTGGTGTCTTCAATACAATGGCGCGCGATATTTTTTAAAATGAGATTTTCTTGGATACATTCGCGCGCAGATTCTTCATCATTCACCGCATAACGTGCGCCACTGTGCAACAGCCCGTGGTTACGCCCCGTTGCCCCTGTGGCAATATCGCGGCGTTCTAATAACACGCAATCAATACCGCGTAATGCACAATCTCGTGCAATACCTGCCCCCGTTGCACCACCGCCAATGATGATCACGTCCGTATTGATAGGCGAAAAGTCCTGTGCATTTTGATAAAAGTGCGGTGATATTTTCATCGCTTTTCCCCCACATTAAATTTGTAAATAAAAAGATAAAATTAACAAGCCTATCATACGACAAATGTTCGTTTTGGAAAATAAAATGAGCGAATTTGTATTAAATTATGTGAGGTAGATCACTATTTATCCGTCATTGAAAAGTTTTTGTTATTTTTTTGTGATAAACATCACATCTTAAACTTTATCTTCTTTTCGTTTTTTATTTTCTCGCTATGATATGTTGGAAATGTTCGTAAAAGAACGTATTTCATCTATAAAAAAATAACAACTTGGAGAATATCTATGTTTGGACCATTTAAACCAGCTCCTCACATTGCGGAGCTGCCAAAAGAAAAGATAGATTCCACTTATAGACGCTTGCGTTGGCAAGTGTTTGCAGGGATCTTCTTTGGTTATGCGGCATATTATTTTGTGCGCGCAAATTTTGATTTAGCACAGAAAGGGTTAATTGAAGCAGGGCTTTATAATAAAGCGGAACTCGGTATTATCGGGACTGGTGCGGGTTTAGCTTATGGTTTGTCAAAATTCTTTATGGCGACCATCTCTGACCGCTCAAATCCGAAAGTTTTCTTACCTTGTGGCTTGTTACTTTCAGGTTTATGTATGACCCTAATGGGCTTAATGCCTTGGGCGACATCAGGCATTTTAGTGATGTTTGTGATGATCTTCCTTAATGGTTGGTTCCAAGGTATGGGGTGGCCGCCGTGCGGACGTACAATGGTACACTGGTGGTCGAAAAATGAACGCGGAACAATCGTGTCTATCTGGAATACCGCGCACAATCTAGGGGGAATGGTGCCGGGTGCAATGGTGCTATTAGCCAGTGCGATTTATTTCAGTGAGCACGGCGTGCAAGCCACTGCAAAAGATGTATGGCAACAAGCACTTTACTATCCGGGGATTGCGGCAATGATTGCGGCCATTCCAGTATTCTTAGTAATGAAAGATACGCCACAATCTTGCGGTTTACCAGCCATTGAAAAATGGCGTAATGATTATCCAGATGATTACAACGAAAAAACCTACGAAAACGATCTCAGCACCAAAGATATTTTCGTTACTTATGTCTTAAAAAACAAATTGTTATGGTATATCGCCATTGCTAATGTGTTCGTTTATCTAATTCGTTATGGTGTATTAAAATGGTCGCCAGTGTATTTGGGTGAGGTGAAACACTTCAATATCAAAGGTACAGCGTGGGCATACACCATTTATGAATTAGCGGCGATTCCGGGAACGCTTATCTGTGGTTGGGTATCCGATCACCTATTTAAAGGCAAACGTGGTTTAACGGGTTTCATCTTTATGATCTTAACCACCATTGCAGTAGTGGCATTATGGTTAAACCCAGCAACGCCTGAAGCTGAACTTGCACAATATGCAGGCAAAGCTTGGTATGAAAACCCATATCAATTAACTGACTTTATCTTAATGACCACTATCGGTTTCTTAATTTATGGTCCAGTAATGTTAATTGGTTTACACGCTCTTGAACTTGCACCGAAAAAAGCGGCAGGTACAGCTGCAGGTTTCACAGGCTTATTTGGTTATCTCGGTGGTACAGTTTCTGCTTCAGCCGTTGTGGGTTGGGCTGCGGAATACTACGGTTGGGACGGTGGTTTCTATGTAATGATCACCGGCGGTATCTTGGCAGTATTGTTACTCTTAATCGTAACTATTCAAGAAGCAAAACATAAAGCCACATTAGGCGATCACTACGGTAAATAGTGAATAATTAGAAAGGAAGTGCAGCAATGCCCTTCCTTTTTTATTTGTAAAAATTCGGTGAAAAAGCACCGCACTTTACTAAAAGGAGTTTTTATGACATTCAAATTAAAAAAATTAGCTCAAGTTGTTGCCTTATCCACCTTGGCATTTACTTGTGTGCAAGCAGCAAATGCAATGCCAACAATGAATAATAATGAAAAACTTGTTATCGCTCACCGCGGAGCAAGTGGCTATTTGCCTGAGCATACGCTAGAAAGTAAAGCCCTTGCCTTTGGACAAAAAGCGGATTATTTAGAACAAGATTTAGCGATGACGAAAGACGATCATTTAATCGTGATCCACGATCATTTTTTAGACGGGCTGACTGACGTGGCGAAAAAATTCCCCGATCGTAAACGTGCAGATGGACGTTATTATGTGGTGGATTTCACCCTTGCGGAGATCCAATCGCTTAATATGACAGAAAATTTTGAAGTGAAAGATGGCAAACAAGTTCAGGTTTATCCAGAGCGCTTCCCAATGTGGAAATCCCATTTCAAAATTCACACTTTTGAAGATGAAATTGAATTTATCCAAGGGCTAGAAAAATCCACAGGGAAAAAAATTGGGATTTATCCTGAAATCAAAGCGCCTTGGCTACATCATAAAGAAGGTAAAGACATTGCCAAAGCCACCTTAGAAGTGCTGAAAAAATATGGTTATACTCAAAAATCTGATCGCGTTTATTTGCAAACCTTTGATTTTAATGAGCTTAAACGTATCAAAACAGAATTGTTGCCACAATTAGGTATGGATCTGAAATTAGTTCAACTTGTGGCTTACACCGATTGGCACGAAACGGAAGAAAAAAATCCGCAGGGGGAATGGGTAAACTATGATTATGGTTGGATGTTCAAAGATGGTGCAATGGCTGAAGTGGCAAAATATGCAGACGGCGTAGGGCCGGGTTGGTATATGTTGATTGATAAAGATCAATCCACAAAAGACAAAGTGGTTTACACCCCACTTGTGCAAGAATTGAAAAAATACAATATGGAACTACACCCTTACACCGTACGAAAAGATGCCTTACCTGCATTTTTTACTAACGTAAACCAAATGTACGATGCTTTGCTAAACCAAGCTGGCGCAACAGGTATTTTCACCGATTTCCCGGATACCGCGGTGGAGTTTTTGGGGAAAGGGGAGTAAGTTTGAACCACTTATGTGAACGTTAAATAAAAAATCGGAAAGATAACTTTCCGATTTTTTTCGAGTAAAGAATTTGGCTAATGTATGATAAAAAACAATTTTATTCACAATTAGCTTTTGAATTATATTTTCGAAATGACAGTCATAATTTCTTCTAGATCGTCTGTTGTTATTTCTTCAAAT
The DNA here is from genome assembly GCF_026226815.1 of Avibacterium sp. 21-594. Taxonomy (NCBI): domain Bacteria; kingdom Pseudomonadati; phylum Pseudomonadota; class Gammaproteobacteria; order Pasteurellales; family Pasteurellaceae; genus Avibacterium; species Avibacterium sp. 21-594. The sequence goes on along the minus strand of NZ_JAKKOC010000001.1, from coordinate 1,110,040 downwards.
ATTTTAAATGCTTCAGCATTATGGGTTAGTACATTCCAGTCCCAATAATCAATAAATTTATGAATTAATTCAATAGACCACGGTAGTGCTGGATTTTCAGAAAGTCCAAAATGGCCTTTCCATTCCCAACGATCAATATATTGATTAATCAGATCAATCGACCAAGGTAAAGATGGATTGACAGAAAGCAATTGCCAATTAAAGCGATCCGTATATTCAGAGATAAATTTCTCCGTCCAAGGCAATGTGGTATTTCGTGAAAATCCCTGCCAATTCCAATGATCCATATATTGATAAATCAAATCCATTGACCACGGTAATCCAATATTTCGTGAAAGACCAAACTCACCCCAATCCCATTGCTTTTCATATTTTTGAATTAAGTCTATCGACCATGGTAATGCTTTATTGTGCGACAATCCTTTCCAACTCCATCGGTGAAGATACTGTTTAATAAGATCTTCTGTCCAAGGCAATGCAATGTTATAAGAAAGGGCTTCCCAGTTCCAATAATCTGCAAATTGTTCAATAAATTCCACTGACCAAGGCAATGCAGTATTAGAAGAAAGGATTTCCCAATTCCAATGATGGATAAACTGTTGAATCAATTCTGCTGACCAAGGTAAAAATTCATTTTCAGAAAGACCACCATAAGGTTGATGGCCCCATTGCCAACAGCGGTGATATTTTTGGATTAAATCTGCTGACCAAGGAAGATTTTTTTGCTCTGAAATATAATCCCAATCCCATTCTTCTTTAAATCGTTCTAATAACTCCGCCGACCACGGTAAAGAAAAATTGTTTGAAAGACTCCAATAATCAAACCATTCCAATTGATCTTGATATTTTTCTAATATTTCCATTGTCCAAGGAAAATTTTCGCTTGTGGAAAGCAATTTCCAATCCAAGCGATTGGCATAGTGTTCTATTAACGCATTTGTCCATGGTACTGACGGATTATCCGCTAGAAAATCATAATCCCAACGATCTAAAAATTGCTCAATTAATGTTTCAGACCAAGGCAAAGATGGATTCATTGAAAGGATTTTCCAATCTAATATATCAGCATACTTTTCCAGTAAATCGGTTGTCCACCCTTGTTTTAAACGACAAACTACGCAAATTGCTTGTGATTTTTCTATTTTAGAAAATAGATCAATGAATGTGTTTGGCATTATTTTGCTCCTAATTTATTTCACTCAAGGTCTTGGTATAGCGAATGATACCGTTTAGTACGAGTAAATATTACATTGAGTGGACATAGGAATGATTGAACGAAAAATTTGGTGAAAAAGTACCGCACTTGTTGTAGTTTCACAGCTAACTTTTAGCCAACAAAAAACCCTACTTGCGTAGGGTTTTTTATTATCAAGAATCTTATTTTGTGCTTGGAATGCTGAAGCGTTTGTTGAAGCGTTCAACACGACCACCTGTATCAACAACACGTTGTTTACCTGTATAGAATGGGTGGCAGTTGCTACACACATCTAGGTTTAAGTCTTTACCTAATGTTGAACGTGTTTTAATTACATTACCGCAAGAACAAGTTGCCGTAATTTCTTTGTATTCTGGATGAATAGCTTGTTGCATAATAGAAAAACCTCAATTTGAAGCCACTCCGCTCTCTAAAACTGAATTTAGCACCGAGTGTGGTTAATATTACGTTTACAGTATCTTACTGTAAACAGGATCATTTAAGGGTGCGAATTATACCGAAAAAAAAGGAATATTCAAGGGGCGAGATTATTCCGCTATAATAAGGGCAATTTTTGTTTGTTAAGGCTCGCATAATGAAACTTGTTCGTGTGGCGCTGGCTGTGCCATTGTTCCAATTTTTTGATTATCTTCTACCCGAGAGCTTAAGTCCTGTGGTGGGTGGGCGTGTGGTTGTGCCATTTGGAACGCAAAAACGAGTGGGGATCGTGGTGGATTTTCCTACTGAAAGTGAGATCGATCCACCACAGCTCAAAGGGATCTTGGGCGTGCTAGATGAACAAAATTTATTTAACGAACCAGTGTGGCAGCTCATTCACTGGGCGGCGAATTATTATCAAGCGCCCTTGGGGGAAGCCTTATTCCAAGCCTTGCCAGTGAAATTGCGGCAGGGTGAAAGTGCGGTGCAAAATTCGCAAGTTTTTTTCCATATTACAGAATTAGGCGAGCAAGCCTTGCGTGAGAATTTGCTGAAACGCGCGAAGAAACAGCAAGAAGCATTGCAATTATTGGCCGCACAGCCTATGGAAAAAGGGCAAAATCCCTTTGCTGCGAGCATTTGGCAGAACCTGAAAGAAAAAGGCTATGTGGTAGAAAAAGAGCAGCTAGCGGAAATTCGCCCTTGGCAAGATATTGAACAGCCGATTGTGAATGAGCAAAATAAACATCGCTTAAATAAAGAACAGGCGCTGGCGCTAGGGCAAATTTTATTTCATCAAGGCTTTGCTGCGTGGTTGATTGACGGCGTAACGGGTTCGGGCAAAACGGAAATCTATTTACAAAGCATTGAAGAAACCTTGAAAAAAGGGCGACAAGTGTTGGTGCTTGTGCCAGAGATTGGCTTAACCCCGCAAACGGTACAACGTTTTAAAGCGCGTTTTAATGTAGAAATTGATGTTCTACATTCTAATTTGAACGATACGCAACGCTTGCAGGCTTGGCAACGAGCAAAATCGGGACAAAGTGCGGTGGTTATTGGCACGAGATCGGCGCTGTTTACCCAATTTGCCGATCTTGGTTTGATCGTGATTGATGAAGAACACGACAGTTCCTTCAAACAGCAAGAGGGCTGGCGTTATCACGCGCGGGATCTGGCGGTGGTGTATGCCAAACAGTTGGATATTCCTATTTTATTAGGATCGGCAACGCCAAGCCTTGAGAGCTTAAATAACGTGAAGTTGGGCAAATACCAGCATATTATTTTGCAAAAAAGAGCAGGAAATAGTACCGCACTTCAGCAATTTGTTATCGATCTGAAACATCAGCGTATGCAAAATGGCTTGTCAGATGCCCTTGCCAACAAAATGCAGGAACATTTACAGCAAGGCAATCAAGTGTTGTTATTTTTAAACCGCCGTGGTTTTGCGCCCGTGTTGTTTTGCCACGAATGCGGTTGGATTGCCGAATGTCAGCATTGCGAAAAACCTTATACTTATCATCAACATCAACGCGTGTTGCGCTGCCATCATTGTAACTCACAAAGGCCCATTCCAATGCAATGTGGGCATTGTGGTTCAACCCATTTGATGACCACGGGACTTGGCACCGAACAGCTGGAAGAAACCCTAAAACAACGCTTCCCTGATTATGTGGTAACGCGTATTGACCGCGATAGTACCGCGCGCAAAGGCAAGCTAGAACAGCATTTGCAAGATATTCAGCAAGGCAAAAGCCAGATCTTAATCGGCACGCAAATGCTCGCAAAAGGCCATCATTTTCCTAATGTTACCTTAGTGGGCTTAATGAATGTGGATAACGCTTTGTTTTCTTTGGATTTTCGTGCAGAGGAACGGCTTGCTCAGCTTTATGTACAAGTGTCAGGGCGCGCGGGGCGCGGTGAGAAACACGGGCAAGTGGTGCTGCAAACGCACTATCCCGATCACCCCTTATTACGCACCTTGTTAAAAGAGGGCTATGGCGAATTTGCTCAGCAAGCCTTGCAGTTACGCCAACAAATGGGGCTGCCTCCTTATAGCGCACAGGCCTTATTTCGCGCGCAGAGCCGACATAGCGAAGAAGCGGAGCAGTTTTTACAACACATTGCCGAACAGTTACAACGACAAAATGTGGCAGGCTTGCAAATTTACGGCCCATTGCCCGCGCCCTTTAGTAAAAAAGCAGGGTTTTACCGCTGGCAATTATTGCTACAACATTCTTCCAAAGCGAAATTACAGCAAGTGTTAAACCAGTTTAAACAGCATATTCCGCAAAAGGCTCACCAAGTGCGGTGGATTTTAGATGTGGATCCGTTAGATTTAAGTTAAAACTTGCTAGCCATTACCCCTATTTTTCAGTAGAATTGCGGTTATTTTTTATTATGGTTGGGGATAATTGTTAAATTTCCCACTGATTGAGTAAATTTATCCTAAATTTTGACCGCACTTTTAATGGAAACAAGGTGTTATTGTGGCTAAACGTGATTATGTTTCTCGCCGATCTGGCGCAACAAATAAGAAAGCAAAGAAAGTAAATAAATCAGTAGTTTTAACGATCGTGGCATTAGTGATCGCGCTATTTGCTGGCGGATTATATTTTCTTAAGCAAAAATCTAACGAAATTGCCCCTGTTGTGCCTACGCCAGAGAAAAAAGCGCCAAAAAGCGTCTTGCCAACGCCACCCGAAGAAGTGTGGAGCTATATTAAAGCCTTAGAAACGCGCACAGTGCCAGTGGATGACAATCCAAAATCTTTGGAAAAAAATATGCGTTTAACAGAAGAGCAGAAAAAAGTGCTAATTGAAATGGAAAAAGAGCAAAAGGCCGCTGAAGCCGCGCGCTTAAAACAAGCTGAAGAACGCAAGAAAACTGAAGAACAGGCAGCCAGAGAAGCCGTAAGAAAACCAGAGCCAGCCAAAGCTAGCGTGGTGGAAAGTAAGCCTGCTGTGGTGGAAGCTAAATCTGTTGCGAAAGTAAAAGAAGAAGCTAAAAAAGCGGAAACAGCGAAAAAACAAGAAGCTGAGAAGAAAGCAGAAAGCACGAAAAAAGTGGAAAACGCAGTAGCGAAAAACACGGGCGGAGAGAAAAAATATGGCTTGCAATGCGGCGCATTTAAAAATCGTCAGCAAGCAGAAAATGTACAAGCTAAGTTGATAATGTCAGGCTTTAATGCTCGCGTTAATGCAAGCGCAGAGTGGAATCGAGTAGTGATTGGGCCAATTGGTGATCGCGCCACAACGGTGAAATCCCTCGAAAAAGCCAAAACCATTACCCCTTGCGTATTAGTGGGAATGTAATTCATCAGCTGATTAATTGTAACGAAAGCCATCTTACCTTGATGGCTTTTTTAATGAGAGAAGTAAAGTAGGCTTTAGCCTATTAAAAGGGAAACGATAGGTAAGACCCACCAAAGGGATAAATCGCGTTAAACAATGGGCTGAAGCCTATCCTACAAATCTTTTTTAATGAGAAAATAAAATGAATACAGCAACAAATCTTGCGCAAATTGAGCAAGAGATCATTGATAACCCATTGGTTTTATTACTGATTAAAGCACCAAATTGTGGTGTTTGTACTTCGGTAGCGCAACAATTAGCGCCACTTTTAGCTGATAAGCCAGAAATTTTTGCAATGCAAGCCAACATTGCAGATATTCCTGAAATGGCAAGCCGTTTCCACGCCTTAACAGCCCCTGTCGTGTTAATGTTTTATCAGCAAAAAGAAGTCGAACGCTTTGCCCGATTTGTGCCAATACAAGAGCTAAAAGAACGTTTAGATTTTTGGCAGAATTTTGCTGATTAATAAAAAAAGTGCGGTAAAAAAATCGGAAATTTTCCGCCGCACTTTTCCGTCGGGAGAGATTGAGTTTTGTCCGAATAAAATTTTCTAGGCAATAAAGGGAAAACAGTTTAGATAAAAAATAAAACCGCCTAAAAAGGCGGTTTATGCTATACTTTTCCATGGCTGGTCAGGTGTTGTCATTACCTGACTGGCGGGTCAGGTAGTGGCACATCTCGAACAGTTGGTTTTAACTTCTGATTTGAGATCAGACCGATGAAAATTATTTTTATAATTCTTATCATGTTATTCGTGTTGCTATACAGCCCGACAGCTTGGTAGCACTTGAATAACTAGCCACAGGCGGTAAGGGAAACCTTATCGCCTGTTCTGCATTATATATCGCACCTATTCAAAATTCAACCAGATGCTATTGCCTGCCCAAACAATATTTCCAAACAACAAACAAATCACAATGCTCTAGGCTGGAATGGAAAAGCACAACAAAACCAATTATTCGCAGTGTTGTTTATATAGCGCCATAATCACTTCTCGCACAACATTGCGTTGGGGTTCGGGGAGATCAAGGAAGTGGCTGAAAAGGGCTTTGTCTTGTTGGGTGGCGATGTTTTCCCAGCGAAATTCTTCGGGCGTGCCAATGCGTCTAAGTTCCGCAGCTTGCAATTTATGTAGCTTGTTCGGCGGTACGAGTTCACTTAAATCTATATTTAAAACAATCGCAAGCGTCTTTAACTTATCTAATCTTGGGATCATTTTACCGTTAAGCCATTGCGAAGCCGCCTGTGGCGTAATGTCTTGCCCTTCATATTTTAAATTAAAGATCGTTTCTAACACTGAAGGCTTTGGTGGATAGCCTTTTCTTGTCATAGCTTGCCTTAAATTAATGGCGAATTTTTCTTTTTCGTTCATAGCGTGGCAAAGCTATCACGCAGTGATTTTGATAATGAAAGTTATATTGTTAAAACTTTAAAAAAGATCAATAATACTTTCAGTTTTAAAGTCTAATCTCAAATTTTAAAGTGTCTAACGAAAAACAAATAGTTTCAAAAAAACGTGTGGCGGATCACGGGGAAGTTTATACCCGAGAGCGTGAAGTGAACGCAATGTTGGATTTAGTCGCGATACAGACCCAATCACTTTCTGCCACTTTTTTAGAACCTGCGTGCGGAACGGGCAATTTTTTGATCGAAATTTTGCGCCGTAAGTTGGCGGTGGCGGCAGAAAATTATCTAGATAAAAGTAAGCGAAAAAAACACGTTAAATCGCCAAGTCAGCTTTCCTATGAGCGAGATTTAATCCTTGTGGTAAGCAGTCTTTACGGTATTGAGCTGTTGGAAGATAACGTAAAAGCCTGCCGCAAACGGCTGTTTGATTTTGCTGCGCAAGAATACGCGCGGCTATTTCCGCACAGCCAAAAAACCGAATGTCTTGATGCCATTGATTGCCTGTTGCATTTCAACATTGTGTTGGGCGATGCGTTAAAAATGGAAGTGAAATACCCGCGTGAGCATTCTCCCATTCCGAATTTAAGCGGTACGGAAGAAGAGCGGGCGAAAAAAGCCATTATTTTTTCTCAGTGGAGTTTTATTAACGAGAGAAAAATCAAGCGCGTGCCGTTTATCTACTCAGGCTTGGTAGGGGAAGAATACACCATCACGCCAAATGGCAACGCAGCCCAACCGCACCCTTATCGCACGGTTTTTCAATCCAGCCTATGCGATTTTTTGCAGATCAAGCAAACCTATGCCGCCGAATATGAACAAAGTGAGATCCAATAATGCTGAAAAATTACAACCCTGACGTGTTATCTTGTCTTGCCAATTTATCGAGTGATGAAGTGTTCACCTCGCCCCAGTTGGCAAATAAAATGTTGGATTTAATTCCACCGCACTTTTTCTGCGATCCCAACAAAACATTCCTTGATCCCTGCAGTAAATCTGGGGTGTTTTTACGCGAGATCGCCAAACGCCTGATTAAAGGCTTGGAAAGCCATTTTCCTGATTTGCAGGAACGGTTAAACCACATTTTCACCAAGCAATTATTCGGCATTGGCATCACCACCCTCACCGCACAGCTTAGCCGCCGCAGCCTGTATTGTAGCCGTGAAGCGAACGGCGAGTATTCTGTTTGCACCGCCTTTGATGATGAAAATGGCCATATTTTTTACCGCACTTTAGCCCACAAATGGGAAAACAAGCGCTGTACGGAATGTGGTGCATCGCAAAAAGAATTTGATCGTGGTGATGAACTTGAAACCCACGCCTACCATTTTATCCATTCTTACAGCCCATTTTTTGAACGATATAAAGAGATGAAATTTGACGTTATTATTGGCAATCCGCCTTACCAATTAAGAGATAGTGGTGCACAATCCAGTGCTAGCCCGATTTATCAACACTTTGTGGAACAAGCGAAAAAATTGCAACCTGAATATTTGGTGATGATTATCCCTGCCCGTTGGTATGCAGGCGGCAAAGGACTTGATGAGTTCCGTGCCACAATGTTGCAAGATTCGCAAATTCGTCAATTGCACGATTTTCCTAATTCGCAGGATTGCTTTTCGGGCGTGGATATTAAAGGTGGCGTGTGTTATTTCCTTTGGCAAAAAGATTCAACAGGTGAAACGCAAGTTTTCAGCTATGAAAATGGCGAAATGGTCTCGCAAGCCAGTCGTTATTTATTAGAAGAAAATATGGATACATTTATTCGTAGTAACGAAGCCGTAGATCTTTATCATAAGGTGAAAAGTTTCAATGAACCTAGTTTTAACGAATTCATCAGTTCTCGCAAACCTTTTGGTTTTACTACCCAATTTAAAGGCTATGCAAAAACCAAAGATAACACAGTGAAATTTTATGCCAATAAAGCGGTAAATTACATTAGCCGTGGTGAAGTGAAAGTGAACCGAGATTGGATCGATCGCTATAAATTATTTGTGCCTTATGCCATTGGCTCGGGCGATAGCCGTGTTGATTTAGTGAAGCCAATTTTAGGTGAACCCAATTCTTGCTGTTCGGAAACCTATTTAGTTTTCGGGCCTTTTGATGATGAAAAAACAGCAAAAAATGTGATTTCTTACATTCAAACCAAATTTTTCCATTTTATGCTGACTTTAAAAAAGAATACACAACACGCCACAAGAAACGCCTACCAACTCGTCCCAATGCAAGATTTCAGCCAATCGTGGAATGATGAAAAGTTATACGCTAAATATGGCTTAAATAGCGATGAAATCGCCTTTATTGAATCAATGGTACGCCCAATGGAGAGAACCGATGTCGAATAATTATTTACATTCTCTGCAACAACCGAAAATTTATGCTTACAGCGATAATCGCTTTCCGAATATGCTCAAAGTGGGCTACACCACGCGCAAAGTGGCAGAACGTATTGCGGAACAATACCCAGTGAAAACACCTAGCCAAACTTATCAAATTAAACTTGATGAGCTAGCTGTGCGTGATGACGGTTCTTATTTTAACGATCACGATGTGCATCAAGCCTTGCAGAAAATGGGCATAAAACGCAGCGAGGGGGAATGGTTTCAGTGCGATGTGGAAACGGTGCAAGCGGCAATCGTGGCGGTGCGTGGCAGAAAATCGCCGAAAAAACACCGCACTTTAGATTTTAAAATGCGCCCTGAGCAAGCCCGCGCGGTGCAACGCACAAAGGATTATTTCAACGCTTTTCGAGCAGATCCGAAAAATGCCAACAAAGAACCGCAATTTTTATGGAATGCAAAAATGCGTTTTGGTAAAACGTTCGCCACTTATCAATTAATTAAGCAAATGCAGTGGCGGCGGGTGTTGATTCTCACCTTTAAACCTGCGGTGAAAACGGCGTGGCAAGAAGATTTGCAAAACCACATTGATTTTACCGATTGGCAATTTGTGGATAAAAATAATATTGATGAATGGGATCGCATTAAAACGCACAGCGAGAAACTGCATAAACCGTTGATTTGTTTCCTTTCTTTGCAAGATTTACACGGCCGCACCGCCAAGGGCAAGGTGAAAGATCGCAATCGTTGGGTGTATGAAATTAACTGGGATTGCGTGGTGTTTGATGAATATCACTATGGCGCGTGGCGCAACAAAACCAAAGAACAATTTGATGACGGCGAGCTGAGCGCTGAATTAAAGGATCAAATAGAATTTGATCAAGATGAGCTGGGGCTTACCACCTACCACTATCTTTATCTTTCAGGCACGCCGTTCCGCGCTTTAAACAATGGCGAATTTATCGAAGAACAGGTGTTCAGCTGGACATATAGCGATGAACAGCAAGACAAAATCCAGTGGGGGAACAAGCCCGACAACCCTTATCGTGCCTTGCCAAAAATGGTGATGATGACTTACCAAATGGCGGAAGATCTGCGCGCGGTGGCAGAAAAAGGCGATAAAAACGAATTTGATTTAAACGAATTTTTCGCCGCCGAGGGCGAGGGTGATGAGGCGCGCTTTAAGTATCAAAATGAAGTGCAAAAATGGCTGAATTGGTTGCGTTACGGTGGCGATCAGCCTTTACAGTTCGGCGTTGAGAAACCGCCAATGCCTTATAGCGATGTGAATTTATTGGCAAATTTATTGCATACGGTGTGGTTTTTGCCCACCGTGGCAAGTTGTTTTGCAATGCGAAATCTGTTGGCAATGCCACAAAATCAGTTTTATCACGATTATAACGTGGTGGTGGCCGCTGGCACCAAGGCTGGCGTGGGCGAAAAAGCCTTGCCGCCAGTGCGCAAGGCCATTGGTGAAAATCCGCTGAAAAATAAAAGCATCACCCTAAGTTGCGGAAAATTATTAACAGGCATTTCCATTCCTGAATGGTCAGGCATTTTTATGCTGTGCAACTTAAAAAGCCCTGAAACCTATTTCCAAGCGGCATTCCGTGTGCAAACCCCTTGGACAATGCGCGATCACAATCAGCAAGAAATTGTGGTGAAAGAATATTGCTATGTGTTTGATTTTGCGTTAAATCGAGCCTTAACCCAAGTGAGTGATTACAGCACGAAATTAAACCCAACGGAAGATAACCCAGAAAAACAAGTGGCGGATTTTATTCACTTCTTACCCGTGCTTTCCTATGACGGCGGCACAATGCACCGCTTTGACGCAGGCGATATTTTAGATTACGCCCTAAGCGGAATGACCGCCACCTTGCTCGCCCGCCGCTGGGAAAGCGCAATGCTGGTAAATGTGGATAATGTTACCCTTGATCGTTTACGCAACAGCGAAGAAGCAATGGCAGCATTGGATAAAATTGAGGGCTTCCGCTCCTTACGAGAAGACATTACCACCATCATCAACCGCACTACTGAAGTGAGGAAAACCAAAGGGGGAGCAAGACAAGAAGGGCGACCGCTTACCCCAGATGAAGAAAAAACAGTCAATGAAGCCGAAAAAGAGCGTAAATCCTTACGCAAGTTACTTCAAGAGAAACTGATTAAATTTGCTGCCCGCGTGCCAGTGTTTATGTATCTTACCGATTTCCGCGAACACACCTTGCGCGAAGTAATTGAAGTGCTAGAACCTGAGTTATTCTCTGCGGTTACAGGCTTAACACAAAAAGATTTCCAGCTTTTGGTTAGCCTTAACGTATTCAACCAAGTTCAAATGAATAGCGCAGTGTTCAGCTTCAAACGCTATGAAGATGCGAGCCTAGAATACACCGGCATCCGCAAACACACCGACAAATTCATCGGCGGCTACGATACGGTGATTAGCCAAGAGGAATATGATTATTTGAATTAACAAATAAACGCAAAGAAAAAGAGCGGTGAAAAATTCAGAGATTTTTTACCGCTCTTTTCCCATTTATCATTGCACTTTCCCGTAGGGGCGAACCGATGTGTCCGCCCTCTATTCAACGCAATGCTCCTATTCGGGCAGGCACACAGTAGGAGTAGGATGGGCTTTAGCCCATCATTTAATATAATTTATCCCTTTTGATGGGCTAAAGCCCATTCTACGGATCTTTTCTGATTTACCACAATGTAGGGGCGAACCGATGTGTTCACCCGCATCAAAATCTCCCCAATTTAGTAAAGGGGAAAGATTTGCCGCTAAGCTACATATTCGCCACAATTTCTTCAGCAAATTCGGACGTGGAGCATAATTTCGCGTCTTCTAACATTTCTGCAAAATCAAAGGTTACGGTTTTGTTTTCAATGGCTTTGGCGACTGCGTTTACCACTAAATCCGCGGCCTCTGTCCAGCCTAAATGGCGTAACATCATTTCACCGCTTAGGATTAATGAACCGGGGTTGCCTTTGTTTTGCCCTGCGATTTTTGGTGCTGTGCCGTGGGTGGCTTCAAAAATTGCTGCTTCCGCACCGATATTTGCCCCCGGTGAGATGCCAATTCCGCCTACTTGTGCGGCAAGGGCATCGGAAATGTAGTCGCCGTTTAGGTTGAGCGTGGCGATAACATCGTAATCGGTTGGGTGGAGTAACACTTCTTGCAAGAACGCATCGGCAATAGAATCTTTGATGATAATTTCACGCCCAGTTTTCGGGTTGGTCAGTTTCATCCATGGACCTTCATCGATAAGCGTTGCGCCAAATTCTTTCGCCACTTCATAACCCCATTCTTTAAACGCGCCCTCAGTGAATTTCATAATGTTGCCTTTATGCACAAGGGTGAGGGATTTTCTATCATTATCAATCACATATTGCAAAGCCGCACGCACTAAACGCTGTGTGCCTTGTTTTGAAACAGGCTTGATGCCAATACCACAATCTTGTGGGAAACGAATTTTGTTCACGCCCATTTCTTGTTGCAAAAATTGGATCACTTTGTCCGCTTCAGGCGAGCCAGCTTTCCATTCCACGCCGGCGTAAATATCTTCTGAATTTTCACGGAAAATCACCATATTTACTTTTTCAGGGTGCTTCACTGGGCTTGGCGTGCCGCTGTAATAGCGAATTGGACGCAAGCAGTTGTAAAGATCCAAGCCTTGACGCATTGCCACGTTGAGCGAGCGAATGCCACCGCCCACTGGGGTCATCAACGGGCCTTTGATCGCAACGTGATATTCTTTAATAAAATCAAGGGTTTCTGCGGGTAGCCAAGTGTTTTCGCCATAAACTTTATTAGCTTTGCCACCGGCATAAATTTCTAACCAAGAAATTTTGCGTTTGCCTTGATAGGCTTTTTCCACAGCTGCATCGATCACGCGCTGCATTGCAGGCGTTACATCTACGCCAATGCCATCGCCCTCAATAAATGGAATAATTGGATTATCTGGCACGATTAATGCGCCCTGTGCATCTAAACGAATTTTTTCACCTTGTGGGATAACAACGGCGGATTGGGTTTGACTCATTGGATTTCTCCTTTATGCTTGATGTTGTGTTATAGTGAATGAAATGTTTAACAAAAGCGGCATTAATGATTGTTAAAAATGTGTCTTTTGTTAAGTAACGAATCAACATTTCCATAACATATATGAAGGCAAAATTTCTTTCAAGCCGTAATCACCAAGAACGGCAAAATTTACGCAAAAAAACGGTTCAGCATTTTGCGCGTAAAAAAACAAGCACACCGAATTTCGCCCAAACCAAAGTGGTGCTGTTTAATAAGCCTTTTGATGTGCTAAGCCAATTTAGCGATGAAAATGGGCGGCAAACGCTGAAAGATTTTATCCCTATTGAGCAGATTTACCCCGCAGGGCGTTTGGATCGCGATAGTGAGGGCTTGTTAATTCTTACCAACAACGGCGAAATTCAGCATCGACTAGCTGATCCGAAATATAAAACAGAGAAAACTTATCTGGTGCAGGTGGAGGGGGAACCAACAGAGAGCGAGCTTGAACCGCTGCGTCAAGGAGTAATGTTAAAAGATGGTAAAACCTTGCCGGCGAAAGTGCGGTTGATTTCTGCGCCAAATTTTTTATGGCACAGAGAGCCGCCTATTCGTGAGCGAAAAAACATTCCCACAAGCTGGCTAGAAATTAAAATTTGTGAGGGCAAGAACCGCCAAGTTCGCCGAATGACCGCGCATATCGGCTTTCCCACTTTGCGTTTAATTCGTGGCAAAATGGCAGGATTTCGTGTAGAAAATTTGCCATTAGGGCAGTATTATCAATTGAATCCCCAAGAGCTAGCAGCACTTTATCAACGGTTAAAATTAAGGAAATCTAATGCATAGACCTTATATTACTATGGCGTGCGTAGTGCATTGCCAAGGCAAATTTTTATTTGTCAAAGAATTTGAATACGGCAAAATGACCTTAAACCAACCTGCGGGGCATTTAGAGCAAAACGAAACGATCCTTGCCGGTGCAATACGCGAATTACGTGAAGAAACAGGAATTGACGCAACGCCAAGCAAGCTGATTAAAATTTACCAATGGCACGCCCCACGCAGTCAAAAAGATTATTTGCGTTTTGTGTTTGCTGTAGAGCTTGAAGAACAACTGCCTATCCGTCCAAGGGATCCTGATATTGAGGGCGGTTTATGGCTCACCCCCGCAGAATTTCAGCACTATATCCAACAAGAAGGACAAGCAGAACGCAACCCACTTGTCAGCCAAGCCCTGCAAGATTATTTAAATGGTGAAGGGGTGAGTTTAGATGTGTTGAAAGTGTTTGAATAAAAATCGGTGAAATTTACACCGCACTTTATTATCGTAGAGATATTTGAATAAATGAATCTGTGATATTCTTCACAAAAAAGATCATTATTAAATTTAATTGCTGAATTAACTCTCAAATAGAGGACATAAAATGCGCCCGATGCTTGGCATTACAGGATACAGTGGCAGTGGAAAAACTACTTTGCTGGAAAAACTTTTACCTCAGCTTGCCGATTTAGGTTTGCGTGTGGCGGTGATTAAGCATAGCCATCATAACGCGCAGGTGGATAAAGAGGGCAAGGATAGCTGGCGAATGAAAGAAGCAGGCGCGAGCCAAGTGGTAATGGCTTGTGATAACCGTTGGGCATTGATGACTGAAACACCACGGCCTGTGAGTTTAACTTATTTGGCTGCGCAATTTGATCCGCAGCTGACGGATTTGATTTTGGTGGAAGGCTTCAAACACGAACCTATTGCAAAGATTCTATTGCATCGTAAAACAATGGAGAAAGCCCTGCCAGAGCTTGATGAAAAAGTGATTGCGCTCGCCACCGATTACCCTTTAAGCTGCACTGTGCCACATTTGGATATCAATCAGGTTGAGCAAATTGCCACATTTATTTTTCATTGGTATCAACAACAAATGAAATAAAGTGCGGTGCAAAATCGCAGAATTTTTATGACAGAAACGAAAAATTATACAGGCTTGGCGTGGATTGCCGCCGTTGCCTTTTTTATGCAAACCTTAGACGCGACCATTTTGAATACGGCGTTGCCGACTATTTCGCGCAGTCTAAATGAATCGCCGCTGAATATGCAGTTGGCGATCATTAGCTATGCTTTGACGGTGGCGTTGTTTATTCCGTTAAGCGGTTGGGCGGCGGATAAATTTGGTACGCGTAAGGTTTTTCGTGCTGCCATTGGTGTTTTTGTACTGGGATCAGTGGCGTGTGCTTTATCGCAATCTTTGCCACAATTGATCTTTGCCCGTATTTTACAAGGGCTTGGCGGTGCGTTAATGATGCCTGTTGCACGTCTTGCAATAATCCGTAGCGTGCCGAAAAATCAGCTGTTAAATGCGTGGAATATTATGGCGATGGCAGGCCTTATTGGGCCAATTCTTGGGCCTGTGTTGGGCGGCTTAATCGTAACTTATATGACCTGGCATTGGATTTTCTTAATTAATATTCCGATTGGGCTGACAGGGATTTTCCTTGCAGGCATTTATATGCCAAATATGAAAGGGCAGGTGAGCCGTTTAGATAAATGGGGTTTTGTGCTGTTTGCGGGCGGGCTTGTGGGCCTGACCTTGGGGCTGGATCTGGTGGCTGAGCATTTCACCGCAACTTGGATTGCGTTAGTGGTGCTAGCGGTGGGAATGGCATTTCTGGCCTGCTATTATCTTTATGCCAAGCGTGTTCACAATCCGCTAATGCCCCTTTCTTTGTTTCATATTCGCACTTTTCGTTTAGGCTTTATTGCTAATTTATTTATTCGCCTGTGTGGCTCGGGTGTGCCGTTTTTGCTACCGTTAATGCTCCAAGTGGTATTTCATTACAGCGCAGAAGTGGCAGGCTGGCTAATGGTGCCAATTGCCGTAAGTTCAATGGCGTTCAAGCCGCTGATTCGTGGCATTCTTTCTCGTTTTGGTTATAAGAGAACGCTGATCAGCACCGCCATTGTGATGACTTTCGTGATTGCCGCAATGAGCTTGCTACAACGCCACACGCCAATTTGGCAGATGGTGCTGATTTTATTGGCATATGGCGGTTGTATGTCAGTCAGTTTCACCGCGATCAACACCTTAACCGTCGGCGATTTATCCGACAACAACGCCAGCGCAGGTTCAACAATGCTGAGCGTGATTCAGCAAGTAGGAATTGGCATTGGCATTGCGGTTTCTTCGGTGATTTTAGGCTTATACCGCAACGCCCTTGGCGAAAGTGTCGAACAGCTACAACAAGCTTTTAGCTACACCTTTCTAACGTCCAGCTTATTCGGCTTAATTCTGGTACTCATTCTTTCTGGTTTAAGAAAGCAAGATGGCGAGAATTTGCAAATAAGAGCGGTGAAAAAATAGCAAAATTTTTACCGCACTTGTGTTGTTTCTTATTCTGCAAGATAAATATCAAAGCGATGATTTTTGGTTTCGCGGCTAAAGTGCGGGGCTTTTTCAGCGAGAAATTGGGCGTAGTCGGGGCGTTTTACCACCACACGTTTTTGCGCGATTTGTAAGGCGGGGGCGAGCAGTTGGTCTGCGTCTTCATCTGCGCCCACTAAATGCTGAAAAACGCGCATTTCTTTTTTCACCAAGGCACTTTTTGCTTTGTGGGGATACATCGGGTCGAGGTAGACCACGTCTGCTTTCGTGCCTTGTTGTGCAAGTTCATCAATCTGTTTTATCGGCAATAACTGCATATTTTGCTGCATCATTGCGCCGATTTCTGCGTCTTGATAAGCCCGTTGCAAGCCGTCTTGCAGCAATAAATAGACCACAGGGTGGCGTTCTACTAAGCGCACTTGGCAGCCAATAGCAGCAAGGACAAAGGCATCACGCCCTAGCCCTGCGGTGGCGTCAATGACGCTAGGCAGATAATCTTTTTTGATGCCAACGGCTTTAGCGATGGCCTCACCACGTCCGCCGCCGAATTTGCGCCGATGCGCCATTGCACCGCTGACAAAATCTACATAGACCGCGCCTAATTTGGGTTCGTCTAATTTGCGTAATTCTAAACGCTCAATGCCGTTTTGTTCCGTTTGTACTAAGGCCAGCGGGCTGTCTGGCTGGTGAATTAACCCTTGTTGTTCACAAAGTGCGGTGAAATTTTGCGAATTTTTTGTTTCGCAAATCAGTTGCACGGCTATTTTCGGATCAACCATACACCGGATTCCATATGTTCAGTATAAGGGAACTGATCAAACAGCGCCGCACGCTCAATGCGGTGGGTTTGACATAGGGTTTGCAAGTTGTCGCATAGAGTGTACGGATTGCAGGAAATATACAAAATGCGATCATATTGTTGCACCAATTTCACCGTGTCAGGATCAAGCCCCGCCCGTGGTGGATCCACAAAAATGGTATTGCAATCATAAGCTTGTAAATCAATGCCTTTTAAACGATTAAAGGCGCGCGCACCGTTCATTGCTTGGGTAAATTCTTCTGCCGACATTCTGATAATCTGCAAATTATCAATATGGTTCGCGGCGATGTTAAATTGCGCGGCAGCAACCGATGGTTTGGCGATTTCTGTTGCCAGCACTTTACGAAAGTTTTGCGCCAGCGCGATAGAAAAATTGCCGTTGCCACAATAAAGCTCGAGCAGATCCCCTTGGCTGTTTTGGGTGCAATCAATCGCCCATTGCAACATTTTGCTATTTACCACCGCATTAGGCTGTGTGAAACTGTTTTCCACTTGGCGATAAATATATTCTTTGCCGTTTACGGGCAGAATTTCGTCCACATAATCCTGATCTAAACAAATTTTTTGTTTAGACGCGCGCCCGATGATCTGCACGTCAAAGCCTTGTTGTTGCAGGGTTTGGCGTAATGCTACCGCCGCCTGTTGCCATTGTTCATCTAAGACTTTGTGATAAAGCAGGCTTACGATAATTTTATTGCTCAGGGTGCTGAGATAATCAATTTGGAATAAACGATGCTTGAGAATGGTTTGCTGTTTGAGCAGGGGCAGCAAGGCTTGCATCATTTCATTGATAAGCTGGCTGGCGATGGGGAAACGATCAATGCGATAAGGCTTGCGTGTTTGGCGATCAAACATAATATGATAAAAATCATCATCTTGATGCCAAACACGAAATTCAGCACGCATACGATAATGTTGTTTTGGCGAATCAAATACCGCTAATTCTGGCGCATTAAAGGGCGCTAAAAGTGCGGTTAATTTTTGGCGTTTTTCTGCCAATAATTCATCATATTTTTCGATAGGTAAGGCTTGCATTGATAGTTCTCATTATTCGTTGCCAACAAAAAGAAAAGGCTTGATTGCTCAAGCCTTATGATCTTGCTAGGCAGATTAATCCGCGTTGCTCATCTCTTCTAGGTTATCCGCTACCACGCCAGATAAAGTATAAACACGTTTTGTGGTGCTGGTTAAAGTGCGGTATTTATTCCACGTTTTTTCAAAGAACGTTTCTGGCTGACGCTCGCCTTTACAAAATGCCACAAAGGCTTTTTCTTCTTCTGTTGCAGGCGCACGCTCACCACTATCTAAGGCTTTAAATGCTTGACCATATTGCTCTAAAGCTTGAGATTCTTTGATTGTATAATCACCGTGGCGAGCAAAACCGCGGGGATAGTTTTTATCGTCAAAAAAACGACGCGTTACGCTAAAACTTTCTGCCATAATATCCTCAATATTGCGAATTCAAAATCGGCACGCATTAAACCAATTTTTGCTTATTTTTGCAATTTATTTGTTACTTTTGTAGCAAGGCTTTCACGGTTTCTACATAATCTTGAATGAAACCCGCTTCACTGTGTGATAAGCCCTCAGGGTTCACACGATATTTACCGTTCACATAGAAATCTGGCACACCGTGTACATCAAAACGCTCAGCTGCTTGCACTTGCTGATTGTACAAACCCGTTACCGCAAAACTGTTAATACCGCCATCAAATTGTTCCGCACTTACCCCGCTATCAATAAAAATTTGACGAATCGCGTCTAAACTTGGCGCACTTTGATCACGATTTTTCACCGCAGTTTGCGCAGCTTCAAATAATGGTGCTTTGACTTTCTCTTCCACGCCTAAGGCCATTGCTAAGGCCCAAGCGCGGGTGAGATTTTCTGATTGAAAACCTAAGAAATTCACGTGATATTGCTTAAATTTTGTTCCTTCAGGTAATGCCGCTTTCACTTTCTCAGGAATGTGATAATCCATTTCAAAGGCATAACAATGTGGGCAATAAAAAGAGAAAAACTCAATCACTTCAGGCTGAACTGCGCGTTCAGTATTTAACGCAATGTATTGTTTTCCTTCGGTTAAATCCGCGGCTTGTACATTCGCTACAAAAAATAATGATGCTAAGGCAACAAGAAATTTTTTCATTACAACTTTCCTTATTCAATAATGCCACGCGCTTTTAGCAACGCGGTTTTAAAATCTTCTTCATAATCTTTTTTAATCCCAGGGATCGGCTCGTGCTTATCTGTGCCATACATTTTCAAATGATAGATAATCACTTCGTCCGTTAATTCTGCCACAGGTTTATCAAACCCCGCTTCATCAGCGATTTTCTGCAAAATTTGGGTTAAGCTCAAATCAGGATCTTGCGACCAATAAGGTTGCAATAATTCCAACACTTCATTTAGACGATGACATTTCATAACAGTTCCTTACCTTGGATAATAAAGGGCTAAATAATACTGTAATTGCGGGGAGAAAGGAATAAGCTGGCGGAAAAAAGCACTTTAATAAGTGCGGTAGAAAAACACACAATTTTTCCACCGCACTTTTTTATTTGCGGATTTATCAAGTAGAATGAGGCCATTTGGTAGGCTAAAAAGCAAAGCGAGGGCAGATGAAAATCAGTGCAGTAATTCTTGCTGGTGGTCGGGCAAGGCGAATGGGTGGTGTGGATAAAGGGTTGCAGCTTTTTCGTGGGCAGCCGTTGGTGTGGCATTGTTATCAGCGCTTAAAAGATCAGGTGGCGCAGGTGGCGGTGAATGCCAATCGCAATCAAGAACGCTATGCGCAGCTTGGTTTGCCTGTGTTTGCCGATGAATTAGCGGATTTTCAAGGGCCGCTGAGTGGCATTTTAACGGGGTTAAAACGCTCAGAGAGTGATTTTGTGCTGTTTGTGCCTTGTGATTGCCCCTTTTTACCGTTGAATTTATTGGAAAAATTGCAGCAGCCCATTTTGCAATCTTTGCAAGATCGTCAAAGTGCGGGGGGAAATTCGCCAGTTTTACTCACTTATGCCACCGATGGTGAGCGTGAACACCCGACATTTTGTTTAGTTTCCACCTTATTGGCGGAAAAGCTCGCTGCTTATTTACACAGCGGTGAGCGGCGAATGTTGCAGTTTATGCGAGAAAATGGCGCGATTGCGGTAGATTTTCGCGATCAGAAAGAGGCGTTCCAAAATTTTAATACGCTGGCAGATTTAGAAAGCGAAGTGCGGTGAAAAAATCACGGAAATTTGGCTTTTTATTCAAATTATAATCAGTATAATAAGAAAAATCTGATTAACAAAAAACGGATAAGTTATGTTCAAAATTATTTCAATTTCAGTGTTAAGTGCCTTTTTAGTGGCGTGTTCTTCTTTGACTTCTTATGTGCCGTTTATGGACAACGAGAAAAAAGTGATCGATTTAGATAAAGAGAAAATCGATAAAAAATCCTATGCTTCTGCGTATGCGGCAACGGTGCAAACCTATTCAGGGCGTGTAAATGAAGATTATGATGTGAATTCTTTTGCTAGCGGTGTGAATGATTGGTATCTCAACCGTATTTTAGTGCCGATTGAAGAAGTGAAAGCGAAATTATACCAAGGCGGTGGCGTGGATAGCCAAGTTTATGCTTATTATAGTGGTGTGGTGTTCGCTTCTGAATTACAGAATAATTTCAATCGCTTAAGTGCAAATTGTTGGTCGCAAATCAGCCAGCCAAGTGCAACGCAAGGGATTTATGATGCAATGCGAGATCTACAAAAAGGGCAGCCGCGTTCCTTAGATGAGGGCTATATCGCGGAAGGCAGCGATCAAGTATTGAAAGTCTGTACAGGAAAATAATGTGTAAGGTTACTGATGTTTAATCAGTAACCTTTTCTTTTTTTATTTAAGCTGAAAGGTTTTTGCTTAATGTTCAGCAAGCGTTTAACAACGTGTTAAGCAAATCATCAGTAAAACGTATCGCCAAATTGGTTTTGCGAAGAAGTGAGCCAGTATCACAACGCCATTTGGTATTCAAACCAATATTCTGGAGGGAAAATGCTTAACTTATCAGAAAAAAATATTCATTTATCGGCACAAGCCGAAAATAAACAGCAAGCCATTGAATTGGTGGCGCAAGCGCTTGAACAAGCGGGCAATGTGGAAGCAGGATATGTAGCAGGAATGTTGGCGCGCGAAACGCAAACGTCCACCTTTTTAGGCAACGGCATTGCCATTCCGCACGGCACATTGGAAACACGTCCAATGGTAAAAGAAACGGGTGTGCAAGTGTTTCAATTTCCACAAGGAATTGAATGGGGCGACGGCAACAAAGCCTATGTGGTGATCGGCATTGCCGCCCGTTCAGATGAGCATTTAACCTTGTTGCGTCAGCTTACTCAAGTGCTAGGCGATGAAGAAAAAGCGGCGAAATTGGCGACATTACAAGAGGTAGAAAAATTCCGTGCCATTTTAATGGGCGAAGAAACGCTGGAAGTGAAAAGCGAAGACCTGAGCCTCGATGTGGACACTGAAAGCCTGCTTACTTTAATTGCGATTAATGCTGGCAAATTGCAAAGCCAAGGCGCGGTGAATAATCAATTTGTGGCAGAGGTGATCGCCTCTCCTGCATTGCCACTGGGCGGCGGCTTATGGCTTACCGATTCGGTGCAAGGCAACGAGAAAAATGCCCTTGCGTTCAGCCGTGCAAAACAAGTTTTCCAGCATAATCATAAAGAAGTGAAAGGCGTGCTAACGGTGGCTTGTGTGAATGAGCAAATTGATGAGCTACTCGCGCGATTGCTAGAAAATTCCGTGCAACAAGCCTTATTAAACGGAAATTCTCAGCAAATTTTGACCGCACTTAATGGGGGCGAAGTGAGCGTTGAAAGCCCAGC
This sequence comes from Avibacterium sp. 21-594, assembly GCF_026226815.1. Taxonomy (NCBI): domain Bacteria; kingdom Pseudomonadati; phylum Pseudomonadota; class Gammaproteobacteria; order Pasteurellales; family Pasteurellaceae; genus Avibacterium; species Avibacterium sp. 21-594. Next base: position 1,088,228 of record NZ_JAKKOC010000001.1, on the reverse strand, counting down.
GTCAGCCAACACCAGTAGCGAAAATGCAGGCACGGTTATCGGTACATTCACCGTGCGTAATGAACATGGTTTGCACGCGCGCCCTTCAGCGGTGTTAGTGAATGAAGTGAAAAAATTCGCCTCGAAAATTACGGTGGAAAATCTCACCCGTGGTGGTGAAGCCATCAGCGCTAAAAGCCTGATGAAAATCGTGGCATTGGGCGCAACCCTTGGGCATCGTTTACGTTTTAGCGCGGTGGGTGAAGATGCCAAACAAGCCATTGAAGCCATTGGTAAAGCCATTGCGGACGGTTTAGGGGAAGAAGTATCCTCTTTATCGCCGAAAGAGCCGGATCATATTGAAGTGATTGGCGAAAGCAACACGACTAGCGAAAAAAACGCAGAAAAAACCACCGCACTTGATAATCAAGATCCGAGTGAAAGTGTTGAAGCGGTGTTTGTGGTGCGTAACGAACATGGTTTGCACGCACGTCCTGCCGCCGTATTGGTTAATGAAGTGAAGAAATATAACGCTTCCGTGGCGGTGCAAAATGTGGATCGCGATAGCCAATTAGTGAGCGCTAAAAGTTTGATGAAAGTGGTGGCGCTTGGCGTGGTGAAAGGGCATCGTTTACGTTTCGTGGCGACCGGTGAAGAAGCACAAAAAGCCCTTGATGGCATTGGTGCGGCGATTGAAGCTGGCTTGGGTGAGTAGGATTAGGTGAGTAGGAGTTGATAATGGCAAAAGTGGCAACTATCACGTTAAATACCGCCTATGATTTAGTGGGGCGGTTAAAACGTATTGAGCTGGGTGAAGTGAATACGGTGGAAACCTTAGGCTTATTCCCTGCGGGCAAAGGCATCAACGTGGCAAAAGTGTTGAAAGATTTAGGCGTTGATGTAGCGGTGAGTGGTTTCCTTGGGCGTGATAATCAAGGGGATTTCAACACAATGTTTGCGGAACTTGGTTTAGAAGATCGCTTTCAGCGTGTGGCGGGTAAAACTCGCATAAACGTGAAAATCACCGAAACAGAGGCCGATGTAACGGATCTCAATTTTCTAGGCTATGAAATTTCACCACAAGATTGGCAAGATTTTGTGCAGCAATCCTTGCTGTTATGCAAAGATTTTGACATTGTCGCAGTATGTGGCAGCTTGCCGCGCGGTGTTAGTCCAGCAGATTTTGCAGATTGGCTTAAACAGCTACAACAAGCGGGCGTAAAAGTGGTGTTAGACAGCAGTAATGCAGCGCTTAGCGCGGGGTTATCCGCCAATCCTTGGCTAGTGAAACCCAATCATCGCGAGCTTGAGGCTTGGGTGGGACATTCCTTACCAACCCTTGAAGAGATTATTGCAGCCGCAGAAAAATTACGCGCACAAGGCATTGCCAATGTGATTATTTCAATGGGCGCGGACGGTTCTTTGTGGTTAAGCGAACAAGGCGTGATCCAAGCGAAGCCACCAAAATGCGAGCAAGTGGTTAGCACCGTGGGTGCGGGCGATTCAATGGTGGCTGGGCTAATTTATGGCTTGAGCAAATCGCTTTCACAGCAAGACACCTTGGCGTTTGCCAGTGCGGTGTCTGCCTTTGCGGTATCGCAAAGCAATGTGGGCGTGAGTGATCCTGCGTTATTAACACCAATCTTAGAAAAAGTAGAAATTTCAGTGATTAAAGGGTAGAACAATGAAGATTTTTTTGACAAACACACAACAATTAGGCAATGCCAAAGCCTTTTTGATTAAACAGGTGCTGGCTGCGGCAGCAAAACAGCAAGGCGATGATGTGGTGGCAGAAGCCAACCAAGCGGATTTAGTGATCGCCTTAGGCAGTGCGCCAAATAACGGTGCATTACAAGGCAAAAAACTGTTTGTGGCAGAGGTGGAAAACGCCTTTAATGCGCCAGAGGCGACCTTAAAACAAGCGCAGACCGAAGCAGTGGAATATCAGCCAGCGGAAAATTCAAATGGGGCGGAAAATAAAAGTGCGGTGCAAAATGCGCCGGATTTTTCTCATCAAACGAAAAATATTGTGGCAGTTACCGCGTGTCCAACAGGCGTAGCGCACACTTTTATGTCAGCGGAGGCTATTGCTGAATATGCCAAAAAGCAAGGCTGGAATGTGAAAGTGGAAACCCGTGGGCAAGTGGGATCGAGCAACATTATTTCTCCTGAAGATGTGGCGAATGCGGATCTTGTCTTTATTGCAGCAGATATTGATGTGGATTTAAGCAAATTTGAAGGCAAGCCGATGTATCGCACGTCCACTGGGCTTGCGCTGAAGAAAACAGCACAAGAATTTGAAAAAGCCTTTAAAGAAGCGAAAATTTACACAGGGGCAAATGCAGCTAAAGTACAAGCCAGCGAAGAAAGCACGGGTGAGCGTAAAGGGTTGTATAAACACCTGATGACAGGGGTTTCCCATATGTTGCCATTGGTGGTAGCAGGGGGCTTGCTGATCGCCATTTCCTTTATGTTTGGGATTGAGGCCTTTAAAGATCCGAATATTGCAGGTGGTTTACCGAAAGCTTTGATGGATATTGGTGGTGGAGCAGCATTCCACTTAATGATTGCCGTGTTCGCAGGTTATGTGGCGTTTTCTATCGCTGATCGTCCCGGATTAGCCGTGGGGTTAATTGGCGGTATGCTCGCTACCACCGCAGGTGCAGGGATTTTAGGCGGGATTATTGCCGGTTTGCTTGCAGGTTATGTGGTGAAATTCTTAAACCAAGCCATTCAATTACCAGCCAGTTTAAGCTCATTAAAACCGATTTTAATTTTGCCATTGCTCGGTTCTGCGATTGTCGGCTTGGTGATGATTTATCTGATCAACCCACCGGTAAAAGGCTTAATGGACGCATTAGTGGAATGGCTCAACACAATGGGACAAAGCAATGCGTTATTATTAGGCGCGGTGCTTGGTGCAATGATGTGTGTGGATATGGGTGGCCCAGTGAACAAAGCGGCTTATACTTTCGGCACAGGTTTAATCGCTTCTGGCGTTTACACCCCAATGGCTGCGGTAATGGCGGCGGGTATGGTGCCACCGATTGGAATGGCGATTGCCACGTTATTGGCACGCAAAAAATTCACCGCTAATCAACGTGATGCGGGTAAAGCCTCTTTTGTATTAGGGTTATGCTTTATTTCTGAGGGTGCATTGCCATTTGTGGCGGCTGATCCTGTGCGCGTAATTGCATCAAGCATTATTGGTGGTGCAGTGGCTGGCGCGATTTCTTTAGGCTTATCCATCGGCTTACAAGCACCACACGGTGGTTTATTCGTGATTCCATTTGTAACTCAGCCATTAATGTATTTAGCGGCAATTGCTATTGGTGCGGCGCTAACAGGCGTGATTTATGCAGTTATTAAGCCAAAACTTACGGAAAAATAACCGCACTTTATTTTCGCTATGAGTATAAACATTAGGTTTTATACCATTTAGATAAAGAAATTAGATGAATAAAATGGATTATTTTTGACGATAAATTAATTTGTCAAAATAATCCATTTTTTACTAAGACTGTTGTTGATTTATGTCTTGAGTTTGTAGTAGAATTCGCAGTCTATCCATATAGCTTGGATAGGTTCGTCCCGAAAGGGTGTTATTAATTTTAGCGGAGTACTAAGATGATCCAAGAACAGACTATGCTGGACGTTGCTGATAACTCAGGCGCTCGCAGTGTAATGTGTATCAAGGTTCTAGGTGGATCGCACCGTCGTTACGCTGCTATTGGTGATATCATCAAAATTACTGTGAAAGAAGCAATTCCACGCGGTAAAGTTAAAAAAGGTGATGTATTAAAAGCAGTTGTTGTGCGCACCAAGAAGGGTGTTCGTCGCCCAGATGGATCAGTCATTCGCTTCGATGGTAATGCTTGTGTAATTTTAAACAATAACACAGAGCAACCAATCGGTACTCGTATTTTTGGACCTGTGACTCGTGAACTTCGTTCTGAGAAGTTTATGAAGATCATTTCTTTGGCACCAGAAGTACTATAAGGAGTAAGAAATGGCTGCAAAAATTCGTCAAAATGATGAAGTGATTGTTCTTGCTGGTAAAAGCAAAGGCAAACGTGGTAAGGTAACTAAAGTGTTACCAAACGGTAAAGTTGTTGTTGAAGGTATCAACATTATCACTAAACATGAAAAACCAGTTCCTGCATTAGGAAAAGAAGGTGGTTTAGTGAAAAAAGAAGCACCAATTGATGCGTCAAATGTTGCAATTTTTAACCCGAAAACAAACAAAGCTGACCGTGTAGGTTTTAGATTTGAAGACGGTAAAAAAGTACGTTTCTTTAAATCTAACAATGAAATTATTTAATCAAAAACTGGAGTAATGCGATGGCGAAACTGCATGATTACTACAGAGATCAAGTAGTTAATGAATTGAAAGAGAAATTCAACTACTCGTCTGTCATGCAAGTCCCACGAATCGAAAAGATTACCCTGAATATGGGTGTGGGTGAAGCATTGACCGATAAGAAATTGCTAGATAACGCAGTTGCGGATTTAGCAGCGATTACTGGTCAAAAACCTTTAATTACTAAAGCACGCAAATCTGTTGCAGGCTTTAAAATCCGTCAGGGATATCCAATCGGTTGTAAAGTAACACTACGCGGTGAGCGTATGTGGGAGTTCTTTGAACGTTTAATTACAATTGCTGTTCCACGTATTCGTGACTTCCGCGGTTTAAGCGCGAAATCATTCGATGGTCGTGGTAACTACAGTATGGGTGTACGTGAGCAAATTATCTTCCCAGAAATCGACTACGATAAAGTAGATCGCGTTCGTGGTTTAGATATCACTATCACAACGACTGCTAACAGCGATGAAGAAGGTCAAGCACTATTGGCTGCCTTTAATTTCCCATTCCGTAAATAAGGCAGGTTACAAATGGCTAAACAATCAATGAAAGCACGCGATGTAAAACGCGTAAAACTCGCTGAGAAATTCTATGCTAAACGTATGGAATTGAAAAAAATCATCTCTGATGTAAATGCGTCAGATGAAGATCGTTGGGCAGCCGTGTTAAAGCTACAATCTTTACCACGTGATTCAAGCCCTAGCCGCCAACGTAACCGTTGCAACCAAACTGGCCGTCCACACGGTTTCTTACGTAAGTTTGGATTAAGCCGTATTAAAGTTCGTGAAGCAGCAATGCGTGGCGAAATTCCTGGCCTTAAAAAAGCAAGTTGGTAATTTACTACTTTATTTTGGAATCGGAGTAAAAGCACAATGAGTATGCAAGATCCAATCGCAGATATGTTGACCCGTATTCGTAACGGTCAAGCTGCGAATAAAATTGTGATCAGTATGCCTTCATCCAAGCTAAAAGTGGCAATTGCCAATGTATTAGCTGAAGAAGGTTATATTGAAAGTGTTAAAGTTTTAGAAGGTGCTAAACCTGAACTGGAAATCACTTTAAAATATTTCCAAGGGAAACCAGTTGTAGAAAGCATTCAACGCGTAAGCCGTCCTGGTCTTCGTATTTATAAACGTAAAGACGAATTACCAAAAGTTATGGGTGGTTTAGGTGTAGCTGTAATTTCTACATCTCAAGGTGTAATGACTGATCGCAAAGCTCGTCAAGAGGGCTTAGGCGGTGAAGTTATTTGTTATGTAGCTTAATAGAGAGGTAGGAAAATGTCTCGTGTTGCAAAAGCACCTGTTAGTATTCCTGCCGGCGTTGAGGTAAAACTTGACGGACAGCTACTAACAGTTAAAGGTAAGAATGGCGAGTTATCTCGCACTATTCATAACTCAGTTGAAGTTAAACAAGATAATAATGAATTAACTTTCACTCCTCGTGAAGGCGTGGTTGGTGCTGACGCACAAGCGGGTACAGCGCGTGCATTAGTTAATGCAATGGTTATCGGTGTTACTGAAGGCTTCACTAAGAAGTTACAATTGGTGGGTGTTGGTTATAGAGCACAAATGAAAGGCAACGTAGTTGCATTAAGTTTAGGTTTTTCACACCCTGTTGAGCATACATTACCTGCAGGCGTTACTGGTGAATGTCCATCACAAACAGAAATCGTTCTGAAAAGTGCAGACAAACAGTTAATCGGCCAAGTAGCCGCAGATATTCGTGCTTATCGCCGTCCTGAGCCTTATAAAGGTAAAGGTGTACGTTACGCTGATGAAGTTGTACGTACAAAAGAGGCTAAGAAGAAATAATTAAGGTAACACTATGGATAAGAAATCAGCTCGTATCCGTCGTGCAGCTCGCGCTCGTCATATGATGAGAGAGCAAGGTGTAACTCGTTTAGTAGTTCACCGTACTCCTCGCCATATCTATGCGCAAGTAATCGCACCAAACGGTTCAGAAGTGCTTGCCGCTGCTTCTACAGTTGAGAAAGCAATCAGTGAGCAAGTTAAATATACCGGTAATAAAGATGCTGCTGCAGTAGTTGGTAAAATTGTTGCAGAAAGAGCCTTAGAAAAAGGCATCAAAGACGTAGCATTCGACCGTTCCGGTTTTAAATATCATGGTCGCGTCCAAGCTTTAGCGGATGCTGCCCGTGAAGCTGGTCTACAGTTCTAATAGAGGTAATTTTAGATGGCAAACATCGAAAAACAAGCTGGTGAACTGCAAGAGAAGCTAATCGCGGTAAACCGTGTATCAAAAACAGTTAAAGGTGGTCGCATCATGAGTTTCACTGCATTGACAGTGGTTGGTGATGGCAATGGTCGCATTGGTTTTGGTTATGGTAAAGCGCGCGAAGTTCCGGCAGCGATCCAAAAAGCGATGGAGAAAGCTCGTCGCAATATGATTACTGTGGCTTTAAATGAAGGCACTTTACAACACCCAATTAAAGGTACTCACACAGGTTCTCGCGTATTTATGCAACCTGCGAGTGAAGGTACTGGTATTATTGCAGGCGGTGCAATGCGTGCAGTATTAGAAGTTGCTGGTGTTCGTAACGTTCTTTCTAAAGCATACGGTTCAACTAACCCAATTAACGTTGTTCGTGCAACAATTGATGCACTAGCAAATATGAAATCACCAGAAATGGTTGCCGCTAAACGTGGTAAAACCGTTGATGAAATTTTGGGGTAATGGACAATGGCTAAAACTATTAAAGTAACTCAAGTTCGTAGTTCTATCGCTCGTTTACCGAAGCATAAAGCTACCTTGCGTGGACTAGGTCTTCGCCGTATGCACCATACTGTTGAGTTAATCGATACTCCTGCAGTACGTGGAATGATTAACCAAGTTTCATATATGGTTAAAGTGGAGGAATAAGAGAATGCGTTTAAATACTCTATCTCCGGCTGAAGGTGCTAAACATAGTGCAAAACGCTTAGGTCGTGGTATTGGTTCAGGCTTAGGTAAAACAAGTGGTCGTGGTCATAAAGGTCAGAAATCTCGTACTGGTGGCGGTGTTCGTCGCGGGTTCGAAGGTGGTCAAATGCCTTTATATCGTCGTTTACCAAAATTTGGTTTTACCTCAATGAAATCAGCGGTAACTGCGGAAGTTCGTTTGAATGATTTAGTAAAAGTTGAAGGTAATGTTGTAACATTAGACACTTTAAAAGCGGCTAATGTATTAACTAAAGATATTCAATTTGCAAAAGTTATTCTTTCAGGCGAAGTTAAAGGTGCTGTAACTATTCGTGGCTTACGCGTAACTAAAGGCGCTAAAGCAGCGATTGAAGCAGCTGGCGGTTCAGTTGAGGAATAATTAATAAATGGCTAAACAACCAGGTTATCAAAGTAGAACCACACAAGGTGGAACAGGAGAGCTAAGATCTCGATTACTATTTGTATTGGGCGCTCTTATTGTTTTTCGTATCGGTTCTTTCATTCCGGTTCCTGGTATTGATGCAGCTGTTTTAGCTCAATTGCTTGAGCAACAAAAAGGTACCATCATTGATATGTTCAATATGTTTTCTGGTGGTGCCTTGAGTCGTGCGTCAGTTTTTGCATTAGGTATTATGCCGTACATTTCGGCATCTATTATCATTCAATTGCTGACAACGGTTCATCCAGCATTAGCTGAATTAAAGAAAGAAGGTGAAGCAGGTCGCCGTAAAATTAGTAAGTACACTCGTTATTCAACATTAGTACTTGCTACTATTCAGGCAATTGGTATTTCAACTGGTTTACCAAATATGCTACCAGGTTTAGTGCCAAACTTAGGTTTTGGTTTCTACTTTACTGCGGTAATTAGCTTAGTAACAGGTTCAATGTTCTTGATGTGGTTAGGTGAGCAAATTACAGAACGTGGTATTGGTAATGGTATCTCTTTAATTGTTTTTGCTGGTATTGTTGCAGGATTACCATCAGCGATAGGAGCAACAATCGAACAAGCTCGCCAAGGGCAAATACATTTGTTAGCGCTTCTGTTAATCGCTGTAATTGTTTTTGCAGTAGTTTTCTTTGTTGTCTTTGTTGAAAGAGGACAACGTAGAATTAAAGTTGAGTATGCTAAACGTCAACAAGGTCGTCAAATTTTAGGTGGGCATACTACTCATCTTCCACTGAAAGTGAATATGGCAAGCGTAATGCCGGCAATTTTTGCTTCAAGTGTAATTTTGTTCCCAGCAACATTAACCTCTTGGTTTGGACAAGGAACAAATTTTGATTGGCTAACTGATCTTTCAATGCTATTGCATCCAGGTCAGCCGTTATATCTCATCGTTTATGCTATCGCAATTATATTCTTCAGCTTTTTCTATACTGCGATGCAATTTAATCCACGTGAAACAGCAGACAATTTGAAAAAATCTGGTGCATTTATTCCAGGGATTAGACCAGGTGAACAAACATCACGTTATATTGATAAAATTATGACTCGCTTAGCTTTAATTGGCGGTCTATATATTACGTTTGTATGTTTAGTTCCTTATATTATGACATCAGCTTGGAACGTTCGTTTTGACTTTGGTGGAACTTCTTTGTTGATTGTTGTAGTTGTAATTATGGATTTCATCGTTCAGATTCAAAGTTATTTAATGTCAAATAAATATGAATCTGCGCTGAAAAAAGCAAACCTTAAAGGTTTAGGGCAGTAATGCCATATAGATAAGGGATAAGCAATGAAAGTTCGTGCTTCCGTAAAGAGATTATGTCGTAACTGTAAAATTGTTAAACGTGAAGGTGTTGTACGTGTATTGTGCAGCGATCCTAAGCATAAACAACGTCAAGGTTAATTCATAATTTTTCTTGCAAAGAACCAGCTGGGCATATATAATGCTCAGCTCATTTATGTCCTTGATATACTGTTTGAGTATCCTGAAAACGGGCTTTTCAAGATCAGTATATCAATTTAGTTAAAATAATAGGAGTGCATAGTGGCCCGTATTGCAGGCATTAACATTCCTGATCAAAAACATACTGTAATTGCATTAACTTCAATTTACGGTATCGGCAAAACTAGAGCAAAAGCTATTTGTGCTGCAACAGGAATTGCTGAAGACGTTAAGATCAGAGAATTGTCTGAAGAGCAGATTGATAAACTGCGTGACGAAGTTGGTAAATTTACCGTTGAAGGTGACTTACGTCGTGAAGTAACACTTAACATTAAACGTCTATTAGACTTAGGTTGTTATCGTGGTTTACGTCATCGTCGTAGCTTACCGGTGCGTGGTCAACGTACTAAAACTAATGCGCGTACCCGTAAGGGTCCACGTAAGCCGATCAAGAAATAAGTCGGGGTAAATTAAATGGCAAAAACACCAGTTCGTGCACGTAAACGTGTAAAAAAACAAGTTGTAGATGGCGTTGCTCACATTCACGCATCTTTCAATAATACAATCGTTACTATTACTGACCGTCAAGGTAATGCTCTAGCATGGGCTACTGCAGGTGGTTCAGGTTTCCGTGGTTCTCGTAAATCAACTCCGTTCGCTGCGCAGGTTGCGGCAGAGCGTTGTGCGGAAATGGTCAAAGAATTTGGCTTAAAGAACTTGGAAGTTATGGTAAAAGGGCCGGGTCCTGGTCGTGAATCAACAATCCGTGCATTAAATGCAGCGGGTTTCCGTATCACGAACATCACTGATGTTACCCCAATCCCACATAACGGTTGTCGTCCACCGAAAAAACGTCGTGTGTAAGACGTATTAGGATAGTTGGAGAAAGAAAATGGCAAGATATTTGGGTCCAAAACTCAAGCTAAGCCGTCGTGAAGGTACTGACTTATTCCTTAAGTCAGGAGTACGCGCGATTGATTCAAAATGTAAAATTGATACAGCACCCGGTCAACACGGTGCTCGTAAACCGCGTTTGTCAGACTATGGTAGTCAATTACGTGAAAAACAAAAAGTTCGTCGTATCTATGGTATTTTAGAACGTCAATTCCGTAACTACTATAAAGAAGCAAACCGTTTAAAAGGTAATACTGGTGAAAACTTACTAGTATTATTAGAAGGTCGATTGGATAACGTTGTTTATCGCATGGGATTTGCAGCTACTCGTGCTGAAGCTCGCCAATTAGTGAGCCATAAATCAGTAGTTGTGAATGGTCGTGTTGTTAACATTCCATCATTCCAAGTTTCAGTTAATGATGTTGTAGCTATTCGTGAAAAATCTAAGAAACAAGCTCGTATTAAAGCGTCATTAGAACTAGCAGAGCAAAGAGAAAAACCAACTTGGTTAGAAGTTGATTCTGCAAAAATGGAAGGTGTGTTCAAACGTGTTCCTGAACGTTCTGATTTATCAGCAGATATTAACGAACATCTGATCGTAGAGCTTTATTCTAAATAATAGTTAAAGCTTCGTAGCAAAGAGAGGATAAAATGCAGGGTTCTGTTACAGAATTTTTAAAACCACGTTTAGTTGATATTGAGCAAATTAGCCCAACTCATGCTAAAGTGATCTTAGAGCCGTTAGAGCGTGGTTTTGGCCATACTCTAGGTAATGCATTACGCCGAATTCTTCTTTCTTCAATGCCAGGTTGTGCTGTAACTGAAGTAGAAATTGATGGTGTTTTACATGAGTATAGTAGTAAAGAAGGTGTTCAGGAAGATATTCTTGAAGTGCTTCTTAACCTAAAAGGCCTAGCGGTTAAAGTTCAGAATAAAGATAACGTATTTCTGACACTACATAAATCTGGAATTGGCCCTGTTGTTGCAGCTGACATTATCCATGATGGTGATGTTGAGATTGTGAATCCTGAGCATGTAATTTGCCACCTAACAGACGAAAACGCATCAATTGATATGCGTATTCGTGTTCAGCGTGGTCGAGGTTATGTGCCAGCTTCTTCACGCGCTCATAACCAAGATGAAGAGCGTCCTATTGGTCGTTTATTGGTTGATGCTTGTTATAGCCCTGTTCAACGTATTGCTTATAATGTAGAAGCGACTCGTGTTGAACAACGTACTGATTTAGATAAATTAGTTATTGAGCTTGAAACAAATGGCACTATTGAGCCGGAAGAATCGATTCGCCGTGCAGCAACAATTTTAGCAGAGCAACTAGATGCATTCGTTGATTTGCGAGATGTTCGTCAGCCTGAAGTCAAGGAAGAAAAACCGGAATTTGATCCGATTCTTTTACGTCCTGTTGATGACTTAGAGCTGACAGTTCGTTCTGCTAACTGTTTGAAAGCAGAAACAATTCACTATATCGGTGATCTAGTACAACGTACAGAAGTTGAGCTATTAAAAACACCTAATCTTGGTAAGAAATCACTTACTGAAATTAAGGATGTGCTAGCTTCTCGTGGCTTATCACTTGGTATGCGCCTTGAAAATTGGCCACCAGCAAGTATTGCTGAAGATTAGTGGTCATTGGGTTAAGATTTTTCTGAGAAGGATAAGATCATGCGCCATCGTAAGAGTGGTCGTCAACTGAACCGTAATAGCAGCCATCGTAAAGCGCTGTTCCGTAATTTAGCAAGTGCATTAGTTAGTCATGAAATCATCAAGACAACATTGCCAAAAGCAAAAGAATTACGTCGTGTAGTTGAGCCGTTAATCACATTAGCAAAAGAAGACAGTGTTGCAAATCGTCGTTTAGCTTTTGCGCGTACACGTAACATTGAAACTGTTGCGAAATTATTCAACGAATTAGGTCCACGTTTTGCACAACGTGCTGGAGGATATACTCGTATCCTTAAATGTGGTTTCCGTGCTGGGGACAATGCACCAATGGCATACATTGAGTTAGTAGATCGTCCAGCAGCTGAAGAAGCTTCAGCATCTGAATAATATATAAATATAGCGGTTTTTACCGCTATATTTTTTAGTTCCAAATTGGCTTTAGCTATAAAATAGCTAAAGCCAATTTTTATTACCATTACAAATCAAACAAATCCCTATCGCGCAATAAATGCACATTGCCTTTGCGGCGTAAGAATCCGCATCGATCAAAATATTCCATTAATTGCACCGTCATTTTTCTTCCCCATTGCAATTCATCACGCAGCTGATTAACTGAAATCTCCTCATTTTGCAGAATAAATGCTTTAATCCAGCGAGCATAAGCATAAAGGGTTTCGGTGAGCATAAAACGATCACGCACGATGGGGGTGAGATAACCTAGTTTGCCTGCTTTGTAGAGAAAATTACGCATTTCACTTTCTTCAAGATCGAGCAAATTCGCTAGATCGCGTACCCAAAGGGCTTGTCCTTGTTGTTGCTCAAAGTGAGCTAACACTTTTTGCCATAAGGCTTGTTCTTCGGCGTTGAAACGAATTTTATGCTCAGGAAGATGTAACCAGCCGCGCGTTTGCTGAATTTTATTTTGTTCCAGAAGCTTTTCAATAAAATGATAAATCAAGGTTTCAGGCTGATTAATGGCCGCAATGCGATATAAACGCGCTTTGCTCAATCCTAGCTGGTCTGGCTGTTGTTGATGATAATTTGCCAAGGTTTCAATAAGTTTATCGGATTGCGTTTGTTGATAGTCTTGGCTAAACGCCCAACCTTGCCAAGCCAGCGCCTGATTATCTACAATCAAGGCGCTGAGTTGGGCTTCTTCCATTTGTTCCAGCCAAGCTAATTCAGCCAACTGCATAGGACGATGCTGTAAATAGTAGCTCAAGCGTTGAGCGGAATGCTGTGCGCTGAGTAAATTTTGTAAAAAATTTAACCGCACTTCGGTGCGTTTATAACGTTTTGGTGAATGGATTTCGACCACTTTACCGCCCGCCAATAAGGATTTTGCATCACCGGTGCGTAAAATTAATTTATCGCCATAGGTTAAAAATAGCGGTTCTTGCAAAATTAGCTCTGCCAAGGCTTTTTGTTGCGGGGCAAGCTGCTTAGCTTGTAATAATGTGAGCTTTCCCGTGGTGCGAGATGCCGCGTGATAAATATGTACCGCTTGGCTTTCTTGCAAGTTTTGCGCGGCCTCTACTTCAATAGTAATCCGATCCGTTGGCGAGAGTGGCGGTTGAGAAAAAAGCCAATCCCCACGCTGAATCGCCTCTCGTGAAACCTCGGTTTGAATATTTAACGCCAAGCGCTGTCCCGCTTCACCAAGCTCAGCTTGGCTATCTTGGCTGTGGATATTCTTCACTCTCACTTTTTGCCCAGTGGAAAGATAAAGCTCATCATTGATTGCAACCTGTCCACTGAAAGCCGTACCCGTTACCACCGTTCCAGCCCCTTTAATGGTAAAAATTCGGTCAATGGCATAACGGAAAAGTTTTTTGCGCTCCGCTAGTTCAGGCAAATTGGCTAAATAATGTTGTAATTCTGCGATGCCTTGCCCTGTTTGGGCGGAAGTAATAAAAAATGGGCTTTCTGCCAAGAATGGATATTGCTGAATAAGGGATTGTTTTACTCCATTAATTTGCGATTCGCTGGCTTTATCCGCTTTCGTCAGCACTACAATGATTTTCTCAAAATGCAATAAACGTAAAATGGCTAAATGTTCCGCCGTTTGTGGCTGAATGCCTTCATCTGCTGCGACAATCAACATTGCGTAATGTACGCCACCTAAGCCTGCGAGCATATTAGAAAGAAATTTTTCGTGGCCGGGGACATCAATAAAACCAAGCGTTTTCTCTTGTAACGGCAAATAGGCATAGCCCAAATCAATGGTCATTCCACGTTTTTTTTCTTCAGGTAGGCGATCGGCATTCGTGCCTGTTAAAGCCCGTAGCAATGCGGTTTTGCCGTGATCAACGTGGCCTGAGGTAACAATAATCATAGTTGCTCCAAGGTATTTAGTAGGCGCTCAAAATTCGCAAGGCTACGTAAATCGAGCCAAAGTTTATTTTGCTCCACCCGACCAATAATTGGTTGGGGAAGTTGTTTGAAGCGCTGGATAAGTGCGGTTAATTTTTGCGAGTTTTTTTCTTCAAGAGTTACCGCCACAGAGGGAATTTTCGCTAAAGGCTGCGCGCCGCTGCCAATCTGTGCTTGGCTTTCTTCCACGCGGATTGTATAGGCAAAATTTAACTGATTTTCCAACCGCACTTTGAGTATTTCCGCTTGCTGGCGTAATGCCGACACAGGCTGTGTGAGTAAATGCAAACTGGTAAGTTTTTCCGCCAATTTCTCAGGCTGAAGATATAAACGCAAGGTCGCCTCTAAGCCCGCTAAAATCACTTTATCGCAACGCAATGCCCGTTTCAGTGGGTGAGATTGCAGTTGATCAATAAAATCTTTTTTTCCAATAATAATGCCAGCCTGTGGGCCACCTAGCAATTTATCCCCAGAAAATGAGATTAAATCCACACCTTGCTGCCATTTTTCCTGTACAGTGGGTTCAGTTGGCAAGCCATATTGACTGAGATCGACTAATGCACCGCTGCCTAAATCCGTCATCACAGGTACATTCATTTCCTTGCCAAGTTGTGCTAATTCCGCTTCGCTGACAGAATGTGTAAAGCCACAAATTTGATAATTGCTACTATGAACTTTCATTAAAAAGGCGGTATTTTCGTTGATCGCGCGGCGATAATCCGCCAAATGTGTGCGATTTGTTGTTCCCACTTCCACTAGTTTACAACCTGCTTGCTGCATAATATCTGGAATACGGAACGAGCCGCCAATCTCAATGAGTTCACCACGCGAAATCACTACTTCTTTGCCTGCCGCAAAGGTGGCTAACATCAGTAACACCGCCGCCGCATTGTTGTTCACCACGCAAGCGGCTTCCGCCCCCGTGAGTTCACATAGTAATTCGCTAATATAATTATCTCGATGGCTACGCTTGCCTTCCGCCAAATCATATTCCAATGCCACATTCTCTTGCATCGCCAATAGCGCCGCTTGCTGTGCGGCATTCGCCCATAATGCGCGTCCTAAATTAGTATGCAGCACTGTGCCTGTTAAGTTATGCACAGGCTGAATTTTCACTTGCTGCTGGGATTGTAATTGTTGTTGAATTTCTGCGATCAGCGTGGAATTATCGTGAAAAAAGCGCGGTATTTTTTGCGTATTTTTTATTTCTGCACGTACATTTTCAAGCAAACTGCGGCAAATTTTCACCACCGCACTACGCCCAAATTCTGCGATCAAAGACGCAATTTCAGGCTGTTTTAGCAATTTATCAATGGAAGGAAGTTGTTGGAATAGGCTATTCATTGTGCTGTCCTATTTTCATTTATGCCATTCTAGGAAAATTAGCCTTAATCATACTGTTTTTTTGTTGAAAATTCAGCTCTAACTTATCAAGTGTGCTGTATTGACTAAATTTCCCTAGCAACACCTTGAATAATCAACCGATTTCCTTTAAAGTGAAGGCACTTTCGGAAGATAGGCGTTTCCGGTGAAACGGCAGGACTTCAAATCCTGTTAAGGTTGCCAGCAATCTTGGGTGGGTTCGACTCCCATTGTCTTCCGCCAATCCACTGTTCTACACGTTTCTACATAAATCCTACTGCTTCAAAAATCCTTGTAAAATCTAGCCTTTGGCGATATTGTATGCGTCTGATTGCGTCTTCGTAAATCTCTATAACGCAATATAATTGTACCAAGAATTGTACCAAGATTTTAAAATTTCGCTACGTTACTCCCAAAGGTAATGATTTAGGTGATAAAAATCTTGGTACAATTATCAGAAAAATCATTTATTTTTATATGGTTACATTATGCCGCTATGTGGCAAGGTGGTTGTTTTTTCTTGGTACAATTTTTTAAAGGTTGATACTATGGTAAGAAAAACATAGTAACTAACAGACACTCAGATTAGAAAATGAAAGCGAGAAAGAAAGTAACCCTATTTGCTTTTTGTTGTACTTTCACTTAACAAATAGGGCATGTATAGTTTTCGTAATTCCTAAGTTTGGTGAATTTACGTTAGATAGTTTATCAATAGATACCATAAGATGATTCTGATCATTTGTGTGTCTAGATAATATTTTTCTGATTGAGATTCTTCCCATATAACTTGTCGTATGTGAGGGGATATTGTCATCAATGCGACTAAGTCTCGTCCATTAGGCAATCTGTTTCCAGAGAGCCAATCTCTTACAGTTCTTTCACTGACCTCTAATGCCGTAGCCACCATTTTTCCAGTCCAATGCTGTGCGTGCATTTCTTGGCGTAATGCAATACTGAGCTTTTGAGCTAGCACTATCTCGTTGATTGTGATTTTGTGCAATATTTTGCCTTTTGAGTGTAACATTTTTCCTCCTAGATTATTTATTATCGGGATCGATTAGGAGTAATTAAAATGCTTATACGAACAAAGAATCAACTTAAAAATCGGGCGGTTTCTTATATTCGAATGTCTACTGAGCATCAGGAGTTTTCCCCCGATCTGCAACGCTGTTTTATCGAAAATTATGCTAAAGAGAATAAGCTAGAAATTGTCCATGAATATATTGACGAAGGGAAAAGCGGACTCTCGGCAGAAAATCGGCCACAGTTTCTTTCTATGATAAAGCTTGTTCAGAGTGGTAATGCGGATTTTAATCATATTTTAGTATATGACATTAGCCGCTGGGGACGTTTTATGAATATTGACGAATCTGCGCATTATGAGCAGATTTGCACTTATCAAGGAATACGAGTTCATTACTGTGCGGAACAGTTTAAGGGAAATGATATTAGTTCCCAGATTTTTAAGTTGGTTAAGCGCGTTTCTGCTGGTGATTATTGCCGTGAACTTGGCGTAAAAGTTTTTAATGGGCAGAAAAATTTGGTTCAACGAGGATTTCGTCAAGGTGGTGCAGCTGGATTTGGATTACGTAGAAGATTAATTGATGCCCAAGGAAATGCAAAATTTAGTTTAAAATTAGGGGAGAGAAAAAGTTTACAAACAGATCGCATCATTTTGGTTGCGGGGCCTAAAGAAGAGCAGGAAATAGTTCTTCAAATTTATAATGATTTTGTTTATGGCCATAAAACGGAGCAACAAATTGCAGATAAATTAAATTCTCAAGGTATCGTTACAGATAGAGGTACAGCTTGGACAAAAGGTGTGGTTCATCAAATTCTAATTAATGAAAAGTATGTTGGGCATAATGTTTGGAATAAACGTAGTGCATCAAAAACGCGCGATTATAAAGGAAAAAATCCTATTGAAGAATGGGTTAGGGTTGATTCAGCATTTGAGGCTATTGTTCCTCAGGCATTATTTAATGCTGCGCAGTCAATTATATATCAACGTTCAGCAAGATTATCAGACGATGAAATGCTCGAACGATTAAAAATACTGTTAAAAGAGAAGGGTAAACTGTCTGGTATTATCATCGATGAAGCTGAAAATTGCCCATCTAGTAGTGCTTATAGTAGCCGATTTGGTAGTCTGCTGAATACTTATACCTTGATAAATTACAAGCCAGGAAGAGATTATCACTATGTGGAAATTAATCGATTGCTGCGTAAGCAGTATAAGGCTTTTGTGCAAAAAACATTGGATACTATTATTAAGCTTGGTGGTTCAGTATGCATAGATGAAAAAACAGATTTGGTCCGTATCAACGATGAATTTACCGTATCTATTGTTCTCAGCCGATGTCGTCTCAGTCGCAGTTTATCAGGTGCCAAAAAATGGTTTATTCGGTTTGATTCGAGTTTAAATCCAGATATTACGATAGCAGTTCGTTTAAACGAAAATGCAACAGAGATCTTGGATTATTATTTACTCCCTATGATGGGGCAGGCTCATGAAAAATTAAAGCTTTCAGAAAGTAATCCCGCAGAGTTTGAAATATATCGTCATAATAATTTAGATCGTTTTTTTATTATGGCTGAACGAATTTTAGTAAAGGAGTTTATATATGCTAAACGACACTATTCAGATTTTACCTATAGACAAAATTCGTGTTTTAAATCCTAGAACTCGAAACCAAAAAGTCTTTGCTGATTTAGTAGAAAATATTGCAGCAATTGGACTAAAAAGGCCGATTACTGTAACACTATCTACAGATAATTCAGAATATTATGATTTACTTTGTGGTCAAGGTCGTCTTGAAGCATGTAAAGTTCTAGGAGAATTATTTATCCCTTGTAGAGTAATACAGGTAAATAGTGAAGAAAGTTATTTGATTAGCCTTGTAGAGAATATCGCCAGACGAAAATATTCAAATATGGAACTGCTATCAGGTATCAAAATACTTTACGACAGAGGTTATAAGCCTTTAGATATTGCTCGAAAAATAGGTCTATCACAAAGCCATATTAATGGTATTCTTCATTTAATTAACGCAGGGGAAGAGCGGCTAATAAATGCAGTAGAACAAGGCTTCTTGCCGCTATCCATTGCTATTTCTATTTCACGTTCAGATGATCAAAATGTTCAGGCTCAACTTACAGAACTTTATGCAAATGGTACACTAAAAAGCACAGACATTACAAAAATACGCAATATGATTCACCGAAGAAATATCGTAGGAAAAAAAGCAAATGCAAGTATTTCGGGTAGTGCTAAATCATCTATTTATAATCCTAAGACCGTCGTTAAAATTTATAAAGAGGAAACTGAACGACAAAAGTTAATGATTAAGCAAGCAGATTATGATGATAAACAATTATCTATTATTCTTTCTTGTTTAAATAAATTGTTTTCAGATAAATACTTCTTACTTGTTTTAAAGTCAGAGAATTTAGATGATATGCCCAAAGATTTAAGCAAAAGAATGCTGCAACAAAAAGAGGTGAATATATATGCCTAAAAATATTACTTATGCATTTCATAACAAATTAATTTGGCTTTTTACGGAGCAAATTCTTCCTACGAAGAAAATGGATAAGAACTTTGAAAAAAGCGTAAAATTTCATAGCATTCTTTCTTCAATTCGTGAAATTGGTATTGTGGAACCGCTCGTTGTTTATCCAGAAAATAGCCAGTATATTTTACTCGATGGGCATTCTAGATTACAGGCTCTAAAAATGTTAGGTATAGATAAGGTTCTTTGTATGTTATCAACCGATGATGAGGGGTTTACATACAATAAGCAAATAAATCGATTGACAGCGGTTCAAGAAAATAAAATGCTTTTAAAGACTATTGAGCGAGGTGTATCAGATGAATTAATCGCAAAAACATTAAATGTTGATTTAAAAGTGTTACGACAAAAAATGAATATGCTCAATGGAATTACGAAAGAAGTCGTAGATATGCTTGCTAATAAACAGGTTAGTCGGGAGATATTTAGAGTATTACGTAAGATGAAACCAAAACGTCAGATAGAAGTTGCAGAAATGATGATCGCAAGTAATAAATTTACATTGACGTATGCAAATATGATGTTGCTCAGTTCCCGAAAGGAAGAGTTAGTGGAAAATCATAAGTCTAAAACCACAAATGATGACTTAGCAGAACTCTCTATTATGCAAAGGGAACTGGAACGACTTAAAGAGAACTATAAAATATCAGAGGAAAAACTAGCTGATTTAAAAATGGGGTTAGTAGTAGCAAAAGGTTACATTAAAAAACTATTGAGTAATCCGGCGATAGTTGATTTGCTTGAAAATGATCAAAATGAAATTTATCTTGCGTTAAAAGAAGTATGTAATATTCAATAATCTGTAAAAGAGCAGCCCTAATTTGGTAAATCTCAATAAAAAGTAAGAGTTTTCCATTTAGAATATAAAAGCCAAAATCATCTAAACAAAAAAGCCAATGGCATAAATCATTGGCTGTTGTTTGTTTCACACTTACTTTTTCTCATACAAAATCTGATTAATATATAAAGTTACCCAGCCTGCAGGGGTGTTTACTTTTACTTCATCATCAACTTCTTTGCCAATTAAGGCGCGAGCTACGGGGCTATCGATGGAAATCCAATTTTTGGCTGGATCGAATTCATCACAGCCCACAATGCGGTATTGATGTTCTTCGCCCTGTTCGTTTTCTAAGGCAACCCAAGCGCCAAAAAAGACTTTGCCCTCCTGTCTTGGGTGGTAATCAACAATTTGCAGCACTTCTAAACGTTTGGTTAAGAAACGAACGCGGCGATCAATTTCGCGTAGGCGGCGTTTACCATAAATATATTCTGCATTTTCACTTCGATCCCCCAATGCTGCCGCATCAGACACTGCTTGAGTTACTTTTGGACGCTCTTCTTTCCATAAAAACTTTAGCTCTTGATCAAGTGTATTCCAGCCATCTCGGGTGATGTAATTTGATTTTGTCATAGGTTGCTAATTTGTGCTGTTGTTTGTGGCAAAGGAAATATTATAGCAGTGAAAAGCAAGGGAATAAAAATGGTGAGAAGCGTACAGACAAAAAAATAGGGCTTGTTATCTAGCCCTATTTTTTATTAGAAAGTTACCGCACTTTTAAGTTTTTTCAATGCGTTAGTTTCAAGTTGGCGAACACGCTCAGCGGAAATATTGTATTTCGCTGCTAAATCTTGCAAGGTGGCTTTGTTTTCATCTAACCAACGTGCTTTGATAATATCTTGGCTACGTTCGTCTAAGCCTTCAAGCGCGGTAGCAACTTGATCTGCTGCTTGGGTTTCATAATTTTCATTTTCAAGTTCTGCGGCAAAGTTTGAGCTTTTATCTTCAAGATAAAGCGCTGGTGCAAAGCTTTCGTCATCATCTTCATTAGAAAGATCAAAGCCAACATCTGCTCCAGTCATACGGCTTTCCATTTCAATGACATCTTGTTTAGATACACCAAGCTCTTCGGCGACCATATTCACTTCATTATCATTGAACCAACCTAAGCGCTGTTTGGTTTTGCGTAGGTTAAAGAACAATTTACGTTGTGCTTTCGTGGTTGCCACTTTCACGATACGCCAGTTGCGTAATACATATTCGTGGATTTCCGCTTTGATCCAATGCACTGCAAAAGATACAAGGCGAACGCCCACTTCTGGATTAAAACGTTTTACGGCTTTCATTAAGCCGATATTACCTTCTTGAATTAAATCTGCTTGTGGCAATCCATAACCAGAATAGCCACGCGCAACGTGGATCACAAAGCGAAGATGAGACAAAATCAATTTTTTTGCTGCCTCAAGATCTTCTTTATAATACAAACGTTCCGCTAATTCCTTTTCTTCCTCTGCGCTTAGCATAGGATATTCGTTCGCAGCACGGATATAGCCTTCTAAGCTGCCTTGAGGAACTAACATTAGGGTTTGTGTATCTTTGTTCATCATATTCCTTCTTATTTTACGCCCAACTTTAGGGCTATTTATAACATAATCTATAATAAGGTCAATCGATTATAACGATTAATCTATCCTTTTCTTGTAAGTTTAGACTATGGACTTTTAAGAAAGTTCGTTACTTTTGATAAATTTTTTATTAAATAAAATAAATCTTCAAAAAATCTCGCTCAGCCCTTATTTTACAAGGCTTAACGCTTATTTTTCTTCTGGCACTAGGCGATAGTCCTTGCCCTGCTCAATCACCGCAAGTAACAGATCAATATTCGGGTGCTTGCCGGGGAATTGTTTGGCATCTTGCGTATGTTCGGCAAAAAGTTGCAAGCCTTTTTCTGCGCAAGTGCGGTCTAATTTTCCGTTAAATTCTTGTGCGAGGGCGTTGTACACGCGCAATGAGCCAAGTTTACCTGCAATGGCAGGAATGTGATGAATTTGCGTTTCACCGTCAAATACGCTTAAGCCTGCAAGGTGATCGATAGTTGGTAAGGTTTCTAAAATTGTTTTGAAATCCATTTTGCTTCCTTTTCTTTAAATGAGAATAATGATTAATGTTGTGATGAAATAAATTGTTCGCTGTCAATTTCGCCTTGCGCACCGATAAAACGCACTTCTGGCTGCAAATACACAGCAAATTTTTCTGCTACCTTTTGGCGAATATGATGGGCAAGATTTGCTACATCTTTACCGCTTGCGTTTGCTTTATTCACTAGCACTAAGGCTTGGTTTTGATGCACCGCCGCACCACCAAGTTGATGGCCTTTTAGACCACATTGATCAATCAACCAACCTGCGGCGAGTTTCACGGTGCCGTCTGTCTGCGGATAGCTAGGCATTTCTGGATATTGACTTTTTAATTGTTCAAAAAGTGCGGTGGAAATCACAGGATTTTTAAAAAAGCTTCCCGCGTTGCCCAATTCTTGTGGATTTGGCAATTTTGCGCTGCGCACGGCACAAACTTCAGCGAAAATTTCCTCCGCTGTTATCGTGGCGGGATCAAAGCGCGAAAGCGTGCCATAACTTAGCACAGGCTGCCAATCTTTGGCGAGTTTTAATCCCACAGCGACAATCATATAACCGTCTTTATATTGATGTTTAAACAGGCTTTCACGGTAGCCAAATTGACATTCTGCTTTGCTTAAACGAAAAATCTCCCCAGTATTCAGATTCAGCACGTCCACATAATCGCATACATCTTTAAATTCTACGCCATAAGCACCGATATTTTGGATTGGCGCCGATCCCACACAGCCAGGGATTAAGGCTAGGTTTTCCAAGCCATAAATGCCTTGTTTTAAGCTCCATTGCACTAGCTCGTGCCAATTTTCGCCGCCTTGAACGTGAAGATAATGAAAGTTGTCATCTTGCCGATGTTCGATACCTTTGAGCGCATTTACCAACACGATCCCGTCAAAATCTTCCACAAACAATACATTACTGCCTTGTCCGAGAAAAAGCACGGGAAGCTGCTGTTGCTGAGCTTGCTGCCAAAGGGGCAGAATCTGTTCAAGTGCGGTGATTTTTTTCACCATTTTTGCTTGTGTATTAGTTCCAAATGTATGAAATGGTTGAAGATTTTCCATTGTGTTCCTTAATCTCTATAATTTATTCGGCAGCGTGATTTTCACTTCTGTGCCACCTTCAGGGCGATTATTGATGCGTAGTATAGCATTGAGTTGGGCGCTACGTTCATTCATTATATTCAAACCGTAATGCCCCGCAGGCTCATCAAGGCTTGGAATGCCTACGCCATTATCGCGCACTAACAGCTCATATTCACCGTCATCATTGGTATGTGCAATCACTTCAATTTCCGTGCCTTGGGAATGTTTAATCGCGTTTAACGCCGCTTCACGCACAATTTGTAAGGCGTGTACTAGCTGTTGCGCATTGAAAGTGTGGGACGGCAAACTGCATTCCACGCGCATTTTCATTTCTGTTTGATTGCGTAAAGAATCGATCACTTGTTCAAGAGCGAGTTGTAAATTGGCTTCTTGCACCGTTAAACGGAAAGTGGCGAGCAGTTCGCGCAGTTGAACATAGCCGTCATTCAAGGCTTGTTCAAAATCTTTAATAATCGTTAGGCTTTTTTCCTTATTTTGCTCGCCCTCTTTATTCAAATTATGTTTCAACAACGTGAGCTGAATTTGCAGATAGGCCAGCACTTGCGCTAAAGAATCGTGTAATTCTCGCGCAATAATTGACCGCTCTTCCATTAATAGGAGCTGTTGTTGCTGGCGTTGCGTATGGTGGAAATAAAGCGAACGGCTCAACATTTGCGACACGTTGTGCATTGTGCGCAAATCAGGGCAAGGCAAGCCAGCTTGCCAATATAGCGTGCCAAGTTTATCCCCTTCCACGCAAAGATCGGTTTTTTGTAAAGAGAAGTTGGCATCATTTTCGCCTAAATAAATATGCCAATGTTCCGCGCCATAAACGCTCAATTCAATATAGCGTAAATGCTCATTCACTTTAATTTGGTTTAGCACCTGCTTTAGCACCGTAGGATCAATATTATTGGTGGTAACTAATTGAGAACATTGATAAAGCATTGATAAAGAGCGGTTGGCTTGGCTGAGTTTTTGTGTTTTCTCATTCACTTTTTCTTCCAGCCCAGTATACAGCTTTTGCAAATCACTGGCCATTTGGGTAAACACGGAAGAAAGTCGCCCGATTTCGTCATCGTTATTCACATCGAGGGGAATATGATTAAACTGCCCAATTTGTACCTGTGTACTTGCTAAGGCTAATTTTTCCAGTGGGCGAACCATTTGCTTTTTGGTAAACCACACCACATAAGACACCATAGCAACGATCGATAACATTGTGAAAAGAATGAATAACACTGCAAAATCGTGCTTTTTCTCTGCAAACTCTTGCAAGTTATAGACAAATTGATCGACTTGCTCAACATAATTTTTCACTTCTTTTTGATAGGCTTGGTAGTCTAATTGCTTGGCATAAACTTCCATTGTTTCCCAACGTGCAACCAAGTTTTTATAAGCCTGTTTTACATCAGAAGGCACGAAAAATTGCTGGTTAATATCCGCTAAGGTGCTGGAATATAAGGTTGCACGGTATTGTTGTAAATTTTCTGCCACCAACTGCGGTTCGTGTTCAATTTCATATAAAATGCGATAACTTTGCATTCGCAAGGAACCCGATACGTTGATTAATTCCGCATCAGATTTGTTACTTTGCATCACAATCAAACTGAGCAAGCTGATAAATGCAGCGAAGATGATAATGAGCAATAAATAATTGGCGATTTTTGTCGCCACCGAATGTTTTTTATTTTTCACAATGTTCACGCTTGGCAAAGGCAATCAGAATTAAGGGCTATTCTAGCAAAAAATCCCATTGCTGTTTTAGCTCTCGAACAGGAAATTTTCACAAAAATTTCCCCGCACTTTATTTTGTATCTAATGAATAAAATTAATGCGCGGTGATAATTTTGATCTAACGCAACAAAAGCGTGATTTTCTGCCTAAATACTCAATTCAGGTTATTAAAAACCTTGCTTTACCTTTAGACAATAGCGAACCTAGTAAAAAACCATTTTGGATCGTGAAAATGTCAGAAACCGCATTACCTAGACGCCGTTTTTTGCGTGGAGAGTTTCTGCATTCATTACAAAGCGAAACGGTAAAAGTACAGGGCTTTCAGGGCGTGCGTCCACCCTGGGCGGTGAGTGAAGCGCGGTTTATTCAACACTGCACCGCTTGTGGCGATTGTGTCAAAGCCTGCGAAACGCAGATTTTAGTGCAAGGGCAAGG
Organism: Avibacterium sp. 21-594; assembly: GCF_026226815.1. NCBI lineage: Bacteria > Pseudomonadati > Pseudomonadota > Gammaproteobacteria > Pasteurellales > Pasteurellaceae > Avibacterium > Avibacterium sp. 21-594. The sequence goes on along the minus strand of NZ_JAKKOC010000001.1, from coordinate 1,063,006 downwards.
CGGATTTCCTGAAGTGCAGTTTGATAAAGGTGAATGTACCTTTTGTCAAAAATGCGTGGACGTGTGTCAGCAGCCTGTTTTTCGCCCAGTCAGCGAAGTGGCTTGGCGGCATAAAGTTGATATTACCAATGAATGCTTAACGCAAAAACAGGTGGAATGTCGTGCCTGCCAAGACAGTTGTGAAATGCGTGCGATTCGTTTTGTGCCGCAGCTTGGTAAGGTGGCGCAACCAAGCCTGAACTTGGCGGATTGTAATGGTTGCGGTGCGTGCATTAGTGCCTGCCCTGTTTCTGCGATTAAACTTGATTATCCACAGGAATAACTATGTCAGAACAAGAAATTATCCCAATGGATAAAGCGGAAGAATGGCACGTTTGTGGCGTGATTGTTCAATGTAATCCGCAAAAAATTGAAAAAATTAAGACCGCACTTTTAGCGCTGCCTTATGCTGAAGTGCCTGCCGAAGATGTAGAAAAAGGCAAGTTGGTGGTGGTGATGCAATCTCACGATCAACATATTTTGCTCGAACAAATGGAGCAAGCGCGCAATATTGATGGCGTGATTACCGTATCTTTGGTCTATCATCAACAAGATGATGGCAATGATGAATAATTAATCATACTCGTGGGGGAAATGAGATGAATTTAAGTCGCCGAGACTTTATGAAAGCCAATGCAGCCGCCGCTGCAGCAGCTGTCGCTGGATTAAGCATTCCAGTGAAAAACGTGGAAGCCGCACAGGATAACAGTATCAAATGGGACAAAGGTGTTTGCCGTTTCTGTGGTACAGGTTGTGGCGTATTAGTGGGAACACAAAACGGACGCGTTGTGGCATCACAAGGGGATCCAGATGCAGAAGTAAACCGTGGTTTGAACTGTATTAAAGGTTACTTCTTGCCAAAAATTATGTACGGAAAAGACCGTTTAACCCAACCAATGTTGCGTATGAAAGACGGCAAGTACGACAAAAATGGTGAATTTACCCCAGTTACTTGGGATACTGCGTTCAAAACAATGAAAGAGAAATTCTTAAACGCAATGAAAGAACGTGGCCCAAATGGCGTGGGAATGTTCACTTCGGGACAAAGCACCATTTTTGAAGGTTACGCCAAAGCGAAACTTTGGAAAGCAGGTTTCCGTTCTAACAATATCGATCCAAATGCGCGCCATTGTATGGCCTCTGCCGCGGTTGCGTTCTTGCGTACCTTTGGTATTGACGAACCGATGGGCTGTTATGATGACATTGAACACGCCGAAGCCTTTGTTTTATGGGGTTCAAATATGGCGGAAATGCACCCAATTTTATGGTCGCGTATTTCTGATCGCCGTTTATCTAACCCTGATGTAAAAGTGGCCGTGCTTTCTACCTTTGAACACCGCAGCTTTGAGCTAGCAGATAACGGTATGGTGTTCACACCGCAAGCTGACTTGGTGATTCTCAACTACATCATCAACTATCTCATTCAAAATGATGCCATTAACTGGGATTTCGTGAATAAACATACCAAATTCAAACGTGGCGAAACCGACATTGGTTATGGCTTGCGTGATAGCGATCCGCGTCAAAAAGCAGCGAAAAATGCCAATAGCGGTAAAATGTACGACAGTAACTTTGAAGAACTCAAAGCGCTTGTGTCTGAATATACCCTTGAAAAAGCTCACGAAATGTCTGGTGTGCCAAAAGATCAATTAGAAAGTTTGGCGCAGCTTTATGCCGATCCAAAACGCAAAGTGGTATCTTTCTGGACAATGGGCTTTAACCAACATACCCGCGGTGTGTGGGCAAACCACTTGATTTACAACATTCACTTATTAACCGGTAAAATTTCTATCCCAGGTTGTGGCCCGTTCTCCTTAACTGGTCAGCCATCTGCTTGTGGTACAGCGCGTGAAGTGGGAACATTTATCCACCGTTTACCTGCTGATATGGTGGTTACCAAGCCAGAACATCGTGCGATTGCAGAAAAAACGTGGAAAATCCCAGCTGGCACGATCACCGATAAATTAGGCTATCACGCCGTGGCACAAAGCCGTGCGTTAAAAGATGGCAAAATGCGTGTGTTATGGCAAATGTGTACGAACAATATGCAAGGTGGCCCAAACATCAACGAAGAAACCTTCCCAGGCTGGCGTAATCCTGAAAACTTCATTGTGGTTTCCGATCCATACCCAACAGTATCAGCCTTAGCGGCGGACTTAATGTTACCAACCGCAATGTGGGTGGAAAAAGAAGGGGCTTACGGTAACGCAGAGCGCCGCACACAAGTATGGCGTCAGCAAGTGAAAGCACCGGGCGAAGCGAAATCTGACTTATGGCAATTAGTGGAATTTTCTAAATACTTCACCACTGATGAAGTATGGCCAGCAGAGCTTTTAGATGCCAACCCAGAATTTAAAGGCAAAACCTTATATGAAGTGTTATACCGCAACGGTAATGTAGATAAATATTCTAACGCTGAACTCAATGACCGCCTTAACGATGAAGCTTACGATTTCGGCTTCTACATTCAAAAAGGCTTGTTTGAAGAATATGCGTCATTTGGTCGCGGCCACGGCCACGATTTAGCCGAATACGATCTTTACCACAAAGCGCGCGGTTTACGTTGGCCAGTGGTAGAGGGCAAAGAAACCCTATGGCGTTATCGTGAAGGTTACGATCCTTATGTGAAATCAGGCGAAGAAGTGTCTTTCTATGGTCAGCCAGATAAACGTGCGGTGATTTTAGCCGTGCCTTATGAGCCACCTGCAGAAGTGCCTGATGAAGAATACGATTTATGGTTATCCACTGGTCGTGTGTTAGAACACTGGCATACAGGAACAATGACTCGCCGCGTGCCTGAATTACACCGTTCATTCCCGAACAATGTGGTTTGGATGCACCCGAACGATGCGAAAAAACGTGGTTTACGCCACGGTGATAAGATCAAAGTTTCATCACGCCGTGGGGAAATTATTTCCTATGTAGATACTCGTGGACGTAATAAATGTCCTGAAGGTTTAGTTTTCACCACCTTCTTTGATGCTGGCCAGTTGGTAAATAAATTAACCTTAGATGCCACTGACCCAATTTCAAAAGAAACGGACTTCAAAAAATGTGCCGTTAAAGTGGAAAAAGCCTAAAAAACTTAGCAAAAAAACACCGCACTTTCTTTCTAAACTAAGCAAAGTGCGGTGAAAAATAAAATGAAAAAATTAACCCAAACACCGGAACGCCGTAAATTTTTTAAGGACGCAGCTCGCACCGCGGGCGGATTAGCAGGCCTTGGCATTTTACTCGGTCTTCAACAAGAGCAAAGCCTTGCTCGTCAAGGCGTGGCATTACGCCCGCCCTTTGCCATTGAAGATGAGAAAAAATTTGCCGCCGCCTGTATTCGTTGCGGACAATGTGTGCAAGCCTGCCCTTATGAAATGTTGCACCTTGCTTCCTTGCTTTCGCCAATGGAAGCTGGCACACCTTATTTCATCGCACGGGATAAACCTTGCGAAATGTGTGAAGATATTCCTTGTGCAAAAGCTTGTCCGAGCGGAGCGTTAGATTCCACACAGGATAATATTAACGATTCCCGAATGGGCTTATCGGTGCTGTTAGATCACGAGACTTGCCTAAACTGGCAAGGTTTACGTTGTGATGTGTGTTATCGCGTTTGTCCACTTATCGACAAAGCCATCACCCTAGAAATGCAACGTAATGATCGTACGGGCAAGCACGCGGTGTTTATTCCAACGGTACATTCCGACGCCTGTACAGGTTGCGGAAAATGTGAAGAAGCCTGCGTACTGGAAGAAGCAGCGATTAAAGTATTACCGCTATCCTTGGCGAAAGGAATGTTGGGTAAACATTATCGCCTTGGTTGGGAAGAAAAAGAAAAGGCAGGGCATTCCCTTGCGCCTGACGACATTATTTCTTTACCCGTACGCAAACCGGAGGGCTTTTAATGGCAAATTCACCGAAATATGCAGGTAGAGAAGCAAGAGAAAAACTGGGCTTGTGGCGCGCTAATCGCTTTTTATTTTGGCGTCGTTTAACTCAGTTAAGCATTCTCGCAATGTTTCTGAGCGGCCCTTGGCTCGGTGTATGGATTCTGCGTGGTAATTATAGCGGTAGCTTATTTTTAGATTTAATTCCAATGAGCGATCCACTCATCACGGCAGAAAGTCTTGTAACGGGTTATTTGCCTAACTTCACCACCTTACTGGGTGCTGGCATTGTGATCGCCCTTTATGCCTTATTGGGAAGCAAAGTGTTTTGCGGTTGGGTGTGTCCGTTAAATCTGGTTACCGACTGTGCGGCTTGGTTAAGACGTAAATTAGGTATTCGTCAAAATGCCAAAATTCCACGCGGCTTACGCTACGGCATTTTATTGATGATTCTCATCGGCAGTGCGTTAAGTGGCATTATGTTGTGGGAATGGATCAATCCTGTGAGCGCATTTGGACGCGCCTTAATTTATGGCTTCGGTGCAACCACTTGGTTAATTTTAGCTATATTTTTATTTGATTTATTGATTGCAGAGCACGGCTGGTGCGGGCATTTATGCCCTATCGGCGCGACCTATGGCTTAATTGGCGCAAAAAGTATTGCGCGCATTAAAGTGATTGATCGCGCACGCTGTGATAATTGTATGGATTGCTACAACATTTGCCCTGAACCGCAAGTGTTACGCAGCCCACTGCATGGCAAAAAAGACGAAAGCCTGCTCGTGCTTTCTAAAGATTGTATCAGTTGCGGACGTTGCATTGATGTTTGTGCTGAAAATGTATTTACTTTTACCACTAGATTTAATCATTCGGGGGAATAAAATGATTAAAAAAACCTTATTAATTTTAACCGCACTTTTTGCCACCAGCGTAATGGCTGCGGAAGACAAAATCGACAACTATCTGCAAGGGGCAGCCGAAGATGTGAAACCAGCTTTTCACAATGTACCAAAACAAAGTGAGCTACCACCACTTAACTATGTGAATCAGCCACCAACGATTCCACATAGCGTGAAAAATTATCAAGTCACGAAAAATGTGAATCAATGCTTAAACTGCCACAGTGTGGAAGCTTCTCGCATTACTGGCGCAACACGCATTAGCCCAACGCACTTTATGGATCGTAATGGCAATATCGTAGGCGGTGAAACCTCACCACGCCGTTATTTCTGCTTACAGTGCCACGTTTCACAATCTGACGTTGAGCCAATCGTGCCAAATGAATTCAAACCGATGAAAGGTTACGGAGAATAAAAATGTTGAAATTAATCAAAAAGTTTTGGTATTGGTTTCGTTCACCAAGTCGTATTGCTGTCGGCGTGCTAATCACCCTTTCTTTCATTGCTGGGATTATTTTCTGGGGCGGCTTTAACACTGCGCTGGAACACACCAATACGGAAGAGTTTTGTTCTAGCTGCCATATGAACGATGTGGTGCCTGAATATCGTCAATCTGTGCATTATGTGAACCGTACTGGGGTGAAAGCCATTTGTGCGGATTGCCATTTGCCACACGAATTTATTCCTAAGTGGGTGCGTAAAATTAAAGCAGCAACAGAAGTTTATGCGCATATTACAGGTAAAGTGGATACCAAAGAAAAATTTGAAGCAGCACGTTTAGAAATGGCTGAGCGTGAATGGGCAAGAATGAAAGCCAATAATTCACAAGAATGCCGTAACTGCCATAATTTTGATGCAATGGATTTCACCTTGCAAAAAGGCGTAGCAGAAAAAATGCACACAATGGCAATTAAAGATGGCAAAACCTGTATTGATTGCCATAAAGGGATCGCTCACCACTTGCCAAATATGAAAGACGTGAAATCTGGCTTTTTACCAACTGAAAAAGCAGAATAATTAGGTAAGGTGAATAAACCTAAAATCAACGCATTTAGCGGTATCAATAAACACAAAAGCCCTGTATAATAGCGGGGCTTTTCTTTTCCCGTTGGCGTGCGGCTATCAAAAATACTCTTACGCAACCCGACAAAGTGCGGTGCTTTTTGAGAGAATTTTTGCTAGTCGCAATTGGGAAAACAACGTGAAATCAAACAGTTAGCCTGTTATTTCGCCTAAAGCATTGAGTGCGGAATGTTCCGCAAATTATTCCATTTTATTTAAAGGAAAATATTGTGAATCCAATTGTTAAACAATTTAAATATGGTCAGCACACGGTAACCTTAGAAACCGGTGCAATCGCCCGTCAAGCCACTGCGGCAGTGATGGCGAGTATGGACGACACTAGCGTGTTCGTAACAGTGGTAGCGAAAAAAGACGTTAAAGAAGGGCAAGATTTCTTCCCATTAACCGTAAACTACCAAGAGCGTACTTACGCAGCAGGACGTATCCCTGGTGGGTTCTTTAAACGTGAAGGCCGCCCTTCTGAAGGGGAAACCTTAGTGGCGCGTTTAATCGACCGCCCAATCCGTCCATTATTCCCTGAAGGCTTTTTCAACGAAATTCAAATCGTGGCAACTGTGGTTTCGGTAAACCCACAAATTAGCCCAGATTTAGTGGCGATGATCGGTGCTTCAGCCGCACTTACCCTTTCAGGCGTGCCATTTAATGGCCCGATCGGCGCAGCACGCGTTGGTTTTATTGATGGTCAATTCGTATTAAATCCAACCACTAACGAACAAAAACAAAGCCGTTTAGACTTAGTGGTAGCAGGGACAGATAAAGCCGTATTAATGGTGGAATCTGAAGCGGACATTTTAACCGAAGAACAAATGTTGGCCGCGGTGGTATTTGGTCATCAGCAACAACAAGTGGTGATTGAAGCCATTAAAGAATTTGCCCAAGAAGCAGGAAAACCACGTTGGGATTGGCAGCCACCAGCACCAGATACGGCATTAATTGATAAAGTTAAAGCCCTTGCGGAAAGCCGTTTAGGCGATGCTTATCGTATCACTGAAAAACAAGCTCGTTATGAACAAATTGATGCGATTAAAGCAGACGTAGTAGGCCAATTAACCACTGAAGATGAAACCCTTAGCGAAGGAAAAATTGTCGATATTCTTACCGCACTTGAAAGTGAAATCGTGCGTTCACGCATTCTAAACGGTGAGCCGCGTATTGACGGCCGTACCGTAGATACCGTGCGTGCATTAGACATTTGCACAGGCGTGTTACCGCGCACACACGGTTCTGCAATTTTCACACGTGGTGAAACACAGGCCTTAGCGGTGGCAACCTTAGGGACAGAACGTGATGCACAAATCATTGACGAATTAACCGGTGAAAAAACTGATCACTTCCTATTCCACTACAACTTCCCGCCATATTCAGTGGGTGAAACGGGTATGATTGGCTCGCCAAAACGCCGCGAAATCGGCCACGGTCGCTTAGCAAAACGCGGTGTGGCTGCGGTAATGCCAAGCTTGAGCGAATTCCCTTATGTGGTGCGTGTGGTGTCTGAAATCACAGAATCTAACGGTTCATCATCAATGGCATCGGTATGTGGCGCATCATTAGCCTTAATGGACGCAGGTGTACCAATTAAAGCCGCTGTTGCGGGTATCGCAATGGGCTTAGTAAAAGAAGATGAAAAATTTGTTGTGCTTTCTGACATTTTAGGTGATGAAGATCACTTAGGTGATATGGACTTCAAAGTAGCGGGAACACGAGAAGGGGTTACTGCACTACAAATGGACATCAAAATTGAAGGGATTACCCCTGAAATTATGCAAATTGCCCTTAACCAAGCAAAAGGCGCGAGAATGCACATTCTTGGTGTGATGGAACAAGCGATTCCTGCACCACGTGCGGAAATTTCTGACTTCGCACCGCGTATTCACACAATGAAAATCGATCCGAAGAAAATCAAAGATGTGATCGGTAAAGGTGGTGCAGTAATTCGTGCCTTAACGGAAGAAACTGGCACGTCCATTGATATTGATGATGACGGTACAGTGAAAATCGCAGCGGTAGATAACAATGCGGTGAAAGAAGTGATGGCGCGTATTGAAGACATCACCGCGGAAGTTGAAGCGGGTGCAATCTATCAAGGTAAAGTAACTCGCCTTGCCGATTTTGGTGCGTTCGTTTCCTTAGTTGGCAATAAAGAAGGCTTGGTTCACATTTCACAAATCGCTGATGAACGTGTAGAAAAAGTCAGTGATTACTTAAGCGTAGGTCAGGAAGTTAGCGTGAAAGTGGTTGAAATTGATCGCCAAGGCCGTATCCGTTTAACAATGAAAGATATTGCTCCAAAACAAGAGTCTGCCCCAACAGAAGAGGTTGTGGTTGCAGTGAGCGAGCAAGAATAAAAATACCGCTCCCTACTTGTTAGGGAGCAATTTTCCTTAACGGGAAATGGGCTGGCATTGCCAGTCAGGCATACTTGAGCTAACACCTAAGGCTAAACAATGATGCAATGTAATTGGCGTATAAACTCTTTCAGATTGTTTTCAATCTGGTGTGTTGCCTTATTACTTGTAGGCTGTGTCAATTCGCAACCATTTATGTCAAACAATAAGTTGATTATTGCGGAACAGACACCGAATAGCCATATTGAGCAAGAAATCATGGTTGCTCGTATTAGCCAAGTATTGCAAATTGGCGGAATTGATAAAAAAGAACGTGCTGCCTTGCATTTTGAACGAGGTGTGTTGTATGACGCCCTTGGGCTTTGGGGACTAGCGCGTTATGACTTTTTGCAGTCTTTAATTTTTCAGCCAAAAAACGCCGCACTTTATAATTATTTGGGCGTCTATCAGCTTATCAATGAAGATTATGATGAAGCACTAGAAGCATTTAATGCGGCATTGGAATTAAATCCAAACGATGAATATAGCCTATTTAATCGTGGATTAGGTTTTTATTATATAGCGCGTTACCCACTTGCACAGAAAGATTTAGCGCAGTTTTATCAACAAGATAAAAGTGATGCTTACCGTGCATTGTGGTTATATCTCAATGAACTAGAAACCAATCCTAGAAAGGCTAAACAGCAGTTAGCACAACAGGCGCCAGCGCTCTCGCAAAAGCAATGGGGCAGTTATATTGTGCAATATTATTTAGGTCAGTTGTCGCTCACTGAGCTACAACAGCAAGGGGTGGAATTTGCGGAAAAGCAAAAAATGCCTTATGCCGAAGTATTGACCGAAACCTACTTTTATCTAGCAAAACAACAACTCAATTTGGGTCAAAGGGAAAAAGCAGAAACCCTGTTTAAATTGGCCATAGCGAATCAGGTGTATAACTTTGTTGAGTATCGTTTTGCAGTGCTTGAACTGGCGAAATTAAAACGCAGGCAAGCACAATAAACTAGGCATCTGCCTAGATTTGGTGTTGTAAAACGTAAAACTTTTCAACAATGTTATCCGCAAAGCTGCGATTTTTCGCCACACCTAGGCTTTGTGCAACTGAAAGTAATTGAGCTTTCCTTTTTATATTCGAGTATTTTAATGACTGAAACAAAAATCACCTTTAATGATTTAGGTTTACCTGAATTTATCCTTAATGCTGTAACAGATATGGGATTTGAATCCCCTTCGCCAATCCAACAAGCTTGTATTCCCCACCTTCTCGCAGGTGATGATGTACTTGGAATGGCGCAAACTGGAAGTGGAAAAACCGCCGCCTTTTCTCTCCCTTTATTAGCCCAAATTGAGCCAAATAAAAAAATGCCACAAATGCTAGTTATGGCGCCTACTCGTGAGCTTGCCATTCAAGTGGCTGATGCGTGCGAACAATTTATGAAATATGCCAAAGGGATCAACATTGTTACCCTTTACGGCGGACAACGTTATGACATTCAATTGCGTGCCTTAAAACAAGGGGCGCAAGTGGTCGTGGGAACACCGGGACGTATTTTAGATCACCTTAGACGCAACACCCTTGATCTCTCCGAATTAAAAGCCATCGTGTTAGACGAAGCTGATGAAATGTTGCGTATGGGCTTTATTGAAGATGTTGAAACCGTTATGGCAGCGTTGCCAGAACAGCACCAAACTGCACTTTTCTCTGCCACAATGCCAGAACCGATTCGCCGCATTACCAAACGCTTTATGCACGATCCAAAAGAAGTCAAAATCCAATCAACACAACGCACTGCGCCTGATATTACGCAAAGCTGCTGGTATGTACACGGATTTCGTAAAAACGAAGCCTTATTACGTTTTCTTGAAGTGGAAGATTTTGACGCAGCAATCATTTTTGCACGCACCAAAACCGCCACTCTTGATATTACCGAATTGCTAGAAAAACACGGTTTCCGTGCCGCCGCTCTCAATGGTGATATGACGCAACAACTGCGTGAACAAACCTTGGATCGCCTGCGTAATGGCAGCCTAGATATTTTAGTGGCTACCGATGTTGCCGCACGCGGACTTGATGTGGAGCGAATTAGCCTTGTGGTGAATTATGATATTCCACTTGATGCAGAAAGCTATGTTCACCGTATCGGGCGAACTGGGCGTGCAGGCCGCGCAGGACGTGCCTTACTCTTTGTTGAACCAAGAGAAAACCGCCTACTAAAAAACATTGAACGCTTAACCAAAAAGCCGATTGAAGAAGTCGAAATTCCAAACCACGAAGCGTTACAGGCTTGCCGCCGTAAAAAATTCGTGGCGCAGATCACCAAACAGCTGGAACATCACGATCTAGAACAATATCGCAGCTTATTAGAAGATCTGTTTACCGCCGATCAAGATCAAGAAGATATTGCCGCTGCAATGTTAATGCTCTTACAAGGCAAACAAAAATTAATTCTTCCACCAGATCCTATCGTGGATAAACGCGTACGCCGTGATCGTGGCAGCCGTAAAGAAAACCCACGTTCTGCCGAACGCCGTGGTTATGGCAATCCACAACCAATGGATTTATATCGCATTGAAGTAGGTCGCTTAGATGGCGTGGAAGTGCGTCATATCGTTGGCGCCATTGCTAACGAAGGGGATATTAACAGCCGTTATATTGGCCATATCAAACTTTACGATAACCATTCCACCATTGAATTACCACAAGGAATGCCAAAAGAATTGCTCAACCATTTCGCTAAAACGCGCGTAATGAACAAACAAATGCAAATGTCTTTCCTTGGTGAAGCTAAAGGTGGCGAAAGCAAAGGGAAAGAAAAAAACTTTGGTGGAAAAGGCCGTGGACGCTCTGATGATCGCTTTGCCCGTGGCAAAGGGGATCGCAAATTTAAAGAAAAAAACCACCGCTCTTTTGATGAAGGTGGCTTTAAATCGCGTTCAAAAAGAAAATAAGCTTATTTTCTAATTTCTTTTTGTAAAAAAGAAGACCGCTCTTAAAAAGAGCGGTCATTTTTTTACTTATTTTTCAATCTTATTAAGCTTTTGGCCCTGCTGCGATTAAGGCTTTACCTTCTTCATTGGTCGCATATTTTTCAAAGTTTTTCACAAAGCGGTTTGCTAAGTCTTCCGCTTTGGCTTGCCATTGTGCTTTGTCTGCATAAGTATCACGCGGATCTAAAATCGCAGGATCAACCCCCGGCAAGGCTTTTGGAATCGCTAAGTTGAAGATTGGTAATTCAGACATTTCAGCTTTATCAATTGAGCCATCTAAGATCGCATCGATAATGCCACGAGTATCTTTAATTGAGATACGTTTGCCTGTGCCGTTCCAACCTGTATTCACAAGGTAAGCTTCTGCGCCAGCGGCTTCCATACGTTTTACTAACACTTCTGCATATTGCGTTGGGTGAAGTGATAAGAATGCCGCACCAAAACAGGCTGAGAAAGTAGGCGTTGGTTCAGTGATACCACGTTCTGTTCCCGCTAATTTCGCTGTGAAACCAGATAAGAAGTAGTATTTGGTTTGCTCTGGTGTCAATTTTGCTACTGGTGGTAACACCCCGAAAGCATCAGCGGTTAAGAAAATCACTTTTTTCGCATGACCCGCTTTAGAAACGGGTTTTACAATATTCTCAATATGATAGATTGGGTAAGAAACACGGGTGTTTTCTGTTTTTGAGCCGTCATCATAATCCACAGAGCCATCTGCTCTCACCACCACATTTTCTAACAAAGCATCACGCTTAATTGCACGATAAATATCTGGCTCACTTTCTTCTGATAATTTGATGGTTTTAGCATAGCAACCACCTTCATAGTTAAATACACCATCATCGTCCCAACCGTGTTCATCATCACCGATCAATTGGCGTTTTGGATCTGTTGAAAGCGTGGTTTTCCCTGTACCAGATAAACCGAAGAAAATTGCCACATCACCTTCTTTGCCGACGTTGGCAGAACAATGCATTGAGGCGATACCTTTAAGTGGAAGGAAATAATTCATCATTGAGAACATTCCTTTTTTCATTTCACCGCCGTACCAAGTACCACCGATTAATTGAATACCTTCTGTGATGTTAAACGCCACAAAGTTTTCAGAATTTAAGCCTTGTTCTTTCCAATTTGGATTGGTTACTTTTGAACCATTCATTACCACAAAATCAGGTTTGAAGTTTTCTAATTCTGCCGCTGACGGACGAATAAACATATTGGTTACAAAGTGAGCTTGCCACGCCACTTCTGTAATAATACGCACGGCTAAGCGAGTATCTGGGTTCGCACCACAGAATGCGTCCACCACAAATAGACGTTTGCCTGAAAGCTGTTTAGTCACTAACTCTTTTAAACTTTGCCAAGTGGCTTGGTTCATAGGCTTGTTATCGTTTTTCGCCGCATCGCTTGTCCACCATACGGTGTCTTTGGTTTTCTCATCTAATACGATGTATTTATCTTTCGGTGAACGACCTGTGAAAATCCCTGTATCCACCGCAACAGCACCAGATTGGGTAACCGTTCCTTTCTCAAAGCCTTCTAAACCTTCCTTAGTTTCTTCCTCGAAAAGCTGCTCATAACTTGGGTTATACACCACATCTTTTACATCATAAATACCCAAGTTACCCAATTCTGCCACAAGTTTTTTTACGTCAGTCATAAGATATACCTCAATTAAGTTAATATTAAAAAAGATAGCGGTATTCTATGTGAAGTACGAAAAAAAAAATGTTAGGTAGATCTCAAAATCAGAAAAAAACCATTCCATTACTCAAAATAGTTAAGTTTTGTGATGTGAATCAAGGAAAAGATAAGGAAAGAGAAATAAAAAAGCACGAACCGAAGTTCGTGCTAATCAAATTATTGTGCGGAATCGCGCAATTTTTCAATGGCTTCTTTATTAAAGAAATAATGCGTGCCGCAACATTCGCATTGCATATCAATGCTGCCGTTGTGTTCGGCGAGAATTTCGTCAATTTCGTTTTCTGGTAATAATAGCAATGCCCCGCCCGAACGTTCTTGGGTGCAGCCACAGAAAAATTCCACATTTTGTGCGGGATAAATTTCTACGGTTTCTTCGTGATATAAACGATAAAGTAGCTCTTCGGCACTTAATCCAAAGATTTCCTCATCTTTTACCGTCGCAGTAAGGGTAGCAAGATGCTCAAAATCTCCTTCTTCGCCCACGCCATCAGGCATTACTTGCAACAACATTCCCGCTGCCACAGGCTCACCATTAAATTCACCAGTACGGATAATAAGCTGGGTTTGCAACTGCTCAGAACGCACGAAATAATCTTCTAAACATTCCGTAATCGTTGGTTTATCTAAACCAATCACGCCCTGATAACGCTCGCCTTCATTTGGAGTGATGGTGATGACTAACACCCCTTTACCAATCATTTCACTTAGTGTCATCTCATCACGTACTTCACCTTGTAAACGGGCTAATGCGCGGATTTTTTGATCATCGGAACCATTCACTAAGGCTAAAGAAAGTGGTCCATCACCTTGAATTTGTACGGTAATACTGCCATTAAATTTTAATGTGGCGGTGAGTAAACTGGTTGCCACCATCATTTCACCCAGTAAGTTTTGCACCACTTTCGGATAATGGTGGGTATTTAAAGTCTCTTTAAAACTTTGATTTAACCGTACCCATTCACCACGTACCGCTCGATGTTTAAATAAATAACGATAAAGTTTGTCGTTGTCAGCTTGATATGTCATATTGTCCTCAATAATACTTAAATAACGCCAAGCACGGATTAGATCAATGAGTTCATTAACTTGGCAATTTGCCTTTATATTGGGATCATTCTACAAATAACAAGGCTACTCTTGATATTTAAACTTAAGTAAATCTCGCCGCTCTTTTTTATTTGGTCGGCGTTCAGGGTTTGGCATAGAAAGGGCATTATTTTTGCGTGCAATGGCCCATTTTTCCCGTTTTTCAACACTCTGTGCGGTTTCTTGATATAACAATTGTGCTTCTGGCGCACCACGTCGTTGGGTGGAAAGGGCTAACACTTGCACTTCTTTTTCTTCATTGCCTTGACGTAATTTGATCAATGCGCCCACTTCGACAGTTTTATTCGGTTTAGTACGCTGATTATTGTAATGGACTTTACCGCCATCTATCATTTCTTTGGCGATGGTACGCGTCTTATAAAATCGAGCTGCCCAAAGCCATTTATCTAGACGAACTTCATCATTTTTATCCGCATTACGCACGTTTTGTTTTGCCATTTATTTCTCCTAATCAAGTGCGGTCATTTTTTATTGTATTTTATGCCATAACGGAAGATGAAAACAAAAAATTGATCTTATTAGATAAAATTGATATAGAATGAGATGTTTTTATTACAAAAATTGGGGAGAAATATGCAAACTTCGTATCACTCAGCGCCAAGTTTAAAAGAACTTACCTTCCGAGGAATGTTCTTAGGTGCGTTAATTACGGTGATTTTCACCGCATCAAATGTCTATTTAGGCTTAAAGGTGGGGCTAACTTTTGCTTCATCCATTCCTGCCGCTGTAATCTCTATGGCAGTATTAAAAATGTTTTCTGGGTCAACTATTCTAGAAAATAATATGGTACAAACCCAAGCCTCTGCCGCAGGTACACTCTCTTCGGTGATTTTCGTTATTCCAGGCTTATTAATGATGGGATATTGGCAAGATTTTCCATTCTGGCAAACCCTTTTAATTTGTGCATCAGGGGGAATTTTAGGGGTGATTTTCACTGTCCCGTTGCGTCAAGTAATGGTGGCTAAAAGTGATTTACCTTATCCTGAAGGGGTTGCGGCGGCTGAAATTCTTAAAGCAGGAAATCACCAAGAAGGAGAAAATGATACAGGTATCAAAGAAATTGCGACTGGAGGTATCATTGCTGCAATAGTTAGTTTTGCAACAAATGGCTTGCGCATTATTGCTGATGGGGCAAGTTTATGGTTTAAAGGTGGTAATGCAGTTTTCCAAGTACCGATGGGGTTTTCTTTCGCTTTATTAGGCGCCGGTTATTTAGTCGGTATTGTCGGTGGTATTGCAATTTTAATCGGTATTTTTCTCACTTGGGGAATTGCTGTTCCCTATTTCACTAGCGCATCATCAATGCCTGTTGATGGCGAGATGATTAGCTATGCAATGGGTATTTGGAAAAGTAAAGTGCGTTTTATTGGTGTGGGTACCATTGGTATTGCAGCGATTTGGACCTTACTTGTCTTAATGAAGCCTATGATCCAAGGAATGGCACAATCTTTCCGAGCATTAAAAGATCCATCAGCGCAAAGTAGTGAACGTACTCAGTTAGATTTATCACCTAAATCAATGATCTATATCACGATTACATCTGTTGCATTAATTATGGTTGCATTACACCATTTTATCGCGGAAGCGCCAATTGCGACTGAGTATGCCTTCTTATTTGTTATTGTATGTACGCTATTAGCAGTATTTATTGGTTTCTTCGTTGCTGCAGCCTGTGGATATATGGCTGGTCTTGTCGGATCATCATCTAGCCCAATTTCAGGAATTGGAATCATTTCTGTGGTACTTATTTCCTTAACCTTACTTGCATTAGGTAAATTCACAGGGCTTATTGAAAGCGCAGAAGGAATGAAATTTTTAACTGCACTGACTATTTTTTCTGGTTCTATTGTGGTTACCACAGCGGCAATCTCAAATGACAACTTACAAGATTTAAAAACAGGGCTATTAGTTGAAGCCACACCTTGGCGTCAGCAAGTCGCACTGATTATCGGTTGTGTTGTTGGTGCATTAGTTATTGCCCCAGTATTAGAAATTCTTTATCACGCTTATGGCTTTACGGGAGCATTACCACGCGCTGATATGGATCCTTCTCAAGCACTTTCAGCGCCACAAGCAACCTTAATGACTACCATTGCAACAGGTATTTTTTCTAGCAATTTAGAATGGTCTTATATCTTTATGGGGATTGGATTAGGTTTAGTCCTCATTATGCTTGATCTTCTATTGAAAAAAGCAAGCCATAATCGTTTTGCGTTACCTGCACTTGCCGTGGGAATGGGGATTTATTTACCACCTGTTGTAAATATGCCAATTGTCATTGGTGCGGTACTGGCTTGGTTTATTAATCGCCATTTAACGGCTTATGCCCATCGTAATGGTAAAAATGTGGAAGAAGTGAAGAAAAAAGCCGATCGCTACGGTACGCTATTTGCCGCAGGCTTAATTGTTGGAGAAAGTTTAATTGGCGTTATCCTTGCCTTCATTATTGCTGCTTCCGTTACGTCTGGTGGCTCAGATGCACCATTAGCACTTTCGCTGGAAAACTGGGATAGCACAGCAGAATGGCTTGGCTTCGCGGTCTTTATCGCGGGTATCGTGATTTATGCATTACGTGTACTTCGGGCGAAAAAAGGATAAGTGATAATCTGTTTCAATTTATCTTTATTTGTTAATTAAGGGCAAGATAATACTTGCCCTTTTTTCTTTTTATCCCCTTTGCTATACTCATTTCATTATCTGGATCTGGTTCATCTTTTGGGAGGCGGTTTTGTTATTTGATTCTTCTTTATTACAATCGGTACTAATGATTGCAGAACAAGCGGGCCATCACCTCAATCGGTTTTACAACAAAAATCTTACCTCATACATAAAAGCGGATAATACCCCAGTTACAGAAGCAGATCTTTTTGTCAGTCAATTTTTAATGGAAAAGCTTCGCGCCCTTACCCCAGCTTATCCCGTCTTATCAGAAGAATATTGTAAAATCCCTTTTCACAAAAGACAGCAATGGCAAACCTATTGGCTTGTTGATCCCTTAGATGGCACGCAACAATTTATTAATCGCACAGGGCATTTTTCAGTATTAATTGCCTTGGTACATCATCATCGCCCAGTGCTAGGCGTGATTCATTGCCCGCAAACCAAACAAACCTATTACGCCGCACAGGGCTTAGGCGCCTATAAAAAAACAACGCAAAAAACCACCGCACTTAACAGACAACCGGTTAATTTATCACAGCCCATTCGTATTGTTGTAGGATCGCATTCTGCGAAAAAGAAAGTGCGGTCAATTTTGCAGCCAAATTTTAATTACCATTTTGAGATTATTGGCTCAAGTGGCATAAAAAGCGTAAAAGTTGCAGAAGGGGCGGCAGATTGTTATATTCGATTAGGCGAAACAGGAGAATGGGATACCGCAGCGGCTGAAATTATTTTAGCTGAAATGGGCGGTAAAATTTTTGATCGCCATTTCCAGCCACTCACTTACAATCAGCGTGAAAGCTTAGTAAACCCTGATTTTGTTATGGTGGCAGACGCACAATTAAACTGGCACAACATCTTTCAATTTAATTAATGAGAACTATTGGTAATTTGCCGAATTTGCGCATATTATTACCACTCTTTTAAAAATGGATAGCAATCATATGACAAACCACAACGCAGAAAAAAACTGTATCGTGATTTTTGGGGCATCAGGTGATTTAACGCACCGTAAATTAATCCCAGCACTTTACAACTTATACAAACTCGGGCGTTTAGCGGAAGATTTCTCCGTGCTAGGCGTAGCAAGAACAGAAATGACGGATGAGCAATTTCGCACAAAAATGCGTCAAGCCTTAATCAAGACAGAAAAAGCGGAAGGCGAAATACTTGAACAATTTTGCAGCCATCTGTATTACCAAACAATCAATACCTCTGATGCCAAAGATTACGCCAAACTCGTGCCTCGCTTAACCGAATTGCACGAAAAATATCACACTGAAGGCAACACACTTTATTATATGTCCACACCACCAAGCCTGTACGGCGTGATTCCTGAATGTCTTGCGGCACACGGTTTAAATACCGAAGACTATGGCTGGAAACGTTTAATTGTGGAAAAACCCTTTGGCTATGATATTAAAACTGCCAAAACACTTGATATTCAAATTCATCGCTTTTTTGAAGAACATCAAATCTATCGTATCGACCATTATCTTGGCAAAGAAACCGTTCAAAACTTATTAGTATTACGTTTTTCTAATGGTCTATTTGAGCCGTTATGGAACCGTAATTTCATTGATTATATTGAAATTACTGGGGCTGAACAGCTTGGTGTAGAAGAACGTGGAGGATATTACGACGGCTCTGGCGCAATGCGTGATATGTTCCAAAATCACCTATTACAAGTGCTTGCGATGGTTGCAATGGAACCGCCCGCCATTATTAACGCGGATTCAATGCGTGATGAAGTGGCAAAAGTATTGCACTGCCTACACCCATTAAGTGAAGAAGATGTTAAACATAATCTTGTACTTGGGCAATATACTCGTGGCGTTATTGAAGGTAAAGAGGTTAAAGGTTACCTCGAAGAAAAAGGTGTGCCACCGGATTCTAATACTGAAACTTATATGGCATTACGTTGTGAAATTGATAACTGGCGTTGGGCAGGGGTGCCATTTTATGTCCGTACAGGAAAACGCTTACCAGCACGGGTAACAGAAGTGGTTATTCATTTTAAAACGACACCACACCCTGTATTTAGCCAAAATGCCCCTGAAAATAAACTAATTATTCGCATTCAGCCTGATGAAGGTATTTCAATGCGTTTTGGTTTGAAAAAGCCGGGCGCAGGTTTTGAAGCAAAAGAAGTATCTATGGATTTCCGCTATGCGGATCTTGCTCAACCAAGCTTATTAAGTGCTTATGATCGTTTATTACTGGACGCAATGAAAGGCGATGCTACCTTGTTTGCGCGTACTGATGCCGTACACGCTTGTTGGAAATTTGTGCAACCTATTTTAGATTACAAAGCCGCTCGTGGACGCATTTATGACTATGAAGCCGGTACTTGGGGGCCAACAGAAGCAGATAAACTGATCGCACGCACAGGACGCGTTTGGCGTAAACCCAGCGGTTTAATGAAGAAAAAAGTCTAACCAATCCCCCCGCTCTTACGGGAGCTAGGGGATCTTCGGAGAACAGAATGAACAACGTTATTTTTGAAAATGCGCAAAGTGCGGTGGAAAAAATCGCTGAAGAACTCAAGCAATACAGCCTTGAAGGTCGCCCTGTGCATATTTCACTTTCAGGCGGCAGCACGCCAAAACTTTTGTTTAAAACCTTGGCAACAGCACCGTATAACCAAGCTATCCAATGGAAAAACTTGCATTTTTGGTGGGGCGATGATCGTATGGTTGTACCTTCTGATCCTGAAAGCAATTATGGTGAAGTACAAAAATTATTGTTCGATCACATTGAGATTCCAGCAGAAAACATTCACCGTATTCGTGGTGAAGCCCCTGTGGAGCAGGAGCTCGTGCGCTTTCAAAATGAACTGGCAGAAGTCGTGCCGAACGGCGAGTTTGATTGGATTATTTTAGGAATGGGCGCAGACGGGCATACCGCCTCATTATTCCCACATCAAACCAATTTTGATGACGAAAATTTAGCGGTGATCGCCAAACACCCAGAAACAGGGCAAGTGAGAATTTCCAAAACCGCCAAATTGCTTGAGCAAGCCAAACGCATTACCTATTTGGTAACAGGGGGAGCTAAAGCGGAAATTTTAAAAGAAATTCAAAGCACGCCAGCGGAAAATCTGCCTTATCCCGCCGCGAAAATCAAGGCGAAAAATGGAGTAACAGAGTGGTATTTGGATAAAGAGGCGGCAAAGTTGTTGTAATAAAATAAAAGTGCGGTGATTTTTTAGCAAATTTTTATTGGGAAAATAAATGGATCAACTGGATCTCTCAGCCTTAGAAAAGGCGTTTAATTCACTTGAAATGACCTTAGCCAAACTGGCGGATAAGCAATGGTTTACAGCACAAGAAAATATTGTGCAAGATACCCTTATCGCTGGTTGCATTCAAAAATTTGAATTTGTTTATGAGTTAAGCATCAAAATGATGAAACGCCAATTAAAACTGATTGCAGAAGCCCCCAATGAAATTGACAGTGCAGATTTCCGTGATATTTTGCGTTTGAGTGCAAAAGCAGGCTTAATTGAGCAAGTGGAAAATTGGCTGCTCTATCGCAAAATGCGCAACATCACCTCGCATACTTACGATCAAAATAAGGCGCAACAAGTTTATGAACAAATGATCGGTTTTTTAGCTTCCGCCAAGAACTTGCTCAACCAATTACAGCAGCGTAATAATGATGATTGATATTCAACCTCAACATCTTGAAATTGTAGAAAAAATACTCCGCACTTACTTGAGCGAGTATGAAGTGCGTGCCTTTGGCTCAAGGGTGAAAGGCACAGCACATCCCTTTTCAGATCTTGATTTAGTGGTAATGACAACACAGCCCCTTTCCTTAAGAACGCTGTGTGAAGTAGAAAACGCTTTTTCAGAAAGCGATTTACCTTGGCAAGTGGATCTTGTGGATTGGGCAGCAACATCATCAGAATTTCAGCAGATTATTTTGCAGAAATCTGTGGTTATTCAACAACAGATTTCATCAACCTAGCCTTTCATAAAGGCAGCAACTGATTATAACGAAACAGGAGAAAGTTATGAGTCAAAAAGGCGATATCGGCGTTATCGGTTTAGCGGTAATGGGACAAAACTTAATTTTAAATATGAATGACCACGGCTTTAAAGTGGTGGCGTATAACCGTACCACCTCAAAAGTGGACGAATTTTTAGAAGGCGCGGCAAAAGGCACAAATATTATTGGCGCTTACTCGCTAGAAGATTTGGCGAGCAAATTAGAAAAACCGCGCAAAGTGATGTTAATGGTACGTGCAGGTGAAGTGGTTGATCAATTTATCAATGCCTTACTACCTCACTTAGAAGAAGGCGACATCATTATTGATGGCGGAAACTCAAACTATCCAGACACCAACCGCCGCGTGAAAGAATTGGCGGAAAAAGGCATTCGCTTTGTGGGTGCTGGCGTATCTGGCGGTGAAGAAGGCGCGCGTCACGGGCCATCAATTATGCCGGGTGGTAACGCAGAAGCTTGGCCTTATGTAAAACCTATCCTACAAGCGATCTCTGCCAAAACCGACAAAGGTGAGCCTTGCTGTGATTGGGTTGGTCAAGAAGGTGCGGGCCATTTCGTGAAAATGGTGCATAACGGCATTGAATACGGCGATATGCAACTTATCTGTGAAGCCTATCAATTCTTAAAAGATGGCTTAGGTTTAAGCTATGACGAAATGCAAAAAATCTTCGCTGAATGGAAAAAAACCGAGCTGGATAGCTATTTAATCGACATCACCACCGATATTCTTGGTTATAAAGATGCCGATGGCGAACCATTGGTAGAAAAAATCTTAGACACCGCAGGACAAAAAGGGACAGGTAAATGGACAGGGATCAACGCTCTTGATTTCGGTATTCCATTAACCTTAATCACCGAATCTGTGTTTGCCCGCTGCGTTTCTTCCTTTAAAGATCAACGTATTGCCGCCTCTAAATTGTTCAACAAAACCATTCAGCCTGTGGAAGGAGATAAACAGATTTGGATTGAAGCGGTGCGTAAAGCGTTACTTGCCTCAAAAATTATCTCTTATGCACAAGGCTTTATGTTAATCCGCGAAGCCTCTGAAAACTTCGGTTGGAACATTAACTACGGTGCAACGGCCTTATTATGGCGTGAGGGTTGTATCATTCGTAGCCGTTTCTTAGGCAATATCCGTGATGCTTATGAAGCCAACCCAGATCTGATTTTCTTAGGATCAGATCCATACTTTAAAAACATCCTAGAAAATGCCTTAAGTGATTGGCGTAAAGTGGTGGCAAAATCCATTGAAGTGGGCATTCCAATGCCGTGTATGGCAAGTGCGATCACCTTCTTAGATGGCTACACTTCAGCAAATTTACCAGCTAACCTACTTCAAGCACAACGTGATTACTTCGGCGCACATACTTATGAACGTAAAGATAAAGCACGTGGTGAATTTTTCCATACTAACTGGACAGGACGTGGTGGTAATACCGCATCAACCACTTATGATGTGTAAATGATCAAAGAGCGATGAGATAACTCATCGCTTTTTTTGCATAAAAATAAAGTGCGGTATAAAATTTCAATATTTTTCAACCGCATTTATCATATAAAAATTAAAAATAGGAGTCATAAAATGAAAAAAGAGAATCCCGTAGAATGCGTTGGCTGTAATACCTTTGATGTCGGAACAATTATTGATAACAGTAATTGCACTAGCCATCTTGAACGTGTTTATGCCAGCAAAGAAGAAGCCGAACAGGCTTTAACCGAATTCACAGCCAAAGCGCGAAGTGCAGAAACTGAGCCTTGCCAAATTAAGGCAGAAATTACCCCAGTTGAAAATGGCTTTTTACTCAGCGCAGATTTTACCTTTAGCTGCCAAGCGGAATCCTTAATTTTTGAATTAGGCTTACGTTAATCAAACCAACACAAGGGGCTAAATTTAGCCCCTAAATTCAATCCCTGAGCATCAAATGAAATTTACAGTAAAACGCATTTACGACAAAGATTTTTCCCCAAATGATTTCCGCGTCCTAATCGACCGCCTTTGGCCAAGAGGCATTGCTAAACTAGAAGCCCACATCACCCTTTGGGAAAAAGACATCACCCCATCTTCCGAGCTAAGAACCCGCTATCACCACGCTGAAATCACCTACCCCGAATTTGCCCAACAATACGCCCAAGAACTCCAGCAAAACGCATTATTAGTACAAGATTTCCTACACAAAATCGCCAATCAAAAAGAAGTCGTATTAGTTACCGCAGTGAAAGATATTGAACACAGCCATGTACCAATTTTGGTAGAGGTGTTGGAAAGGCAAGGATAATTTTTTTGTGAATAGCTATGCTAAAATAGCACAATTAAAACAGAATAGAAGATCGAAAAATAATGAAAAAACTCCTCGTTCTCCACACAGGTGGAACAATTTCAATGCACGCGGACAGCCTGGGGAAAGTGGCGCCAAATGCTACTAATCCTATGACTAAAGTTGGGTCTGATTTGCATAATGTTGAAGTGGAATCGGTGGATTTTCTTAATCTTCCTAGTCCGCATATTCGCCTTGAGCATATGTTGGCGTTAAGCCAGAAAATTAAACAAGAGGGTGCAAATTATGATGGTGTGGTGATTACGCACGGCACGGATACGTTGGAAGAAACCGCTTATTTTCTGGATACAATGCAGCTGCCGAAAATGCCGATTGTGATTACGGGCGCGATGCGTTCCAATAATGAGCTCGGTAGTGATGGTATTTATAATTACCTTTCCGCGTTGCGCGTAGCAAGTTTTGAGAAAAGTGCCGATAAAGGCGTGTTAGTGGTGATGAATGATGAAATTCACGCTGCGAAGTATGTTACCAAAACTCATACCACCAACGTTTCCACCTTCCAAACGCCAACACACGGTCCTTTGGGTGTGATTATGAAAAAAGACATTCTGTTTTTCAAAACTGCCGAGCCACGTGTGCGTTTTTATTTAGAAACGGTGAGCGGAAATGTGCAAATCATCAAAGCCTATGCGGGAATGGACAGTTGGCTGTTTGAGCAATTAGATCTGCAACAGTTAGATGGCTTGATTATTGAAGCGCTCGGCGCTGGGAATATTCCACCGCAAGCGGAAAAAGGATTACAACGCCTGCTTGCGCACAACATTCCCGTAGCCTTGGTTTCTCGTTGTTTTAACGGCATCGCAGAGCCTGTTTATGGTTATGACGGCGGTGGTGCAAGTTTGCAAGAGCAAGGCGTGATGTTTGTGAAAGAACTTAATGCACAGAAAGCGCGCTTAAAATTGTTGATCGCACTTAATGCGGGGCTGCAAGGTTCAGAGTTAAAAGCCTATATGGAAGGTTAATTTCCTGACTTTTAGTTGGAGATCTTGCTTGAATCTGAAAGGAATATTTTGTATAATTCGCAACCTTACGAGCAAACCTTGCTCGTATTTTTATGTAATCGCACTGTTAGGTAATTTTACTATAAGGTGCTTTCAATCACGGGGAGCTGAAAAGCGTTATCACCCATAACGAGGAAATTAAAATGGCAAAGAAAGTTCAAGCCTATATTAAGTTGCAAGTTGCAGCAGGTATGGCTAACCCTTCACCACCAGTTGGTCCAGCATTAGGTCAACAAGGTGTGAACATTATGGAATTCTGTAAAGCATTCAACGCTCGTACTGAGAGTTTAGAAAAAGGTTTACCGATTCCAGTAGTGATCACTGTATATGCAGACCGTTCATTCACTTTTGTTACTAAAACTCCACCAGCAGCGGTATTATTGAAAAAAGCAGCTGGCATTAAATCTGGTTCTGGTAAACCGAACAAAGATAAAGTAGGTAAAGTAACTCAAGCACAAATCCGTGAAATCGCAGAAACTAAAGCAGCGGATATGACTGGTGCAACAATCGAAACTAAGATGAAATCTATTGAAGGTACTGCACGTTCAATGGGTTTGGTAGTGGAGGACTAATCAATGGCTAAACTAACCAAACGTATGAAAGCAATCAAAGCGGGTGTTGATTCAACCAAAGCTTATGAAATCAATGATGCGATCGCAGTATTAAAACAATTTACTAGCCCTAAATTCGTAGAAAGCGTTGATGTGGCAGTAAATTTAGGTATTGATGCACGTAAATCTGACCAAAACGTTCGTGGTGCGACTGTATTACCAAACGGTACAGGTCGTAATGTTCGCGTTGCTGTGTTCACTCAAGGTGCTAACGCAGAAGCTGCGAAAGAAGCGGGGGCAGATTTAGTGGGTATGGAAGATTTAGCAGAGCAAATCAAGAAAGGCGAAATGGACTTTGATGTGGTTATCGCTTCTCCTGATGCAATGCGTGTTGTAGGTCAGTTAGGTCAAATCTTAGGGCCACGTGGCTTAATGCCAAACCCGAAAGTGGGTACTGTAACTCCAAACGTTGCTGAAGCAGTGAAAAATGCAAAATCTGGTCAGGTTCGTTACCGTAATGATAAAAACGGTATCATTCACACCACAATTGGTAAAGCAGACTTCACCCCTGAGCAATTAAAAGAAAACTTACAAGCGTTATTAGCCGCCTTAACAAAAGCAAAACCTGCTTCTGCGAAAGGTGTATTCATTAAGAAAGTAAGTCTTTCTACCACTCAAGGTGCAGGCGTTGCAGTAGATCAAAGCAGCCTATAATCTTGATAATACAAGATTCCAAAAGCCAGCCTAAGGGTTGGCTTTTTTATTTTTGCAAAAATTCATAAAATTTTTACCGCACTTTTCCTTAAAATATTAGGCAATACCTATCTTAGCCCTATCAAATCAATATAGATTTCCATTTATTCTTTCTATGTCGATCTTGTTATGATAAATCTCGTTTTCTCCCATAACAAAAAGGAAAAGAGTATGTCTGATTCAATCAAAAAATGTCCGGTTACTCACTTAACCACCGATTTTGGTGCGCCAGTGGTGGATAACCAAAACAGTTTAACCGCAGGGCCACGCGGACCACTTTTAGCCCAAGATGTGTGGCTGCAAGAAAAATTAGCGAACTTTGTGCGTGAAGTGATCCCTGAGCGCCGTATGCACGCGAAAGGTTCAGGTGCATTCGGGACATTCACCGTTACTCACGATATTACTAAATATACCCGAGCGAAAATTTTTAGTGAAATTGGTAAGAAAACGGAAATGTTCGCGCGTTTTACCACAGTAGCCGGTGAGCGTGGGGCGGCAGATGCAGAGCGTGATATTCGTGGTTTCGCACTGAAATTTTATACCGAGGAAGGTAACTGGGATATGGTGGGCAACAACACGCCTGTGTTCTTCTTGCGTGATCCGCGTAAATTCCCAGATCTTAACAAAGCGGTGAAACGTGATCCTCGTACGAATATGCGTTCTGCTACTTATAACTGGGATTTCTGGACATTATTACCAGAAGCGCTACACCAAGTAACCATCGTGATGAGTGATCGCGGTATCCCGGCAAGTTATCGTCATATGCACGGCTACGGCTCGCACACTTATAGCTTTATCAATGCGGAAAATGAGCGTTTTTGGGTGAAATTCCATTTCCGCACACAGCAAGGGATTAAAAACCTTACAGATGCCGAAGCTGAAGCGATTATCGGTAAAGATCGCGAAAGCCACCAACGTGATTTATATGAAGCCATTGAACGTGGTGATTTCCCGAAATGGACGATGTTTGTGCAAATTATGCCAGAAAAAGACGCAGAAAAAGTGCCTTATCATCCTTTCGATCTTACCAAAGTATGGCCGAAAAAAGATTATCCATTAATTGAGGTGGGTGAATTTGAGCTTAATCGCAATCCAGAAAATTTCTTCTTAGATGTAGAACAATCTGCGTTTGCACCAAGTAATTTAGTGCCGGGAATTAGCGTATCACCAGACCGTATGCTACAAGCACGTCTGTTCAACTATGCAGACGCACAGCGTTATCGTTTAGGCGTGAACTATCAGCAAATCCCTGTAAACCGTGCACGTTGCCCTGTACACAGTAACCACCGTGATGGTCAAGGACGTGTGGACGCAAACTATGGTAGCCTGCCGCATTATGAGCCAAACAGCTTCAGCCAATGGCAAGAGCAGCCACAATATAAAGAGCCACCATTAAAGATCACAGGTGATGCTGATTTCTGGGATTATCGAGAAGATGATTCAGATTATTTCAGCCAGCCTCGTGCCTTGTTCCAATTAATGAGTGCGGAACAAAAACAAGTATTATTTGAAAATACGGCACGGGCAATGGGCGATGCGCCAGATTTTATCAAACAGCGTCATATTGATAACTGTACAAAATGCGATCCTGAATATGGTGCTGGTATCAAAAAGGCATTAGGTTGGGAATAATTTTTCTCGTATAAATAGCAACAGCACATAATAGGTATTTTATACCGCCTACTGACAAATTCACATTTCCCTAACAATATGGACCCTATCCCAAATTCTGTGTAAACACCCATTTCAACTTAACGGTGATCGTCGAGGCGATCACCAAAATCAATCATAAAACGATTCATTGCCTGTTTCCAGTTTTGAATCGGCATTGTCCATTTCTTTGACGCATCTTTCATCGCCAGCCATATTACCTTGAACACCGACTCATCCGTCGGGAATACATTGCGTTTTTTAATGACTCGCCGAATCACGCTATTGAGTGACTCCACCGCATTGGTGGTATAAATCGCTTTGCGAATATCCGACGGATAATCAAAAAATGTCGCGATATTCGCCCAATTCTCCTCCCAACCTCTCGCTACAAGCGGGTATTTTTCCTGCCATTTTTGCGAAAGTGCGGTCAAATTCTCGCGTGCTTGCATCTCCGTCGGGGCTTGATACACCTGTTTTAAATCCGCAGTCACCGCCTTGTAATCTTTCCATGACACATATTTCAAACTATTACGCACCAAATGCACAATGCAAAGCTGAATCTTGGTTTGGGGATAAACGGCATTAATGGCGTCAGGAAAGCCTTTTAAACCGTCCACACACGCAATTAAAATGTCTTTTAAACCGCGATTTTGCAGCTCTGTTAGCACGTTTGCCCAGAACTTCGCGCCTTCGTTTTCGGCAATCCAGAGTCCGAGTAATTCTTTATGCCCCTCCAAATTCACACCCAACGCCACAAAGACGGACTTGTTGATAATCCGCCCGTCTTGACGCACTTTGACCACGATGCAATCTAAATAAACAATCGGATACACCGCATCAAGCGGGCGATTTTGCCATTCCAAGACGCGCTCTTTAACCGAATCTGTCACGCGAGAAATCAAGCTCGTTGACACATCAGCATCATAGAGTTCTTTGAACATTTCGACGATTTCTTGATTGCTTAAGCCTTTGGCATATAAGGCGATAATCTGCTCGTCCATTCCGGTAATTCGGGTTTGGTTTTTCTTGATAAGCTGCGGTTCAAAGGTGCCCTCACGGTCACGAGGGGTATCAATTTCCATTTCACCCTCATCACACATCACAGTTTTGGACGTATAGCCGTTACGCGCATTTTTGCCTTTTCGTGGCTGATGTTTTTCATAACCAAGGTGGTCAGTCAGTTCCGCGTTTAGGGCTGCTTCGACCGTGATTTTTTTGAGCATTCGAGAAAACTGATTAAGGTCTTCCGGCGTTTTGAGGTGTTTGGCAAATTCTGCTGCCAAGGCGTGGAGTTGTTTTTCGTTCATAATAAAATACCTGTGTCTAATGTATTATCTCAGAAACAGGCATTTACACAAATTGTGGGAGAGGCTCACAATATGGGGAATGTGGGTTTATTTTTTTATTATGGGAATAATCTCTGACTAGGTCTTGTCATTTCTCTGTGAGTTAATTGTTTTGCATTTGGACGTTATTCAACGCTAACTAACTATGTTTATTGATCCTAATTTATCTTATCTTTACCCATTTAATTAATCTAGTAAATAGGTTTTAAGTTTTTTGCATTTCTATTTGACAGATTTTATTTTTAATCGTATTTTTATTGTTGTTATCTAAATTTGTTCTGGTTTATTTATATGGGAGAGCGTTATGAAACTTATCAGTGCCATCATTCAACCTTTTAGGTTAGATGATGTAAAAGCGGCTTTAACTGACGTGGGTATTCGTGGCATTACGGTGAGCCAAGTGCAAGGGTTTGGGCGACAAAAGGGGCATACCGAAATTTATCGTGGAAGCGAATATCAGGTGGATTTTATTCCTAAAATTCAAATTGATATTGCTCTTGCAGATGAGCTAGTTGAACCCGCGATTGATGCTATCGTTGATGCCGCGCAAAGTGGAAAAGTGGGGGATGGCAAAATTTTTGTGCTTCCTTTGGAGCAAGTTGTGCGTATTCGCACCAGAGAAACGGGCGAACAGGCTTTATAAATAAATTGAGGTGTAAAAATGAAAAAATGTGTTGGGCTATTAATGCTTTTATGTTTCCCCCTGACATCGCACGCCGCATTATCAGATTGGGTGCAACCCTTTTCCGTAATTAATGCAGGGGATACCGCTTGGGTAATGTTATCCACCATTTTAGTTCTGTTTATGACAATCCCTGGGCTAGCCCTGTTTTATGCAGGAATGGTACGCAAGAAAAATATTTTGTCGGTGATGGTACAAAGTTTTGCTGCTTGTAGCCTGATTGCCGTGATCTGGTTTGTGTGTGGTTATAGCCTTGCTTTTACGCCCAATAATGCCTTTATCGGTGGGCTAGATCGCCTTTTTCTACACGGTTTAAATGTGTTTACCACAGAACAAAAACTCACGGTTTATCCCGCTGCAAGCACCATTCCTGAATCGGTATTTATGCTCTTTCAAATGGCGTTTGCTATCATCGCTGGGGCGATTATGACTGGCGCTTTTGCGGAGCGAATGAAATTTAGTGCGGTGCTAATTTTCATTGGATTATGGACATTACTGGTTTATGTGCCAACTGCCCATTGGGTATGGGGAATTGGCGGCTGGTTGGCTGAAGATGGGGTATTAGATTATGCGGGTGGAACGGTAATTCATATTAATGCGGGCGTTGCGGGGCTATGTGCTGCGATGTTCATCGGCAAACGTATCGGCTATGGCAAAGACGCAATGCCACCCTATAATCTCACCCTCACTCTGATTGGCTGTGCGATGTTATGGATTGGCTGGTTCGGCTTCAACGCAGGATCTGCCCTCGCCGCAGATAGTCGTGCGGGAATGGCGATGGTAACCACTCAAATCTCTGCTGCGGTTGGTGCTTTGGCGTGGATTTTATGCGAAGCTCTTTATCGTCATAAACCTTCTGCCTTAGGATTGGCCTCAGGGGCAGTTGCTGGCTTGGTAGGCATTACCCCCGCAGCAGGCTTTGTAGAGGCACAAAGTGCGGTGTGGATTGGTTTTATCACTAGTGTGTTATGTTTTTTCTCGGTAACCAAGCTGAAATATAAACTCGGCTATGATGATTCCTTAGATGCTTTCGGTATTCACGGTATGGGGGGCATTATCGGTGCGGTACTAACAGGCGTTTTTGTTTCTAGCGACATTACAGGCAGCAACGATACCAGCCTTTGGGTGCAGATTGAAAGTGTGCTGATTACCCTTGTTTATAGTAGCGTGGTTTCTTTCGCATTATTATGGATAATGGGCAAATTTATGGCTCTTCGCGTGGACAGAGATGAAGAACGCCAAGGCTTAGATCTCATTTCACATGGTGAGCGGTTGGAATAATTTGAAAAAATATCCGAGTGTTATGCTTTTTATGGCTAGAAAAAGGTCGTAAGGTAAGTTTATGTTTAACTGATAAGATGTTTAATAAAATTGAAGGGGCTGTAGTAGATTAGCCCTAAATTTCACACCATTTTCGCAATATTTTTAACTGCTCTTTTGGTGTCCCAAAGTTAAACCGAAATTCACATTCCTTCAAGAATAAAGGAAAGTTTTTTCGGTTAATTCCATTATATTTTCGCAGTATCCGCTTCGCCTGATTCCAAAAATTTTCAATGCCATTAATATGATTTTGTTTCACCGCAAATAGCTCGGAATGATTGATTCGTTCGTGGTGAAATTCACTCACATCAAGCGCATCATCACTGCGATAAGTGTCCGTATAAACCCAGCTATCAGGCTTGATTTTTCTTTTAATAACAGGGAGTAATGTTTCACTCTTGGTGTTTTCAACCACAACAGTAAATACCTTTCCTTGTCGTTTTAGTAACCCAAAAACAGCAACTTTTCCAGCCGCTCCTCGTCCTCGTTTTCCCTTTCGATGACCACCAAAATAGCTTTCGTCTAGTTCAATTTCCCCCTCAAAAATCTCGTTAACTTCAAAGGATAAATGATAGTCAATCACAAGCCTGATTTTATGGTAGAACAAAGCGGCTGTATTCGGTTGAATATCTAGCAA
The DNA here is from genome assembly GCF_026226815.1 of Avibacterium sp. 21-594. NCBI lineage: Bacteria > Pseudomonadati > Pseudomonadota > Gammaproteobacteria > Pasteurellales > Pasteurellaceae > Avibacterium > Avibacterium sp. 21-594. The sequence goes on along the minus strand of NZ_JAKKOC010000001.1, from coordinate 1,032,015 downwards.
ATTTGCTGCCGTTCTTGCAGTAACTTCTGCGATAAAAAACTCCAGCAGTTTTTTCTGTATGGATTTCTTTAATTTACAATATGTTATCTTCATTTTTGTAGTATAGCATTGTTGCTAATCTACTACAGCCCCTTTTTATATCAATAAAAAGGCTGGGAAACCAGCCTGTTTTTCGTTGGGGAATTGCTTATTTAGCATAGTAAACAATGAGTTGACTTTTCCTTACTTTTTCTACTAGTGATATGAGGTTTCATTCCAACGTAATTCATTTTTTAATGAGGCAAGCTCCGTATTTTTGTTAATATGAATAAATTCAATTTCTAGATATTCAGCAAATGTTCTTAACATTTCAGCATCAATGTCTAAGCTAAATACACTATGATGCGCGCCACCGGCTAGAATCCAAGATTGCGTGCCGATATCAAAATTAGGCTTTAATTTCCAGAAGGCAGACCCGACTGGTAGATTAGGCATTGCCTGCGGTTTATCGACTACATCTAAATCAGCTACAATCATTCTAAAGCGATTTCCCATATCTACAATTGTTGCATTAATTCCAGCTCCTGTTTTGGAGGAAAATATTAGACGTGTTGGATCATCTTTTCCACCGATACCTAATGGTTTTATATCTAAAATAGGTTTCTGATTTGCAATACTTGGACAGATTTCTAGCATATGGGCACCAAGAACTAATTCATTATTATCATCAAGGTTATAAGTATAATCCTCCATAAATGACGTTCCTTTTTCTATTCCATAGCCCATTACTTTAATTGCTCGTAGTAATGCAGCTGTTTTCCAGTCTCCTTCTGCTCCAAATCCATACCCTTGTTTCATCAGTCGCTGTACGGGAAGTCCTGGGAGCTGTTTTATTCCATTTAGATTTTCAAAAGTGTCTGTAAATGCATGAAAACCACCGTTATCTAAAAATTGTTTTAGGCCTAGTTCGATTCGAGCACTTTCTAATAGAGCAGATCTGTTTACTCCATTCTCTTTTAGAGAATCGACTAATTGATAAGATTCTTCATATTCTTTTACCAGTTTTAAAACATCAACTTCATTTACTTGATTAATCATTTCTGCTAATTGATATACGCCATATCCGTTAACGGTATAACCAAATTTTATTTGAGCTTCAACCTTATCACCTTCAGTTACTGCAACATTACGCATATTATCGCCAAAACGTGCTATTTTTAGGTGTTTTTGGTCATAAATAGCAGCAATTACTCTCATCCATCGATCTAGTTTATGTTTTACTTTAATATTTTTCCAATGACCTACAACTACAGTTCTTGGTTTGCGTAGGCGCGATACAATAAAGCCAAATTCTCTATCTCCATGTGCCGTTTGGTGGAGATTCATATAATCCATATCAATTTCATTCCATGGAATATTCTTATTTAGCTGGGTATGGAATTGGAGTAAGGGTTTATTTAACTGATTAATTCCAGCAATCCACATTTTTGCTGGTGAGAAAGTGTGCATCCATGCAATAATACCTACACACTTGTCCTGATTATTAGCATCTTGACAGATAGATAATACGTCTTCAGATGTAGTGGCAATATTTTTTAATTTAATCTGTAAAAAGGGATTCTGTGAGTTTAAATGTTGAACAATTTGCTCAGCATTTTTTTTAACTTGTGATAACGCTTCGTTGCCATATAAGTGCTGGGTACCAACTACAAACCAGACTTCAACTTTTTTTAAAAATTCCATAATATTCTCCTAATGATTAATTTGATTTGTTGCTGTTTTAACAATGGGAAGGCCTTTTATGTAAGATTGAAGGAATTCTTCATAGCCTTGATGCATATCTTGATCTGGCTCGATAATACAAAGAGGTGTTTTATGAAAAATATTCTGAGCTAGATAAGCTTCTAGTGATATTGATTGCTGAGCACTTTCTAAATAGTTAGCAAGTAATGCAATTCCCCATGCACCTCCTTCTCCAGCTGTTGTCATTGTTGCAATAGGGATATTTAATGCGGATGCTAAAATTTTTTGTGCGACACCCTCTGTTTTTAACATTCCACCGTGTGCTAAAACTTGCTGGATTTGACAATGCTCTTTATATAATAAGGTGTCAACGCCTAATTTCATTGCGGCAAAAGCAGAATAGATATGGACTTTCATGAAATTAGCAAGATTAAAATTAGAGTCTATTGGATGCAAAAATATTGGGCATCCTTTTATTAGTCCTATATTTGGCTCTCCTGAGTAAAAACCATATGATAGTAATTTGCCACAATCGTGTTCACCTTTTAAGGAGTGGCTAAATAAAGTTTTATAAAGTTGTTCTGAGGGAATATTTAATCCAAATATTGATAGGCATTCATTAAATATAGTAGCCCATGCATTAATATCTGAGCTGCAATTATTGGCATGAGCCATTGCAACTGGATTTCCTGTTGGAGTAGCGATTATATCTAACTCCTCATATACTCGACTTAATGGCTTTTCTAAAACGAACATTGCAAATGCTGATGTTCCAATCGATACATTTCCTTTATTTTCAGAAATTGTATTTGTTGCAACCATACCTGTTCCTGCATCTCCTTCTGGAGGGCAGAGAGGAATACCTGCTTGTAATTTGCAGGTAGGATCTAGTAATCTTGCTCCCGATGAGCTTAGACTTCCAGCATTCTCTCCTGCTTTTAATACTTTTGGTAAAATGTTATTTAATTTCCATCTGTAATGTTTATGGCTGATTAATTCTTCAAATTGGGCAATCATTTTCTTATTATAAGTTTCGCTATCAATAGGGAACATACCAGATGCATCACAAATTCCTAAAACCTTTTCTCCTGTTAATCGCCAATGTATATATCCTGATAATGTTGTTAAATAGTCAATTTTTTCGACATGAGATTCATTATTTAGTATAGCTTGGTAAAGGTGAGAGATACTCCAACGTTGAGGAATATGCTGATTAAACAACTTGGTAAGTACTTTAGAAGATTCTTTTGTAATGTTATTTCTCCAAGTGCGGAATGGGACAAGCAAATTAGCATCTTCATCAAATGCTAAATATCCATGCATCATGGCACTGATACCAATTGCAGATAAATTTTTTATGTCAATTTGATAAAGTTCTCTTACGTTATTATTTAAACTTCTATATGCTGACTGTAGCCCTTGCCAAATTTCATCTTCAGGATATGTCCAAATACCATTTTCATTCTTATTTTCCCAATCAAAAATACCTTTGGCAAGAGTGTTTCCATTTTGATCAATTAATATTGCCTTAATTCTTGTTGAACCAAACTCAATACCTAAAGAGCTTTTACCTTGCTCTATGATTTTTTTGATAGATTCCATGATGTGCTACTCCGATATTTTTGGTTAATATAGATAAAGTAAGAATATATTTTATTTACATCAGCTATAATAAGAGAAGTGCTGATTATATAGATAAAATTGCTATCTTATTAATATTGTTTACTTTAAAACTATCGAGAATTTCTATATTCAGAAGGATTTAAACCTGTATAGCGTTTAAATAATCTAGAAAAATAAAGTTGATCATCATATCCTAACTGGCGAGAAATGTAATAAATTGGTGCTTTTGAAATATGTAGTAAATGCTGTGCCTTTATCATTCTTTGTTCTTCGCGCCATTTTACTATGCTGGTGCCTAATTGTTCTGAAAACAAATGTGTTAAGCGAGATGGCGATATATGAATGTGATCAGCAATATCACTTATTTTATAATTCTTATCTAAGTTATCTGAAATAAATTGACAAGCGGAAATGATTCTTGGATCTAGCATATTTACCCTATTTGAAGGGTTTAATCTTGAGCATTTTATTAAAAGCTTTTCTAGAAGACACATTGACATTTCCTGTGAGAAAAGTTTATTTTCTGTATATTCTTGTTCAATTTCCTTAAATAAAGATAGAATATCTTGATAAATAGATGGTTCTTTAATTGTTAAACGTCCAATACCATGTGTATAATTTTCCCATCTCAACCAGTTATCCCAAAGGCTCCTTGGACGAAAATATATCCATTGATGATGCCAATTATTAGAATCCTTAGCTCGTTGATAGTAATGAGGTATCTGGGGTGGAAAAAGTAATAAATCTCCTACAGTGCAATTAAAAGCCATATCATCATAGAGTATTGAGCCCATACCTTCAGTTGTTAGGTTGATTATATATCCTGACATCCCATTAGGTCGATCAATAATAAAATCTAACTCTTCATTACGTTCTATAGGGGTATGACCGGCTACCAAATAAGCACCAAATTGGTAACCGGGTAGTAAAGGGTTTTCTTGTATATTACTTATTTTTTCTTGCATATTAACTTTTAATTAATTTCTGTTTATATTTGTCAAAAATTACGGCTATCATCAAAATAAAACCACGTACAACATACTGAGCAAATGGTGAAATATTTAACAAATTCATTGCATTCTCTATTGTTCCTAGAATTAAAACTCCGGCAATCACAAAAGAGATTCTTCCTACACCTCCCGTTAATGAAACACCACCAAGTACACAAGCTGAAATTGCTGTTAATTCGAATCCGACTGAAGTCATTGGTTGTCCACTTGTCATTCGTGCGGCTAAAATTATTCCTGCCAACGCTGAAACAAAACCAGAAACAATGAAAATAATTAATTTAGTTCGTTCTACATTAATTCCAGCTAAACGAGCAGCCTCTTGATTTCCACCAATAGCTAAAGAGTTTCGCCCATAAATTGTTTTATTTAATAAAAAACCAAAGATCATAAAGCAAATTATTGTAAATATAATTGGTAGGGGAATACCAAATAAATCTTGATAACCTATCTCAAAAAACTCTTCTTTTGTAATTCCTACGGCTTTTCCATCAGAGATAATATAACCTAATCCACGTGCTATCTGCATTGTAGCAAGTGTAGTAATTAATGAGTTAATTTTTAACTTGGCAATAACAAATCCATTCACTAGTCCAACTAGAATACCTAGTCCTAATCCGGCCAATATGCCTAGTGTTACACTTTGAGTTGCATTAATAACAACGGCTGTGACTACACCTGCACAAGCTATTATTGAAGCAACGGATAGATCTATTTCTCCTGCGGCTAAACAAAATAGCATTCCACAAGCCACGATTCCACTCATCGAAATAGATAATCCTAATCCTTTAAGATTAATAACTGTTGCAAAATTCGGTATAAAAAAGCATGAAAAAATGAAAATTACAGAAAAAATAAGTAACATGCCATAAGAATTCCACAGTTTACCTAATGAGTTAATCTCATATTCTTTTTTAATTGTTGTAGTCATAATTAATCTCCAGTACTAATTTTGTTCTGCTTCAACCATTGCTAATTTTAATATTTTCTCTTCGGTGGCATCATTACGATTAACCTCTCCTACTATTTTATGCTCTCTCATAACTAAGATTCTATCTGATAACCCTATAACCTCTGGTAAATCGCTGGAAACAACAATAATAGATAATTGTTCACTCGCAAGTTTAAAAATAAGATCATAAATTTCAGATTTTGCCCCAATATCAATTCCTCGAGTAGGCTCATCTAATAGCAATACTTTAAGCTCTTCTGATAACCAACGCCCTAAAATCACTTTTTGTTGATTTCCTCCTGATAAATTAATAATAATTTGGCTAATGGATGGGGTTTTTATATTCATTTGTAGACGCTGTTCTTCTGCATTATTTATCTCCCACTTATTATTAATAATAAATTTGCTAAAACTATGAGAGCGTCTTGCACTAATGTTAATATTTTCTTCTACTGTAGCAGTTGGAATTATTCCTTCTTTTTTTCGGTCTTCTGGACATAAGGCAATTCCATGTTCAATGGCATCTCTTGGATTACGGATGGATATTTCTTTACCATCTAACTCTATAGAGCCTGAAATCATAGGATCTGCACCAAAGATGATTTTTAATAGTTCTGAGCGTCCAGCTCCTACTAATCCAAATAAACCAAGTATTTCGCCCTTTTTTACTTCCAAATTAAAACAACCGTTTAAATTAGAACTAGAACATGATTTTATTCTTAATCGGGTGTCCCCAATTTTTCTTGGCTGATAGTTATAAATATCTCCTAAATTCCGACCTACCATACTACGAACTAAGTCATCGTTAGTAATTTTTGAAAGATTTGAGAATGTTTCCACAAATTGCCCATCTTTCAGAACAGTTATTTCATCACTAATTCGAAAAATTTCTTCCATACGGTGAGAAATATATAAAATGACTTTGCCCTCATCACGCAACTCGTTAATTACAGAAAATAATTTTTCAATTTCAGGGGCAGAAAGACTACTTGTAGGCTCATCAAAAGCAATGATTTTTGCGCCTCGGCTTAATGCTTTAGCAATTTCTATCATTTGCCATTGACCAATTGATAATTCTTTTAGAGGCGTTTCAGGTGAAATATTTAATTCTAATTTATCTAAATATTTTTGTGTTTTACGAATTAGTTCGGCCTTATTCACTATACCAAAAGAATGGGAAAATTGTCCTAAGCATAAATTTTCAGCAACAGTCATTTCTGGAACAATATTCAGTTCTTGATAAATAATAGCAACGCCAGCTAATAAAGCTTCTTTCGTATTACGAAATACTAGCTGGCGACCACCTATGCTTAATTTTCCTGATGTTGGTAGATAATTGCCACTCAAAATTTTTAGCAAGGTTGATTTTCCTGCACCATTTTCTCCCATTAACGCATGAACTTTTCCCTCATAACATTTGAAAGAAACATTTTGCAATGCTTTCACACCAGGAAAATTCTTACTTACATTATCAAATTCTAGATATGGAATTTGCATACTATATCTCCCTTGCTAATCTATTTTAATTTAGAGCCCTTTTTTCAATAATTCTTCTTTAAAGTTCTCTCTACGTAGTAACACTGGATCGCCAATAGGTGTATATTTTGGTGGTTCAATGCCATCTTTTACCCATTTATATAACATCTCGGTACTACGGTAACCATGTACATCTGGGCTAGGTAATAATGAACCTAAAAAGCCCGTAGGGTTTGGTTTTGATAATTCACTAACAGCATCAGTACCATTGATCCCTATACCAATTACATTTTCAGGTTTAAAGCCTTGGCCTTCGGTTGCTCTAATACCACCTAGAACGGTATTGTCATTCATTCCCACAATTAACCAATTTTTTATTTCAGGATGTTGAACTAACATTGAATTTGCAGCATCTAGTGCTCCGGGAATATCATTTGTTTTTGTAGGTGATTTATAGATTTTATCTTTAGGAAAACCTGCTTTAATTAATGCATTAATGGAACCCTCTGTACGGCGACGAGCTGTATCTAATTCATCTGCGGTAATAGCTAAAACTGCGGTATCTTTCACATTCCACTGACGATTTTGCATTTCTTTGTAAAGTTCTTCACCTTGTCGTTGACCAATTTCACTTGCTGCCATCATAATTAATGGAACATTAGTCATGGGCTCGCCCGCGGCATTTAAAAATTGATCATCTACAGCAATTACTTTTAGATTATAAGAACGAGCTTTCGCCATAATTGCTGGACCAAGTTTAGGATCAGGTGTGCAAATTACGAAGCCTTTCGCACCATTAGCAGCTAAATTATCAATAGCATTGAGGGTTTTTTCACCATCTGGAATGGCAATTTTAATAATTTCTACATCACCTAAATCTTTAGCTGCTTTATCAGCAAATTTCCATTCTGTTTGAAACCAAGGTTCTTCAGGTTGTTTAACTAAGAACCCTAATTTCATTGTTTCTTTAGAGCTGGAATATGCTGGTAATGAATAAAATCCAACTGACATACAGATAGAAACTGCAGCAAGAGACTTCATAAAAAATCGCTTATTAATTTTCATAAAAAACTCCTTACCATAAATAATGGTATTATTATCAATAGGATAGGGTATGTTCATAACAGCTTGTATATGACTGGAATCCATATTAACTAAATGAATAAATTAATAAAAGAGATCTGGATCACAGTTTAGTGTTACAGCTGAAAAATCCATATATTGAGCAAATAATTACAATATACTTTTATACTTTTTTTGGTTTATTATTTAAATGAGATTGGTTGGTTTCTGACAAGAACGTTAATTAGATTAATTACAATTTAGAGATAAATAAAATCTGATAAATTTATTTTTAACAATGCTTTTATATATATGATTTCTTTCATCTTGAAGAACTCATCAAAGCACGCCGTTTTATTGAACAAAAAATGTTAGAAGGAGGATTTCAATGTTAGCCGAATTACGCGAAAAAGTCTTGCAAGCCAACTTAGCCTTGCCAAAATATCATCTGGTTACGTTCACTTGGGGAAATGTGAGCGAAATTGACCGCACTTTAGGGCTGGTCGCTATCAAGCCCTCTGGCGTGGATTATGAAAAAATGACCGCTGACGACATTGTGATTGTGGACGTGAACACGGGTGAACGCGTGTGGGGAACGAAAAAAACGTCCTCTGATACCGCAACGCATTTGGAATTATATCGCCAATTTTCTGAAATTGGTGGCATTGTGCATACCCATTCGCGCCACGCCACCATTTGGGCACAAGCAGGACGTGATTTGCTCCCTCTCGGCACAACCCACGCTGATTATTTCTACGGTAGCATTCCTTGCACTAGACAAATGACCCCACAAGAAATCGCGGGTGATTATGAACTCGAAACGGGCAAAGTGATTGTGGAAACTTTTCGCACCCGCCAAATTGCCGCGAAAGATGTGCCAGCGGTGTTAGTTAATTCACACGGGCCTTTCGCTTGGGGAACAGATGCCGATAATGCGGTGCATAATGCCGTGGTGTTGGAAGAAATTGCTTATATGAACTTATTTTCTCACCAATTAAATCCGCAATTAGGTGCAATGCAACAAGCACTTTTAGATAAACATTATCTTCGCAAACACGGCAAAAATGCGTATTATGGGCAGTAAATAAACGAATAGAAACACTCAAAATAGTGCATAGCCTTCAAGAAGAGCTGGGGTAAAGTGCGGTCGTTTTTGGCGATTATTTTTATACAACGACGATTTTTAAGGAAACGTGGAATATCTTTCATAAGAAACACAAAACCTATAAAAAACTAATTAAATTAATTGCTATTTTTTCACAATAAATGGAGTAGAATAGCCCAAATCCCTTTTACATTTGATAACTTTATAATTAGGAGAACAAAAATGTCGAATCGAAAAGAATTAGCCAATGCCATTCGTTTTTTAAGTATGGACGCAGTACAAAAAGCCAAATCGGGCCATCCGGGTGCACCAATGGGAATGGCAGATATTGCGGAAGTGTTATGGCGTGATTTTTTAGTGCATAATCCAACCAATCCAAAATGGGCAAACCGCGATAGATTCGTGTTATCAAATGGCCACGGTTCAATGTTGATTTACAGCCTTTTACATTTAACAGGCTATGATTTATCCATCGAAGATTTAAAACAATTCCGCCAATTACATTCTAAAACCCCGGGCCACCCTGAATATGGCTATGCACCGGGTGTGGAAACCACCACGGGGCCATTGGGTCAAGGGATCACCAACGCAGTAGGTATGGCGATTGCGGAGAAAACTCTCGCGGCACAATTTAATCGCCCAGGCCACGAGGTTATCGACCACTACACTTACGCTTTTTTAGGTGATGGCTGTTTAATGGAAGGAATTTCCCACGAAGCTTGCTCATTAGCAGGAACGTTGGGCTTAGGCAAATTAATTGCCTTCTATGACGACAACAATATTTCTATTGATGGTGAAGTGGACGGCTGGTTCACCGATAACACCAAAGAGCGTTTTGAAGCCTATAACTGGCAAGTGATCGGGCAAATTGACGGGCATAACCCTGAAGCCATTGCGGAGGCTATCAAACAGGCTCAAGCAGAAAAAGCGCGTCCAACCTTGATTATTTGTAAAACCACTATCGGCTATGGCTCGCCAAATAAAGCAGGCTCGCACGATAGTCACGGCGCGCCATTAGGCGATGAAGAAATCGCATTAACCCGCCAAAATCTCGGTTGGAACTATGCTCCATTTGAAATTCCAGCGGACATTTATAGCCAATGGGACGCAAAAGAGAAAGGCAAACAAGCAGAAGCGGTGTGGAATGAAAAATGGACAGCATATAGCCAAGCTTATCCAGAATTAAGCGCAGAGCTTGCACGCCGTTTAAGTGGCGAATTGCCCGCAAACTGGGCGGCAGAAAGTCAAGCGTTTATTGAAAAATTACAAGCCAACCCTGCGAGCATTGCAAGCCGTAAAGCATCACAAAATGCCATTGAAGCCTATGCACCGTTACTCCCTGAATTTTTAGGTGGTTCGGCAGACTTAGCGGGGTCAAACTTAACCTTATGGTCAGGCTCACGCCCTATTCGTGCCACAGAAAATCAAGATGGTAACTACATCAACTACGGCGTGCGTGAGTTTGGAATGTCAGCCATTATGAACGGTATCGCGCTCCACGGCGGTTTCATTCCTTATGGTGCGACTTTCTTAATGTTTATGGAATATGCCCATAATGCAGTGAGAATGGCAGCCTTAATGAAACAACGTGTGCTTTTTGTTTACACCCACGATTCTATCGGTTTAGGGGAAGACGGCCCGACACACCAACCTGTGGAGCAAACGGCCTCATTACGTTTAATTCCAAATTTAGATACGTGGCGTCCGTGTGACCAAGTGGAATCAGCGGTGGCGTGGAAAGCGGCGGTAGAACGCAAAGATGGCCCAAGTGCGATGATTTTCAGCCGTCAAAATCTTACTCAAATGGACAGAACCCCTGCACAATTGGCTGATGTGGCACGCGGTGGTTATATCTTAACCGATAGCGAAGGCACACCTGATTTAATCTTTATTGCGACAGGTTCTGAAGTAGAATTAGTGGTGAAAGCGGCGGAGCAACTTCGTCAAGAAGGCAAAAAAATCCGTGTGGTATCAATGCCTTCAACCAATGTTTTCGACAAACAAGACGATGCTTACCGTGAAAGCGTATTGCCAAGCAGCGTAACCAGACGTGTGGCTGTGGAAGCGGGAATTAGCGAGTTCTGGTACAAATACGTTGGCTTCGGTGGCCGTATTGTAGGGATGAACAGCTTTGGTGAATCAGCCCCAGCAGGTGAATTATTCAAACTATTTGGCTTCACCGTAGAAAACGTGGTGGCTAAAGCGAAAGAAATTTTATAATTTTCTACCGCACTTCATGTTGATAAAAACCTTGGGTTTTCGCCCAAGGTTTTTTTGTTTGATAATTGTCTAACGTGGAATGCCCCGCAATAACGGCACATCTTGAAAAGGCGCAACGGAAGTTGGCGCCGGGGTAGTGTTAAATAGCATAATAAACGGCTTGACAGGCACCACTTTTTCGCCACGCCATAAGCTGCCCATATTAACCAATTGAATGTCTTTCGGCAGAGTGCGTAAACCGTTTTGTAGCACAGCAACGGTGTTTTTACGCGGATGTCCGATGACGATTGCAGTACCGTGTTTACGTGCATAGGCAATGGCTTGCTGAAATTGGCGTTGAACATCGGCGAACGCATCGCTATCATCTAAGAAAATATGGCGATCTAGCGCTTTTACGCCTTGTTGCTTTGCAGTTTTACTTGCCACTGAACGACCAATGGTTCGGCTATCTAAGAAAAACAAATGCTGTTCTTGCAATGCGATCATTAATTTCGTCATTAAATCTTGATCCGCCGTTGCCGCACTGCCCATATGATTGTTTAAGCCAATGGCGGCAGAAACGGTTTTTTTCGCATTTTGCACTTTTTCTCGCACAGTTTGTTGCGACATTCCAAGGCTTAGCCCGCCAGCTTCAATTTTATGGCTTCCCATCGGCTGCATTGGCAGATGAATAAGAACATCACGATTTTGCTGTTTTGCCTGATCATTACGCTGTTTGGCATAAGGTGCAGAAGGAATAATTGCCACCGAGATTTCTTTCGGCATTGCATAAATGGCAGCATCTTCTTTCGGGCGATAGCCCACATCATCAATCACAATGGCTAGACGTGATTGGCTGAGAGCAATTGTGGAGAATAGGCTCAAGCAAAGTGCGGTGGAAAAAATAAACAAATTTTTGACCGCACTTGGTTTCTTTATGAATTGTTTTTTCACGCGTTGTTTTTGATTAGAGTTTGTCATTATCGCAACCAGCCTGTTGGATTGACCGCGACGCCTTTGCGGCGAATTTCAAAATACAAGCCTGAGCGTGATTGTCCGCCTGAGGATCCCACTTCGGCAATTTTCTGTCCTGCTTTCACGAGTTGCCCTTCTTTGACTGACACTGCTCGGTTATAGCCGTATAAACTCAGATCATTTTCACCGTGTTTGATGATCACCATTAGCCCATAACCTTGCAGCCAGCTTGCCAAAATCACGCGCCCATCGGCAATTGCGCGTACAGACGCCCCTGCATTTGCACCAATCACGATCCCTTTCCATTTAAGCTCGCCCATTTGCGTTGAACCGAAACGGTTAAGAATTTTTCCTGATACGGGATATTGATATTGCCTTTGTGGTTTGCCCAGCCCTGAACTGCTTGCCATAAGCTGTTTTTCTTGTGCCGTTGGTGTGTAAGGTTTTTGGCTTTTTTGTTCCTCTTGGCGTTTTTTCTGTGCTAAGGCTTCACGTTCACGTTTTTCTTGCTCGCGAGCCTGCTGTTCCGCACGCTTAATTTGTTGGCGTAAGGCATTTTCGTTCGCTTTCAAGCTGTCCAATTTATTCTGATCTTTGGCTAAACTTTTATTCAGCTGATTGAGCGTAGATTGGCGTTCGCGTTGCACTTTTTGCAAACTTTGCTGTTGCTTTTTTTGCTCATTGAGCTGATTTTGTTGCTCTTTTTGCTGATCTTGAATATTGGCTTTTTCTTTCTTGAGTTGCGCTTGCGTTTGTTTCAGATCTTCAATTAATGCAAGGCGAGCTTGATTCATATGATCATAATAAGCCTTCATTCGTTCCGCTTTTTTAGCATCTTCAGAAAACAGTTTTTCCAACATTGAAGGGTTAATCCCCGAGCGGTACATTGCATCGATCTGTTTAGCCAGTTTTTCTTTCTGATTTTTTTCTTGTCTTTCTAAGTGTTTGATTTGTTTATCTGTATCCGCCATCATTTTGCGAATTGCTTTTAGGTCAGATTCTGTTTTGCGCAGTTGGCCGACCACGCCGTTAATTTGCAATTCTTGATTTTTTAGGGTGGATTGCAATTTATTTTGTTCACGCTTTTGTTCAGCAATTTTCTGTTCTTGCTGTTTGATTTGTTTTTGAATCGCAGACAGATCCGCGCCTTGCACGGCGAAAGGCAGTGCGCAGGCAAAAAAGAAAAGTGCGGTGATTTTTTTCAACGTTTTTTCTCTCATTAATAAAATTAGAAACTAAAACTGGCGGCTAAAAATGTGCATAACTATACCATTATTTGCGCAAGGCGCTAAATGTTCGGCGGAAAATTTTTGTACAAATCTGAAAATCCTCGCTTAGGGAAAAATTATAACCTAGCAAATCCTTGCGAAAGATCAGGAAAGTCGTGCTTTTTCCTTTTAAAAGATTGAAATTTTTGCTATAAAATGCCCAGTATTTTTTCATTAACATTAGGAGATTTTCTATGGAATTGGTGTTTATTCGTCACGGTTTTAGTGAATGGAATGCAAAAAATTTATTTACTGGCTGGCGCGATGTGAATTTAACCGAGCGTGGCGTAGAAGAAGCCAAAGCAGCGGGTAAAAAATTATTAGATGCGGGCTATGAGTTTGATATTGCCTTTACTTCTGTATTAACTCGTGCAATTAAAACCTGTAACATCGTGTTAGAAGAATCTAACCAACTTTGGATTCCACAAGTGAAAAGCTGGCGTTTAAATGAGCGTCATTACGGCGAATTACAAGGTTTAGACAAAAAAGCGACTGCGGAAAAATATGGTGATGAGCAAGTGCATATTTGGCGCCGTTCTTACGACACCTTACCACCATTATTAGATCCAAACGATCCAAATTCAGCGCACAACGATCGCCGCTATGCCAACTTACCGCCAGATGTGATTCCAGATGGCGAAAACTTAAAAGTTACCTTAGAGCGTGTATTACCATTCTGGGAAGATCAAATTGCCCCAGCATTATTATCTGGTAAACGAGTATTAGTAACTGCGCACGGTAACTCATTGCGCGCGTTGGCAAAACACATTATCGGCATTTCTGATGAAGACATTATGGATTTTGAAATCCCAACAGGTCAGCCGTTAGTGTTAAAACTTGATGACAAATTAAACTTTGTAGATAAATTCTATCTATAATTATTCTAATAAAACAAAGGTGCGTTTAACGCACCTTTTTATTTTGCTTTTTACTGCCCCTTTTGCACCCAATATTTAAACGGTGTGCTTTCTGTTTCGCTTTTAAGTAAGCGATGATCCATAAATTGACAAAAGCTCGGAATATCTCTTGTGGTGGCAGGATCATCGGCAAGAATGAGCAACACTTCGCCCTCTTGCATATGGCGAATTTGTTTGCGTACCAGCATTACGGGTTCAGGGCAGCGCAGCCCTTGGGTGTCTAACTGTTGGTGAATGTGAATTTCGTTCATTGTTTATTTTTCGTTGAAGTGATTTTGTGCGTATAATACCGTTCAATTAAATATCGGTCAAAATTAGTCTGGGTTATGGAATATTTAATCCCGCAAAGTGCGGTGGTTTTTGAAGAAGAAATTAAGAAAAGCCGTTTTATCACTTATCTCAAACATACAGAAGGTTTAGAACAAGCGAAAGCCTTTTGGCAGGAAATTCGTACCCAGCACCCGAATGCGCGCCATCATTGTTGGGCAGCGGTGGCGGGCAAGCCTTCGGATTCTCAATCTTTAGGTTTTTCTGATGATGGCGAACCCGCAGGCACGGCAGGTAAACCAATGCTGAATGCCTTGTTGGGTAGCCAGATTGGTGAGATCAGTGCTGTTGTGGTGCGCTATTATGGCGGAATTTTGCTCGGCACGGGCGGTTTAGTGCGTGCTTATGGCAACGGTGTGCAACAGGCGTTGAAATTGCTCGAAACCACAATGAAAGTGGAACGAGAACATTTTCGTTTAACTTGCGATTATGACCAAATTAACTGGCTACAACATTTATGCGAGCAGCAAGATGTGTTGATTGAATCGCAAGATTTCCAAGAAAAAGTGCATTTTGTGTTGGCAATTCGTCCTGATAAACGCACTGTGTTTGAACGAGAATTAACCGAGCGTTCGGCAGGGCAGTTGGCTATCATCGCAATAAAATAAGAGAGAACATTGTGCATATATTATCTATTTTTCGAATTATCGGCATTTTGGTGATGTGCTTTTCAGCCACAATGCTCGTGCCAGCTTTTGTGGCGCTGATTTATGGCGATGGTGGCGGAAAAGCCTTTATGCAAGCCTTTATTGCCAGCTTTTCTTTTGGTACGTTGTTGTGGTGGAGCTGCCATCAACATAAACAGGAATTGCGCGCCAGAGAAGGCTTTCTTATTGTGGTGGCGTTCTGGGTGTTGCTCAGTTTATTGGCGGTGATCCCTTTCTTATTATTTGATGAATTAACAATGAGCTTTGCCGATGCCACTTTTGAAGCCTTTTCAGCACTCACTACCACGGGTGCAACGGTGATGTCGGGGCTAGATAATTTGCCTAAATCCATTTTATTTTATCGCCAACTTTTGCAATGGCTAGGCGGAATGGGATTGATCGTCTTAGTGGTGGCGGTCGTGCCAATTTTAGGTATTGGAGGCAGTCAGCTTTATCGTATTGAATCCTCAGGGCCACTTAAAGATCAAAAAAACTTGCCGAGAATTGCCGAAGTAGCAAAGCTGTTATGGATTTTGTATTGCGTTTTAACCGTCATTTGTATTTTTGCCTATTGGTGGGCTGGAATGTCGGTGTTTGACGCTATTTCCCATAGTTTCTCTACCGTGTCTAATGGCGGAATGTCCACCCACGACGCGAATTTAGGCTATTTCAACAATTCCACTATTTACTTTCTGGCTGCCTTTTTTATGCTGGTAGCTGGCTGCAACTTTGGGCTGCACATCACCGCGCTAACCCATTGGAAGCACCAAAGCCTATGGAAAACTTACTGGCACGATCCCGAATTTCGCTTCTTTTGTTTAGTGCAAGGCTTCTTTATTTTGGTGCTATCCCTTGGGCTATACCTTTCTTTCGATAACCTTTCCTTAATTGATGCCTTCGCGCAGGGGAGTGCGCAATCGGCCTCAATGGCGATGACGTCGGGTTACACCTTATTTGATTTCAATCAGTTACCGCCTTTTTTAGGAATGATGCTAGTGTTCGCAGGATTATTGGGTGGTTGTGCAGGTTCAACATCAGGTGGGCTCAAAATGATCCGCGTTTTGGTGGTATGGTTGCAATTTAAGCGCGAGCTAAAATCCCTTGTGCACCCTAACTTAGTCGTTCCCGTAAAATTAGGCGATAATCTCTTGTCTATGCACGTTATCGAACGTATTTGGGCATTTTTAATCGCTTTTTTCTTAACCTTCTGGCTCTGCGTTTTCGCAGCTATTTTATGTGGAATGAGCGCATTTGATTCCATCGGCGCTGTTTTTGCCGCGATTACTAATGCAGGCCCAGGCTTGGGAATGATTAGCACCAGCTTTGCTGACGTGCCAGATAGCGCAAAATATGTTTTTTCTTTCGCAATGGTTGCAGGGCGTTTGGAAGTGTTTTCCCTCTTAATTTTATTTAGCCCTGCGTTTTGGAGAACCTAATGAAAACCTTGATTTTATATTCTAGCTATGACGGGCAAACGCAAAAAATCGCCCAATTTTTGGCAGAAAAATTAAGCGCGGAAGTGTGTAGCATTAATGAGAATGTGGCTGACTTAGCGGAATTTGATCGCATTATTATCGGTGCTTCGATCCGTTATGGACACTTCAATAAATTACTCTATAAATTTATTGAAAAAAACACCGCACTTTTAAACCACAAACAAACAGCATTTTTCGGCGTTAATCTCACTGCACGCAAAGCGGATAAAAATACGCCAGAAACCAATGTCTATGTACGA